>JAAVFK010000018.1:380218-460255 GCA_014800785.1 Bacteroidales bacterium
GAAGCCNTCGTGACGGTCNTNANGCCGTNGNNGCNNTCATCNTTGCNGAANCNGTCGCGACGATCATCCTTGCGGAAGTCGCGGCCTCCGAAGTCGCCGTCCTTGCGGTCGCGACGNGGCTTNTTGAACTTGCCNTCAGGACGTCCGCCNTTGCGGTCGCGACGATCNTTGCCGCCGTCGAAGCGGCGTGCCTCCGCTTCCCATTCGGCNTCGCTCTTGCGCATGGACTTGCGCACNGGTGCCTCATTCCGGTTCTTGTTGGCCACACTGCCACCCTCGGCACGGAAGCTGTCATACGAACCGTTGAAAAGGACATACTCACGCAGAGAACACTCAAGCGAACCGTTGTGGAGAGGGATCTTTACGGAAGGCTTCAGGCCGATGCCGTTGAAGTGCTCCTCCTTATAGCCGAGCACCCAGACGTGCCAGCCTGCGAAATATTTCTTGAGCGTAGAGCCGAACGAGGCATAGAGAGNGTCAATATCCGCAGGACGGAGGCGCTCGCCATAGGGGGGATTGGTCACCATGACGCCTTCGGGCGAAGGCTCTGTCCACTCGTCGAACGACTTGCGCTCGAGNTCGATCATATCCTCGACACCTGCCGANTTGATATTCTTGCGGGCGATAGCCACAGCGTCTGCGTCGATGTCGCCACCGTAGATCTTGTAGGCGAATTCCTTCTCCTCGCTGTCGTCGTTATAGAGCTCCTCGAAGAGATCTGCGTCGAAGTCGGGCCACTTCTCGAAAGCGAANCCCTTGCGGAAGATACCGGGGTTGATATTGCCGGCTATGAGGGCCGCCTCAATNAGGAATGTGCCCGAGCCGCACATCGGATCCGCGAAATCGCAGTCTCCGCGCCATCCGGTCTTCATNATGATGCCCGCAGCCAGGACCTCGTTGACCGGTGCCTTGGTGTTGTCGACCTTATATCCGCGGTGACAGAGAGGCTCGCCGCTCGAATCGAGAGAGATCGTCACTCTGTTTTCCGAAATATGGACATTGAAGAGCANATCGGCACCCGAGAGACGGATCGANGGACGCTTTCCGACGGTGTCGTTGAAATGGTCCACGATTCCGTCCTTCACGCGATAGGTCACGAAGCGCGAGTGGGTGAAATCGTTGCCNGAGACGGTCGTGTCTATAGCGAACGTCGTTTCGGGCGACATATATTTGCTCCAGTCGATGTTGCGCACCGTGTCATACAATTCGTCGGTTGTGTCGGCTGTGAACTTGATNATAGGCTTCAGGATTCTGAGNGCNGTGCGGCAGCAGAGATTGGCCTTGTACATCATTCTGAGATCTCCCTCNAAGCTGACCATACGCTGTCCGAGCTCAACGTTCTTGGCGCCGAGTTCGATCAGTTCGTCACGAAGGACATCTTCAAGACCCTGAAAGGTCTTGGCTACCATAGGGTAGATGTTTTCCATTTCGGTTTTATCAGTTGACATAATCTTTTTTCCCTTTCCCCCCGGGTTTCCCTTTCCCCGNCNTGTTTATCTTCGTGGGCGGTGTCACTCGCCGAAGTCGTCGAAGCTGATTGTGTTTCCGCCGGCAGGACGCGGAGCGATCGGAGCCGGATTAGCCTTCGCCTCTGCGAGCTGCTTGAGGTCGGAATTGAAGCGGGGATCGCGGTTATAGGCCGGAGTGCGCTCAAGCATGGAGATGACCTCCATATCGTCGAACTGAGAGGGNAGNAGTACGGCATATTTCACCTTGTTGGCGATCTTCATCTGGGTCGCCATCTTCTCGTGGCCGTACATCTCGGCGATACGGATCTGATCCTNCTCCTTCTGACGTTCCTTGNGAACCGTGTCCACNCTCTTCGGGGCCGGATTNTCTTCATTGCGGAAGACCANGACACCGCCGTCGCCACCCTTTTCNTTGTCGACAAGCGTCACGTCGAAGCCGGCAGCCAGAACCGTGATCTTGATCTTCTCNCCGAGNTCCGGATTGTCAGCGATACCCCACTTGACGTCAATCGTCGGCGGGAGCTGGGAGGTGAACTCCGTGATCTCNTTGATCTCCTGAGCCTGAAGCGGCTTGGCCGACGAGCGCGAGCAGGAGAACTTAAGAAGCAGACGCTTTGAGGTCTTGATATCGTGGGTCTTCAGAAGAGGNGAGTGGAGGGCGTTGTGGATCGCATCCGAGACACGATGCTCACCTTCACCCTCAGCCGTGGCTATGATGGCCGTTCCTGAATCCTTGAGGACATATTTGACATCCTGGAAATCGACGTTGATATAGCACTTCTCNCTGATGATCTCCGAGATAGAGCGCGCCGCGTTGGCCAGAGTGTCATCCGCCTTGGCGAAAGCGTTGAAGAAATCGAGATCCTTATAGAGTTCCACAAGGTTCTCGTTGTTGATCACAAGAAGCGAATCGACATGTTTCTTCATCTCGGCCGCNCCNTCGAGAGCCTTAAGGATCTTGGCCGGCCCCTCGAACATGAAGGGAACGGTCACGATACCGATTGTGAGCATTCCGCTGTCCTTGGCGAGCTGTGCGACGACGGGTGCGGCTCCGGTACCGGTTCCGCCACCCATGCCGGCGGTGATGAAAACCATCTCCGTCTGGTCCTGGAAGAGTTTCTTNATGTCTTCAGCGCTTGCCTCGGCACACTGGCGTCCGATCTCGGGCTGATTACCCGCACCGCGACCGCCGGTGATCTCGAAACCGAGAGTCAGCTTGGTAGGCACGGGAGAGGTCTCGAGGGCCTGATTATCGGTATTGCAGACCACGAAATTCACATGCGGGATTTTCTGATTGTACATGTAGTTGACAGCNTTTCCGCCGCCACCACCGACGCCAATCACCTTGATGATCGCGTCNTTTCCCGAGTCGATGAANTTCGANGAGTCGGTTATATTGGGGTTATTNATATCGGTCATAACGTGGGTGGATTAGAAAGGAAAGACATTCATCAGTCGTCGAGGAGATCGGATTCGTCATCTTCAGTACCGAACATATTGGCCATCTTGTCGCGGANATAGCCAAAGAGNTTGTTNCCCTTTGCCTTGATCTGAGGACCGCGTTCTCCGCCGGACGGACGTTTGCCTGTTTCAGCCCCGGTTCCGGTTCCCTCAGGATCCGGACNATTGGCCTCTCCGGTCACGGGAAGTTCCTCCTTCGCCGGCTCTTCGAGGCAGACACTGTTTCCGCGGGTTGCGCCCGCATAGGCCACGGCAGTCACCTCGATCAGATTATTGTGGTTNGTTNCCGGGGCGTCGATACGGATATAGGCCGGATTGCGGCCCATTCTGACACTCAGGCCGCTCTGACGCTCGAGGAGCTCGTTCATACTGTTCAGATAGGCCGCGCCGCCGATCAGGACAATTCCACCGGGGAGATCTTTCTCCTTCATATCGGCGTATGTTATCTGCTCGACCACATTGGCNACGATCTCCTCCGCGCGTGCCACAATCAGNTTGTGNACGTCAGCCAGCTTGAGGCCGTGTATATTGAGCGACGAGGATGTCTCGCGCATGATAGCAGTTCCGGACTGAATCTTGATCTCCTCCGAACGCTCTTCGAGCTGATGGAGAGAAGTGATGTCGCGTGTGATGTTACGGCCTCCGAGAGGGAGGGTCACAAAATAGCGCAGGCAGCCCCCCTTGTAGATCGAAACCGANGTAGTCTCGGCGCCCATATCAACGAGCATACAGCCGAGGCGCTGTTCCTCGTCGGTCAGGATCACGTTGGCGGTCGCGAGGGCCGTGACAACGAAACCCTCGATACGGATTCCGAGTTTTTCGGGGAGNGTCCGGGTTATGTTGCGAATCAGCGACGGACGGCAGACTATNAGGTTATAGGTTCCTTCGATACGGTTGCCGACAACGCCCTTGGGGTTAGGAGTCTCCTGGGTACCGATCTTGTANGTGCAGGGGACCGCGTCTATGACGGTCAGAGAAGAATCTATCGAGGTCGCCAGCGCCTGGGAGCGGAGACGTTCNAGTATCTCGTCGTTCACCTCGGTATCTTCGGGGAGNGTCAGGGAGACGGTTGTCACGATGTTTCTCAGCGAGCGACCGCTNAGNCCCACATAGACGCCGCCGATACGTCGCGGGGCGACACCGGGAGCGCGTTCGAGACGGGCCAGGACGCGGGCCACGCGGTTGGATGTGTCCTCGAGGTTCTGAATGTGGCCGTAGCGCACGCTCTCGACACTCTTCTCCTGGTCTGTCGCTATTATGTTCAGGTGGCCGCTCTCCTCGACGCCGACGACACCGACGACTTTCGAGCTGCTGATCTCGAGGGCTGCCACATATTTGTTGAAGTTCATCTTTTTGTTTTTGATTTTTTCAGGTTCTGAAAGGGGAGAGGTTTAGGGTTGTCCGGCGCTCCGGGCCGCTGTGTTCGCGGCCTCGCGGGGAGCGTTGCGGGTCGTGTCACGCGACTCGATCTCGGGCAGAGTCGCCTCCTCAAGATCCTCGTCGTCAAGATATGACGACGGTAGCCTCAGCGGAGTTTTGTCGCGGCGTGTGGCCACGATCTGGTTGCGGAACTTGACAGATATCGTGTCATACGTGTCCCAGCCGCGCGCCGGGAGGACCTNACGGTAGGCGGTCAATATAGCCGCTCGCTTCTCCGCAAGCCTNTCACCATCGCCGATATTGATNACATGGCCCTGGATTCTCGGGAGGAGGAGAATATTCGAGAGGTCGTTAACCTTGACGCCGGTGACCAGAGCCGAAAGCTCCGGGTCCGTATTGACATAACGCACGACGGGAAGAATCTTCTTGAACGGAAAGTTCGGCATGAACTGCCCGACAACNACAGGGACGTCGGCGAAGAACTCCGGATTGGACTTCATCTTCTTGCCGTCCTTGTTGACGTAATAGGAATCACCACGCGGATCAAGCACACGGAACTCCGGGACCATGGGGGTGACTATCACCTGCAGGCTCCCGTCGGCGGCCATCAGGCAGTCGACATCCTCGAAGGCGTCGAGGCGCGAGAGATAATTCTTGATCTTAACCGTATTCACTCGCTCCGACTGGATACCGAGAATCTTCTCGGGATACTTTGCCAGCTCGCTCCGGATTCCCGAGACGGTCATCGAATCGGCAACTTCACGGCCCTTGACGCGGACATCAATGGTCCGGCATACGTTTCGAGACGCTTCGCCATGAGCCCAGAAGGCCATGCCGACGGCATAGGCCACCAGCAGNGTCAGAACGGTCCATTTCCAAAACGTCTTCTTCATCGTCGATTACGNAGTCTTCGTTACCTTTGATTACGGATATGAAGTCAGTCCACGGCCTTCCCGAGCGGCTCCTTAGCGCGCAGAGTTTCCTCTATGGCGGGGAGCAGGACGTTCAGATCCGCGGCACCGAGTGTCATCAAGACCTCAAAGTTAGTATTTTCTATTAACTTAAGCAAGTCTTTTCGCTCGCAGTATATTTTTTCCGCGCCTTCAACCTTGTTGAGCACCATCTGTGAGTCCACACCCTCGATCGGTTCCTCGCGTGCGGGATAGATCTCGGTCATGATCACGCGGTCGGCCGCCGAGAGGGCATCGGAGAACTCCGGAGCGAAATCGCGTGTGCGGGTATAGAGATGGGGCTGGAAGATAACGCTCAGATGATGGTCGGGGAAGAGGCGGCGCACACTCTCGATCGAGGCCTTCACCTCGTTGGGGGAGTGGGCATAGTCGTCGATCAGCACTCGGCCGCCGTCGGCCGCTGTGCCACCCATCCAGATCTGGAAACGGCGTTCGGGACCGGCGAAAGTCTCGATGCCACGGCGGATCTCCTCCGGCGTGGCGCCGCAATAATGGGCCGCNGCCGCAGCCGCCACCGCGTTGTCCACGTTGATCTCGACCGGAACTCCGGGACGAACGTCCCGAAGCTCAAAACCGTCGGGACCTATGATGTCGCAGTAGAGGGCTCCCGGAACGATACGGACATTCTCGGCGTGCCAGTCGGCATCGGTNTCGGCTTTTCCGTNGACCACACGTCCCGTGTAGGTGACGATGCGCACGTCCTCACCTGTGCGGGGAACGAGCTTCAGGCCCTTGTGGACCACGAGCGTTCCNCCGGGGCGGATCAGCGACGTGAAGTGNGCNAAGCCCTCGAGATATCCGGCCTCNTCNCCGTATATGTCNAGATGGTCCGGGTCTACACTTGTGACCACGGCCAGCTGNGGTTTCAGATGATGGAACGAACGGTCATACTCGTCGGCCTCGATGACCGCCACGCGGCTTCTGTCGGAGAGCATGAGNTTGCTTCCNGTGTTGCGCAGGATACCNCCCAGGAAGGCGTTGCAGCCCTTCTCGGTGCCGTTGAGGATCCAGGCTATCATGGACGAGGTCGTGGTCTTTCCGTGCGAACCGGCGACGCANACAGCCTCCGTGTGGTCCGTGATCTTGCCNAGGAGCGCGGCGCGCTTGATCACCTCATGGCCGAGGCGTCGGAAAGTCGAGAGAATCCGGTTATCCTCGCTGACGGCGGGGGTATATACGACCAAAGTCTTCTCCGGGTCGAGGAACTCGGCCGGAATCAGTTCGGGATCGTCTTCGAAGACNAGTTCGGCCCCTTCGGCGNTCAGTGCGTCGGTCAGCTGAGTGGCCGTGCGGTCATAACCGCCNACCCGGGCACCCCGGCCAAGCCAATAGCGGACAAGATTGGCCATTCCGATTCCGCCGGCGCCTACAAAATATAGCAGTTTCTTTTCCATGATTTCGGATGAAGAGGGGAGGGGTATTATGGAACGAGGTTATTCGGTTAAGGAGGGGAGGGGTGTTACTGTTTGACAATCTTCAGTATNTCGTCTACGATTCTGTCGTCCGAGCCCGGGAGGGCCATCTCGCGGATCTTGCGCGACATCTCTTCCAGACGTCCGGGTTCGGTCAGCAGTTGGCCGATAGCNGGAACGAGCTTCTCACGCGCCTCGCTGTCGGCGATGAAGAGGGCCGCTCCGCGGTCCGAGAGGGCGCGGGCGTTCTTGGTCTGATGATCCTCGGCCACATTGGGACTCGGCACCAGAATTGCAGGCTTACCGAGGAGCTCCAGTTCGCTGATCGAGCCGGCTCCGGCTCTTGAAACCACCAGAGAGGCGGCCGCATAGGCTTTGCCCATGTCGGAGATGAACGGAGTGACCACTACCCCTTCGAGACCCTTGGCAGCCTTCGCGCCGCGGTCTCCNAAGTTNTTNCCGGTCTGCCANATCACCTGTATTCCGGCTTTGTTCAGAGAGGNGAGTCCCTGTTCCATNCTCTCGTTGAGAGTGAGCGCNCCGAGGCTTCCGCCCACCACAAGCACAGTCGGCTTCAGCGGGTCNAGACCGAANCCCTCGCGGGCCTTGGCCGGGGTCAGGGGATTGTCGAGAAGATCCTTGCGGACGGGGTTTCCGGTCATCACGATGTCGGCACCGGGGAAGAAACGATCCATTCCCTCGTAGGCCACACATACGCGGGCAGCCTTCTTGCCGAGCAGCTTATTGGTCACGCCGGCATAGGAGTTCTGTTCCTGAAGGAGCGTGGGGACACCGGCCTTTTGGGCCGCTTTCAGTGTGGGGCCNGAGGCGTAGCCGCCGACACCGACGGCGATGTCCGGTTTGAAATCGCGCACGATCGCACGCGCCTTCCTCATGGACTTCCAGAGCTTGAGAAGGACCTTGAAATTGCGCAGGAGGTGACGGCGGTCGAAACCGGCCACCGGAAGACCGATGATCTCGTATCCCGCGGCGGGGACACGTTCCATCTCCATTCTGTCTTCGGCACCCACGAAGAGGATTTCAGCTCCGGGGACACGGCGTTTGAGTGCGTTGGCTATCGAGACTGCGGGGAAGATGTGGCCACCTGTGCCGCCTCCGCTTATGAGGATTTTCATTGTTTCTTATTTTGAGGGCATTTGAGACATCGCTAAGCGATGTCCCTACATNGGGATTGACCGAGTTCTGTCGGTTCGCAGGAGAATATCGCGCAGCGATGCGGGGGATTGACTCTTGTCAGAGGGCGGCGGCGTTGGTCGTGTGCATCTCGGGNGAGAGGCGGGCGTCTTCGGCCTTGGCGTCCTGGGTGGTGCCNGTGTTNGTGCGGACCGCGTGGCGGCTGACAGAGAGCATGATTCCGATCGCAGCCGACATCACGATCACGGACGTTCCGCCCTTCGAGATGAAGGGNAGGGGCTGNCCNGAGACGGGGACGACACCGGAGACGATGCTGATATGGACGAGGGCCTGNAAGACTATCAGAACGGCGCAGCCCATGATGAGGAAGGCCGGGAAGGCCCTGCGNCATTTGAAGGCNACGCGGCCGGCACGNCCGAGGAGCAGAATATANAGCGTCAGCAACGCGAGGCCTCCGGCGAGACCCGTGTCTTCGATGATAATCGAATATATGTAGTCCGAGAAGGCGAGGGGAAGACGTGCATTCTCGCGCGACTTNCCGGGGCCNTGGCCGAAGAGGCCGCCGTTTGCCTGGGCAAATTTAGCCATCATCGACTGGCGGTTATCGTCGGTTATCTCATCGGTCGGACTGTCACCNGCAAGGAAGCGNTCNATACGTNCCATNTGGGTTTTAGAACGGTCATGACTNACCGAACTGACCTCTACAGTCGCGGGTCCGTTGAACTCATCTGCTTTCTCACCGGAATACTTTGTGAAGTAAACGATTCCGCCGAACAGAGCATAGACCAGCATCACNCATCCGATTCGCTTCCACTGGATACCNCCGATGATGAACATNGCNCCCGAAGCACCCATCAGCAACAGCATATTGGTCAATCCGTTTTTCCACAATATCCCACTGAAGAAAAGCACTATAGCCGCACAATACCAGACTGCCTTCAGCCTNACTCCGCGTCCCTCCTGNTTATTACCAAGGATAGCGGCGAGCCAGACGACNACCGTCAGTTTGACTATCTCGGGTGGCTGTATTGTGAAGCCGGCGACGTGGATTGCGCGCTGTGCNCCGTTGATGACGACNCCGAAGAAGGTCGAGTAGAGCAGCAGTCCCAGCGACAGAAGCGCCGCACCCATAGCCAGATGCTTGAAGACGGCGTAGTGGACACGCTGGAGACCGATGGCGATCAGCAGACCCATCACGAGGAACTTGCCGTGGCGGATCAGGGGGCCGTAGACGTTCGATGCGGTGACCTCACTGCTCGACGCGCTGTAAAGCTCCACGATCGAGATCGCGAGCAGGGCAAGATAGATTCCCCAGATGAACTTGTCATTTTTGTAGTTTGTCGGCTTAGGGGCTTTTTTAGACCCTTCAGCCNCACTTTTCGNCCCCTTGGGGGCAGTTGACACCTCGTCGGCAGCGCTCCTCGCGGCCGGGCGGCGTCGCGTTCTCGGCGAGGGAGCGACCGGGGTGTCGATCTCGTCGAGTTCATACTCCTTGACTACCGATCCGTCTATCTTCTCACGGATCAGAAGCTGTTCTCTATTATTTTGTTCAGTTGGCACTNTGTATTGNTGTATTATGGAAATTTCAAACCAAGAAGAGTAGGATTACAGACTGNCGCAGGGGCAGTCTGAGCAGGATTCNGAGTGTTTCGTGCNAGGNTACGNACTCATTNNCCGGCCATCTCGCGGACCACACGCTTGAACTCCTCGCCACGGTGCTCNTAGCTCTTGAAGAGGTCGAAGCTCGCGCAGCAGGGGGAGAGCAGAACCGTGTCNCCCTCCGAGGCNAGGCGGCGACACTCGGNGAGGGCCTCCTCGATTGAATGGGTATCGGAGATCACCGGGACCTTACCGTCGAAGAACTNGAGNAGCTTCGAGTTGTCCACACCCATGCAGACGATNGCCTTCACTTTCTCGCGCACAAGGGGTTCNATNTCGGAATAGTCGTTACCCTTGTCCTTGCCGCCGAGTATAAGCACCGTGGGAGCCGTCATGCTCTCGAGGGCNTACCAGGTCGANTTGACGTTTGTCGCCTTCGAGTCATTGACGTAGCGGACACCNTCNATGGTCTCGACATATTCGAGACGNTGCTCCACNGCCTCGAAATCACTCANGGCCTCGCGGACGGTCTCTTTCTTAATCTTCAGAAGAGANGCNGAGATTCCGGCTGCCATCGAGTTGTAGAGGTTATGGAGGCCGGGGAGGGCGAGACGGTCACGGGGAATTTCCCAAACCTCACCGGGAACGTCAAAGCGGACGATTCCGTCCTCGACATATGCCACGGCGCCATCCTCCTTGAACTCAGAGAAGGGCATCCGGCGTGCCTCCGACTGCACCTGACGGATCTGTTCGGTCACGACAGGATCACCCATCCAGTAGACNAAATAGTCGTCCGGAGTCTGGTTGCGNAGNATNCGGAATTTAGCGGCCACATAGTTCTCCATCTTGTGGTCGTATCGGTCCATATGGTCGGGCGTGATGTTGAGGATCACGGCTATATTGGCCTTGAAGTCATACATATTCTCGAGCTGGAAGCTGGAGAGCTCTATGACGTAATACTCGTGGGGGTCGAGGGCGACCTGGAGCGCGAGACTCTTGCCTACGTTTCCGGCGAGGCCGACGTCGAGACCGGCCTTCTTCAGGATATGATAGGTCAGGAGCGTGGTGGTCGTCTTGCCGTTGGAGCCGGTGATGCAGACCATCTTGGCGTCTGTGTAACGGCCGGCGAACTCTATTTCCGAAAGAATCGGGATTCCGGCGGCGACGGCNCGCTCGACCAGAGGAGCCGTCGGCGGGATACCGGGGCTCTTGATAATCAGATCGGCGGCAAGTACCCGATCTNCGGTGTGTCCGCCCTCCTCGAATTCGATTCCATGTTCCTCGAGGGTACGGCGGTGTTTAGCCGGAATCGTGCCCATATCGGTCAGAAAGACCTCGAAGCCCTTGACCTTACCGAGCACAGCGGCTCCGGCGCCGCTTTCTCCCCCACCCATCACCACGAGGCGTTCACGACGCCCCTCGTTATTTTGCATTTCGTTGTGATTCTTGTTGTTCGACATTGAGTCAGTGAATTTTGTAGTTTTTCCCCTTTCCGGAGAGAGTGCTTTCTCCAAGCGCTCTCATGTCCCGTGCATAATCTCTTAGCGGATCTTGAGCGTCACGAAGGTGAGTGTGGCGAGCAACAGCCCNATAATCCAAAAACGCACGGTTATCTTGTTTTCGTGTATCTCCGCGCGCGGCCACTGGATCAGACATTTGATCGAGCCGTCGCCCGGTTTNTGGAAGTGGTGGTGAAGGGGGGTCATCTTGAAGATCCGCCGCCCTTCGCCATATTTCTTCTTCGTATATTTGAAATATCCGACCTGAGCCACGACCGAGAGGTCTTCAAGGAAGAAGACCAGACAGAGAAGAGGAATCAGAAGCTCCTTGCGGATAAGGATCGCGAAGACGGCGAGGATGCCGCCGAGAGTCAGGCTGCCCGTGTCGCCCATGAAGACCTGAGCCGGGAAAGTGTTGTACCAGAGGAAGCCGACAAGAGCGCCGATGAAGGCGGCGGCGTAGACCACCAGTTCTTCCGAGCCCGGAATATACATGATATTCAGGTATCCGGAGTATATCACGTTACCGCCGAGATAGGCCATGATGGCCAGGGCGACCCCGATTATAGCCGACGTTCCGGCACAGAGGCCGTCGATTCCGTCGGTGAGGTTGGCGCCGTTGCTGACAGCGGTGACGACAAAGATAACGACGGCCACGAACACGATCCAGCCGGCGGTCTCAGCCGCCTCTCGGTCAGGAATCCACGACGTCAGCTGCTGGTAGTTGAAGTTGTTGTTCTTGACGAAGGGAATAGTCGTCTGGGGGGTCTTCTCGGGTGTGGATTCGAATACGATCTCGGTCGTGTGGCTGTCGGGATTCTCGATCTCGATGTTCTGGGTCATCACGACCTGAGGTGAGAGCCACATCGTCAGGCCGACGAGCAGACCGAGGCCGACCTGACCGATCACCTTGTATTGTCCTTTCAGACCATCCTTGTTCTTGTACTTGAACTTGCGATAGTCATCCATGAATCCGATGGTTCCCATCCACAGGGTGGAGACGAGCATCAGCAGCAGATAGACATTCGAGAGGTTGCATATCAGCAGACAGGGGACGATGATCGACAGGATGATGATCACACCNCCCATCGTGGGTGTNCCCCGCTTCTGGAGCTGACCGGCGAGTCCGAGATTGCGCACCTCCTCCCCTATCTGCATACGCTGGAGCCGACGGATTATCAGATGNCCGCAGAAAAGGGCTATGAGAAGGGCGATCGTGAAAGCGACGCCGGCGCGGAANGTTATGTAACCCATCAGGCGCTGGCCCGGGAGAGAGTCTTCGAGGAGATGATTGAAAAGTGTATAGAACATTTTTCCGAAGCGATTTTTCGAAGCTGATTAGATTGACTGTCTTTCGGAGCGGCAGAACGGGATTTCATNCCGGAATCCGGATTCTGCCNGGNTCTTTACTCTCCGATCTCCTCAAATGCTTTCTTGACCTCNTCGGTGTCGTCGAAATGATGGCGCACACCCTTTATCTCCTGATAGGTCTCGTGGCCTTTGCCTGCGATCAGGACTACAGAGCCGGGCTTGGCGAGCTGAAGGGCGGTACGGATCGCCTCACGGCGGTCGGCTATCGTCAGTGTGCGCGCAAGCTGGGCAGTGTCGAGGCCCTCTTTCATCTGGGCGATGATCTCAGCCGGATCCTCGTCGCGCGGGTTGTCACTGGTGAGAATCACCCGTTCCGAGCGGCGCGCGGCCTCGGAAGCCATCATAGGCCGTTTGCCGTGGTCACGGTTGCCGCCGGCACCGACAACGGTTATGATCTCGCCTTCCGAGCCGACNATGCCGCGGATCGTGTCGAGCACGTTCACGAGTGCGTCGGGNGTGTGGGCNTAGTCCACGATAGCAGTNAGTCCCCCTTTGGAGCGGAGGGTCTGGAAACGGCCNGCNACGGGATAGAGGCGGCTCATGTTGACAAGCACCTCTTCGGGATTGAANCCNGTCAGGATCGAGGCGCCNTAGACAGCGGTCAGGTTGTAGGCNTTGAAACGGCCGGTGAAATTGACCTCNACCTCATGGCCGTTGAGGGTCAGCAGGGTNCCGTCGAGACGGCTTTCAAGCACACGTCCGCGGAAGTCAGCGTCNGTGCGCAGGGAGTATGTGTAGACTTTTGCCGCCGTGTTCTGGACCATATAAAGACCTGCCTTGTCGTCAGCGTTCACGAGNGCGAAAGCGTCCGATTCGAGCGAGTCGAAGAACATCTTCTTGGCGTTCATGTAGTTCTCGACCGTCTTGTGATAGTCGAGGTGATCGCGTGTAAGATTGGAGAACACACCGCCGGCGAAATGCAGGCCGGCTATACGGTGCTGGGCNGCGGCNTGGCTNGANACCTCCATNAANGCNTAGTCACATCCNTCGGCCACCATGTCGGCCAGCAGACGATTGAGGGTCAGCGGCTCGGGGGTGGTGTGGGTCGTAGGTTCGGCACGGTCGCCGATATAGTTGCAGACGGTCGAGAGTAGACCGGCCTTATAGCCTTCGAGACGAGCCATCTCATAGAGGAGAGTGGCTGTGGTNGTCTTTCCGTTGGTACCGGTGACACCTACAAGTTTCAGCTGACGCGAGGGGTGACCGTACCAGGCCGAGGCGAGTTTNCCGAGCGCNACNGANGAGTCCTTGACNTTGATATAGGTGATTCCNTTCTCGAACTGGGAAGGGAGGTCTTCGCAGACGATGGCTCCGACGTGGGTGGAGGCCACGACGGGAATGTAGCGGTGGCCGTCGGTGGTCACGCCGCGGACAGCGACGAACATACCGTCTTTGACGGCCTTACGCGAATCGCTCAGGAGAGCGACGATATTTTTATCGGTTTCACCGATTATCTCGACAGCTTCGATTTCCTTCAGAAGCTTGGANAATTTCACAGTCATAATTGTATNGATTTGACAGATCCCGGTGAGGGCTATCTCGATCAAGATACCTACCTCACCCAATTAAGTGTAAAATTAGCAATTTTTTTCCGGAAATCCCCGCTTTAGCCTCCAAAAAATTTTTAAAACCNTCAAGTCCCGCAATCCGGAATCGGAAGGCGGGACTTGGGGACGCGAGCGGCNCACGTGTCGCTCGACAAAGACGNCGGGATTAGCGGAGNGTCAGGGTNATGACGGTTCCGGGGGGCATGTGGGAGCCGGCGGCGTGGCTTTGGGTGCGGACGGAGCCGGTGCCACGGCCTGCTATGCGGGCGTTGTAGCCTTTCTCCTCAAGGATCTTGACGGCGGAGCGCAGGTCATAGCCAACCACNTCGGGGACACTGGCTTTGCCGGTNGCGGCGGGGGGAGTNCCTTTGCGNCGCTTGATCTTACGTGTCGAGAGGGCGGAGGTCAGATCGGCGGTCTCCATTTCGGTGCTTGCCGAGGCTACGGGAACCGACGACACTCCGTCGCGGCTCAGACTCGGATTGCCNTCGAGCAGACCGTGGGAATACATCTTGACGGCCATATTCTTGACGACCTGACCGGAGGTACGGTTTGCGCTGGTACCGGCCGAGGCCATCACGAGAGCCATACAGGAGTATTTGGGCTTCTCATAGGGAAAGAATCCGGCAAAGGCATANCGGCGCTTCGAGGTGTCGTAGCCCTTATGGGGGACCATCGGGTAGGCCGTGCCTGTCTTGCCGACGACCTTCACGCGGTCGTCACGCACGGCGCGCGCGGTTCCNTGCTCACCCCATACCACTTCGTGAATACACTGCTTGACTTTCTCGGCAGTCTCCTCNGAGCAGACCTGATGGCGGATATAGTCAATCTTGATGACCGAGTCGCGACCATTCTCATCGCGGAGCGCCTTGACGAGATGGGGGCGGACATACTTGCCCTTGTTTGCGATGGCGTTGTAGTATGAGAGTGTATAGAGAGGAGGTATCACGGTGTTGTAGCCGTAGGCCTGACGCGCAAGGTCAAGATGGCGCGCGGTCATCGTGATCGGAAGGCCTGAGGGGGTCTTGTCGACGAGACGGGCCACGCGCGGACGCTCCTCGTCAGCGATTCCGGAACGCATCGGCTCGAAGAAACCGATCGACTCCAGACGGTCGTAGAACTTCTCGGGATTCTGGCCATAGCCGCGGAAGATCACGCGGGCGATACCGGTGTTGGACGACATCTCAATCACCTGTTTCATGGTCTTGTAGCCGGGAGCGTGGGGGTCTTTGGTACGCTGGAAAGGNGAGCAGTCCACACCATCGTTGACCGACTTCACAAGGCCATCCTCAAAGGCGATCATCATCGAGATAGGCTTCATCACCGAACCGGGCTCGAAAGCGATCACAGCGCGGTTCAGCGCCTCGCCGAAAGTGCCGTCGCCGAGGCGCTCGATATTGGATATAGCCTTGATCTCGCCCGTTTCCACCTCCATCAGAATGGCTGTCCCCCATTCGGCGTTCGATTCCTGGCATATCGAGAGCAATTCCTGTTCGAGCATGTCCTGAAGGTCAATNTCGATGGTGGTTACAATGTCATATCCACGTTTCGGAGGGGTGGTGACCCAGTTTCCGATACCCTTGGTGAGCGCCACTTTCTTGGCCAGACCGGGTGTACCGTAAAGCAGGCTGTCGAGGTCCTTCTCAAGACCTGAATAGCCGTGGATCTGCCCGGTCAGTTCCGATTCATTGACGCGGCCGATGCTTCGGTAGGCCATCTTGCCGTAGGGATAGATTCGGATATTGCGCTCCTCCTTATAGAGAGGATAGCGGAATCCGCGTCCCTTGATATTCTTCAACATNGGGAAAGTACGGACCATTTCGAAATCCTCGATGGTGCGCTGACGCGCGATTCGGAGTGCGCTGGTACGCTTCTGAACCGGCTTCTCGAACTCCTCGCGAAGACGCCGGCGCCAGGTGTATTTNTCGAACGTGTCGGCNTGCTGCTTGAGATTCGCCACACGCGGGAAGTGCTCGTCGAGTGCGTCGGCCAGAGAGTCGAGCGACTTCCACGGGAANGGGTTCATNTCGGTNAACTTCTTGTGGCGGCAATCGAGNCGAATGTCGTAGACCTTAAGATTGCAGGCAAGTATATTACCGTTCGAGGCGAGGATGTCGCCGCGTTCGGGAGCGATAGTATCGATTTTTGAGAGCTCCTTGCGGGCACGTTCGTTCCATTCGGGTGCACGGACGATGGTCGTATCCACGAGCTTGTAGACAATGGCCATCGTGATCAGAGCGAAGAGGCCCATCACGACGCCATATCGGAGAATTATGCGTTGTTTGTTATTCTGTTTGGCCATGGAAAGTTGTGGCTAATAGCCGGAACAGNGATACAGGACTGCNAGACCTGCTATCCNTGNNGAGTATCGGTTGGAGCAGGAGAGGGGTANGATGGTGGGAGCGGTCAATCGCCGTCAAGGGGTACGGTCACGGCGGGATCTTCCTGGAANATGAGNCCGAGGTGTTTCTCTTCNACNAGACGCTTGATTTCGGTTTCGCGGATGAGGGACATNTANTCGGCNTTTTCCTTCAGCTTNGAACTGCGCGCACGCGTGAGCTCGATCTCAAGCTGTTTGATCTCGGCCATTTTCGTCTTGTTCTTGTATCGNAGACCCATCATGCCGACCATCCCNCCGATGAAGATCACGAGCAGCCAGGCGTTGGCGCGGAAGAAGTCGAGCGAGATCGACCGGCCATAGCGCATGTCGGTCAGAATAGACTTCGTTTCTTTGCCGAGCGCCTCCTTGTTTATGAGCTTGCGTTTGGACTGAGGTTTCGTCTTTCTGTCCTTGGCGGGGGATGCCTTTTTTGATTTCGCCGTCATAACTTCTCGGCTATTCTGAGTTTGGCACTCCGCGAGCGAGGATTGGCCTCGACCTCTTCGGCCGACGCCTCGACAGGTTTGCGGGTCACGAGCTTCCAGGGAGATTCAGAGCGGCCGAAGAAGTCTTTTTCCTCGCGGCCCTCGACATTTCCCGTCTTCATGAAGTTCTTGACCATGCGGTCCTCGACCGAGTGNTAGGTCAGGATAGCCAGGCGTCCACCGGGGCGGAGCANCGCCAGAGTCGATTCAAGAAATTCGCGGAGCGCATCCATTTCGTGGTTGACTTCGATACGCAGGGCCTGAAAAACCTGCGAGAGCTCTTTCTTCTCGGACTTGGGGTTGAGGGCCGGACGCACGGCNTCNGCGAGCTGAAAGGTTGTCAGCAGGGGAGAGGCCGANCGGGNGCGGACAATAGCCTTCACGACCTCGCGGGGACGCGAGAGATCGGTNTAGGANCGNAACATCGCCAGCAGCTCCTCTTCGGANGCCGTAGCGACGAGCTCGGCGGCTGTCAGCGGNGCGTTGCGGTTCATACGCATATCGAGCGGGGCATNTGTGCGGAACGAGAAACCGCGGTCNCCCTCGTCAAAGTGGTGGAAGGAGACCCCGAGGTCGGCGAGAATGCCGNCGAGACCGTCGACATGATAGAACCGCATGAAGTTCTGCATGAACCGGAAGTTCGACAGTGTGAACGTGAAGCGGGGGTCATCGAAGGCATTGGCGCGGGCATCCGAGTCNTGGTCGAAGCCATAGAGATGGCCGTCGGGACCGAGGAGTTCGAGGATGGCGCGCGAGTGGCCGCCGCCGCCGAAGGTGGCGTCGGCATACTTGCCGTCAGGTTTTATCTGAAGTCCGGCGAGAGTCTCGGGAAGGAGCGCCGGTATGTGGTAAGCCATAGCTTTATTATGATCAGTCGTTAGAGAGTGTGCGTTTGANACCGNAGGATGTTGCAAAACATACTTTCGGCAATTTCGCGTAAAATTAAAAAATAAATCGGAAAGTGCGAAATCTTTCCTNCTCTTTTTGAAAATTTTGAGATTCNGNTGGGTTNATCTCGATTTGGNTGGNTTTNGCTTGATTNATCGAGATTCACCTCGATTAATCCNGATTAATCCCGATTCATCCTGATTAATCTTGATTCACCTCGATTCAGCTCGATTCATCCGAATTTTGGCTAACNGGNGCTAAATTTCCAGATTTGAAAATCTAAAATCCGTTTACTCCGAGACGTGGTTGGTTTAAATTTTCNATTCTCAAAGGGNTTAATCGNGCATNCNATTTANTTAAATCATTTCATTTCAATATCTTAAAGAGCTTATCTACACTTNCGTCTGAAAATCGCTTCCGGAAGCCGATTTCAGGCTTTTTCACTACTTTTCGGGTTCTGAGAGCTTCTTAGGGCCGGATTCGAACGAGNTATTGACAAATTCGGGAAAATTTGTTATTTTTGCAGGTTCGTGCGACCGGATATANCTCACAGGTCGCCCCTTCCCCCAAATCAAAACTGAAATGATAGAATTTGAAGCAAAGAATGTCGAGCTCCCCGATCTCGACTTCGAGATCATCGAGGAGTGGATCGAACTTGTGGCCGATCAGTATGAGTGTGAAGTNGCGGATATCGCCTACACGTTCATCGACGACGAGGAGATGCTGCGCATCAACAACGAGCAGCTCGGTCACGACTACTATACNGACATCATCACGTTCGACGACAGCATNGGCTCTCTCNTNTCGGCCGAGATTGTCATCTCACTCGACACGGTCGCATCGAACGCCGAGAAATTCGGACAGCCCTACCGGAGAGAACTGCTGCGTGTGATCATCCACGGCATCCTGCATCTNTGCGGAATCAATGACAAGGGTCCCGGTGAGCGCGAGATTATGGAGGCGGCGGANAACCGCGCCCTCGAGCTTTATGACGGCGTAGTNGCCGCTTCGAATTCAGCTGACGCAGGGAATAATTAATAATCTTGCGAACCATATATGAAGTTCAACTATGACGTGATCGTGGTCGGCGCAGGCCACGCAGGTTGTGAGGCGGCTGTNGCTTCGGCTCGTCTCGGAGCNGCCACGCTGCTGATCACACCNGATATGAACCGGATCGCACAGATGTCGTGTAACCCGGCCGTCGGAGGTATCGCGAAAGGGCAGATCGTGCGCGANATCGACGCTNTGGGTGGACAGACGGGACGTATCGCNGACCTCACGGCAATCCAGTTCCGGATGCTCAACCGCTCCAAAGGNCCTGCCGTCTGGTCGCCCCGCGTGCAGTCTGACCGCACACGGTTCATCGACGAATGGCGTCGCACTCTCGACTCGACCCCCGGGCTGTTCNTCTTTCAGGACATGGTCACCGAGCTGATTTTCTCGGCTGACAAGAAGTCGGTCGAGGGGGTACGCACAGCCCTCGGCTTCGAATTCANGGCGCCGAAAATCATCCTGACCGCAGGAACGTTCCTCAACGGACTGATGCATTTCGGACGTACGCAGATCGAAGGAGGNCGCATCTCCGAGCCATCGGCCCACGGACTGACCGAGCAGCTACGCGAACTCGGATTCGTCACGGGACGCATGAAAACCGGNACACCGGCGCGCATAGACGGGCGTACAATCGACTTCTCGCTTGCGGAGGCACAGAGTGGNGACGACATCGTGACACGCGGAGAAAACGGNGATGTAGTGGCCGTGGAACGCGACTTTCACCACTTCTCGTTCCTTCCGGAAGCTATGCGTACGCTCCCTCCGAGAGACTGCCACATCGTACANACCANCCCCGAGGTTCACAAAATNCTCCACGACTCGCTCCCTGATTCACCGCTATACAACGGTCAGATCCAAAGTGTGGGTCCCCGCTACTGCCCCTCGATCGAGACCAAGATCGTGACCTTCGCGGACAAGGAGAGCCATCAGCTTTTCCTCGAACCTGAGGGGGAGGAGACNGAAGAATATTATATCAACGGCTTCTCATCGTCACTCCCGTGGAAGACACAGATCGAAGCGCTGAGCCGGATTCCGGCCTTGCGCGACGTGCAGTTCTACCGCCCCGGCTACGCCATAGAATATGACTATTTCGACCCCACTCAGCTTCATCACACACTCGAGACGAAGCTCGTCGGAGGACTCTATTTCGCCGGTCAGGTGAACGGCACGACAGGATANGANGAGGCCGCNGCCCAGGGATTGATCGCNGGCATCAATGCCGCGCGCTCGGCCAAAGGGGAGCCGGAATTCATTCTTGGCCGTGACGAGGCGTATATCGGTGTGTTGATCGACGANCTNGTCATCAAGGGTGTCGACGAGCCGTACCGTATGTTCACCAGCCGTGCGGAATACCGAATTCTGCTGCGCCAGGATAACGCCGATATGCGCCTCACACCACTCGGAGCCGCNATCGGCCTGGCNGACGAAAGACGAGTTGCACTGCTCGAAGAGAAGCGNCGACATATCGAGGAGCTCACACAATGGTGCGAGAAACGGACCGTCAAGGCCACGCCCGAGCTGAATGCATTTCTCGCCGAGACNGGCACCGCGCCCCTCACAGGGGGCGTCAAACTNTCGGATCTCGTGCGCCGCCCCCAGCTGAATTTCCGGATGCTGATGGACGTCGTGCCGAAGCTCCGCGAACGGATCGAGGCAATNAAATCGGAAGTGGCGCCCGAATATCCNCGGCGCGACGAGATCGTGGAGGCCACGGAGATTCTGATCAAATATGAGGGATATATCGCCCGNGAGCGCGAGCTGGCCGAAAAGGCATCGCGTCTGGAGAACGTGAAGATCCCGCACGACTTCGACTACAATCTGTACGCCTCGCTCTCGACCGAGGCCCGACAGAAACTCTCCTCGCTCCGTCCGTCAACGATCGGGCAGGCGTCTCGCATACCGGGTGTGTCACCCTCGGACATCAATGTGCTTCTGCTCCTGATTCGCAAATGAAGTTCAGATCTTTAAATNCGAATTGTTTCACGTGGAACAAGACTTAAAGTAACGTTGCGGTTAAAGTTTCACTTGAAGCTTGGAGGAGAAGCGGAAGCTTTGGAGGGCTGGAACGGGACACGAGCTTCGCTCGCGTCGCTCAACAAAGAAGGCCGGTGCCGAGGAAGGCCGGGCGCTGTATGGGGAAGGCCGGGAGAGGCCGGGGAAAGGCGGGAGGCTAATAAAGCAAAACCAAAACATCATAATAAATTTCTATATGACNTTAGAAGATCTTAAACTGACAATTCGCGATGTGCCCGATTTTCCGTCGAAGGGTATCATCTTCCGTGATCTCACGACACTCATNAAGGACGGGCAGGCTCTGCGCGTGATGAGCGACGAGCTGACCGATCTCTATCGCGACAAGGGCGTGACCAANGTGGTCGGCATCGAAAGCCGCGGTTTCATCGGCGGTTCTATCCTCGCCTACAATCTCGGCGCAGGATTCGTACCTGCCCGCAAACCGGGCAAGCTTCCCTCGGTGACCGTCAAGAAATCGTATGCCAAAGAGTATGGCGTCGACACGATCGAACTCCACTCTGACGCAATCACCGAGGACGACGTTGTTGTGCTCCACGATGACCTTCTGGCTACCGGCGGCACGATGAATGCGGCCTATGAGCTCGTAAANAGCATGAACCCGAAGAAGATCTACATCAACTTCATCGTAGAGCTCTGCGGTCTCAACGGTCGCGANAATCTGCCCAAGGATTGCGAGATCACGTCGCTTCTCAAATACGAGTGATCCTCGACAGNCCGGACACNATCNTGATACCCGCNGCGGAAGTNCCGCGGCGGGTATCTNCGTAAAATATCAGACCCGCNACGNCGTTTATAATANTGGTNAAGTCNNGGNNACACGNNCCGGGAAACGGNNNNGGAAAAAGCCGACACGACTTCTTTCAGAAACTATGGACAGGAATATGGAAAGGGAAAACAGAACCGACAACATAGACTCCCTGCTTGCGGAAGTGGGAAGAAATATCGATGAACACGGAGGTTTCAAGCTCGAGATCACACCGGACCGCACGGCCGAGGACAAGAGCGCGAACCGTCCGGGCAAGCATCTGCGCGAAAAAATCCTCGCGCTCCCCGAAGAACCGGGAGTCTACATGTATCTCGACAAGAACGGACATGTGATCTACGTCGGGAAAGCCAAGAGGCTCAAACGGCGTGTCTCATCATACTTCAACCGCATCCANGACACGATGCGCACCAATCTGCTCGTGCGCAATATCGTCGACATGCGCTTCATCGTGGTCCACTCCGAACAGGACGCGCTGCATCTTGAGAACGCGATGATCAAGGAGTATCAGCCACGATATAACGTGCTCCTCAAAGACGACAAATCCTATCCCTGGATTGTAGTCACCAAGGAGCCTTTCCCGAGGGTTTTCATGACCCGCGACAAGACACTCGGCGGAAAATATTACGGGCCGTACTCGAACATGCAGTCGGCNAAGGTGGTGCTTCAGCTGATCCGCGATATCTATCCGCTGCGCTCCTGCCGCCATTTCCTCGATGAAAAGGGGATCGCCCGCGGAAAGTTCAGCCTNTGTCTCGACTACCATATCCACAAATGCGCCGGNCCCTGCCGCGGTCTGATCAATCAGGAGGATTACAACGCCTATGTATCGAAGGTCCACAAGATCCTCAGCGGCGAGACCGTGATGCTCGAACGCATGCTCCAGGAGGAGATGACCAAGCTCGCTGAGAATTGGAAATTCGAGGAGGCGCAGGTCGTCAAGGAGAAATATGAGGCTGTGAAAAAATACAACTCGAAGTCCGTGATCGCAAAGACCGACGAGGTAGAGATCGACATGTTTGCCTATGACGAGAACGGAGACGCCGCCTACGTCAACTTCATGCACCTNCACAACGGCGCAGTGGTCCAGAGCCTCAATATGGAGTTCCGCCGTCGGCTCGCCGAGACTCCCGCCGAGATACTCTCGTATGCCATAGGAGAGATCCAGCGCCGTTTCGGACGTGAATTCAAAGAGGTGATCGTGCCTTTCAGACCCGATGTCGAATTCGATGGTGTGAACTTCATTGTTCCCCAGCGCGGGGAGAAGANAAAGATCCTTGAGGTCGGNCANAAGAATGTCGCGCAATATATGGCCGACAANGAGAAGATGGCCCAGGCGATGGATCCCGAGCGTAGCGTCGAGAGACTGATGGAGACGATGAAGAGTGACTTCCGNCTCAATGTCCAGCCGCGCCACATCGAATGTTTCGATAACTCGAACATCCAGGGCACNAACCCCGTCTCNAGCTGTGTAGTGTTCCGNAACGGCAAACCGGCNAAGCGCGACTATCGCCACTTCATCATNAAGACAGTCGAGGGACCGGACGACTTCGCCTCAATGAAAGAGGTGCTCCATCGCCGCTACACCCGTATGATGGCCGAAGGGGAGAAGCTCCCCGACATGGTGGTCGTCGACGGNGGCAAGGGACAGCTGTCGGCCGCGGTCGAGGCTTTCGACGAGATGGGGATCAGGGGAGAGGTGGCGCTTGTCGGCATCGCGAAGCGGCTTGAGGAGATCTATTTCCCCGGCGACTCGCTTCCGCTCTATATCGACAAGAAGAGTCCGTCGCTGCGCGTNATCCAGCATCTTCGAGACGAGGCNCACCGCTTCGGCATCACCCACCANCGTCTGCGACGCTCGAAAGGACAGGTCGTCAGCGAACTCNACGGCATCAAGGGGATCGGGCCGGCGACAGCCGGAACACTGATGAAGACCTTCAAGAGCGTCAAGCGGCTCAAGGAGGCGAGTCTCGAAGATATCACCGACGCCGTCGGGAAAGCCAAGGGCGCCGTTGTCTATAACCATTTCCATCCCGACGAAGCGGAGGGAGTGTCCGAAAAATGAAAAATGAAAATCGAAAAATGACAAGACTGATCTGTTTCGACGCAGAATTTGCGAATCTGGAGATTCTGGAACTTTCGGTGTTCGCCGACACACTCGGCGGCGAGGAAGCTCCGCACGAGATCTTCCACTCCCTCTTCAAGCCCGAACACGAGCGCAGCTGGCCCGGCTCGCAGAGAGTACACCACATATCGCCGGCGATGGTCAGACGCTCTCCCTACTTCCGCCGCCACCGCGAGGAAATCCAGAAACTGATCGACGGGGCCGACTGTCTCGTCGGCTTCGCAATAGAAAACGATATCGAGGCGCTCNGACGCGANGGGGTGGAAATACCCGACGGGAAGGCGATCGTCGACGTGCGCGACCTGCACTGGCTCGTGGAGGGGAACGCGAAAGGGGTCGAGCTTGACGCCCGCAAGGGACTCGCCGTCACGGCNGCCGAACTTGAGATCGANTTCAAGGATGAGGATGCTCACGGCGCCAGCTACGACACACTCAAGACACTCGAATGTTTTCGCGTTCTGATGGATCGTTTTGCCCAAAAGGTATCAGATGCTCACACCGACGCGGAGGGCGCTGAGAGCGCCTCGCAGGACCTCCTGGAAGCATATTTCACACAATGGAACGAAGCACGCGAGATCTATCTGGAGAACTTCGCACACGGATGGNTATCGCTGATCGAGACCCGCGACGGCTACCGTCTCAAGGCGTCGAGAATCGCACCTCCGGATGAAGGGAAGGCGGCAGCCACAATCGAAGTCAAGGCGCGNCAGCGCGCCCTCAACGAGATCGACGCCCACTTCGACCGCAAGCGCCACCGTGACCACCCCTCGATTTACGTTCTGAAGCCNGCCGACATNGAATGGTTCAAGGCCTACACGAACGTCTATGACGCCGACGAACCTATGCATCGGCGTCTGCATGAGCTCCGACAGAAAGCGGCTGTCTTCAGATAGAATTATCCCGGCGGATAAAATGGATTATTCGCACCGGATGAAGATAGGGAGAGGATAAAGAACTCTTTTAAATTGAAAATTCCAAAATACGATATATGATTGACGAAATTTTACGCTATAACCGCGAGTTTGTGGAGCGCGAGGGCTTCCGCGAATACGAGACGTCTAAATATCCCGACAAGAAGATCGCCATCGTGACGTGTATGGATACGCGCCTGGTNACGCTGCTCCCGGCTGCGCTGGGAATCAGCAACGGCGACGTGAAGATGATCAAGAATGCGGGAGGCACCATCACCAACCCCTTCGACTCGACGATGCGNTCGCTCCTCGTAGCNGTCTACGAACTCGGCGTGGAGGAGATCATGGTGATCGGCCACACGGGATGTGGTGTNCAGGGNATGAACGCCAAGGAGATGCTCCACCTCATGCGCGAGCGCGGAATCGACGAGGAGCATATCTCGCTGATGCGNCACTGCGGNATCGATCTCGACAGCTGGCTTCACGGATTCGACGAGGGGGAGACGGCGGTACGCGAGACGATGGACCTCATCCGCAACCATCCGCTGATGGCCAAGGATGTCCGCGTCGGGGGCTATATCATGGANTCCACAACGGGAGAACTGACCGTTCTTGAGTAAGGAAAAAACAGCTCGTAAAAACANCATAAAGGCGGGTGGATCCGACAAGATCCATCCGCCTTTATGNTGCGTATATTTCAACCTGACGTNCGTCAGGATTTGTCTCTCATGAAGATCTGAATCGGGGTTCCGTGGAAGTCCCAGTGTTCGCGGATCTTGTTCTCAAGGAAGCGACGATAGGGCTCCTTGACCCACTGCGGAAGGTTGCAGAAGAAGACGAAGGTCGGGATATAAGCATCCTTNAGCATGGTGACATACTTGATCTTCACGAACTTNCCNTTATTCGACGGCGGGGGAGTGATCGCTATCTGCTCCAGCATGTAGGTATTCAGCTGAGAGGTCGGGATGATTCGGCGACGGTTCTCATAGACCTCGATGGCTGTCTCCAANACCTTGAAGATACGCTGTTTGGTGAGAGCGGAGGTGAAGATGATCGGGAAGTCGGTGAAGGGGGCGAACTTGCCGCGGATGGCTGCCTCATAGCGCTTCTGGGCTTCGAGAGAGCGATCCTCGATNAGGTCCCACTTGTTGACACAGACCACCAGACCCTTCTTGTTCTTCTGGATCAGAGAGAAGATATTGCCATCCTGGGCCTCGATTCCGCGCGTGGCGTCGATCATCAGGATGCAGACGTCGCTGGCCTCGATAGCACGGATCGANCGGATNACCGAATAGTACTCGATNTCCTCNTTGACCTTCTGCTTCTTNCGGATACCGGCGGTGTCGACCAGATAGAAGTCGAAACCGAACTTGTTGTACCGNTGATAGATCGAGTCGCGGGTGGTTCCGGCGATATCNGTCACGATATGGCGTTCCTCGCCGATGAAGGCATTGATCAGCGATGACTTGCCGGCGTTAGGACGTCCGACGATAGCGAACTTGGCGACGTTCTCTTCCGGCTTGTCGTCGTCGGGAACCTCGGGGAAATCGGCCACCACGCGGTCAAGCAGATCGCCTGTGCCGGAGCCGTTCGCAGCCGACACATCGACGGGATCGCCGAGGCCGAGCGAATAGAATTCGGGGATATTGAAGCGTGCGTCGCCCTTGTCTTCCTTATTGGCGACGAGTATCACGGGCTTCTTGGAGCGGCGCAGGATGGCGGCCACTCTGTCNTCAAGGTCGGTCACGCCGTTTGAGGCGTCGACGACGAACATGATCACGTCCGCCTCCTCGATGGCGATGGCTACCTGCTTNTTGATCTCTTCCTCGAAGACATCCTCCGAGTTTACGACCCAGCCGCCGGTGTCGACGATCGAAAATTCCTGACCGTTCCAGTCGACCTTGCCATACTGGCGGTCGCGCGTGGTGCCGGCCGTATCGTCGACGATGGCCGAACGGGTCTGCGTCAAACGGTTGAACAGGGTTGATTTGCCCACGTTCGGCCGTCCTACNATTGCTACTAACTTGCTCATAGCTTATTTATAATTCTTACTGTTTTCTAATTCAGAGAGTCCGGGTCGCNGCCATAACNTCGCCCTGACGGGCTCCGAGGNCACGGATGAGAACNCGGATACCCTCTCGCTCCGGCGGGAGGANTNAGGGGTCAGTCGAGATANCCGAACTGGCGGAGCTTGTTCTCGCGGTTGCGCCAGTCTTTCTCNACCTTGACGAAGAGTTCGAGGAAGACCTTCTTGTCNAAGAATTTCTCGATGTCGTGGCGCGACTCGATGCCGACCTTCTTGATCTTCTCGCCCCCCTTGCCGATCAGGATNCCCTTCTGGGAATCACGCTCGACGTAGATGACGGCCATGATATGGATCGCGGTGTCNTTCTCGTCGAACTTCTCGACGAGCACCTCGGTCGAATAGGGAATCTCCTTGTCATAGTTGAGAAGGAGCTTCTCGCGGATGATCTCGGTGACGAAGAAACGGGCCGGCTTGTCGGTCAGCGCATCCTTTCCGAAGTAGGGAGGAGCGACCGGAAGCANNTCGACNATTCGGGCTTTCAGGTTGTCAATGTTGAAATGTTCCTTGGCGCTGACGGGGAAAACCTCAGCGTTGGGGAGACGGTTTTTCCACTGCTCGACAAGCACGCCGAGCTCCTCGTTGTTCTTGAGCAGATCGACCTTGTTGATGACCAGCAGAACCGGAATCTTCTCNGCCGCCACGCGGTCGAGGAAGTCCTTGTTCTTCTCGGGATCCTCGACCACGTCGGTGACGTAGAGAAGGATGTCGGCGTCGGTCAGGGCGCCCTCCGAGAANTCGAGCATCGACTCCTGNAGTTTGTATTTAGGCTTCAGCACNCCNGGNGTGTCGCTGTAGACGATCTGGTAGGCCGGATCGTTTACGATACCCATGATACGGTGGCGTGTGGTCTGGGCCTTAGAGGTTATGATAGATATNCGCTCGCCGACAAGATCGTTCATGAGGGTCGATTTGCCGACGTTCGGGTTACCTACGATATTGACGAATCCCGCGCGGTGCGGAATATCGGGAGTAATGTTTTCCATAGTTTCCATAAGAGAAGGATAATTTGTGTTTTGGGTTATTGGCGCGGGGACCGCGCTATAGATTTAACACTTCGGCGGGGTATATGGTTTTCAGCTGCGGAGACGGGCGGCGGGAGCCGGGCGTCCGCGGCGTCTCAGACGGGCCGTCAGGNCACAGCCGAGATAGATCGCCACGAGGAGCAGGACAATGGTCGCCGAGGCGGGGATGTCGAGCCAGTAACCGGCGAAGAGACCGCCGACTCCNCCGNNGAGCGANATCAGGCCGGAGGNGACCATCAGCGGGTTGTAGCGGCGCGTAAAGGTCTCGGCAGACATCTGGGGNAGAGACATCATCGACATGAGGAGCATGACACCGATCATACGTATCGTCAGCACGATACANANNGCNGTCAGGACCGTCATCATCAGGTTGACGAAGCGCACCGGCAGGCGCTTNATCCGCGCGAAATCCTCGTCGAAACTGACGGCTACGATCGTGCGCCCGAAGAGGAGGAAGACGGCGAGAAGTATAAGGGCGAAGACACNGAAGACCGCGAGGTCAGCCGGANTGACGGTCAGNACGTTGCCNAACAGGAACGTGTTGAGTTCNGGGACGTAGCCNGGGGTCAGGAAGATGAAGAGAATACCGAGCGCCATACCGACGGCCCAGACGACAGCGATGGCCGTATCCTGGCGCACACGGCTGCGCGAGAGGGCATCCACGCCCAGTGCGCCTCCGATAGCGAAAAGAGCCGCCATGGCCAGCGGACTGANCCCGAGATAGTATCCCAGGCCNAGACCCCCGAAGCAGGTATGGGTAATGCCTCCGGAGATGAAGACCATTCGGCGGGTGACTATATAGGTGCCGATGATGGCCGCAGCGACTGATATGATCGACACGCCGAGCAGGGCGTTCTGAAAGAATGGNTATTCAAGCATGGTTCTCAGAAACGTTTTCTCAGTCCGGGNATTCGAGCTGGGCCCGGTCGGTTATGTCGTCGTAGACAAAGCTCACGCCGAGGGCTTCGAGCTCATCCCAGAAGGTGGGCATCGACTTGGCGACACAATAGGGATTGAGGAGGCGGAAACGGCGCGTCACGGGGAGGGTGGCGGCCAGCGCCATCGCTATGCGGTGGTCGTTGTGGGAGTCGAGAATGGGATTCTCCTCATGCTCGCCCCGCGGGCTCCCCTTGTATGATAGGGTCGTGTCCTCTTTTCCGTGNCGCTTGGTNAGNGTCCAGCCCANTTTGCCGAATTCCTCCTTGAGAGCCGCGAGGCGNTCGCTCTCCTTCACACCGAGGTAGTTGAGTCCGCGGGCTATGAAAGGCACCTGCGCACAGANNCAGGCNGCGACGAAGGGTGGGAGCGANTCGGGGGCGAAGTAGAAGCCGCGGTCGAGCTTGTTCTTGCGACGCTCCTCGACCGGATATGCNGCAAGCTGCAGGATCTTGTCGAAAAGGGGAGACTGACGGCTGTCGGGCTGCAGGGAAACGTCGGCCGCAGGACAACCGGGGGTGCTGAGCATCAGTGTCTCGTCNAGNCCNCAGCGCAGNGCGACACCGAAGGCATAGAAATTGAGCAGTGCGCTCCAGTCGGGTTCGATGAAGTANGTCTCGGGAGCACGCAACTCGCAGGGGAATGTATTGATGGCNGTCGGCACGGGGCTGNCGTCCCATTCGAGTTCTATATGGCTTCCGAANGACCGGGTCATCAGATAGGTCATCAGCGCGTAGGGGAGCGACGGGATCTGATCGAGCCCGGTGATGTGCATNGGNGGNAGCACCGAGGAGACAAGCAGCAGAGCCGTGAGTTCCTGCGANGTNTGGGCGATACGGNNNGCGTCNACCTCGATCGGCGTGTCGACCNGAGTGAACTCACGGCCGAGAACATGATAGGCCCCNTGCTTTCCGTGGGGACGGATCTCGATCGGCGTTCCGGCGAAAAGTTTAGGCTCCGTNGCGCGCAGACGCTCCACAAGGCGCCGCGAGGGATGGAGAGTAATGTCGGCGCCNGGCGTGACTGCGGCCAGCGCCGCGGCGAAACGCAGCGACGTGGCNCCTTCGCCGATGGGGAAATCCACATGTTCGCCACGCTTGGCATATTTCTGAAGTTCGGACACGAACAGAGACAGAGCGGACGTATCGGACGACATCGACAGNTTNTCCAGCTTCGCCTTGGGATCGGAGAGGGCGTTGAGGATAAGGGCGCGGTTCGAGACCGATTTAGAGCCGGGGAGATAGAGGGTGTGGAGAGTGTCCGAAGAGTGGCGGAAGAAGAGACAGGCGTCNCCGTANGAGAGGAAGCGGTATTTCTCCTTGACCGCNTCNTTGTATATCCGTCGCCAGAGGGNCTGCGGATCGGCCTGCTCCTCGGGGAGCATCCCGAGGAAGGAGGNGACNAGCAGAAGCAGCGTCGATTCGGGCTGGTGGAAGTTGGTGACCATCGCCTCGACGATCTGCCATCTGAATCCGGGACCGATCAGGATGGATGTCGAGGCGGTCAGGGAGTCGGTGTTGCGCAGATTCATCTCNGTNAGGATCGCGTGGAGGGTATCGACGGTCGAGAAACCGTTGTCACCGCTATAACGGTATGNCTCCCATTGGTCGACGTGGAGNGGAGNATCNGGATTGGCNTTCGGGTCGGCGTGGCGCCGTGCGAGNTTCAGACCGATATAGGGNAGNGATTCGAGCGTGCGGACGGTGGTAGTTCCGACGGCGGCNACAATGCGGTCNGAATCGACCGCCTCAATAAGCTCCTCNATAAGCGCGCGGGAGACTGTGAACGTCTCGCTGTGCATATCGTGGCCTCCGAGCGTGTCGGACTTCACGGGGCGGAACGTGCCGGCGCCGACNTGGAGTGTCACGTCGGCCACGNCGATGTCGCGTCCCGATTTGCGCAGGCGGTTGAAGAGTTCGTCGGTGAAGTGGAGTCCGGCTGTCGGAGCGGCCACAGAGCCCTGGGCCTCGGCGTAGACGGTCTGATAGTCGGTCAGGTCGCTCTCCTCCGACTCCCGGTTAAGATAGGGAGGGATCGGGATATTGCCGAAAGCGGATATAATCTCGCCGAAGGGAACCTCCGGCTCCCACGTGAAGATGATTTCGTGAGCACGTCCGGGNAGTTCNCCTCCGCGTTCGGCGCTGACNGTCACCTCGCGNCCATCGGGGAGGGNNACCTTGGCGATCAGAGCCCCCTCTTTCCATTTCTTGAGGTTACCCACAAGACACTTCCACGAACAACGGTGGGTCTGCTGGAAATTGAGGGCATAGTCGGCCGGTGAGAGGGGGTCGAGAAGGAAAATCTCGATCGACGCACCGGTTTCCTTACGGAAATGCAGGCGCGCGTTGATCACCTTGGTGTTGTTGCGCACAAGGAGGGTGTTGTCCGGCAGGAGCGAGACTATGTCGTCGAAGCGGCGGTGTTCGATCCGGGCCTTATCCGGAAGCACGCGCGCGAGAGCATCGGTCTGGGCGGAGTCCACCCCGGGGATGGCCACAAGGAGNCGACACTCGTCGCGACGCGCCANNGGATGGCGTGCGATCAGCTCGTCGGGAAGCTCATAATTGAAGTTTGATATGTCGATCTGTTGAATTGGCAATGACGAATCGTTCATGATTTTGACGGAAATTCCGGTGTTTCTTCACAACCGGCGAAAAAAAAATCGCAAAAATCGCACATAGTGCNAAAGCGGCTCAAATCGCTGATTGCAAAAGGGTTCAAACGTTTTCGAAGAGGGAGNTCGAAAAATTTTTTACAAAAATAGCAAAAAAAATTTGGACAGACCGAAAATTTGCCGTAACTTTGCACTCGCAATCGGGCGATTAGCTCAGCTGGTTTAGAGCGTCTGCCTTACAAGCAGAGGGTCTGCGGTTCGAATCCGTAATCGCCCACCGATTATTGGAACTTCGGTTCCGATGTCAATCTTGCCGTGAGGCAACATCATTTTGAATTATAAATGTGGTTGCTTAACTAATTAAATTCACGCTTATCTTGATCGCGAGATTGACGATAAGAGACAATCGGGCGATTAGCTCAGCTGGTTTAGAGCGTCTGCCTTACAAGCAGAGGGTCTGCGGTTCGAATCCGTAATCGCCCACAAGCCGAAATCAAAAGATTTCGGCTTTTGTCTTTTTATATACTCTTCTATAACTCGNCCAACTTGTCTGATACCGAAGTAACCATGATGATGTGCGCGTACATGGACGTCTGCGTTACCGAGACCGGCGACTGCAAATAACTTTGGTTGTTAGGATTTTTTTGATTATTTTTGCGGTTGGAAGCGGGTCAAGATTCTCATAGCCATGAAGGAATTTAGCGAACAGGATATCGAACGTATCGAAAACCTTATCGATCACGACGACCGCAAAGCCGCCGTCGAGGAACTGCGCGACATGCACCCGGCCGACATCGCGGAGCTTTTCCAGACCCTCAACCTCAAACAGGCCGAGTGGGTCTTCAATCTGATCGACGATAAGGAGAAGAAGGCCGACGTCCTCATGGAACTCGACGAGGAGGACCGCAAGAAGATTCTCGAAAACCTCAATCCGGAGGAGATCGGCGAGTATATTGATCTGCTCGATACCGATGACGCCGTCGACCTGATCCAGGAACTTGACGAGGAGGAGCGAGAGGAGGTAATCCAGCATATCGACGACGTCGAGCAGGCGGGCGACATCGTGGACCTCCTGCAGTATGACGAGGATACGGCCGGCGGTCTGATGGGCACCGAGCTGATCGCCGTCAACGAGAACTGGTCGATGCCGGAGTGTCTGAAAGAGATGCGGCGCCAGGCGGAGGATCTCGACGATATCTACTACATCTATGTCGTCGATGATGACAACCGTCTCCGCGGAATCCTGCCCCTTAAAATGCTGATCACCCATCCGTCGGTCTCGAAGATCAAGCACGTGATGGAGAAGGATCCGGTGCTGGTGAAGACCGACACCCCGATCGACGAGGTGGCGATCGACTTCGAGAAATATGACCTTGTGGCGATGCCGGTTGTCGACAGTATCGGCCGACTTGTCGGCCAGATCACGGTCGACGACGTGATGGATGAGGTCCGCGAGCAGAGCGAACGCGACTATCAGCTCGCCTCGGGTATATCGTCGGACGTGGACGCCGACGACTCCGTCTTCGCCCAGACCAAAGCGCGAATTCCCTGGCTGCTGATCGGCATCATCGGCGGCATCATCAACTCAGTCATTCTGACCGGCTTCGAGGCCCAGATAGCGGCCGTGACCGTGCTGGCCATCTTCATCCCGCTGATCGGCGGCACTGGCGGTAACGTCGGCGTGCAGGCGTCTGCGATCGTGGTCCAGGGTCTGGCCAACGGCCGCCTCGACATTAAGAACGCATGGAAACAGATCGGACGCGAGTGTCTGATCGCGTTGCTGAACGCCGTCGTGATCTCGTCCGTCGTGCTTGTATATGTTCTTCTGACGCAATCCCATATGTATGCCGTGGCCTTTGCGGTGGCCGCCTCGCTCTTCTGCGTCGTGATATTCGCGACGGTCTTCGGCACCTTCGTGCCCCTGACGCTCGAGAAACTGAAGATCAACCCCGCGCTGGCCACAGGCCCCTTCATCCAGATCACAAACGACGTGGTCGGCCTGCTGATCTACGTCTCGATGTCGACGCTCATGCTCCGTCTGGTTCCCCTCTCCTGAGGATCGGGCGGATGAGCCGACACCAACCCATAGTCGCCGGCGAGATTATCGCGGCGACTTTTTACATTAACCAGTATATAAGACTTAAACCCCTGATTTCGTGGCAAAGATAGCGGAAACCCCGTTGATGAAACAATATCTCGAAATGAAGAAGAAGCACCCCGATGCGGTGTTGCTCTTCAGAGTAGGAGACTTTTACGAAACTTTCTCGGACGACGCCGTGACAGCCAGCGAGATTCTGGGGATCACCCTCACGCGTCGCGCCAACGGCAGCGCGGCCTATGTCGAGCTTGCCGGATTCCCCCACCACGCCCTCGACACCTATCTACCGCGCCTCGTGCGCGCCGGGAAGCGCGTCGCCATCTGCGAACAGCTTGAGGACCCGAAGCTGACCAAGAAACTCGTCAAGCGCGGAATCACGGAGCTCGTGACGCCCGGCGTCGTGACCGGAGACGCATCGCTCGACGCGAAAGAGAACAACTTCCTCGGTGGCGTCTGGTTCGCCGGAGATCACCGCGGGTCGGCCGGAAAAGTAGGAGTCGCCCTACTCGACATCTCGACCGGTGAATTTCTCTGTGCCGAGGGGTCGCCTGAATATGCCGACAAGCTGATCGCCAGCTTCGCCCCGAAGGAAATGTTGCGTCCCAACGGCTCGCGCCAGCAGTTCGAGGAGACTTTCTCGTGGCGAGGCCCCGCCTTCGATCTCGATGACTGGATATATACCGACGACGCGGCGACGATGCGCCTGCTGAAGCATTTCGGCACCACCAGTCTGAAGGGATTCGGCCTCGGAGACTCGCCGGCTGCCGTCATAGCGGCCGGATCGCTGCTCCACTACATGGACATCACCAACCACACGGACCTCTCGCACATCACGTCGCTCCGGATGGTCGACGAAAGTGCGGCGATGCGTCTCGACCGCTTCACCATCCGAAACCTCGAACTTCTCCACAGCAATGCCGGCGAACGGGGACTGTCGCTCCTAAAGGCACTGGATCGCACGCTTACGCCTATGGGGGCGCGTATGCTTCAGACCTGGGTGGCCTTCCCTCTGCTGGACGTCAAGGACATCAACGCGCGCCACGACGCGGTCGAGTACTTCTTCCGTCGTCCCGACGTGCGTGAGAAACTGACCGTAGCCCTGCGCCGGATCGGCGACTACACACGTCTGATCGGCAAGGTCGCCTCGCGTCGCGCGACACCGCGCGACCTCCTCTCGCTTGCCGAATCAATCCGCGGAGCCGCCGATGCCCAAACACTTCTGGCCGCAAGCGGTTCCACGGCACTGGCCGACATCGTCAGCCGGATGACCGACACGACACCCCTGGCCGCGACAATCACCCGAACAATCAACTCTGACGCTCCGGCCCAGATCAGCAAGGGGGGTGTCTTCGCCTCCGGGATCAGTCCGGAACTCGACGAACTCCGAGACCTCGCCTACCATTCGAAGGAGGCCCTCGACGCTATCTGTGCGCGGGAGACGGANCGNACCGGAATCTCNTCNCTCAAGATCGGCTTCAACAACGTCTTCGGCTTCTATCTCGAAGTGCGCAACACCCACAAGGAGAAAGTTCCCGANGAGTGGATCCGCAAACAGACTCTCGCCAANGCCGAGCGNTACATAACGCCGGAGCTCAAGGANCTGGAGCAGAANATACTGACCGCCCGCGACAGCATCGAATCGCTTGAGGCGGAGCTTTATGGCAAACTGCTTGACCATCTGGCCGGCCACTGCGCCGCCATGCAGGTCGGCGCGACNGCTATGGCTANGGCCGACTGCCTCCTGTCGTTCGCNGAGGTNGCCGANGANTTCANGTATGTCCGTCCGGTTGTCGACGANTCCCTGNGCCTCTCGATCACCAACGGCCGACACCCGGTGATCGAACGNACGCTCCCTCCCGGCGAACCNTATATCGCGAACTCTGTCGCNATCGANCCCGAGACGTCCCAGATCCTNATGATNACGGGTCCGAATATGAGCGGTAAGTCNGCTCTNCTGCGNCAGACGGCCCTCATAGTACTCATGGCCCAGATGGGGTCGTTCGTGCCGGCCGAAGCGGCTGCAGTAGGGCTTGTAGACAAGGTNTTCACCCGCGTCGGAGCCACCGACAATATATCATCGGGTGAATCGACNTTCATGGTCGAGATGAACGAGGCGGCCTCTATCCTCAACAACATGACTCCACGCTCGCTGATACTCTTCGACGAGTTAGGCCGTGGCACGTCAACCTATGACGGAATCTCGATAGCCTGGTCTATCGTGGAGCATATCCACGAGAACGGCCGTTGCCGTCCCAAGACNCTNTTCGCCACCCACTATCACGAACTCAACGANATGGAGAAGACGTTCAAGCGNATCGTCAATTTCAACGTCTCGGTCAAGGAGATCGAGGGAAAGGTTGTCTTCATGCGCAAGCTCGCCCGAGGCGGGTCGGAACATTCGTTCGGCATCCATGTGGCGAAGCTCGCCGGTATGCCTCCCTCGATTATCAAGCGTGCCAATCAGGTACTCGAACACCTCGAATCGGCCGCCGTNGCNACNAAGGAGGGGGAGAAGATGAAGGCCGGNGANGTCACCAAGGCTGCGCTCGGCGNAATGGGGGAGAGCCGCGAAGGGTTCCAGCTCTCGTTCTTCCAGCTCGACGACCCTCTGCTGTCNCAGATCCGCGATGCGATNCTGGANCTCGANATNGATTCGCTNACCCCNCTCCAGGCTCTCAACAAGCTCCACGACCTCCAGGGTCTCGTGACCGGAAAGCCCTAACAAGCTATGCTACTCGACATCCATACGCATAATCTCAAACCCGGCGAGAGGGCGGTGCTCTCTATCGAACCGGAGGCTCTGGCCACGATTCCGGAACCCTCCGGGGCCAATCGTCCGGAAGTCCTTTATTCAGTCGGATTCCATCCCTGGAACCTCCCGCCGGCCGGCCCGTCGCCTGATGATTGGGCGCTTTTCAAGCGCCTCGCGGAGCGGCCGGATGTCGTCGCGATAGGGGAGTGCGGACTCGACCTGCTGAAAGGGCCCATATTGGCAATCCAGATGAACGCATTCAGAGAGCAGGCCGAGACAGCCGACCGACTCGGGAAACCACTGATAATACATTGTGTGAAAGGCTACGAACAGATCATCTCGATAAAAAAGGAACTGAAACCGAAAACGCCCTGGATCATTCACGGATTCCGTGGGAAAGCATCCGTTGCGCGTATGTTGATAACCGCCGGCTTCTATCTTTCGATAGGGGAGAAGTTCAATCCGCAGGCACTCGCCGAAATCCCCTCCGATCGACTCCTCCTCGAAACCGATGAATCCACGCTCCCCATCACCGCCATCCTGACCGCCGCAGCCCAAGCAACGGGCAAGACCCCCGAAGCACTCCAAAACGAAATCACCACCACCGTCTCAGCCATTTTCGGCGCTCTCGCTTAACCTTAAACCCTAAAAATCTATCTGTTGGAAATTTCCAAATTATTTAATTATTTTTAACATTTAGCTATTGTTAAATTCAATTTAATTTTCTTAACTTTGCCACACATCAAATACATCCAGGATATGAAGGTCTTTCTTAACAAAATCCTTTGGATGGTATTGCCCCTTTTGGCTGTACTAACCGGACGTAAAGATGCTATCCGTTTAACTTAAACACAAAACTATGAAGAGACTGTTTACATTGCTTTCGGTTCTCGTTCTGTTTGCCGGGGTCGTCCGCGCGGAATGGGAGAATTACTTCAAGGAGGGAACGAAGTGGGAGATGTTCACGGTAGCATTTCCATTAGGTGAAGATATTTACATCACCACTACAGCTGAACTTGTGGATCCACAAGTCTTTGATGGCAAGGAGTGCTATGTAGCTGTAAAGAGTACTTCATCACACCCTGAACCAGAAAGATGCGCTTATATACACGTTGATGGAGACAAAGTTTACTTCCGTAATATCGTGGATCCCGAATCCGTATGGTATCTGGCATACGACTTCGGACTCAAACCCGGAGAAGGTTGCTATGTGTACTCAATTCCAACAAACATGAACGGAAATGCCGACCCATATCGATCCTATGTCAAATGTGTGGGTACAGACTTGGTTGACGGACTTGAAGCTCTCGTCATGATCGAAAGCAGAGAAGACGTCACCGAAGAGCCTACTGAGGAGGAACTTAAATATGCAGACAGATGGATCAAAGGCATAGGTTCCACTACAGATTGGTTTCAACCCAATGTATTCGGGCCCGGTTGGGTAGGTGATTATTACACCGATTTAACATTGGTCACATACAACGGTCAGACCATCTACTCGAATCCGACCGCTTCAGTTGAAGAGATTGAGCCTGCCGAATCAACAGTATCGGACGCCTACGATCTTCAGGGTCGTCCGGTTGGATCGTCAGCCAAAGGTTTGATCATTGAACGCCGTGGAGACAAGGTCCTTAAAACAATCCGCCGTTAAAAAATAGGAGGGTGAGAGACACCGCCTATTAATAAACTTGTAGGGGCGCACGCTGTGCGCCCCTATATTTTTCGACTCGCAGTGGCAAGTAACACATCGCAAAGCCATGTCGTCCTTACAAGGTTTATCGGAGGGGTGGGGTTGGGAGAGCAATGAGCGGACAGGGGTCATCGGCTATTGTTTCTTGGGGGGGACGGGGTCGTAGCCGGAGCCGCCCCAGGGGTGGCAGCGGCCTATGCGTCTGGCGGCGAGCCAGAGGCCTTTGACGGGGCCGTGGATGCGCAGGGCTTCGATGGCGTATTGGCTGCAGGTGGGTGTGAAGCGGCAGTTCGCCCCGAGATGGGGCGAGATGGCAAGCTGATAGAACCTGATTGGGAGGATCAGCAGCGAGGTCACGATTCCTCTGAGGGAAGGCATTGCTTCTGGATTTTGGCGAGCAGTTTCCGCATGGATTTCTCAATCTTGGCGTAACTTTCGTTCTTGTCGGCTATATAAATCAGTGCGAGCGAGAGGGTGCGGACATCGGCCGACGCACTCACGGCTTCACGCAGCTCACGGCTGTTGAGACGGAACGCCTCGCGGATCCGACGGCGCACAAGGACACGGTCCACAGCATGCTTGCGCTTCTTCTTCGGCACGGTCAGCATGATCTGAACCGGACCGATACGGTCGGGGACATAGTCTTTGAAATTGGCCCGGAGCTCATCTTCGCTCAGACGGCACACCGACACACGCATCGGATAGGCATAGTGGGACTCACCCTCCGAGAATACGCGCTCTATCAGGGAGCGGTGGCGCAACTTGGCGCTCTTACGGAGGGTCAGACGAATAGCGGGAGCTGTCGGTGACTGATTCATGGTGCAAATTTAGCAAATATCAATGAATTCTCAAACCTCGGGGAGAAGAGAGGAGGCTGACTGTTTGGAAGGAAGAAGAAGCCCGTGAGGACAATAAAGCAATCCACCGGTCCCAATGAACCGTCAGCGCACAAATGAACCATTCACGCGTAAATTTGGTTTTACAGAAAAAACAGAATTATGGAAAACACGAATCAGAATGTAAGCGCTCTTCTCGCACAGGCGAAAGAGAACTTGAAGAAGAATATGCTTGACCGCAATATGGCGGCCATCATCTGGGATCTCTCGACAGCAGGGTTTCACTATATCCCCGAGGTTACGCTCGACAACGGGAAAGTGGCCCGCGTGACAGGCCTTTATGTCTCGGGAGACGAACTTTATCTCATTGAAGAAGACTGCAAGCGTGCGGACATCGACAACTTCTACGACCCCGACTCGGAGGTTCGTCCGACAGTGGTATGTCTGACCCCGAACGTCGCCCCCGGCGACCTCGGTGACCCGACGGTTGCCGACGGCTTCACCCGGGAGGGCACACTCGAGGAGTGGATGGCCGTCGCCGACTGCTATTTCGAGGCCCTGAACGAAGAGTCTCCTTATCGTGATTGACAATCCCCCTATTTCCATACCATCCTACAGGTCGCCCGGGCGCTCAGTGCGCGTCGTGGCGACCGTTTTTTTATAACCGTTACGCGCGGCGCCCCCGTCGGCGTCATGATTTTTCCAAAACATTTGCCACTACGCGGAATTTTTTGTAAATTCGCCCAAGTAAACGGAGTTACCGCCGTGACTGAGGTTTCCGACGGCCACTCCGCGTGACCCTCTGCTCCCGAACATGACCGATTCCACTCTCACAGCCGCAGAGCGGCTTGACATAGACGCCCGATACCGAGCCCTTGAACGCGACTATCTCGCCAGCAACCACAGACGCAAGATAGACGTGATTTCCCGTGCTTTCCGCATGGCCGCGAGATGCCATGCAGGCCAGCGACGCCGCAACGGCGAACCGCTGATCACGCATCCGCTCGAAGTCGCGCGCATCGTCAGTTCGGAACTTGGTCTGGGCTCGAACTCCATCTCCGGAGCGCTCCTCCACGAGGTGCTCCGTTCGGGACGAACCACGGTTGAGGAGATACGCCTCGCGTTCGGCGACACGATAGCCGACATAGTGGATAACCTTGAGCGTATATCGGGTGGCATATTCAGTGCCGAGGCGGAGGAGGAGGCCGACCGTTTCCGCTCTTTGCTCCTCTCCATGAACGCCGACATACGTGTGGTGATCATCAAGATGGCCGACCGGATCCACAACATGCGTGACCTGACGGCCATTCAGCCCGAGAAACAGCAGAGGATTGCCCGCGAGGCGCTCTACGTCTATGCCCCCTTGGCCGAGCGGCTGGGGCTCTACTCGCTCAAGCGCGAGTTCGAGGAGCGCGCGTTCGCCTGCATCAAGCCCGAAGAACAGGCCGAGATAGCGCGTATGACCGCCGGCAGCGAACAGGAGCGCATGGCAATCATCCGTGCCGTCCGCGCCCCGCTGGAGATGCGCCTCCGCGAATTGGGATATGACTTCGAGATCAAGGCGAGGGTGAAGAGTCCCTACTCGATCTGGCGCAAGATGCAGAAGAAGAACATATCGTTCGGCGACGTCTATGACGTCTACGCCCTGCGCGTGATCTTCGAGGCGCCGGGCGATGACCCGGAGGCGGAGGCCGACGACTGTGCCGTCATAGCCGAGGCGGTCACAGCTCTCTTCGAAGAACACCCGGGACGCCGACGCGACTGGGCGCGCCACCCGAAAGCAAACGGATACCGCGCCACACACCTGACCGTCAAAGCACCGACAGGACAGTGGGTAGAGGTCCAGATCCGATCGCAGAGAATGGACGAAATCGCCGAACTCGGCTATGCCGCCCACTGGAAATACAAGACGGGGATGATCGGAACAGACTCAGCCGAGTTCGAGCAGCTGATGACCCGCGTGAAGGACACACTGGCCGCTCCTTCGCCCACGGCCATCGACTTCCTGACCACCGTCAAGCTCAACCTCTTCTCTCCCGACATATACGTCCTCACCCCGAAAGGGGACGTCATCACACTCCCCTCAGGATCGACGGTACGCGACATGGCCTACGCCATACACTCCGACATGGGACGCGGCTGTCTGGCCGGCCAGATCGGACGCAAGCTCGTCGGGCCCGACCATCCTCTCCAGAGCGGTGACTGCGTGAAGATCATCTTCCGCAACGCCACAGTCAAGAAACGAAAACCTAAGAAGAATGAACCAGAATAATCCCGACAGCGGCAAACGCCTGTCGGAACGCGCCGGATGGATGAGGATCCTCTTCGCGGCCGTGATGACGGCCATCATCCTCCTCGTGCTTCCATATGCCGACCGTCAGAGCTTCACCTACGAGCTCAACCAGCCGTGGCGATACGCCCTGCTGACTGCGGATTTCGATATGCCGATCATGCGCGACTCGGCCTCGTCCCGGATTCTGCGCGACAGCGTCGACGCCCGATTCGTCCCCTTCGTGATCCACGACAAGGAGATCGGCATCAAGAATGTGGAGCGCTTCACGACCTCCCTGCGCGGAACGGGGATGCCGCTCAAGGACTGCGCGCGACTGACAGGGTTACTCGCGAATGCGTATGAGGACGGAATCGTCAGCTCGTCGCTCTACGACGACCTGCGCAAAAGGAAGATGACCAAAGTCCGCCTGAGCGCCGGGACACCCGACGAGAATTCGGTCAAGGAGGTTGACGCCCGTCCGCTTCTCTCGCCAATCAAGGCCTTCGAGAAGATCGACTCGACATTCGTCGCCTCGACCAAAGGCCAGGAACATCTCTCGCCGCAGGTGGCCGACCTGCTCACCCGCGCGCTGGTTCCGAACGTGACCGTCGACTCGGTGTCCGACACCAAGTTCCGCAACCAGGAATACCTCAACGTCTCGGCTGCCATCGGCGTCATCAAGAAGGGCCAGAGAATCGTGGACCGCGGCGAGATCATCACCCCGCAGATATACACCAATCTGGAGACCTATCAGCAGATGCTCGAAGAGAGCCACGGCGAAAGCCGCGGCCACACCTACTTTCTCGTCGGCCAGGGTCTGTATATCATCATCTGCATCACGATCCTCTATTGTTATCTGTCGCTCTACCGCCGCTCGTTCTGGAAAGACACGAAGAAGATGGGCTTCCTGATGAGTTTCATCACGCTCTTCATAGTCTGCGCGATCGAGGCGTTCGAGCTCTTCCCCAACGGTCTGACCCTCGTTCCGTTTGCGATCGTGCCGGTTATCATTCTGGTCTTCTGCGACTCGCGGACGGCCATCTTCTCGCTCCTTATCACGGTGCTGATCACGGCCCTCGTGGCGACTTTCGCCTATCCGTTTATCTTCACCGAACTGGCTGTCGGTCTGTTAGCGACCTTCAGTCTCCGCCAGCTCAGCAAGCGCGCCCAGCTCCTCAGAGCGGCGCTGATCACCTTCATCGGCTATATCATCTGCTATGTCGCCATCACTCTCCTGACCGAAGGTACGCTCTCCGCATTCTCGTGGAGAGTGGTGATGAACTACGGCGTTAACTGCGTCATCTTCTCGTTCGCATACGTCCTCATCTGGTTGATCGAAAAGATATTCGGTTTCACTTCGACCGTGACGCTCGTGGAGCTTTCGGACATCAACAGCCCGCTTCTGCGCCGTCTGGCTGAGGAGGCCCCCGGAACCTTCCAGCACTCGATGCAGGTATCGACGCTCGCCTCAGAGGCGGCCCGAAGCATAGACGCCAACACCCAGCTCGTGCGTACCGGTGCGCTCTATCATGACATCGGCAAGATGGAGAGCCCCGTCTTCTTCACCGAGAACCAGCACGGTGTCAACCCCCATGCCGGTCTCGACCCCGAGACCTCGGCCCATAAGATCATCTCGCACGTCACCGACGGACTCGAAATGGCGTCGAAAGAGAAGCTTCCGGGTGTGATCCGCGACTTTATCTCGCAACACCACGGCCGCGGCCTGACGAAGTATTTCTACAATACAGCCGTCAACGAGCGCGGAGCCGAGAACGTCGATCCCGACAAGTTCCGCTACCCCGGTCCGAACCCGCAGTCCAAGGAGACGACCATCCTCATGATGGCCGACGCCGTAGAGGCGGCTTCCAGATCGCTCCAGGACTACTCTCAGGAGAATATCGACCGACTCGTGGACGGAATCGTCGATTCGCAGATCAAGGACGGCCTCTTCAACGAGAGCCCGATCTCGTTCCGCGATATCGAGAAAATCAAGAACACCTTCAAGCGACGCCTGGCAACTATCTACCACACGCGCATCGCGTATCCCAAAATCAAAAACTGACCATGTTCTCACCCGACATATTCTACCCCGTCTGCTACACGATGATCGGTCTGGCCGTCGTGGTCTTCCTCTGCCTGCAGAAAGTCACCGCCGGCTACGGCATGGCCTATTCGCCGAAATGGGGACCGGCCGTCCCGAACCGCCTCGGCTGGGTTCTGATGGAGGCTCCCGTCTTCTTCGCCATGCTTGCCCTGTGGCTCTGCTCCCCCCGGCGCGGCGAACCGGCGCTGATCGTGATGGCCTGCCTGTTCCTGTTCCACTATTTCCAGCGTTCATTCATCTTCCCCCTCCTGATCAAAGGGAAGTCGAAGATGCCACTGGCGATAATCCTGATGGGGATCACCTTCAACCTCGTGAACGCCTACATGATCGGAGGCTGGCTTTTCTACGTCGCTCCCGCCGATCGCTATCCCGCCTCGTGGCTCTGTTCGCCCCTCTTCATTCTCGGAACGGTCGTTTTCTTCGCCGGCATGGCGATCAACTGGCACTCCGACCACATCATCCGCCATCTCCGCAAACCGGGCGACACACGCCACTATATTCCGCGCGGAGGAATGTTCCGCTACGTCACCTCGGCCAACTATTTCGGCGAGGTCGTCGAGTGGGCCGGCTACGCGATACTGACCTGGTCTCTTCCCGGTCTGGTCTTCGTCATCTGGACTTTCGCCAACCTGGGTCCGCGCGCCAAGTCGCTCCACGCCCGCTACGTCTCCGAGTTCGGCGACGAATATGTGCGGCTGAAACGCTTCTACATACTCCCGTTCATCTACTGATCCTCTTTCTCCCCGTCCGCACCCGTTGCTCTCTCTTCCGGAAATAACCTAACGATCCCTATACTCATGACCGATACACTCTTCACCCCTGCCAAAATAGGTCCCGTAGAACTGCGGAACCGCACGATCCGCTCGGCCGCGTTCGAGGGAATGGGCCGCGACAACGGCCCGACCGACGAGCTGGCCCGCTATCACTGGTCCGTAGCCGAGGGGGGCGTCGGAATGACCACGCTCGCCTATGCGGGCGTCTGCCGTTCGGCCCTCTCGTTCAACACCCAGCTATGGTTGCGTCCGGAGATCGTCGCCCCTCTGCGCGATATCACCGACGGAATCCACAGTCGCGGCGCCAAGGCCTCGATCCAGATAGGCCACTGCGGAAACATGACCCATATTGCTACCGCCGGAGGAATCCCCGTAGGCCCCTCGACCGGCTTCAACCTATACTCGCCCACGATCGTCCGCGGTCTTAAGGAGGATGAGCTCAAGCAACTCGCCCGCGACTTCGGCAACGCCGTACGCACGGCGCGCGACGCCGGCTTCGACTGCGTCGAGGTTCACGCCGGCCACGGCTACCTCATCTCGCAATTCCTCTCACCTTATACCAACAAGCGCCGCGATAAGTTCGGCGGCTCGCTGGACAACCGTATGCGCTTCATGCGCATGGTGATGGAGGAGGTGATGGAGGCTGCCGGCTCCGACATGGGCGTGCTGGTGAAGACCAACACACGCGACGGCTTCAAAGGGGGGCTGGAGATTGACGACTGCATAACCGTGGCCCGTGAGCTCGAACAGCTCGGCGCACACGCGCTCGTCCTTTCGGGCGGCTTCGTGAGTAAGGCTCCGATGTATGTGATGCGCGGCGAGATGCCCATCTACACGATGACCTACTACATGAAGCAGCTGTGGCTGAAGTATGGCGTCCGCGCTTTCGGCAAGATGATGATCCGCGACGAGAAGTTCAAGCCCCTCTTCTTCCTCGAAGACTCGCTGAAGTTCCGCCGCGAGCTCAAGCTCCCCCTCGTGTATGTCGGCGGAGTGATTGACGGCGCCGGTGCCCGCAAGATCATGGACTCGGGCTTCGAGTTCGTGCAGATGGGCCGCGCTCTGCTCAACGAGCCCGATTTCGTCAACCGGCTAGCCGCCGAGGCGGATCACGCCTGCGGCTGTGACCATGTGAACTATTGTATCGCCCGCATGTACTCGCGCGAGATGGCCTGTCATCATAATCTGAAGGAGCCGCTTCCGAAGGGAATCAAACGCGAGATAGAAAAAATACGCGAACGCGATCAGTGAACCGAACAGAAGGAACGAATGAAAAGCAATAAGTCTCTGAGAGGGAAGGTAGCCGTCGTCACCGGCGCAGACGGCGGAATCGGCACTGAATTCTGCCGCACTCTCGCGCGGCGCGGCGCGGACCTCGTGATGGTCAGCATCGACGGCGACGGTGTCACCCGCCGCGCGGAGGAGATCACCCGCACGTTCGGTGTGCGCACGTGGCCGATGAGACTCGACCTCACCGACCCTGATGCCGGGGCACTCCTTATGTCGTTTATCGACGCCCGCCAAATCGACCCCTATATCCTCATCAACAACGCCGGGATATTCAGCTTCGCCCCGGTTCTGGAGACCCCGGAGAAGAAGCTGAACACATTTGTTGACCTCCACGTACGTGCTGTTGTTGACCTCTGCCGTATCTTCGGGCAGAGGATGAGTGCCAAGGGGCGCGGATATATCCTCAATATGTCGTCGATGTCTTGCTGGATGCCGATGCCCGGTCTGGCGATGTATGCCTCGACCAAGGCTTTCTTGCGCGTCTTCTCGCGCTCGCTCCACTATGAACTGCGCGAAAGTGGTGTGAAAGTGATGGTGGCCTGTCCCGGCGGAATCGCGACAGACCTCTTCGGTCTCTCGCCCAAGCTGACTCGCCTCGCGTTGCGCCTCGGAGCCATCGCACGCCCCGACACGTTCGCGGAGAAGGCCGTCAGACGTATGCTGAAGGGACGCGCCCAGTATGTTAACGGCCTGACCAACCGCCTGGCCATCCTCTTCGTCGGTTCCCTCCCGCGCCGGGCGCGGATGACCGTCAAACATCAGATGCTCGACAAGGGGATCCGTCGCTGACTGCGCATCCCCCTGACCGGAAATATAACGGGACCGGCCGAATCGCGAATGGATTCGGTCGGTCCCGTTGTTATGGGGACTTTAAGAGAATGTTTGGATTTAAATGATTTTAGCACAAAGAGAGATTTTGGGATGATTTTTAAAAGTTGAAGAAGGAGCGATGCGGGCATCGCGACTGATGAAATCTTTTAAAAAGGGCCCAAAAGATCCTTTGTGATGAAATCAAAAATTTCTAAAACACTCTGAATATTAAATTTGGTTTAAATCCAAACATTCTCTAAGTCGGTTCAATAATGGAATGAGGAACCGCCGAGGAACTCGCGCAGAAGCGAGGTCGAGGGAATCTGGTCGGTTGGGATCGCCGAGAAGTAGCTCAGGAAACGGAGAAGCCGGTTGGCCTCGCGATATTCCGGAACATTGTGGGGAACCTCCTGCAGAAGGGGCTCGGCGAAGCTCTTCATTACACCTAACTCGAAGAGCAGGGAAGAATTGAAGGTCGCGTCGGCATTCTCCTGATAGGGGAAGATCCATTTCTCCTCGCCACGGCGGACACTCGGCCATCTGCGGATCGTGTCGAGCGCCGAGGTGTGGCGGTAGCGGTAGTCGCGGACGATTCGTCTGAGCAGACGGTTGTCGTTGGGCGAGATCCAGTTGTGTTCGTCGATTCCGAGAGTGGTCAGGGCTGAGACATAAATCTTATATATCTGGCTGTCCGGGATCGAACGCGTGAGCTCGGGATTCAGTCCGTGGATGCCCTCGATCAGAAGGATATCATCCTTACCGAGAGAGAGGGGACGCTCTTTTTCAATGCGCGAGCCGGTCTCGAAACTGTAGGTCGGCAGATTGATGGTCTCCCCGTCAAGCAGACGGCTGAGATCGGAATTGAAGCGCTCCAGGTCGAGGGCATAGAGAGATTCGTAGTCATAGTCTCCGCTCTCGTCACGCGGAGTCATGTGCCGGTCCACGAAATAATCGTCGAGCGAGATCATCTTCGGGACCTTGAGATTCGTCATCAGCTGTATGGCCAGGCGCTTCGTGGTCGTTGTCTTGCCCGACGATGACGGACCGGCGAGAAGGACGACGCGCGCCCCCCCTTCATCGTGTCTGCGGGAGATTGCGTCGGCTATACGGCCGAGATATTTGTTGTGCATGGCTTCGGCCACGTTGATCAGCTCGGCCGTGCGCCGTTCCTGAACTGCCCGGTTGAGCTGGCCGACGGTGCTTACCTGTACTACGCGGTTGAATTCCTGATAATCCGTGAAGGCACGGAACATCTTCTCCTGAGGCTCCGGAAGGCGCGGACGCGAGGGGTCGTTCTGGTCGGGACCCATGAGGAGGAATCCGCCGTGGGTGGGCACGAGCGAGAGGGTAGGGCAGCAGCCTGTCGAGGGGGCCAGCGGGCCGTAGTATGAGTCGGTGAGATCGCCCAGTCGGTAGAAGGTCGTGTAGAGCGAGCCGGTGGTTTCGAGCAGAAGCACCTTGTCATCGAGCCGTTCCTCGCGGAAGATCTTCAGGGCGTCTTCGGTCAGACGCTCCTTGCGCACGAACGGCAGATCCTCGGCCACCAGACCGCGGATATGTTTCTCCAGCCGGGCGATCAACTCGTCCGGACAGTCGGCGGGGCGACCGGTGGTCTGGTCGAACAGACGGCAGAAATAGCCGCGAGAGACCGAGTGCTCAATCCGCAGCGAGAGGCCGGGAGCCTCGACCGTAACGGCCTTGAAGAGCATCATGCAGAGCGAACGGATATAGGTGCGGTAGCCGTCCGGGGCCTCGATTCCCACAAACTCGACCTGCTTGGGCGAGAAGAGGGGGAACAAGAGAGACTCGGTCTTGTTGTTGACGCGCGCGCAGATCGGCTCGAACCCGAGAGCCGGGTCGAGGCGTGCGGCAAGCTCCAGGAGACTTTCGCCTCCTGAGAAAGGTATATAGCTGTCAATATTTTTGATGTAGACTTTCATGACTGGCAAGAACGTTTGGTTAACAATATGCTTCCCCCGATTTTTTAACACTTGAGAATAGTTAAGTGTTCTTGCGAAAGGTCGCGAAAACTGCACATTCTGCAAAAATTTGTGCGATTTTCGCCTAAATATTTTAATATGTGGAAATAAATGACTTACTTTGTAGTCCAAAAAGGCCGCATTATGCCTTTTTGTCGGAGAACGACGCGAGTCATCGCGTTGGTTTTCTACAACTTAGTCAATAATACTAACAAATAAAGCCAAAAGACAATGTCAGAAATCGAAAACAGAGTGAAGGCTATCATCGTTGATAAGCTCACCGTAGACGAGAACGAAGTAACTCCCGCAGCAGAATTCAGCAAAGACCTCGGTGCAGACTCTCTCGACACTGTGGAACTCATCATGGAGTTTGAGAAAGAGTTCGGTATCACCATCCCCGACGAGGATGCCGAAAAGATCACAACCGTAGGCGACGCTGTCGCTTATATCGAGGAGCACCAGGCTTAATAGGCCTTTCCAGCTGAGCTCCCTCTCCGAGCCGGAAGGAACCTCCACCCATCATCGGCCGCCGTCAACCGGCCGGCCGATTTTTCTTTAATTAACCTACCCCCGTTCTTATGGAACTTAAAAGAGTAGTAGTTACCGGTCTCGGCGCACTCACCCCGATCGGCAATGACGTTGCCACGACCTGGGAAAACGCCAAGAACGGCGTCAGCGGCGCCGGCCCCATCACCCACTTCGATGCCGAGCTTTTCAAGACGAAGTTCGCGTGTGAAGTCAAGGATTTCGACCCCGCAAAGCATTTCGACCGTAAAAAGGCGAGAACCCTCGACCTCTACGCGATGTACGCAATCGTCGCTGCCGACGAGGCTATCGCAGACGCAGGTCTGGAAAACGAAGGTGTCGACAAGAACCGTGTCGGCGTGATTTTCGCTGCCGGCATCGGTGGTCTTCACACTTTCGAAGAGGAAGCCGGCTATTATGCCCTCAATAAAGAGAAGGGTCCCAAATACAACCCCTTCTTCATCCCCAAGATGATCGCCGACATCGCTGCCGGCCAGATCTCTATTGACCACGGTTTCCACGGCCCCAACTACGCTACCGTATCGGCCTGCGCGTCGTCTAACAACGCACTCGTAGACGCCTTCAACGCAATCCGCCTCGGATATGCCGACGCGATCGTTGCCGGCGGTGCCGAAGCAGCCGTGTTCCCCGCCGGTGTAGGCGGCTTCAACTCCATGAAGGCCCTCTCCACCCGCAACGACGACCCCAAGGGCGCTTCGCGTCCCTTCTCCGGCTCGCGTGACGGCTTCGTGATCGGCGAAGGCGCCGCAGCCCTCGTCCTCGAAGAGCTCGAACACGCCAAGGCCCGCGGCGCGCACATCTATGCCGAAGTCGCAGGCGGCGGCATGAGTGCCGACGCTTACCACATCACCGCTACCCATCCCGAAGGCCTCGGTGCCCGTCTCGTGATGGAAGGCGCCCTCCGTGACGCCGGCATGAAACCCGAAGACATCGACTACATCAACCTCCACGGAACCTCGACCCCCGTCGGCGATATCTCCGAGGCGAAAGCTGTCGTACAGGTCTTCGGTGACCACGCCTACAAGATGAACCTCAGCTCGACCAAGTCGATGACCGGCCACCTCCTCGGCGCCGCAGGCGCCCTCGAAGGTCTCCTGAGCGTCAAGGCTATCGAAGAGGGTATCGTTCCCCCCACAATCAATCACGAGGAGGGCGACGATGACCCCGAAGTTGACTACAACCTCAACTTCACCTTCAACAAGGCCCAGAAGCGCGAGATCAACGCTGTTCTCAGCAACACCTTCGGCTTCGGCGGTCATAACACTTCGATCATCTTCAAGAAATATAAAGGCTGATCCCCTCAGCAATCTGAACATCCGGCGCCGCCCCCTCCCCGGGACGGCGTCGATTGTATAGGACCGATAAAACCTTTATCTAATGAAAGCAAAACACCTTCTCATCGCCGCCGCAGGCCTCTCTCTGGCCATGGCTTCGTGTGTGCCCGCAAAGAAATATGCGGCCCTCGAAAACGACTACAAATCGCTCCAGGGCGAATATATGACCTCACAGAACGGTCTGGCCGAATGTAACGCCAACACCAAGAGCCTCCAGTTCCTCCTCTCCGAGTCGAAGAAGCAGAACGACGAACTCAAGGCAGCCTACCAGAGCATCAAGAACTCGCTCGACCAAAGCCTCGAAAGCTCAGCCCAGGGTAGCGTCAACATCTCCAAGCTCGTAGACGAGATCAACGCCTCCAACAAATATATCAAGCAGCTCGTAGACGCCAAGTCGAAATCCGACTCGCTCAACATGGTGCTGACCAATAACCTCACCCGCTCCCTCTCGCGCGACGAGCTGAAGGACATCGACGTGAAGGTTCTCAAGGGTGTCGTTTACGTCTCCCTCTCCGACAATATGCTCTTCAAATCGGGCTCCTACGAGGTCAGCGACGCTGCTATGGAGACTCTCGGCAAGATCGCCAAGATCATCAAGGACTACAGCGACTACGACGTCCTCGTTGAAGGCAACACCGACAACGTACCCATCTCGAAGACCAACATCCGCAACAACTGGGACCTCTCGGCGCTCCGCGCCTCGTCTGTTGTCCAGGTTCTTCAGAACAAGTTCGGCATCAATCCCGCGCGCCTGACCGCCGGTGGCCGTGGCGAATTCAACCCCCTGACCGACAACTCGACCGCCGACGGCAAGAGCCGCAACCGCCGCACCGAGATCATCATCACCCCGAAACTCGACGAATTCCTCGACCTGATCGACAAAGCTCCCGAAGACTCCTCCAAATAACCCACCCTACCCATATCAGCAACGGCTCCGACCCCCAAGTCGGAGCCGTTCCCATTTCATCCCCCCTCCCCAAATCTAACCGGCCTTGTGCTTAAGCGTAGGGAGGTGTTCAGGCTCCAAGCTTTAGCGCCGGGGGCAGGGGGCAGGGCGGCGGTTAGCCGCGGTCGAGGGAGCGGTAGGAGATGGCTTCGGACATGTGGCGGGTTTCGACGGTGGGGGAGGCGTCGAGGTCAGCTATGGTGCGCGCCACGCGCAGNATACGGTCGAAGGCGCGGGCCGACATGTTGAGCTTGGTCATGCGCTCCTTGAGGAGCGCGAGCCCTTCGGCNTCGGGCCAGGCGTATTTGCGGATAAGGCGCGAGCCGATCTGCGCGTTGCAGTAGATCCCGGGCTCGTCTTTGTAGCGCTCCTGCTGGATCTGGCGCGCCTTCACGACGCGCTCGCGGATCGCCGCNGAGGGCTCGCCGGGCTCGCGGTCGGCCATGGCGTCGAACTCGACGGGCATGATCTCGACCTGAATGTCAATACGGTCCAGAAGCGGACCGGAAATNCGGTTCATATATTTCGCCTGCGCACCGGCCGGACAGGTACAGGCGCGGGTCGGATGGCCATAGTAGCCGCAGGGACAAGGATTCATCGACGCCACAAGCATGAACGAGGCGGGATAGTCAACCGTATATTTCGCACGCGCGACCGTAATCACGCGGTCCTCGATCGGCTGGCGCATAACCTCCAGCACGTTCCTTGCAAACTCCGGAAACTCATCCAGNAACAGGACGCCGTTGTGGGCGAGCGAGATCTCGCCGGGCATCGGCGAGGCNCCACCTCCGACGAGCGCCACNGGCGAGACGGTGTGGTGGGGCGTGCGGAAGGGNCGCTTGGTCATCAGCATCGATCCGCGCGANAGCTTTCCGGCNACAGAATGGATNTTGGTCGTCTCCAGGGCTTCTCCGAGACTCAGAGGGGGCAAAATCGAGGGGAGGCGCTTGGCCATCATCGACTTTCCGGCGCCGGGAGGGCCGATCATAATCAGATTNTGGCCTCCGGCACACGCGACCTCAAANGCGCGCTTGACACTCTCCTGNCCCTTGACCTCGGCGAAGTCGAGGTCGAAATGCTCCGCCTCCTCGGCGAATATGCGGCGCGTGTCGATAACCGTAGGCTCGGGTGCATCATCCATTCCGGCAAGCACGGCGATTGCCTCGNTCAGCGAACGGACACCATAGACGGCCAGATTATTGACCACCGCCGCCTCGGTCACATTCGCCTCCGGAACGATCAGTTTCTTGATGCCCATGGAGCGGGCCTTGACCGCGATCGGNAGTGCTCCGCGCACCGGCAAAACAGACCCGTCGAGNGACAGNTCTCCGACCACCATACACTCCGCCAGNTCCGGNAAATTGTGATAGCCGGCCGCGGCGATGATGCCGATGGCTATGGGGAGGTCGAAGCCCGTGCCCTCCTTCTTGATGTCGGCCGGGGCGAGATTGATCAGAATCCNGTGGCGGGGAAAGTTNACCTTCTGNCGGTTGAAGGCGGCCGCGATNCGCGAATAGGCCTCGCGGACGGCCGTGTCCGCCATTCCGACGATATTGAACTGGGCACCGCGTTCGATATAGGTCTCGACCGTCACGGGGAGCGCGTCGATACCGCTGATCGAAGCCGAATACAGCTTGGAAAGAGAGGAGAGCATAGGTTTGTCGGAAGCCATTCTGACAGAGGTTATTTTAGTTTCGGAGCCCACNGGCTCCGNAGATTATGNAATTATACGGAAGGCAAGGANNAGGACCANGTCACTGAAGACAGAGCCGAGNCNACCCTCATTTCGGTAGACGCTTCATCGCCTCGTGAATATTGTCNCCCTTGTAGCGGACNGTGCCGTCCGGACCGACGACAACCACCGTGCGGTAGCCGGCGACACCGAGACGGATAGCCTGCGGATCGGCCTCTCCCGCCGGCCACCATGCGCGGGTGACGTTATCGAGTGAGTCGAAACGGGCCGCGTTTCTCCAGCGGAGGGAATCGCCGTCAAGACAGATATCGGCGATCAGCAGACGGATGGAGTCACCCCCCTGACGGCGCGCGAGAGTGCGGAGCGAGTCGAGTATCTCGTGGCGACGCGGATCGCCGAGATGCCAGAAGTATATCATCGACCCCTTGCGACCCGGAGCCGTCAGGCGAAGGGTTTCCGAACCGTTTGCCAGCGACCGAATCTTGAGCGTCTTGAATTTATCCTTGCCGGGAGCCAGGACCGCGTTCCCCTTGCTGTCGAAAGTCAGGGGCGACGGGGAGAGAATATCCGGGGCGCAGACGAGCTCCGTGAAATCGCTCTTGCGCAGTTTCTCATCCATCATATTCCAGAGCCTCACAAATCCCTCGGGATCCTCTCCGCGGTCATATCTGAGCAGAAGCAGCAGGGGATCGATCTCCGACCCCTTGTTCTTCTCCACGAACGACGCCACGGCCTTGTTCGTCTCCGAAGGGGAATGTTTTTCGAGAAGATTCAGATTGGCCGACTGCCACTCGCTGAGGCGGTCCGTCACCTTGTTGCCACGGATAGTCCACATCAGAGGCATCGCGTTGTCACCCGTGATCTTGATCTTGTCCCCGCGCTCGGCATAGAAGAACGTCTCCGGCTCGTTTCCGTGCGAGCGGAAAACATAGACAACGGTCGGATAGACCGTCTGACACTCGATCGTAAACTTGCCTTGATGCACCGGCGCCGCGCTCTCTATCCAGCGCCCCCCGTTCTTCCCCGAGGCGTAATAGAGCAGGCGGTAGCTCGACTCGATGTCGGAAGCAAGATCGAAGTCGACCTCAAACGATTTTCCGCCGCAGGCGGAGAGCAGCGATATCAGAAAAAAGGCTGAAAGCCTGACCAGAATCTTCATAACCTCAAAATTAATAAAAGTTTTTCATAAAATATGCCAAAACGGGACAAATACGCCAAAACGGGACCGAATCAATTGATTCGGTCCCGTTTTGGCGTATTCAGGTCCTCACAAAAATGGGGCCTCAGATTAACGTCTGCTCGATGCGGACCTCGGCGGGAGTGGCCACGAGGCGCGTCGGAACCCCAAGAGCGACAGGGCGGTTCGAGTCGATGTGGCCGTAGGGGGCATCGAAGACAATCGGGATCGGGGGGAGATCCCAGCGTGCGAGACGGGCGGAGATCATCTCCTCCATCGTCGTGTGGTTGCGGTCGGGGTGATAGTCGGTGAACTGACCGAAGATAATTCCCCGGACATTCCCCCGTGAGAGGGCACCGGTCAGATATAACCGCGTCAGCATCCGCTCGACCGCATAGATCTTCTCCGAGACATCCTCAAGAAGCAAGATCGACGGCTCGGAGGGATTCAGCACATCCCACGGCGTCGCGGCCAGTGCGTTGACGACAGCCAGATTGCCTCCCACGAGCTTTCCGGCGGCCTCTCCCGGCCTGTTCAGCGGTGAGGCGGGGAAAGTATCGGTGATAACCGTTCCGCGCGGAGAGGTGAGATACCTGAAAAGAGCCTCGGTCTGCGGATCGTCGGCCGGAAATTCGGCCAGATGCTTCGCCATCGAGGCGTGCATCCCGGCGACCCCGTTGGTGTTCGACCAGGCGTGGAGCGCCGAGACATCGGAAAAGCCGATGATCCATTTGTCGATACGCCCCAGACGCGAAAGGGCCGGCAGCAGGTGGACACATCCGTAGCCGCCGCGCGCACAGAGCACCGCCGCGGTCTCCGCGTCGGTCAGCGCCTCGGTCAGTTCGGCGATCCTCTGCTCTTCAGACGCACTGAACGAGCCCCAAGGTTCGCCGACAGCCGAGGGATAGACCCTCACGCGGTATCCGCGTCCGACAAGGGCGCGTTCCGCACCCGCGACACGTTCGCGCGCCACGGCCGACGCCGGTGCGAGCAAGGCGATCAGATCCCCCTGTTCAAGCGGTTTGGGCATAGCGCGGTCAATTTACCTGTACTTCGATTCCCTCGGCCCTGACAGCCTCGGCTATCTCCTCCAGACGCTCGCGCGGAACCTTGCGCAGTTTCTCGGCGGGGGTCGTGCGGTCAATGCTGTAGAGCATCACCTCGCGCGGTCTGATGGCCTTGTAGGCTTCGATCAGCGCCCGGATCTCCTCAGGCGACGTGTTCGAGACGTCATGCCCGTCATGTTCCCCTTCGAGGATCATAGTCTGGATGATTCCCGTGCCCGAGAAGCGCTTCAGCTGTTCGACGACCTTCTCGACCGTGAATCCGGGTGCATTCGGGCGGTCGATCAGACGCATGGTCTCCTCGACTGCCGAATCGAGCTTCAGGATATTGTTGTCGACCCGCTCCAGAGCGCGGCAGACCGCCTCCGAGCCGAGACGTGTGGAATTGCTCAGAACCGAGACCTTGGCCTCCGGATAGTAGCGGTCGCGCAGTGCGAGCGTGTCGTCTATGATCCCCTCGAAATCGGGATGAAGAGTCGGCTCGCCGTTGCCCGAGAAGGTGATCACGTCGAGCGGATCCCCGGCGTCGCTCATGGCTTTCAGCTTAGCCTCCAGCTCCCGGGCGACTTTCGCGCGGTCCGGTAAACCGGTCGTGCCTGCCCCCTGCGAATTGAATCCCGCCTCGCAATAGAGGCAGTCGAACGAACACACCTTGCCGTCGTTCGGAGTCAGGTTGACACCCAGCGACACTCCGAGACGGCGGCTATGTATGGGACCGAAGATGGTCGAATGAAAAAGTACGGTCTGGTCTTTTCCCATGACTCTTGACTCTCGTTTATTCCTCTATTTCAAACTCGTCGCTGAAGAGGTCGGTCGGAGCTTCTTCGTTCTCCTCGTCGTCATAGATTTCCTCTTCTTCACCCTCCGACTCGTTCTCTACGCGCTTGGCATCTTTCGAAGGTGCGAAGGCGTCGCCGGGCNTGGNGGGTTTCTTCTTGTTGTCGGCCGAGAAAACGGCCTCGCGTACCTTTGCCTCGAGTTCGTCNGCGAGTTCGGGGTTGTCGCCGATCACACGTTTCACGGCGTCGCGGCCCTGNCCGAGCTTGGTGCCGTTATACGAGAACCATGCGCCCGATTTCTTGACGATACCNTGCTCTACNGCCANGTCGAGAATCTCNCCGGCGCGCGAGATACCCTCGCCGAACATCAGCTCGAACTCGGCTTTCTTGAACGGAGGAGCGACCTTGTTCTTCACGACCTTNACTTTTGCCAGACGTCCGATGGTNNTCTCGCCATCCTTGATGAAGGTTGAGGGACGGATTTCNANACGCACNGAGCTGTAGAATTTCAGCGCGTTACCGCCGGTGGTCGTCTCGGGGTTNCCGAACATCACGCCGATCTTCTCGCGGATCTGGTTGATGAAGATGCAGCAGGTGCGGGTCTTGGCGATGGTGCCGGTGAGCTTTCTCATAGCCTGGCTCATCAGGCGNGCATGCAGGCCGACATTCTTGTCGCCCATCTCGCCCTCGATCTCCGNCTTCGGNGTCAGCGCCGCCACGGAGTCAACCACGAGCACGTCGATCGCACCCGAGTTGATCAGCTGCTCGGCGATGTCGAGCGCCTGCTCGCCGTTGTCGGGCTGCGCGATCCAGAGGTTGTTGACGTCCACACCGAGTTTCTCGGCATAGAAACGGTCGAACGCNTGCTCGGCGTCGANGATCGCGCAGATNCCACCCTGCTTCTGGGCCTCGGCGATCACATGNATGGCCAGGGTCGTCTTACCCGACGACTCGGGACCGTAAATCTCTGTCACACGGCCGCGCGGAAGACCNCCCACGCCGAGGGCGTAGTCGAGACCGATCGAGCCGGTGGAAATGGCTTCGACATCCTGAACCGAATCATCGCCGAGGCGCATGACGGCTCCCGAGCCGAAATCTTTTTCAAGATGCGCGAGGGTCACGTCGAGTGCCTTGCGCTTTTCGTCGGCATCGGACAGACGTCCGACCGGCGCTTTCTTAGGTGCAGCTTTCTTTGCCATATATCTTTTGTTTTTCTATTTTCGTATTTGATTGAANTTGTAGGGACATCGCTTTGCGATGTTTCANNCGCCCTCCGNTGACCGGGGTTCCGGTAGGCCAATGTAGGGACATCGCTTTGCGATGTTTCANNNGCCCTCCGGTGACCGNGGTTCCGGTTTGCGAGTGCAAAGATAACACATCGAACCCCCTTCTCCTACTGTTTCGCTATTAATAATACTTAACAAAACAACCCTCACTGCAACTTTTTGGCAGTCGNTGCAAAAAAGTTGCAGTTTACCTTACGCCCCATAGCAGTTTGTTTCTCAAGGGGGTCGCAAAATCGGTGCGCGGACTGAGCAGNACATTGACACAGAACTCGGCGCGGACNATCCCGATCTCACTTCCGGCCGGAAGCAGACAACCCCGGCCGTCGAGACTGAGGCGGTANGAAGCCGCNCGGCTGTCGGTGCGCAGTCTCAACTTTGAGTCACCTCCGATCACAAGCGGACGCATCGTCAGCGTGTGGGGCGCCACGGGAGTGACGACCATACANTCCATCGAGGGCTCCACGATCGGGCCGCCGACACTCAGATTGTAGCCTGTCGAGCCCGTAGGGGTCGAGATGAGCAATCCGTCGGCCAGATANTCGGCGAGGAAGAAGCCGTCGACACAGACACATGAAGTGATCATCGACGAGGTGTCCTCTTTCAGCACCGCCACCTCATTGAGGGCGTATGGCCAGAAATCGGNNGGNAGNAANTCGGACGAGACCTTCAGNACCTCGCGCGATTCGACACGCATGTCGCCGCTCGCGAGACGCGATAGCAACACCGGAGCCTGGTCGAANGTATAGTGTGAGAGGAAACCGAGATGACCCGTGTTGATACCCAGGATCGGAACCCCGCAGGCCCCGACCTTGCGGGCCGTGCGCAGGAATGTGCCGTCGCCTCCGAGACTGATGACGCCCTCCGTGTCGNCGGGGAGCGTGGCGAAGGGGGCGATCTCTTCCGGAACCCCCACANCCTCGGACTTCAGATAGTCGAAAAACTTGCGCTCGACCCCGACGCGAAATCCGCGTCCGCAGGCGAGGCGCAGGAAGCGCTCGATGTCCTGCAGATACTCGTTCTGGTAGCTGTGGCCGTAAATTGCTATNTTGTCGATCGGTTTCACTTCGTTGAGTATATATTTTCGATTCGGGAGACGAACCCTTCCCAAGACAACCGNCCGCGCCATGTTTCGCGTGCGGCGGNTCCCATCTCCCGTCTTCTTTCGGGGTTGCGCGCNAGAAGACGCATCGCGTCGGCGAGTGCCTCGGCGTCGCCGGGCNTCACGAGCAGCGAGTCNCGTCCGTCAGTCAGATATTCGGCCTGCCCCCCGTTGAGCGTNCTCACTACGGGGCGTCCCGAGGCCATNTATTCGAGATTGGATAGGCCGAACGCCTCGGGTTCCTCGCTGGGGAGGACGCCGAAGTGNGCCTCGGCTATGAGGGGNAGGGGGTCGTCGACATGCTTGCGCCAGTCGATTATGTCCATCACCCCGAGCGANTGCGCCAGCAGGCGCAGTGAGTCNACGTAATCGGGATTNCCGGAGCCGACGATCCTCAGGCGGAGCGTCCGCCGGGCTATCAGCGATAGCGCNTGCATCAGTGTCTCCAGCCCCTTNCCGGGGGCGAGCCGACCGTGATACATCGCCACCACCGGACCCTTCGAGGGCTCTTCGGGCACCTCCTCACANGGNAGATAGAGAGCGTTGGGAATTGTCGTCAGCGACGATTCGGGAAAGGGGAGAGGGCGCTCNTTCCAGGTNGAAAGGAATCGCTCGCGCACCGTGTTCGAGACGAACACATGCGCGTCCAGATGTCTGTATATGTAGCGGTAGATGACCGTGTCGCGCCCTGTCATCACGTTGTGGAGCGTCATCACCACCCTCACGTCACGCCGCCGCGAGAGCGTGCGGGCCATGATCGCCCGCAGGGCGTCGCGATAGCGGTGGACATGGATGACCGTAGGCTCGCNACCCCCTTTTCTGAGCATCCCGACCAGCGACGCGACCGTCGGGCAGTCGAAGAAACCGTTCAGAGGTGCGTGCGCGAGGTCGATCCCGACGTCGGCGAACTTGTTGTCGACGGCCTTGGCGTCGCGCGTCAGCGCGGTCACCCTCCACCCCCGGTCACGGAAATGACGGCAGAGGTCGAGCGCATAGCGTTCGACCCCCGACCACCGGTTCGAGGCCAGAATGTGTATCAGCCGCATCCCCGTGTTAGTTTTGATTTTAGTTTCTGCCGGTGATCATCACGCTGATGTCCACACTCGGCATCTGCAGATAGCTGCCGACGAGCTTGTCGACCANCTTTCCGCCATAGGTGACGATNCCGCTCTGAACCCCCTCGGTCGTNGCGATCATGCGGTCGAATCCACCCTTGAGNCGCATCTCGTCGAGGAAGTTCACGAGCGCGTTCGAAAGNCCCATCGCCAGNGTNCGGGGAACGGCCACGGAGGGATGCATCTCCTTGAGGTCAAGAACGAAGGCGCTCTCCTTCATCGCGGCCCGCAGACGTTTCGGAAGCTCGAAGTGGCGGGTGGTGGTGCCGATCAGGATCACGTCGGCGGTCTTCACCTTGTTGAAGAGCACGCGGGGGTGGATCGAGATGGTCTGCACACCGTTTCCGAGCTCGCGGCGGCAATGTTCGAGGGCCGAGACGTCGTTGTTCATCAGCGTCACGATCGCACCGGCGTTCATCGCCGTGCGNGCCGCCGAGCAGACGTCGGTTCCGTCGCCGATCACCAGCACCTCACAGGGGTTCACGCCGGCCAGNCCGGCCAGCANCACACCCTTNCCACCTCCGAGATAGGAGAGGTTCTCCTGNGCGTACATGATCGCCGCCGCGCCGTCGATCGTGTCGATGATGTTGGCGAAGACCGGCTCGTCGTTNTGGCTGTACATATTGTCCAGACACCCGAGNGTCACCTTNCTNTCNAGNAGGGCCTTGATCACGCCCGGCTCGAACAGGACCGGACTCATCATGCAGATCAGCGCCGAGCCGGGTGTCATCTTCTCGACATCCTCGGCCTTCAGCGGGGCGTATGACAGGACAACGGGACATTTCAGCGCCGTCTCGCGNTCGACGATGTTGACGCCATACTCACGATATGCGCTGTCGGCGAAGCTGATGTCGATNCCGGCACCCTCCTCCATACACATCGTCAGNCCNCCCGACGTCACGAGGCCGCAGGCCTCGGGGGTCAGCAGNAATCTGGTCTCGTCCGTGTCGGGATAGTTGCCCAAAAGGCCTATCACACATTTCGGTCTCTCTTCTTCGAGAATATCCACCTGAGCCTGTGTCTCGGGAGCCGCGGAGCCGGTGCGGGGCTCATCTCCGGCCACATTCCCCGAACCGTTCGGGGCGAAATTGTCTTCTGTCATACTGATTTGTATATTATCGGATTTTTATTCCGTCTCGTTTTCGGACATCTAAGGTAGAAAAAAAGTCCGACATCGCCAAAATTCAACCAAATTTTCTTAATAAACCTTTAGCTTATTTACGGATAAACCATAAATCAGTAGTTAATTGATAACAAAAACACCAAAAAAACAAAATTTTAGACTCAAAAAATTTTGCCACCATGATAATTTTTGCTAACTTGCGCTCGTTATTAAGGTCCGTCANGTGCGACGGCNNCTATCCGCGAGTCTTTAAACCTCAACTTTATGAAACGATTTATACTTTCATCCCTTGTAGTTCTCGGCGCTCTCGGAGCTTCGGCCGAGTCTGCAATCACCTACGGAATCTGCGGTGACGAGATCACCGGATTCGGCGGAGGTATGGCCGGCGTCACATACAGCGCCGCCATCGAAGTCCCCGAGGCCGTCGCCAAAGCCCTCGAAGGAAACAAAGTCACCAATGTNAGCATCGGTTTCGCTTCCGGTCTCTCGAANGTGGTCAACGTCTATCTNACCTACGATCTCGCCGGCGAACCCTTCTACACCCAGGAGGGCCGCGTGAAGACCGANTCTTATTCCGACCAGNNNCTCGANACTCCGTACGTGATCGAAGGGCGCAAGTTCTATATCGGATACACATACCGCCAGAGCAGCGCGACCGGTTACCCGATCGGTTTCGACGCCTCGAACATCGGCGGAACCGGNGCCTTCAGCCACCTGGCCGCATGGGGCGACGGNGCCGAACCCAAGTGGATCAACGCNTCCGANCAGGGNACTCTCGCGATCCGCGCCACAATCACCGGCGACAAGGAACTCGANAACTGTCTGATCCCCGTCGCTCTCCGACTCCCCAAGTCNCTCCCNGTCTCGAAGGAGTTCTCATACGAGCTCGACGTGCTTAACTTCGCGACTAACGCCGTCAGCAGCTTTGAGTCGACCTCCGTCTTCGGANACGAGACACCTATTATATATGGTGAGGATCTCGCCAAGTCTATCGCCCCGGGCGAAAGAGCGACCCTTACCCTCAACGGAACCTGCTCGACCGAGAGCAAATATCTCCCCGTCGCCATNTCCCTCCCGGAGGTCAACGGNGTCGAGAACCTCTGGGGCGAGGATTCCACCACCGCACAGATCATCTGCTCCAACCTGATCCAGCCCCGCATGGTGGTGATCGAGGAAGGAACCGGCATCGACTGCGGNTACTGNCCCGCCGGNTACGTNGCNCTCGAACAGCTCCGCGAGAAGTATAGCAAGGAAAACTACGTCGGAATCGCCGTCCACAACTACAGCAGCGACCCGATGAGGTGCGAGTCCTACAACGGNTGGGACTCCAAGTATGTCACCGGTTACCCGATGGCGACCGTAAACCGCGATCCGAATCTCCGCGGCTTCCAGCCCCTCCCCTCGGCNTGCGAGGCGAAATATCGTGAATACAGCACCATCCTCCCGCTGAAATTCGTGATGGAGGCCGAATATACCGACGAGACCCACACCTCNGCGAAAGTCGCAACATATCTCGCCCTCATGTCGACCACAGAGAACCTCAACTACGGAATCGCCCTCGTNGAAACCGAAGANAATATCGGCCCCTACCTCCAGAACAACAATTACTCCGGAGGCGCGATGGGTCCGATGTACGGCTGGGAGAGTGAGGGCAGGCGCGTTTCGACGATGTATAACGATGTGGCCCGCGCGATCCACAACTGGACCGGCAANGANGGNTCNGTTCCNTCNNANNTCACNGGCCGCGTGGCCTACACGTACGAGGATGAGATTCCTCTGAAGACCGAGGTCAGGAAGCAGGGTGACATGCACCTGATCGCTCTGCTGATCAACAAGACTACCGGCGAGATCGTGACCGCCGCCAAGTGNGTCCCCGGCAAGATCACCAATGCCGCCGAGGCNCTCGGNGAACTCGGNGAAGAGACCGAAGATCCGTTCGAACCGAACAATGGCGATCCCAATAACGGCAGCGGTGTCTGCGAGACCGTAGCGGCTCCTTCGTTCAACGTGACCGCCGCCGACGGCGTTCTCCGCGTTGAAGGCGAGTTCNACAGCGCCGACATCTTCACTCTCGACGGCCGNCGCGCCGCNNCTCTCGCCNNCNANGGCAACGTCGNCCTCCCCGCAGGCCTCTATCTGGTCAGCGTCAAGGCTGAAGGTCAGNTCTCGACCATAAAANTAATTATTAAATAACGAATCATACAAACCTATTATCTCTGAAATGAATTTTACTCGTTCAGCACTTATCCTTGCAGCCTGCGCCGCGCTCGGCACCGGNATGGCAAGCGCGGAGACCTGGAAGTCGATCGGCACCGGACTCTACCGCGACAACTTCCTCTCCTTCCAGTACGCGATCGCGGACTTCCCGGAGGTAGAGGTTGAGATCGAAGAGAGCGAAGAGACCCCCGGTCGCTATCGCCTCGTGAACCCCTACGCCAACTATCCGGCCGANACNATCGGNTCGCCCGGCTGTATGTCCGGCAACTTCTACATGATAGTGGACGCTTCCGATCCGGCCCACGTTTTCGTTGAAGCCGGACCGACAGGTTTCATTTACGGCTATAACCCCGANACTAACCAGAACCGCCAGCTCGTTGTCAATTCGATGGCATANGACTACTATCGCAAAAACGGCAACTGGATCGCCGCCGACCGCGAAGGTCTCTGCGGCAAAATCGTTGACAAGGCGATCACCTTCCCCCCGAACGTGCTCCTCATGTCGGGCCTCGACGTGGACCTCGAGTTCGACCAGGATGACGCNACNTGGGCTTATGTCGACAGCAAGGCGATGTTCCGCGTGAAACTCCCCGGAGCTCCCGATCTNGATATCACCGGNTCTTTTGTTTCGATCAACGACGCCAAGACACAGCTCAATTTCAACATCACCCTCGGAGCTGACGTCGAGAAGGCTCTCGTAGCTCTCGTTCCGGGCGACAACTATAACGGAGACGCTCATGAGGCCGTAATCAACGGCGAAGTCGAGTCTCTCGAAATCAACGCGAGCGGTGCCGTTTCACTTCCCTATACCGCCGACGGTATCTACACCCTGACTGTCGTTCCCTATCTCGAAGGAACTCCCCGCACCCCCTTCTTCCGCACCATGGAGTTCGCATACAGCGAGGCNGAGTGGCGCAAGGCCGGGCAGGCTCTCTTCACCGAAACGATCATGTCCAGCAACGATATGCGNAGNAACGGTTTCGTNGTACCCGAATATACCTACTATGTAGACGTCGAGGAATCTGTAGCCACCCCCGGTCTCATCCGTCTCGTAGACCCCTACGGAGATGCATGGCCCGGCAGCTACGGCTANAACTATGACGANTCTCACCACCACTATCTCGTGATCGACGCNACCAANCCCGACTTCGTGATGATCGAGAAGATGTCTCCCATCGGTATCAACTACGGTTACGGCAACATGGCCATCTGGTCGCGCACACACCGTCTGATGGANGACAATGATCCCGCCTACATCATGCTCTGGGCCAACGCTTGGGCTCTCCAGCACCCCGACTGGACCGAAGAACAGATCGACGAGGAGATCTATAAGTTGGCTCTTGAGAACGCCGGNACATTCAAGGACAACGAAATCACCTTCCCCGTTGGCGGAATCGTGCTTGAGTTCTCTCTCGCCAACCCCGGCACCTGGTATGACGCCAATAATAACGGTAACTTCTCGATCAAGTTCGAAGAGGGCCAGATCAACGGCAAGCAGTCNACAGGCNTNGCTTCGGTAGCCGACGACTCNAANGCTCCCGTTGAATACTACCGCCTCGACGGCACACGCGCGAACGCTTCCGAGCTCACTCAGGGTCTCTACATCGTCCGCCAGGGTTCGAAGTCTTCAAAAATCGTTATCCGCTAAACGACACTCTTCCGTTCCTCCTCCCCCCGGAGGAACGGGAAACGAAAAACGAAATCATTAATCAAGGGTTTCGGCCCCGGCTCCCGCCGGGATCCNGGGNNNAATCCCNCCNTAACATCNAANAAAATATATNAATCTTAAACTTACCGCTCTCGNCGCAGGCCTCGTGCTTGCCGGCTCGGCTATGGCAGGTAACGTAACCACGTTCCCCCCCTTCGCCCCCGAGTCTCTCCCCGAGGCCGCCGGCGCGCGCAACATTCAGCGCGCCCCGCTGAACCCCGATCTCAACAAGGGGACCAAGATCTTCGGCTACACGACCGTGGACTATGACGGAACCAAGAGTTATGTAAATTTCTTCTCTTCGAATCCCCGTCAGCTCAACCGTCTGCAGACCGTCCTCGATGAGGACAACCAAACAGACGCTATGTTCCCCAGACAGGTCTGCAATATGGCAGGTGTCTGGGCAGGCGATGCGTACTATTCCTACCGTATGTTCCAATACTCGTTCCAGTATGGTATCATGTCGCTCATGAAGGTTGATCCCGCTACCGGCGACCACACTGTGATCAAGGACACTTGGGACGTTTACGGTTCTCGCTTCCCGGACTGGTTCGGTGACGGCCAGGTTGGTCTTCCCCAGACCCTTCTCTGGAACCCCAACAAGCCGAACGACCTCTACCTTATGGTTCAGAGCCGCTCGGGCAATGTGAACACCGCCCTCCACAAGGTGAGTCGCGAAGATGGCTTCTGGATGGATTCCAACAAGATCAAGGAGCTTCCCAACTACTACTTCTGCGCCACCTATGGCTACGATAACCAGATCTACGCTCTCACCTGGGTTCCCAACGCACAGGGTCAGGTGACCGGCACCGAGCTCCACGTTCTCGATCCCAACGAGGACTACGAGATCGTCAGCAAGACCCCCATCACCGTCAATGGTCAGCCCTGGCTCATCTACTATGACAACAACCTGACCATGGACTACTCCACCGGCGAGCTCTGGTGGGCAGCCGCTACCGACCAGAACGACTACCAGCGCGCACTCGTGAAGATCGATCCGCTCAACGGCAACACCGAGAGCTTCGGTCCCTTCGGCGTGGACGACCATATCGGCGGTATGTATGTCGAGTACATGACCGGCGACAAGCTGACCGCTCCCGGTCGCGTAAGCAACCCCTCGTTCACCATCGATGCAAACGGCAACAACAACGTCACCATCAGCTGGACCAACCCCACGACTCTCTGGAACCGTCGCAACATGAACAACCTCCAGAAGGTTGACATCTATCGCGACTCATATCCCGGCACCCCTGTCGGCACTGTGACCGCTTCGGGCCAGGAAGGCAAAGCCGCTTCGTTCACCGACACCAACGCTCCGGCAGGTATCCACACCTACTATATCGTTCCTGTCAACGCGAACGGCAACGGCGTTCCCTTCAAGATCGACGCTTTCGTCGGCAAGGACGTTCCGGGTCCTGTGACCAACCTTGTGGCCTCTACCCCCGAGGGCAAGACTATCCAGCTCAGCTGGTCGAAGCCCGAGCGCGGTGACAACGACGGCTGGTTCGACAACTCAGATCTGACCTACACCATCACCCGTCTGCCCGACAACAAGAACCTCGGAACCACCAAGGAAACTTCGTTTACCGACAACACCATCGACGACGCTATCCTCTACGCTTACCAGATCACAGCGACCAACGCCCAGGGTACAGGTAGCGCAGCAGTTTCGAATCAGGTTCTCGCCGGCAACGCTATCGTTCCTCCCTTCGAGACCACCTTCGAAACCGAAATCGATGCTTCACGCTTCTCTTCGGTTGACCGTGGAGGCAGCGGCCTGAATTTCGTATACGACATCAACACCGCACACCGCACCAACTCGATGAACCTCATCTGCTCGAACGGTTCTAACGACCAGATCCTCGTTTCTCCTTCCCTTAAGGTAAAGAAAGGTCAGAGCTACCGCGTCGAGTTCGACATCTACGCAGGCGGCTTCGGTGACAACGCCTTCAAGGAGCGCAACACCTCGTGGCGTCTCGTCGGTGGCACCGCTCCCACGGCTGCAGCCATGACTGACGTTCACTTCGAAGATCCGGACCACATCACCACCTGGCCCGCTCACGACGAAACCTACATCGCATACTTCACCGCCCCCGTTGACGGCGAGTACTACATCGGTTTCAACAACACGATGAACAACGAGGCCGACATGTGGCTCTACGTTCTCCGCTTCTTCGTTGACGAGGCTCCCGCCGATGACCTCGAGGCACGCAATGTGGACGCTCACCTCTATCTCAGCGCCATCAACGACAACAAGATCGACGTTGAGGTTTACAACAACGGTGACAACGACCAGGCTGCAGGCAGCTACACCGTTAAGCTCGCCACCTTCGAAGGCAACGCAACTCCCGAAGTCTTCCTCGAGACAACTCAGGTTCCCGCCATCAAGTCTCACGAAAGCGCGATCGTCACCATCAACAACAAGATGCCGAAGTCTGGCGCCTACAATCTCGTGGCTATCGTTGACTTCGCCAAGGACGGCAACGTCAACAACAACCAGTCTCCTGCTCTCTTCGTTAATGTCGACGAGACCGAGCCCCTGAACGTCACCGTGAAAGACGAGGACTACATGGACCGCAACACCAACATTCCGTTCAACCATTACTACGAATGTACCGCGTCGCAGACCATCTACACTCCGTCTCTTACCCTTCTCGACAAGCTCTATGAAGCTAACCCGACCCCGACGATCACCCGAATCGCATGGGAAGGCAAGTCTCTAGAGAACATCACTGACTTCAGCGACACCAAGCTCCGCGTTTGGATGACCCAGACCGACGAGACCGGTTATCCTCAGGAAGAGGCATCGTTCATCCCCGTTGACGACGAGCCCCTCTTCGAAGGCAACGTGGCTCTCACCAACGGCCGTACCTACGCTGTCGTTGACTTTGAAGAGCCCTTCGCTTTCAATCCCAAGCGCCCGATCATGGTGACCGTTGCCAAGGAAGACAAGACCCACAGCGGTTGGCTCTACGACTGGGATGTATTCGACGCTGACTGGTATGCCCTCAAGCTCCACTCCGTATCATACTACGGTGCAAGCGCATTCGATCCCGCCGATCCTTCGTCGAACGTATTCCCCTTCGCTCCCGCTCCTGTGATTCACCTTGCTATCCAGGGCAAGAAGACAGATGGCAATGGTGTTGACGAGGTGATCCTCACCGGCAACGCAGCTATCCGCTACAACGCCGCCGAGAACACCGTGACCACTATCGGTTATCCCATGGCTTCTGTTGAGGTCTTCAACTACGCCGGCCAGCTCGTTGAGCGCGTGAAAGTGGCTGAAGGCACGACTTCCGTACGTCTGAACAAAGCCGAAGGCGCCCACCTGATCAAGGTGAACGGCACCGACGGAACAAGCCAGACTCTGAAGGCTATCCTTTGATCTGAAACAAATCAGCTGTCGGTCGGACGAGTTCCGGCCGACAGCTAATCTTTTTTATTTTTCCATAGAAGTGATTAGGAGAATATTGAGTTGAAATCGAAATTGTTTAGGCAAATTCTTGTTTAGGCAAATTCATTGACTGAAAAAACTCTGAACCCGCTTCACAAAACCTTTCTTACATGAAAAGACCATTACTAATCATGGCTGCAGCCCTGGCTCTCGGTTCAGGCGCGACTCTCGCTCTGACCCACGCCGGAGCCTTCGGAGCAGCCAAAGCGGAAACCGTGGCAAAAGCCGAAGCTCCCGCAGGCGAGGTCAAACTGATCGCTGACGGTAACGCAACCTACTCAACCGATTATCCGTTAAACGGCAACCAACATGCGTCGGTTTGCGAATCCCTCTATCCTGCATCATTGCTTGATGAGGCAATCGGATATGATAACTATACGATCACCGAGGCAATCCTTACACTGGATACCCACTATGGAGTAGCCAAAGGATCAACACAGATCCAGCTCTATATGGCTACAACCGGTCTGGAGTCCCTGACGCTTGCCGACAAACTCTCAGAAGGGGATATGACTCTTGTAGCCGACTACACCCTCGACTACTCTGCCCTGAATATAGACGCCGCTACCGAAACCGCAGAGGTTGCAATTCCTCTTGATACCCCGTTCGCAGTCAATAGCGGAGAATCAATCGTGATCGGTTTCAAGGGTCAGCCCATAGTAACAGGCTCAGGCTACACATGCTGGAAACGCCACTATTTCGAAGATAATAGTCAACCTTTCAGCATCTACAATACTAACAGTACATCTTTCGATGAATTAAAGTCCCAGCAGGCCTTTGTACCCTCGCTCAAGCTCCGCGTAGTTGAAGGCAACGGCGAACAAAGCGGCAAGAACGGCGGCGCCGCCGATGTCGTAGTCGCTTCTTCGACATATGAAACCTGGTGTTATCCCATCGCTGTGACTTCTTCCGGCGACCCCTCCGCTTCTCAGTCTATCTATCCCTACGGACTCCTTGACGAGAAGATAGGTCTCGACACATACACCATCACCGAGGTGATGTATCCTTTCACACAGAAGCCCACATACGGCAAGGTTCGCCTCAGCATGTTCATGGCAGCCAACAACCAGGAGTCTCTGCAGACCGCGCTCAGCGCATCCGATATGACCCTGGTAGCGGATCTGGAAATTGACTTCTCGACCATTTCCGACAATGCTCTTACGATTCCTCTGACCACTCCTTTCGTTATGCATAAGGGTGAGTCTCTCGTTGCCGGTGTCCTTAGCGAAGTGGTTGATTACATGACCCCCGACCCGCAGCCCAAATTCCAGGAGTGCTCTCTTTCGAGCATGGGCTATTATGGAGAACTTACCAAGTACTATCCTTGGGGTGCATCATCATTTGAAGAGTGCGGTTGGGGCGAGCAGAATGTTCCCGGCATGATTCTTCACGTAGTTGAAGGAGAAGGCGTAGGCGGCGGCACTGTCTCTTCAGAAGCTAGTATCGTGACCGGCGATGCCAGCAACTGGAATGTAGGCGTAGTAGCCAACTCATATTATACTGATCGCGTAAGCCAGCAGATCTATCCTTATAGCCTCCTTGAGGAGAAGATCGAAGCTGACGAATATACCATCTCCGAACTCCTCTTCCCCCTCGTCGTCACTCCGACCAAGGGTAAGGTTGCCATCACGGCATATCTCGCCACTTCGAGTGATATGAGCTTCTCTGCGCCGCTTTCAGAAAGTGCTTTCACTATCTGCGCAAACAGCTATGAAGTTGATTTCTCGACTATCAAAGACAACATCGTCCGTATTCCTCTGAGCGAGAAATTCGCAATGACCAAAGGTCAGTCTCTCGTAATCGGTCTCTACACGAAGGTTCTCGAAACTCCCGACGCGACAGTCGAAGGTGAGTATAAGGACATCACAGGCTGGCAGTATGGTTATGGCAGCCACAGCTGCTATATCCAGGACAACGTCTCCAATATCTCCATGCCCGGCGCATGGAAGGAAGATGGCGTTCCCGGCCTCAGCCTCGTTTACGAAACCGCAGGCACAGCTGTCGCTACCGACCTCTCCGTTTCTTCTCTGACCGCTCCCGAAGGCAAGCTCTACACTGGCAAGACCTACGACTTCAATGTACGCGTTCGCAATAACGGTACTGACGACGTGGAGAACTACACCATCGAGCTGTTCGACACCAACACCAACAACGTTATCGCTACTGAAGAGGTAGCCGCTGCCCTCAACGCAGGTCTCAGCGCTACGATCACCATCAGCCATGAGTTCACCGCTGCCGGCAACTTCAACCTCGCCGCACGCGTGATCGCCGAAGGTGACGAAGACGCTTCCAACAACGTGTCCGAGACTGTAGCTGTCGAAGTCGAGGCTCTCGCATACAAGGCTACCGCTATCAAGGGTAACACTACTGCAGTAACCGGTAACAACGAAACCTACACCGTGACTGTAGCCAACGAAGGCAACGGCCTCCTCGAAGACTATCAGGTAAGCCTCGTTCTCGTTCGCGAAGGTCTCCCCGACAAGGTAGTTGCTATCGAAACCGAAGTTCCCGCAATCGAGGCCGGCAAGACCGCCGACGTTGCGTTCGACTATACCTTCGATCTCGCAGGCACCTATGGCCTCAAGGGTATCGTTGTCAAGGATGAGGGCGAGCCCAGCGAGACCTCCGTTCTCAACGTGACCATCTCTCTCGACAAGCTCTCACCCGTGATCCAGAACCAGTTCCCGAAATGGGATGGCGCGACCACCAGCTTCGGCGCTCCCGCTATGCAGCGTGACTATGCGAACTCCGCAAGCCAGGTTCTCTATCCCGCTTCTTACTTCGGTGACCACGAGAACAACTATCAGATCCAGCAGATCGGATTCACCGTTTGTAACGAGGAATACCAGACCTCTCCCACCGCTGTCAAGATCTATCTCGCCCAGACTGACCGCACCGAGGGCTTCGAAGTGAATAATGTCTCGTCTCTGATTCCCGAAGAGGAATTCACCCTCGTTTACGACGGTGTCTTCACAACCCAGAAGTCTATGGATCCGCAGACCGTGGTTCTTGACCTTCAGCAGCTCTTCACCCTCGAAAACGGTAAGGGTCTCGCTATGAACATCGTCACCAGCAAGCTCGGCGACAGCTACTTCCTCTATCTCGCAAGCACTACTGTTACCGAGAATAATGTAGTTGCCTACAACTACTCCGCAGGTATGTCCGAGCCTTCTCAGGCAGTAGACAACTTCTCTATCTACGATAAAGTAAGAGGTGTCAGCAACCAGCTTCCCTGTCTGACTCTCGGTTACGCTCTCGAACCGCTGCCCGCCAAGGTTGATATGGCGGTCACCGACTTCTCGATGACCACAACCGATGAGATCATCATTAACGAGACCGAGGCTGCGTTCCGCCTGAACTTCGAGAATCTCGGCACCGTTGACTGTGCGGAAGAGGACTACACCATCGAGCTCCTCAACGTGAACGACAAGGATAACCCCGAGGTACTCGCTACCTTCGACGGCACCCGCTACGTAGCGCCCGGCGGAACTACTTTCCAGACCCTGCGCTATGTCTTCACCCGCACCGGCCAGTTCAACGTAGCCGCCCGCATCGTTGTGGCTGATGATGTTGACCTCGACAACAACACCTCCGAGTCCGTACTTGTCACCGTAGGCGAGCCCTCGGGCGTAGCTTCCGTTCTCGCTGACGGCACCTTCGAATTTGACGCCGCAACTTCGGTTCTCTACGTCAACCTCGGCAAGTGTGTGGTTAACGTAGCCGACCTGACCGGCCGCGTGATCGCTTATTACGCACTCGACGGCGCAGCAGAAATCAATCTTGACCTCACCGACGGCGTTTATGTAATCAGCGCCAACGGCAAAACCATCAAGATCCGCAAATAAAAAATCTTAAAAACAAGCCTGTTCCACAATGTGGGCCCACGGCACCACGTTATTGTGGAACAGGCTTTTTTTTATCAAAAATTTTTCTTAACTTTGAGGGGTGAAAATCTTTTCTCTTCGGAAGTTAAGAGAATGACAACTGAGAATCTTTACCCTCGGGTAGGAAGCTCCGGATTTAGACAAACCTAAACATCAATTTACATGAACAAGAAACTTTACATCCTCCCGGCCCTGATGCTGACGCTGGCCGCTCCCGCGGGCGCACACCTCTTCAAGGTCGGTGGCGTTCACGATGCCGACGGCACCGTCGTGAGCCGCGAAGGCAAAGCGAACTTCTCCGTGAAGAAAGCAAAGGGCAAAGCTGCTTCGGCTGTAGCCAAGACCCTCGCTTATGCAGGTCCCTCGGAAAATGACATCGCCAAGTACGGCACCCTGACCGAAGTGTTCTCCGAAGACTTCTCGAAGATGTCGGCCGGCTCGATCGAGGAACCCGAAACCTCAATCGATCTTTGCATCGACTGGCAGTCTCCCGAGTTTGAATATCCCTGGTGGAACCTCAAGCCCGAGTTCACCAACGCTCCCCACTGGGGCGCAGGCGCGGAAGAGCCCGGCAAGTGCGGCCAGGCCGGCGGCGCATACTACATGGAGATGGCCGAGACCCCGATGGGCGGTTGCACCCAGGCACACATCAACACCCCCAACCTGAAAGTTGACGGCACCGGCGGTCCCTGCGTGTTCGAGTTCAAAGCACGCACCAAGAACGCGGGCGAGACCTATGACTGGCTTCTCGTCGAGGCGGCCGAGACCAACGACATGGCTCCGTCGTGGCGCGACGTTGACGAGCAGGTGCTCGTAAACGGAATCACCGACCAGTGGCAGACCTACCGCTTCGTTTACCGCGACGGCGGTCCGACAACCATCTTCAACATCATCGGCATCGGCCCGGGCAACGTCTATATCGACGACGTGAAGGCCTACACCCTCGATCCGAAGGTGATGTATCCCACCACTCTCCCCCACAGCGAGTATCAGGGAACCTCGTTCACCGCCAACTGGTATCCCGTAGAGGGCGCTGATTCCTATCTCCTGAGCGTTTACTCGCTCAACGACGACGGCACCCGCGCATACGCTGTCGAGGATAAGAAGGTCGAAGGTACCTCCCAGAATGTGACCGGCCTCGACAACGGCGAGATCTACTACTACACCGTGAAGGCTGTCAAGGGTTCCGACGTATCTCTCGAGAGCTACGCAACCCGCGTTTACGCCCTCGTTCCCCCGACAATGAAGCAGCCCGACATCATCAACGGCTGGACCTATAAGGCCAACTGGACCGACGTTCCCGGCGCTGACGTTTACAACTACATCGCATACGGCAAGCGCGTGGCTACCGAAGACGGTCCCTTCGTTGTGACTTTCGAGGACTTCACCGACGTCGTTGACTTCGACGGCAACAAGACCGGTCTGACCAAGGAAGACCCCTCGGTCTACACCATCTCCGGCCAGTTCTTCCCCACCACTCTGAAACAGCAGGGCTGGTATGGCGAAGCTTCGATGCCCTATGAAGACTACATGGCGTTCGACGCCTTCCACTACGAGACCGGCGCTTCTCAGGCAGGTTTCTTCTCGCCCGACCTCGACCTCAGCAAGGATGGCGGTAAGTTCACCATCGAGTGTGATCTCGCTGCCGAGACCGACGACGAGGGTCGCGTGACAAGCTGCGTTGTAGCTATCTTCAACTATGACGAGCTCACCCAGGACTACCGTCAGGACGAACTCATCTACATCGACGAGGAACTCAACCTCGACTGGCAGCACATCGTCTTCGAGCCCACCACCGGCACCGAGCACACCATCATCGGTATCTGCGCTATCCGCAGCTACTCCAACCTCTATCTCGACAACCTGAAAGTCACCCAGAACTACAAGGCAGGCGAGTATCTGATGGACCCCTTCCAGTACACCCGCTGGCACGGCCGCAACGAGACCGACATCCCCAACCAGCTTGAGGTAGTTGTTGCTCCCCACGCACAGACCCTCGACATCTACCATCAGGTGAGCGCCTACGGCCGTCAGGTTGACGAGCGCAACCAGGTATATGACGACCGCGAGAGCAAATTCTCGCCCATCGAGTTCGTAATGAGCTCCGAATCGGGCGTAGAAGGCATCGAGAGCGACGCCGTTGAGGCAGCTCCCGTTTACTTCACCATCGCCGGTCAGCAGGTATCGGCCAAAGACCTGACCCCCGGCATCTACGTAGTACGCCGCGGCGCCAAAGTCACCAAAGAAGTAATCAAGTAACCCCCACCAACCCCACCAATAAAAACCGGCTGCGCTAACCGCGCAGCCGGTTTTTTATTTGCCCCCCAGCCCCCGAAACCGCAGGCGTCCCCGGACGCAGGCGTTTGTCCTGTGCAGAGCCCGCTTGCGGGCTCCCAGAAGCCCCCGAACCCGCAGGCGTTTGTCCTGTGCAGAGCCCGCTTGCGGACTCCCAAGAGCTCCCGAAACCGCAGGCGTTTGTCCCGCGCAGAGCCCGCTTGCGGGCTCCCAGGAGCCCCCGTCTCCGCCTCCCCCAAACAAAAAGAGGCCGCGCTGAGCGCGGCCTCTCTTACTTATAGGGGAGACTATCAATCCTGTGTGATAGTGATCTTACAGGGCTTCAGATTGAGCGAGGGGATCACTCCTTTCTGAACCAGCGGCGAGGGCATCGCACCCATACGCTCGCGGAGATCGCCGGAGGCGGGACGGTTGATACCTGCTACGGTTGCCGGAGTCGTGAAATGAACCTCGGCTACAGGGCCCCATTCACCGTTGCCGTTCTTCGCAGCGGCCAGAGCGACATACTTGGTGTTCAGATCAACCATATATTCACCGGTTCTCTCAACATACTGGAACCAGTTCAGGATAGGCACCTCGGGATCCTGACAGAGCTGACGCTTCACTTCTTCGGGATCTTCGTTGAAGACAGCTTCTGTGAAGAGAGCGGCGCGATAGCAGGATGCCTGATCATTGGGAGTGTAGGTGATGGGCTGCGTGGGAGCCATCTGGCCATCCCAGTCGGATGCGTAGACAGCGCCGACGGTGATCTTAACCGATGCCTCACCGGAACCGCCCATAGCCTCTGTGGAGGCTTCTGCGACTTCATAGGGGGCATAGTTACCCTTGACGTCAGTCATGGCGATATACACCTCATAATCGGTGTTGGGCTCCATACCGGTCCATTCATTGGTTATGGCTCCTTTCTGCTCCACACCCCACATGGTGATAAGCTGATTGATATTCGAGAAACCGAACATCGGAGCGTACTGTTCGAACTGAGCCTGCATCGTGCCCTTCTCGACGGCCACGAGCCAGTATGAGCCGACATCCTTGTTGGGAGCGAAGCTCATGGAGAAGCTGTCGAGACCTTTGGAAAGCTGCTTGGCCTCTACGTGAGGATTGCCGGTGATTGTCGGGGCCGGAGTATCGAAATCGGTGCGCGATACGCCCGATTCGATGCCGTATTCATCCATACCGATGGTGATGATCGCATATTTGCTGTCCGAGTTAAGCGAGACACCCGAAAGCTGACCCTTGTTGAAATCCTCGTTGAGAGTCGGGACATCTCCGGCGGGAAGGCTGTTGATATAGCGGATGGCGTTAGCGTCGTTGCCGAGCTGATCAGCCACCACAGCAGGGAGGATGGCCAGACGGTAGGAACGACACTGGGGGGTCATCTTGATGGTCAGGCGGAGGCTGGTGAGACCAACCTCGTCTACGGTAACTTTAGCGAGAACTTCGCCGTCAACACGTGCGAAGCTCATGTCTTCGATATAATCGATGACGAAGCCCTTGGTCACACCCCCTTTGTCGGTCACGAGGACACGGTTGGGGTTTGCCTCCTGGCCCTGGGCGAAGGCTGCCGACGCGGTCAGCAGGGAGGCCAATATCATGGCTGACTTTTTCATTTCTTGATAAACTTGAGGGTTGTGCGATTGACGGTCACGAAATAGAGACCGGGGGTGAGAGAGGAGACGTCGACAGCTTCGCCGCGCCATTCGGCCAGACTAAGCTTGGTCTCACCGTTGAGTGACGTGATCACGAGGGGAGCGGACTCAGCCTGCAGGCCGGTCATTTCAAGCATCTCACCGACAGGATTGGTCAGCAGACGCAGAGTGGAGGCGTCGGCAGCGACGGAAGCCACGCCTACCTGTCCGGTATGGAAGGTCAGTTTGGCAACCGAGGCGTAGTCAAACGCGCCCGTCCGTTTGTCCCCGTCGTAGATCTCGACGCGGTCGGAGGTGAAGCGGATCTTGCTGTTGAGGTTGACCGAGTAATAACCCACACGGGCATCCTCGGCATCCCATCCGATCACGCTCACCCCTGCGTCATCCGCAGCCCGCACACCGACCGCCGAAGCAGCCAGAGCGAGAAGGGTAAGAAATCTTGCAGGTTTGTTCATAGAAAAATTATTGGTTGGTTTGTCAATGTATGGAATCAAAGGAACGAGAGATTATAGGAGGCGAACTCAAGGTCCGACTTAGCACGCTTCAGGAGCGACTGGTCGAGACGCACGGCCTGACGGAGATTGGTCATCACCATGTTCTCGTTGTTGGTGCGGGCACCGAGAACGGCGGTCAGATAGTAGGTAGTCGCGTCGGGAGCGGCGATGTTCGACAGGATTGTGCGGGCACCGCTGTAGTCCTTGGCGAGGATGCGGGCGAGAGCCGCGTTGTTGGTGTTCGAGTCACCGAAGGCGTTGTTGGCCTTCGCGAGCTCACCCTGCGAGAGGTAGTAGACACCGAGAGCGTCAGCCGCTTCGGGGACACCGGCGGCAGCGCCGAACTGCTCGTTGGCCTTCTGATACTGGCCGTCAAGAAGCGAGAGGAGACCCTGGTTCATCTCAACCTCTTTCGAAGAGGGGTTCATGCGCGAGGCGATGTTGAAGTTGTTGCGGGCCGAAGCGTAGTCGCCGGCGACATACTGGGTCAGACCGAGGTTGTTATATCCGCGGTAGTCATTGGGGAAGAGCTCGGTGGCCTTGCGGTAGATCTGCTGCTTGCGGGTGTTGTCGTCGGTCAGTGTGGCGACATAGAGAAGCTCGTCTACGGTCAGCTTCGAGGGATCCGAGTTGTAGAGGTCGATCAGTTCGACGTCGCTCTTGCCGAGGACGTTGATCTTGGCGACAACCTTCGAGTAGCGGAGCTGGGGAAGGATCTGGTCGGCGAGTTCGTTGAAGACAGCCGAGAGGTTGCGGATCTCGCGCTCGCGCTGTTCGGGATCGTTATACATCGAAAGGACGCTGAGGATCAGATCCTTGTCCTGGATGTTGCTCTTCTCCACGAGATTCTTGAAGCCCTCCCAGTCTTCGGGAGTGAACGAAGAGGTCAGCTCACCGAACTCGGTGATCTTGTCTTTCTTAAGCTGGTTTTCCACCAGATTGGTGGTGTTCTTCTCGCGCTTCTCGGCGAGCTGGGTGTTGAATTCGAGTGAGCCCTCGGGCGAAGCATAAGAGTTGACGGTCACGCCGGCGATCTCCATGTTTGCAGCCTGATTGGCCTCCTGAAGACGGCGGTTGAGGTCCTTGTAGTCCTCCTTGTTGGTCTCGGTGGCACGGATATTGGCCTGGTTGACGAGGAAGCGGATATCCGCACTATAAGTCTCCTCGATCACCTTCTGGAACTTGTCGGGAGCGATAGCGGGGGTCACGGTAGCGGCCGACGCAAGGGTAGAGGTGGCTACGACGCCTTCGCCCACCTTCACGCGGGGAAGGGTGTACATCTTGCCGTTCTGGTCGACGCTGAAGTCGAGATAGAGATCGCTGTGGGCCATTTCAGGCTGGTATTCCGCACGGAAGGGGATCGTCACTGTTCCGCCACGCTGGAAAGAAACGACCTGGCCGTTGGCGCGCACATCCTCGCCCTGGATGGTTACGGGCGAACCTTTCACCTCACCGACATCGGTTCCCTCGTTCCATGCGAGAACCGGAGTAGCGGTGACTTTAGCATTCTTGACCATAAATTTGGCAGGGAGATTACCGGTCACGGTAGCCGGAACGGTCTGGCCGACGGTTTCGAGCGGAGTAGGAGTAGTCGAGAAATAGTCTGCCTTGAACTGCGCGAGTTTCTTCGAGCAACCCCCCGAAAGCATCAGGGCGCCACCGAGGCAGAAATAAACGATCTTGTTGTTCATAAGGATTTTATGTGATTATAATATAGATTCGCAATCAAGAACCGCCGCGACTCCGAAGACCACGACCAATTCAATCCGTAAAGATAGCAATAATTTCACAACCAAAAGCAATCCCACCCCAACTTTTTTATCCTCAGGACCGCAGGCGTCTACCAAAGACCCCGTGCCCTCTTTGTTGAGCGACGCGAGCGAAGCTCGTGTCCCGTCCCCATCCCAAAAGTTAAAAATCCTTAAATACGCTTTAATAACTAACCTTTTGCCTATATTTGTCCGTGTTTACCGGGAGTCGGCCCTGAACCGACGGCTCCCCCGACAATAGTTGAACTGAAATGGAATATAAGAGAATTCTGCTCAAGCTCTCGGGCGAGTCGCTGATGGGCGAGCAGGGATACGGCATAGATCCGGAACGTCTGAACGCCTATGCGCGCCAGATCAAAGAGATAGCCGACAGCGGCGTACAGGTGGGAATCGTTATCGGCGGTGGAAACATATTCCGCGGCCTCTCGGGTGCCTCCAAGGGCTTCGACCGTGTGAAAGGGGACCAGATGGGTATGCTGGCCACCGTCATCAATTCGCTGGCCCTCTCGTCGGCGCTCGAATCAATCGGCCAGCCGGCCGTCGTACTGACCGCCGTCGGTATGTTCCCGATCGGAGAACCCTATTCAAAGTGGAAGGCCATCGAGGCCATGAAGAACGGCAAGGTGGCGATCATGAGCTGCGGAACAGGCTCACCCTTCTTCACGACCGACACCGGTTCGGCGCTGCGCGCCATCGAAACCGAGGCCGACGTGATGCTCAAGGGCACTCGCGTGGACGGCGTCTACACCGCCGACCCGGAGAAAGACCCGACAGCAGTCAAGTTCGACAAGATCACCTATGACGAGGTTATCTCGCGCGGTCTGAAAGTGATGGACCTTACCGCCACCGCCCTCTGCAAGGAGAACAACATGCCCATCTACGTCTTCAACATGGACATCGAAGGCAATCTCCGCAAGATGATCGACGGCGAGAACGTCGGAACGCTCGTCTACTGAACCCCTCCGAACCCCCTCTTCCGGGATCATCAAGAAATATTCTAAGTTGCAAATAATTAAAACACTATCATAATGGAAGTAAAGGAATATCTCGACAACGCGGGCGATTCGATGCAGCTCGCAGTCGACTATCTGGACGAGACCCTCTCGCGTATCCGCGCCGGAAAGGCGTCGGCAAAACTGCTTGACGGAATCCGTGTGGAATACTACGGTTCGCTCGCTCCGATCTCGAACGTAGCCAACATCTCGGTGCCCGACGCACGCACGATCGCCATCACTCCCTGGGAAAAGGCGATGTTCAAAGAGATCGAGAAGGCCATCATCAACTCCGAGCTCGGAATCACTCCCGAGAACAACGGTGAGGTTATCCGTCTCGGAATTCCCCCTCTGACCGAAGACCGACGCAAAGCTCTCGTGAAGCAGTGTAAGGCCGAGGCCGAGAACGCCAAGGTTTCGGTGCGCAACGCACGCCGCGAGGCCATCGACGGCCTCAAGAAAGAGATCAAGAACGGCTTGAGCGAAGACGTGGAGAAGGATGCCGAAGCAAGCGTGCAGAAAATCCACGACAAGTACATGAAGAAGATCGACGACATCTTCGCCGACAAAGAGAAGGAAATCCTCACCGTCTGATCGCCCCCGCGATCGGCACGATCCGATAAAAACACACTCCCCGCGCGACAAAACCGCGGGGATTGTTGTTTTATATAAAAATATTAAGAATCAATTATGCAGGTAAAAGCAAAAAAAGCCCTCGGACAGCACTTTCTGACCGACCTCGGAATCGCGTCGAAAATCGCACGGACGGTCGACTCTTCCGAGATAGGGGAGAAGTGGGGCTCGCTCCCGGTGGTCGAGATCGGCCCCGGCATGGGTGTGCTCACCCGTTTCCTCGTCGAAGAGGGTAAGGACGTGACAGCCGTAGAACTCGACGGCGAGAGCGTCGAATATCTCGCGGCCAACATGCCCGATCTGCGTGTGGTCGAGGGTGACTTCCTGAAACTCGACCTCTCGACGCTCACCGACGGCGAGTTCGTCCTCATAGGCAACTATCCCTACAACATATCGTCTCAGATCTTCTTCAAGGTCCTGGAGAACAGGGAACGGATCCCGGTTGTGGCCGGTATGCTCCAGAAGGAGGTGGCAGAACGTATCTGCGCCGCTCCGGGGGGCAAGGTCTACGGCATCCTCTCCGTCCTTCTTCAGGCGTGGTATGACTGCCGCTATCTCTTCTCGGTGCCCCCGGGCGTGTTCTCACCCCCGCCTAAGGTCCAGAGCGGCGTACTGAGACTGACGCGCAACAGCCGCGAGAGCCTCGGATGTGATGAGAAGCTCTTCAAGACTGTCGTCAAGACCTCTTTCGGCCAGCGCCGAAAGACTCTCCGCAACTCCCTCAACGGCCTCATCCCGGCCGATTCGCCCCTCCGTGAGGATCCGATCCTCGCCCTGCGTCCCGAGCGCCTCGGCGTCGAGGATTTCATCCGAATCACGCAAGCCATAGAAGCGGGCCGCAAATAAGCTCGAAAGATACAAAACGAAGAGGCTGTGTCAAAATAGGCACAGCCTCGTTTTTCACCTGCTGTAAAACATAAAACAAAGCCCTGACTTTCGCAAGCCGGGGCTTTGTCATGTCAAAAAGTTTTTGTAACTTTAGGACATATAACAAATTAAATGTCTACAAAATTAC
>JAAVFK010000019.1 GCA_014800785.1 Bacteroidales bacterium
GGAGCGATGCGGGCATCGCGACCGATGAAATCTTTGGAAAAGCGCCCAAAAGATCCTTTGTGATGAAATCAAAAATTTCTAAAACTCTCTAAATATTAAATTTGATTTAAATTCAAACATTCTCTCAACCTTCTGGCAAGAATTTTGTTTGAAGAGTATATTGTGACAATGCGGTTCAAATATCATACCGACGAATCACAGTTTCCAATCAACGCAAACAATAAAAACAAAATTATTATGGACATCAACAATCTCAGCGAGCAGGCCAAACAGGCCGCCGCACAGGCAAAAGCTGCCGGAGCATCATCGCTCAGCAATGCAAAAGAAGCTATCTCTGAAGGTCTCGAAAGCCTCAAAGATAAAGTGAGCGGGGATAACTCCAATATCAAGGAAACCCTGAAAGAAAAAGCCGGTGAAGTGCTTCAGAAAGGGGCCGAAGCTCTCGAAGGCCTCGCAGGCAAACTGAAATCGTAACTTATTAAAATCCCATCGTCCGGGGCGCTGCGAACCGTAAGGTCCGTGGCGCCCCTTCTTGATATGTCCGTAGTCGCTGAGTCTGCGATAGGCTCCGTCACACCCGATATTGCCTATACCCGAAAGAATGAGTACCTTTGTGGTATGAACGACATCGAGATCAGGGTCGGCATACCGACCGCCGGGGAGCCCGTTCTTGAACGGCGCCCCGGAGGAACACTTCTGCGCAATATGGTTATCGGACTCGGCTTCCATTGGGAGCGGGTGATTGAGGCTCTGCTTCCGGGAGAGGTGGAGCACACGGACGATCCTGTATTCAGGCTCGTCAACCGCCTTCCGCTCGAAAGCTATCTGGAGTGTGTGGTCGGAAGCGAGATGAACCCTTCTTCGCCGGCAGAGTTCCTGAAAGCGCACGCGGTGATTTCGCGCGGATGGGCGCTCGGCAAGATTCTGCATCGCCACGACGACTCCAACGATGGAAAAATATCACGCGCGGACCTGATCATAGGGTGGGACGACACCTGTGACCACACCGGCTTTGACGTCTGTTCCGACGATCATTGTCAGCGCTATCAAGGCGTTCAGCCGATTCCCCCAAATGTGCTCCGGGCGCTGCGGTCAACGGCCGGAGAGATTCTGACCACCCCCTCGGGCAAGATAGTGGACACCCGCTTCTCGAAATGTTGCGGCGGCCGCACGGAAATCTTCTCAACCTGCTGGCAGGATAGGGAAGAGGAATGTCTCGAAAGTTTCGATGATCCCTGGTGTGATCTCAGCGATCTTGATGACGACATACGGAACCGAGTCCTGCGGACAGTTCTGAAAGACTACGACCAGCAGACCGGAGGAGGTTACCGCTGGACCGCCACCGTCACAGCCATAGAAATCGAGAGGAACCTCAAGGAGAAATTCGGTCACGACATAGGCACGGTCAAGGACATCGACATAACCGGCCGAGGTCCATCCGGCCGCGCGACAAGACTGAGGCTGCAAGGCACGGCCGGCACCCTCGAAATCGGCAAGGAGCTGATGATCCGACGTCTCCTCTCGCCCACCCACCTATACTCCGCCCGCTTCAACATAACGCGCCTCACCCCCNCCGANGATTCTCCATCAACTCAGGCCCAATCCTCTACCGAATTCCACCTCGAAGGCCAAGGCTGGGGCCACGGNGTAGGCCTCTGCCAGATAGGAGCCGCCCGNATGGCCCTCGAAGGCGCCGACTACCGNCGCATCCTCGCCTTCTACTACCCCCACAGCCACCTGACCCCCCTCTCCNAAGTTTAGCAGTTCTTCTGGTAGCTCTTAAGTGCCCAGGCTCCCATCACTGCGGCGTAGATGGTCAGCGGGATGAANTGGGAGAGAAGATCCCGGAAGGAACTTCCCTTGAGATAGATCTCGCGCATGGCCGTGATGATGTAGCGAAGCGGATTCAGAAGCNTAACCTTCTTAGCCCATTCCGGCATCGCCGACAACGGAGAGATCAGACCGCTCGTCAGAATGAAGATCACGATGAAGAAGAACATCACGACCGCCGCCTGNCGCATATTGTCCGAATAGTTGGAGATCACCAGNCCGAACGACGATATCGTCAGGATATAGATGATGTTGAAAAGGAAGATCAACCAGATGCTTCCGGCCGGAAGAACCCCCTGAACCCTCCACGCGAGGAAGATGGAGAAAGCGACGATGAACAGGCCGACGGTCCAGTAGGGAATCATCTTCGATAGGATGAACTCCAGTCGCCCCACGGGCGTGACATTTATCTGTTCGATCGTTCCCCGCTCTTTCTCNCCTACGATATTCAGCGCCGGCAGAAAGCCNACGAGAAGTATCAGAGTCATAGCCATCAACGCCGGAATCATATATGGCTTATAGGCAAGCTCCGGATTGAAGAGGAACCGTGACTTTATCTCGGCCGGCTGAGCGGCNGCTATTCCGGCCTCCGCGTTGATCTGGCCGACATACTGCATGATGATCTGNGTCAGATACCCGTTGCCGACACCCCCTTTCATACCGTTGACGGCATTGACCGACGTCATCACTTCGGCCCCTCCCGACTTATACAGGTTCTTCTCGAAATCGTTTTCGATAGTCAGGATGAAATCGACATTTCCCTTCTCAAGCTCTTCGAGTGCNTGNNCGTAGGTCGGACAGGTTGTGTAGAGATTGAAATAGGGGGAGGCCGATACNTTCCCGACGAGACGTTGGGAAAGAGNGGAATGGTCCTGATCGACCACCGCGATGTTGAGGTGCGTGACCTCCTGGGTTGCGATCTTGGGAACCACGTTCATCATCGCGAGTGGGAGAATAATGAATACGATCGGNAGCACGATGTTGCGGAACATCTGCTTGTATTCCTTNACCAGAAGATATTTCAGCGCTTTCATTCCAATCTCGTTTTAAAGAATTTCCATGACAGAAGAAGAAATACTATCAGCTCGGCTATGAGGATCAGGATTTCTTTCATGACATACCGGGCCTCNACTCCCTCGATCATTATCTTGCGCGAGGCGATTACGAACCACTTNGCCGGAACTATGTTGCTGACCATCTGAGCCTGAATCGGCATACTGGCGATGTCGAACACCATGCCCGACAGATAGATGGTCGGGATNATGAGCAGAAGCGAGATGAGCATGGCTGTCATCTGTGTCCGCACGAGGGTTGAGATCAGCAGGCCGAGCATAAGNGCCGTGAGGATATAGATGAAGGCGGTAAGGAGATAGAGCATCAGGCTCCCCTCCATCGGNATGTTCATCATGAACACGGAGATGCANAGAATGACGGCCAGGTCGAGCAGCGAGATCACCAGATAGGGAACCAGCTTGGCCANCACGATGACGATTGTCGGCAGGGGAGAGGCGAGCANGATCTCCATGGTGCCCGTCTCGCGTTCGCGAACGATNGCTACCGATGTCATCATACAGCATATCAGAAGAATCACCATCGCCACNACGCCGGGAACAAAGTTGACCTCAGACCGTTGCTGGGGGTTGTAGAGCATCCGGTTGTCNATCTTGACATTCATTCCGACCGGAACCCCGGCCTGTTGACGTACCTCTTTCTGGAACTCGGCGATCACTTGCTGGGCGTATGTCGCGCGGACCGTAGCCTGGTTCGGTTCGCTGCCGTCNGCTATGATCTGGATCTCCGCGTCGTGAGTATGGAGAAGCCGGTCGGCGAAGTCGGGACCGAATATAACCGCTAAGTCGATATCGCCGTTCTTGAATTTCTTGAGGGCCTCCTCCTCACTGTCGAGATTGTCGGTGAGGTGGAAATAGCTGTTCGACGCGAGACGGTCGATAATCTGCGACGTCATGTTGTCGTGCGAGCGGTCTATAACCGCCACGCGTATATCCTTCACGTCGTTCTTGATCACATAGCCCGGGAGGATAACCAACAGCAGCGGCATCACCAGCAGGATCAGCAGTGAGCGTGGATCGCGCAGTATGTGGATGAATTCCTTCTTGACAAAGGAACGGAATTGTTTCATGTTGATTCAGTTTTAAAGCGGAATTGCAGGACTCTCAGTCACCGCGCTTCGCCCCGCGGGCAAGNGCGTAGAANACGTCATACATNGACTCGCCGCCGAATTGCTTCTTCAGGTTGGCCGGTGTGTCGAGCGCGCGGATCTTTCCGTCNACCATNATCGATACCCGGTCGCAATATTCCGCCTCGTCCATATAGTGGGTGGTGACGAAAACGGTGATTCCGCGGTCGGCTGCTTTATAGATGAGTTCCCAGAACTGCCGGCGTGTGACGGGGTCCACACCTCCCGTCGGCTCATCGAGGAAGACGATCTGAGGCTCNTGGAAGATTGAAAGCGAGAACGCGAGTTTCTGNTTCCATCCCAGCGGGAGGGAGCGGACCATAGNCTTTCTTTCCGACTCGAATCCGAGNTCGGAGAGCAACTCGGTGATCTTCTCGGTCACTTTCTTTCTCGGCATCCCGTATATGCCTCCGAAGAGCTTGAGATTCTCCTCGACCGTCAGGTCNTCATAGAGCGAGAACTTCTGGGACATATATCCGATATGCCGCTTCACATCCTCANAATGATCCTTNACGTCATATCCGGCNACGTATGCGTTCCCCTCGCTCGGACGCGAGAGGCCGCAGAGCATTCTCATGGCCGTNGTCTTTCCNGCACCGTTNGCTCCCANAAANCCGAATATCTCNCCTCGCNTGACCTCNAATGTGATATGGTCCGTGGCGGTGAAATCACCGAATTTTTTGGTCAGGCCCTCGGCCTTGATCGCTATCTCATTTTCCATCCGTCATCANTTTTGAAGGTTCATGAAGCAGTCTTCGATCGTCGGGCGGATCGCCGTCACCTCTACCTCTCTGTGCCCTTTCTCCTCCAGACTCTTCTTCAGACTGTCTGTTGTCNGNATATCCGGATTGACCGTCACATGGTGGGTCTCTCCGAAGCCGAAAGCNGTGTNGACCCCCGGGNTCTCNCTGAGGTCGGTGAGCAGGCGGTGCATTTGGTCGCTCTTGACGGCCAGAAGCGTTTCGGAGTATTTGTCAATGATCCCGTCCGGAGAGTCGATGGTCAGGAANCGGCCGTTCTGGATCAGTGCGATCCGNTCGCACTGAACCGCNTCGTCCATATAAGGTGTAGAGACTACGATCGTGAGGTTGAACTCCGTCTTGAGTTTCTGGAGCATCTCCCAGAATTCCTTGCGGCTGACCGGGTCCACNCCTGTGGTCGGNTCGTCGAGGAAAAGTACAAGCGGGGCGTGGATGAGCGCGCACGAGAGTGCGAGCTTCTGTTTCATACCACCCGAAAGTTTGCCCGAGCGGCGGTCCTTGAATGGCTTGATCTGTTCNTAGATNTCCTTGACGAGATGATAGTTCTCCTCGATTGTCGTCTTGAACACCGTGGCGAAAAACGACAGGTTCTCCTCGACGGTCATATCCTGGTAGAGCGAGAACTGGCCGGNCATGTAGCCGATATGACGGCGGATCTTCTTGTAGTCCTTNACGACATCCATCCCGTCGATGCTGGCTGTGCCTGAGTCGGCGAGAAGAAGTGTCGTGAGGATTCTGAAGATCGTGGTCTTGCCGGCACCGTCCGGTCCGATGAGACCGAATATCTCACCTTTCTCCACCTCGAACGAGAGTGAGTCCAGCGCCTTGGTGCGTCCCTTGTTGTAGGTCTTGACCAGATCTTTTACAGAGATNATGGACATAGGTCTGTCAGTTTAAGCTGATTCNGAGAGAGTGGTTGAATTCGAANACTCTCCGGGGATTCAGAATTTCACGTCGCCGTACATTCCGCGTTTGATGGTGCCGTCGTTCTTGACGAGGATCTTGACGGCATATACGAGNTTCGAACGCTCGTCGCGGGTCTGGATGGTCTTGGGGGTGAATTCGGCCTCGTCGCTGATCCAGATAACCTCACCGGGGAATTCTTTGCGGTCCTTCTCGCCGAGATCGGCATATACCTTGACTTTCTGGCCGAGNTTGAGACCGGTCAACTGGGGGGCNGTCACGTATGCGCGNAGCTTCATCTGACCGACGTCACCTACCTTGAAGAGGGCGCGGCCGGGGGCTGCATATTCACCNGCCTCGGCATATTTGNNGAGTACCGTGCCGTTGATCGGACTTGAGATCATGCAGTCTGCGATCTTCGCGTCGATCTGGGCTATCTGGGCCGNGATACCGGTGGTCTGTTCCTTGATACCCGTGTTGCCGCTCGAGATCTGTTCGGAGGTTGCGCCGAGCTGTTTCTCGAGCACCTCGATCTGATAGTTGATGTCGTCNAGCTGTTTGGGTGTGGCTGCGTTGTCCTTGACCAGACGCTCATAACGGGCTTTCTCGCTCTTAAGGTTTGCTATCTGCTGGCGAAGCGATGCGAGCTGTCGGTTCTCGTTCAGTCTGTGGCTGTCNGTGGCCGAGAGGTTTGCAAGGAGCTGCTGGCGTTGGAGCGCGAGCTGAACGGTATCGATGAAGCCGACTCTTTCACCGGCTTTCAGCTGCTGTCCCTCTACGACTGAGAGCTGTTCGATCTCTCCGTTGCCACGGGCCGAGACAACNACCTCGGTGGTCTCGAAGATTCCGGAGGCGTCATATTCCACATCCTTTTTTCCGCATCCGCCGAGAATAGCGGCCACTGCGGCGGTTATTGTGATTATTCCGAGCGTTTTCATATCTTTGATCAGTTTTAAGTCCGTTATGGTTATCGATTCAGGGTGTGTTTGAGNTGGTAGATGCTCTGGAGAAGCTGAACCTCATGATANGAGGCCGTCAGCTGCGCCTGATTCTCGTCATTGATCTTTGAGAGNAGNGCGGTCATNTCGATGATGCCGTTCTGAAGTTGCGATTCGGCGGCGACGCGCACGTTNTTGCGCANNTCTACGATNCGCGCATCGTCACGCATNANCTCGCGGATTCCCTCGATCTTTGCCTTCTCCTGTTCGCAGGTGATCTTGGAGTTGAAGAGGAACGTCTCGCGATCGTTGCGGGCCATGTCGGCTGCGATGTCGAGTTTCGTGNCCGAATTCTTGCGGGTGTAGAACGAGTCGATNTTCCACGAGATGTTCAGGCCGGCNATGGCGTTGAATTTCGGGTCNCGGTCCATNATCCCCTTGAAGATGTTGAGACCGGGNTAACCGTAATATGCCTGGGCNAAGAAGCCGATTTTGGGCATGAGCGACGCCTTCACCGCTTCCTTGCGGGCNTCGTAGAGGCTGATNTGTTTGTCGAAGAGAGCGAGCTCCGGTCTGGCCGATTCCATATCCGTCGGAATTTCAGCGACAGGTCTGACGAGGGTGCGCCCTCCGACCTCCTCGTCGATATATATTCCCAGNACCTTGCGATAGGCNTCGCGTGTGGTGCGGGCCTCCGTCTGCTGGCGCTTGAGATCGAGAATATTGGCCTCGATCATGTCGGCGTCACCCGGGAGGGCGGTGCCGTTCTTGACCATCGAGGACACCCTCGNGTAGTTGCTTTCCANCAGTGAGATAGTTGACTNCACGCGGGAGATCTGATCGTCGAGAAGAAGAATTCCGAAGAAAATGTTCTCCACCCGTTCGTTGANCGCATACATGTCGACATCAAGNCCGGCTTGAGAGACAGCACCCGANGCGCGTTCGATATCGCGGCGTGCTTTTGACGAACCGCCGTCCCAGATGGTCTGGGAGAGTTCGACGCCGGCCTTATACTGNAATTTGCTCATGCCNGCNACCTCAACCCCATTCTGTTCGAGCAGGTTNTGCAGGAACTCCGGAAANGCTGTGACTGTGTTCTGGGCCGTTCCCTGGGCGAAGACTCCGATTCGTGGAAGCCACCCGCGGTTGATGTCCGAGAGCGATAGGGCGGTCGTGTTTTCGACCAGATTGTACTTCTTGATCAGCGGATAGTTCTCGGATGCCCTTTCAAGGCAGTAGCCGAGGGTCAGCTGAGCGTTGCAGCCGAAGACGGCCGCGATGACCGTTGTCAGCAGGATACCAAATCTTTTCATGGCTGGTTTATNCTTGATTGTCTTCTTCAAGNCTTGAGTTTGCCTGATCTCAAGGCTTGAGTTTGCGTATTATTGTTTCGATGTTTTCCCGCTTGCGGCGTTCGGTGAAAAGCTCTCGGTTGTCTCCGATGATAGCGTCGACAACNGGCGCGGCCATAAACGGGAAGATGTTGAGCGAAACGATGTCGAGCATGAGCATTCCGGCGTCCGCGGCTCTGCATTCCCCTTTGGCTGCCGCATCGTCTATCTGCCGTTGAAGCGAGTCGAGAACTGATCTTGCGTGANNCGCGAGATNGTCTGTCAGAAACNTCATGCGCTTCGGATCTGCGAAGACCTCATTGATAAAAAATCTTGGAAGAGTCGGATTGGCCGCGATGAAATCGAAATGACGGCCGATGATTATCTCAAGATTTTCAAAAATGGTATTTCCGGAGAGGTCGATTGATTCAAGCATCAGGTTCCCCAACAGACTGATTTTATCGTGAATGACCTTCTCGAAGATCTTCTCCTTAGAGCGGAAATAATAGTGAAGCATCGCNTGGGTAACCCCCGCNGCCTCAGCAATAGAAGTAGTCCGAGCCCCCGCAAATCCCTTAGAAAANAACTCCCGNTCAGCCGCCCCCAAAATCCGANCCTCAGTAGACAGCTCCGCNCCCGCTTCCTCAGCCGCCTGACCCCGACCCTNAGNANCAANNTCNGATTCCNCCCCCTNAGCCACCGGANNCCGACCCTCAGNANCAAGCTCCGATNGCGTCGCTTTGGAAGTATTTATATTGTTGATTTCAAGTTTCATATTNTCTGNAAAANAGTAACTAACAAATCTATTTAACAAAATTGTTAGCGCAAATTTAAAACGAATAATTCAAACCGCAAAATTTTGACCAAAAAATTTTTACTCCCACCTCAACCCCCTCCTCTTTGTTGAGCGACGCGAGCGAAGCTCGTGTAACCCCCTCTTCGCCCCAACCTGTCCCCGCCCNGCGCAGCGNTTTTGTTCAGGNCCCAAGCTTNAGCGCCGGGGNAATCCCAAANAGACTGTTAAACATACTAAACTCCCNAACCTTNCCCTCCCTCTGCGGCGTTCTTCTGTAAATACCCCCTGAATCCTATGAAAGACAAAGAGAGAGTAGTTGTCGGTATCGGAGAGGCNCTATGGGATGTCCTCCCCGANGGNAAGAAAATAGGCGGCGCACCGGCGAATTTCGCCTACCATGTGTCGCAGTTCGGCCTCCCAGGTATCGCAGTCAGCGCTGTCGGTCACGATCGTCTCGGCGAGGAACTGACCGGCAAGTTCGCCGAACGCGGCTTGCGCACNGATATGCCCGAAGTTGACTATCCGACCGGCACCGTGCTCGTCGAAGTCGACGAGATGGGCGTTCCCTCCTACGACATAAAACAGAACGTNGCCTGGGACAATATNCCNTTCACACCGGAACTTGAGAAACTCGCAAAGCGTACGCGCGCNGTCAGTTTCGGNTCNTTGGCCCAGAGAAATGTAGTCTCGCGAGAGACNATNCACAAGTTNCTCGACNCNATGCCCGACGATAAGNACACGCTCAANATCTTCGACATCAATCTCCGCCAGGGCTTCTACACCCCCGAGCTGATCGAGAAGTCGATGGAGAAATGCAACGTCCTCAAGATTAACGACGANGAACTCGTNCTTGTCAGCCGCCTTTTCGGCTATCCCGGAATTGANCTAAAGGACAAATGCTGGATCCTGCTGGGCAAGTACAATCTGAAAATGCTGATCCTGACCTGTGGCGTCAACGGTAGCTACGTCTTCACNCCGGGNCATATCTCCTTCGTCGAGACCCCGAAAGTGGAGGTAGCCGACACAGTCGGCGCCGGCGATTCNTTCACCGCCGCCTTCACCGCCGGACTCCTGAACGGACTNCCGGTCGAGGAGGCTCACCGGCAGGCCGTGGCCGTCTCGGCCTACGTCTGCACCCAACACGGCGCCATGCCCNTCCTCCCCGACGATCTGAAAGCCAAAATCAAGAAATAGATATAATCATCTGTCGTGNCGCTTCTCCAACAAAACATAATCTTGAAAGACATGAACAACTCAAAAGTAACACCGGTCGGCTACGACCGCGATAAAACCAAAAGCGGAATCCTCCANATCGGCGTCGGCAATTTCCACCGCGCTCATGAGGAATTCTATACCAACGAATTGTTNAAGCTNGACCCCTCCCAATCTGACTGGNCCATCACCGGTGCGATGCTCCTCCCNTCGGACGAGAAACTTTATAACATCCTCAAAGATCAGAACGGTCTCTATACCGTCACNGTCTGCGNACGCGACGGCCATGACCAGGCCTATGAGATCGGCTCGTTGAAAGATGTCATCTGGGCCCCNAAGGAGTCTGAGAAGCTGATCNCCAAGATCGCAGANCCCGAAACGAAGATCATTTCCATGACAATCACCGAGGGTGGTTACAANATCGACAAGGAGTTCGGCCAATTTGACCTTTCNAANGAGGCCGTGCAGAAGGATATCGCAAATCCTTCCGCTCCGTCCACCGTCTTCGGCTATCTGGCCGAAGGTCTCAGAAAACGTCGCGATGCCGGGGCCGGAAAGGTGACCATCCTTACCTGTGACAACCTTCAGCACAANGGCGACACCGCCAAGAAGGCTTTNTTGAGCTTCTTCAAGGCCCAGGANCCNGCTCTTGCAGAATGGGCTGAGGCTAATGTCACTTTCCCNAACTCGATGGTCGACCGAATCACCCCCGCGACACTNCCGGCCGATGTTGAGCGCCTGAACGCNATGAACGGAACAGACGACAAGGCGCCGGTCTATTGCGAGGACTTCATCCAGTGGGTCGTNGAGGACAATTTTGCCGCCGGCCGACCGAAATGGGAGGAGGTAGGCGTCGAATTNACCGATGACGTCGCTCCCTACGAGAANATGAAGCTNTCGCTTCTGAACGCCTCCCANACGCTCCTCTCTTATCCNTCNTTCCTCAGNGGNTACCGAAAGGTCGACGAGGCAATGAAAGACGAGCGNATCAGGAAATTCGTTCGCGAGTTCATGGATCTTGACTTCACCCCNTATGTCCCNGCNCCCGGAAATACNAATCTTGACGAGTACAAGCAGACNCTGATCGAACGTTTCAGCAACAGCTCGGTCAGCGACCAGGTAGCGCGTCTCTGTTTCGACGGTCTCTCGAAATTNCCCGTCTATGTGATTCCCCACTTGACGCAGATGGTCAGGGATGAAAAGGATCTGACCCGCGTAGCCTATCTTTTCGCCGCCTACTACAATTACCTCAAATATCACACCGACGACAACGGAGAAAACTTTGAAGTTGCCGAACCCTGGATGGACGACGAAGTAGTAAAGGCCCTCGCCTGNGACAGNCCCCTCTATTTCCTCGACATAGCCGCCTTNGCCGGNGCCAACCTGCGNGAATCNNNACGCTTCACCGACCTCTACCTNAAATTCGTCAAAGACATCCAAGAGAAAGGAGCGATGAAGACCCTCGAAACCGAAGTCCTGAAGTCCTGACCCCCACCCGCCGTCGAGGCCGCCGAGNCNGCCGAGTCNCCCCTCCGCCCCCCGCCTCTTTGTTGAGCGACNCGAGCGAAGCTCGTGTAACCCCCAAATACCCCCAACCAGATGACTGAGCGTAAAACAAATAAGTTAGGACCCTTCGTGGTCCTGACTTTTATATATTTTGTGGTCGGATTCCTGACCACGGTCAACGGCCAGTTCCAGGCCCCTCTGAAAGTCGCGTTCCTTTCGAACGCCCACGCGTTGCGCAACACGCTGACAACCATGATATCCTTCTTCTTCTTCCTCGGATATCTGGTCAACAGTTCGCTCGGCGGCAAATGGATTGATCGCAGCGGCTACAAGATGACCCTCCTTCGCGCGTTGATGATCATGATCGGTGGCCTGGCGCTCTACTCGCTGTCGTCGTTCATCGCGACGCAGTGGGGCAACTCCGGCGTTTACCTTGGCGAGGACCTCGTCCCCTGGGGATACTTCGTGTTCCTGTTGGGTTCGTTCCTGATGGGCACCTCGGCCGCGATCCTTCAGGTCGTCATCAATCCCTACATCGCGGCCTATGACCTTCCGGGGACCAAACCTGTCCAGCGAATGAACATAGTCTGCGCAATCAACTCGATCGGTACGACTATCGCCCCGTTCTTCGTCACAGGCGTGATCTTCGCAGGTGTCGCAATGGAGGCCGTGCGCCCCGGTCAACTCATGGTGCCGTTCCTGATCATAGCCGGAGTGATGCTGATTGTCGCCGGCATCACCTCGCGCCTCTATCTCCCAGATATCGAGGGAACGCGTAATGACGGCGGCGAGAAACTCCCGCGAAGCGTCTGGAGTTTCCGCCATCTCGCGCTCGGTGTTGTCGCGATCTTCTTCTACGTCGGCACCGAAGTGGCAATCGGCGTCAACGTAAACCTCCACGCAATGCAGATGATCGAGTCGGGCCACAAGCTGTCGTTCTTCGGATTCGAGAATATCGAGATCGCCGGACTGAACCTCGGAATCCCGGCCCTTCTCGCCACTCTCTACTGGGGCGGCATGATGGTCGGACGTATCGTCTTCTCCTTCTTCCCGAAGATTCCCCCGCGCAAGCTTCTGATTTCGGTAACGTCAATCGCCTCCGTTCTCGTTATCCTCGCGATGGTTCTCGACAACCTTTGGATCCTCGTGTCGGTCGGCCTGCTTCATTCGGTCATGTGGGGCTGCATTTTCACCTTGGCCGTAGCGGGCTTGTCGAAATACACCTCCAAGGCCTCGGGTGTCTTCATGATGGGGGTCTTCGGCGGCGCGGTCTTCCCCCTCCTGCAGGCGCTCCTCGCCGATAGCCTCGGCAACTGGCAATGGACCTGGTCAATTGCCCTCGTCTGTGAGCTCTTCATGCTCTACTACGCTCTCTGGGGCTGCCACGTGAAAGACTCCGAAGCTCTCGCCAACCTCCGCGAGCTCGCCCCCGGCGACCCCGGAATGTAACCCTGCCGCCTCCCCGCCTCCCCGCCCCTCCCTCTCCGGCGTTCGTCCCCCGCAAAGCCCGCATGCGGGCTTCCCATCCGCCCCGGGCCCCCGCTTTGTCTCCGGTGCCACCCGCTTGCGGGTGGTCCAACCCCCGTTACTCAAACAAAACCTCCCCAACCTCCACCTCCGGCCCGCGCCCCAAAGGGAGGAGCGCGTTGATCAGAGCCACCGTCCGTATCCCCAGCCGGTTTCCGGGCCGAATATCCTCAAGCCGGAGATCCGCCTCCCTGATTACTCCCGCCTCCAGAAGGCTCTCCCGCATCACCCCCCTGAGAAGAGGGCGCCGCGGAGTGTACATCCCATCCTCTCCGATGAAAACCAGGTTGGTATAGGACGTATCCGTAATCAATCCGTCGCGGACAATGATCACCTCGTCGCAGTCCCCCTTCATGGCCGAAAGAGCCGCCAATTCCGATCGGTCACAGCTCTTCAGGTGATAGTCAAGTTCACCCGGCGCCTCCACAACCCTAAGCGACTGCACGGCCCGTGGAGAGTAGGGGAGAACCTCTACCAGGCGTATCTCCGAATCATAGACGACGCGACATTTAAAGCAACCGCTCCCCGGCGCGATGTCGGAAAGCGTCTCTGCAATCTGTCCGATACTCCCGGCCGCCTCTTCGCCATAAACCTCGCGGACGGTAGCCTCCATTCGCGCCTGGTGAAGCGCCAGCAGATGAAAGCGGCCCCCCTCCAGCCGTATAGTCTCGACGTAGCTGTTCATTTGGTCAGATATACTTTGGTCAATACCTCTTCATATTCATCCCGACAGTCGCTGTTGACCGTCACGCCCCCTCCACTGTGAAAGTAGAGCTTCCCGTCGGCCCCGCGCTGAATACAGCGGATCATCACCGCCGACTGCATAGCGGCGCCGTCGAAATATCCGAATACCCCCGTGTACCATCCGCGCGGAGCAATCTCCGATCTGGCAATTAGCTCAACCGTCGCCGGTTTCGGCGCACCGGTGATACTCCCGGCTGGAAGCAGTGGCAGTATGATGTCGCCGAAATCCCTCTCTTTCCCTGCCGGAATACGTCCGCGCACTTCGGAACTCGTCTGCAGGATACTCCCCTTGGCCGTGGCGATCGTCTCTACATATCGCAGTCGGGGCACCGTCACCTCCTCGGCTACCATATTGATGTCGTTGCGCATCAGATCGACGATCGTGAAGTGCTCGCAAGTTTCTTTATAGTCCTCCATAAGCTTACGCTCCGCCTCGGGAAGCGACGCATCGATCGTCCCCTTCATCGGGAACGTCGAAATCATTCCCTCCCTGATTGTCACGAAAGGCTCGGGCGAGAAGCACACGAACTCATCCCCGATAAGCAACTTGAACGGCGCCGACGAATGTCGGAAGACATCCCGAAGCGTTCCCCTCAGCTCCACTTCCGTAGGCACCGTCAGATTTGCCAGAAACGAATCTCCCCTCATAAGCCCCGCGCGTAAAGTCGCGAACATCCCCTCATACTCTCCATACTCAACCCTCCGGGCAATCCTAAGCTCAGGCACCACCTCAGCCGCCCCCTCCCCGGCCATCGCTTCTTCAGGCGCCACCTCCCCGGTCGTAACTACCCCGGCGGCCACCTTATTCCCGACCCCTCGAACCTCCCAAAGAATCTCCCCCTCCGTAAAAGGTTCCTCAAGGACAAAGCAACGCTCCCGGGCATAATCCACCCCCCAGACAAAAGGCACCCCGGCACGCCCGAGCCCGTTCATCTGCTCGCGCAGTTCTCCAAACGACAGAATCTTCATCTTCTTCCAAAAAAGTTGTAACTTTGCGCAAAGTTACAAAAAAACTCCCAAGCCCTCTCCTCCGCCTCCTCTCAAACCCTCTCCGGCGTTCGTCCCCCCCAGACCCCGCTTGCGGGGTCCCCTCCGCCTCCGGTCTCTCCTCCCAAACTACCGACCCAATGAAAATCCTACTGATAGACAACTACGACTCGTTCGTTTACAACATTGTCGGCCTCCTCCGTAGGTGTCGCGCCGACTTCCCGAACCTCGAATGGACAGTAGTGAAAAACGACTGCCCACTCTCCGAACTTCCCAAAGACTTCGACGCAATAATCCTGTCTCCAGGCCCCGGCATCCCCGCCGAAGCCGGCAACCTCCTTGACATAATCCGGACCCACGCCGACACCCACCCCATTCTCGGCATATGCCTCGGCTGCCAAGCTATAGCCGAAGTCTACGGCTGGCGCCTCCGCCGCCTCTCCGCCCCCCGCCACGGCCACGCCTCCCTCCTCCGTGAAATCGATCCCGCCGACCCCCTGATCGGCTTCTTATCCTCGCCTCCTCTCCGGCGTTCGTCCCCCGCAGAGCCCGCTTGCGGGCTCCAATCCGCCTCCCTAGCCACCCCCGCTGAGCCTTTGTCCCCGGTTCCACCCGCTTGCGGGTGCTCCCAACTCCCTGACCCCAGAACAATAGGCCGCTACCACTCCTGGGTAATAGACGAAACCCCGCGAATCCCCAATCCCCACCTGCAGATAACCTCAAGAGACGAAGACCGGAACATAATGACCATCCGTCACCTCACCCGCCCCATCTTCGGCCTTCAATTCCACCCCGAAAGCATAATCACCACCCAAGGCCAAACCATCCTCCGCAACTTCCTCCGCCTCTCCATCCCCTAACTACAAAAAACGCCCCGCCTCCCCGCTTTGTCTCCGGTGCCACCCGCTTGCGGGTGGTCCAACCTCTCCGCCCTCTCCCTTGCGACTTTGTTGAGCGACACGAGCGAAGCTCGTGTCCCCAACTCCCCCCAATATCCGTTCGTCCCNCGNAGAGCCNNCTTGCGGGCTCCCATCCGCCTCCGCNTCCCCGCGTTCTCTCCCACAAGGCCTATTTTATCCAATAAATNNNCTGTACTGGATAAAAAAGTACATTTTTTATCCNATAGGAGTGGAAATATGGNTTTAATCGGTAATTAATATCACTTGATNNTNATTAAATGNNTNNAGTAACTTTGANNAGGGCNGGGAGNGTGANAGNCAAAAATTTTCAACCGGGNNTAAAATATTTTTTGGTGTCCTGTGTCTTAGAGATAGAGAGCTCTTGAANCTAAAACNTTTAATTATGATAAGAACTTTTAAAATGTTTGCGATCCTTATGGTCATGGTTGCCATCGCGGCGTTAGCCGGACTTGGCATCATGGCNCTATGGAACGGTATTGTTACCACAATATGTGGTTTTGCTGCTATCACGTTCGTTCAGGGAGTCGGTCTGTTTCTGCTTGGACAACTTCTGAGTAGCGGTTTCATTATTGCTNTGCTCTTTGGATTTGGAGGGCTTCATACAATAGCGCGTCATCGCGGAGACTGGCACGACCATTGGCATAAAATGAGTGANGAGGAGCGTCGNGATTTCATAAATCGTCGTAGGGAGAAGTTTGGTTTCNGTAACNGCCCCGGCAGTGGAGATGAAGCACTCTAATATCGAGTCGGTATTTACGGAATACTCCCCGCGTCTGCTGGGATATATCCGGTCTCAGGTGANCAGCCNTGAGGATGCGGAAGACATTCTTCAGGATGTATTCTATCAGCTTGCNCNTANATCAGATGAAGATTTNTCGGAAATAGANCGCGTGTCCTCATGGCTGTATAAGGTNGCCCGCAACTCAATATTGAATTTCTGGCGGAAAAAGAGAACGGTTTCACTGGATGCGGAAGATCGGTTATGTGAGGATATCGCCCAGACACTATTCTGTGGTCCACAGGATGCTCCTGATACTGTTTTGCTCCGTAAACTCGTGTGGCAGGAACTNGACCTCGCCTTGTCTGAATTGCCACCNGAACANTGTGAGGTTTTCTGTCTGACTGTTTTTGACAGNATGCCNATAAAAGAGATTTCATCGNCCACCGGTATACCGGCCGCCACATTACTTTCACGAAAACATTATGCGGTCAAGTNTCTGCGCAAACGATTCCACGATCTATACAATGCGCTGNTNTCNCAAGCTTAAATAGGAGTTTCTCCTGAATGTACGTGTCGGTCACACTCATANCTTCCGAAAGTAATTCTGCCGCCTTCTCAANACGTNGTTCAATAAGCTCTATTTCTGTGGTGTTNGCGGAGAGGGAATCTGTGGAGTAAGTAGATAGGGAAGNNGAAGNATGACGAATTTTTGGGGNTCAGAAAAATTTTTTTCAAATATTTTTGTGGTACGCAAATAGGNTGCATCGGGCCTGTCTAACTTTGCAGCGTCAACCTTCAGNTCATCNACCGAAGGGAGATAAATATGGACANTTGGCAGACATGGTGTATGCGCAGGACTGAAAATCCTGAGAACGTGGTTCGAGTCCACGAGTGTCCACGATAGTATGCAGGTATAGCTCAGTTGGTAGAGCGTCGGTCTCCAAAACCGAAAGTCGTGGGTTCAAGTCCTTCTGCCTGTGCCAATATGTGAGAATGCCCGAGCGGTTCAAGGGGCCGGTCTGCAAAACCGGTGTTCGTCGGTTCGAATCCGACTTCTCACTCAAAGACTTATCCCTCAAAGATTTCTTACTCANAAATGGAGGCTTCCGTAAAATCCANATCGGATTTATCGGAAGCCTNCNTTATTGATGNATCAGCAAGGCATTGAGCCNTTCGCCTACTTTTTCCANTATNTCCCNGAGATCTTCTGCCGATGATTCTCCCTTATGNCGTATCATCTTGACAGCCTTTAGGACAAGTTCGTATGTATCGTCNGCTATCGGGGNCTCNGTAATTGAGTAATCGGAGTCCTCGTATCTGTAATATTTATTATCATACACTTCGATCGGGGCATTATAGCCCAGTTTGTCAGANCGCATCATTTGGATGTCGGCCTGAACTGTTCTTACAGAAACACCTCTGGTGATCCCCTCCATCTCATAGAGAGCATCAGAGCAAGCNTCGACAAGGTCATCCAGAGTCCACCGTCTGTACTTGTTTCTCAAGCACCGGTCGATTGTCNTGTATCTTAATAATGCATTTTTGTTTACCGGCATGGCAGTGATAAAAATCAGTCATAATTTTAATTTTACTTGGTGCCATGCCGTGACAATAAGGATCATGTGGCCATGACAGGGCACAAAAAAATCGGAAAGCTTTTCAGGACTTCCCGACTGTCACCTTATTGTCTGAANAATATNAAATCAGACGCTNATACAACAGAAATATCGTCGGAACCATCCTTCAAGCAAGCTGCGACAGCTGCTAAAGCTAAAGCAANAGCANCTAANGCTACAGCTGAGATAGCTGCGGCGGCNCCATGTTGACGATATNTTATATTGTGTTGTNTGCATTGTTCTGAAACTTAGCGTCTGCAAAGTTAACTGAATTTCCCGGTATNACCAAGCATATTCAGGAAGTTGATAACGATTCAGCGATNAAAAANTGATATCGGACACAAAATTANAACAGCACTACGCACNCTATCTGCGTAGCGCCGGTGTCTTGGCGTTAAATGCAAGAGCATCAATTCCAAGATGCTTTGCCTGATACAAAGTCCTTTCATTATTATACTTCTGAGAGGATGGTTATCGAATCCTGACAATATCTCATTCACCAAACAAAAAATCGCGATTAAGAGAATGCGAAGGTACAAACTTCTGCGATTATAACCGCGCTTTTTACAAAAAACTGAGTTTAGGAAATCTCGGTTATAATCTGCGAGATGGATGGTGGTTGCGGGAGGTGTCGGTATACGGTCAAAGGATGAGACTGTCTAACAAGTTGAACTGCACCTCAAAAGTTAGACAAAAAACTTTTGNGGTGCAGTTCAACTTGTTAGACAGCCTCTATANCTGGCAAATATTAGATATTTAGTTCATGTGGTTTTCCCATGAGCCTTTNGTNTCNACNCCNGTNTCNGCAGCGAGCTTCTCNAGAAGGCTGATTTCGTCATCGCTCAATTTGATTTTGGACGCTGCGGCTGCCTCCTCNACATGGCGTGGTTTNGTGACGCCGATAATCGGGTATGTACCCTTGTTTATCGCATAGGCGATTGCAACCTGAGAAACNGTTGCATTATGGGATTCTCCGATTTNGCGCATTGCTGCAATCAGATTNTCAAGTTTAGGAAGTATCGGATTGTATGTCGCTGCACGTCCGCTNCCTTCAGGCATGGGNTTAGCNGTGCCGTATTTACCGCTCAGNGCACCNTGNTCNAGTGTCATNTAGGCGAAGAAGTCGATGTCGTTTTCCTTGCAGTAGTCAAGGATGCCGGCCTTTTCCGATGAACGGTAAAGAAGGCTGAAGTGGTTCTGCACGGCCGATACTCTGAATCCTGCTTCCCGAAGTATCTCATCGGCTCGCTTTATTTGGGCNAGNTTNTGGTTTGAAACACCAACTCTCTTGACTTTGCCACTCTTAAGGAGGCNNATNAGCCCCGGAGTCCATTTCTCNACGTCAGCCGGATTGTGAATCCAATAGATATCGATATAATCGGTATGCAGACGNTTNCAACTTTCGATGCACATTGTCTCAACCGGATTTTCTGTTTCGGGAGCAATCTGCGGTGTGAATTTAGTAGAAATCACAAATTTGTCTCGCGGATAATCC
>JAAVFK010000020.1 GCA_014800785.1 Bacteroidales bacterium
ATGCCGATGTGCCATACCGTTTATGATTAAGGGATAATAATCCATAAACGATCTGGCACATCGTTTTTATTTGCTGATTAACATTATTTGAACCACATTGCACGAGCCGTGCGTCCCTACAAGGTCATATCCTGCGTAATTTGTTAAAATATCTTAATTTTAGGCGCTTATATGTTGCAAAAAGCAAACGAAGCGCGTCTTAGTATACACGCACCTTCACTTTAAACTATACTAATATGAGAAGACTTAACTTGAAACCGCGTCTTACATTTCTGCTCATCAGCACCTTGTTACCTCTGACTTATGCGGCGGGAGCCCCTCTTGCTGCGGTTGAACCCGATTCGATTCCGTCCTCCGGCGCGTCCCAACCCGACTCGATTGCGGACGAAAAGATTGTCTATGAAACCAACGGCTCGGCCGAGTCCGACTCACTCGCCCTGCCGACCTACAACCTCGACGAAATCGTGGTCAAGGCTGACCGTGAGGTCAGACTGAAGGACGGTATGGCATATTTCCCCTCCGAGAGCGCCAGAAAGTACTCCGCCGACGGCATCTCCCTTCTCTCCCGGATGATGATCCCGACACTGCGCGTGAATCTCGCCTCCAATACGGTCGAATCCGTAACCAAAAAGGAGATCAAATATTTTATCAACGGCCTCGTGGCCAACAATGACGAGATCATGGCCATCGCGCCCGAAGATGTCAACAAGGTCGAGGTCCTCGAATATCCCAAGGATGCGAAATATCTCGGAGCCGAGATCGCCATCAACTATGTCGTGACCAAATACCTCTGGGGCGGTTACACCAAGATCCACGTCGTGGGAGCCGCTCCGGTCTATTCCGGAAACGGAAACGTACAGTCAGGTTTCACCTATAAGCGGATGACCTATAACGTCTTTCTGAGTTCGTCATATAATGAGATGGACGGCTCAAGCCATCAGACCGAGCGTCTGCTGATTGACGGCCACTGCTACACCACAGACTCCGAGTCGGAACTCAAGCATGGTCACAGCGCGACGCAGAGAGGCTATTTCTCAGCTCTCTACGCGACGGACAAGGTGAAGTTCAAGAACACCATCTCTCTCAACTACGGCCTCACTCCCGACACTCACCGGACAGGCTGGATGAACTACGCCCGCGAGGAGGAACAGCTCCTCGCAACATCGACCGACTCCAAGTCAAAATCCAAGAACCTCTCTCCGAGCTGGAACACCTACCTCCTCGTCCTCTTCTCGGGCGACGCATCGCTGACCGTGAACGCATCGACTCTGTTCCGAAGCAACCGTTCGGGCAATAATTACAAGCAATGGCAGGGCGACGAGCTGATGTTCGACAACACATATACCGCACGCGAGACCGGCAGTTCATCCTCCATGAGTGTCAACTTCAGTAAGATGTGGAACAAGAAACATCAGTTCTCAGTCTGGACCTTCGGCTCATATAAATTCTACCGCCTCGCCTATCAGGGTTCGGTAAACTCGACCAACAAGGTGGCCGACTGGTATGGTCTGGTAGGGGTAGACTACACATATATGTGGGATCGCGGACGACTCAGCTTCTGCGCGAAAGGTAATTATGTGGAGTCCGGATTCAACAAAGAGTATGAGCCGGTCCGGAGAATACTCCCTGCGGGCTATATCAACTTCAATCTGAACCCGGGTCACAACCAGCAGTTAAGCGCACTTGTGGCCTACAACGTCGGTACTTTTCCGCTCAACGCGATCGATCCGACCCTGATACAGAATAACCTTCTGGTCTGGAGCAAAGGTAACCCGAAGATCAAACCTGTCTCATCCATCAACACACAGATCTATTACAAATGGTGGAACGAACACGTGTCGCTGGTCCCGGTCCTGACAAGTGACGTGTCTTTCAATAATATCTACCGCAACGCCACGGTCAATGAGAACGGGGACGGAATCACTCTCTCCTACGAACCCGGAGTCACCTGGGTCGACATTGACTTGGGACTGAACGTGTCTTGGTACCTAAATCAGTCCTTCTCGTTCTATGTCTCTCCTACGCTATCCAACCTCTACAAGACCTCCTCGTCGATGACAGAGAACAAGTGGCGTTTCTCCGCAATGATTCAGGGCCAATGGCAACATAAATGGCTGTCTTTGTATGCTGCGTTCTCAACTCCCACCCATGCCCACGGGTTCNACGGATATNNCAGGAACCCTATGTACTACTACATCGGCGCCAACTTCATTCTGAAAAACTGGNATCTCGGAGTGACGGTCCGCAATCCCTTCAAGAGCAAGAAAGGGGNACAGAAATGGGGTCACTCGTCTGACAGNCTTTACTCNTTCGAGGCCGCCGACCGATCTATCGCCAANTCCACCATGGTCTCCATCGGCGCGGTCTACACGATCCGCTACGGNAANAAACAGACNAACGAAAACCAAGAGTCCATCCAGACNGACCAGTCNCTGNTGANGTAAGACTCCGCAGCTCCGCGCNGAGCCGGGCNTTAATTTTGGCNATNGCTGAAACATTTTTCGGCCGTCGGTTGTAAATAGAATAGAAGGAGGTTCCCGCCTTTTGGCGCCGGAACCTCCCGCTTTCGTTCACAAATGTTTACAATTCCCACATGAACAGGAATTTAATTGCTTTTCTGACAGTCGCGTTCGCGCTCCCGGCGGCCGCGCAGGTCGTCACGCTCGATTCGTGCCGGTCGATGGCCGTGCGCAACAACAAGACGATCGCGATTGCCGAACAGAATATAAAGGGGGCCGGATATACCCGCAAGGCGGCCCGCGGAGCCTATTTCCCCGGCATCGATTTCACCGGCGGTTATATGTACAATCAGCACCAGATCGAACTTCTCGGCGAGGACGCGAAGCTCCCGACCATGATCTTCGACCCTGCTTCCCAGTCATATCAGTATAATCTGTACAGCGTCGGCGGCGTCCCGGTCAAGGACCCCTCCACAGGTCAGGTGATCCCGAACGAGGTCGCAGTGATCCCGAAGGAGGCCATGAGCTATGACATCCACAACGTCTTCGCCGGCGCCTTCACCCTCACCCAGCCCGTCTTCATGGGCGGNCAGATCAAGGCCCTCAACGACATCGCGAAATATGCCGAAGGTATGGCCCGCTCGGCCCGTGGCGCGGTGGTCGAGGAGGTGATCTATGGTGTGGACGCGGCCTATTGGCAGGTGGTGTCGCTCAAAGAGAAGAAACGGCTGGCCGAGAGCCTCGTCGGACTCGTGGATTCGCTCAAGCAGAATGTTGGTTACATGAAACGCGAGGGTGTCGCCACGGAGTCGGATGTGCTTAAGGTTGAGGTGACCTACAACGAGGCGCAGATCGCGCTGACAAAGGTCGAGAACGGCCTCACGTTGTCGCGTATGGCCCTGGCTCAGCTCTGCGGTCTGCCGGTCAACACGGTTTTCGAGCTTGCCGACGAGGATGAGAAGTTCGCGCCGGTGGCGCCGGTCGTCACCCCCGATATGCAGGAGGTATATGCCCGCCGTCATGATCTGGAAACCCTGCGCCAGAGTGTCGGTCTGATGAAAGGACAGGAGAAACTCGCCCTCGGAGCCATGCTCCCGAAAGTGGCTGCNATCGGAATGTATGCNTTNTCNAACCCCAACGTNAACCACGGTTTCGAAAAGAAATTCGGCGGCGGATTCAGCGTCGGGGCNACGGTCACGATCCCGCTGATNCACTGGGGTGGCAATTACTACAAATATCGCGCGGCCCAGTCGGCCACCACAGCTCAGCGTCTTCTGATCGAAGACCTTGAGGAAAAGGTGGATCTTCAGGTGAGCCAGGCCAGATTCTCGTTTGAGGANGCCTACAAGACCTACGACATGACCGTCTCGAACATGAAGAGCGCCGACGCGAATCTCCACAACGCACAGGTCGGTTTCCGCGAGGGTGTCCTCACGGCCGACGACGTGATCGCCGCCCAGACCGCCTGGGTNAANGCNAATTCGGAGCGTATCGACGCCGAGATCGGAATCCGTCTCTGCCGCACCTATCTCTCCAAAGTCATGGGCACTCTCGGAACCGAAGGGGCCCGCATCTGAGNCCGCANCCATATATCTAACTCGAAACCAACATGCAAGACAATAACACTTCCATGAAAGACAACAATACATCGGGCGCNCTCGACATCGCCAACGACCCCAAGGCCGTTTCGGCCAAGGAGAAAGGTCTGATTCTAACTCTGATTGTGGTTCTGCTGATCGTGGCCGCCATGGCCATCGTCGGCTTCCTGCTCATCAAACCGGGTCCGGATACGGTCCAGGGCATGGGCGACGCGACCGAGATCCGCATCTCGGGCAAGCTCCCGGGCCGTGTGGTCGAGCTCTTTGTCGAAGAGGGTCAGCAGGTGAAGAAGGGAGACACACTGGTGCGTATCCACTCGTCGCTGGCCGACGCCCGGATGGAACAGGCNGAGGCTATGGAGACAGCGGCCGGCGCGGCCAACCGCAAGGTGGACGCCGGAACGCGCACACAGATCATNTCNGCCGCNCGCGACCTCTGGAATCAGGCCAAGGCGGCCTCGACTATAGCCGGAAAGACCTACACGAGAATGCAGAACCTCTATAAGGAGGGNGTCATCTCGGAACAGAANCGCGACGAGGCNAANGCNGCNTANGACGCGGCTNTNGCCGGNGANGCNGCCGCNAAAAGCCAGTATGANCTGGCNGTNNCNGGNGCNCAGAAGGAGGACAAGGAGGCGGCTGCCGCTATGGTGACCGTCGCCAAGGGGGGTGTCAAGGAGGTTGGCGCGCTCCTCGAAGATCAATATCTCATGGCTCCGGCNGACGGCGAGATAACCGTCGTCTATCCCAACGTCAGCGAGCTCGTGGCCACCGGCGCACCGATCATGACGCTCCAGACCGCAGACCATTGGGCNGTCTTCAATGTCCGCGAGACCCTGCTGAANGATATCCGCAACGGNTCGAAACTNCGNGTCTACATCCCTGCNCTCGACAAGGANGAGGTCGTGACCGTCTTCTATATCAAGGACCTCGGAACCTANGCCAACTGGCAGGCCACCAAGTCCACAGGNGACTATGACGCCCGCACGTTCCAGATCAAGGCCCGNCCGGAGAAGCCNATNGACGGNTTCCGCCCCGGNATGTCGGTGATCTACAAGGGCGTGGAGAAGAAATAACCCCCTCACCCGCTCCAAACCGGTCTCCCAAACTGATCTCTTACAAACCGATCTCTTAAACTGATCTGAATGGCCTCATTCTCAGCCATATTTCTACGCACGGTCCGACAGATTGTCCGACGCCCCATCTACTGGGTCGGTTTCTTCGTGCTGCCGCTCTTCTGTTTCCTGCTTCTGACGTCGGAAATGGCGGAGGGTCTGCCCGACAAGGCTCCGGCGGCGATGGTCGACAAGGATGGCTCGTCGCTCTCGCGCAATCTGACCAACGAACTCGGNACCATGCAGATGGTCGANCTCAAGTANACCTGCAACAGCTATACCGAGGCGCGCCACCTGATGCAGGAGGGGGAAATCTACGGCTTCTTCCTCGTGCCNGAGAACTTCGAGGAGGATCTGCTCAGCGGCAAGTCGCCCGAGATCACGTTCTACACGAACATGACCTATTTCGTCCCGGCGTCGATTCTCTACAAGACCTTCAAGACCACGGCTCTCTACACCAAGGCGGGCGTCGTCATGGGTGTCGCCGAGGCGGTCGGGGCNTCCGAGGGTACAGTCCGCAGCCTCCTCCAGCCCGTCAANATCACTGTNCGCGGGATCGGCAACCCCGAGATGAACTACGGAATCTATCTCTGCAACTCGTTCATCCCCGGTGTGCTCGAACTGATGATATTTCTGATGACCTGTTTCGCACTGGGCCAGGAAATCAAATACGGAACCTCGCGTCGCCTGATGGAGATGTCCGGCGGTTCGATCTTCAAGGCCGTGGCGGCCAAACTGCTCCCGCAGACGATCATATGGTGGGTGGTGGCCATCTTCATGGAGTCATGGCTCTTCGGATGGAACGGCTANCCGGTCNACGGCTCATGGTTCTGGCTGACGGTCAGCGANCTGATGTTCGTNCTTGCCTGTCAGGGGCTGGCGCTCTTCTTCTTCTGCGTTCTCCCCTCGATGCGAATGGCGCTTTCCATCTCCGCTCTGCTCGGAATCCTCGCCTTCTCGCTCGGATGCTTCTCGTTCCCCTACGAAAGCATGTACGGCGCCGTCGGGATCTTCTCCTGGATCTATCCGGTCCGCTACAACTTCCTGATATACGCCGACCAGGCCCTCAACGGCATCCCTGTCTACTATTCCCGCTACTGGTTCATCGCCTACATCGGTTTCATGCTCCTCCCCCTGACCATGCTCTGGCGCCTCCGTAAAGNGTTCCTGAGACCNGTCTANACCCCCTAACCCNCAAGCNCCCACCGGCNCCCCCAATAATAATTGTCCACATGAAGTTCCTAAGACAGATTCTGGAAGTCTACATACACGAGTTCAAGATGATTTTCCATGACCAGGGAATCATCCTCTTCATCGTGTTCCTGCCGCTCGCCTATCCCGTGATCTATTCGCTGATATACAATCCTGAAATCGTCCGCGACGTCAAGATGGTNGTCGTCGANCACGACCGGAGCCNGAAGAGCCGCGAACTCGTGCGCGACCTCAATGCCTGTCAGGAAGTAAACGTGATCGGATATGCGACNGACATCGCNGACGGACGCCGCGCCATGGACTCTCACAAATGTTTCGGCATCCTCGAGATTCCCGAAGGCTTCGGACGCAAGTGCGGTCGCGGCGAACCGGCGAACGCTGTCCTCTTCAGCGACATGTCGCTCCTGCTCCGATACCGCGGATTCCTCGTGGCCGCGACNAACGTGGCCTCGGAGATGGGTGCCGAGATCATGGCCGACGATATCAACCGCATCGCCCCCCTCGCTGCGACCGTAGCCCCGGGAGGAGACCCGATGCCGGTCCACAACGTCGTGATGGGCAACCTCGAAAGCGGTTTCGACTCCTTCGTGATGCCCGGCGTGATCGTCCTGATTCTCCAGCAGTGTCTGATGCTTGCCCTCGGCATGGCCGGCGGCGCCAAGCGTGAGAACCCGGCCCTCACGGGATACGTCGGAAGTGTCGACACACGCTCCACCATCGCCTCGATGATCGGACAGACCGCCTGCTACCTGACCCTTATTATCGTCCCGACCTTCTACCTCCTCCACTATATCCCTATGATGTTCGCCTTCCCGATGGAGGGTAACATATTCCAGATCTTCCTCTTCATCCTTCCGATGATTCTGGCGTCGATCTTCATGGGGCTGACCCTTCAGGGGGTCGTCACNGANCGCGAGAACATATTCGTGATCTGGGTCGTGACNTCNGTCATCTTCCTCTTCCTCTCGGGTCTGACCTGGCCTCGCTACGCGATGGGCCCCGTCTGGACCATCTTCAGCGACATCGTCCCNGCCACATGGGGTGTCCAGGGCTTCATCCGCATGAACGCCAACGGCGCCTCGCTCACCCAAGTCGCCACCGACTACCACTGGCTCTGGATCCTGACGGCNGGCTACGCCCTCCTCGCCTTCCTCGTCCAGAAATTCATCGTCCGCCCCGCCNTCTACCGCCCGACCCCCGCTCTGACCTCAGANCGGACACAACAATCTCTCCATGAATAACGTTAATTTCTGGAAGACCGTCAACGATATAATCCGCAAAGGGTTTGACAATGAGGGCTTATCCCAACTCGAACGATATGCAGAACTATTTATCTCAGAAAAGTCCATATTTAAACGATTTTCACCGGCAGAACAGCATGGCTGCTCAGCGGGAGGTACGACTCATGTCATTGCGACCATTATCGCGGGATCAGAAGATAGCTCAGATCCAGCTTCTGAAACAATCTCAGATTTCAAAAGAGAGCTCAAACNCGCAGCGCACCAAGCTGATCTGATCGAATGCTGGGCCCGAAAGGTNGGCTGTTGGATTCCGGATGTCGACAACAGGCTCAAGGCCATCCTCGGAAACAGATTATCCGAAGGTGGCGAAGCAATTGTATATAACAATGGGGTCTCCCTCATCAAGACCATAGGTCTCGATTATTATATTCTCCCCACACTTGCCCTTGACCGGGTATCACTTCACAACACATTCTTTCCTGAGACCAATCTGTCTGTGATTGGTTTCGGAAGAGATGAGGATAATCGCTTCAAGATTATAGTTGAACAACCTTTTGTCGAAGGTAGTCCTATGACTGAAGAGGAGATCATGGAGTATGCCCTTAGTATGGGCTTCACACTGAAAGATCGCAGAAGCTGGACTTACACCACTCCCTATATATATCTAAGCGATCTTCACGACGANAATGTGATCAGAACCGCTCAGGGCAATGTGTGTGTGATCGACTGCGACATAAGACTCAACACACCTGACCTTAAACTCGGAGGGATTNGGAAGTGGACAAACGAAGTCCTGTTCATATAGCTCCCACATATAAGCGACCGCGGCCCGACTGACAGTCGGGCCGCGGTCGNTTATGNGTAGGTGGGTTGGNGTCAGACGAGCTTGGCGGTTGCTTCCTTGANGCGGCGGAGGGCTTCGGCGATGTTCTCGTCCGAGAGGGCGTAGGACATGCGGATGTAGCCGGGTGCGCAGAAGGCGGCACCGTCTACNGTNGCTACGTGGGCCTCTTCGAGCAGGTAGAGGACATAGTCTGACGAGGTCTTGATCTCGCGGTCTCCTGCTTTCTTGCCGAGAAGCGCGGACACTTCGGGGAAGAGGTAGAAGGCNCCTTCGGGAACATTCACTTTCCAGCCNGGAATCTCCTTGGCNAGNTCCACNATCAGGTCGCGGCGACGCTGGAAGGCTTCGCGCATCTGNTCGACACAGATCTGAGGACCGTCATAGGCGGCTTCGGCCGCTTTCTGGGCGATTGAGCTGACGCCGGAGGTGTACTGNCCCTGGAGCTTGCTGACAGCCTTGGCGATCGGAAGCGGAGCGGCCATGTAGCCGATACGCCAGCCGGTCATCGCGTATGCCTTCGACACACCGTTGATGACGATCACGCGGTCGCGGATCTCCTCGAATTCGGCGATNGAGTGAACCTCGCCGACATAGTTGATGTGCTCGTAGATGTCGTCGGTCATCACCATCACCTCGGNGTGACGGGCAAGCACNTCNACGAGGGCTTTCAGCTCGTCGTAGGTATAGACGCTGCCGGTCGGGTTNGAGGGNGAGTTGAGCATCAGCATGCGCGACTTCGGAGTGATGGCNGCCTCAAGNTGCGCGGGGGTCACCTTGAAGTCGTTCTCGATGCCGGAATATACAGTCACGGGCACTCCCTCGGAGAGCTTCACCATCTCGACATAGCTTACCCAGGCCGGAACGGGGATGATCACNTCGTCGCCGGCGTTGATGGTCGCCATGAGGACNTTGCAGAGCTCCTGCTTGGCACCGTTTCCGACAACGATACAGTCGGGAGTGTATTTCAGCCCGTTCTCGCGTTCGAGCTTGCGGCAGACCGCCTCGCGCAGAGACAGGTAGCCGGGAACGGGAGTATAACGTGAATAGTTTTCGTCAATGGCGCGCTTGGCGGCCTCCTTGATGAAGTCAGGGGTATTGAAGTCAGGTTCTCCGACCGACATGTTGATCACGTCGACACCGGCAGCCCGGAGCTCGGCACTCTTCTGGGACATGGCCAGTGTGGCCGAAGGAGAGAGTTTTTCAACTCGGTTTGAAATCTGGATCATTCCGATTAATATAATGATAATTTAAGGTTCTTGAACAGGAATCCGGGGGGAGGCCCGGACTTTGAAATTGGCCTCGGAATCGGCCTTNNGACCGGGTCCGGCNGACGATCAGGTATATCTGACCTTAGCCTTGCGGATCATCTTCCAGCATCCGTTTTCGAGNACGGCCGTGCCGGAAGATTCGGTCACGATCTCTGTGGCCTCGTCGGCGGCGAGNGAGTCGTCTATCGTACAGCCCGTTTCCAACCACTGGTCGGGATTTTCGAGCGCACGNTCAACGACGGCGGGAGTGTTTACGACACGGAACGTGCCGGTATATCCGTCTTCGGTGTCGAGACGATAGACGGTCGCCTCGGGATTGAGCTGACGGTCAGCACGGACAAAGAGTCCGCTGCGGTTCACGCGACCGAGATAAAGCGAGCGTACNGGGCGAGGGGCAGCCTCCGACGCAGGGGCGGTGTGGGTGGCCGCAGANNCCTTGTTCTCGGCCTCGCTGAGGGCGAGACGCAGGCTTTCGATCTGGGTCTGTGCCTGTGTGAGTCGTGCCTGAAGCGCATCCTGAGCGGCCTGAAGACGGGCNTTCTCCTCTCGGACAACGTCNAGTTCGGCTTTGGCCTTACGGATCTTCTCGTTCTTGCGTTCGATCATAAACTCGTGTTCCTTGCGGCTGACGGTGTCGGCGGGGACATAGCTCGGCACCTCGTCGGCCTCCTTCTTTCGCTCGGAGTCCCCCCCGATCACGTCGCTGTCGTCTTTGTCATCCCCACCTTTCATTGCGCGCGCGGCGTAGATCACGAGGATCACGACAACGATCACCAGAACCACCAGGATTCCGACATATATCCACGTAGAGTTTGATTTCTTGGGACGCGCAGCCTCCACATCCTCCGCTTCGGGAGCCGGAGCGATATCCTCAATCTGAGACGTGTCGCCGGCGACCATCGCGCCTGCGATCTCGTCAGACACCGCGTCCGCGACCGGTGTCTCCGTCTGCTCGGCCGCAGGTTCGGCTGCGGGTGCCTCGGCCGGAGCGGGTGCCTCCTTGGAGGGCGCGGAGACAGTCATCTGATTCAGATGCTTGACCGTACGCGAACGCGAGGCTTTGCCNGCCGCGTCGAGTCCGGGCGANGACAGGAAGGTCTCGCTCCAGTAGGAGACGAGTTTCGCCTTGTCCCACGACGCGTAGTCTTTGGCGACNGCTACNGACTCGAACTTCTTCAGGTTTTCGAGCTCTTTGGCNTTCAGGACCTTCTTCAGATCGGCCATAGACTTCGGAAGTTCCTTGACATCATCAAGATAGCCCGAGCCGTTGTTTACATATCGGAGATAATTCTTAGCGGTTATGGCGCGCGCTTGCTCCATCTCGCCGTCGGTCACGGCATAAACGCCTGACACGGCTCCGAGCAGTAGCGCGAGGGTTACGAATAGCTTCAGTTTCATGATTTGCAAAATTAACCATTATTCCGACATTATGCAACCTTTTTCCAATCCAATTCCTATATTCTCCTGCTCTTAGAACAGATTTCGTGCTCTTAGAACAGATTTCGGAGTTCGGTTGTTAAGAAATCATGGGCGGACGTCTTCTGAACGCCCGCGATCACCAATGACGATTGAATCACATGAATCCGTTTGCTTCCGCTTCGTTCTTCAATAAGCTCCGTCCCGGTTCGGGCGAGCTGAAGCTCCCGAAAATAGATTTTACGCCGCTGGCGCGACCGATTTTCGTGCGTCGTGCCGAGGCGACCGACCGTTTCGCCGTCGAGGGAGACGATCTCCAGCGCGAGATCCTCAAGTCCCTCCTGAAGAAGGCCGCGCACACCGACATCGGCCGGCGCCACCACTTCGGGCANNTGGCGCGCGCCCTCGATCCATATCAGGAATATCGCAATCTCGTCGCTCCGGTCGAGTATGAGGATATACGCGCCGACGTGATGCGTATGGTGAACGGCGAGAANGANGTGCTCTGGCCCGGAACCGTGCGCAATTTCGCACAGTCGTCCGGAACCTCGGGGGGCAAGTCGAAGTATATCCCCATCACCCCCGAAGGGCTCAGGACAAACCACTATCAGGGGGGCTTCGACTCGATCGCCCATTATCTCCGTCTCAACCCGTCGAGCCGTATGTTCTCGGGCAAGGGGTTTATCCTCGGCGGCAGTTTNGCCAACGAACTCCACCCGACCAATCCGAACGTGCGTGTCGGCGATCTCAGCGCGACGCTGATAAACCATATTCCCGCGGCCGCGAATATGTTCCGCATACCCGACAAGCAGACGGCCCTCATGCCCGANTGGGAGAAGAAGCTCCCTGCGCTGGCCGAGGCGGCCGAATTTGCCGACGTGACCAATATATCCGGTGTTCCGTCATGGTTCCTGACCGTGATCAAGACCATCTGCGAACGCCGNGGNGTCGACGAAGATCTCTGACGTNTGGCCCAANCTNGAGGTGTTCTTCCACGGNGGGATCTCGTTCGAGCCCTACCGCGAGGAGTATCGCGCTCTGACCGACCCGTCNAANATGCANTTNCTNGANACCTACAACGCCTCGGAGGGTTTCTTNGCGGTCCAGAATGATTTCTCAGATCCTGCGATGCTCCTGATTCTTGACGCCGGGGTCTTTTTCGAGTTNATNCCGGTCGANGGCGGCGATCCNCTCCCGGTCTGGGAAGTCAGCGAGGGGGAGGTCTACGAGCTTCTGCTCACCTCGGCCAACGGTCTCTGGCGCTACCGCGTCGGCGACACCGTGCGCGTGGAGTCGAAGGCNCCGCTGAAGATACGGATTGCNGGCCGGACCAAGAGCTACATCAACGCTTTCGGCGAGGAACTGATGGAGGACAATGCGGAACGCGCNATGGCCTCCGCCTGTCAGCAGACGGGAGCGTCGATCCTCAATTACACGGCCGCGCCGCTCTTCGCGACCGACGAACACAAGGGGCGCCACCAATGGCTTATAGAGTGGGAGAAGAAACCGGATTCGATCGAGCATTTCCGCGACGTTCTCGACNCGGAGCTGCGGGCGCTNAATTCTGACTATGAGGCGAAGCGCTCCCACACGATCTTCCTCGACCCGCCGGAAATCCTGACGGCCAAGCCGGGTCTCTTCGANTTCTGGCTCAAGTCGGCCGGNACNCACAAGCTCGGNGGNCAGCGCAAGGTTCCCCGNCTCTCGAACACACGCGCCCTGATCGAAACCATCCTNGATCTCGAAAAGCAGATGTAGACCGGTGCCGGAGCAAACTCCGGCCCGGTGCGTNANGCATAGGNGGGGACCTCAGTTTTTGCGCAGTCGCGCCACGGCGATCCCGAGGCGGTCGCGATATTTCGCGACCGTGCGTCGCGAAACGTCATAGCCGCGCGCGAGCATGGCTTCGCGGATCTTCTCGTCGCTGAGNGGGTGGCGCTTGTCTTCGCCNTCGACTATGGTACGGATCTCGGCNTCTATCTTGCGGTTGGTCAGCGCTTCGGTNTCGGCGCCGTTCTCGTCGCCGACGGTGTCGCTGAAGAAGAANCGNAGGGGNAATGTCCCCCAGGGNGTCTCGATATGTTTGTTGGCNGTCGCACGCGAGATGACCGATATGTCAAGCCCCGTCTCGGCCGCTACATCCTTGATTATCATNGGNCGNAGGCGGTAGATGTCTTCCGTTTCGAAATATTCACGCTGGAGCTTGAGTATGGCNCCCATGACGCGCATCATAGTGGCCTGTCTCTGACTCAGNAGCTCAATGAAGTCGCGGGCCTCNCGCCAGTTTCCGAGAACGTAGCTGTTGCGCTTCTTCTCGGCCGGGGTCTTGAGCATGGCNACGGCTTCGTCAAACGAGCGGCTTATTCTCAGCTCGGGGAAGCGGTTGTTCATCGTCAGACTCATATTCCCGTCGTCGTCGCGGTCGAAGATGAAGTCGGGGACTATGACGTTGGCCACGTCGTCGGCCGCGCTCCCGACCGATGCGCCGGGCTTGGGATTGAGCGAACGTATGAGCTCCACGGCCCGCGCGACATCCTCTTTTCGCTCGCCGAGCGCCGAGCCGATACGGTCGAANTGCTTCTTGGTGAANAGGTCATATTCCTCTTTCAGTATTNTCAGCGCGAGGTCACGCGTCCGTCCNGGGGCGAGCCGTTCAAGCTGGATCTCAAGAGATTCCTGAAGNCTCGACGCTCCGACACCGGGNGGATCCAGACGGNGGATTATCTTCCATGCCTCGNCCATCTCNCTGTCTGTCAGNACNAGTCCTTCCTGAAATTCCATATCGTGGCGCAGGTTCTCCGCCGGACGATATATATAGCCGTTCGAGTCCATGCTGCCGATCAGNTAGCGGACGCCGGCGAGGACATTTTCCGATGCGTTGAACTGGCCGAGCTGCCCGAGCAGGAAGTCGGCNAGCGANCCGGTCCGATCTTCGGGTGCNAAGGGAATCTCGGTCGCGTCGCCGCCTGAGCGGTAGCCNCGCATCAGCGCCCTGTCTCCGCTCCACGATGAACCNGNGCNNCCCCATTCCGCGCCGCCGTCGGTGCGGTCTATCTCCGGCAGGCTCTCGCCGGAGCGCTCCTCGGATTCGAGCGCNGGATTGGCCTCGACCTCNGTCTCNACCGCCGCCCGCAATTCCTCGGGATTCATCTCAAGCATACGCACGAAACGGAGCTGCTGCTGGCTGAGCCGCTGCTGCTGACCGATTCTNAGACCTAATTCCTGACTGTTTCTCATAATCCGGACGCTGATTTTTCCACGAAATTACAATTTTATGTCCANCCGCACCAAAAAACTTGTTCAAAAAATTGGCTGACAATATTTTTTTAGCTAATTTTGCGACTGAATTGTGCCCGTGTGCTCTCCGGAGCGATCAAGCGGACCCCTCACACCCCCATCCAATCAAACAAAAGCAACCGATGGCAAACAACAATCAGNACGAAGATCCGTCTACCCTCGACAACCTCAATAACGGTCTCACCAACGTGGGCCGTCAGATTTTTGTAAACAAATCGGCCATCTACGTGGCCTTCGGAGCCCTGCTCGTTGTCGCAGCCGCGACCCTCTGCTACATCTACTTCTTCCGCAACCCGAAGAACGACCGCGCGTGGGACGCTTACAACAAGGTTGAGATGACCGCAACCAACGACTCNGTAGCCGCCAAGGAATACAAGAAAGTAGCCGACGAGTTCGGNAGCACCGACGCCGGNAANGTAGCCGCCCTCAGCGCTGCCCAGGCATACTACTCGATCGGCGACTACAAGACCGCAGCCGAATATCTCCAGAAGTTCAAGACCAAAGACGAAGTCCTCGAAGCCAACGCCAAGGTTCTTCTCGGCGACTGCTACGTGAACCTCAAGAAGTATGACGACGCAATCGCCGCATACAACGAAGCTGTCCGCAAAGCCGGCGGCAACCCCCAGATCGTTCCGCGCGTCCTNCTCAAGGAAGCCAACGTCTATGACGAGCAGAAAAAGTATGGCGACGCCGAAAAATGCTATCAGACCATCAAATCTGATTTCCCTGAATTCCAGCTCGGAAACGGTGTGTCTATCGACGCATACATCGAGCGCGAACAGGCCCGTCAGGGAAAGTGAGGCAAGCTGATCGCCGAGAACGCCCCCGGATCTGCATCCGGACCCTGCTCTCAAAGATCTGACACCTCTTCCGATCAAGGCAAAAAAGACTCCTCATAAAATAATAAAACACTTTTGCTTATTTTATGAATAGGGCGAGGGCTCTCGAGCCACCGCCCTTTTCTTATACCCCACCTCCCCCTCCCGCGCTCCCCGCGTCGCCCACGCGCCGTCTTTGTTGAGCGACACGAGCGAAGCTCGTGTCCCCCCTCCCCTCCCGGCGTTCGTCCTCTGCAGAGCCCGCTTGCGGGCTCCCCCTCGTCCCCCTCCTCCCTCAAAATCAACCTCCAAACCTCCCCGATAATGTCAATCTGGATCAAAATTCTTCTCGTCTTCGTCAGCGGCGGAATCGGCGCCGTCTGTCGCCTCCTGATCGAACTCGGACTAAAGACCAACGGTCTATGGGCCGCATTCCCGACCTGGCTCATAAACTCGACCGGATGTCTGCTGATCGGAATCTTCGCCGGCCTGCTCGTCGGCAGCGGATGGTCCGACACTACCAAGACCGCATTCACGCTGATCACCATGACCGGATTCTGCGGAGGTTTCTCAACCTTCTCCTCATTCACCCTCGACTGCGTCAAATACTTCGAAAGCGGCCACCTCGGCGTCTGGATTATCTTCGGCACCGCCACCGTAATGGTCGGCCTCTTCGCCTGCGCCTTCGGCTACTGGCTCGGCCAGCGCCTCTAACCCTCCCCCGGCGTTCGTCCCCCGCAGAGCCCGCTTGCGGGCTCCCCCTCCTCCCCCCACCAACCTTTCCCCTATGTCCCCACTCATAGCCCTCCTATTAGGAACCGCCTCAATATCAACTCCTACAGCACCCGCCGATACAACCGAATGGATGCTCGATGACGTAGTAGTCGTCAGCCGGAAAGATAATCTCAAATTTCGAGGCAACCCCACAAACACCGAGATGATATCGGCCGCCCAACTTCTGCGCGCCGCCTGCTGCAACCTCGGCGAGAGCTTCACCACCAACCCCTCAGTCGACGTCTCATATTCGGACGCCGCGACCGGAGCGCGCCAGATCCGTCTGCTGGGCCTGTCGGGACGCTATGTCCAGATGCTCAACGAGAACATACCCGCATTCCGTGGGCTCGCCGCCCCGTATGGTCTCGGATATGTCGCCGGCCCGTGGATGAAATCGATCTCGGTTTCAAAAGGTGCGGGCTCGGTCAAGAACGGATACGAGTCAATCACCGGCCAAATCAACATCGAGCTCCGCAAACCCCAACTCGAGGAGGAATTCGCCCTCAACGGATATGTGGATTCCGAAGCGAAAGTAGAGGCGAATGTCGCCGCGTCGAAACATCTGACCTCCCGCCTCTCAACCTCCCTTCTCGCCCACTACGAGAAAGCGCTTATGGATCACGACGCCAACGGCGACGGCTTCACCGATATGCCCAAGGTCGAACAGCTCGCGTGGATGAACCGCTGGGCCTGGATGGGCGACTCCTACGTATTTCAGGGCGCCGTAAAGGCTCTTGACGAAAAGCGCCGTTCGGGACAGACCGGACACAGCTCCCACAGACTCTCGGAAAGCGAAGCTCAAGAGCACTATACGACCGCCATAGACACGCGTCGTATCGAGGCCTTCACAAAAAACGCCTACATATTCGACAAGGAGAACGACGGAAGCGTGGCCCTCATGGTCTCCACATCGTGGCAGGACCTCGATTCTCATTACGGTCATCGCCTTTTCTATGCCCAACAGAACGAAGTCTATCTCTCGGCGATGTTTGAGAGATCCTGGAGCCAGATGCACAAGCTCTCGGCCGGTCTTTCGCTCCAGTATGACCGCCTCGACCAGCAATACAGCCTCTCTCCCGAACAAACGACACCGGCCGACCTCACCGACCGACTTGAGAAGGAGACGGCCGGCGGCGCGTATGCGCAATACACCCTCAATCTCGACTCCAAGTTCATCGGTATGGCGGGCATACGCCTCGACCAATCATCGGTGTTTGGCCTCATGTTCACCCCGCGGCTTCACCTCAAGTGGAATCCGGACGAGGTCTGGTCCGTTCACGCCACCGCCGGTCGCGGCTACCGCAATCCCCATTACCTCTCCGACTACTCCTACCTCCTGGCCTCGGCCCGCGAAATAGTCCTACCCGACCTTCCCCTTCAGGAGAAGGCATGGAACTTCGGCGGCGGCGTCTCTGCCAATATACCCATCGGATGGCGCACATTGGCGCTCAACGCCGAGTACTACTACACCCGCTTCAACCGACAGATAGGTGTCGATCTTGACGCCGATCCGCACCAAGCCGTAATTCGCGCCGGAGTCGGAGCGTCATACAGCCACGCAGCCCAGTTCGACGCATCTGTCGACATAATTGAAGACCTCAACGTGATGGTAGCCGCGCGTTATACCGACGCCCGCATCGACTTCGGCCGCGGTCTCCGGTCCGCACCCCTCGAATCGAAATGGAAGGCAATGCTGACCGCCTCCTACACCCCCTTTATGGGTCTTTGGCAATTCGACCTGACGCTGGCAGTCAACGGCCCCGGCCGCATGCCCGATCCCGACCCGGAAAATCCGCTCTGGGGGAAGCGCTTCAAAGCTTATCCCATGTTAAATTTGCAAATCACACGCAATTTCCGCCACTGGTCCGTTTATATAGGAGGAGAGAACCTGACCAACTACCGTCAGCCCACCCCCGTGATCGGCTCCGCCAACCCCTGGGGCCCCGACTTCGACGCCACCATGATCTACGGCCCCCTCCACGGAGCCATGGCCTACATAGGCTTCCGCTTCAACCTATAACCCCCCAGCCGCCCCCGCCGGCTCCCTCTCCCCCTCGTCTCTCCCTCTTCCTCCCCCCGCGCGTCTTCGTCGAGCGACACGAGCGAAGCTCGTGTTCCCCACAACCCCGGCGTTCGTCCCCCGCAGAGCCCGCTTGCGGGCTCCCAAACGACCCCGCCCCCTTCAAAAACACCAACTCAAATAAAAGAAAATGAAAAAAGCAATCCTATCCATAGCGGCGCTCTGCGCCCTCCTACCCGTCGCGGCGGAGAACACCGACGCAACCTTCAAGATCGAACCCGAAATGGTCTGCAAAAACTGTGTTGCCAAGATCAAGAACCATCTCCGCTTCGAAAAAGGCGTCAAAGCCGTCCACGCCGACCTGAAAGACCAAACCGTAACCATCACCTACGACGACAAAAAGACCGACGCCGAAACCCTCGCCGCCGCCTTCACCCAAATCGGCTACAACGCCACCCCCACCCCCCAAACCACCGCCCCCACCAACCCCAACAACACCTACCAACAATAACTACACCCCAACACCCCCACCAATAACCAACACCCCGACCAACTTCCACCAATAACCAACACCCCCCGACAACCCCACCAATAACGAACTATATTAAAAACCAAATAAAATGAGGCAAAAATTACATCCACCTTAGATTATTTGAGAATGGTCTTGTCGCAGTCCGCTCTTGGGGGCGGTTTAGGCCGCCCCC
>JAAVFK010000021.1 GCA_014800785.1 Bacteroidales bacterium
GTGTGGCGCAGCCACAGACGCCCTTCGGGCATCACGGACCAGTGGTGGAGCTTGGGATTGGCCGGATTGCCGGCCGAATTGGTACGGTCGGGGAAATTGAAAGCGTTGTATCCGAACGAGAGGGCGAGCGAGAACCGCTCCGAGGCGGCCCACTCCACGCCGGCGTTGGGCGTGGCCGAAAGCCAGTAGAGCATGTTGGTGCCGACCGCGACCGACTCGGCCCTCAGCCGGGCCGGGAACGAGATCAGCAGGAAGACGAACAGCGGAAGTAGAACAAGACGGCATACGAGCCGGGAGGTCTTGCGCAGGGACCGGTCTTTCATACGGACATTGACGCGAGAGCCTGTCACGGTCCCCTGATGACAGATTCTCTAAAGACTCTGTACCAAAAAAAGAAGCGCAGGAACCTTATCATTGCCGTTCCCGGTCACAGGCTCTCGCATTGCCTACCCAAGTGAACGGCAACGTGTAGAGCCTACGCTTGCATATGCAATCAATCTGAACGGATTTCCGGCTGGAAAATCCGCTCAGATTGGACATGACATATCCACGTGACATCTACCGCTGCCCGTCCTTGACTTGGGTTTTGAATTTGCGAGATTCGTGACCGCCAAGAACAAGCGTCGATAAACGCTTATCAAAATGTACACAGCCTCACCCTCTATCCCACAACCGGGCTCTACGGGCGGTCTGCGACGGCAAAGTTACAAACAAATTTTATAATTCCAAACAGTTTCAACTAATTTTAAGAAATTATCGAAGTGATAAATTGTTTTATTTACTTAAGCAGGTTTAATGATAAGGTGCGCTTAAACCTCAGATTGAGAGCTTGATAATTATTAGATTGATAGCTTGATAATTATATGTCTCTCCGGAGCCTGCTCCTGTCTTTTTGACCGGACTCCGGGTTTTCAGTTTCAGAATCTGCTTCCTACGGAGAGGGAGAAATTGATGACGTTGGAGATCAGACCATAGCGCGATGTCCGGTAGGCGATAACGTCGAATTTGGCATCGGCGCCACAGAAAAATCGGTTCAGGTTATAGACGGCCGACATCCCTCCGTGGCCGGAGAATGCCACCATGTTGCGCGATCTGTCCTGAGAGTCTTCATAACAATGGTTGATCCCGAGGCCGGGAACCGCCGTGAGATTGATCAGGAAATTGCGGTGGATAGCGAAATTGTAGGCATATCCAAGCAACAAGGCCGTATTCCGATAGTGGAATCTATACTTCAGTGTTTCCTGATCTGCCATATATGGAAGCAGGTCAGCGGGTAATTTCTCGAAGTCAAAGAACAGATCGCTGGATGTATAGCTTATCCCCACGAGAATTGTCCCGGCGCTTTTTTTCTGTCGTCGGGAATAGCTGTAAGCGGCGGCTTGGGAATACTTTTTATTGTTGAGGAAATAGTAGCCGGTCAGCGACCATGTCCGCATGTCCACTCCCGGAAATTCGCGGCCCAATTCGATATGGTCCGGAACATCGCTCAAAGACATGATGCGACTACCGTCTTTAGACGAGTTGAACTTATAGTCGATTGCGAAAACCTGTGTGGTCAAGCCGAGCTTGTGGCTCTTGTGGTCTTCGCTCCGGTTGCCGATGATATTGCTGAGATCGAGAGAGAGAGTATAGCCGATTCCGAAATATGACAGATCGAGTCCCGCGGTATAGAACGGGCGTGAATTGAGTCCAACTCTCTTATTGGAACTCAGGTCGATGCCATACATATCATTCCAGTTGTCGGAGATTATACGGATCATTCCATCTTCCGGCATTGGTTCTACATAGACAGGATCATACGAGTTTATCGCCCTGTTCACATGGTTATAGATATTGACGCACCATCCAAGAAACCTGGGCCACTCAACCCGTTCGTCCGAAAGTTTCAGTCGCCCGTGCTTGAGCATATACCACCAGTTGAAATTGGTAGTGTCAACGGGTGCTTCCGGTGCTTTAGGTATATAGACTCCCGAGGCTCGGGGGGATTCGACGTGGTGCCTCATGACAACCGACGGCGCGCCGGGTGAAGTCAATGATCCTTGTCCGGAATTGTTTATAAGGCTGTCTGACAAGGCGCGTACCTCAGGTGAGACATATTCAGAGAGCGAGTCGCTCTGAAGATGCATTTCCTCGTTCATCTCTTCGCGCAGACTTGCCGGAAAAACGGGAGCTTCCCGAAAGGGACGTTCCCACTTTTCCTTTTTAGCCGTTTCACTTTGGGCGACGGTCGTAACCGAACATAGGAGTGAAATCAGAAATGCCGTGCAGATGGCTCGAAGAGGATACATCTAATGATGATATTAGTCAGACGGTCAGTGTATTCCGCGTTCGTCGAGAGCCTTGCGGTATCTACGGGCATTTTCGAGATGCTCCTCGTAGGTCACGGCGAAATTGTGGCGTCCGGAGAAGTCCTCGCGTGCACACATATAGATGTCGAAGGTGGGCACGGAGTTGAGAACTTCGTCTACTGTCTCCAGACTGGTCGTGCGGATCGGACCCGGAGGAAGACCGCCATACTTATAGGTATTGTAAGGAGAATCGACTTTCAGATGATCGGCCGTCACACGTCTGATCGAGAAATCTCCNAGCGCATATCTGACNGTNGGGTCAGACTGGAGTTTCATCCCGGAGTTATAGCGGTTTATGTACACGCGTCCGACACGGCCTTTCTCCGCGACGGCATTGGTCTCTTCGTCNACGATCGANCAGATGGTCATCACCTGCGCGGGAGTCAGTCCGAGTTCTTTGGCTTTACGGCGTCGTTCTTCGTTCCAGCGACGGCTGTAAACGTTGCCGATCTTCCACATGATCTGTTTAGGAGAGTCGGTCCAGAAAAGATCGTAGGTGTCATTGAATATCAGCGCCTTCGCATTTTCCGGAGTGAGATCATACTCGGCGAGTATTTCGGGATCGGTCAACGCGGCGTATATCGAGGCCTGGTCGGCTTCGACTTTCGTGCTTATTCTTTCAGCGAGATTCTGCAGGCTGCGGGTGACNTTGATCGTCAAGTGTATCGGTGTCTGACCGCCGCTTGTCAGTCTGCGCATGGATACGAAAGGTGATTCACCTTTTCTTATCTCGTAGGCACCTGTCCGGCGCGAGAGATCGGTGTTGCGCAGACGTACGAATCGCATCACATGAGAGGCGTAGCTTTTCCCCTCATATTTGGTCAGGGAGTCGTTCAGCATCTCGTAGGTAGCGTTGCGNGGTATCTTGATATAGGCTGTTTTTTGAGCGCCGGCGAAGAATGCCGGATACATGGAGAAGAAAGCTGCTATGACGATGACGATAGATAAAATCATAAGTATCGTCGCCGTGGAGCGTTTCTTNTCGGGAGCTTTTGACGGACTGTTGTTATTGTCCATGATAGGTTAGAAAGAATATAGAAAGAAGAAGTTTATTTTCGTCAGGGTTTGGAAGTATTCCCTTGGAACGANGCGTTGATGCGNCTCGAAATTTCGGAAGCAGTCTCCGGCGAGATATTGGCTATCGGNAGCGAGAGCACTTCGGAAGCCAGTTTCTCGGTCAGCGGCAACGGCNCGTGTTGCAGGTCNGCCAGNCACGGCTGGAGATGAGGGGGNGTGGCGTAGTGTATGTCAGTCCCNACGCCTGCCTCCTTTAGTTCTTGCGCGAGTCGGTCGCGTTCGGCCGACCTGACGACAAACTGGTGCCAGACGGTCTGTGTTCCCGCNGGAGGGTGGGGGAGAAGTAGCTCGGGATGACGGATCTCTCTGAGNTATACTTCGGCCGCACGTCGGCGCATGGCGATGTCTTCCGCCATCGCGTCGAGTTTGACATTCAACAGCGCACTCTGAATTTCATCNATTCTGCAGTTGTAGCCACAGACGATATTGTGGTATCTGCGGTCGGAGCCGTAGTTGGCCAGCACGCGGACCATTTCGGCTAATTCCNTGTCGGAGGTGACCACAGCTCCGGCATCGCCCAACGCACCGATATTTTTCGTGGGATAGAAACTGAAGGCNGCNGCGTCNCCNANNCCNCCGCAACNNCNNGCNNCCGTTCANTCCCGGNNCGGCNGCNTCGGCACCNATGGCCTGNGCGTTNTCNTCNACNATNAGNATTCCGCGNCGGTGNANTTCNNGNGCNATNNNGGCNTCCCANGAGGGAATNCCNTANAGNTGNACCGTCAGNANNGCNCCNGTNTCNGGNCCNGCCATCTCAAGAGCTTTGATCCAGTCGAGGCTCATTGTAGNTTCATCGGGTTCGACAAGCACCGGCTTGAGTCCGAACTCGACGAGCGGGAGGATGGACGCGATGTAGGTTGTGGCGGGTACGAGCACCTCCTGTCCCCTATGCAGACGACCGATCTCAAGGTATCCCCTGAAAATCAGNCGCAGTGCGTCCAGTCCGTTGGATACGCCGATCGCAAAGCGAGCGCCACACATGGCNGCGAGCCGCTCTTCGAGCCGGTGCGTCTCGGCGCCGTGAAGATAGCGTCCCGAACGAACGACACGNGCAGCCGCCTCCTCGAGCTTCGTNCCGAAGCGCGCGGAGGTCTCGCTCAGATCGAGAAAGGGGATCGGTTGGAGGGTCATGGATGTCAGGTCNGTCGGGTCAGTTTCTTTGGGGAGGGTCATCACTTGCCGGCCGCCTCCTCGACGTAGCGTTTATACTCGTCGAAGTCGCGGATATAATCCTCCTCCTCATAGTGGTGGGAACAGAGGGCGAGGCATACCGTGCCTGTGGTGAAATTGTGCATNGAGTCCCAGACTCCGGGAGGAATCAGAACGCCTTTGTTCGCACGGTTGAGTGTCACCACGATCTCGTCGCGNCCGTCGGTCAGATGGAGGTCGAACGAGCCGGAGACGGCGATCAGCACCGTGGCGTTCTCGCGATGGGCGTGGCCACCGCGTGTCTCNCCGCCCGGGACGTCATAGATATAGAAGACCCGCTTGATGGAAAACGGCACGTGACACCCCTCCTCGATAAAGGAGAGGTTGCCACGCGGATCGCATACTTTTGAGAATTCGAAGACCTTGACCTTGTCGAGAGGTGACTTGGCTTTCAGATTCATTTTACGTTCTTTGTTTTTTCAAGCTGATGCTCGAGAGCCTCGAGTGAGAGGTCGAGNGCCTCCTCGAAGCTGTCTGCTGTCTTCGAGGCGTAGAGCTTGCCCTGGTTGGGTACGTTTACCTCGACACCGGCCTCCTTGTTGCGGGCGGCCTCGGGCTTNACGAGGGTGTAGTTGACAGCGATGTCGCCGATTACGTCATATCGGCGTGCGAGCTTGTCGATTTTCTTATTGGTGAACTCTACCAGCTTGTCGCTGATGTCAAAATGGATAGCTTTGATTTTGGTTTCCATAGTTTTGCTTTTAGATAAGCGCAGAGCNGGACGCCTGCCGCTCGAGTGGATAGTTACGTTGGTCTGAACTGTCGGACCTCGGCGTGAGCCTGTCGGGAAANCCCGAGATGATGTCCGGCAGAGCGATATACAAAGGTAACAAAAAAAATCCACTTAGGGTCTATTCATGCCACATTTTTTAACATTCCGCTTTTAACATTCCGCTTCCGGTGGCTCCTCTTCCGATAAGTGCGAACCCGGTTTTGGGTCACGTGTGTCTCCTTGCGCAGCACGGGGATGGGCGGCGTCGTAGGCGCGGCGCAGGTCGTCGAACGACAGGTGGGTATAGATCTGNGTNGAGGAGAGGGAGGCGTGGCCNAGCAGCTCTTTGACGCTGTTGAGGTCNGCTCCGCCGTTGAGGAGGGAGGTGGCGAAGGTGTGGCGCAGGATGTGCGGACTTTTCTTGACAGCCGAGGTCGGCGCGAGCGTGCGCTTGACTATGCCCCCCACGGTGAATTCGCTCAGCGTTCCCCTTTTTCCGCAGAAGAGCCGGTCGGCCGGGGTGCGCTTCTTGACCGTTGNGTCTCTCAGCTCCTGCCAGTCGCGAATCTCCTCCAGCAACTCGTCGGCCAGAGGGATGATTCTGGTTTTGTTGCGTTTGCCGGTTACCCTCATNTCTNTCTTNCCGAAGTCTATCGANGAGTCAGTCAGCGAGAGNAGTTCCGCNCGGCGTATGCCGGTGGCGTAGAGGGTGGAGATGACCACATGGTCGAGCGCCGCCTGAAATGAGTCGGCCGTGGGCTCGGGATTGTCGAGAAGTGTTTCCATCTCGCCGGTCGGCACGAAGTCGGGTAGAGGTGAGGGNGTCTTGGCCAATGCTATGTCGGCTGCGGGGTTGGACTTCGAGCCGAGCGTGACCATCCGGAATCTGAAGAAGGCGCGCAGACTCTGGGTCTTGCGCCGTATTGACCGCGCCGTCTTACCTTCGGTCGAGAGGGAGGCGAGCCATGCCCGGATGTCGTTGACCGTCACCGATTCGGGATCGAATCTGTCGGTCGCGTCTCCGCACAGGAACTCGGAGAACTGNCGCACATCGCGACAGTAGGCCTCGACGGTCTCTCCGCTGCGCCTCTGCTCATAGAGAAGATATGATTCAAAGTCTGCAATATGATTCATGATTCGATTGTGTAGCTNCCGCACNCTGCANGANNCNGCACCNGGATGGNAGTGAAATTCGGTGAAGCCGGCCTAAAATATAAACAGTACAGACGCACGAAATCATGCGTCTGTACTGTTCTTTAATCTCCCCGTCCGCCCGAAGGCATACAGTTTACTGCTCAGCCTGACGAAGCTGCTGAACGTAAACGGCCTTGATCATCTTCTTACGGTTGGTTACCGAAGGCTTTTCGAAAGCCTGGCGGCTACGCAGTTCTTTTACGATGCCGGTTCTTTCGAATTTACGTTTGAACTTTTTCAGCGCTTTTTCAATGCTTTCGCCGTCTTTTACTTGTACGATTATCATGCTTTGGTTTTATGTATTGATTATTTTTTTGCTGATTTTATGGCGCAAACGCCCATACCGCATGGCGGACAGGCGCATTTGCGGTTGCAAAATTATGAAAACTAACTCAATCAACAAAATTTTTGNCCCATTTTTCTGATTTTTTTATTGCAGTTTTTACCCCAACCCCTCTCCANCNCCCCTTTCCACCCCCTTTCGGTCCCTCCNCACNCCCTACCAATGGCAAGGAGCGCCCGNCNNNNGCCGGGCGCNCCTTGATGTTGGTGGAGATGGGGATGGGTCAGAGGTCTTCGAGCGAGAGGTTGCGGTCCTGGGGACCATACCATTTGGAGTACATCAGGTAGTTGCGTGCTATCTTGATGTTCATTTCCTTTGCCTTCTCGGGTTCGACCATCTTGACGAACTTCGCGGGACAGCCGGCCCAGAGCTCGTGGGCTCCGATTTTTGTCTTCGAAAGCACGACACTGCCGGCGGCTACGAGGGNTCCCTCGCCGACCTCGGCGTCGTCCATCACGATGGCTCCCATACCGATCAGTGCATAGTCGTGGATCTTGGCGCCGTGGATGACCACGTTGTGGCCGATAGAGACGTCGTTGCCGATCTCGATGGTCGATTTCTGATATAAGGTGTGGAGGACNGANCCNTCCTGGATGTTGACGCGNTCACCGATGCGGATCGAGTTNACGTCGCCGCGCAGGACCGTGCTGAACCATACGGAACACTCGGAACCCATGACAACGTCNCCGACGATCACGGCGTTGGCCGCCAGAAAACAATCGGGACCGATCACGGGTGTAAAGCCCCTCACTTCTTGAATGATTGCCATTTATTTCGGGATTTGGATTATGAAATTTTTCCGGATTTCTTCTGCGGGTTATTTCCTGACNAGGGGCTCGGTCTTNTTCTCGATCCATGCGGCCTCTTCGGGNGAGAGGAGCGGAGTCAGACGNGCGCGTACCTTGGCGTGGTAGTTGTTGAGCCATTCGATTTCCTCGTCTGTCATGATTGCGGTCTCGAAGAGGGTGAGGTCGAAGGGGAAGAGGGTCATGGTCTCGAAGCGGTAGAACTGGCCGAACTCNGTGNTCTCCCAGTCGGTGGTCACGATCAGGTTCTCGCAGCGGATGCCGTAGCGGCCTTCGAGATAGAGACCGGGCTCGTTGCTGGTGATCATGCCGGGCTGGAGGGGAGTCGGGTTGGCGTTCAGACGGATGTTCTGCGGACCCTCGTGGCAGTTGATGAAGAAGCCTACGCCGTGGCCTGTGCCGTGATAGTAGGCCTTACCTTCGTTCCAGAGGAACTGGCGCGCGAGAACGTCGAGCTGATGGCCGGTGGTTCCGGCGGGGAACTTGGCGCGGGCCAGCGCGATATGGCCTTTCATCACGAGGGTGAAGTCGTGGCGCATCTCGTCGGTCGGAGTGCCCAGCGCGATTGTGCGTGTGATGTCGGTTGTGCCCTGCTTGTACTGACCGCCGGAGTCNACGAGCAGAAGTCCGTCGCCCTCGATGACGACATCGGTCTCTTCGGTCGCCTCATAGTGGACGATGGCGCCGTGAGCGTTCCATCCAAGGATCGGAGAGAACGACTCGTCTACACACGTCGGATCAGCCAGACGGAATGCGCGAAGACGCTTGCCGAGTTCGACCTCGGTCAGTTTGCCGTCGGGATACTCGCGTTCGACCATCATGAAGAACTTGGTCAGGGCAACGCCGTCCTTCTCCATGGCTATCTCGAGGTTGCTGATCATGGTGTCGTTCTTGACGCTCTTGAGCTTGGCGACGCCGGCGCCGCCGAATACGGTCGTGCAGCCGACGTGGTCATAGACACCGCGGGCTGTCTTCTCGGGGTCGAGGAGCAGACGGGTCTCTTTCGGGAGCTTGGCGACGAAATCGGTCACCGAGTCATAAGGCTCGACTTCGAAGTCATACTTCTTGAGGTGGTCGTTGACCTCGGGAGTCAGCTTCTCCGCATCGACGAAGAGGACACGGCGGTTGTCGTCAAGATAGAGGAACGCCACGAAGATGGGGGAGAAGGTGATGTCGCCGGCTGTTCGCAGGTTTGTCGCCCANGCGATGTCGTCGAGAGCCGAGAGGAGGATCGCATTGGCGAGTTCACCCTTGACTTCGGTCATGATGCGGCCGACCTTGCTGTNTACGGTTTCGCCGACGATGTTCTCGTCGTGGACGAAAAGCTTATTTTTCGGACGCTCGGGACGGTCCGGATATATATAGTCGAACTGCGGGAAATCTGTGTTGAGCTTGATACCGTTGTCGCTGAGTTCCTGTTCGAGACGCTGGGCGAAGCTGACGGAGAATGTCATGCCGTCGATGCCGACGGTCTGGCCGGCATTCATGTGCTCGGTGACCCAGTCGACGAGATCTACCGCGTCGGGACCATCCTCCTTCATCATCTCGAAGCCTGTGCCTTCGAGCTGCTGGGTGGCCTGGATGAAATAGCGCGAATCGGTCCAGCAATATGCTTTGTCCGCCAGGACGACGGCGGTGCCGTTGGTGCCGTTGCCGGATTCAAAGCCGGTCAGCCACTCGCGTCCGCGCCAGTGGTGAGGCGGGATTTCACTCTGGTGGGGATCGGTGCCGGTGATGATGCAGCAGTCGATTCCGTGTTCTTTCATCGCCTTCCGGAGAGCGGCGAGATATTCAAGATTCTTTTTTGCCATGGTATATAGAATGGATTTTTTTACGCTTCAAATTTACCAAAAAATCTTCAATCGGCCAATCGCGCGTAGATTCTTGGGTCTTTTTATATAATTTTCGAGGACGTTTTTTGTTGCTGAGAGGTCAAAAAATATAGCTGAAAGGACTGCAATATTGTGGTGGTCGCTGTTCTATTTATGACAATTCTGGTCAAAATGTCGTAATTTTGGTATGAAAAATGTATTTTAGACCTCCTNANTCTTGNACAAAAAAAGAAAAGGTATTAATTTTGCAGTGAAGGAAAGACAAAGAACTGTTTGCCTACTCGTCGTTGTGGTTTCGGCGAGATCGGTTTCTAACGAAGCCGGTGCAGGCAATAGGAAAAAGTAATAGTGATATAAATTTGTAAGTTAGTGGTTGAGTAGGATTGGTCGCAGCTTGTGAAAGTCTGACCAACTCTAAAAAATCATGGCACCGGATAAGTTGTGAAACTTGTCCGGTGTCGTTTTTTTATTGCAATCTTTGTGTCTTGCGATTTTTTGTGCTATATTTGCGAGATTATAAAGGGAAGGAAGAATTTATAGGGGCTNAAGAGGGGGTTTCAAACGGTCAACTATCAGAACCAAACCAACACTCATGACAGATATCGTTCTTTTCGATACGGACGAAAGTTTCGCCAATCTGCTTCCGCTCTCGTTCACGCGGCCGGTCGCTGATTTTCGAGTCGGAATAACTACAATAAAAGAGAAATGGGCGATGCTTGGAAACGCGTCGGTCCATTATTATCCCGTCTATTATCTTCGCGAGCGCTTCTCTCCGGATGAGGCCGACGCGAACGATGCCCTCTATATCGCAGGCAATGTTCTGCCCGACGATGAGTTCGTGAAAATGGTGTTGGCGCTGAGGCCGGGCGAGGCTGTACTCGAAGATGCCGGGGCCCAGCCGAAATTCTCCCATAATCTTCCTGTTCATTCCGATCCGCATCTCTCGGAAGAAGCAGCAGAGCGCCGTCGTCCTCTTCTTGCATTCAGAGGATCGCGTGTGGGCTTCGAACGCTCGGAATGGAACGAGGCTTCGGTCTGTGCGGCCGCTCCGCGCCGCCTCCGGTATATTTTCGATGTGTTCCTCAACAACGGTGATATGATCGCCTATGANTTCNGTAAGCTGACGGAGGGNCGCAAGTCGCAGCCTCTNCCTGTCTCCAATCGTATTATAGGTGATCTGACCGATGAGGAGGGTCGTCCGATGATCTTTATCGAAGAGGGTGCGCAGATAGAAGGTNCCACCGTCAACGTCAAGAACGGACCGGTTTATATAGCCAGAGATGCCGTGATCGAAGAAAATGCCTCTGTGCGCGGACCTTTCGCTCTCGGCGAGCATTCGACTGTCAAGATGGGCACACGCGTTTATGACGCGACGACGCTCGGNCCCTATTGTAAGGTGGGCGGTGAGCTCAGCAACGCCGTGATNTTCGGATTCAGCAACAAGGCCCANGAGGGTTATCTCGGAAACGCCGTGATAGGGGAGTGGTGTAATCTNGGCGCCGGGACCAATGCCTCGAATCTGAAGAANGACTACTCGAAAATACGCGTCTGGAACTATGCGGNCCACACATTCATGCGNACCGATCTCCAGTTCTGCGGTCTCATTATGGGAGACCACTCCAAAGCCGGTATCAACACGATGTTCAACACGGCGACGGTTGTCGGAGTCGGTGTCAATATTCATGGTGCCGGATTCCCGCGTGTCTTCCTGCCGAGCTANAGTAAAGGGAGTCCTGCGGGTGGTTTCNCGGAGATGTCTCTAAAGGAGTTCTTTACNGTGGCAGAGCGCGTGATGGCGCGCCGGGGCAAGACGCTGACCGATGCTGANCGTAAGATCTACGAGCAGGTCGCTCAGGTAGCCTCGACGTTCCGTTGANCGCAGCCCNAATATCGCCCGTTTCATAAAAAATCAAAAAATAGGGTGTAAATATTTGGCTGTGTGATAGTTTTTTGCTATCTTTGCATCGCTTTCAGGACCGAATTGTCCGATAGACGTGGTTAATCCGCTCGTAATGAAAGGGTTGACTTGCGTCTAATNGTGTATGCTGACGTACTGAAAGCCGGTCTCTCCGGAGGCTGGAGAAANAAACAATACAATACAAACATTTAGAGACAAGAATGCCTACTATTCAGCAATTAGTAAGAAAGGGACGCACAGTGCTCAAGGACAAGAGNAAGTCGCCTGCCCTGGATTCGTGTCCGCAGCGTCGCGGTGTGTGCGTGCGTGTTTACACCACCACCCCCAAGAAGCCTAACTCGGCTATGCGTAAAGTGGCACGTGTGAGACTCACCAACGGTAAGGAGGTTAACTCCTACATCCCCGGAGAGGGTCACAACCTTCAGGAGCACTCGATCGTAATGGTACGCGGTGGTCGTGTGAAAGACCTTCCGGGTGTACGTTACCANATCGTCCGCGGCACACTCGACACCGCCGGTGTTCAGGGCCGTACCCAGCGTCGCTCCAAATATGGTGCGAAGCGTCCCAAGGCAGCTAAGAAATAATAGCGAAGCCTGCCCTACACTAAAAATCAGTTATTAATTTCTGTTTTTGGTACTTGAGCGGCTTCATGAGGCGAACGGACGGCAACGCGTGATTTGCGTTTTCCTCTCCCGCGCCTCGGTTGAGTAAACCGACGGATAACAAAGGACACCCGGCCAACGGGCGGGGTCTCCGGCGGTTGAAGAATAAAGCAGCCAAACAAAAACACAGCAAAGACTCGAAATGAGAAAAGCAAAACCGAAGAAGCGTGTGATCCTTCCGGATCCCGTCTTCAACGACGTGAAGGTGACCAAATTCGTTAATCACCTCATGTATGACGGCAAGAAGAACACTGCCTACACCATCTTCTACTCGGCTCTCGAAGTAGTTAAGTCCAAGATGCCCAACGAGGAGAAAAGCGCCCTCGAAATCTGGAAAAAGGCTCTCGAAAACGTAACTCCCCAGGTTGAGGTTAANTCTCGCCGTGTGGGTGGTGCCACCTTCCAGGTTCCCACCGAAATCCGTGCAGATCGCAAGGAATCGATTTCCATGAAAAACCTTATCATCTTTGCACGCAAGCGCGGCGGCAAGACTATGGCCGACAAGCTCGCTGCGGAAATCGTAGACGCGTTCAACGATCAGGGCGGCGCCTTCAAGAGAAAAGAAGACATGCACCGCATGGCTGAGGCTAACCGCGCGTTCGCACACTTCCGTTTCTAATCCCCTCTTATCACAATGGCTAAAAACGACGAACTCAAATATACCCGCAATATCGGCATCATGGCCCATATTGACGCCGGTAAAACCACAACCTCCGAGCGTATCCTCTTCTACACCGGTCTTACCCACAAGATCGGTGAGGTTCACGATGGCGCAGCTACCATGGACTGGATGGAGCAGGAGCAGGAGCGTGGTATCACNATNACTTCNGCCGCAACCACCACTTTCTGGAACTACGACGGCGAGAAGTACAAGATCAACCTTATCGACACCCCGGGACACGTTGACTTCACCGTAGAGGTTGAACGTTCGCTCCGCGTCCTCGACGGCGCCGTGGCTACGTTCTGTGCCGTAGGTGGTGTTGAGCCCCAGTCTGAGACCGTTTGGCGTCAGGCTGACAAATATAACGTTCCCCGTATCGGTTACGTCAACAAGATGGACCGTTCCGGCGCGAACTTCCTCGAGGTTGTACGCCAGGTGCGCGAAGTGCTCGGCGCCAACCCGCTTCCCATTCAGCTCCCGATCGGTGCTGAGGAAACCTTCAAGGGTGTGATCGACCTGATCACCATGAAGGCTCTCTTCTGGCACGACGAGACTATGGGTGCTGAATACTCTGTTGAAGAGATCCCCGCAAACCTCCGCGAAGAGGCTGAGGAGTATCGTGACAAGATGCTCGAGACTCTCGCTGAGCTTGACGAGGCTCTGATGGAGAAATATTTCGACGATCCCTCGACTATCACCGAGGATGAGATCCGCCGCGCTATCCGCAAGGGTACCCTCGCGATGGAGATCAACCCGATGCTCTGCGGTTCTTCGTTCAAGAACAAGGGTGTTCAGACCCTGCTCGACGCTGTCTGCGCATATCTGCCCTCTCCCGAGGATGCAGGTGCTGTGGAAGGCCACGCTGTAGGTGATCCCGACACCATCGAGACCCGCGAACCCTCTCCCGAGGCTCCCATGTCGGCTCTCGCGTTCAAGATCGCAACCGACCCCTATGTAGGTCGTCTCTGCTTCTTCCGCGTTTACTCGGGTGAAATCCCCGCAGGCTCTTACGTTCTCAACACCCGTTCGGGTAAGAAGGAGCGTATCTCCCGTCTGTTCCAGATGCACTCGAACAAGCAGAATCCGAAAGAGAAGATCGGCTGTGGCGATATCGGCGCAGGCGTAGGCTTCAAGGATATCCGCACCGGTGACACCCTCTGTGCTGAAGACGCACCCATCGTACTCGAGGCTATGGAGTTCCCCGATCCCGTGATCGGTATCGCCGTAGAGCCCAAGACTCAGAAAGACCTCGACAAGCTCGGTGTCGGCCTTCAGAAACTCGCCGAGGAGGATCCCACCTTCCGCGTGGAGACCAACGAAGAGACCGGCCAGACCGTTATTTCCGGTATGGGTGAGCTTCACCTCGACATCATCATCGACCGTCTTCGTCGTGAGTTCAAGGTTGAATGTAACCAGGGTCGTCCCCAGGTAACCTACAAAGAGGCTATCACCAAGCCCGTCGAGCTTCGCGAGACCTTCAAGAAGCAGACCGGTGGTCGCGGTAAGTTCGCAGACATCATCGTCCGCATCGAACCCGCCGACGAGGACTTCGAGGGTTCACTCCAGTTCATCGACGAGGTTAAGGGCGGTAACGTGCCTAAGGAATACATCCCCTCTGTACAGAAGGGCTTCCAGACCGCGATGAAGAACGGTGTGCTCGCAGGCTATCCCGTAGAGCGCCTCAAGGTAACTCTTCTCGACGGTTCTTTCCACCCCGTCGATTCAGACCAGCTCTCGTTCGAGCTCTGCGCTATCCAGGCCTTCAAGAAGGGTTCTGAGAAGGCAGGTCCGGTGCTCATGGAGCCGATCATGAAGGTCGAGGTAGTGACTCCCGAGGAGTCAATGGGTGACGTAATCGGTGACCTTAACAAGCGCCGTGGTCAGGTAGAGGGCATGGAAACTTCGCGTTCCGGCGCCCGTATCGTGAAGGCTAAGGCTCCTCTGGCCGAGATGTTCGGTTATGTGACTGCCCTTCGTACCATCACCTCGGGCCGTGCGACTTCAACCATGTCGTTCAGCCACTACAGCGAGGTTAGCTCCTCGATCGCCCGCAACGTTCTGGCAGAGTGTCAGGGCCGCGTCGATCTGATCAAATAATCAAAAGACAACTCCATCATAATGAGCCAAAAAATTCGCATCAAACTGAAAAGTTACGATCACAATCTCGTCGACAAGTCGGCTGAGAAGATCGTGAAGACAGTAAAATCGACCGGCGCTGTTGTCAGCGGTCCCATTCCCCTGCCGACCCACAAGCGCATCTTCACCGTGAACCGCTCCACTTTCGTCAACAAGAAGAGCCGCGAGCAGTTCGAACTCTCTTCGTTCCAGCGTCTGATCGACATCTACAGCTCCACCTCCAAGACCGTGGACGCTCTGATGAAACTGGAACTTCCCAGCGGTGTTGACGTTTCCATCAAGGTCTGATAGGAAACAACTCCAGAAGATTCGGAACTCCGGTTCAAAAATAAACTACAGTTTTCCCGGCCCCGCCGGCAACGGCGCGGGTCGGGAATGACTGCGGACCGGACGGACGAAAACAAAAGCAAACAAAACAAAGCAACCAAAATAACAACAAGCAAGAAATGCCAGGATTATTAGGAAAGAAAATCGGAATGACATCCGTTTTCAGTGCCGACGGAAAAAATGTTCCGTGCACTGTTATCGAAGTAGGTCCTTGCGTAGTTACCCAGGTCAAGACTGTCGAAACCGACGGTTACGACGCAGTTCAGGTTGGCTTCATCGAGAAGAAAGAGAAGCACACAACCAAGCCTGAAGCCGGTCACTTCAAGAAAGCCGGCGTAGCTCCGCAGCGCCACTTGGCCGAGTTCAAGTCGTTTGAGACAGTCCCCGCTCTGGGCGACACTCTCACTGTTGACCTCTTCCAGGAGGGTGGTTTCGTCGACGTTGTCGGCACCTCCAAGGGTAAAGGTTTCCAGGGTGTTGTAAAACGCCACGGTTTCGGCGGTGTAGGCCAGGCTACCCACGGTCAGCACAACCGTCTCCGCGCTCCCGGTTCAATCGGTGCCTGCTCGTATCCCGCAAAGGTGTTCAAGGGTCTCCGCATGGCCGGCCAGATGGGCAACGAGCGTGTGACTGTTCAGAATCTTCAGGTCATCAAAGTTCTGCCTGAGCACAATTTGTTAATGATTAAGGGCTCGATCCCCGGAGCCAAAGGTTCAATCGTTTTAGTCGAGAAATAATGGAAGTAGCAGTTTATAACATCAACGGTGAAGACACCGGCCGCAAGGTAGTGCTCAACGATGACGTGTTCGCACGCAACCTCGAAGAGGGCAACGCCGAACACACTATCTACCTCGACGTAAAACAGTATCTCGCGAACCAGCGCCAGGGTACCCACAAGTCAAAGGAGCGCAGCGAGGTTTCGGGTTCTACCCGTAAGCTCGGCCGTCAGAAAGGCGGCGGCGGCGCACGTCGCGGTGACATCAACTCACCCCTCCTTCGTGGCGGCGGCACAGTCTTCGGACCCCGTCCCCGTGACTATCGTTCAAAGCTCAACAAAAAGCAGAAAGCTCTTGCCCGCAAGATCGCTCTGACTTCGAAAGCAAACGACAAACAGATCTTCGTAGTCGAAAACTTCACTTTCGACGCTCCGAAAACCAAGGACTTCCTGAAGATCGCCAAGAACTTCAAGGTAGAAGACAAGAAAGTCCTTCTCGTTTTCGCCGAGCCCAATGACAACGTACTGCTCTCAGTTCGCAACGTGCCCAACGCCCTCATGGCTCAGGCTATCGACCTGAATGCGTACACCGTCCTCAACAACGACGCTATCCTTCTGACCGAAGGTTCCGTAGAGATCGTCAACAAATTCTAAACGAAAGGAGATCAAAGAAAATGGATATCCAGATCAAACCTATCATCTCTGAAAAGGCAAACGCCTACAGCGAGAAGCAGAACTGCTACGTCTTCGCTGTTTCTCCCGACGCCAACAAGTTCCAGATCAAGGACATCGTTGAGAAGCTCTACAACGTCCGCGTCGAGAAAGTGAACACGGCCCTCTATGCCGGCAAGCGTAAAGCACGCTACACCAAAGCCGGTCTCATCCGCGGCCAGAAACCCTCCTTCAAGAAGGCATACGTAACCGTTGCCGAAGGACAGACCATCGACTATTACAAGAACATCTAAGCAACAATGGCAGTAAGAAAATTCAAGCCCACGACTCCGGGCCAAAGACACAAGGTTATTGGTGTGTTCAAAGGAACAATCACTGCTACCACACCAGAAAAGTCTCTTACGACCGGCAAACGCTCGACCGGTGGCCGTAACTCTTCAGGTCACCTCTCGACCCGCTATCGCGGCGGCGGTCACAAGAGAAAATTGCGTCTCGTCGACTTCAAGCGCACAAACGACAACGTACCCGCAACGGTAAAGAGCATCGAATACGATCCCAACCGTTCGGCTCGTATCGCGCTTCTCTACTATGCTGACGGATCCAAGGCATACATCATCGCTCCCAACGGACTCGAGGTAGGCCAGGTTCTGATGAGCGGTCCCGAGGCCGCTCCCGAGGTAGGCAACACCCTTCCCCTCGCGAAGATCCCCGTCGGTACACTTATCCATTGCATCGAACTCAAGCCCGGTCAGGGTGCCTCGATGGCACGTTCTGCCGGTACGTTCGCTCAGCTTACTTCACGTGAGGGTGACTACGCGATCATCAAGCTCCCTTCGGGCGAGACCCGCAAAGTCCTCCTGACCTGCCGCGCAACCGTAGGCGTAGTCGGCAACTCCGACCACGCACTCGAGCAGAGCGGTAAGGCAGGCCGCAGCCGCTGGCTCGGACGCCGCCCCCACAACCGTGGTGTCGTTATGAACCCTGTCGATCACCCGATGGGTGGTGGTGAAGGCCGTCAGTCCGGTGGACATCCCCGTTCGCGCACAGGTCTCTACGCCAAGGGTCTTAAGACTCGCGCTCCGAAGAAGCATTCTTCGAAGTATATCATCGAGAGAAGAAAGAAGTAAACTGATCATCTAAGAACAAACACAAATGAGTCGTTCCCTTAAAAAAGGCCCGTTTATCAGCGTAAAGCTCGAAAAGAAAGTGGCAGCCATGGAAGAGAGCGGTAAGAAGCAGGTCATCAAGACCTGGAGCCGCGCCTCCATGATCTCTCCCGATTTCGTCGGCCACACTTTCGCAGTTCACAACGGCAACAAGTTCATCCCCGTCTACGTGACCGAGAACATGGTCGGCCACAAGCTCGGCGAGTTCGCTCCCACGCGTACTTTCCGCGGCCACGGCGGCAACAAGAAGAAATAAACAAGGCCCCCCAAACAAATAAAAGAACACAAACACAATGGGTTTAAGAAAAAGAGAAGCAGCAGACGCTATGAAGGAGGCCCGCAAGCAGGAATATTTCGCAAAGCTGCGTAATGTTCCCACTTCGCCCCGCAAGATGCGTCTGGTAGTAGATATGGTGCGTGGCCAGGAAGTATTCAAGGCCCTCGGAATCCTCAAGTTCTCTAACAAGGAGGCTTCCCGCCGTGTAGAAAAGCTCCTCCGTTCGGCAATCGCCAACTGGGAGCAGAAAAACGAACGCAAAGCCGAGGCAGGCGAGCTCTACGTGAAGACTATCTTCGTAGACGCAGCTCCCATGCTGAAGCGCCTCCGCCCCGCTCCGCAGGGCCGTGGATACCGTATCCGCAAGCGTTCAAATCATGTGACTATCTTCGTTGATTCAATCGAAAACAAAAATGCTTAATCAAGATGGGACAGAAAGTAAATCCGATCGCTAACCGTCTCGGTGTCATCCGTGGATGGGATTCCAACTGGTATGGCGGCAAGAAGTACGGCGAGACCCTTCTCGAGGACTCGAAAATCCGTAAATTCCTCCGCACCCAGCTTGCTAAAGCAAGCGTTTCTCGCATCATCATCGAACGTACGCTCAAGATGGTCACCGTAACCATCTGCACCAACCGTCCCGGTATGATCATCGGTAAGGGTGGTAAGGATGTAGAGGTTCTCAAAGAGGCTCTCAAGAAACTGACCGACAAGGAAGTTCAGATCAATATTCACGAAATCAAGCGCCCCGAGCTCGACGCAGAGCTTGTAGCCATGAACATCGCCCGTCAGATCGAAAACCGCGTAGCTTACCGCCGCGCTGTCAAGATGGCTATCCAGTCGACGATGCGCATGGGTGCCGAGGGCATCAAGGTTCAGGTTTCAGGTCGTCTCAACGGCGCCGAGATCGCACGTTCCGAGATGTTCAAGGAGGGTCGCACACCGCTCCACACGCTCCGTGCCGACATCGACTACGCTCTCGTAGAGGCGCTCACCAAAGTCGGTATCCTCGGTATCAAGGTGTGGATCTGCCGTGGTGAGATCTATGGCAAGAAAGAACTCACTCCCTCTTACGCCATCGGCCAGAAGGAGCAGGGTGGCTCTCGCCAGCAGAACGACCGTCGCAAAGGCGGTTTCCGCAAGAACAGAAACAACAACCGATAAGAAACGCTCATAGAGACATATGTTACAGCCTAAGAAAACCAAATTCCGCCGCGCCCAAAAAGGCCGCATGAAAGGCGAGGCTCAGCGCGGAAACCAGCTCGCTTTCGGCTCGTTCGGTATCAAGACTCTCGAGTCTAAGTGGATCACCGGCCGTCAGATCGAGGCAGCCCGTATCGCCGTGACACGCTATATGCAGCGTCAGGGTCAGATCTGGATCCGTATCTTCCCCGATAAACCCATCACCAAGAAGCCTGCAGAGGTACGTATGGGTAAAGGTAAAGGTAACCCCGAAGGTTTCGTTGCGCCTGTTACTCCGGGACGTATCCTTCTCGAGGTCGAAGGCGTAAGCTACGACATCGCTAAGGAAGCACTCCGTCTGGCAGCCCAGAAACTTCCTGTGATCACCAAGTTCGTGGTTCGCCGCGACTACGATCCCAGCCAGAACGTCTAAAATATGATTTCAGCCGGAGCCGGATGAAAAAATCCGGTTCCGACTGAAAATTTTTTTGCCCCGGCATACAATAAGAGTGCCGTGGCTGACGTTATGAAAAATGGCTGTGTGTGCCACGCCCGGACCCGAACGAAGCCGAATCGTCTGAACCTCGGTTTTAAGACACCGCGCTTCTGGAAGTGAAGAGCAGGGCAGATGCAGATCAAAATAACAATAATTCAACAATGAAAAAGGAAGAAATCAAGGAATTAAGCATTCCGGAACTCAAGGCCCGCATCGAGGCTGCCGAGAAGGCTTATCGTGAATTGAAAGTAACGCACGCGATTGCTCCCGTAGCCGATCCCTCTAAGATCACAAAAGACCGCAAGGAGATCGCCCGCTTGAAAACCGTGTTGCGTCAGAAGGAAATCGCTGCTGTTGCAGCTGAAGCTTCTGCAAACTAATCCCCATCAAAGTATCGCAGAAAAATGGAAGAAAAAAGACATTTGAGAAAAGAAAGAATCGGGGTTGTTTCGAGCAACAAGTGCGACAAGACAATCACTGTCGAGATCAAGTGGAAAGAGAAACACCCGATCTACGGTAAGTTCGTCAACAAGACGAAAAAGTACCATGCCCATGACGAGAACAACGAATGCTCGATCGGCGACACCGTTCGTCTGATGGAGACTCGCCCTCTGAGCAAGACCAAGAGATGGAGACTTGTTGAAATAATCGAAAAAGTGAAGTAATATGATCCAGAGTGAATCGCGTTTAACAGTTGCAGACAACAGTGGTGCAAAAGAAGCACTCTGCATTCATGTACTCGGCGGCACAGGTCGTCGCTACGCTTCGGTAGGTGACATCATCGTAGTTACCGTCAAAAGCACCATCCCCCAGTCGGACGTAAAGAAAGGCACCGTTTCGAAGGCTGTCGTTGTACGCACGAAGAAGGAGATCCGTCGTCCCGACGGTTCATACATCCGTTTCGACGACAACGCATGCGTTCTTCTTAACAACGCCGGCGAACTCCGCGGCACCCGTATCTTCGGCCCCGTCGCTCGTGAGCTTCGTAACACAAACATGAAAATCGTTTCACTGGCACCCGAAGTGCTCTAAACCGTAGATAAACATGGCTAAATTACACATCAAGAAGGGTGACATGGTCGCCGCCATCGCCGGTGACGACAAAGGTAAGACCGGCCGTGTCCTCGAAGTGCTCCCCAAGAAGGGCCGCGCTATCGTGGAAGGTCTCAACATCGTCAAGAAAAGCACCAAGCCCAACGCCAAATATCCCCAGGGTGGTATTGTTGAAGTGGAGGCTCCCATCTCCATCTCCAACCTTAACGTACTCGACCCCAAGACCGGCAAGCCCACCCGTATCGGCCGCCGTCTGAATGAGGCCGGAAAACTGGTCCGTTATTCTAAAAAATCAGGAGAGGAGATCAAGTAATGAGCAGCACAACACTCGCAAAAGACTATAAGGAGCGTATCGTTCCCGAACTCACCGAAGAGTTCAAATATACTACCCCCATGCAGGTTCCGCGCCTCGAGAAGATCGTGATCAACCAGGGTCTCGGCGCTGCAACCCAGGATAAGAAACTCATCGAGACCGCTATCAACGAGCTCACCGCCATCACCGGCCAGAAAGCCGTTCCCACCGTCTCGAAGAAGGATATCGCCAGCTTCAAGCTGCGTAAGAAAATGCCGATCGGCGCTATGGTAACCCTGCGTCGTGAAAAGATGTACGAATTCCTGGAGCGTCTCGTTCGCGTGGCTCTTCCCCGAATCCGTGACTTCAAGGGCATCAACGCCAAGCTCGACGGCCGTGGCAACTACACCCTCGGCATCACCGAGCAGATCATCTTCCCCGAAATCAACATCGACAGCGTGCCCAACATCAAGGGTATGAACATCACTTTCGTGACTTCTGCCGACACCGACGAGGAAGGCTTCGCTCTGCTCAAGAAGTTCGGCCTCCCCTTCAAGAAAGAGAACTAATCATCTTCAACAAAGAATTTTTTATCCGCACACAATATGGCAAAAGAATCAATGAAAGCGCGTGAGGTGAAGCGTCAGCGCATGGTAGCCAAGTATGCCGAGAAGAAAGCCGCCCTCAAAAAGGCTGCTCTTGCCGACGAAAACGGCAATATCGACTACGAGGCCCTCACCAAACTTCAGAAGCTCCCGAAGAACGCTTCGAAAGTTCGCCTCCACAACCGCTGCACCATCACCGGCCGTCCGAAAGGCTTCATGCGTCAGTTCGGCATCTCTCGTATTCAGTTCCGTGAGATGGCATCTGCCGGTCTGATTCCCGGTGTTAAGAAAGCCAGCTGGTAATCTTAGAAACGACGATGTCGGTCTGTCCGGCATCCCGACAATATCGTCACCCCGCCTCCGCTTTCGGAAGCGGGGTGATTCTGTTTCTTATCGTTCATGCCTCCGCTTTCGGAAGCGGGGCGATCCTCTTTTATTCAAGAAAACTTAAATGAAATTTAAGCGCATCAAGGAGTTTTTTCATCGGATATTCACGCCGGAGACCGTCTTCTTCGGGTTTCTGATTCTGCTGTTGATACCGAATATACTTCTCAGCTATACTGAGAATCTGAAGCCCGTGGCGGTCGCGGCCAATATACTCGCGCCCCTCGGAGTCTACGCCTTCCTGATGACGCTGTCCAAGAACCTCGGGCGATCGATGTGGATATTCCTGCCGATCGTTCTGCTGGCTATTACCCAGATTGTTCTTCTCACTCTTTACGGGCGCTCGGTCATAGCGGTCGATATGTTCCTGAACATCACCACAACGAATGGTGAGGAGAGCGGTGAGCTATTCGGGAGCATATTCCCCATCATCGTTCTGGTCGCCATGTTGTATCTTCCTTCTCTAATTGTGGGAGTGTGGATGTGGAAGAAAAACATACATCTGCCATCCATGTTTCGAAGGTACATGAGAATTATCTCCATGATTGTAGCATTGAACGGAATCGCATGCGGATTCATAGCCGGCGCGACTGATCATGCCTACTCGATGAGGAATGATCTCTATCCCGTGAACGCTGCCTATAACATGACGCTCGCAGCCAAGCACAGCTACCGGATAGCTGACCATGAAGATGCGGTCCGTGACTTCAGATTTGATGCTGTCTGTCATAGGCCCGACTCTCTAAAGGAATTATATGTAATAGTAATAGGGGAGACCTCACGAGCGGACAACTGGCAGGTCTGCGGCTACACGCGTGAAACGAATCCCCTGCTCTCGAAACGGACCGATCTTCTTGCGTTTCGGAAAGCTCTCAGCGAATCGAATACGACACACAAAAGCGTGCCTCTTCTTCTTTCGCATCTGACTGCAGAAAACTATGGCGACTCCATCTATAATGTCCGCAGTATAATCACCGCCTTCAAGGAGGCCGGATACTCTACCGCCTTCATTTCAAATCAGACCCCCAACAACTCGTTCATCCAATTCTTTGGAGAGGAGGCTGACGACATAGACTACATCTGTCAACACGGATCGCATTGTGACACGGATCTGCTGCCACATCTTGACAAGTTGCTTGAAAAGGGGAACAGACGACAGCTGGTGATCATTCATGGCTACGGATCGCATTTCAGCTATCGAGACCGTTATCCGAGATCGGAAGCGCATTTCGTACCGGACACCTACAAGGAGATGGGTGTGCAGTGGAAGGCCGAGCTGATAAATGCCTATGACAACTCGATACTCATGACGGACCGTTTGCTTGACGGCGTGATTGAGCGGCTTGAAAACTCCGGCGCCGATCTTTCGGCCATGATATTCACCGCTGACCACGGCGAGGATCTCTACGACGACGGCCGAGGGCTGCTTCTTCACTCGTCGCCATGTCCGACCTTCTACCAGCTTCACGTCCCCTTTCTCGTCTGGCTCTCTCCCGGATTTGCAGACGAACCGACCGGTGTAAGAAAGAACCTGACAGCCAATATCAACTCAGGACTCTCGTCAAGCCTGAGCCTGTTCGACACGGCAATGGATATAGCCGCCATAACCACCGCGCGTTCGCCGTTGAGATGGTCACTCGCGCGTCCCGACTACTCCGCACCGTCCCGATGCTATCTCAATGACCACAACCATTCGGTGACCCTGCGTCAGAGCGGATTCATAGACATAGATTTCAGGCATCTTGACGATATGGAGAGTGGCAAAAGTCGGTGAAAAGGGGAATCAGACTAAAAAATCATTAAAATTATGAATTTTAGCGCCGAAAAATTTGTCTAAGTGAGTGATTTTTGCTAATTTCGCGGCGTAAAGTGATCATTGCGCCCATGTCGTGACATGTATAGCGCAAATCTGCTGAAAGGGTCGCTTCCGGTTTCGGGATGTCCAATGGGGTGGACACGAAGATGCCGGTGGTGGCGTTTGATGCAGACTTTGTGTGTATAAGTCGGTGACAATGAGTCGACAATGGTGCTTTTACAAGAGAGTATTAAATATTGTCCGGTACATCCGGATCAATTTAACAACACAACAATGACTGATCCAATAGCAGATTATTTGACCAGACTGCGAAACGCCATCCACGCCGGACACCGCGTGGTGGAGATTCCGTCCTCAAAGATGAAGAGAGAGATCACCAAGATTCTCTTCGAGCAGGGCTACATCCTCAACTACAAGTTCATGGAGGGTGAAACTCCGTCGGGCACGATTAAGATCGCCCTCAAGTACGATCCCGTTGACAAGGTCAACGCCATCAAGAACCTGCACCGTGTGTCTCGTCCCGGTCTCCGCCAGTATTGCGGCTACAAGGACATGCCCCGCGTGTTGAACGGACTGGGTATCGCCATTCTTTCGACCTCGCGCGGTGTAATGACAAACAAGGAAGCCAAAGAACTCAAGATCGGCGGCGAAGTATTGTGCTACGTTTATTAATTAAGGAGGAATCATTTCACTATGTCAAGAATTGGTAAAGCCCCCATCGCCATCCCGGCCGGTGTAAAGGTAGAGGTGAAAGACAACCTCGTGACTGTCAAGGGTCCCAAAGGCGAACTTTCGCAGGAGATCAACCCTGATATCAAGGTGGCCGAAGAAGACGGCCATATCATCGTAACCCGTCCCGACGACGAGCGCGAGCACCGCGCGATGCACGGTCTCTACCGTGCGCTGATCCACAACATGGTTGTCGGTGTTTCCGAAGGTTACAAGAAAGAGATGGAACTCGTCGGCGTGGGTTACCGCGCGACCGCAAGCGGTCAGGTGCTCGAGCTTTCGCTCGGCTACTCGCACGCCATCTTCATCAAACTTCCCAAAGAGATCAAAGTAGAGGCGAAGAGCGAACGTAACAAAAATCCGCTCATCCTTCTCGAGAGCGCGGACAAGCAGCTTCTCGGCCAGGTATGCGCCAAGATCCGCTCGCTCCGCAAGCCTGAGCCTTACAAGGGCAAGGGTATCAAGTTCGTCGGCGAGATCATCCGTCGCAAGTCGGGTAAGTCGGCTAACGCTAAATAATTAATCCCAAGGAAGTCATGATTAGCAAAATCGCAAGAAGAAATAAAATCAAAACCCGCATCCGCGGTAAGATTTCCGGAACCGCGCAGCGTCCGCGCATGAGCGTCTTCCGTTCAAACAAGGCCATCTACGTTCAGGTTATCGACGACCTGGCAGGCGTAACTCTGGCATCTGCTTCTTCGAAAGGACTCGAAGGAGGCACAAAGTGCGAGATCGCGGCCAAAGTTGGCGAGGCTATCGCCAAGAAAGCCCAGGAAAAGGGCATCGCAGAAGTAGTATTCGACCGTAACGGTTATCTGTATCACGGTCGCGTGAAATCACTTGCAGACGCCGCCCGTAACGCCGGCCTTAAATTCTAACCTACGACATGGCAAAAAATAACAGAGTAAAGACAACTAGCGATCTCGATCTTAAGGATCGCCTTGTAGCAATCAACCGTGTGACCAAGGTCACCAAGGGTGGCCGCGCATTCAGCTTCGCAGCCATCGTGGTTGTCGGCAACGAGAATGGAATCATCGGCTGGGGTCTCGGTAAGGCCAACGAAGTCCAGGCGGCTATCGCCAAGGGCGTAGAGGCAGCCAAGAAGAACCTCATCCGCGTACCTGTACACAAAGGTACCATCCCCCACGAGCAGGCAGCTAAATTCGGCGGCAGCCGCGTTTTCCTGAAGCCCGCTTCCGAGGGTACCGGTGTGAAGGCCGGCGGCGCTATGCGTGCTGTGCTTGAGAGTGTCGGCATCACCGACGTGCTCGCCAAGTCGAAAGGTTCTTCGAACCCCCACAACCTCGTCAAGGCCACTATCGAGGCCCTCGGCGAACTCCGCAGCCCCGCCCAGGTGGCACAGAACCGCGGCGTGTCGGTCGAGAAAGTGTTTAACGGCAAATAATCCAAGAGCATCACAATGGCAAAGATTGCAATCAAACAGATCAAGAGCCGTATCAACTGCCCCGCAGTTCAGAAGCGCACACTCGACGCTCTCGGCCTCCACAAAATGAACCAGACGGTCGTACACGAAGATGTACCCTCGATTCTGGGTATGGTTAAAAACGTTCATCATCTCGTTGAGGTGACAAAACTCTAATCAGACACGACAATGCAACTTCATAATCTCACTCCTGCCGTAGGCAGCAACAAGAAGAACAAACGTGTGGGCCGCGGTCCCGGTTCTGGTTACGGCGGTACTTCGACCCGTGGTCACAAGGGTGCGAAATCCCGTTCGGGCTACAAGCACAAGATCGGCTTCGAGGGCGGTCAGATGCCCCTCCAGCGTCGTGTGCCCAAATTCGGTTTCAAGAACATCAACCGCGTCGAATACAAGGCTATCAACCTTGACGCACTTGAGGCTCTTGCCGAAGCAAAGGCCCTTGAGAAGATTACTGTTGCCGATCTTCGCGCAAACGGTCTGGTTCCCAAAAATGTGAAGGTGAAGGTTCTCGCAAACGGAGCTCTCACCCGCAAGCTTGAGGTCGAGGCTGACGCCTTCTCCAAGAAAGCAGAGGAAGCCATCACCGCTGCCGGCGGCACAGCAATCAAAAAATAAAGACTCACAATGGGATTTACACAAACAATAAAGAATATCTGGAGCATCGAGGATCTTCGCAAGCGCATCGGTATCACCCTGCTGCTTGTGATCATCTATCGCTTCGGATGCTACGTGGTTCTTCCGGGCATCAACCCGGATGACCTCATGGCGCTTAAGAACTTCACCTCCGACGGTCTGATGCAGCTGCTCGACATGTTCTCGGGAGGCGCGTTCTCTCAGGCCTCGATCTTCGCTCTCGGCATCATGCCCTACATCACGGCTTCGATCGTGATCCAGCTTCTGGGTATGGTCCTCCCCGCATTCCAGAAAATGCAGCGCGAGGGCGAATCGGGCCGCATGAAACTCAACCAGTACACGCGTTACCTGACAGTAATCATCCTTCTGCTCCAGGGACCCGCTTACCTCATGAACCTTAAATATCAGGTTCAGGCTGCAGGCGGCAACGTGGATATGTCGTTCTGGATGCTCGCCTTCATGACGATCGTCCTCGCGGCCGGTTCGATGTTCATCATGTGGCTTGGCGAGCGCATTGACCAGAAAGGCGTGGGCAACGGTATCTCGTTCATCATCTTGATCGGTATCATCGCCCGTCTTCCCGAAGCATTCTTCCAGGAATTCACCAGCAGACTGTACAACTCGGCAGGTGGCGGACTGGTGCTTTTCCTCGTGGAAATCATCATCCTTCTCGCCGTGATCGCCGGTGCGGTCCTTCTCGTCCAGGGTACCCGCAAGGTGCCCGTGCAGTACGCGAAGCGTATCGTCGGCAACAAGCAGTATGGCGGTGTGCGTCAGTATATCCCGCTTAAAGTGAATGCCGCAGGCGTAATGCCCATCATTTTCGCCCAGGCAATCATGTTTATCCCCATCACACTCGTAGGCTTCTCGACCAAGACCACAGGTTTCTTCGGCGCTCTTACCGACCTGTACGGTTTCTGGTACAACCTGGTTTACTTCCTCATGATCGTTGCCTTCACCTACTTCTACACCGCCATCACCGTGCGTCCCGCGCAGATGGCTGAAGACATGAAGCGCAACAACGGATTTATCCCCGGTATCAAGCCCGGCAAGCCGACCGTCGAGTATCTTGACTCGATCATGTCGCGCATAACGCTCCCCGGATCTATCTTCCTCGGAATCGTTGCCATCCTGCCGGCGATCGCCCATGTGTGTGGTCTGAACCGTAACTTCGCCTCGTTCTTCGGCGGCACTTCGCTTCTGATTCTCGTAGGCGTAATTCTCGACACGCTCCGCATCATCGAGGGCCACCTCGTAATGCGTCGTTATGATGGTCTGATGAAAGACGGAAGCCGGATTCAGGGTCGCACCACCGGCAACAACGCTTTCTGATAAACGCAACTCGTTAAACCGTATCGTCGTCAAGACAAATTATGATATATCTCAAGACCGAGGAAGAAATTGAAAAGGTGCGTGCCGCCAGCGATCTGGTCAGCCGCACTCTCGGAGAGGTCGCCAAGTGGATCGCTCCGGGTGTCACGACTCAGAAGCTCGACACCATCGCCCGTGAATTCATCTGTGACAACGGCGGTTCGCCCGCCTGTCTGGGTTATCACGGCTTCCCCGGAACCTTGTGTATCGAAGTCAACGAGACTGTGGTCCACGGCTTCCCCTCGAACTACGCCCTGCGTGAGGGTGACATCGTCGGCACCGACTGTGTGGTTGAGCTCAACGGATATAACGGAGACTCCTGCTACACGTTCGCCGTCGGCGAAGTCGACCCGAAGACACTCCGTCTTCTCGAGGTGACGAAAGAATCGCTCTACAAAGGCATCGCCGCCGCGAAAGCGGGCAAACGTATCGGTGACATCAGCAATGCTGTCCAGACGTTCTGCGAAAAGGCCGGATACAGCGTTGTCCGCGAAATGTGCGGACACGGAATCGGCCGGTCGATGCACGAGTCTCCCGAAGTCCCCAACTACGGTCGCCGCGGAATCGGTCCGCTTCTGAAACCGAATATGACCATCTGCATCGAGCCGATGATCAACCTCGGAAGCAAGAACATCGTGATCGAGCGCGACGGCTGGCAGTGCCGGACGAAAGACCGCAAGCCCTCGGCCCACTTCGAACACACGATTCTCATCACGGAACACGAACCTGAGATTCTCACGACTTTCAAGTATATCGAAGAGGCTCTCGGAATCTCCCCCGAGGGAGCGCCGGTAGCCGAAGAGTGAACGAGAAGGGATAAATCAAAAGTCAGGACGACACGAACCTTCAATCTCTAAAGAACAGAAGCAACAATATGGCAAAACAAGCTGCAATAGAACAAGACGGTGTGATCCTCGAAGCGCTCTCGAACGCGATGTTCAAAGTCGAACTCGAGAACGGCCACGAGATCACGGCCCATATTTCGGGAAAGATGAGAATGCACTACATCCGCATCCTCCCCGGAGACAAGGTACGGGTGGAGATGTCGCCCTACGACCTGTCGAAAGGCCGAATCGCGTTCAGATACAAATAAAATAGCACACAAGATATGAAAGTTAGAGCATCAGTAAAAAAGCGCACCCCGGACAGCAAGATCGTTCGTCGCAAAGGTCGCCTTTACGTAATCAATAAGAAAAACCCCAAATACAAACAGCGCCAAGGTTAAACTCCTTAGCCACAAACCAAGATATCTATGGCAGTTAGAATCGTCGGCGTTGATTTGCCGCAAAACAAACGTGGTGAGATCGCTCTCACCTATATCTTCGGCATCGGCCGAAGCGCAGCCAACTCAATCCTCGAGAAGGCCGGTGTAGACAAGAACATCAAGGTCCAGGACTGGACCGACGACCAGGCAGCCGCTGTCCGTGAGGTGATTCAGCGCGACTACAAGGTCGAGGGTGATCTCCGCACCGAAATCCAGCTCAACATCAAGCGACTGATGGACATCGGTTGCTACCGCGGAATCCGTCACCGTCTCGGTCTTCCCCTCCGCGGCCAGAGCACCAAGAACAATGCCCGTACCCGCAAGGGCCGTAAGAAAACAGTTGCTAACAAGAAGAAAGCTACTAAATAAGATTTAAAAATATGGCAAAAAAGACAGCTGCAGCAAAGAAGAGAAATGTCAAGGTTGACGCCAACGGTCAGCTTCACGTACATAGCTCTTTCAACAACATCATCGTGTGTCTGGCTAACAGCGAAGGTCAGGTTATCTCCTGGTCGAGCGCAGGCAAGATGGGATTCCGTGGCTCTAAGAAGAACACTCCCTATGCCGCCCAGATGGCAGCGCAGGACTGCGCGAAGGTTGCCTATGACCTCGGTCTCCGCTCTGTGAAGGCCTACGTCAAAGGTCCCGGCAACGGTCGCGAAAGCGCTATCCGCACGATCGATGGTGCGGGCATCAAAGTAACCGAGATCATCGACGTTACTCCGCTGCCCCACAACGGATGCCGCCCTCCGAAAAGAAGAAGAGTCTGATCTCGTCTCTGAGGAGGCCCGCCCCTGCCGTCGGATCCCTTCGGGCTCAGGCCCGGTAGAGATATCCGGCGAAGAGGAATGGCCGGAAGCGCGCCCCATTGCTGCGGGGAACAGCACTTCCGAAGCCATGAGGCAAGAGGATGATAAGGTAACGGCCCGCGTGTCGTTCCGATCCTTCCCCAGGTGTGCCCGTAATACAAAAATGGATCCGATCCGGGTCTGCCGGTGACGGCGACGCGGTGTGATCCGCAAAGTAACAAACAACAACTTTTCGAATCATCCGGACGCTTCCCCGCTGAAGCCGAAGGTGATTATCGGAGGTAATTAAATCTTCATCCGGCAACTCCCCCTCAAACGAAGCCCTATAGGAAGGGCGGGGGAGATGCCAACCCAATCAAGCAACAAAAATGGCAAGATACACAGGTCCTAAAACTAAGATTGCCCGTAAATTCGGCGAAGCCATCTTTGGTGATGACAAAGTTCTGGCAAAAAAGAACTACCCCCCGGGTCAGCACGGCCAGAACCGTCGCCGCAAGACTTCAGAGTATGGTCTCCAGCTCCGCGAGAAGCAGAAAGCGAAATACACCTACGGTGTACTCGAGCGTCAGTTCCGCAACCTCTTCGAACACGCTGCCCGCACCAAGGGTATCACCGGTGAGGTTCTTCTCCAGCTTCTCGAATCGCGTCTGGACAACGTAGTCTATCGTCTTGGCCTCGCCCCCAGCCGCCCCGCCGCCCGTCAGCTCGTGCTCCACAAGCACATCACCGTAAACGGCGACGTAGTGAATATCGCTTCTTATCGCGTGAAACCCGGTGACGTCGTTGCCGTTCGTGAGAAATCAAAGTCTCTCGAGGTAATCGCCGACTGCCTCGCCGGTTTCAACCACTCCAAGTATCCCTGGATCGAGTGGGACGAGAGCGTGAAGGGCGGTAAGTTCCTGCACATGCCTCAGCGTGCCGACATTCCTGAAACCATCAAGGAGCAGTTGATTGTCGAGTTGTATTCTAAATAATAAAGTATAGAGACCCATGTCAATCTTAGCATTTCAAAAACCCGAAAAGGTCATTATGCTTGAGGCCAACGACAGATTCGGCAAGTTCGAATTCCGTCCTCTCGAGCCCGGCTATGGCCAGACCATCGGCAACGCCCTCCGTCGAATCCTTCTGTCGAGTCTGGGTGGCTACGCCATCAATTCGATCAAGATCGAAGGCGTTCCTCACGAACTCGCTACTATCCCCGGTGTAAAGGAAGATGTGACAAACATCATCCTGAATCTCAAGCAGGTTCGCTTCAAACAGCTGACCGAGGATCATGAGACAGAGAACGCAGTGCTGAAGGTTTCGGGCACAGACGTATTGAAAGCCGGAGACTTGGGTAAGGTGCTTTCGGGTTTCGAGGTCCTCAATCCTGAGCTCGTGATCGCTCATCTCGATCCCACAGCCGCTGATTTCAATCTTGAGTTCACGATCAACAAAGGTCGTGGCTGGGTTCCCGCAGACGAGAACCGCGAAATGATCCGTGCGGTCAATCCCGACCCCGAGGTCATCGCGATCGACTCGATCTACACCCCGATCAAGAACGTGAAATATGCCGTTGAGAACTTCCGCGTCGAGCAGAAGACCGACTACGAGAAATTGATTCTCGAAGTGACCACCGATGGCTCTATACTTCCGAAAGACGCCCTGAAAGAGGCCGCCAAGATCCTGATTCATCACTTCATGCTCTTCTCGGACGAGAAGATCTCTCTTGAGACTCCGGCCGACGAGCACGAGGATGACTTCGACGAGGAGGTTCTCCACATGCGCCAACTCCTGAAAACCAAACTCGTCGACATGGGTCTTTCCGTTCGCGCTCTCAACTGTCTGAAGAGTGCCGAGGTCGAGACTCTCGGTGAGCTCGTAGGTTTCCAGAAGAACGATCTGCTGAAGTTCCGCAACTTCGGCCGCAAGTCTCTGACCGAGCTTGACGATCTGCTGGCGTCGAACAATCTGTCTTTTGGGATGGACATTTCAAAGTATAAATTAGATAAAGACTAAAACTCACGATGAGACACAATAAGAAATTCAATCACCTCAGCCGTAAGAAAGGCCATCGCGACGCGCTGCTGACCAACCTTACGATTTCTCTTATCGAGCATAAGAGAATCTTCACCACTCTGGCTAAGGCAAAGGCACTCCGCGTGTTCGCCGAGCCCCTGATCACCCGTTCGAAGAAGGACGATATGGCTAACCGCCGTCTCGTTTTCAGCTACCTCCAGAACAAGGAAGCTGTCAAGGAACTCTTCGGCACGATCGCAGAGAAAGTAGCTGCCCGTCCCGGTGGTTACACCCGCATTCTCAAGACCGGTCACCGTCTCGGCGACAACGCTGAAATGGCTATGATCGAGCTCGTCGACTTCAACGAGAACATGCTCGCAGCCGACGACAAGAAGGCAGGCAAGAGCCGTCGTACCCGTCGTGGCGGCAAGAAGAAAGCTGAGGCAACCGAAGCAGCTCCCGCAGCAGAGGCACCCGCAGCAGAAGAGAAAGAGGCAGAGTAATCCCTCCCTCCACCAAATAGAAGAGGCCCCGACGTCCATCCGACGCCGGGGCCTCTTCTGTTTGTCTGCTAAGATAATCTTGCCTGCTCAGAGTATCGGGGCAAAGAGCCGGGTGACGGACTCGATTGCGCGCTGCCATGAGGGGCGGCGATGCCATTCTGTATAAGTCAGCTTGCGACTTTCGGCGAGATCAGCGAAGAAGATGTCGCGCATCCGGCGGTTGATGCCGCGGTCATAGATGAACAGGTTCGCCTCGAAATTGTTCTCGAAACTGCGGAAGTCGAAATTGCAGGAACCGGCCGTCACCATCTCGTCATCAATGATCATCGCCTTGGCGTGAAGCATTCCCGGCTGGTAAAGATAGACCTTGATGCCGCTTTTCAGACACTGCGTCACGTATGAGAAAGACGCGTAGCGTAGCAGGCGCGAATCGGGACGGCACGGAATCATCACACGCACGTCAACACGCGCCGCAGCCGCGGCCTCCAGAGCCTGCAGCAGAGAGTCCGTAGGGAGAAAATAGGGTGTCTGTATATAGATGGACTTCTTGGCGCTTGAAATGGCCCTCAGAAACGCCAGGACGATGTTCTCGCGAGAGCTTGTCGGTCCCGAAGTGATCAGCTGCATCCCAATTCCCGGTGCGTGAGGGTCAAGATCACGGAAATGCATCGGAAGGAGAGAATGCTTTTTCTGAAAAGACCAGTCAATACTGAAGCTCAGAGCAAGAGAACGGACCACATCGCCGGTCACCCGGAAATGAGTGTCGCGCCACACGCGTCCGTCAGGCAGTCCCTTGTCATAACGGTCGGCGATATTCATCCCGCCGATATATCCGATCTCAAAATCGATCACAACGATCTTGCGGTGGTTGCGCCAGTTGATGCGGTTGGCCAACTGAGGAAACGTCACCCGGAAGAAAGGGTGAACGTCGACCCCCGCGTCGCTCATGCGTTTGAAAAAGCGGTTGCGGGCACTGAAAGAACCGACGTGGTCATAGATCACTTTAACGTCCAGTCCGGCCCGGGCCTTCTCGATCAGTATGTCGGCTATTTCTGATCCGAGATCATCGTCGAGAAATATATAATACTGCAGCCAGATGGAAGTCGTCGCGTTATGCAGATCGCGTTTCAGCTCCCGGAACTTGGTTGGGCCGTCGGTGAAGATCTCAAGAGAATTGTTGAGCGAAAGTGGGGAATGGCTGAGCTCGTTGACCATCTTAGCCATCTGAACCGAATCTGCCGAGAGACCGGTATCGTCAAGATCCAGCTTGCGGGTGGGGTTGCTGTGAAGCAGCTTCCTCTTGTTGTGACGCGAGATCATATGCAGATGTTTCATACTGCGCCCGAAGAAGAGATAGAATATCAACCCGATGCCCGGAAGGAAGATCAGGGCTATCACCCATGTGAGCGCGCGGATCGGATTGCGGTTCTCGGAGAGCACCACATAAACCGCACCGATGATAATGACGAAGTAGACGGTGAGGAAAATGACGACCAGCCAATAATTGAGATTTTCAAGCATAGACGAAGAGGGATTAGTATTTTATCCGGTAGCAGGCTTCGCGGATAATGAAGCAGGCTTCGCAGATCATACGTAAGAGAGGTAAAGATAGGCTCGAAGAGAGGGGAATAGAGAAGGAGGAGAGGTATATATAAAAAAATAAGAGCTATCTTCACAGACGGCTCTGACTCTTTTGGCTTAACTAAATAAATTCTTACATTTTCGGCTTGACTTGATTAGGACACTGCAAAATTACAAAATCATTTCAAGTCTACCAAATATTTTGAAGAAAAATTTGTGTTAAAATTTTTAACACATAGTTAAAGGCCGTTATAAGAAGTACTTATGTGAAATTATACGTGAAATTTTTTTGCGAAAAAATTTGGAATCGGCATTTATCGCCCTCCCCGAAAGATCAGATGTCATAGAACCGTTCGAGAAGAGCGCGGCGGTAGTTCTTGGAGATCTTGATCTCGTCGATGTCGTTGAAGGGTGGGAGAAGCTTGATGTCTGTCTGGGTAATCTCTCCCAGATAGATACTGTTGATGATATACGACTTGTGGGTACGGACGAACTCCGGACCGTAGCTGAGGATAGACTCGGCTGTCGTGTGGCGCTTGAGTATGTGGCGCTCAAGGGTGGTCGTGATCGCCTCCCATATCTTTCGGTCCGAATCGTACTTGAAGAAGAGCACGGAGGTCGGGGGGATGATCAGCTTGTCACCCGAGAGTGTCGAGACCGACAGGAACGCCTGGTCCGCCCGCAGAGTGATCATTTTGCAGATATCTCCTGCCGTCACCCCCGGAAGCTGACCCTCCAGACGGTAACGCTCAAGAATCAGGCCGACCTCATCCGGATCGAAAGGTTTGAGCAGATAATCGTATGCACGCAGGCGGAACGCCTCGTGGAAATATTTCTGATACTGCGTGTAGAAAATGAAACGGGTGGGTCCCCATTTCTGACCGTTCGTGAACAGCTCGAGGCCGCTACCGTCCGGATACTCGATGTCGAGAAAGACGAGATCGGGTTTTGTTTTCTTCAGCAGCTTCCGGCCTTCGTCGAGGCTTATGGCGGTGCCGATGATATCGACATACGGATACTTGGCAAGAGCTTCGCGCACAACCTCCACAGAGGGGAGGTCATCGTCTATGATAACCACAGACACGTTTCTGCGCTTCAGAAAAGAAGCGTTGTTCATAGTGTTCTTATTTTCGGGATGCTCGGTGTTATTTTTCATGGGAATCCGTTAGGGATATTGTGGTTGTAGCATTCAATTCTCAATTTCCATCCACTTCAGCGGGATGGTGTAGGTCGCCAGACAACCTGTCTCCGAGCCGTCGGGAGCGAGGGTCTGCATGGTCAGATTGAAAGCTATCTCAACGTTATCGCGTTCGCGGATCATACGGATAGTCTCCATGATCACGCGAAGACCGGTACCGGTCGAGGGAAACATTGCGGTTCCTCCCCCCGGAGGCGTCGTGTTGAACACGCTCACCGTCACACGGTCCGGAGCCGGCTGACGCACGCACACCATCAACCGGCACGTCTCGTCGGGAGCGACGCCGGGAAACGCATGCTTGAACGCATTCTCAACCAGAATCTGGATGAACATCGACGGTATCCACAGATGTTCCGGGTCGAGTCCGTCGGCGATCTCGCGGATATAATCGAAGCGGCCCTCATAATTGTCGGACTGCACGGAGACATAATTGTCCGTGAACTCCAGTTCCTTGTCGAGGGTGGTCACGATATCCGAGGCGACGAACTGCTGATGGCGCAGGAGAGAGACGATCGCTTCGAGACGCGACTCGCGACCTGCGTCGCGGTTGCGGATCTCGTGGTTCAGCGCATTGTATATGAAGTGGGGGGTGATTCTTGAGCGGACGGTTTCGGTCCGGAGTGCCGCGATTTTGGCGAGCATCTTCTCCTCGCGCCGGAGAACCCGGCGGCGGTTGACGAGCACGGCGCCGACAATCACGAGCAGAAGAGCGATGACGAAGCCTATGATGGCCAGAAGCCTCATGATCCGGCCCTCCTGGAGCGCGTTCTCGGCCTTGAGACTGAGTACCGAGCGGTCGCGTTCATAGGCCATGCGGTTGGCCGCGATACTCTGCGAGACCGCCACCGATCTGATCGAATCCTCCAGAGTCTTGAAGCGTCGGTAACTGTCGAGCGCCTTGACCGGATTTCCAGACTCGCCGTAATAGTCAGACAGGAACTCCAGCCTCAGCAGCTGCATCTCCGGACGCAGCGTGTCGCTGAAGGGGTGAATCGCGATCATATGCTCAACCTGAGCGCGGTTTCCGCGTTGCCACGCGCGACGCATCATCAGCGTGTGGAGATAGGAGACGGCCACCGGATTGGGTTGCTCTTCGGTGAAATAGCGATACGAATCCGGGATCAGCCTCTCCACACTGTCCGTCATTCCGAGCTGCAGATAGCAGTCGGCCATATTCACGGCCACGAAATTCTTTTCCCAGTCGGCCGAGGGGAGAGAGTCTAGATAATTGTCGAGACGCTTGAATGTCTTCAGAGCGCCGGCGAAATCCCGGCGGTAATAGAAATCGGTGCCGTAATTATTGAGGTTGTTGAACTTCTCGAAAGGAATCATGCGCGGCCAGAGATCCATTGTCCGCTTCCACCAGACCGCCGAATTGTTGAAATCGCGCAGACCGGTGTAGACCGTCGCCAGACCGCCGTAGAGGGAAACATAATCTTCGGGAGTGAAGCCCGCCGTGTCGGCTTCGAGAATCGCACGGTGGTAGAAGTCGGCCGCCATGTCCAGCCGCGACGCGAGCTTGTAGGCGTCGGCCACATTTGCCAGCGCCAGCGCGTGCTCCTTGCGGTTACCGGTTTTCTCGGCCGCATCCGCACCCCGCGTGAGGTAGAGGATTGCCGAATCCGGATTGTTGTAGAAATGGGAATAGACCGTACCCTTCGCCTGGAGCACCTTCTGGAGCATCATCATGCGTGTCGGAGTCTCGGGCTGACGGTCAAGCCAGCCGGTGGCCGAGTCGATAGCGACCAGCATCGCGTCCGGGCGATAGAGATAATAGTTAAGCACCGCCTCGTGAACCTTCGATCCGCACCAGCGGTCGGAATCGCCGGTGACCATCGCCGCGGCATACTCCGCGCGCACGAGACTGTCGGCGCTCTCGAAGCGCCCGGAGGAGACGAAAACACCGAATTTCTTGGTCGCCTCGTCATAATCATCGGCCTTTTCCGAAGAGGTGCGCGAACATGCGGACACGACTCCGAAAACGACCAAAACTGTCGTCAGAGCGAGCGCTGAAAGCGCACCATGAAGTGTCCGGAGTCTGTTCATGGTGCAAAGATAACAAAATTTCCTAATTCACAAATTTTTATAAAAATGGATTTTGCCCTCTTATTGCGCGTTTTCGCCCTCTTGTCACCTATATTTGCCGTTTATCGACAAAATTGCAGTTTTTGCATTTTATTGCCAAAAAATCAATTTTCGCCTCAAATCAGGGGTCGGGCCCGTTATTGGGCGAGGAAAGCGCGGGAGAGGATGGTTTCCAGATCGGCCGACGCCACCTTCACTTTCAGTGCGCCGTCCATAGCCACGGAGATATGGCCCGTCTCCTCGCTGACGATGATGCAGATCGCGTCGGTCACCTGGCTCATGCCCAGCGCGGCGCGGTGGCGCAGACCGAGATTCTTCGGGATGTTCATATCGTGGCTCACCGGGAGGATACACCCCACGGACTTGATCCTGTTGTTGGCGATGATCATGGCGCCGTCGTGGAGGGGAGAGTTCTTGAAGAAGATATTTTCGATCAGGCGCATGTTGACGTCCGCGTCGATGATGTCGCCCGTCTTCTCATAATCGGTCAGCGGGACCTTCCGCTGCAGACATATCAGTGCGCCGGTCTTCGACTTTGACATCGACATGCAGGCGTAGACCACGGCCATCACCTGGGCATGTATCGCCCCGACGTTCTCCTTCTCGTGGCGGAACAGCCGCCTCAGATGGCGCCAGCGCCCCTGGGAACCGATGTCGATCAGGAATCGCTTGATCTGGTCCTGAAAAAGGATCACGAGGACTATCAGACCGATGCCCATGAACTTGTCGAGGATGGTGCCGGTCAGACGCATGTCGAAGACCTCGGACGCTATGACCCAGATCACGATGAAGAGCAGGACGCCGTAGAAGAGACTCAGCGACCCGGAATTCTTCATCAGACGATAGAGATAGTAGAGCATCAGCGCTACGATCAATATGTCGATTATGTCTTTGATACCGAATTCAATCATGGGAAGGGTTACCTCAAGGGTTGAGAAGCTGGATGACGTCGCGCATCTGGACCGCCTCGGCCACGTCGTGGACGCGGATTATGTCGGCCCCCTTCATCAGCGCGGCGGTATGGAGGGCGATGGTGCCCGGAAGTGACTCGGCGGGAGTCGTCTCAAGCGGCCGCCAGATCATCGACTTGCGCGACATCCCGACCAGCAGTGGCCGCCCGAGAGCCTTGAATGCCTCCAGATTGCGGAGCAGCTCATAGTTCTGGGACACGTTCTTCGCGAATCCGAAACCGGGATCGATTATCACGTCGGCCACGCCCATCTCGCGCAGGCGCGCATCCTTGCGGGCCAGATCTTCGAGTACCTCCGCCGTCACGTTGCGGTAGTCTGTCAGTGACTGCATGGTCGCCGGCGTCCCCCTCATGTGCATCAGCACATAGGCCACGCCCAACTCGGCCACGGTCGGGAACATATCGGGGTCGATGTCGCCCCCGGAGATGTCGTTGATGATCTCCACGCCCCAGACCGACACGGCCTCGCGCGCCACGGAGGCGCGGAACGTATCGACCGAAACCGGAATCGACGGCCACTCTGTGCGGATAGCCTCCAGAGCCGGAGCGAGACGGTCCCACTCCTCGGCCGGAGAGATGTCGGCCGCACCCGGGCGGGTCGAATATCCGCCGATGTCGAGCACGTCCACACCGGAGGCGACCATCGCTTCGACACGCTTCTTCAGCGAGTCGATATATGGCGTGCGGCTCCCCGCGTAGAATGAATCGGGAGTGACGTTTATTATGCCCATTACCCATGGGCGTTCTATGGTTTTCAGTTCCGAGCCAAGGCGCAGAACAGGTTTTTCTTGAGTCATGTCACAAAATTGAGTCACGTCACAAAGATACCGCCTTTTCTTCAGACGGCCAAATTTAGAGGACCATAAACTATTTAGAGGATCATAAACTATGTATAAAAACAGCAAAACCGGTCGCCGCTGAGGGGACCGGTCTGTCAGTTGAGGAGTTCGTCGAGGTTGGTGGCGAGGTTGATCATCAGTGTCGAGCCCGACTTGTGGGGCATCGCGTAGGAGACACCGAGTCGGAACGACTTCACGCGCAGACCCAGACCGAGCGAGAAGCCGGAGAGGAAATTGCGGTGATAGGTTGACATATCGGTTCGGGTCTTGTAGTTGTAGCCCAGCCCGATATAGAACTTCTCCGACGGCGCGTACTGGAGGCCGAAGATCAGATGGCGGAAGAGGTTGGAGCCGAACGATTGTTTGGTCTCCACGGTCTGCGACTCGTCCGAATGTTCGTAATAGGGGAGTTTCCAGCGCGTCAGATTGTTGGCCGTGACGGCCACCGAGAACGGGCCGCCGCCGATTCCCTGCATATAGGCCAGCGTGATGTCAAACGGCAGACGGTCATAGGAATTGTTGAAGCGCTTCACCTGACCACCCATATTCGAGAGCACCGCCGAGAACGAGAGATCCTTCTCGTCGTCATAATAGTTGATGCCCAGATCGACTGCCAGCGCCCAGGCCGTGTACTGTTCATAATTGCTGTAGACGACCTTGAAATTGGCGCCGCCGCGGAGTCGCGCGGTGATGTCGCGCGAATATGTGCCCTCGATCACCATATCCTGGGGCGAGAAATCGCCCGTCTGGATTCCGCTCTCGTCATATCCGGTCATACGGCCGTAGTTGAGATAGCGTATGCCGATGCCCCACGCGCTGTTCTCGCCCGCGCCCATCGCGAAACGGGCCGACGCGAAATTGGAGGTCGCCATATAGAGCATATATGAGAAAGCCACCTGCTTCTCGATTTCCGGACCGAGCAGGGCCGGGTTCTGGTCCACGAGCGTGGCGTCATCGTCGATCACGGCCGCGCCGCTCCCGCCCAGCGCGTAGGCGTGGGCTGAAGTCGGTATCTCCAGAAATGAATAGGCATTGGAGCTCGTCTGGGCCGACGCTCCGAAGCAGAGCGTCGCCGCCATCAGGAGCGCTGCGGATAGGGACTTTGTTCTCATCTCCCATATTAACGTAAGAAACGGGTCGGGTAGTATATGGGAAGAACGGAAAGAAGTATTGTAAAAAAGTGTGAAATAAGTCTAAAATAGCAGTTTGCGGGCCTTGAAAATTTGGATGGTAGGGAAAAGGTCTATAAATTTGCAACGTCAATCCGGGGCCGCGGTGACCACAGTCGCCGACCGGTCCGGAGAGCGAACGATTCCATTCCACAGTCTTTTGACTAAACTATATTAATGAAAAAACTCATTACTGCAATTTTCGCAGTGGCTTTGTCCGCGGGAGCCTCATTCATCTGTGCGCAGACCTGCCGGGTCAGCACAGGGATCGGGGCCGATGGATGTCACAACTACATAGAGGTCTTTGAATACGACTATGTGACCGAGAAACCTACCTTTCCCGGAGGAGACGGTGAATTGATGGCCTACATCAACCACTGTCGCGAATATCCCAAATCGGCCTACGAGCGGGGAGTTCAGGGACGTGTGACCTGTAGCTTCGTAGTCAACACCGACGGCGACATCAGCTGTATCCAGGTCCTCAAGGGAGTCGATCCCGAACTGAACCGCGAAGCGGTGCGTATCTTCCGCGAGATGCCCAAATGGCGTCCCGGCCGACTTGACGGCAAAGCCGTCCCCGTCCGCGTCATCCGCGTCGTCCCCTTCCGCAAATAACCGCAACCGCCCCCGCCACCTCATCGCCCAATCCCCCAACGAATACGGCCCGCCTCGGAAACCTCCGAAGCGGGCCGCTGCAATTAATGGCGGGGTAGGTTATAGGTTTTCGTATTCAATCTTTTCGTGATCTCCGGGAGAAAGTTTAATGTCTAATTTCTCCGGTATATTATTGGAGGTAATTTTGACTCTTTTCGTTTTATGCTTTACGTACGAAAATTCAAGAATATCTCCTTTTTGCAGATCGCTTACATAGTATTTGCCATCGATGTCTGAAGCCATCCCATATATTTGCTTCCCATCACGATATATCAACAGGGTACAACCGATTGCCAGGTCCCGTTTGCCTTTCCATTTACAATAAACTGTGATGGTGCGTGTAGTCGAAAATGTAATGGTGTGACGAGTTAGACGTTTCACCATCTCTTTTGCGGCTTCGTCGCCCATTTCTGCGGCTTTTCTATACCATATCTCAGCAGCATACATATCTTTCTCCGTACCGGTTCCATTATAGTAACAGGAGGCAAGATTGCTAAAGATAGATACCGAGGCATCCGGTTGGCTTGCGGCCAACTCGAAATTTTTGAAGGCCTTGGTGTAGTCTTTAGATGTACCCTTACCATCGTAATAACAAACTCCGACCATATTAATAGCTTCTGTATTCCCAACTTTGGCAGCGGAATCAAACCAGCGGAAGGCGTTGGCATAATCTTTAATATTGTAGTATTTCCATGCAATATAAAGTCGACATTCTCCTAATTGCTTTTTGAGCAATTTCTCTTCAGAGGAAGATATGTGTCCGGTGAGGGCAAGCGATAAATAGTGCTCACCCTTTATAGGATCCACCAGACCGCTTTTTTCACCGTTTATGTACACGGGGCGGCTATAGACCTCACCTAACTTCGCGTATCCCGTCATATCACCCATCTTTCCGCGACGTCTCAGCCACTTCCGATAGGCTTCCTGATTGTCGGTGCTTTCGTAGAAATCCGATATCTTCTTAGCCGCGTCAATATTGCCGAGTTTGGCGTCGGCATAGGTCTTCGCGTCTAGTCCCGAGGGAACGATGTCCAGCACGAGGCGAAAGCCGGGAGATAGTATAGGACGCGAGGATTTGTCTATTCCGTTCAGCTTGCCTTCATTTGACGCCCATTGAGTCTCTTCGTCCGTGGCGAGACGATAGACCTTGCCCGTAATCCGGTTGAGAGCAGGGATGAACAGGCCGTTTACATTCCATGTAATGGTCGTAGACGGCATTGTGAAACCGGTGACCGCCTCCCATTCATCCAGCGTGATGTGATGGCCGATATAGAAATCGTCCATCTCGATGTCCGGATCGGGAGTGTATGAGAGTGTGCCTGTAAATCCCTTGGCTGCCGTTTCAGGCGACGTATATGTTCCCCCCTTGACGAACACCATCTCCTGTTCAAGGCTCCGGATGATTTTGTCGCGTGTTGCCTGAGACATCCCCTTGTTCTCCGATACTGACTCCCTATGCCGCCGATCTTTCTTTGTGGCGGCATTATTGTGGATTGGAATCGGTGGTGCTGGTGGTGGTGGCGTGATTTTTCCCTGGCCGAAGACGGCTGAGGCTGCGAATGCGAGTAGAAGGGTAATTATCGTTCGGGTCAGTCTCATTGTTTGCCGTTGATCAGGTCCTGAATATTCTGTTGGTCGCTGTTGACCGTTCCCCCTTCCTCGCTGGCGGGCTTCGGTAGGGTCGGCTTGGGCTCCTCGGGCGCCGGCTTTGAGGGGGCGGACTCGGTCTGAGTCGAGGTCGAGGTCGAGGTTGCTGAAGAGGGGGTGGGGCGGACGGGACCCGCATCGGTGACCTCGGGTTGCGCAGTCTCAGGGGCGGCAGTCGGCGCCGGCGTTATTGTCGGCTTTGCGGAGGTCGGCTTCTCCTCCTTATAGTCCTGGTGCACAGACTCGGGGAAATCGGCCGGAACCTTTTTATCGTCAGACGAACAGGAATTGATGAGGAAGTTGATGCCCACCAGAAGGAGGGCGACAGCAAAGGCGGCGATCAGGAACCGGACCACCATCGGACGCATACTCCGCTTCGGCGACGCCACGGGCTTCGCCTTATTGTCATCCTCAACAATAGCGGTGAACTTCTCCTCTCTCTTCACGGCGATCGGGTCGGTCACCTCCAGGATATGGACAATGAAGGCGGTGTGGTTGTCGCGGTTGTCTTCGGTGACAGATCTCAGGATCTCGACCTTATTCTCGTCGGTGCCCCCCTGTTCGGAGAAGATATTGCGAAGCGACGAACCATCTTCCATCTCATCCTGCTCCAGCATGCCGTCGGAACAAAGATAGAAATAATCGCCCCCCTTGATATCCGACGTCCGGTAGACATCCGCCTTCGGACGGCGCTCCATGTAGGGCTGCATCGCGCGGGTGATCACATTCTTCTGTTTTGAATGGCGCGCCTCCTCGCGGGTCAGTTCGCCGATCTTGATCAGGTCGTTGACCAGGGAATGGTCGGAGGTCTCGTGAAGAATCCGGGTATCCTCTCCCGTCTTGCCGGGGCGGATATGATAGACGCGGCTGTCGCCGATATGGGCTATGAAAGCCCCTTCGTCATAGAGCTTGAGGAAGGCCATTGTCGTGCCCATCTTCTTCTCCGCGCCACTGTCTTTTGTGTCCAGAGCCTCGAACGCCGCCTTGAGGGCGTTGTCGAAATCCGCTTCGGTGAACTTGCCCTCGGTGTCATGGCCGTCGGCAAGTATCGAGCTGCTCATTGCCTCGCAGACCGTCGCGCTCGCCACCTCCCCAGCGTCATGGCCTCCCATTCCGTCGCAGAGAATGAAGAGTCGGTCGGAGTCAGTCTGTTTCCCGAACGCGGGAAACAGACTGTCCTCCTGATGGGGGTTGCCCAGCGAGTCCTTTCTTTGGCCGAACTCCTGTATGCTGTAAACTTTGAGTCTGTATTTCATAATATTATCCGAGAAGAGGGAGATGTGTCGTTGATCGGATCCTTTGATCGTTGGTTTGAAACATGCCGAAGGCATGTCCCTACATTGGATTGCGGATTGGATGCGGTTGGCACTTCCTCTGTTAAGTGAACGTTAATAGTCGGTTGCTTCGTCGTCGGGGATTTCGAAAATCAGTGTCGCGTCCGGAAGTTTTATGATGTCGCCGTGGTTGAGGACGATCACGTCGCCGAAGAGCAGCTGCTCGTTGCCGAGCCAGGTCTTGTTGACTTTCTCCTTGAAGAGCGACAGATAGTGGACGAATCCCTTCGCTGGCACTTTTTTCACCTCGACCACAATGTGCTCGCGGCTCATGGCGCGCTGTTCGCCGGTGTCGATCTGAAAATCGGCTCCCGATTTGGTCGCCTTGCGCCCGATCACGTTGCGTCCCGGCTTCAGGCGGAACGTGGTTCCTGCGCCGGAGACTTTCAGCCGGCCTATGGTGAAATTGAGCTGACCGAGGTCGGTCGCCTCGTCGTTGTGGCCGTTGCCGCCGGGATATTCCGTGTCGGGATCGTCTCCCGTGTTTACGGTCTTGTCCACGCGTTTGAACTGAGTGAACGGATACTTGTGCTTGCAGATCGGGCAGGTGACGTTTTTCGACTCGATGCCCGGTTGGTTCTTGACCGAAAGGATGGCCCCGTCAAAAGGGCATTTTATCTGAATTATATCATCCATTACCATTATTCTTTTACGGTTTGATATGACGGTCTGATAATTTGAGGGTTTGAAACATGCCGAAGGCATGTCCCTACATTGGTTTGACGACTGGCTTTACCATTTCATTACCGCCATATTGTTGTCGAAATTACCCCACATGACCGGGTGCTGTTTGCCTCCCGAGACGTTGGTCACTTCACGATGAACGAAGTCGTAGAGCTCGCGGGCCGTGATGATCCGGTTGCGGTTTGCGTCGGCATTTCCTCCGAGTCCTTTGGTGAGGTAGGTGGTGAAGAATCCGTTCTTCATATCGGTGCGTTCGATCGAGTTCTCGTTGTTGCGCGATGAGAGGAACAGCATCACGTTGGCATTCTTCGCCGCCGTCAGCGCTCCCTGGGCCGAAGTTTCGTCCACACGCATTCCACCCGAGCGGCAGGCGTCGACGAACATCATCTTGTTCCGACACCGGCTCTTGGCCATGGCCCGGCGGACCTCGTCATATCCGATCTTGCCGTCGTAAGCGCAGAATCCTCCGGGATACCCGTGGCCGCTGAAGAAGAAGACCACCATGTCGTTCTCCTTCGCCATCCCGAATACCTTGTCGATCGCCTTGACGATCCGTTTCTTCGTCGCCTTCTCGTTGAGAAGCAGGGAGTAGTCGACCGACGTATTCTTGGAGTAGAGGTCGGCCACTGTGCGCGCGTCGTTGACAGTCAGCCGCAGGTTGCTGATCTGACCCGGGAATCCGGAGTAGTCTCCGATACCCACCGAAACCAGATAGACACGTGCGTCGGCCGCGAACGCGACGGTGAGCAGGATCGCCGCAAGCAGGACTCTTAATAACTTACCCTTCATAACCAACCCTTAACAACTTAACCTTCATAGATGTCGGAGGTGAGGTCTGCGGAATTGTTCGAGGCGAGCGGGTCGGCACCGGGGGTGGAGAAACCTCCGAGGTCGTTCACGCCGAGCCCCTGGCCGTGGATGTCGGCATACTCGTTCTCATCGAGTCGGCCGTCGTTGTTGGTGTCGACACCCATATAGTCGAACTCCATGTCTCCGTCCACGTCTATCAGGATCACCTCCTGGCCGTCTACCATCATTCCCCCCATGTTCATGCCCGTCTCCGGGTCATGGGCGACACCGAGGATCTCTATCTCGGCCTGAGGGGTTCCGTCAACAACCATCGCCTCCTGCGGCTGAATCTCGCTCTGGGGCTGAACATCGGTTACGGTCAGGTCATTCTGATCATTGTTGTGGGTGACCGAGACGATGTCTATGTCGTCTTCGGCTTGTGTCGGGTGAGGGGTTGAGGCGGAGGCGGTGCGGGTGGCGTGAGCGGCCACGTTGCTGTCCGTTTGGTCGATATGGTTCCAGCTGAAGTGGTCGCCGAACTCGGCGCGTTCCTCGGCCGTCATCGCTTTCCACTCGTCGGCCGTGTATGTGCCGTAGACCTGGCCGTGCCATTCGAAACATCCTCCCGGGCCGACTTCCTCGCGCGCCGCGGCGAAAGCCTCGCCGAAAGACATATCATCATTTACGGAGGTGGCGACCTTTATCTGATCGTCCACCCATTCCGGGTTGGAGAGCTCCTCACGGTGATTGTCGGGTCCTGCGGCCGAGGCCTCGTCGGTCATACCCATGAGGAAAGTGGCCACGCCGCCGATCAGCAGGCCCGAGCCGGCGCCTGCCGCCGCGCGCTTCAATATCCCCTTCTTCCCTTTTTTCTCTTTCGGCGCGCTGTCGGAGCGGGCGTCGCTGTCTGTGCGGATTTCCTGCGACTCGTCAGCAAAACAGGTGTCCTCGTCGCGGTTCATCTCTTCGTTGTCGAAGCGTGTGGCTTCGTCGTCATATTGTGTGGTCATGATCTTTAGAGAGTGTTTGAATTTAAATCAAATTTAATGTTTAGAGAGGTTTAGAAATTTTTGATTTCATCACAAAGGATCTTTTGGACGCCTTTCCAAAGATTTCATCGGTCGCGATGCCCGCATCGCTCCCTCTTCAACTTTGAAAATTCATCCCAAAATCTCTCTTTGTGCTAAAATCATTTAAATTCAAACACTCTCTTAGTGTTTGGGGTTATTTTTTCTTTTCAGGCAGGCGGACCCGGGTGTTCTCCTTAATTTCGAGGATCACGTCCACGAGTTCCGAGCGGAGCGCCATGCAGATTGAGTCCTGGCGCTTGTTCATCGTCTCGAGTGTCTCGGTCGAGACACCCGCGATTCGGGCGTTTCGCTTTGCCTCCTGAGTCTTGATCTCCTTTTCGAGATTGGCGCGTCTCGTCTCCAGACCCTGAAGTTTCACTGTCGAGGCGATCGAATCGGCCTGTGTCGCCGGTGATGCGGCCGACACGCCGATGGTGCCGGAGAGGGCGATGATCGCGGCGGCCGCTGTTGCTGAAATGGTCTTCATCTTATTGGTTTTCTATCGGGACCGAGTTTCGGTTTGGTCTTGATTCCGAAACCGGTCTTCAATATTTGTCAAAATTCTTCACTCCCTTGATATTCTTTGCGGATGGGAGTTCCGCGGCGCTGATCGGATAGGGGAGAGCTCCGGGGTGGGCGCTGTATTCGCCGGGTGCCGTCGCGAGTGACTTGACGTAGGCCCCTTTCGCGTTCGCAGGCACGATTATCTGTGCTTTCGGGTTGGCGAGCTGGAAGAAAAACTTCCCTTCGTCACCGAGGTATCCCGTCAGGATCGGTTTTTCGTTGCGCAGCACTATCGTTGCGAGACCCTTCATCCTTGACGTTTCGCGGAACGATACCGATTCGAGCGATGCCGGCAGGTCTATCGAAGTGACCGACACGCAGTCTGTCAGCGCCCCCGGTGCAATTTTAACGGTGCCCTCCCGTACGATGATCTTTCCTCCGCGGGCTCTCGGGCAGATGAGCAGCGACTCTCCGTTTTTGGAGTAGAGCATACCGTTGTCTGAAGAGAATGTGCCGTTGTTGGGGTCTACTGTCAGACGTTCGAGGTGTTGAAGCTGCTTGATGCCCTGGATTTTTTCTATCTTGGCCGGGACGTTTATCGCGGCCAGACGGTCGCTCCATCTGAACATCGTCAGATCCATAACTTTCCAGTCGCTGCCGACGGTCACGTCTGCAATCTCGGGACATTTGAAGAACACGCCCTGTCCGAAGACCACGGGGTTGCCGGGAAAGACCACGCTCCTGAGCGAGTCACAGTCTTCGAAAGCGAAGTCACCGATCTCTTCCACTCCGGCCGGAATCACGATTCCCTTGAGGCGGTCGGCGTTGGCGAAAGCCTTGCGGCCGATAGCCTTGACGTTATAGACCACGTCATTGTGTTTGACCTTGGCCGGGATCTCGACGGTCCCCGAGACTGTCGGCACCTTCTTGTCGGCAATACTGCCGTCGTAGGTCACCGCTACGGTCCGCGCCGTCTTGTTGGTGATTTCGAAGCAGAGCCGCTGTCCGTTGACCGTCGCCGTGAAGTCATGGGCTTGCGAGGCGAGGGATCCGAGCAGCAGAACTGCAGTCAGAATTTTTTTCAGTTTCATATCTGTCGGAGGGTCAGGCGTTGTAGGTGTCCACGTCGGCGTCGTTGACGTAATCGGGGAGATCGTTCTGAGCGAACTGCGGGTTGAAACCGACGGCGTTGGCGAAGGGTTGCATGGCTATGTTCTGGTCCTGAACCTGGGTGACTTCGTTTTCCTGAATTTGTTGGTCGCCGTTCATGTCGACCATCATCAGGTCGGCTTTGCCGTCGAGGTCGATGTCCAGGAAGCCCACCTCCTGACCCTCGACGTTGACCACGGCGATGTCCATCTGCGATCCGTCGGGGTTGGTAACGCGGTCGTAGCTGAGCACTTCCACCTCGGGCTCAGGGTCGGGCTGAACCGGATCCACAGGTTTCGGCTCCGGGTTCACGGGCGGGACCGGCTCGGGCTGGACGTCCTGGGGTGTGGGGGCCGGAGCGGGCTGCTGTGCGGCGGGTTGGGCCACCACTTCGGGGACTATTTCGTCGGAGGCTTCGGCGGACTGGGGGGTGATGGCCGCGCCAGCCACCACACCGACTGCGGCACCTGCGGCGGTGCTTGCGCCGGTAGCCATATTCTTCTTCATCTCGTCTTTGCTTTCCTGTTTCATAGCTTATAGTGTTTTAAGTTGTTTTGATGATGCAAAAGTACCTCCGAACCTACGCCCCGCCAAGCATTTTGCCGCATCCTGTACGAAATACCCCGATTACTCCACGAAATTGCGCCGCGCCCCCCTCGCCGGCGCCCCCCGCCTCGCAAATCAACCCAACATTTGTCGTCGGTATCCGAAGCGTTTTTTGCCTCAGTATCTGATTATTCCGCACCATTTAGGGAAACTATCTGAATAAATTTTACAGTTTTTGGGGATGTGAACAACTTTCAATGATTTACAATCAGAGAAGGCCCCGCTATCTATTTCCTCAATAGATCTGGGTATAGCGATTGATTCTAATGCGTCGCAACCTGTGAAGGCAAATTTACCAATGCTTATTATAGAAGAAGGTAAAACCACTTTGTCTAGAGATGTACAGTATGCAAAGGCATTTTCTTCAATTGAAGTCACGGAATTCGGAATATCAATGCGATTCAATTCATGCACACCGTAAAAAGTTTTTTCCCCTATAACCTTTACTGAATTCGGAATTTGATATATGTATAGACCTAGGGGAGCGAATCCTACCAAAGTCCCGTTAACAACTAAGCATCTGTTGTCCGGAGTGGCAAATTTCCCGTAGAATGCGTTCAAATTACTACAGTAATCAAATGCTCCGGCTTCAATATATTGGACTGACATTGGTATATTAATATATGGAAGAGAAGTGCAAGACGTAAATGCGTCCTTCTTAATTACCGTTACGGATTCCGGTATTACAATAGATTTTAGAGATTCACAGAATCCAAAAGTGCCATCGAGGATGCTAATAGAGTTAGGAATAGTCACTGTGGTTAATGATTTACAACCCCAAAAGGCACCTCTGCCAATTGTTGTGACTGATCTTGGAATGTTCACAGTGGCTAATGCACAATGCGAAAAGGCTGAGTTCCCAATTGTAGTAACTGAGCTTGGAATATTCACAGAGTTTAATGAAACACACCATGCAAAGGCCTCTTTCCCAATTGTAGTAACTGAGTTAGGTATTTCTACTGACCTTAAAAAGTCAAAGCTCCTAAATGCATAATCTCCTATTGTCTTTACAGAATTTGGAATTTTGACCTCCGTGATGGTTTTGGGGTATTGACCCTCTTTTATAATGGTAGGACGATTATCTTGGCCACCGCCACCTTGATGTCGCTGAGGTTTAGTGGGCTTTTTTCTCGGCTTTGTAGATTGCTGAGTTGGCTTCTTAGCGGGGCGCGTGACCTTGCCCTGGCCGAAAGAGTCGGCTGTGGCGAGGGCTATGATGGCGATGAGACAGAGGGTCAGGAGTCGGTGTTTCATTTGTCGGGTTATTCGGTTAGGAGTGTAATTGTATAAATAGTCATCGGCTCGGCAATGTAGGGACATCGCTTCGCGATGTTTCCCAGGCACCATGTTTCTGTCGATGCGGATTCATCGAAAACAGCGAACCTTAGAGCGCCAGGCGTAAGCCAACGTACGTAAGGCAGTCACGCGGCTTAAGGCAGCCACGATTAGCCACACGGCAGTAAAACGCGCCCTGGCTCTGGCTACCACCACGTACAACACGCATAGCGGTGTTAGGAGACGATTTATACCTATTGCTCCAGTTATCGGAACACCATTCCATGACATTACCCGTCATATCAAATATGCCTAACTCATTACCGAGTTTCTGTGCTACCGGATGTGTTCTGCCACCGCTGTTTTCATCATACCATGCCACTCTGTCAATATCGTCACTACCACTATATTTATAGCCCCGAGACCTATTGCCGCCGCGAGCCGCGTATTCCCATTCCGCCTCAGTCGGCAGACGAAAATTTCGTCCCGTCAGACGGTTCAACTTCTCTACAAATTCATGACAGTCATACTTTGAAACATTTTCAACTGGAAGCGTCTCTCCTCGAAGATTCGACGGATTGGAACCCATAACCGCTACCCACAATTGTTGCGTCACTTCGGTTTTGCCAATATAGAATGTCGAAACAGATTCGGTGTGTACCGGTTTTTCATCAGAGTCGCCGGTATTTGATCCCATGCTGTAAGTTCCGCGATCTACCCTTACCATATCGAAACTGACACCATTAACCGTGAATGTCTCTACCGGTGCACTCAAAGCTCGGGGAGCCGGTGGATTAGTGTTGGTAGGACGATTATCTTGGCCACCCGATGGGTTGAGGTTGATCGTCGTGTTGGCTGTGTTGGTAGGATGACTATCTTGGCCACCGCCACCTTGATGTCGCTGAGGTTTAGTGGGCTTTTTTTTCGGCTTTGTAGATTGCTGAGTTGGTTTCTTAGCGGGGCGCGTCACCCTGCCCTGGCCGAAGGTGTCGGCCGTGGCGAGAGCTATGATGGCGATGAGGCAGATGGTCAGGAGTCGGTGTTTCATTTATCGGGTTATTTGTCGGGTTATTTGTCGGGTTATTTGGATTTGGCGGGTTTGCCGTCGTGCCATTGGCCTCTGGACTCGTCCGGCTGGCTATTTTTGAAGTAGCCTTCGAAATAGGCATTGCCTGCTTTGCTGATGTAGATGCCTTTGTAGTATTTGTTATCCTTGAACTCTCCTTCAAAGACGTCGCCGTTGGAAACGATATATTTTGCTTGACCTTCAAAGTTGCCATTCTTAAACTCACCGTAATAGATCCCTCCCTTATATGGACCATCTATAATTTTCGCTTCACCATAATCAGGTATGTATGTATCTCCGACTTCAAAAGCCGTTCCGGTAAACACTACTTTTCCTAATGCTGTGTCAAACGTTATATCTTTAACATTTGTTGCGGCATTATCCATATCGTCGTTACTCTCCTGCACACGAGAAGTGTCGGTTAGTGCTATTGCAGAGTCGTCTTCGGATGTAGCGTTTGCGGAGTGATTGCCCAACAGAGCCCATAGGATGATAGGCAGGGCTACTATCAGTATTCCCGCTCCCCAGGCAATGAAATTTTTGTATTTGCTTTTGGGCGGTTCCTTTTTAATCCAGTCGGGATTATTAGGCTTTCGGGGTTTCGGGGTCGGTTTCGGGGCTGCCGGCTTGACTTCGGTGGCGTCGCTGTCGGTGCGGGTCTTTTCGTTGCGCGTGTAGGTTCGGGTCGCCATTCTGAGATCCGCGAGGAAATCCGCTATGGTCTCGTGGCGATTCTTGCGGCCCGAGGACATCGCTTTGGAGATCGGGCCGATCAGTTTGGCGGGGATAGTTGCGGGGAAGGTCAGCTCCTCTTCAACGAGGCGAGGCGCCTGTGGTGGCGTCACACCCGAAAGGATATAATAGAGCGTAGCTGCGAGGGAATAGCAGTCAGTCTGGGGAGAGAACTCCTTGACACCACCATCATTATATTGCTCCATCGGGGCGAAGCCGTGAGAGATGCCGGTCGGTGTTGTCGAAGTTTGGTGACCCTCCGAATCATACTGTTTCGAGAGACCGAAATCGATCAGGATGGCTGCGCCATCCTTGCGGCGCACCATAATGTTGGCCGGTTTCACGTCCAGATGATTGATCCTGCGGTCGTGAACATAGATGAGGGCCTCTCCGACCTTCTCGATATAGTCCAGCGCCTGCTTCTCGGGGAGTGGACCGCCGTTCTTGACCATAGCCGAAAGCGACTCTCCCTCGATATATTCCATTACATAATAGGCCGTATTGTTCTCCTCGAACGCCGAGTAGATACGGATGATTCCCGGATGGTCGAACTTGGCGATGTTTCGCGCCTCCTTGAGGAACTTGGCCTTCAGACGGTTGACGAACTCGGCGGTGCTCTGCGTTCCGAGGCGCACACGACTGGTGGTCGCGTCGCGGTCACAATAGTCCTTGGGGAAGAACTCCTTGATCGCGACGAGACGGCCGAGATTAATGTCGAGGGCGAGATAGGTTATGCCGAAACCTCCCTGGCCGAGAACCTTTTCTATGCGGTAGGAGCCGTGCTGGAGCAGGACTCCCGGTTGAAGAATCTGCATTTTCTTATTTCTCTATGAACTGGCACTTGCAATAGGGGCAGTGCATCGAATATTGCTTCTTGAGGAGATTGTAGCTGAGGTTGCCGAGGAACTTGTTACACTCCGGATTGGGGCATACATAATCGTCGGTCAGCTTCTCGGTAGCCGCCTTGCGGTCTTCATAGCTCGTGTCCTTCTTCCGGTAGTTCACCAGATAGAGCCCGAAGCTGATTGCGGCAACCGGAATGGTGATGTAGAGGGTGTTGACGGCCACGAACGACGCGAGAATCGGGCTGGCCACACCGGAAAACGAGCCCACCATAATCGGGAGCATACGCTTCTTGCCGATCTCCTGCTGACGGATGGCGATACGGTCCATCTCAGTCTCATAATTGTTCCACACCTGCTTGAGGTGGCGGATATTGAACTGCTTTGTGGCCGCTGATCCCCCGGCGGCGCTACCGCCGGAGACGGCGGTGGTGAGAAGCTTCCGGGCCGTGTCGATCACCAGGGCGAGGTTGATGTTGAAATGATCCTTGCCGAGCTCGACCGAATTCGAGCCCGTGACCTTTTTGGAGACGATCTCCGAACCGTTAACATAGGTGACGTTCTCAGGCTTCATATTGGTCAGCACCATGTTGCCAAGATTGTCGACCGTAATTTTAGCGTGGGCCTTGCGTTCGGTCGGCTTGCACCGGCTGACGGAGGCCGGGACGCACCCCGGCGCACCGATAGCCGCTGTCTTCCCGGCACCGTCGATCGCGACAAGGAGGCGACCCGACCCCGGTTCCTTGCCGATAAGTATGGTTTTTCCTTTCAGATTGTTCATGTGTGTAATGTTTGAAAGCGGACCTGATATTATAGCTATTCAGCGGTGGCGCTAAGCAGCGACCTAAGCTGGTCTGAGCAGCGACCTAAGCCGGATTGGAAACATACAGGTCCCGAAGTTTCTTCAGCGCATCTTTCGAGACGCTGAGGTTGTATTCGAAATTCTCGCCGTCGCTGAGCACGAGTTTCTGGCGAAGGATCGCTATCTGGTAGACATAGTTCAGATTCACGATATGTCGTTTGCCGATTCGGGCGAAAGTTCCTGCCGAGTCCTTGAGACTCGCGGCAAGTATCTCCTGCATCTGCGCGAGATTCATGCAGACGGTCGCCTTCAGCTTGTTGTTGAGGATTATATGCGTATAATTCCCATCCGATTCAAAGTAGACGATCTTAGTGATGTCCACTCTGAAGAACTCGTCGCGCGAGTTCAGATACAGATATTTGCTCCGGTTCATGATGATGCGTTTTGAGGTGATCGACTGCACGAAAGTAACCGATGCTAATCGTTTGCTTTCGATAATGTGCGTCTCGTCAATATATACTTGGCCAATATACAGGCTATAAACGAAAGGAACGCTATGGCCAATAGATTGATCCAACTCCCGAATCTATCGTAGAGAACAATGAAATTGAACCCTTGAATAGGTTTGCCCTCAAGATCGTAATATGAAGAGTCGGTACTTCCCGGTTCGGTGACTTTTATTATATTGTCTGAAAGCATCTGTTTATAGGTGAAAGAAAAGGGAAGTACGACGTTGCCCGAGGTGTCATATATAGCATAGAGATTTTTGCCTCCTTCGGCCACATTGGTTTCCTCAGCGTGTATACGGTAGAGTTTCTTGTGAATCTTCGTTATATCGCCATAGTCGATGTGCGGTATTTCCTCAACAAGCCGGTCTTTCAGGAACAGCCGGCCTTTGAATCGGTAGATGGAATCCGGGACAGCGACGAGACCAAAGTCGTTCAATTGGGCAATGATGTACGTCGGGTTCATTATGGCGGTGTCACCGATTGCAAATCGCTCATTCGGATTGGATTTGTTGTAGTGAGGTGGAACAACCCATTTTCCTGTGCGGGTGTACTCGATTCCCCATGTCTGCGTGTCCCATGGACTATCAGCTACACGTCGGCCGAACTGAAACCTATCTCTTACCGAGGTATTGTCCCAATAAACCACATCATTCCTACATGACTTACTGATTACAGGTTCAATAGGGTCAAAGAATAGATATGCGATAGTGATGACGGCTGTGATCACAGCATATAGGATCCAGCTATGTTCATTATATATCCTCCTGAAAAACTCCAAGATTCCTTTGTTGCTATCCCATATCGAGAGGTTGCTTAATCCCGACTCTTTCCAGACAATATTTTTCAGCTTTTCTACATTACCGGTCATAAAGGCCGCTTCCCCATCCTCGAATGTTGATGCGTCGAAAAGAAGGGCATCGGATCGATATATCTTCAGTTGGACACCATCATATTCCCAAGGCAAAGATGGATTGCTTTCGGCTGAGATTCCACAGGCTGCAATTTCATCCTTCAGATTCCGGAATTTTTCGGGCGTATATTGGTAATACTCCTTCACTGCGAATTGCTCGCCCTTCGTTTGATAGATTACCTTCAGATTTTCGGACGTCGCGGTGATCTTGACCCAGGTATATCTATAAGGGTTCGAAGTATCTGATATTACCAGGAGTTCAATTTTGTCGACTCCGGATCCAAGATCGGGTTCTGTCTCATGGGACTTACCCTTACCTCCCCACTTCCAATCGCTGTTTATGTCGGAATTGATGTCGCTTGTGTCCTCTACGCCTACAATCTCGACATCGGTATCCTCTTCCGAGTCGGNAGTGACACCNATCCATTGAACCNCTTCNTTCTTGTCAGCGATATGACGCTTCGCTCCGATAGNTTTCAGTTCGGAGAGGACCTTATCCATGGTCTGNGGTCGTTCNTTNTTCATCGGTGCCATCAGTTTCTTGACGAAATTGATCACGACCGGTGACACACCGGCCTGTTTCAGCTGATGTTCCGGGAAACCGTCGTTGAGNATNGCCGACGAGTCGGGAGGTACGCTTCCGCACAACATCTTGAACAGAGTNGCGCCGAAAGCGTAGATATCCATAGTAGCCGGGAAATCGTGGCTGTCACGATAGTGTGCCTGCTCGATCGGGGCNTAGCCTCTCGTGCCGGCGCCAATGTCGGTGCTGCTTTCNGGTTCGCCATCNGCACCATACTGTTTCGCCAGNCCGAAGTCAATCAGCACGGCGTCGTAGTCGGCGGANAGCATGACNTTCGANGGCTTCAGGTCGAGATGAAGCATTTTCTGAGANTGGAGGTCTCTCACGGCCGCGGCGAGTTCGCACGCGAAGTGGAGGGCAACGGACTCGGGAAGTTTCCCTTTAAGGGATATGAGATCGTTCAGGCTCCCTCCGGGGAGATACTGCATGANGTAATANGCAGTGTTGTTCGCGCGGAANCTTTCAAGAACGTTGACAACCGCGGTCGACTCCACCGACGCGAGCTTGTCGGCCTCACGGACAAATTTGTCGAGATACTTTGAGAAATAACCGTCCTCGCTTCCTGTNGTNACGACAGATCCNTCACGACCGTTGATGCTCTTCATGAAGAACTCCTTGATCGTGACCTTCATCGAGACNGCCGAGGCAATTTTTCCCCCCAGNACGACGTCNGCCAGATATGTGATTCCGAAACTTCCGCTTCCCAGTACCTTCACGATCCTGTAGGTATGGGCAGGACCTTTGAGGACTTCGNCGGGTTTNAGAGCTTTTGATGTGTNCATAAGCTTNTNTTACAGNAATTTATCTTACGCCGAAGAATTGGTCTATCGCTAACAGGAACACNTCCTTGTTGAACATTTGGGCGACATCGATTCGCACCTTGTCGCTCTTATTGCGGAAGTGATCACCCTCGCCGGCATTCGGCAGAAGGTAAAGCGATCCCTCATCGAAATAATACTTGAAGCCGGAGGTGACAACGACTCCGTTGGTCTTGATGAAATCCTTTCCCANCTGAACCTCTCCGGAGGGGGTATGGAANGTGGCGTAGCCTTTTGAAGCCATCTCCCGGTTGAATTTTTCGATAGCGAACTGTCGCCACGAATTGTTTATGGCGTTGCAGGCATAACCTATGAAATTATAGTTGCCGTCGGTTTCATTCTCGTTATGGTAATCTCCTGANAGGATCTTCTCCCGGACATTGTCGGAATCGAGAATGGAGAGTTCGACGTCAGTCGTTGTGTANTTGCGGATTCCGTANGTCACGGTGTATCGGCGGGTCTTTATATATGANAGAGCGTTGGTCTCATTGTAGTCGACGACGGTCTGTGACTTTATCTTTCCGCTGCCGTTCAGCTCCTGCTTGATAAAGCCGTTTTTATAGATCAGAACCCTCGCNGGGCGGAGTTTCGCAAACAGGTGGTTGAAGACGTGCATGGNAAAGANGANCTGACCTNCTATCGGNATCAGATTCCATAACAGATGGAGCCAATTAAAGGTGGTCTTCTCTTCGGTCAGACCGATGAGAAATTCGCCCAGACCTTCATCCGGAATGTTGGTCTTGTTCGGGTCGATGATATATTTTTCTACAGAGTTTGATCCCATATTATCAAGATGTTTTATTTTTTGAAGAGGTGGATGAAGAAATTGANGAGCAGTTTACATCCCCAGTAGAAGAAAACCAGAGGCGTGATGAAGAAACCGACGCGNACCACTCCACCTTTGGGCGAGGAGAAGAANCCGATGATGAGCCATACGGATAGAGCGCACAGACCGAAGCATACCAGGGAGAGCNGNAGTCTCCAGGTCTTGGACATGATCTTCGCTNCCAGGGATTTTTTCTCNTCGGCCGCAATATCGCGCGGATTTCCATGTTCGTCGTAGTAGGTTCCCTCTTCGGTGATGGAACCGTTNTCGAATCTTCCTTCGAAATACTCTCCGTCGGGCATCGTGAGCCGTCCGTATCCGTGGCGNAGACCNTTGTAGAAGTCGCCGNTATATCGTTTTCCGTCGGCATACGTCATGGTTCCCCGGCCATGAGGCCGTCCGTTCAGAGTCGGACCCTCATAGCGGTTTGAAACCGGAGAGACCGGGGCCGTGGCGGATCGGGAGACNCTGAAAATCAGNTTGCGGTTGGTGTCGGAATCGGGAACGACCGTCACCCGCGATCCGGNGTTTGAAAATTCCTCGACAATCAGGTTCTTGTGTTCCCGACGCAAGAGGTCGGAAGANCCCGGATCGCAGATCAGCAGGAAATGCTTGTCCGAATCCAGATTGCCGAATTCTCCCGAGAGAACGAGGGTCGCGAGAAAGCACGACTGGCCGAGCTGCTCCTTTATCCTGTAGGAACAGCTGTCGCTTTTGATNAGTGAACCGTTATTGTTCATGCGTGAGATAGTCTGAAAATCAACTTCAAAGTTAACTAAAAATTGCGGTAAAATTAAATGGTAATCAGACGGTTAGAAGTTGATTTGTCGATAAGAGGGCGAAATGTGTTCCAAGAGGTCAAAAAGTGGGGATAAGAGGTCAAAAATAATTTTGTTAAAATTGGTTTTTACCGGGAGCGCGGGATACAAAAAANCGGACGCACCTTGAAAGGGGGTGCGTCCGGTTTTTTATGCGTTTGAGAGAGANTNCGGGTTGNGGAGACTCTNGTGNCGGTANNGGGGTATCACTCGGTGAGAGTAAGTACGATGTCCTCGTCGTCGGTNGTGATGAGGACCTTGCCTTCGCGACCGAGCCAGCCGAAAGCGGCCATCAGCTGATCCTTGCGGAGTTTTGTGGCTTTTTTGATCTGCTTCAGACCGAGAGTGTGGGTGTCGGCCGCTTCGAGAGCTTTGTAAACTTCCCCTGCCCAAGTGCCAATTGATTCAATGTTCATAGCTTTTGCTTATTTTTTTGGTTACTGAAAATATCATATCGGCCCCGGGCGTGTCGTCGCTATCCTGACCGGAGGACGCCGACACAGGACCCATACGATTTACTGACTTCTGTTTAATTAACACAAAACCGGCGTGTAATGTTTTGTGTCTATGTAGATTTATGTCNTGGTTGAGCCTATTGATGAATGTAGGGACATCGCTTTGCGATGTTGAACCTGCTTTCGCNAATATTCATTGGGCCGGTTCAACATGCCGAAGGCATGTCCCTACATTCTGTCGGTTGTAGACCACCGGCANAAAAAGAGCAGCTCCCNCTCGGAGNNAACCCGAGGCGGGAGCTGTTTTGTCGGTAGAATCCGNTGGGATCCGGATTGATTATTTACGGATACCGAGCTCTTTCTTGGCGATGATCGCGCGGTAACGGTTGATGTCTTTGCGGATCAGGTAGTCGAGNAGTGANCGGCGCTGACCTACGAGAGCCTTAAGGGCGCGNTCGGTAGCGTGGTCCTTGTGGTTCTGCTTGAGGTGCTCGGTGAGGTGCTTGATGCGAACCGAGAAGAGTGCGATCTGGCTTTCGGGGCTGCCGGTATCGTTCTTGCCCTGGCCGTACTTTTCGAAGATCTCCTGTTTCTGTTCAGTTGAGAGATGCATGATTCTGAGAGTTTTATGTGTTAAAGATTAATTGGTGCTTTTCGTCCAAAAGCCGGGCCGGGCCAACTCTCTTGTACCCGCGGTTGGCACGACTTTTTTGGAAAGGCGTCGCAAAATTACTAATTTTGTGTGAGATATGCAAATATTCNNCTGAAGATTCACTATTTTGCCTNNCCCNGCGTTAATATAAGTGATGGATAAACGTCAGATTCGTGACCGTCTGCGTCTCGCAGGCGCTTTGGCTTTCAGCTGGCTCTANGTGCCGGCTCTTNTGTGTTCGCGCGGCGGTCGGCGTCGGGCGATTGATGCCGACGTGGACCGGATGATGACCAAGATACCTCTCCGGCTCNGCCGCACGCTCTCGCTTCTCTACCTGCTTCACAACAACCGCTATTTCCGCTCGCTGTTCTATCACCGGATCGGACCGGTGAGGGCGTTGCTGATCAGCTGGCTGAGACCCGGCGACCGGTATCTGATCATATCNCCGCGCACGGAGATCGGCCCCGGTGTGCTGNTGGCCCATCCGTATGCCACCATCATCAACGCCGAGCGGATCGGCCGCAACTTTTCATTCATCCACGGGACGACACTCGGCGACGCGAAAGGGGAGAGNCCGGTGATCGGCGACAATGTCACGCTCGGGGCCAACGTCACGATTGTCGGCGGTGTGACCGTCGGCGACAACGTCACGATAGGGGCCGGATCGGTNGTGGTCAAGGACATCCCCTCAAACTCGATAGCCGTCGGCAATCCGGCGAGNGTCGTGAAGACCCTCGGGTGAGCGGGGCTAATTGAATGATAAATGATATATGCCCAAGGCATATNNCTACAGAAAAATAAGGAAAAACTCAAAATATGAACCTGAAACATATCTGTTTTGCAATGGCAGCAATGCTGGGTGCGCAGACCGTTCCGGCCGTCGCGCAGAGCGCCTATGACGCTCGNTTTGTAAACTATCCNACCTACTCGGGCGACGANCTCGAGCTGAAGGTCGATGCCGACGGCACCCACTTCCGTCTCTGGTCNCCGGAGGCGAAAGGCGTGACCCTCAACCTCTATGACAACGGCAACACCGGCTCGGCCCTCTCGCAGACCGCGATGACCTTCGATCCGCAGACCGGAACGTGGAGCCTCTCCTTCCCCGAGAAGCTATACGGAAAATTCTATACATTCACCGTCACCGATGCGCAGGGCCGTCAGCTCGCCGAGACCCCCGGCGTGTGGGCAAAGGCCGTCGGCGTCAACGGCAATAGAGCCGCGATCATCAACCTCGACGTCACCGATCCGAAGGGATGGTGTTGCGACAAAGGTCCGGAAGTGAAGAACTTCTCGGACGTGATCGTCTATGAGATGCACCACCGCGACTTCTCGATGGATCCCTCGTCAGGCATCGCNAACAAAGGCAAGTTCCTCGCTCTGACCGAACNCGGAACCACGTCCCCCCAGGGCCAGAAGACCGGTATCGACCACCTCAAGGAACTCGGCGTCACCCATGTGCATATCCTCCCCTCGTATGACTACAACTCGGTCGANGAGGCCAATCTTCAGCAGAANACCTATAACTGGGGCTACGATCCGCTGAACTACAACGCTCCCGAAGGCTCCTATTCCACCAACCCCTCGGANCCCGAGGCGAGAATCCGCGAGATGAAGGAGATGGTCAANGCNCTCCACGACGCCGGAATCGGTGTCATCATGGACGTCGTCTACAACCACACTGCCGAGAACGATGGCTCAAACTTCGAGCTGACCGCACCCGGCTACTATCACCGCCACTGGGACGACGGCCGCTACTCNGACGCCTCCGGATGTGGCAACGAGACCGCCTCTGAGCGTCAGCAGATGCGCGACTATATCGTCAACTCGGTCAAATACTGGGCAGACGAATATCATATCGACGGCTTCCGTTTCGACCTCATGGCTATCCATGANATCGAGACCATGAATGAGGTGGCCGCCGAACTNAAGAAGATCAACCCCTCCATCTTCGTCTANGGTGAAGGATGGACCGCAGGCGACTCACCCCTTGCCGTCGACCGCCGCGCTCTGAAAGAGAATGTTTCGGCCATGACNGACATCGCCGTNTTCTCCGANGACATCCGTGACGCCGTCAAAGGCCATTATACCGACGCCTCCGACCGCGGCTTCGCCACCGGCAAGCCCGGCAACGAAGAGACCGTGAAGATNGGTATCGTGGCNGCCACCGTCCATCCGCAGGTGGACTACTCGAAAGGGAACAACTCGAAATTCCCCTATGCCTCCTCGCCCGAGATGATCGTCAACTATGTGTCGTGTCACGACGACCTGATGCTGACCGACAAGCTCCGCAAGTCCATGCCCGACGCGACCGACGCCGAGCGCATGGAGGCCGCGAAACTCGCCCAGACGATTGTATTCACCTCTCAGGGCACACCCTTCATGTTTGCCGGTGAAGAGATTTTCCGCGACAAACAGGGAGTCCACAACTCATACAAGAGCCCCGACTCGATCAACGCCATAAACTGGAATCTGAAAGCTGAAAACCGCGATCTGTTCGACTACTATCAGGGGCTGATCGCTCTGCGCAAGGCACATCCGGCCTTCCGCATGACCTCGGCCGATCAGATCGCCAAGCACCTTGTCTTCGACAAGATCGACTCCGCCAAGACTCCCAACCTGATCTCATATTCGCTCAAGGATAACGCCAACGGCGACTCATGGAAAGAGATCAAGGTGGTCTTCAACGGCGCCGACAAAGCGCAGACCGTCAAGATCGCTAAGGGTAAATGGCAGATCGTGGCCCACGAAGGCAAAATCTCGCCCGAAGCCGGTCTCGGCTCCTTCGGCGGCGGCTCCATCACCCTGCCTCCCCACTCGGCGCTGATCCTCGCCCGGGATTGATACGCCGCCACACAGGATACTATAAAAGCCGAGGGTCAGGTCCCCGTCGGCAGATAAAACTTTTATGCGGTCGCATCGGACTCAGGTCCGGCGCGACCGCCATTTGTTTATAGGGGAATTTTTTCGTAAATTTGCAGGAGTTTTCAAACCCCTGAATAAGACCCCATCCCACAAAGAATGTTAAAGCCAGGGCGGTGTATTTTCGAGGGAATTTCGTTTATCTCGGAGGGAACAATGCGAGCATTGTGACCGTAGAGATGGACGAAATTCACCGGAAAGACACCGGGCAAAGGATTCTTTTATATTAGGAATGGTGTCCGTAAATTTAATTATGTATCCCATCAACAAGAGGTGAAAAATTACCACCGGACCGCAGCTGCACCCCGCCTTCGGCCTTTTGGTTCAGTCGCATAGCCCGCTATGCTCTTTCACACTGCAAGGCCAAATTCGGGGCACATCTGCGACCCTGGCTTTTAACATTCTTGTGGGATGGGGTCTCACACCATGACATACCGACTTCTTCTTGGTATGGCGTTGGGCTTGTGTCCCTTCGCCATACAGGCTCAGAGTGTGGTGAGCGCAGGAGCAGGCTCCTACGCGTCAACACCTCCGGCCTACAAGAGCAAGACCGACCAGCATGAAGGCTTCAACGCCGGTCTGATGCTCACACGAAAAATCTATTGTGACGAACGCGACGGACGCGCGATTCCCACCAACGACTGGTGGACCGACCTTATCAACAACCGCTTCTCCGGTTCTATGTGGAGCTATCCGGCGATGCTCCAGACCGGTGACTACGGCGTCCGTATCTGTTATCCATCTTACTGGGCCGACGAAGGCAAGGAGATCAAGAGCCGCACTTCGGTGACGGTCTCCGCTCTGTCGTTCTCGCCCGAGGCGGCCGTGGCCTCAGACTGGCACGATCTCGATGTCGTGTTCCGAATGCCCGACAAACGCAACAACGGGGCGGAGATGAAGGTGACCATGGCCCACGGCGTTCCCTTCACCTGGTTCGAATATGATTCGCTCGTCCCGGCCCTCTCATTCAGCGACACTCCCGAATTCTTCGGTGAGAACAAATCTAAAGGCTTCTGTGGTGTCCGGATCGGCGACGATCTCTACGGTATCTATTATCCAGCCGGCCTCTCGCTCAAAGAGAGTCGCGGCTCGTATGCGCTGACGGACGCCGGCTGGGTTGTGGTCGCACTGCTCCGCGAGGAGTCTGACCTCGAACGTTTCGCCGAATATGCTCCGGGTGTGATCCGCGACAGCCGTATCAGCTGGAACTATGACGAACGCACCTCGCGAGTGTCCAGCGAATGGAACATCGAAACCGACAACCTACGCAATTCCGGTCAATCGACTCCCGTCCTTTTAGGTCTGCTTCCGCATGTCTACAAATACTCTTCAACACTTCCGACCGCCGTTAAAGGTCTCTCCTATGAGACTCCACGCGGAGAGATGAAAATGTACTCGGACGCATCGGGTCGCTTCGCCTACGACTGCGCCTTCAGCGGAATGCTCCCGTACTATGCTGCTCCCGAGGAGAATCCGGACGACGAAGCCGGATACAGCGCCGAGATCATGGAAACGCTGATGCGCACTTATGCCGACAAGGGAACCTTCGGCAAGGATACCTATTGGGGTGGCAAGGGACTGATCCAGATGGCGCTCAACATGACTTTCGCACGCGAATCGGGCAATGAGGAGCTCTATCTCAAGAGCCGTGCGAAACTGAAAGATGCGCTGGTCGACTGGCTGACATATACTCCCGGCGAGGAATCATGCTTCTTCAGCTACTATCCGCGCTGGGGCTCGATGCTCGGATTCAACGTCTCGTATGACTCGGACGCATTCAACGACCATCACTTCCACTATGGTTACTTCACGTATGCAGCCGCTCTTCTCTGTATGGAAGATCCCTCTTTCGCAGCCGACTACGGCGAGATCCTGACGCTGATCGCCAAGGACTATGCCAACTATGACCGCCAGGACACCCGTTTCCCGTTCCTGAGAACACTCGACCCGTGGTGCGGCCACTCGTGGGCCGGCGGCCTCGGAGACGCAGGCAACGACAATGGCAATGGCCAGGAATCGACCTCCGAAGCCATGCAGTCCTGGGGAGGTCTCTATCTTCTCGGTGTCGCACTCGGCGACAAGGAGATGCGTGACGCCGGAATCTGGGGCTGGAATACCGAAGCCCGCGCAACGCGTGAATACTGGTTCGACGTCGACGCCGTGCGTCCCGCCAACGCCGGAGGCCGCAAACCCTGGGCCGGTAAGGGAGACCGCAAAGGCAATTACGACTACTCGCAATACAAGTATGCCTACAACTCGAACATCACCGGTAAGGGAATCGGCTGGTGGACATGGTTCGGCGGTGACCCGCTGTTCATGCACGGTATCCAGTGGATGCCCGTCTCGCCGGCGCTCCAATACCTGTCGTGGGACAATGACTTCGTCGACTGGGCATATGACGACATGATGACAGGCGCGAACAGCACCTTCTCCCACGAGTGGTTCACTCCGACCTACAACACAGACAATGGTGATGTGATTGAGCCTCTTGCTGATAACGACTGGGGCAACGTGACGCTGGCCTATATGCAGCGTTCGCGTCCGCAGGAAGCTGCCGAGATTTTCAGCCGCGCCTACAAGGAGAACCGCCATATAGCCTCGGCTGTATCGACCGGCCATATCTCCTATTACCTGATCCATCACCATCTGACCTACGGAGACATCGACTTCTCCGTGAGTGCGGATATTCCGACCGCGTCGGCGTATCTTAAGGATGGCTCCTATACCTTTATGGTCTATAATCCCGACGCGGACGAGAAGCGCGTGAACTTCTATCGTTCCGGCGTGTTTCTGAAGAGCGTTCTGGCTCCTGCGGGACGTCTGACCGCCTTCGACGCCGAACCGGTGGCGAGCTCCATCGTGACCGAGTCGTCAGAGGGTCTGATTATCCCTCCCGGTGCAACGACCGACATCACGGCCCGCGTGCTCGACCAGTACGGCGCCACGGCCGAGAAACACGGTGCGCTGGCGTTCTCGTCAGACAACGCCGCCGTTGATGTGACTTCCACAGGACGTGTGAGCGTGAAAGCCGGCGCTGTCAAAGGCACTCCCTTCACGATAACCGTCACCGCCGGCGATCTGACCGAGACACTCGCGTTCAACATCAACGACCGCCCTGTCGCAACCGGCTACCATATCGCCGGACTCCCTGAATATATTGAGAAAGGAACCGCTTTCGAACCCGTTCTCGAGGTGACCGACCAGTATGGAAACGTCACCCGTCCCGAAGTCAGGGAATGGCGTTTCGAGGGTGACGACACCGCTGTCTCTTTCGCCAACCGCCATGTGGCTGCTCGCCCCGGCAACTTCACCCTCTCGGCGATCATCGGCGGTGCGCCTGTACACACCGCGGATGTGACCGTGCTTCCCCAGCTCCCCAACGCCGCTCTGGAGGCTACCGCTTACTCGTCGAGCGAAGAGAATGTCGGTTCGGCGACAGCCAACGTGAATGACGGTGATTCCGGCACTCGCTGGGGCAGCCGCCACACGGAAGACGAATGGGTGCTTCTCGACTTCGGTGAGGAGACCTATATGACCGGTGCGGTTGTGGATTGGGAAGCGGCCTACGGCTCCGACTATGACTTCCAGATGGCTCCCGAAGGTGCGTCGATGACCCGCTACACCGGTTCTTACGCCGGAGTTGACCGCACGATCACCGTTCCCGCCGAAAGCGAGTGGACCACTGTGGCTGAAGTGCGCGGAAACAGCGGCCCCGGCAAGGTGTCGACCTCGCTGAACGCGACAGGCCGCTATCTGCGCCTGAAGGGTATCACCCGCGGTTCGGCCTATGGATATTCGATCCATGAGATGAACGTGCGCGGCATCCCCACGTCGCTCTCCAATAACGCTCCGCTCGGAATCGACTTCGGCCTGCCCGAGGTCGTGGACCAGAACGAGCGCGTGGCCCTCACGCCGAAAATATATGACAAGAGCGGCGCCGGACGTCCGGTTGAGGTAAACTGGTCGGCCGACAAGGAGGCTGAGTTCGACGGCAATACCTTCGTTCCCCTCGACTACGGCACGTATGAATTGACGGCCCGCACGACCGACGGTCTCTTCAGCTCCGGCTCACTCTTCGTCAACGAAGGGGTACGTATGGGCGCGATGAACTTCACTCCCGCCGCTCCGGAGGGTGTGACAGGAGACGAGATCTCGCTCGTCCTCTCAGCGTCGAACCAGTTCGGCGGTCTCTTCGATTTCACCGGAATCGATATCAAGATCGTGGTGACCGATATGGTGACCGGCAAGGTCGCCGATCCCTCAGAAGTGCGCTATGACTGGAGAAACGGCATCTTCCGCGCTGACAGAAAGGGCACTTACAAGGTGTCTGTGAATGACGGCTCTGCCGAGGCTGTGGTTTCGGTTATGGATGTTTCTGAAGCAAACCTCGCGCTTGGCCGCCCCGCTACCGCCTCCGCATCTAACGGTGGCAATGACGCCGCCAAGATCAACGACGGCAACCTCGGAACCCGTTGGGAAAGTCCGCAGAAAGATAACCAGTGGGTCGAGATAGACCTCGAGAATAACTATCTGCTCGATCATACCGTCCTCGCCTGGGAGGGTGCGTACGCCAAGGACTACTCGCTCAGTGTCTCGACCGACGGCGAGAACTGGTGGACTGTAGGTTCATATAAGGAGGGTAAGGGTGGCACCGAAACTCTTGCGCTTCCTGCCGTCCCGGCCAGATTCATCAGACTTGACTGCGAGCGCCGTGCAACAGTCTGGGGCAACAGCCTCTATGAATGGGAGGTCTATGGCTCCGCACGTTTCGAGACCGAGGATGACGGCAAGGCTCCGCTTGTCGATGTCCTCGACGCGGATCCGGGCAACGGTGACGTGACCGTCACTCTCTCCGCTACCGACGATTCCGGATATGTCTACGGCAGATTCGAGCTCGCATATGCCGAAGGGGGCAAGGTCGGTGAGGAAACCGCCGCATTCATCTCCGGCGAGAGCGTGTCGCGCACGTTCGGAAACCTCGATCCGAATCAGGAATATGTCGTGACCGCCGTGGTCACCGATCCCTTCGGCAACGAGGTGGTGAAGACCGTGTCTTTCCGTTCGACACTCGACCTGACGGGCAAGAACATCGCCCTCGGCAAGACGGCTACCGCCACTTCGCGTGAAAACGCCGGTCTCGATGCGGAATATGCAGTTGACGGAGACCGCTCCACCCGTTGGGGCAGCGAGTTCCGTGACAACGAGGTTCTGGACATAGACCTCGGAAATATCTACAGCCTGACGCAGATCGCCATCTTCTGGGATCAGACCGCCTACAGCACCGACTATGAAGTCGAGGGCTCCGAAACCGGTTCGAGCTACTATCCGATCTTCAGCCGTGAGGGATGGAACGGCCAGGCCACCGGCGACGGCTGTCGCGCCGATGTCTTCGACATCCCCGTGAAGACCTACGCCCGCTATCTGCGACTCACCTCGACCAAGCGCGCCACTCAGTACGGCTCAAGCGTCCGCGAATTCGAGGTCTATGCCGACAACGACTTCGACCACACCCTGACGGGAGTGGAGACAGCCGGAGCGAGCGCCCTGACTGACGGACGTGTCTACAACCTCCAGGGCATAGCCGTCCGCAACTCGGCAGCCGATCTCGAAACCAACCCGCTCCCCGCCGGCATCTACATCACCGGAGGCCGCAAATTCACCGTCACCGACTGATAATTCCCCGCTATAACAAGCGTCAACCCAAAAACCGGACAGCGCTGAAAGCCACAAGCTTTCAGCGCTGTCTGTTTTTTCGAGAAACGGAAGGGGTCTAACTCCGGAAGGGTTGAAGGTCTAACTCCGAAAGGGTTGAATATGTGGGGTCAGATCCTTTTGATCTGCCAGGATTCTATGGTTCTGGTTGCGGTGGAGAAATCGACGCCGACCAATATCTTGGGGCGCGGGTCGGAGAGATAGGGGAGGGCGTAGCCTCGGGATTCGATCTGTTCGAGGGCCTGTTCGGGTGTGGAATCAACTTTGAACTCGAAGATGTAAATGAAAGTTCTGCTTTCGAGCAGCATATCACATCTTCCGAGGGCGGAATGGACTTCTGTGGAGACGCGGAACCCGAGCATCTTGCCGATTATAGCCATCACATTCTGGAAGTGGATCTCCTTGTCGCTTTCGCTTTCGGAAGTGGTTGAGGAGATGAGGCTGCGAAGTCTTGTCAGGAACTGTCCGGCGTCACCGTCGTTCAGATCCTTTATCAGGCTATTGAGTGAGTATATCCCGTTGCCCGACGATTTAGGAAAATAAGCCTTGATGAAGAAATCCCAGAAGCCGCGGGATACCTCCTCATTGGGGAAACCGAGTCGGACCTCGCCCGATTCCGCGTCCCGACCCTTGATGGTCAGATATCCGGCTTGAAAAAGATAGGGGACAATGTCGGAACCAATATCCGTGATATCTCTGAGCGAACTCTCGGAAGCTACGGTTCCTTCGAGCTCTCCGAGCTCGAAGTCATTGCGCCTGACAAGTTTCACGAGAAACGACGGGGTCCCGGTGCTGAACCAATAGTCGCTAAGCTTTTGTTTGAAGAAGGCGGAGAGGACACTGAACGGGTTGTAGACATCCTCACCTCCTACGGCGAAGTGATAGCCGTCATACTGTCTTTTGAAGAGATCCCATGTCTCCTCGCACGAGATTCGGTTTGCTTCGGCGAAGAGTGAGACTGACTCTTCGAAATAGCGGTGCATCTCAGACTCGGTTATTCCGCAGATATTGTTGAACGGAAGGTCGAGCGAGATGTCGGTCAGATTGTTGAGGCCGGAGAATATGGAGAGGTGTGCGAATTTGCTGACTCCGGACAACATGGCGAACCGTATATGTCGGTCCATCCCCTTGATCACGGAATAAAAGCCCTGGAGTTTCTCCCTTACACGTTCCTGTTTTTCGATGTCGTGCAGATTGTGGAGAATCGGCTTGTCATATTCATCTACAAGAACGACGACTTTTCTCCCCGATGTCTCGGCCGCGGCAGTGATGATCCTTTCGAAGCGGCTTGCCGGCGATGCGTCGGCTCCGACCGATATTTCATAGGCGGATTCCCATTCGCTGAGAATGGAAGACAGGCGGCGGTCGAGTTTTTCGGGTTCGTCATAGCTCTCCATGCTCAGATCAAGCCTGAGAACCGGACAGGTTTCCCAATCCTTCTCAAGTTCGGAGATGGCGAGCCCTTCAAACAATTCCTTGCGTCCCTCGAAGTAGGCTTCGATTGTCGATAGCAGCAGACTTTTGCCGAATCGTCTCGGACGGCTCAGAAATACGTATCGGTTCTCCTTGACCAACCTATAGAGGTAGGCGGTCTTGTCGACATACAGATAGCCGCCCGTGCGTATCGCTTCGAACGTCTGTATCCCGATAGGGTATCTGAGCTGTGTCGTCATAATCTTGAGTTGTTTTGAATCAGAGATTCGGCTTCTTCCACAAAAGTAATACAATTACGCGACAATCCCAAATCCGGGGGAGGGTCAGGGGCGCGGGGTGCGGGCTCGGTAGGCGTAGACTCCGAGGAGGCAGCCGACTGCAAGAGTGACGGCGCCTACGATGAAGATCGTGGGGTAGGAGGTCGCGTCAGCGAGGAGGCCCCAGCCTCCCGAGGCGAGGGCGCCTCCGGCAGCGAGTGCGATCGAGATGAGGGCGTAGATGCGCGTATAGTGCTTCTTGCCGAATGCGTGGCTCGTCAGCATAGCGGTCTGGACGGTCACGCCGGCATATTCCCAGCCGAAGAGGAAACAGCCTGCGAGAAGGATCCACATAGTGTCGCCACCGGCAAGCAGAAGGATGATGCCCGCGACTCCGAAAAGCGTGCATACGAGCACTCCGTTGAGACAATTGCGGTCGTTGATCATTCCGAGCAGGAGCTTGCCGACCGTCACACCGGCCATCACGGCCGAGGCTGCGAACGACGCACTGACCTCAGAAAATCCCACGACTCTCATATATTTGGGGATGAATAGGTTCAGCGTGGAGACGGCCATCATGATGAACGCGAATAAAAGCACGGCGTAGAACACCGGCATCTTCACGGCACGCGAATATTCGACTCCCTCCGTCTTGGTCTCTTCGGTCCGGGTGAGGGTGGTATCGGCATATCCGTATGGCCTGAGGCCTTTCTCCTCAGGTTTGTCGCGGAGCAGAAGACCTATCAGCGGAGTCACGATAAGGAGGATCATCGCTCCGAAAGTCAGATAGGCCGCGCGCCAGCCCCATGTGGATATAATGGCACCACCCATAGGGTTGAACAGCATACCTCCGATTCCGGAGGCCGCGCTGCATATTCCGATCATCAGTCCCACCTTCGTGCGGAACCAGGCGTTGACCAGGATCGGGAAACTGAGATAAAGTAGAAACGCGAGGGTCAGGCCCATGACGACGCCGGCGCCGTAGAACTCCCAGACGGAGTTGAAGAGTCCCATAGCCCCGACTGTCAGTCCGAGCAGGAGCGAATTGACGGTCAGTAGTTTTCTGGCGCCATACTTTTCCATCATACGCCCGGCGAGAGGAAGCATGAGAGTGGAGGCGATATAGGAAATCGACATATAAAGGCCGAATTTACCTATAGAGACACCGAGGGCGGTGCTCACGGGATCATAGAAAATACCGGCACAGCTGAAGACGAGGCCGACGTCGATGCCCATGATAAGGCAGCAACAGAATACAATCACGAAGCCGTAGTGAATCTTCGACCCGGCTGCGGAGCTTTCGGAATGGTTTTTCAAGTTTAAATCGATGTTAAGGTTAGGTTAGCTTTCAGGACCACGGCTTCCGGAAACCGAGATTGCGGAGCGTGTGAGGACTGGTGTCCCGACATGTTCTCCGTGCGCAAAGTTACGCAAACTTTCGAATATATCCGACAAACTTCATTTTTAAGGTGCGGATTGCCGATTATTCAAGGATTTGATGTAATTTTGCAGGATAAAACGATCAGAGGCGCGGAGAACCGATTGCTCACGACGCGCAGACCGGGTCTGCGGAGGGTGACGGCACGCCTTGACGGAGCGGTCCGACCGCTACATAGAATTAGAACACGATGCAAGATATCAGAAACATAGCCATTATTGCCCATGTCGATCATGGCAAGACTACCCTCGTAGACAAAATGCTTCTCGCCGGCCACCTTTTTCGAGAGAACCAGAATGCCGGCGAACTGATTCTCGACAACAACGATCTTGAACGTGAACGTGGAATCACGATTCTGTCCAAGAACGTGTCGATCAACTATAAGGGAACCAAGATCAATATTATCGACACTCCGGGACACGCCGACTTCGGTGGCGAGGTTGAGCGCGTGCTCAATATGGCCGACGGTTGCCTTCTGCTCGTCGATGCCTTCGAGGGCCCGATGCCCCAGACCCGTTTCGTGCTTCAGAAAGCCATCGCGATGGGTCTGAAGCCGGTCGTTGTGGTCAACAAGGTCGACAAACCCAACTGCCGTCCCGACGAGGTCAACGAAATGGTCTTCGATCTGATGTTCAATCTCAACGCGACCGAGGATCAGCTCGACTTCCCGACCATCTACGGCTCGGCGAAGAACAATTGGATGAGCACAGACTGGCGCAAGCCGACCGAGGACATCACGGCCGTTCTTGATGCCATCGTCAAATATATTCCCGCTCCCGTACAGCTCGAAGGTGATCCCCAGATGCTGATCACTTCGCTTGACTACAGCAACTATGTCGGACGTATCGCAGTGGGCCGCGTTCATCGCGGAACTCTCCGCGAAGGCATGGAGATCGGCCTCTGCAAAAAGGATGGCAGTGTAAGCCGCCAGAAAATCAAAGAACTCCATACGTTCGAGGGAATGGGCCGCAAGCGTGTGGAAGAGGTCTCGTCGGGAGACATCTGCGCGATCGTCGGACTCGAGAATTTCGAGATCGGCGACACCGTCTCGCTCTTTGATAATCCCGAACCCCTTCCGCGTATCGCGATCGACGAACCGACAATGTCGATGACGTTCACCATCAACGACTCTCCCTTCTTTGGAAAGGACGGCAAGTTCGTAACCTCGCGCCATATCGCCGAGCGTCTTGAGAAGGAGCTCGATAAAAATCTCGCCCTCAGAGTCCGGAAGGATCCAGATTCGGACAAGTGGGTTGTCTACGGCCGCGGTGTGCTCCACCTCTCGATTCTCATCGAGACCATGCGCCGCGAGGGCTATGAGCTCCAGGTTGGCCAGCCTCAGGTGATCATCAAGGAAATCGACGGTGTCAAGTGTGAACCGATCGAGCTGTTGACCATCAATGTGCCCGAGGAGAGCAGCTCCAAAGTGATCGACCTCGTGACGCGCCGTCGCGGTGAGATCGTTTCCATGGACACTCAGAACGATCGCATCAATATCGAGTTCAATATACCCTCTCGCGGTATCATCGGCCTGCGCAACAATGTGCTGACCGCAACCGCCGGCGAAGCCATCATGGCTCACCGTTTCCTTGAATACCAGCCCTGGAAAGGAGAGATCGAACGACGCACAAACGGCTCGCTCATCGCCATGGAAGCCGGCACCGCATATGCTTACGCGATCGACAAGCTTCAGGACCGCGGCCGCTTCTTCATCTTCCCTCAGGAAGAGGTTTATGCAGGCCAGGTCGTAGGCGAGAATGCCAAGGAAAACGACATCGTCGTGAACGTGACCAAGTCCAAAAAACTGACCAATATGCGTGCGTCGGGAGCGGACGACAAGGCCAAGATCGTACCTCCCGTAGTCTTCTCGCTCGAAGAGGCGCTCGAATATATCAAGGAAGACGAGTATGTCGAAGTTACTCCTAACCATATCCGTCTGCGCAAGGTGATTCTTGACGAGCTTGAGCGCAAACGCGCCAACAGATGATGACGCCATCAATATGTTACAGATAAAAGACACTTTGGTATCGCTCGACCTTGTCGAGCGATATTTTGAATGTGACCTCGACTCGTGTCTGGGCGAATGTTGTGTGGCCGGAGATGCCGGCGCACCGCTGACCGAAGAGGAGGACCGCCGTTTGCGCGAGATCATGCCCGACGTGCTTCCGCATCTCTCTCCGGCCGCGCGAAAGGTGATCGAAGAGCAGGGACCCTCGTATGTCGACGAGGAGGGAGATCTTGTGACATCGCTGGTCGAAGGAGGAAATTGCGTCTTTACGACCTACGAGAAAGGGGGACTCTGTCTCTGTATGCTCGAAAAGCTCCGGCGCGCAGGCGACGAACGGATGTTCAAGCCAATATCCTGCTCGCTCTATCCTGTTCGCCTGAAGCAATATCCGACTTTCACGGCTGTCAATTTCCACCGATGGAAGATCTGTAAGTGTGCCGAGGTACTCGGCCGCAAGAATGGCGTGCGCGCCTATCGTTTCCTCGAAGGCCCGCTGACGCGCCGCTTCGGCCCCGAATGGTATGCCGAACTGAAGGAAGTCGCCGACGAGTGGCTCCGCCAGCACCCGGACCTCTAAAAACCTCACTTTCGACCATATAACTTTTTTGACTATAGGAGTATTTTTCGACCATAGAACCATAGAAACCATATTGGCTAACGCATTGATGCTGTAGCCGGTTTATTTTATATGGTAAAAATATGGTCCTATGGTTCTATGGTCGAAAATAACCCTGAGGTCAAAAAATATAGTCCTATGGTTCTATGGTCGAAAATAACCCTGAGGTCAAAAAATATAGTCCTATGGTTCTATGGTCCAAAAAGAATCAAAATAGAAATGCCCCGAATCCGTGTAGGATTCCGGGCATTTCCCTTGTCTAATTAAAGCTGCATTCATCTAAACGGCCTCGCGCCGCTGGGAAAACAGTCTTCGTGAATGGATCGCGACCGCGGGTGACCGCGATCCGGAATTATATAATGCCTGTCAGACAAGAATCAGTACCGTTTACTCACGATTGCCTTGGTCTGTCGGGCTGTCTGGACGTTCTGTCTGATGCTCTTTTGATATTAAAACAAATTATTAAAGTCAGGGTTCACCTCAATAAATGTTAAACTTATCGTCCATAGTTATGATAATTCAAAACTTGAGGGCATACCTTTTTCGGTGACGGAACGGGACGTTATGCTCTCGTGCGTCAACGTATCGAGTAAATGGTCTCGGCTGCGAGCAGTCGGTCGGCACGGGCTCCCGGCGGACGGTAGTAGACCAGTACCTGATATTCATTTGAGGTTTCGGCATAATTGCCTTCGACCGGCGCGGCAGACGCTTTCTCGAATGAGGGGGTACCATGCGGTACCGCCACATAGCGGTAATTGTAAGACCCTTGTTTGAGCGGTAGCTGCAACCGGTATCGACGATCGGCATGGTCAAAGACCAAGCGCGTAGATTCGTCCAGCCGGTGGTGGGTCATCTCGCCATCCACATACACGTCCGCACCTATGAGTTCGGGGGTGTCGAGTGTAAAATGGACCGTAACATAGTCGGCTCCGAGATCCGAATCGGTCGAGTTGAACTCGCGTACCAGAAAACGGCCATGCTGGGTCTCGTCATAGAGATAGGACCGGTCGGCTCTACGGAAATCTGTTGCGAGGTAAGCATGATAGTTCGAACCGCCGTAGCGCATCGAGTCGACATGCATTCCCGGATAATTCACCCTCACCGTCTCGAAGCGCCTGAACTCGTTGCCTGCCGGAAAGACGAGGTTAGGGACGTGTTCGTAGACGAGCGTCTTGCCGTCCAATCTTGACGGAGCCGGAATCAGCCGATCTGTTTCGGGAGAGTCATTCTGACGGACATGAACTTTCACGTCCGTGAATGGATTGGAAAGCGGGAAAGATCCGGGGTCGATCCTGAGAGCCAGTTGCTGCCACTCGGTGTTGATTCCTCTGTCGGTGCGACCCGAGGCGGAGCCCCCGACTCGGACAGCCTGCTCAGCGACATAGAAGCGAGCCTGAAGAACCGGAGTTTCCGGATCGTCGCGGAAGAAGACCTGTACCAGATAGTTTCCCGAAGCGAGAGGCTCCATCCCCGGCGACGGGATTTCCACCCGATAGTTCACGAAGTGAACGAACGTATTTTGGGAGAAAGCGGCGTCTTCTATGTCGGCGATATTGAACCCGTCGAGATATTCCGATTCGAGGAGTGCGGAAGGTTGCCAGTCACTGTTGCAGTGGATCAGCCTGAACTGAAGATCCGAGATATCCTCGCCAATTTCGTCGAAGCTCAAAAGCAGATGGTCATCGGTTCCGAGTGTGATAACCGGCGGGGCCATGAAAGCTTCGGGATTGGAGAGCTTGAGGGTCTTGAACTGCGGGTCTAATATCCGGGTTGAAGTGTCGGTGTCGGCGTGCGCTGTAAGGGAGGCAGACAACAGGGTCAGCAGGATGGCGCAGGCTTTGGCGAACCGTTTCATGACAGTTCCGGATGAGCCTCGTTGAAAATATCGACCGCCTGGGTAATAAGCTCGAGACATGGACGCACACCCTCCTTCCCCTTGAGATCGCGACAATCTATCCGGTTACCGTTTTCAGCCGAGAAACGTTCGACAAGCACATTGACCGCTTTCATGGCGGCTGCTTTGTCAGCAGGTGCTGTTCCGTGGAGGGCGCTTTCAGCAATCGCCAGAGCGTTTGCTGCGCCGCAGAGATTGCCCGAGCCGCCTACGCCGGTTCCGAGGCCGCTGCACAGACGGGCTGCTGTCTCCTGGTCAAGATTGATCTTGTCAGCCAGAGCCATCAAGACACATTGCGCGCAATTATAGCCCTCTTTTCTGAGAGCCACAGCTTTTTCCTTATCGTTCATAATTTATAGATTTTTTTACCAGATGATGGGTGATTGGCCGTGTTGGGCGAGGTAAGCGTTTGCCTGTGAGAAGTGGCGGCAACCGAAGAAGCCGCGGTGGGCTGAAAGAGGGGAGGGGTGAGGGGCCGTCAGAACCAGATGGCGCGAGCGATCGATAAACGCTCCTTTGCGTATGGCGTCGGAGCCCCAAAGGAGAAAGACGAGATTATCCCTCTCCTCGGCAAGATGACGGACTGCGGCGTCGGTGAACTGTTCCCATCCGATCCATGAGTGGCCTTTCGGTGTCCCCTGCGGGACGGTCAGCGAACTGTTGAGCAGAAGCACGCCCTGTTCGGCCCATCTGGAGAGGTCGCCGTTCGGAGGAATCGGGGTTCCGACGTCATTATGTATCTCCGTGAAGATATTTCTCAGAGAGGGGGGAACAGCCACACCCGGATTGACCGAAAACGCCAATCCGTTTGCCTGTCCCGGGCCGTGATAGGGATCTTGGCCGAGTATGACGACCTTGGTTTTGTCGAAGGCCGAGGCATCAAAAGCCGCGAATATTTGAGAGGGTGGCGGAAAGATGGCTCCCGGATGGGCTGCATACTCCTTGCGGACCTTCCCGGCGATTTCCGCAAACCACTCCGACCCGAACTCACGGCCCAAAGCCTCTTTCCAAGATTGCTCAATTTTCACTTCCATACCCTAAAATTAGCAAAATTTATCGTGATGTCAAAATATATGCGTGTTCAGATAAACATGATCATGCCTCAGGTCCGGCTTCAGTTAGCTCAAGAAACTTCGGAAGCCAGTCGGTAAGATATATTGGCAAATACAGTAGTTTGGTTGAGGCCGGATTCTCGATGATGTCCAGAGGTTTTGTCGATAAGATCACGGAAACTGAAGGTGTATATTTACCAATGTAGACCGACAGACTCTTTGACGATATATTGTCGGCAGACTTTACTTCGACCGGGATTACGTTCAGTCTGTTCGGAATCAAGAAATCAACCTCGGCTTTCCCCGATGAAACCCAATAACGGGGAAATTGATCGAAATAAGGCACAAGTGATTGAAGTGCGTAATTTTCGGTCAAAGCTCCCTTGAATTCTACGAAAGAGCGGTTAGCAGAATTAAATATTTCCGGTGGAATTCCGGCCAGTTCCCTCAAAAGCCCGATATCAAGAAGATATATCTTGAACGCGCTTATGTCGTTGAATGCACTGAGAGGTAGCCCCGGCTTTGAACAGCAGAAGATCTGATAAAGCAAACCGGCCTCACGAAGCCATGTGAGGGCGTTTTCATACTCGCGAGCACGCGCTCCGTTCTTGACAACCTTATAGATGAACTTGCGGTTCTCTTTTGCAAGTTGGGAAGGAATTGATTCCCAGATAGCGGCGATTTTGGGAAATTCAGCGGTAGGAGCGTGCTTGGAGAAATCCAAGTAGTATGAAGTGAGAATCTCACGTTGTTCCTTGACTATCTTTTCTATTCCCCGATTGTCAAGAGATGCCACAGCAGCCTTTGGCATACCGCCGCATATCATATATGCACGATATGTCTCTTCCAGTTTGCCTCTCAAGATCTCAGGCAAAGGTTCGATGGCCTCCATATTGTCGATAAATTCCACGGTCTCAGGATATCTGGCTCTCAGATACTCTTTAAATGAAACCGGATACATTTTGATAAAATCCACTTTACCGACAGGAAAGCCGCTGTGTGAATGTATAGCTACCCCGAGGAGAGAACCGGCAGCCATTATATGATATTCCGGTGCTTCCTCACAAAAATATTTCAATGAGTTCAGCGCATCTGAAGATTCCTGAATCTCGTCGAATACGATCAGGGTTTTTCCAGGAACTATAGGAGAATCGCAGTAGAGGCTGAGTCTCGAGATCAAACGCTTGGGGTCTCGGCTTTGTCTGAATTCTGCATCCAGCTCAGGACTCGCATCGAAATTGAAATATGCGAGATATACATAGTGACTCTTCCCAAAGTGTTTCATTACCCAAGTCTTTCCAATTTGTCGGGCACCCTGTATCAAAAGTGGCCGACGATCTTCAGACTCCTTCCACTCGAGAAGACGCTCAACAATATCTCTTTTTATTTCCATAGTGAATATTTTGGTTTCAAAGTTAATGAATCTGTTGGACATTTGAAAGAGGTAAGTTCCGAAAATGTGAGGATCATCACATTTTTGGTTCCAGAAATGTGATGATCCTCACATTTTCGGAACTTGGGGTGCGTTGGGGCAAGAATTTGGATGAAAATGACGCGGAGTCAAAAAAATGTTGTATCTTTGCAGTGTCAATCGGAGCGTCTCGGTCCGTTGACGACATCGGCTCTCATAGTTCAATGGATAGAATAATGGATTCCGGTTCCATCGATTGGGGTTCGACTCCCCATGAGAGTACCCGTCGAGGCCCCGGCTCTTTCAGGAGACGGGGCCTCGTTGTCGCTAACTAAAATGCTGTCCCTAACTAAAAAATAGCAGAACGTGCCACAGGAGAATACCCGGTTTGCGGAGCGTACCCGTATTCAGCTCGACGCGCCGGAACAATTTGCTGTCGTCTTCCACAACGACGATTTCACGACTATGGACTTTGTGATGGATGTTCTGATAAACATCTTCTTCAAGTCTCAGGCCGACGCCTGCGCCCTGATGCTCAAGGTTCATGAGGAGGGGAGAGGTGTCGCCGGTGTATATCCACTCGACATCGCCCGTTCAAAGGCGACCAAAGCCCTTTTGATGGCCCGGGAAGAGGGCTTCCCCTTGAAAATAACCCTTGAAAAGGTTTAAATTCAAACACTCTCTTAGATCTCATTCCACAAGAAAAAGCCGGGATTGCAGAAGCGGTCCGGTGGTAAAAAATAAGTCATTAAATTGAAATTCCTAAACGAAGATATTGTCGCCGCGCCTTTGGCCGCGGCTTTCAGCGAGGCGCTCGCGGAGTGTGAATCGCGGCGTCACGAATTCCTGACACCCGAACATCTCCTGCTGGCTGTCATGAACCAGAATAGATTTCAGGACATTCCTTTCGATTTTCTGCCTGCCGGTTTGCTGGACACTATAGAGAAGAGGCTGATCGGATATCTCAACATGCTTGAGAGCGTTCCCGAAAGCGTCGAATCCTACCGCCCAATCCCGTCGGAGGCTCTCAACGATCTGGAGCGGAGCCTCCAGCAGATGTATGAAAGTTCGAGTGCAGAAAAGGTGTCCGTGCCCCACGCGCTGTTTGTCCTTTCAAGCATGGACTTCTGTTATGCCGGCGAACTTGTCCGGGCGCTCTTCAGCGATTATCGCGGCGACATCATGAATATTCTTTCCGAGGCCTACTATACGGACAACCTGATGAATGATTTGGCCGAGGGAAATGTCGACGGTCCATTTACAGACGCGGATTTCATTGGCGATTCACGGTCCTCTTCCAAACCTGACTGGCNNACNCTGGTNGTCTGTGTAAACGACACGCTCGAAAGCCGCAATCCTCTGATCGGTCGCGAGGCGGAACTCGAACGCACGGTCCAGGTATTGTGTCGCAAGGACAAGAACAATCCCCTTCACGTCGGTGAGCCGGGAGTCGGCAAAACGGCTCTCGTCTATGGTCTCGCACGCATGATCGAGGAGGGTCGGGTTCCTGAAAGATTGCGCGGCCGCAAGATCTATCGTCTCGACGTCGGGTCGCTGCTTGCCGGCACGAAATACCGGGGTGACTTCGAGGAACGCCTGAAGAACGTCATGGAGGGACTCAAATCCGAACCGGGAGCGATTGTCTATATCGACGAGATCCACACCATAGTGGGTGCCGGAGCCGGATCCAACGAAGGTGTCGATGCCGCCAACCAGCTCAAGCCATACCTTGAGTCGGGCGACATCCGCTTCATAGGCTCTACCACCTACGAGGAGTACAACCGTCAGTTCTCAAAGAGCAAGAGCCTCGTGAGACGCTTCCAGCAGATAGACATCAACGAGCCCTCGGTAGAGGAAGCAGTCGAGATTCTGTCGCGTCTGAAGCCCATTTATGAAGAGTTCCACAACGTCCGTTATACCGACGCGGCTATCGAATATGCAGTCCGCGCCACCGCCCGACATATCGCTGACCGGCGCCTCCCCGACAAGGCTATCGATCTTGTCGACGAAGCGGGAGCCTTCCGTGAACTAAATCCCTCGGAGGATGATGGAAATGTGGTAGACGAAGAACTTATGGCCAGAACTCTCGCACGAATCTGCCGGATNGAGACAGCAGTTGTGGCTGACACCGATGAAGCCGAACAGCTCCGTACCCTCACCGATCGGGTGCTCTCGAGAGTATATGGACAGGATGTGGCCGTACGCGCTGTGACCGAGGCGGTGATGATGTCCAAGGCGGGTCTGACGGATCCCGAGAAGCCGATTGCGTCGATGCTCTTTGTCGGTCCGACGGGTGTGGGCAAGACCGAGGTTGCTCTCGCCCTGGCTGAAGCTATGGGGACCGAGTTGGTGCGGTTCGATATGAGCGAGTACACGGAGAAACATGCCGTCGCGAAACTTATCGGTGCGCCGGCCGGATATGTCGGTTATGAAGAGGGNGGATTGCTGACGGACGCCGTGCGTAAGTCTCCCAACTGCGTGCTGCTCCTCGACGAAATCGAGAAGGCTCATTCGGATATCTACAATATTCTCCTTCAGGTGATGGACTACGGGCGCCTGACGGACAACAAAGGCAATAAAGCCGATTTCCGCAATGTCGTCCTCATCATGACTTCGAACGCCGGTGCCCAGCATGCCGCTCAGGCATCGGTTGGCTTCGGAAGCAATGTGACCGCAGCCGACGCGATGGTTCGTGAAGTCAAGCGCCTCTTCAAGCCCGAATTTATCAACCGTCTCTCGGCGATGGTCACATTCAACAGCCTCGACCGCGATATGGGCGNCCGTATCCTTGATAAGAAGGTGCGTCAGCTCGAAACAATGCTCGCCGCCCGCAAGGTTACTCTCGACCTCGCTCCCGCCGCCCGGGCACTTCTTCTCGAAGAGGGTGTCACCCGCGATCACGGAGCCCGGGAACTCGACCGTGTCATAGCCTCGCGCCTTAAGCCGATGCTTATGCGCGAGATACTGTTCGGCGTCCTCCGCGACGGAGGCGTCGCTCACGTAGGTCTCGCTCCCGACGGATCTCTCAGCCTCGAATCCGCATCAGACCCGCAACCCACAGACACTGACCCGCANCCGGATCAGGACCACAGATAGTCGAGATATTCGTCGAAAGGCATAGGGCCCGCTCCCATGGATTTCAANTGAGGCGTGGGCATCTGGCAGTCTATCAGCCANTGANCCTTGTCGCGGCCGAGACGGCGTGCGAGTTCTATCAGCGCGAGTTTCGAAGTGTCGGGACGGAGTGAGAACATACTCTCCCCGACGAATACGTGACCGATAACCAATCCGTAGAGACCTCCGACGATTTCGTCCGTGACCCGGTCACGGACCTCAACACTGTGTGCATGCATANGGTCGGGCCCGATCCCGTCCGAGTCAAAGATTCCTTTGTAGATCCTTTTTATCGTGTCGCCAAGCCACGCTCCGGGCATCTCGAACCTGTTGGATTCGTGATGGCTGCCCACCGCACACTTGTCCATCACCTCAGAAAAGGCCGTGTCGAAAGTCACGCGATACAGATCGCGGTTAATCAGGTTGCGCATTGAGTGGGACACATGTATCTCCTCCGGCTTGATAACGAATCTCACCGTCGGGCCGCACCATTGAACGACCTTTTTTCTGAAATCGAACCACGGAAAGAATCCGCAATGATAGGCCCACCAGATTGTCTCTTCGTCCAGTTCCCCGCCGAGGACCCAGACCGGGTTGTCGGTGTCGTCTATATAGTCACGCGGATCGGGGAAGGGCCATGACTCGTCCCATTCCCATGTCTTTAGACTCTTTTCCATCAGATATTGCATCAGAAAGGATAACCGATTGCGAGGTGGAAGGCGAAAGCCTTCTTGAAAGGTATGTTGAAATAGTGGGGGGTGCCGTTGTCATAGGGCACATGGAGGCCGTAGCCGAGGTCTCCGCGGATGACCATCATGCCGAGGTCAACGCGCAGGCCTACGCCGGTACCCAGGGCTATGTCCCGCCAGAATGTCTTGCGGTTCAGCTGGCCGCCGGGTCGCAAGGGGTCTTCCTTCAACAGCCAGATATTGCCGGCGTCGACAAACGCGGCGCCATGAAGAATNCCGACAATCGGGAAGCGGTACTCACTGTTGAACTCCAGTTTGAATGTACCGGTCTGGTCGAAATATCCGTTGACGGCATCCTTCGGTGCGCGGTATGAACCGGGACCGATGGAGCGCACCGTGAATGCTCGAATCGAGTTGGCACCACCGATATAGAACTGTTCCGAATAGGGGACCTCGCTTGAATTNCCGTAGGCGTGTTCGGCACCGACCAGCAGNCGGCTGACGAGCCATACATCCTTCTTGGGGACCAGACGTCGGCTGTAGACGAGCTGTGCCTGTCCTTTCACGAACTGGGAGAAGGGTGTGCCGAAGAGTTTCTTCTCGCCATGCACTCCGCAGAGAGAATATATACCTGAGAATATGTTGCCGGCCTCGGTCAGTGAAAGCTGGAAATTGATGCCGTTGTTGCGAGCGCGTTCAAGGAAACGGTCGTAGGTATAGGTATATGACATCTGCGGGATGAACTGGCTCTTGAAACTCTGGGCCACGGCCGGATTCAGGGCCATGATGGAATCGAACGCCTCGGTCGAGCGCAGCAGCTTCGTGTAGGAGAGCTTGAAGGGTGTGAACGAGTTGACGACGTTGCGCGAAAAGTTCCAGTCATACTGCATACCCATCGCGTACTCGACCATCATGAAATAGTGAGGTCGGTTGAGGACGTCGCCCGAGAGGGTGAAGGTCGTCCAGTTTAGCTCTCGGCGTGTTCTGGACAGGAATCGAGGAGCGAGCAGACGCGGGAATGCGAGCGAGGCCGAAAGGCCGACTTCGTATGAGTTGAAGACACTCGAACGATCCGATCCTGTCTGCCATTCATAGCTTCCGTTGAGCTTGAAGTTCAGCTTTTCTCCGCCGCCGAAGAGGTTGTGGTGGGTCAGTGTGGCCACCAGCCCCGGACCTATATATGAATTTGACTTCGAGGTGGCGTTGACCTCAAGCGAGACTTCCATAGGTCTGTCGAAACGGCAGGTGATATAGACATCGACTTCGGGAGAAGCGGCCGAGGTATCGACCGGCACCGGCTGAATCTGGATGTCGCTGAACATACCGAGACGGGACAGACGCGACTGGGTCGTGTTCATCTGGCGCACCGTCAGCAGGCGTCCCTCGCGGAAGAGTATGCAGTCTTCGATGGTCGACGGGCGCACCCTTCCCGGGCGCATGACAATCAGGTCGCCGCGCGAGGTGGAGATAGTGTCGGGCGTTCCCGGTTTCCTTTGGTTCTGTCGCTCGATTATCGTGTAGATGTCGCGCACCTTATAGGGCTGGAGAACCATTCCGGGAAGGTTATCAGCCAGCGAGAGCTTGAGGGCGATATGTTTCGGGTTCAGCAGACTGTCGGCCAGAAACTCGATATAGTCGGGTTGAAAATAGTAATAGCCCCTGTTGCGGAGTCTGTTGGCTATATTAATACGCGCCTGTGACAGCGAATCGACGCAGAAAATCTGACCTTTTGCCAAGTAAGGTTCCCGACGGGCGAACGAGTCGATAAGGTTCGCCAGCTGAGACTTCTCGTCGTTCAGATACATGATCGAATCGAACGTGTAGGGCTTCGAGAGACTCACGTCGTAGACCATCTTGGCCTTTTTCGGATTCTTCTTGTCGTAGACCACCGAATATTTGGCCGTCGAGCCGAAATATCCGTTGTTGGCAAGCATCTGCTCCGTCAGCTCCACGCGGTTATTGGCGCGGACGTCTGAAATGAGGATCGGGTCCTTCGCCATGTGGCGGTAGATCCACCCCTTAAGACCCTTGACGGTGTCGGGCCACGCATTCCAGATCCACAGCCCCAGCGCAAAGGGGGAGCGGTGGTATGGTGAGAAGAGTTTGAAGGGCCACGGATTGTTGGGAGTCAGGTTGAACTGATCTTCAATTTCTCCGGCGATTGCCTTGGGGACCGGAGAGGAATCGGCCATCGTGATGTTGATTGCCTTCACACCGTCATAAAGGGTTTCCCCCTCTCCGAGACGCTTCGTTGTCGAACAGGCGGCCAGGACGAGACCCACGACCGCTATGATTCCTGAGAACCGGAGAAACTTTCTGTATCCGAAATTCTTCATTGAGCATTTTCTCATTTGTCACCTCCCTTCTTGTTGTCAGCGGCAGGCACGGTTGTTTCCTCTACCTTGGTTGCTACCGAATCGGCGCGTGCGGCCGAGTCTGCGGCCGCTTTCTTAAGCCGTTCGGCTTCCTTGCGCTTCTTGCTCAGGCCGAAGTGGAAGAGTCCGCTGAGGCTCGACAATCTGCGGCGCAGAATCAGACCGATGCCGGTCTCGGTCACTTCGCCTTCGAGGATGTTTTCATATCCGTTGTGGCGGTAGAGCTTGCCGGCGAGACTCATCGTGTTGGTCTGTCTGATGATATATTCGAAGCTGATATCCGACACCAGATTCTCCTCAAGGTTTTCGTCGGCCGAGGCGTCGGTCGAGTAGTTGCCGCCGACCACGATCTTGAATCGGTTGTTGAACAGAGATTTCGACAGCTGATAGGAGTAGCTTGTGGCCGTGGAGCTCTGNCCATTCTCTCCCTGCTGATACTGGTCGACACCAAACGAGAGATCCACACCCTTGATTGCTTTGGCGGCCAGTGAGTTTAACTGGGAGGTCAGGAGCCCGAGGGCGGTGCCTGTCACCAGATTTCCGCTGACCGTCTTGGCTCCCGGACCGGTATATTGGCCGGTGATGAGAAGATTCATGGCGGTCGTGGACCGCTGTTCGGGCGAGAGCGACGCGAGCTCGTTGGCGATCGACATATCGTCTTCGGTCGTGAGGTCGAACAATACTTTCGGCGCCGCGAGATTATTGGTGATGTTGAGACCGACGTCGAAATTGACCATCCGGGTTGTCTGTCCGTTCGTGACGTTGACTTTCATCTTGTCGTCGGCCGCGATGTTGAAACTCGGGTTGTCTATTGGTCCGCTGAAAGTGACGACGCTACCCTGTTTGAAGTCGAACCGTTTCTCGCCCATCACCGGGATCGTGTAGCGCACGAAACCGGTTCCGAGCTGAACCTGACCGTTGAGACGCATCTCACCCATGTAGTTCTGGGTGTATCTCAATGTGCCGGAGGGTGTGACCTCCACTCGGTCCGAACCGCCGGCATCGAGAAGCACCGTCGCCTTCATACCTTGTGAGAGGGTCAGGTTAGCGTTAATTCTCATCAGCATTGATCTCTCCAGCGAGTCTGCCTTCACGACCTGGGTCGTGTCTGCGAAGCTGACGAATTTCACGACATCCTCGGCCTTGTTCTGCTGCAACACCTCCTCCGACTCCATGACATAGGTCACGTCCGTAGTCGGCAGGATATTGAGGTCGGCCGTGATATCCATCATCTGCATGGTTCCCTTGGCGGTGGCTCCGAGGTTGAAGAAGAGCTTGCCGTAGACATCGCTGCGCGCGTTTTTCGTGTTGCCGACCAGCTGCATGTTCTGGGCGTTGGCCGAGAGGTCAAGCTTTATGTTGGAGAAGTTGGCTGCGTTGACCGAGCCGTTTATGGTCAGCGGGTTCTTGTTGACACCCCAGATATCGTAATTGTCAAAATCAAGGGCGTTGTCTTTGACGGCGATAGGAACGGAATCGAGCGTGAGGGTTGTGCCGATCATCGGGACATAGACGGTGGCNCCGTCGAACTTCAGCGAGCCGTTGAGAATCGGCGCCGAGAACTTGCCCGAGACATCCATATTGCCTTCAAGCACACCGCCGAGCCTGGCGACATCCGCTCCGAGGAAGGGGTTGGCTATCGCAAGCGGGAGACGATTTATCTTGAGTTTGAGTTCCTGCGGTTCCAGACCTCCGTTGGCACCCGAGTCAGGGACGAGAGTGGTCCGGAGCGTCAGCGCATCGATACTGTCTATTCTCAGGCGTGCGGCCGCGCGTGTCTTGCCTGATGATTCAAGGCCGGCCATCAGACCGAGCTGGAAATTGCCCACGCGCTGACGTTCATAGAAGAAGTCGGTGAAGTCGAACGATCCGCGACCCATGAGGTTACGGCCGTCATAGAACACCCGTATATCGGAATCAACATTGCCGGTGATCGGGGGTGCGGTCGGTGAGAGCTTCAGGAAGTCCTCGACAACGATATTTGTCAGTTTCAGGTGCAGCTCCTCTCCTCTGAGTGAGTCTCCGGCTATGACGTGTCCGTTCTCGTCGCGTCTGGGGGAGACAAACGGTTCGGTTCTCACGAGTATCGAGCTCTTGGCCGAGGAGGCGGTCATATCGGCCTGCACTTTACGGTTGAAGAGGTTGTAGTCGATAAAGTTCTCCATGTTGAACTTCCACGGCATATAGGCGATAGTCGCTGACAGCGGTGTGAAGTGGAGCGACACGGTCGAGTCGGCCACAGCCGCGGTGAAACCGAGACGATAGCCTGTCTCACCTTTGATATTTCTCTGTATAAGATATGTAGAGAGGCGGTTCGCACCGATATAGCCTGAGGCATTCACGTTGGCGAACTCGTCGAGCGTTCCGGGACGGTTTCCCATGTGAATCGCGTAGTCGAGAAGATTTCCGCGCTGTTTCATATCCAGTCCGATAGTGTCAATGTTCATTGACGACATGGCCAGATTGAAGGCTCCGATGCGTGCGGATATGACGGAGTCGTTAACGATAGTCGCGTAGACCGTATCGAGAGCTATTCCTTCAGGAGCGAGAACGCGGTCGAGGATTCCCTTGCCGCCGATATTGGCCTCAAGCCTGAACGGAGGCAGGACATTATGGAGAGAATCCACTTCAAGATTGCGGCGGTCTATCTGTGCTGTAGCCATAGTGGCTGCCTTTGAGAAACTGTCGATCAGTCCTTCCAGACCGCGGGGTGATGAGAAATGGATCTGTGCCTGATTTGCGGTCAGGTCGGCGAGAGTCATGAGTTCCGTGGCTTTCAGGTCAAGTTGAAGTCCGATCGGCAGATGATAGTTTGTCTCGGCGACGGTCCAGTCGATATTCTCGGCGTTGACGCGTGCATCGTAAAGCCATCTTTTCGGCGAGGCCGTGCCGTTGATGCGGATCGAGCCGGAACCCTCGTTGACCGTTTCGCTCATTCCGAGAGCTTTCAGGTCAAGATGGTTTATGTGGGCAACCATATTCAGATCGTAGAGATCGGGCGCTATCCGGCCCGAGCCCGAGACGGAGAAGTCGGCCGGAGCCGCGTGCGAGATAGCGTCGAGAGTGAAGGCGCCGTCGTTCAGTGTCGCGTCGGCTGTGATGCCGGTCAGTCGCGTCTTGTTGTAGTCGATATGATTCAGATTCAGTTTCACGTCGGTATAGGCGCGCGGATTCTCGGGATTGAATCCGGATCCTTTCGCGATCAGCGATCCGTCGACCGAGCCGATCCCGAGCGACGGCATCAGCTTCGCCAGATCGAGATCCTGAATGATCACGTCCGCGTCATAGTGTTCCGACGTCATGGAGACCTTGCCCCTCGCTCCGACATTTCCGTCGGGAGTGGTCAGCGCGAGATCCGCGCCGTATGTCTGGGCGTCAGCTGTGGCTGTGCCCTTGATGTTGAACACCGGTATGTTCACGCCCCCCGCGTCACCGAGATAACGTTTGGCCAGTTCCGGGTTTTTCAGTGTGCCGTCTATTTTGAGTGAGGCGCGGAGACGTTTGAAATCGAGTGCGTTGGCAGCGTGTCCGCTCGCTTTCAGATCGAGCACATCGGGCATCGCCACGTTGAGATATGGGATATCCACATCGTCAAGTCGGCCGGTTGCCTTGAGCGACGCCTTGACCGGCGTACGTCTCGGAAGACCGGCGGTATACTGCGCCATGTCGGGCATGAACGCCTCCAGATCCGGCAGACCGAGGGTGACTTCGGCCACGGCGTCAACGGGAGCGGACGGTTCCATCGCCATCAGCGAGAAGGGGAGAGCGGCGGTCGCCGAAATATCGGAGTAGAGGGTCTTGACCTTCAGATCGTCGAGCGCGAGACCGGTACTGTCCACAAGTACCTTGCCGCTGCCCGAGGTGATGGTCAGTCCGCATCTCTCCTTGCCGCGCAGGGCGGTGATCGGAAGCCTNACGGTCGACGACTCGTTGTAGAATCCGGCCAACGCGATTGTCAGGTCGGTGAAGTCTATGTAGGAGGCATCGAAGCCGGGGAGTGGTTTCGCGCCGGCCGTAGCATATTTCGCGTCAAAATCGCGGAGCGCGATCGTGTCCGCCATGATGACCATCGGTGCTGAGGTCGAGGTCGTGTCTGCCGGGGGTGCCGGGTGGGCGGCCACCCACTCGGGCGTCGGGACGAGATATGTCGCCGAGCCCTTCTCGGCTATCACGTTACCCATCGTTATCTTGTTCTTGCCAAGGTCTATCACTCCGTCGGTCAGCGTCAATGACGCTGTGTGGAACTGAAGTGTGTCGATCGTCGGGAGCATCGCCATCCCGAAAGTGAAGTTTTCAAGACGCAGTTTCTTTGCGTCGATCAGGAATGGGCTTGAGGCTGTCGTGTCGGGAGTCTGGTCTTTCTTCCACACGTTCATATAGAGCTGGACATTGCCGTCGCGCAGGAGCGCATCCTTAAGGCTCAGGTGTGAGTTTTTGAGGTCGAACGACGAGCCCGACTCGACATCGAGAAGACCTGCGTTCAGCTTGAGGATCATCGAGGAGTCTGAAGAAACCATTCGGTAATATCCCTCGTCAAGTCTCAACGCCTTGAGCTTGATGTCGAGATCGAGCAGAGGGCGCAGCTTCACATCGGCCACAAGGCGTTTTGCCATGACCATGGTGTCGCCCGAAGCTTCGCGGATCAGTACATCGTCGAGCTGGAGATCAAGCGGGAATTTCAGCAGAAACCGTTCGATCTCGATATCCATACCGGTCGACTTCTTTACATACGAGCATGCGAAGTTCTTGACCGCAGTCTGGATCGGCGGAATATATAGCAGAACCGGGATCAGAAGGATTGCGATAACCAGCCACATCAGCACCTTAAGCGGTATACGTAGCCAGGCCGGCTTGATCAGGTGCCGGCGCTTCTTCTTTGCCTTATTTCCGGATTCGTTCGGATCCTTATCTTGGGGTGTGGAATCGTTCATGATGAAATGGGAGGGGAGAGGTAATTGTTTTTATCTGCCGGAGGATAATTTATGTGCGCCCCAAGCCCAGAGCAGGCAAGCCAGAAGAGCACCTGTCGAGTCGGCCACGAAATCGAGCCACTCGAATGATCTTCCGAGCTCCATTACCAGTTGGCAGATCTCGACGATCAGCCCGAGAAGGGCGGAAGTGGCGAAAGCACCCCATATCTTGGCTCGCGAGATCGGTTTCCAGGCATTTCGTCGCGTTTCGTCGAGCAGAATCAGCAGCGAGAAGCCGCCGAACATGACTGCGTGGGCGATCTTGTCGGCACCCGGAAACAACGGAAGTTCTTCCTCGCCGAGAGGGTGTGGGGCCAGCGTCATCCACAATATCACCAACAGTCCGATAGCTGTCAGTGACCATGGTGGCAATAAGCTCAAGCGTCTTTTGAAATTATCCATTGACATCTATCCTACAAAATTAGTAAAAATTTCTTAATCATAAGTAAGTGTTAAAATTTAATTTATCGTCCTTTCTATGGTTATGGAGCGCACAGGGAGATGCTCTAAACTAAATTCAAACATTCTCTAAATATGAACTAAAAAAGNATAGGGGTTGTTAAGATTATGAAAAGCGATTCCGCTTGTGGTATTCATATTGCAGCGGTTCCATATTATAAATACTATTAAAACACACAGCTATGTTTAAAGAGATTTTTATTGCCGGTTGCGGTGGCTTCGTAGGTACTGCAGGTCGTTACCTTGTTGGTAAGTGGTCATCGGGTATGTGGCACGGCGCTTTCCCTATGGGTACATTTCTTGTGAACGTGATCGGTTGTTTCATCATCGGTCTTTTCTTTGGTCTTCTCGAAAACGCAAAGGTCATGACTCCGAGTGAAAACGTTCTTCTCATCACCGGTTTCTGTGGCGGTTTCACCACTTTCAGTTCCTTTGCTGACGATATGTGGGTTCTCGGTCAGAAGGGTGACTGGGCGACTTTCGGAATTTATCTCGCTCTCAGCGTAGTCTGCGGTATCCTCTGCGTATGGGCAGGTCGCGCAATCATCCGTTGATCCCCGTANCTAAATAAAAGGCACAAGTTTTCAAAGAAATAAGAAACGGCCGGACCCCGATTTCGGGATCCGGCCGTTAATTTTTCCGGAAATTGAGAGGCGAGCTTACTTGCTGGCGATCGAATCAGATACAGTCAGCGATTTGCGGCCTTTGGCGCGACGACGAGCAAGAACCTTGCGGCCGTCTTTAGTTGCCATTCTCTCGCGGAAGCCGTGCTTGTTTACACGACGGCGATTGGAGGGTTGGTAAGTTCTTTTCATTTTATCTAGATATTTGAAATTTTCGTTTTTCGGACTGCAAAATTAACAAATCTCAATGACTTGACAAAATATTGGGACGAAAAAATTGCACCATCGCCTAAAGAACGAGAAATTTTGAACCTGATTCTGAACTGTTCAGCCACTCCGAGCCTTTATATTCTCAGCGTTATGATTTCTTCAGATTGAGACTCTGCAAACAGAATTACCGGCTTTGACGATATACACTCCTGTTGCAGGAAGGTTGATATTTCCATTNCCGAAGAACTNACCGATNGTNTTACCGTCAAGAGAGTANACTTTGACAAGTGTTTCGTTGTCAATACCTGAAACCGATATGTTCAATCCATCAGAATGAACGTTAAATTCTGCCTCATGAATTTGCTCTACTTTTGATAAGCCATTGTCATAGACAACCTCTCCGTCTTTTAAGGTAACCTTGTCGATTCGGAAATTATTTGGAGTCCGGTCGAAGAAATTTGGTATTGTCATACCAAAAATAGATCCGGCTCCGACAATCCAGGTTCCTTTATCATCCTCATTATTCGGGTGTGAGTCTTGGAATTCCTGAAGATTCATCATTTCGGCTCCCCCCTCTTCCGGTGAGGTGTAGATCTCAATGCATTTCACTACGGAATAGTGGATTGCTCCCTTATAATTTTTTGTTGTTTCCGGAGCATAAACGGTAACCTCATCACCGGGTTGCAGACTGAAGTCATACATAAGGTACCATTCGGGAGTCTCAGCATAGGTTGAGCGCCAGAAGACCTTGTCTCCTTCCGTCTTGATGTGTAAAGGGTATGGTTTAAATTCTTCTGTCTCCGGATCGATCGTACCACACTCCATCACCATCTCTCCCTCCACATCAATATATTCGGAGAGTGTGTAGTAATTTGTGGTGACGGGCCATCCAACCCCACGCACGCCTGATTCTATCCATACTGTCCCCGGTTGGAAGTAGTTCCGGGCACCCGCGAGTTGAGCCAGTCCCAAAACGAGGGCGAACATAAAGACAAGTCTTTTCATAGGGAATGCTATTTTTCTATTTTTACTGGGAAATATCTGCTTATATATGAGTCGAACCCATCAATGGAGAAACGTAATGAATTGTCTAATAGACGCGTATTATAGTACGCGTCCCTATACTCATCTTCTCCCCATCGAGTATGAAGGTATGTAGTGAGCGGCAATGGTCTGTTATTAACTATAAGGCGACACCTATCTTGGTAGCCATCATAAACCATGGCATGATTATATCTTTTTTTGTCAGACTCTCTGTATCCGACAGTATTTCCATAAATAAGATGCCCTGTTTTTAGATAGTTTTTAATATCCTCTATTCTGTCGGTGTAAATAAAATTTGCCCCGGGAATTTGATAGCCTAATTCAATGAGCTTATTTAGGGCTTTAAAACTATCCCCGGAGGTATCATCAACAGTATATATATTAACGACATAAGCTCCCAAATCATATAATAAATTAGATATCTGTGAAACTGCAAAGTCATAAGTGTACGGACTAAGACCAGTCTCTATCGTACCTTGTTGGAGAGCAATGGTTTTAATTATTTTGTCGAAATTATAATATCGTCCATCAAAGACTAATTCCTTTTTGCAATGAGTCATGACGAATGTCATTGCCATAGGAACACACCCCGCAGGAACTCCTTCTCCTTCGTTTTGAACCACTACAGTATTCCATGGTGCCACGTGCTGATTCATGGTAATAAGGCATTGAGGAGTCACTTCAGAATAAATAATCTGATCGACGATTTCATAGTCTCCATACCCCAAAGGCTGAAGATCGTCCGGAAGAGAGGCAAGATATGCTTCTAATGGTTTAATAACTGTTTCCTTAACCACCAGATCCTCTTGATTCAGATTTCCTTTATCTGAATAAACCATGAGAGGTTCGACTACGTTAGTATTAGCAACTAACGCATAGCCTCCGTTATCCGGATAGTTTATTATGTATGCGAGCGTGTCGGATTGTGCTGAAGAACGTGTTCTTTCGTTTCTTAGAACATATTCTATTTCGGGAGCACCTTCACTTGTCCTTGTGTGTTGCAAACCCCGTATTGCATTTAGCGCGATGTCTATTGCTTCATCTTCGCTTATTGAAGCAGACGATACTCTTGTCATTGTTTTCGATGACAGATCATCAGGCTCTGCTTGAGAGCATGCAGATAGGAAAAGTCCTAAGATCGCCATGAAGAGATAAAATTTTCTCATACGCGAATAAATTTTTTGTTAGAGCTTCCGAACCTGTTTCTCGGTATTTCAGATAGAGACTCTGCAAACAGAATTACCGGCTTTGACGATATACACTCCTGTTGCAGGGACGTTGATATTTCCATTTCCGAAGAACTGACCGATTGTATTACCGTCAAGAGAATACACTTTGACAAGTGTTTCGTTGTCAATACCTGAAACCGATATGTTCAATCCATCAGAATGAATGTTAAAGTCTGCCTCGTGAATTTGCTCTACTTTCGATCTGCCATTGTCATAGACAACCTCTCCGTCTTTTAAGGTAACCTTGTCAATTCGGAAATTATTTGGAATCCAGTCGAATAAATTTGGGTTTAACATACCAAAAGTACAGCCGGCTCCGACAATCCAGGTTCCTTTATCATCCTCATTATACGGGAGTGGGTCTTGGAATTCCTGAAGATTCATCATTTCGGCTCCCCCTTCTTCCGGTGAGGTGTAGATCTCAATGCATTTCACTACGGAATAGTGGGTTGCTCCCTGATAACCTATTGTCGTTTCCGGAGCATAGACAGTAACCTCATCGCCGGGTTGCAGACTGAAGTCATACATAAGGTACCATTCGGGAGCCTCAGCATAGGTTGAGCGCCAGAAGACCTTGTCTCCTTCCGTCTTGATATGAAAAGGGTATGGTTCAAATTCTTCTGTCTCCGGATCGATCGTACCACACTCCATCACCATCTCTCCCTCCACATCAATATATTCGGAGAGTGTGTGGTAATTTGTTGTGACGGGCTGTCCAACCCCATACACGCCTGATTCTATCCATACTGTTCCCGGTTGGAAGTAGTTCCGGGCACCCGCGAGTTGAGCCAATCCCAAAACGAGAGTGAAAATAAAGACAAGTCTCTTCATAATGTAATTTTTATTGGTTTATTAAATAAGCAATAAATCGTTAAGCCTAATCCTATTAATTCAATAGCTTCGTGATTTATTTGGGGGCAAAGATATATTTAAAAATTACAAAAAACAAATTTGTAAATGTTAAAAATAATAAAATATGGGCAATCTGACTTCAAATAGTCGGATTGCCCATATAAATTCGGTAGGTAGCGGTCAGTATGCTTTGCGGTATTTGTCGGCTTCGATTGACTCTTCGAGGATGGAGAGGTAGGAGGCGTAGCGGGATTCGGAGATGAGATGGTTCTCGACTGCGGGAATCACGGCGCAGCCGGGTTCGTTCACATGGCGGCAATTGCCATATTTGCAGTCCGCTCCGATCTTGAATATTTCGGGGAAGAAGTGGGAGACCTCTTCCGGCTCGAAGTCTATGGTACCGAAGCCTTTGACTCCGGGGATGTCAATGATGTCTCCGCCGTAGGGGAGAGGTAGCATCTCGGAGAAAGTGGTTGTGTGCATACCGGTGCGGTGGGTGTCCGAAATACGTCCGGTGCGCAATTCAGCTCCCGGGATGAGCGCGTTGATCAATGACGATTTACCCACGCCCGAGTTGCCGGCCATGAGCGTCACCTTGTCTTTCGTCGCCTCGCGGAGGCGGTCGAGTCCGTCGCCCGTGGCGGCCGAAACCTGAAGTACGGGATAGCCTATCGACGTGTAGAGATACTCGAGAGCGTCGCCGAGTTCCTTGTCGATCTCGTCCCAGAGGTCTGTTTTATTGAGGACGAGCATTGCGGCAACGTTATAAGCCTCGGCTGTTGCCAGAAAACGATCTATGAACGTCGTCGGAGTTTCCGGATCGCGGAGAGTAGCTACGAGAACGGCCTGATCCACATTGGCTCCGAGAATGTGCGATTCTTTCGAGAGGTTGGAGGCGCGGCGGATGATGTAGTTCCGGCGCGGGGTGATGGCGGTGATGAAATCGGTGTCGTCTCCCGTTGAGGTCACTTCCACAATATCCCCTACGGCCACCGGGTTGGTGGTGCGGATGCCTTTGATTCTGAAATTCCCCTTCACACGGCAGTTTGCAGTCGTTCCGTCTTCAAACTGAACGATATAGCTTGCTCCCGTATTCTTGATTACGCGTCCTGTGCGCTTTGAATTTGCCATGGCTGGAAAATTTTTTCGTCGGCCCTACGAAAAAGTCAAGATGACTTCAATGTTTGATTCTTCAGGATTCAAGAAAAGCGATCCGTTCAGAATTCTCCGTTGTCACGGAAGGAGTAGAAGCCGTGTGCGGTGATTATCAGGTGATCCAGAAAGTTGATGTCCATGAACCGGCATGCGTTGATTGTCTGGCGCGTGATGTTTCTGTCAGGCTCGCTCGGCTTGAGGTTGCCCGAGGGATGGTTGTGGCAGAGAATCAACCCCTCGGCTTTTTCGAGAAGGGCATGGCGCATGACTTTCTTCAGGTCGAAGATACTGGCGACAGCAGAACCGGAGGTGATTTTCATGCGTGAGATCACCTGATTGTTGCGCTTCAGGAAGATCACCCATATCTCTTCGTGAGGAAGATTGGCGATCTGTGTGCGCATATAGTTATAGATATCTTGTGACCTGGCGATTTGGGCGGTGACTACCGGTCCTTCGCTGAAGTAGCGTTTGGCTATCTCGTAGACGGCTTCGATCTGTATGGCCTTGACCATTCCGATCCCTTGCATTTCGAGGCGTTCCTCTCTGGTTCGCTGTTCGAGACGCATGAGGCTGTTGTCGTTCGCTGTCATCATCTCGGCCGTCAGCGCGGTGATCGGCAACCCGGTCAGACCGGTGCGCAGAATGATGGCCCACAGCTCGGCGTTGCTCAGCACGCCGACTCCGTGTCTCTCGGCGCGCTCGCGCGGCGCCTCGTCCGGCATTTTTCCTTCGGATACCTGTAACATAAACGTTTTTGCTATGGGCTAAGGTTCATTTCCTATCGGGTGAGGTCCGTTCATTTCCCTCGTCTCATCTCCACCTCCTGCGCCTCGTCGCGTCCGTGGCGGAGAAGTATCTTCCAGACATAGGCCTGGATGAAGCCGGTTCCGTAGCCGAAGAGCTGGACCATTCCGGCGGCGACTCCGAGGCCGGCGATCTTCACCGAGCGTGTCTTGACAAGGGCGGCGATGAAAAGGATCAGCAGATAGAGACCGAGCGGAAGCAACCACCAGGGATTGAAGCAGGCTCCGACGAGCATCGCGACAGCGAAGATGACGAACAGCGCCGGCGCCCAGTGGACAGCCTTCATCGAGCCGGGATAGAGGAGCTGGAGGGTGATTCGCGACATTCCGAACACGCGTACCTGACGCCAGAATTTGGCCAGGTCCCCGCGTCGCTTGTGATAGACGATCACGTCGCGGAGAAGAACCGGATTCACGCCTGCCTGACGTATTCTGGTCGACATATCGATGTCTTCAGAGAACATCTCGCGGAATCCGCCGACGACCTCATAGACATGTTTGTCGAAGCCCATGTTGAATGTTCGCGGAACGAATTTCTCCATCCTCACCTTTCCTCCGCGAATCCCTCCGGTGGTGAAGAACGAGGTCATCGCGAAGTTGATGGCCTTCTGGGTGGGGGTGAACGATTCGTGGGCGGCGTCGGGACCTCCGAAGAAACGGATCAGTCTCGGCGCGACGTTCGGGGGCAGACCCTCGCGGTCTCCCTGCTGAAGATGTCCGCGCAGTTTCTCGATGTAGTCGGGCGGAAGGATACAGTCCGAGTCGACGAACACGAAGAACTCTCCGCGGGCGCGGTCCATTCCGTAGTTGCGGGCTATTGAGCGTCCCTCGTTCTCCTTATAGAAATATTGCAGGTCGAGGGCGGACGCATAGCGTTCCGCCTCCGACCTGCATGTCTTCTTGCTGCCGTCTTCGACAATCACTATTTCGAAACCTTTGTCGGTCTGCTCCGCGAGGCTGCGCAACAGATCCTCGATCTCGTCGGGTCGGTCATAGACCGGAACAATTATCGAAAACTTCATGAAGTCTTGAGCTGGTGATTATGCCTTCACGCGGCCGACATAAGAGCCGTCGCGGGTGTCGACCTCGATGAGCTCGCCTTCGCCGATGAAGAGGGGCACACGTACGGTAGCGCCGGTCTCGACGGTTGCGGGTTTGAGGGTGTTGGTGGCGGTGTCACCCTTGATGCCGGGCTCGGTGTAGGTCACCTTGAGGACGGTCTTCATGGGCATCTCGGCGTAGAGAACGGTGTCGGTCGAAGCGTCGCTGACAACTTCAACGGTGTCACCCTCTTTCATGAAGGCTGCGCCGGTCACGAGCTCTTTCGAGATGGGTACCTGCTCGAAAGTTTCGTTGTTCATGAAGATGTCGTCCTGACCGTCTGCATAAAGGTACTGGTAGGGGCGACGCTCTACGCGTACGTCTTCGAGTTTCTCGCCGATGTTGAAGCGGCGCTCGAGAACGCGGCCGTCGACAACGTCTTTCAGTTTGGTACGCATGAAGGTGTTGCCCTTGCCGGGTTTTACGTGCAGGAACTCGATTACGAAGTAGAGACGGCCGTCCATACGGATGCAGGTGCCGTTCTTGATGTCTTGAGCGTTCATCATAACGATTTGGCTGTTGCTTTTTCTATGTTGGTTTAACTATTTGTTTCTCTGATAATCAGAAGCACGATGCTTCCGAACTGCAAAATTACTAAAAAGTCCCGAACAAAACAAATCGACATCCCATAACTCTGCCGTCCGGGGCCGTCGAAATCTTTTTTAACGGATTTACTACGGATTTAATCCCCGTCCGGGAGCTTATCGTCTTTAATTTTTAACTAATTTTGCGTTGTGAAACGCTCTGAATTCAAACTGAGAATACTTCTGGTCGTAGGAATCTTCATTTGCGGAGTCCTGCTGTTCGCTATATTGTATCCCAAGGGGGAGGATAGCCGTCTCTCCGATCTCGGAGAGGATGGCAGTGGTAAAATTTCATGGTCTGATACGTTGACGAACAAATCGTCAGCCTATGAGCCGCTCGCTCCGATGGACCGTCGGATCGAGAATTTCATGCAGAGGTTCGGCCTGCGTGGGGTTCAGATAGCGGTCACCCGAAACGATTCCCTCCTTTATACGCGCGGCTATGGCTGGGCTGATCAGGAGACGGGGGTTCTGATGGATGCTTCGCATGTGATGAGAATAGCCTCGGTGTCGAAACTCGTGACGGCCGTCGCCGTGATGAAGCTCGTGGAGCAGGGAAAACTTTCGCTCAACAGTCTTGTGACCGGTCCCAAGGGGATTCTCAACGACAAGGATATTCTGGATGCGATCGGCGATGAGCGTCTCGATTCGCTGACGGTCGATCACCTTCTTCAGCATTTCGGAGGCTTCTCCAACCGTAAGGGGGACCCGATGTTCAATATCCGCGATCTCGTTCTTGAGAATCACCTGACCACACCGCCGACTCCGCGCGAGATTACCAAGCTCGTGTTCAGCCGCAAGCTGGCCGCAGCTCCCGGTGTCCGCAGACACTATTCCAATTTCGGTTATATGCTCCTTTCGCTTGTGATAGAAAAGGTTACAGGCAAAGATTATTGGGAATTCGTCAACGAGGAGGTGCTCGGCCCGGCGGGTGTGCCGACGTTTTTCGCCGCTACGAACTATTATAACCAGAAAGGGGAGAGCGAGGTCAAGTATTATGCCGCGGACGACGAGATTGTCGAGGAGTTCAACGGCTCCGACAAGATGGTGCCGAGAGCTTACGGCGGCAATGACTACAACGCACTGATGGGCGGCGGTGGCTGGGTAGCATCGGCAGCCGGTCTGAGTCGGCTCGTCGCGGCGATTGATGGCGATCCGGGTGTGCCTGACATTCTCTCGCCAAAATCCATATCGCTCATGACGGCTCTTGACCCCGATGACAAACTGAACATCGCTCGCGGGTGGGCCAAAATCGAAAAAGACGGGCGCTGGATCCGCACCGGAACCCTCTGTTCCTCCCATGCCCTGATCGAGCGTTTCCCAAACGGTGAGTGCTGGATAATACTGACCAATACCGGTGTCTGGACGGGTCCCCGCTTCTCGTCAGACATGCGGCGCCTGGTGGACTCGCTCCGCGCAACCTATTCCCACCTCCTCCCGAGCCGCAACCTATACTGATCCGTTCTCAACGGAACAGGTGAATCAACGGCTCGCTAAATCAACGGCGCCCTCGTCCCGAATCCGGAACGAGGGCGTTGATTTTGTGTAATCCCAAAAGTTTAGAGACGCGAGGAGACGGCGTCTGCGCGGATTGAGAGACTGTCGAGCGAGGCGCGGGTTGGCAGCGGGCCCGCGAGTCTGTATTTTCTGATGAGTACGCGTCGGCAGCGGTCGGCGAGAAGTGCTGAGTCGAGCAGCGCGATCGAGGCGATGGCCTCTTTTGTGTCGACCGGAGCGAGAACGATGTCGGCCCCTGCCTTGACAGCGTCAGAAGCGGAGTAGGATGTGACGGCCCCCATGTTCATCGCATCCGTAATGATAAGCCCCTTGAAACCGATATCCTTGCGAAGCACTCCGTTCAGCATCGAGTCCGAAACCGTCGCCGGTCGTCCGGAGGCATCCAAGGCCGGAACGGACAGATGGCCGGTCATGATGCCGGACAAACCGACCTCGGAATATCGTTTGAAGGGGAGGAGGTCCGTCGTGTCGAGAGCGGCGCGTGAAGCGTCGATCACCGGCAGATTGCGGTGTGAGTCTGAGGTGGCCCGTCCGTGGCCGGGGAAATGTTTGGCCACACTGATCACGTTTCCGTCTTCAACGCCGCGTGAATAGGCCACACCGAAGCGCGCAACCCTCTCCGGATCGTCACCAAACGAGCGGTAGCCGAGTCCACCCTGTGGGCGGTCCGTACCGAGTACGTCGACGACAGGACCCAGAAGCATATTGATGCCGGCTGCGCGACACTCACGGGCCATCTCGTATCCATAGTCATAGAGTGCATTCTCGGTAGCCGCCGGGTCAATGTCGCGGTTGGCGGGGAAACGCGGTGCGTCGCTGAGGCGCATCGACAGACCCCATTCGCCGTCGATTGCGACCAGAGGGAGAACGGTGCTCCAGCGTGCGAGGGAATCGGCGAGTGTCCTGGCTTCGGGCAGCGTACCTTTGAGCAGCACGATCCCGCCGACGTGGAGTGAGCAGGCATATTCGCGAAGCAGACGGAGTTCGGCGTCGTCGTCACGCGCATAGAGGGCCGGCATCACGAGCTGTGCCGCCCGATCCTCGGCCGACATAGTCCCCATGACCGAATCGGCCCACGCCGACACATCGGCCCCGGAGTCCGAAACCACCGGAGTCGCAGCCGATTCCGCCACCTTGCCGTTGCACCCCGTAACGCCACACCCGACAATAAGCCACGCAATCGCCGCCACGCAAACATTCACAATTCCCCTGATTATATTTTCCCTCATCATTGATATGCGTATAATTGGATGACAAAAATTTTTAATTCATTAAGCGAAATTAGTGGTCGATTAATCATAAAAACAATCTGAGTTCCAGTTTTCTACATTAAATAAGATGTATTCCCATATTCTATCACCATCATGGGTTCCACGGATGAAATGGTCGTGATATCGGGGTTGCCAATCAAAATTTATTTTATTCCGTCTGGCATGACAGGTCACGGCCCGTTTGATACCTCCTATAATGATTCCCAGTAAAGTTCGGGTTTCAGGAACCGTATAATGCATATCGCTTTCTTCTTTATCCCAATCATTATGGTATATCCGAATTATAGCATGTACATGATTTGGCATAACCTGATGTATGAGAGTCTTTGCATAGGGGTAATGTTTTTCGATCTCCTTAAACTGTTGATCGCAAAATTTTCCAATACGAGAAGGTATCCAGACGCAGTCCTTGATAGTCCCGAAGTAGTGTCTTTTCTCCTTGGTACATATTGTAATAAAAAAGTCGCCTCCGGAGTAATCCAGAAAATTCGCACGAGGAGATTTCCGTTCCATGATGAGTCTTTTACTAAATTGAGAATGTATGCAGTTTCCAAATCGGAGGACGAGGTGACCTCAAATCGATTGGCGCCGACCTCAAATCGATTGGCCGAACCGACCTTACATCGATGGCCGAGCCGATAACCTTGTAGGGACGCACGGCTCGTGCGTCCACCACACACATTGATTAATTTTCGGATTCAATTTTGCTGATAATGGACGCACGAGCCGTGCGTCCCTACA
>JAAVFK010000022.1 GCA_014800785.1 Bacteroidales bacterium
ACTAAGGGAATACATGATAAGGCGCGGCGTGTAGTAATTAAAATTGATCGCCAACAGGCGCCTTACGTTGAGTCGAAGCCATTTCATAAATCGCAGAAAGTGGAGCAACGTTTCCGCGACGGCTCAATCCAGCTCTCTCTAAAAGTAGTTATAAACAACGAACTGGAGCGTCTGATTCTCGGCTACGGAGGCCACGCTGAAGTAATAGCCCCGCCTGAGTTTCGCGAACGGATTGCAGAGAGTGTAAAGATAGCAGCCCGCAACTATAATCTTGATTCGGAAGCGTATTAGAAATTTTAAGAAATAACTCAACCATTGATTATCTCCTCCACCAATTCTTTGATTGTAAATAAGTTCAGGTAATCATCTTGCGGAAACCATGCCGCATGAGGGAACACTGCCTGGAACCGCTCATAGTCCTGTTCATGTCGGTTGTTGAAGAATCCGAAGGTGTGTTCTCTGTCAAATTCTGATACATTGTTGAGGTGGTCATAACTGACCTTTGGATTCAGAAGCACCTTCTTCTGATTGCGTATGCCCAGCGCAACAGTCGCGCATTGACCAATAGCTACAACCCATTGAGGGTTATGTGCCTTTACCTGCTCCGGGATGAATGTCGCAAGGTCGTTGCCATGTAGCATATCATTATTATATATCTTGCCGAGATTAGCACATTCGACCACGGTAACAACTTCGGTCATCATGAAATCGTTTTGCTCATCAAGAGTAGGATTCTTGATTGAGAATGGTTTTAAAAAAATGATGGCTTTCATAAAGCATTTGTGTATCAGCTAATCCTATTTATTTTATAATATTTTCTATATCCATCTTCTTTTGTTTTGCTGTTACTTTGAATGCGTATACCATAATTGTTGTGCGTTAAGTTCGCAGGTAAAGTTACCTCAGCAATCGGCAACATTCGTTCGGGTTAAAACATATATTGTTGACAACATATTGAAAATTTTGCATCCTTGCCATAGGCGTACCCTATGGCGCGAAGAAGCGCGTCACTATAGTTCCGCTCAATTTCCGCACGAAACAGGTTATCTATGACTTCCAGAATGACTATGTGGTTTATACTGTCGTACGACTTGAACTCAATCGGCGAGCACCAGAAGCGTGAGTTCTCTTCGTCTTCTTTAGGCAAAAGTCGTTGAAGCATGATTAAAGCGTCTCTCCACTGATAAGTTGGGGTATGTGCTTGCGAAAGAAGATCGGAAATCTGCCTTGCAGCCGACATCAGTCCTGAATCTGAATCTGCAATATATCGCGATATATGTTTTTTTAGAGCTTCTTCAGATTTCAATTGTTCCTCATCAACCGGAATCTCTACACTCGCGCAATGCCAAAAATCCTTGTGTCTATCCATTGAAGGAACCCCGCACTTACTTGCTATGGAACGAATGGCCGATTCATTGTTAATGGCTTTATCAAACCAGTTGCCCAATGGCTGAAGAAAAAGCCGGAGACGAGCTTCACCAGGTGCTGATTTCCAAAGCTGCTCATAAAAAATAGTTATGACCAGTTCATCAGTGGCGGCAAACCGATACATCGCGAATCTTTCTTTGGCTCCAACCCAATCATTATGTACGAGCGTGAAATCGCCAAGGCTTTTTATAAAGTCTCTATTATTAAAGATAGATTGCAGCCAACGTCGATAATTAGTTACTACACTATTCAAATCATTTATTGCCACTCGATTTTCAAGATAGAAGTTGACATCATATTCGTTCATAGTGCCTGATATCTGTTTAATGTTTTGGATAAAATCATAAAATAATGTTGACGTTGCCGAATTCACAATAATATGCTTTAATATTATTTCTTTTTCGACTTCTGTAATCCATTCGAGATGGGTTATATTGATATAGTGTGGATTATTGGTCAGAATATGAGAAAGGGTTAATACAATACCTGTTTTCGATTCGTCATTACCATAGACAGACAGCCAATAGTCCTCAAGATCGTTATTGAGGTGATGATGTACTTTATTTTCTATTATAACTGAATGTTCGGGCGCTTGAATCAACAAGTCTATTCTATTTCCTTTAATTGTTGGCACTTCGCGTTTGACTACAGCTCCGCGAAGCGAGACCACACGTCCGGACTTTTTGTGAATCAACCACTCAAGACATCTTATAAATGCCGGACCGAGACCATGCGCTCCGGTGTCATCAAGAAAGTGGGCATAAATATTAGACCAAATATTTTCTAAATGCTCAATGCCGGCTATTGACATTATGGATTCGTCAGAAGATATTCCCGGATTTGGAGGAATATATGAGTTTATGATATCTTTAATTAGAGTAGGGTCCATGTTTAGGTCTTTTCAGATATTTTTATATGAATTACAAAGGTAAGAACTTATAGAAACATTCGTACCGATTAGATTGAAATTTGATTGGGCACATTAAGAATGGTGTAATCACCGTTCATAATCGCTCCATTGGAGTATATGACACCGCGCTGTTCCATGAGGCCGTGTTGGGCATGGATATGACCGAAAAGATGGGCTTTAAGATGAAGGTCGGATAACCTCATCAATATCTCTTCAGATCCGTAGTTGATATTATCATCAAAGTCAAGTATGCCGTATGCCGGAGAATGAGTTATCAAAACGTCAGTATTACTGGGGATCTTAGCATAGTTTCGGCTCTGACGATCGGTTACGCAATCTTCCATAAACATCGGAACACCATAAAACTTGACACCATCAATCTCAATTCCTGAGTTGTAGAGTTGATGCACGTTGTCAGGGAGTCCGTCAATGTTGGCTCCATAGAGGCAATCGTCATGGTTGCCACATATAAAGATTTTATGTTTGTATGGCAAGTCACAAAACCAGTTGAGGAAATCAATGGCTTCCTGTTCAGTGCCAATCATGCAGAAATCACCTGAATGTACCACCACATCAGCCTCGGGTAAATCCCGGAGCCGATGGTGGCAGTTGTGAGTGTCGGAAAGGTGGAGTATTTTCATACTTGTAAATCTTTATAGGGGAAAACGTATATTCTCTGAGCAGTGGTATCGGAAGAAATTTCTCTAAATTCAGTCTTAACCTTTACAAGCGGTCTTACGATAACGGAATCCCAGTCCCAATCCCAGAGGTCAGAAACAAAATTGTCTATATTCTCTTCTGCAACTCCGTTTCCCCTATGACATTCCTTGAAAAACTCCTCAGATGTCGGACCAACAAATGTGCTTGGCATCAGCACTTCATTCTCAATGATTGCTAAGACTTTATCGCCTGGAGAAAACGCGCATTTTTCTTGATAATTGTTGCCACCCGGTTCATGCTCGCCTTCTGAATATTCGGAGTACACGGTGAAGTCAGGGGTGTAAACTACATACAGGGATGGAGCCATATCATCATCTGTCTCAATAGAGTATGCAAGCAGACGTTTTGGTGCATACACTACATGATGTAATGCAAACTCGGCATCCTTCCAGCTTTGGAACTCGCCAAGGCTTCTTTCATCAAGAAACCAGTATTGTAGCCCTTCGGGATTATCTATAGTCTCGTGATTTTTTTTAGGCTTATCGTAAGCATATATTTTAGCTTCAATAATGTCAAACCACGGATCTCTTATAGCTGAGAAATCTTCCCCGTCGTTAAGAAGAATCACAGGCCATTTTTCGCAGAATAAATCTGCGAAGGCTCGTGGATTGTCGGTGTGGATAGGAATAATGGCTTTAGGATCCAGCTCTGTAATTAAATCTTCGAGGCTCTTCATATCGCAGTGACCGCTGGTGTGCATATACCTATATTCATCGCTGACAGATTTTGCAAGCGCTGGATTGTAAGCTGCTTTTGATTCATCGAGGTATCCGTTCCACATAGAGAGGTATTTTACTCTGCCTTCATCAGGGAGTTGATTCAGCAAATTATCAAATCGCTCTCCTTGTCTTGCGACAATCACATAACCATGTTCTGAAACGAAATCTATAAATTTATCGTTGACTACAAATTCGGCGCCTCTCTGGATCAGTTGCCGGGGCTCCTTACCTTCCTTATATTTGTAAAGCGAGGATTTCCCCCAAACAGAATCTCGTCCGGCTACTATATCCATAATACGCTTCTGATAGACATCCACATAAAATGGACGGTTTGCCCTAATAGCCGCATGATACATACCAAACAGGCGGTCTATATTGGTTGACGATACATAGACCACATTATATTTGTTCTCGGTGAACGCTTTTTCAAACTCTTTCTGAAGTTTATGCTCCGACATGATAGCTGTATCAGGTCTGTTAACATTTGTAGCTTCACAGACAACGTAGTCAGCCCTCTCTACATATCTTTCAATAGCCGTTGACAACTTTCCGCTACGGAAACCGTGTTTGCGAAAATCGCCTGAATGAAACACCTTCAGTTCTTTAGCCTCAATGCAGAACGCATACGCATCAAAAGCTGAGTGGTCAACTACGATTGGTATAATATCAAATTCACCAAAAGTGAAATGTTTTCCGGGGACGAAAGTGTTGACTATATTAAGACGCTCGGCCATCTTACGATGCTCTTCACTTACTGTGCTTAAATGATTAGCAAGTTCTGATACTATTTCTTTAGCCATCTTGCCCATATATATGGGAAGTTCTGCTGGTAGTTCGGTAATTTTGCCGATATGGTCGCCATGATAGTGAGTGATTAACAAGGCACTTTTTCGTATATCTCCACAAGTCAGTCCATCTATCTCCAANTTTTTGTCAGACATAGGTGCACCCGGTAACTGTTCGCCGTAATCGACAAACAGTTTCCACCCATTACATTCGTATTCTGTTACGCATCCTCCTATCTGATTGGAGCCGCGATGAACTGTGATTTTCATTTTTTTATTTCATCTAAGAAAGTACCGGAAAACTCGAAGTTACGAGTTTCTAAAAATTTCTGAGGATTATAATATAGACTGTGGCAATGCAACTTGAAATTAGTTCCGGGAATTTTAAGAATTTCATTTTGAAATGTCTCGGTATTGCCTTCAGGCATTATTGTCACGACCTCTATATCGTATTTGTCTAAACATCTTGAATTTCTGTTCAGCTTGATCTTATGCCCCATGAAAAATTCCATCCAGTCAGGCTGCATTGTCAGCAACTCTGCNATAAATGTAGCATAAGTTACAGCCTGAGACATAGCGGCCTTCTGACTTTCGACAGCCTTGTTTTCGTCCTTGATTTCAATAACGCATAACCGTGTATGCTCCTTTTCAGAACTCTTTATGCGCGCAAGCATATCAATACCCCCTCCACTATGTTCAGCATACGTCGGAATATGTGTACTGGCTTTTAAGGGTGTTGGCATTTGGAAAAAGTTNCCATGAAGCAGAACCGGCTGGATGTTATGAAGGATTTTCTTTGAGCCAATTCTTTTACGGAATTCTTCAAGAAGCGCATTTTCGACTTCATGTTCCGGACTTTTTGTTTTTGTCTCTAAAGACAAACTTTTGAAAAACGCGCGGAATTGCGTAGCCTGATCGGAATTCCAATCTACGACGTCTTTGTATTTCAGCGGACAACCTTTAATCTTGTGAGATGTGGATTCTTCAACAAGACATTGTAGTGTCACTTTGCCATTTCCTCCGACTTTTACTTTGCCAACGTTCTGTCCTTTGAAACGAAGATAGTAATTTTTAGTATTGCGATCACCTACTGTCGTATAGACAGATAGCCCCTGAGGTTTTACAAAACCTTTGTCTGTTTTGCCAGGGTTCGACCAAATGTCAGAAAGGTATCCTTCATACCTTACTTGCCATTCACTATTGNCTTTCAGTATTTCGAGGGTTTTATTTATNATATTCAGCATCTGATATGATNTAAGATAATTACAAATTTAGTAATTTTCAGTTNGTTTACAAAACAGTTTGTTGTAATTCTCCATGCNGAGGATTGATTTTAGCTCGTCTTCGGTAATGAAGTTACCGTTGTCTCCGGCACAGGTGTTCCACCTTGAAGTAATTGAAACGATTTTGTTTTCAGGGCTGACCTCTACGGCGATGAGAGAATAACCAAAGCGGTCGCGAGGAAAACCTGAGCCCGGAATGCAAGGCATGTCCCACCATTCGCCGTTTCCACAGAAGTAGAAACGGTTGCCATTGGAGGTATAAGCATTGAATGACTCTTCTGAAATAACGATACACCAAGTTGTCATATCAAGATATTGTCGAGCGTCAGCGTAATTTCCGATACGATCAACCGTATAGTTAAATTCTATCTCCGATTCTTCAACCGGTACCATTGGTGACATTCCCAAGATTTCGCACACAGTCTCGGGGTCACACTCATTGAAAGTGTTGTCGAAAAAGTCAAACCCCGGTGTCTGGTCAATGACCTTTAGAATAAGCCGTANACGACTCACATCATCNGGGTTGTTGATGTCGATAANCCTCGCAATGTTCCATTTCAATATGCCGATAGCAAATTTAGCCAGTCTGCTATTAAGTTCAGGAAACAATGCGAGATAGTTGTCAACCTCGCTCTCTGATCCAAGCTCGGCAAACCACCATGCAATTTCTTTTCNGTATTGTTCTTCCATAATTACGATGCAAAGTTAATAATGTGGTGTCCCATTTTTCGAGACACCACAAAATTTTTAGAGATTTACGACTATGACACGCCGACCGAGTCGTTGCGCCTCTTTGATGGAATGAAAAGTTCCTTTGGACTCAGCGGATGGGAACGCGATTACGGTAGTAGCCTCTTTGACAATCTGAGTGTTTCGCTTCAGTGTAGCATATCGTCCATAGACGTTATACTGCGGAGCGAACTCCATGTAGGGCTTGTGATGGCGAGCCGCGAATAATTTGGCGAAAGTGTCAACTCCTTTTGCTCCACCTGANATTACCATCTGAATCTCTTCAGGATTGATTTTGTTGAGTAGGAGTTTNTCCCACTCCTGATAGGTCACACCCGGATTGCGAGTGCCAACGATTGCTAATTTCATCCTTTTTCTTTTAATGTTGGTACTCCTCTTTAATACGATGAGGGATTTTAACTGAATGTAAATATCTGTTAAAATCTATCGAATTTTAATGTTTTTAGATTCTGTCAAAACGTGTTATANCATANATATCAGATATTTATAAATTAATAATATTTAACATATACCAAAACTTTATGCTATACCACAAAATGCGCCACCCTTGGTGTTATTTTGCGCTCACGAAAAAATGTAGTGATAATTTCTTAGTGCGCAAAATGACTGCGCAACGACATTCTAACTTTGCATCGAAATATTAAAAACAACAGAATATGAAGAGAAATGAAGATTCGCGGATGGGATTGAAGCGCATGTCGGCTGAAAGCCGGTGCGCGGTGGCGAAGCCATCAATACCCATCGCAATAGAAGGACATGACGTAAAGATATTTACGGACAACATCGANGAGAAGGCCTTGGAACAAATCAAGGAATTGCTTTCGATTGACGTGTTTTCAGACAAGAAGATACGAATAATGCCCGACGTTCACGCCGGAGCTGGTTGTGTAATAGGTTTCACCGGTAATCTCGGTGACAAGGTCATTCCCAATATAGTTGGCGTTGATATCGGTTGCGGTATGCGCATTCTCAATCTCGGCAAACTCTCCGAGATAGAGTTCTTTGCAAAGCAAAGCGACTTTGTCGATTATCACGCATTTCACGAGCATATCCGTGGCAATGTGCCTTCGGGTATGATTGTGCGTGAGGATCGTTTTGGTTTCAAGCCTCTTGTCGGTGAGGAAATGGAAATCTACCGTGAGGCAAAGCAAATTGTGACGGAACTTTATTGCTACCGTGAGATTAAAGACTCAGGGCGTATCAATAAGGCAATCGGGTCACTCGGCGGTGGCAACCATTTTATCGAGCTTGACAAGGATGATGAGGATAATGTTTACCTTGTTATCCATACCGGTTCACGCAACCTTGGCAAGCAGGTTGCCGACATNTATCAGGCTAAGGCCATCAAACANCTTACNGNCGGAGCGGATGAATTTGAACTGACAATCAAGCGNACCATCGAGGAGTATAAGGCAGCAGGGCGTCGGTCAGAATTGCAGAGCGTCATTAAGAAGATGCGCAAGGAACATCAGGACGCAGANCCGANTCTTCCTGCTGAGCTATGTTATGTCGAAGGAGAAGGGCGAGAGCACTATCTCCATGATATGCGTCTTTGTCAGCGTTGGGCTATCCTCAATCGTAAGCTTATATCGCTATTGCTCATGCGTTTCTTCCCCGATGTGGAGGTAATAGAGGAATTTGAATCCGTCCANAANTANATNAGCGATGAGAACATCATCCGCAAAGGCTCNATCTCCGCTGCTGAAGGTGAGCGTTGCATCATTCCTCTGAATATGCGCGACGGCTCTTTGCTTTGTACCGGCAAGGGAAATCCCGACTGGAACTACTCTGCACCTCATGGAGCTGGACGAGTTTTGAGCCGCACTCAGGCATACGAGAAAATCACGATGGAGGACTTCGAGGCATCTATGAAAGGTATATATTCGGAATCGGTCAACGACTTCACCCGCGACGAGTCGCCGATGGTATATAAACCGGCCGAGGAAATTATTGCCAACATCGGCGACACCGTAACCATTGATACAATCATCCGTCCAATCTTTAATTTCAAGGCAACAAAATGACTATAAAGTCCATAGCGAACATAATAAATGATACCTTAAACGAATATGAGTCACCNGAAGAGGNGNACGAAATATTCTGTATCGGCAATTTCGTACATTCAGNAANTCNTAAATGTGACGAACTTATGGCTGAGGCTGCCGCCATATTAGAAGAATATGGTTGGCAAAATGATTTTACACTATATTTTCATGAGGATTGGATTCAAGTGAGGCTTTATCTCCGAATGGCATACGCTGCAAGTTGTTATCTTGATGGAACATGGAGTGATATAAAGGAGCGTATCCCTTACATTATTCCGTTGTTATTAGCCGCAACAGAACTCCGAAGGGAGAAAAATCTCGGCATGATTTGGATTGACCGACAAGTGACAAAGTTGGACTGGTCAAAGACTGAAAGTTCTATGAATGACTGAATAATAAAACNTTGAATGATATGAAAACTATCCAATCGCCCGATGGAGTCGCACTCCTGATGGAAAATCTCTGGCTTCGCCATAATGCCGGAATGAAGCAACGCCCATGTAATGTCTTTATNGTCGAGCTNCNACCNCCAACAGNCGAAGAGTTGGCCNANGNTCGACAAAAAAAACACAGGACCGATAANTACNGACGTGGNAACTGGAAAGANTTTNGTGAACGTTCAAAAAAATACAATGTGTATCACAAAATGATACAGGATTTGATTAATTTTGCGGTGAATTATCGCCTTGGCGCTTTGCTTTGGCAAAGAAAACTCAAANAGATATGAACCAACTGCAAAAATACACTTGGCTGATTGATACAATCCGCCGTGCCGGGAAGATTTCACATAAGGATCTTTCCGACCGCTGGTCACGAAACAAAGATTTCAGTGACGGACACGAGCTTCATCGTGCCACATTCAACCGCTGGCGTGATGCAATCTACGAGCAGTTCGGTATTATGATAGACTGTCAGAAGGTTGGCGGTTATCTTTACTATATCTCCAATCCAGAGGATATTGGCGAGGACAAGCTCAAAAAGTGGATGCTTGATTCTTTTGCCGTGGGCAACGCCGTCGGAGAGAATCTATCCTTGAAAGGACGTATATTGGTTGATGAGATTCCTTCCGGGCGCGACCATCTGACCACAATCTTGGAGGCAATGAAAGAGAACCAGGTCGTGAATATCTCATATCGTCCATTCAAGAAAGAGCATAGCTACAGTTTTCCCATTGAGCCGTATTGTGTGAAACTGTTTGAGAACCGCTGGTATGTACTTGGACTCAATAACCGCAACGAGATAAAGATTTACGGTCTTGACCGTCTGGAGAGCGTAGAACCAACAGACACACTCTTCAAGCTACCAAAAGATTTTGATGCGACAGAGTATTTCGCAACCAAATTTGGTGTAGTCATTGGATACGATGTCAAGCCCGAAAGAATAGTGATTCGTGCCAACGAAGACCATAAACATTATCTGAAATCACTTCCACTTCATCATAGCCAGCGACTTATTGAGGACTATGGTGAGTATGCCGATTTTGAGCTGTATCTCTCGCCGACGTATGACTTCATAATGAAGTTGCTCCATTTCGGCTCAATGATAGAAGTCGTGAGTCCGACATCTCTTCGCAAGACTATGAAAGGCTGGATTTCGGATATGTACGAACTTTATAAGAATGATTGAAGATGCAGGATTTTGTAGCAATAGACTTTGAGTCAGCCAATGGCCGACGCTCAAGTGTGTGCAGCGCATCCCGTCGCTGTCTTGATATATCAAGCTATTAGCTTTACTTATCTGCAGCTGCTTGTGTTTTTTACGGCAGCTGTCATATATGCAATTAGTCTTGCCTGTTCCCAATCATCCTTTACTGAATAATACTGATATTTGAAAGCAGTCCTGACCTCATACATCCCCATTCTGTCAAGCACATAATCAGGTGGAAATTTCATTGATAAAGTCAGGATTGCATACATCTCGGAAACACTTAGTTTTTTTGAATCACCTTCTTTTATATCCTCTGAATTAAAGATATTGTTTTTCTTCTCCTGTTCAGTCATGAATTTATTTAACTAAGCCAGTAATTTCTTATCATTATCAAGCGCATCAATAAAATCATCCCATTCAAGAACTGAATCAGGATTATTGGCAACAATCATGGAGTAGAAGAAAACGTAGTTGTCAAGTAACGTTTTAATTTAAAAAGCTTTACCTGTAATCTATTCAAAAATAAAAAGTGACCGGATAGTATACTTTACAGTATATTTCTTCTTGTTAATTGTTAATATCATAATACAAAAATAGCACCACCTAAAAGATGATGCTTAATTTATTTTAGGTTTATGTATTTATCTGGTATTTCGCAATTAATATACAACTAATCCTACGAAAAGAGCAGCTATCAAACTCATTATAGCAAGTATTATGATTTGTGCAGTTTGAATTTCTTTGCCACGTTTTTTACTGTAATTATTTTGTTTCATATTTTTTTTGTTTCTACAAAGTTATAAATAATTTATTAAAACGGGCACTATTTCTACGCTAAAAATCACTAAATCAGTAAAAAATAATGGCTATTCTATTTCAGAACAGCCATTAGTAAGAATAATTTCAATTTCCAATTAAGCTGCAGTGACTTTCTTAAGTTCACCAACACCTGTAAAGTCTACAGTAAATGTTGCATTGTCACCATTAGGCGCATTGGCTTCAAGATTAGTTATCAGTGCCTCACCGGAATAACCGAAACCGGGTTTAGGAGCCCAACCTGTAGTAGACACTTCATCTTTCTTGTTGTCGTCGAGATCAGTTGAATTACCTTCAAGAGAGAATACCAATTCTACAGGTGTACGTGCAATCATCTTATCAAATAATGTCTGATAGGTTAAGCCGGCGGTTCCTTCCGCACTGAATAAGTTTTCAGATTTCATAGTCCATGAAAGCACGCCATCTGTAGAACTTACCTTCGTAAACCTCTATGGGTGCTTTGTAGCCGAGTTTATCAGACCTCATCACTTGTATGTCGGCCTGAACGGTTCTCCTGGATATTCCTTCCATTTCGTACAAGGCATCTGAACAAGCCTCGACGAGGTCATTCAGAGTCCAACGCCTGTACTTGTTCCTTAGGCACCGGTCTATGATTTTATATCTTATTAGTGCATTTCAGTTCAGAACTTCTGATCGTTTACTGACACAATCTTCGATAGTTTGGCGAGGGCGAGGTCATATTGCGGTACATAGCCTCTGACCTCACCGTTAATGACAACCTTGTCTCCTTTGTGTACGTGACGCAGTTTCAGGTAGTCCGTGAACGGAAGCACGCATAGAGCCCGTGCAATACCATCTTTACTCTCTGAAACTTCGACAGAGGGGAGCCCGAATACGTCAGGGCCGACTTTCACGGCATAGCCGGAAATATTTACCCTCACAGGGTTTTCAAGATAACCCTGCGGTTTTACGAAATTATAGACCTCCAGAGCGGTCTTGTTATCATTCTCGTTCATTTTCTTGATATTTTTTGAGCTTTACTTTGATCGATCTCCTACCTCGTTTTGAAAAATAGAATATATTATTCTTCCTAGGGGAAAAGAATTTCAATAAAGCTGAGTGAATTATTCCATTCTTGCTACACGTCCGTCGATGTATGTGATCTTTAGGAGCTTACCACCTTTTATCTTTCCATTGCTGAAGAGATTCTCTATTCGCATAATCTGCTCTGAAGACAGATCCACGTTGAGAGCTTGGAGTGATTCCAAGAGGTGATTTGAGCTGGTCGTGCCGATCAATGCAAGCATATCCGGATTTTTCTGCAGAGCCCAGGCTATGGCCAGATTTGACACACTGCACCCAACCTCATCTGCAATCTTCTTGAATTCTTTGACTACAGCTATGTTGTGGTCAGCATCCTGCGGCCGATAAAGGAATGAGCCTACTCCCGAAGTCGGTAACCCCCTTTCTATCGTACGGTCTGTCAGCAATCCGTGTGCCAGGAGACCGTAGGCAAGGAAAGGAATGCCTAACTTTCTGCACATATCCAGATCACCTTCGGTTTCGATATTGCGGTTGATTAGAGAATAAGACTTCTCAAACATATAGATCGGGTGAACTGCATTAGCTCTGCGTAGTGTCTCCGGATCAGTCTCGGTCAGTCCGATATGTCTGACAAGACCCTCATCGACCAGGCGGGAGATCTCTCCGATCACATCCTCCACCGGATAAACCTGATCCATCCGGCAGGGTTCATACAGATCGACGTAATCAAGACCGAGTCGTGAGAGCGAATACACGAGGTGTGCGCGGATATTGAAAGGATTCATGTCCAGACCGTACAAGCCGTGCAACGAAGGTAACGCTCCGAACTTCACGCTGATGAAATAGTCATCGCGTTTGTGATGGCTCAGAGCCTCACCAACGACCATTTCGCTCTCACCGTTACAGTAGAACTCACCGGTATTGAGCATGGTCACTCCGTTGGCAATGGCTGTGTCTATAGTTCGAATGCTCTCCTGCTTGTTCCCACGGTTCATTCCCATGCAACCGAGAGCAATTCTTTTTGTTTCCATAATTATAGTTTTATATACTAATATATCACGGCCTATAGTTTGTATAGCTTTTCGGCGTTCTCATGGGCGATCATTTCCTTTACGTCTTCCGGAAGATTCGCATCGGCCAGGAACATCTCGAAGTTTGTCGGCTGGATATATGGATAGTCCTCTGAATAGATGATATGATCGGGCCGCATCAGCTTCACAAAAGCGTAGAGGCTGGTGGCGGACATGATACCGCTTGGAGTTATCCAAACGTTTGAGGTATAATAGTCGCGGATATTGCGTTGCAGTCCGGTTTCCTCTGTTGTGAGGATATGCGCCATTCGGTCAAGATAGGCTGGCATATCGTCACCCCAGTGGCCGGCGACAAATTTCAGATTGGGATATTTGTCGAAGATACCGCTGAGAATCATTCTTATAACCTGCAGGCCTACATCATAGTGCCAGCCTATGGCAGCTGAACCTAACTCGGCGGCTACGATAGGGGAGTACGAGGGTGAATCGTAATAATACTTCTGAATTATCGGGTTTATGAGTGCCGGGTGGAAGTACACCGGGATATCGAGCGCAGCGGCCTTGTCGAATATAGGCAGAAACTGCGGCTCATCCATCCAGTGTCCCTGATATTGACCTGCGAGGAGCACGCCCACAAAGCCAAGCTGGTTCACACAACGGTCCAGCTCATCTGCGGCCGCCTCGGGATTAGCCATCGGGAGAGTTGCCATACCCCTGAACCGATCCGGATACTTGGCTATATCTTCCGCCATCAGATCGTTTGCCATTTTGCAAATATCAACAGCGGCGTCGGCAGGAACGTAATCCCCAACCGGCGAAGTGTAGGACAGAATCTGCATTGCGATTCCATGCTGATTCATGTGAGGGATACGATACTTTTCTATATCCATCAGCTCGGCACCGGGATACATCTTGGTGCGCAGGAAGTCTGCGACTTTCTGTTGCTCCGGAGTGAGCTGGCGCTTCGGAGCATATTTTGCGTTTGCATCAACGACCTTCTGGTTCGTGTAATGCTCTTCTATAGTGATTAACTTCATAGGCTTTATTTGCGTTATTCTAAAGTTTAACAATTCTCACGCTATAAAGTTCCTTGTGTCTCAATTGTTTATCAGATATAGGGGCGGCTTGATAAAATTATATGATAATTTGGGGAAAAGTGGCTGATTGGATGAACTATATTCAAGGAGCGTTGTTAAAGACAAAATGATTTTCAATAATCTTTAAGAGAATGTTTGGATTTAAATGATTTTAGCACAAAGAGAGATTTTGGGATGATTTTGCAAAGTTGAAGAGGGAGCGATGCGGGCATCGCGACCGATGAAATCTTTGGGAAAGCGCCCAAAAGATCCTTTGTGATGAAATCAAAAATTTCTAAAACTCTCTAAATATTAAATTTGATTTAAATTCAAACATTCTCTAAGAACAAGTACAGAATCTCCATTTTTCTGTTTCTGTTGCTTTCGGTAATAGGAGCAACGGCCCAGAACACAAGCAAAACAGAGAATATGACAGACTTTGATGAAATCCAGAATCTCGTGGTGGCCGAACGTATGTATCGTGTGAGCCATCGTAACAAAGAACTCGCGGAGTGTTATGCTCCCGATGCAAATATTCATACCTCCTGGCAAAATGGAGGCGTGAGGTCGTTTGTTGGCAAAGAATCGGTTGAGTCTCAGAAAACTCTTCCGATTGTCAACCGATGCAATCCCCCGTTGATACACATCAATCAGACTGCTGATCGCGCGGTTGTGAGATATCCGATGACCACTACCCGTGAACTTATGGTGAATGGTAAAGAAGCGGTTCTGACCTCATTCATGCTACTCGTTGAGCGGATTGAAAAAATCAACGGAGAGTGGAAAATTGTCGATATGATATCTATCAACGAATATGACACTCTTGCGCCGGCTATCCCCGGAGTTGATCTGAAAATTAATCCTGATGACGTTAAAGGGCTGCGCGAGTCTTACCGCTGGCTTGCCTACACCAGAATGCTTGCCGGAGGTCAAATCTCACAAGACCTTGAAGGAACCGACCGTCCGGAAAGCGTGCAGAAGATCTACGACGAAGCCAACGCCTGGCTGAACTGCAAATAATAATTTAAACGAAATACTCTCAAAAATACATCACTCCCCCGGCTTTAATGTTATTTGAGGCCGGGGGTTAGTGGATATTATTAGTGCGTTGTAATCATAATCGGAATTCATTGGGTGATTTGGAGGAAAGCAGCTATCTTTGTAGAAAATATATCAAGGAATATATGAATCTGAAAATTCTATCCTTAGGGATTGTTACACTCTTATGCGGTTGCTCACAAAAAGTTGTTGTGGATCATGTTCTTCTGAATCCAGATTCTCCTGTGGGCTATACTTCGGTAAGGAGCAATAGCCAACCGAAGGCATACATGCTTCTCTTCCCGGGCTTTGGAGAAATGTCATCTGATGTATTAGAGGCGACAAATCTTCCCGAGACCATGGCTAAGAATGATATAGCTGTTTTTATACCTACTCTTCAGAATGGAGCGGAGACTTACGGATTCAGCAATGAAAGCCAGGATTGTTTGAATGATATTGTGGCAGATATTCGAAAGCGATATGATATTGCGAATCTTCCGTATTGTGTCGGAGGCTTCTCTATGGGAGGAGCCACGGCAATCAGATATGCAGAACTGACAGACTCCAAACCGTTCGCATTGTTTGCAATTGATTCACCCCTTGATTATGACAGATTCCTTTTCGCAACTAAGCGCGATATAGAAGCCTACCATAAAGATACGGAAGATGGAATTTATGCAAAACTACATAGCGACATAGAGGAGATTAAAGCATGTTCTCCGTATCAGATTGCGGATTCCACTCACTCTGCGATTAGATCTCTCAGAGACGTACCGGTCAGATATTATATTGAACCTGCTGAAGATTGGTGGCTAAATAATCGCCGGACTGATGCTCTTGGTCTCAACATACTTGACGGCACGTGCTTTATCAACGACCTTCGTCTGATTGGCAATGATAATGTGGAACTAATTCTGTCGCATAATAAAGGATATCGTAGGGCAACCAAACAGAAACATCCTCATTCGTGGACAATCGTTGATAATAAGAACTTTTTAAATTGGATCAATAATAACCTGGTCAGATAACCTTGTAGGGACGCACGGCTCGTGCGTCCGACAGATTAAAAACCGCATAGTACTGGAAATTAACGCGTTTCGGTGGACGCACGAGCCGTGCGTCCCTACAAGGATATTGGGAAATCAATAGATCAGATTATGATATCAAACAATTAGATTGTGATACAATACTAATAGTGATACAATACTATATGATATGAGGTGATCTAATATCATGTCTAATATCATGAAGGAGCCGCTTATCGGATTTCGTATTACGGGAATCCTTATTACCACAATATCCCTTCTATGGATTTCGGATGCGTGACGTAAATTCTTATGATGAGGTGAGACAGGGCTTCATGAAATTGATTGAGCATCCGTAGGTGACGTTAGAGGGGTTTTTCGGGCCAGCTGTGTTTGGGGTAGCGGCGGCGGAGTTCCTTGCGTACCTCGAAGTAGGTCTCGCGCCAGAAGCCTTCCATATCTTGTGTCAGCTGGACAGATTTGAATCCCGGTGAGAGTAGTTCCATGAGTACGGGGCGCTTGCCGTCGTCGACACGCGGGGTAGAAGTGAGTCCGAAACAGTCCTGCAGACGGGCACTGACAACCGGAGCTTCCGCGCCTTTCCGATAATTTATCCGGACGTTGCGCCCCGACGGCAGTTTAATGTGGGTCGGTGCGATCCGCTCCAGCGCTAACTGTTGCTCATACGCCAGGAGCCCTGTAATCACGTTCCGCAGATCAATCTTACGCAGTTCCTGGACTGTCGAAGCATTGCCGATATACAGCGGAAGCCAATCGCCGGTTGAGGCAAGCAACGTTTCCGTGGAAACATCCGGGAGTTCCAGTTCGGGGTGCCAGGATGAGACGACGGCTATCCGAAGCTGAAGACTTTGGACATCATCGTTGAAATCGAACATCGTCAGACCCTCTTTCGGAGCAGCGGCGGCGATTGCCGAGGCGATCATATCGCGCCGGTCGCTCTGCAGTTGGCGCGTGGACAGCACAAGCAGACCGACGCGAAGTTCTTCCCTTGCGACTGCCTTACCCTCACGACTGTTCCACATCACGCTTTCCATCCATCTTCCCCGAGACGTCACAAAATCTCGCTCAACAGGCGATGCGAGAAAAATGCGCGATCCAAGAGAGGCGATTGCGAGAAACTCATGACGGGCGAGATCGTCGTCAGGGTGAAGCTGGACGATGTTTCCATTGGCAGCCAAGCGATAACGTCCTCCGTCCATCCGCATGGCTATCCTCTCGGGATATGCCGAGCCTACCAATCGTCCGACCTCCTCCGGAGCCGGATCATCAGAATAATCGGCGGCTTTCACCAGCTTTCTGTATTGGGCCGCTATGTTGTCGATCCTCTTCCACGCCGTCGGCAGTTTCCCGCGTCTGAAACGGCGCAGTGCCGAGACGCGCGTCGAGATATCCGCATCCGAGTCATCATTCAAGGGATCCTTCTCTTCGAGAAGAGCGGCAATGTCACACGCCACAGATTTCATCTCTCCCGCATCGGTCAGCATACTCGCTATTCGGGGATGGCAGGGCAAAGCGACGATACGTTCCCCTTTCTTTGTCAGACGGCCGGAGTCGTCAATGGCTCCCAACATTCGCAGCAGATTGAGGCCGTTGGCCAGATGGCCCGATGGGGGAGGGGTGATCCACGGCAGACGCTGCGGATTGCTTTCGCCCCAGGCAGCTGTTGACAATATGAGACCCGATAGATCTGAAGATTCTATCTCCGGTTGCCTCGTATCCTTCAATCTTGACTCGGCCGCTTTCGACCAAAGGCGGTAACAGGTTCCGGCCATCAATCGTCCGGCGCGTCCCGCTCTTTGGATAGCCATATCCATCGAGATCCGGGCCGTGGCCAGACGGCTGAGTCCGGTCGACGGCTCGAACACCGGTGTTTTGTATAGACCGGAATCAACGACGACCGAAATACCCTCGATCGTCAGCGATGTCTCGGCTATCGGAGACGCGAGCACCACACGACGCCCCCGGCCCTCATTCGGAAGAAGCACGCGGCGTTGCTGTTCCGGGGTCATCATACCATAAAGGGTAAGGATCTCCACATTACCCTCACATTCTTCCAATATATCCCGACATTTCAGAATCTCGCCTTGGCCCGGAAGGAAAGCGAGGATGTTCCCGTCGTGTTCGCGCAAAGCCTTTCTGACGGTACGCGCCACGACCGAGGCGCAATCCCTCATGTCAAAGTCTTCGCCATATACAATCCGGACATTATGACAACGTCCCGGACTGTGAAGGGCACGTGCGTCCATCTGTCGGCAAAGCGCGTCGGCATCAATGGTTGCCGACATCACGAGAATCTTGAGATCCGGCCGTATCACGTTCTGAATCTCCCGTGTGAGGGCAAGCGTCAGGTCGGAGCTGAGACTTCTCTCGTGAAACTCATCGAAGATCACGGCCGAGACACCCTCAAGAGTCGGATCGTCAATCAGCATCCGCTCCATGATCCCCTCTGTTATCACCTCAATCCTCGTGCCGGTGCAGACTCGGGAATCAAAGCGCACACGGTAACCGACAGTCTCACCGACACGTTCGCCCAACATCGACGCCATACGTTCCGCGACTTGCCGAGCTGCAATACGTCTGGGTTCCATCATCAGGATTTTACCTTCAGGAAGACTTTCGAGGAGTGTCAGCGGAAGCAAAGTGGATTTTCCGGCACCTGGAGGTGCCGTCACCACAAGTCGCGGATGTTCGGCCAACGAAACATTAACCTCGTCGGCGATTTCAGAAATCGGCAAAAAATCATATTTCGTCAGGATACTCATCGTATAGTCGGGAGAATGAAGTCATCTTGACTTCATTCTCTCTGCAAACTTACGATAAAAATCCGACAACACAAAATCCCAAGACCGGGGATGACAGTGGTTACTCTGCGTTTCGGAGGAGCCAGTCGGTGCGTACCTTATCGGGTAGATGCGATACCTTAAAGTCGGTGAAGGTCGCTTTAAATCCGTTGCCATCCGGGCATGCTGCGAACATACCGATCTTTACCGGACGGTTCGCCTCCATCCATGCGTTGCGCATCAGGTTGTACTCCTTGTCGTCATACGAATAGAATATCTCGACTGCATCGAGACGTCTGATCGCCTTTATCCATATCTTGTCCACCGGTCTGTCGAGCGCGATGACACTCCAATCGGATGTCGTGTGGGTTACAACTGTGCTGAGATTATATTTCCCATCTACAAACTCGATGCCGGTCTTTATGTAGTTCTCGTGATCGATTCGAATCATCATTCCCGCCTGATCGAAGCGGACCTTGTAGTCGCCCGAGATGCATACTTTGGATTCGAACTCACCGCCATACTCCGCATAATAGAATGGAGCATCATCTACAGTGAATCCATAATGAGATATCCTCCAGTAATCACTCTTGGGAGTGACGTCCATTGTCAGGCTCTTGCCTGATATTTCCCAACTATCCGGTTCATTGAACCAGTTCATTTTTTCGAGGGTCTGTGCTCCGGCAACTTGCGCGACAACCGCCAGCGCCAATATAAACGTTTTCTTCATTTGTCTTTAATTAGTAACTTTGCAAAGTTAATCACAGATTTTGCTTCAGACAATGGCTAAAAATAACCATTTTGATCGTTTGAATTCGTTGCTGAGATCCCAGACCTCGGATAATGAGGTTGTAGACATGACTTACGTTGTGCGGTGCGCCGGGATTTTTGCCGAGATTGAGGGAGCGGTGGCAGTAGTCAGTGACCTCCGTAAGGGAGAGAGCAGGATCGTGGCGGGACGGTTTGGCGAGTATCTCGGTGTCGGAAGCTCAACTGAACCGTCAATTTGGGAACGTGTGATCCTGAATCTGATGACCCCCGAAGAACAGAACAGCAAGTTTATTTCCGAGCTTCGTTTCTTTCAGTTTCTGAAAGGTGTGCCAAAATCGGTTCGCAGAGACTATTATATGGTCGCCGATCTGAGATTCGAAGTGCCCGGTTTAACTGCGATACAGGTTCTTCACCGTATGTATTACTTCTGGGATAGTGAAGTGCAGTCCGTGCGGTTTGCCTTGTGCCTATACAGTCCACTTGTATTTGAGACTCCGGCAAAGAGCTATGCCGTCAATTCAATCACGGGTGTGAAAGAGGAATTGAGTTCCACTCTCAGTGAGTCGCTTCTGAGCCGACGGGAACGGCAGGTGCTCTCGTTAATTGCTCAAGGAATGAAGAGTGCTGAAATATCAGATGCCCTGAACATAAGCATACACACCGTCAATCGACATCGCCAGCAGATCCTCGCACATCTGCGCGTGAAGAATTCGGTCGAAGCTTGCCGAGTCGCCCGTAATCTCTCGCTTATTTAGCAGTAGTTCGAATAGCAAAAGACACCGCCGAGAGCATTTATCTTGGAAATTGCTCAATATCGCGCTCCCTTTGCTCAAAAATGCCCGAATTCGTCGTTAACCATCGTCGGGGCCAATCCGTTTTTAATTCAGAAACAACCCGAAGTTGGTTTCAATACGAGAAAAATCGGCCTGATAAAGGCCATAATAACGAAGAAACAAAATATATGGAAAAGATCTGTGAAAAGATGATTTGGAAACCGGCATATCCGTATGTCGACGACGCTGTGGTTCACGGCGTGATGAGCAAATTCAATCCCGGAGACAGGATTTTGAAAGCCGGTACCCAACTTCACCCTGCATGTTCACCTCTGAAACATGACCTGCGCATGCTTCAGGACGTTCCCGTGAAGATGCGAGACGGTGTCACCATCTATACTGATATCTATCTTCCCGCCGACCTTAAAGAGGGCGAGAAACTTCCGGTGCTGATAGCATGGAGCCCTTATTGCAAGACCGCAGGCACCGCTCCCCGATATATCGGACTCTTCAACATGCTCGGAATGGGCAACAAATGGAGCTCAGGTCTGACCAAGTTCGAGGGTCCNGATCCCGATTACTGGTGTGCACAGGGCTATGCCGTATGTAACCCTGACCCTCGTGGTATTGCCCGCAGCGAGGGTGACATCACCATGATCGGCTCTCAGGAGGCGTATGATGCCTACGACCTNATCGAATGGCTCGCTGTTCAGGACTGGTGTAACGGTAAGACTGCCCTGACCGGTACCAGCTATCTTACCTTCTCCCAGTGGTTCATCGCTGCCACACAGCCCCCTCACCTCACCTGTATCGCACCTCACGAGGGTCTGCAGGANGCATATCGCGACATNTGCTATGTCGGNGGTATTCCTGACCCGCACTTCCTCGACCGTCTGNAGGTCAACCACGTCAGCATGTCAGGCGCACAGCGCGAGGATATGATCGACGANATGTATGCCTATCCTCTGGCNACCGCCGAGATCTGGCANGACAANCGCGCAGATTGCGCGAAGATCAACATCCCGGCTTTCGTCACCGCCAGCTACTCGAACACNCTNCANACNATGGGNACNTTCCGNGCNTGGCGTGCNCTCGGAACCGACAAGAAGTGGCTTCGAATCCACGACTCGCAGGAATGGCCGGACTACTATGACGTCCACAACACNGAGGAGCGTAAGAANTTNTTNGANCGCTATCTGAANGACGAACAGAACGGCTGGGAGGATACCCCNGCNGTNCGTTACGCTGTCCTTGACCTCGAAGGTGATAACAAGACCGGTATCGTGGCCGACGAGTTCCCGCCGAAGAATGTAGAGTACAAGAANTTCTATCTTGACGGAACCGACCGTTCNCTCAAGACNGAAGTTCCCGAGAAGGAGGTAGCTCTTCGCTACTCACCCGACGGNCTGCCTGTTCGCGTGTCGTTCCAGAAGACCTTCGATAAGACGACCCGTTTNGTGGGTTACCCAAAGATCAAGCTGTTCGGCGAGGTAGAGGGATATGACGATATGGACGTATTCGTTTGGGTNCAGAANCTCGACAAGCGCGGCAATATCCTNTCGGAATCTGTAGTGCCCAACAATGGCGCGGCGCTCCACGACTTTACTCAGGANGGNGCNTCGACGCTCCGTTACAAAGGTGTGCACGGCCGTCTNCGNGCCTCGATGCGTCACCTTGACCCCGAGCGNTCGACCGATATCTGTCCGTACTACTCGTTCAGTCAGATCGACAAACTGTCGAAAGGGGAGGTTGTGGATCTCGACATCATNCTCAGCCCGATCGGCATGGTCTTCTATCCCGGCGAGACGATGCGTGTCGTAGTTTCGACCAAGGACGAAATCGGCAGCATCATGCCCGGTACCCCCGGCTGTATCCCCGACAACAAGGGTACNCACATCCTNCACGTCGGCGGCAGCTACCCGAGCTATATCCAGCTCCCGGTTCTTCCCGACTGATCACAAGATGACAATGTTCTAAAGAGTAACGTAGAATTATCAATAATAAGAAATAAGGTGTAACGCAATTAAGCGCTACACCTTATTATTTTGCAGATATTTTCATGTTAGTGGAGGCAAACTCAGAGTGTGTGCCTTCTCGAAATTCCCGGAGAGGCTTTTCACTTCGACAGATTCCGGTATTCGGTNGGTGCCATCCCTGTGTTGCGTTTGAAATATTTGCGGAAGGTAAANTGCTCGGGGAAGTTGAGCTCATGCGCTATCTCCTTGATGCTCATTTCAGTCTGTTCGAGCATAAGTTTCGCATATGAGGTNGTGACCGTCGANATCCAGTCGGAGGGAGTCTGTCCGGTCGCTTCCCGGATCAGTGAGGAGAAGTGTCCGGTAGACATATTGGCTTGTGAAGCGTACCAGCTCACTGAGCGCTCAGTCTTGTAGTTTTCATGGAGGAGAAGNATGAACCGGTATGCGAGTGCGCTGTGGTTTCCCACGGTATCGATNGAGGCCGGAAAGCGTCTGAGNNGATTNTAGACGATTTCAAGCATTGTCTCGTGGCATATCAGATTTACGAGGTGTGTCAGCACNGTGCGTTCNTCTTGTGACTGCGTTTTAATTGCCAAACGCCTGTTTTCACTGATTCGACGATCTTGGTCGATAATATAGGAGATCTCTTTTNCCGAGATTTCCCAGCAGGGATTNTCCTTCACTTTAAGAGGAAGACCGGTTTCTGCAATCAGACGGAAGATAGGGTAGAAGATTTTCAGATCGTTGAGAAATTTTATCCTTTCGTAATCGGGAGAGGGGGTGAAATCGCTGAACCGAACAAGCGGAGTGACAACGAAGACCGATCCGCGAGACAGTCGGTACATCTTTCCGTTGATTCGGATGTCGGCATGGCCTCCGGTACAGAGCACGAATCCCCCCTTGTTCCAAAATTCATTAAAGGCGCTTCCTGACACCGTATTGTTTCCGTTTTTCTCCTCCATTGGATATAGTTACGAATTTGAACCTGCAAAGTTACGCAATTCCATTCAAAAATATATGGTCGTTTCGACTAATCTTTGAGCAGATACGATTATATAAAAGTAATTTGAGGAGTATATACCCAGAGTACGCCAATAATTTGCATTCGTCGGGGGGAATGAGTAATTTTGTCAGACTGAAAGAGGTCAAACATAGGATTCCCGGTATGCAGACTCGCGAAAAGGAAATATATAAGGTGACGCTGACCGGATCGGCAGTCAACCTGCTGTTGGTAATACTGAAATTTATCGCAGGCATCATCGGCCGTAGCTCGGCGATGGTCGCCGATGCGGTCCACTCTCTGAGCGACTTCGTCACCGACATAATTGTTCTCGTTTTCATCAAGATCGCAGGGCGCCCGCAAGACCGCAGCCATAGCTACGGACATGGGAAGTTCGAGACCCTCGCGACGCTCATCATCGGTGTCCTCCTCGGAATTGCCGGCGTCGCATTGTGGATGAACGGAATCGAAGATATCGTCAGGTGTGCGCGCGGCGAAGTTCTTCCGCGTCCCGGGATGATAGCGCTTGTTGTGGCCGTAGTGTCTATCGTGGCCAAGGAATGGCTGTACAGATATACCGTGAGAGTCGGAAAACGTGTGGACTCGCAGGTTGTCGTGGCCAACGCATGGCACCACCGCAGCGACGCCATTTCATCCGTCGGCACACTTGTCGGCATCGCCGGCACTATGTTCTTCGGTGAGAAATGGAGGATCCTTGATCCTATCGCGGCAATCGTCGTCAGTCTCCTCATCATGAAGGGTGCATACGATATCATCAAACCCTCGATCAACCAGCTTCTTGAGGCCTCGCTCTCTCCGGGTCAAGAAGAAGAGATACTTGAAACGATTATGACCGTCCCCGGAATCATATCGGTCCACAAACTTCGCACGCGTCAGGTCGGCAACACGATAGCCATCGACTTTCACGCTGAAATGGATGGCTCTCAGACCCTCGCCGAAGCCCACGCAAAGGCTACTGAGGCCGAGCAGGCCCTGAGAGCTAAATTCGGCCCCGACACCATCATCAACGTCCACATGGAACCGGTCTGATTTACGGGCGGAGAACGATCATGTCGATTGTGGGATAGACGCCGAAACGGAAGGCGATGTTGCCTCCGATTCCGGTGCTCACGTAGAGGTGACGGTCGCCTTCGCTGTAGAGACCTCCCCATTCGGGATAGCTCCATTCAGATGGGGAGAAATTGCCCAGACGGAACTGCATGGCATGGGTGTGTCCGGCCAGCATCAGCGGGATGTCAGTCTCGGGAAGCACCTCCCTACGCCAATGGGAGGGATCGTGGGAGAGAAGAATCTTGCACTCGTCAGACGGCAGTCCCGACATCGCTTTCTTCAGGTCGGCCTTGTTAGGGAAATGCTTCTCACCGGCATTCTCGACACCAACAATGGCTATATGCTCGTCTCCGCGAGTGATCTGTACCGATTGGTTGCGGAGAAGATTCCATCCTATCTGCTCCTCAGCCTTGACTACCTTGGCGAGAGCTTTCTCGGGGGTGTCGTCACCTACATAGCGATGATAGATGCAGTAGTCATGGTTGCCGAGAATCGAGATAACCCCGTCGGGGGCCTTGAAGCGGCTCAGAATGTCTGTGAAACGGTTTAGCTCCTCGGGCGAGGTATTGACCAGATCGCCGGTGAAGACGATCAAATCGGGATGAAGTGAATTGACGCGTTCGACAATTCTGTCTACTGCGCCCGGGGCGGCATCATAGACTCCGATATGGAAATCGGAAAGCTGGGCTATCCGGTATCCGTCGAAATTCTTCGGCAGATTCTTTATGCTCACCTCGGTCGTCTTGACGTCGAGGCGTCTCCAACCGAATGCGGAGCCATAAATGCCTATTCCGAACCATATCGCCGCTAAAACGATACCGATCCATGAAAAAGCAGGATAGAGAGGCCCCCACATAAGTCCGAGTCCCTTACCGAGCAAGGAGAAGATAGTGAAGATAAGGGTCGGGAGGAACACACAGATCGTGAGCCACATGATCCCGTTCAGAAGCATCTGTCGTGTGTCGCCGGAGAGAGCTAAATAGAGGATCAAAGCCCAGTAAACCACGGTCGGCAAAAAGAGCCAGCCTTTGACGAGCCACGACACACCACCCCAGACTGAAAGAGTGATGTAGGTATCACAGAGCGTGAGGATGAGGGCCAATATACTGATAACTATAGCCATTTTGTTTTGAGTATGTTTAGAAATTGTATGTGAAGCGGCGACGACCTTCGCAGTGCCTTTTGACTTCAGCTCTTTCAGGTTGAGTCGCTTATTGAGTTTCTTGAGATCAAGACGTCCGGCGATACGTCTCCGGGAAGCATCCTCAGGTGCTGATCTTCGTCGGCGGGTTGTCTTAAACCTGAGACGTCGCCGGCCCGAAATTTTTATTCCGAGTTGCCTCCGGTCTTTTCCCTTCGACTTGAACCTTTTCGGATCACTACTCTTTTTCATTCACTTTTGAGTTTTGGGTGGGACCGTGGAGTGGAGTCACACCGGCCCCGAAATTTCCACTCACTCTATAATTAACACTTTGAGCTCCTCAATGTTTATGATTAACCCCCATCCCGCAAAAAACTTTGCGAGACAGGAGTTAATTTCGTCTTAAATCAGCAATTCAGCAATTGGGTGTCAGTCGCGGGCAAGTCGGGAGTCGTCTGTTGACTTCTCGACACGCTGTGAGCGGAACGGGTTGCCGGCGCTGAAGGTATAAGTAGCCGTTATTCGGGCGACAGCGTAGAGCTTCGTGTAGTTCAGTCGGTTGAAATCCGTAGATCGGATTCGGAGGCGACTTCGGCGTTGAAGCATATCCTCCACTCCGGCAGAAATTACCCAATGACGTCCGAAACGTTTCTGAATGGTCGGATTCACGTTCAGCAGAGGATAAACGGTGATGTTGCCGATCTTCATAGTCGTGTTATAGAATACGTTTACGGTCAGATTCCAATCGCGGGGGAACATGAATGTGGTGCTGGTTACGAGGCGGACGTATCCGAATCGGTCGGAATCCATGTCGCTGAACTTGCGCCACGTCCGGATATAGGTTGCTCCTGCATATAGGCTCCACCACTTCGTCAGACTCATCCGTCCGTCACCGTGAATGAACATATTTCGGTCATGCTTTCCGTTGGCCCACGTCAGATACATTCTTTCCGGATAATCAGGATTCGACGAGAACACCTGACTTATGGGATCTCGCGTTTCGGAATATCCTGTAGCTATGGTAAACTTGCCTGCCAATATGAAGTCAAGACTAAGGCCATCGTTGAAACTCGGTTTAAGGCCGGGATTGCCTACCGTGTAGGAGTAATCGGAGCCTTGACGGACAGTGGGATCGAGAGAGCGGAATGATGGCCGACGGATGTTGCGATAGTAACCCAGCGCCACAGAATAATCCTCGGCCTCAGTGAAAGCGAAAGAGACATTTGCGTTGGGAAACAGATCGAATCGGGATCCGGTCGTTTCGTTTCCCGAAACATGGAAATACTCACCCCGCAGACCGAACTTGAATTTCCAACGGCCGGTGCTCCCATTGGCCAGTGCGTAGACAGCCGAGATGTTCTCGCTGTACTTTGAATCATAGTCGAGCCCCTCGTCGGCGATCCAGCTTCCACCATTGAGAAACTTGTGAGATGAGCGGTTCAGAACATCGTTAAAGGTATATTTCACACCGACTTCAAGCTTCCAATTGTCATTAAAGACTTTACGTAAAGATCCATCGGCAGTCAGAATATTATATCGGTTCGAGCTTGCTGAACGGAAGAGCGAATCCAACCCCGGTTCCGACAAAGTCATCCGATTATCCTCGTCTGAGGCTGAGTTCTGGAAGTTATAGTTCGCGATCACTTTCAACAAAGATCCGTCATTGTCGAGTGTGTGGATCCAATTGAACGTCGCATTGAAGTTGTTGAACCGCTCATGTCGGTCATAGCGCCCCTCGGTGAGACTCTCAGGCTCGTTACCGAAAGCCTCTGTCCTTGAATCCGATGTTGTATGTTTACGTTCCCCGTCATAGCTCAGTTGCAAACCGAGCCGGTCCTCCTCGGCAAGTTCAAAGAAGATTCCGAGCAGGGTATTGCCCTGAAACGCACGGAGCCTGTTCTTTGCCACTCCGCTCAGTAGTCGGTCTGTTAGTTCATTGGTCGACTCTTCATGGGAGGTATATCGTTCGGACGGCGAGCCGTTCAAACTTCCGTTCCAGTTGACGGTCCATTTGCCGGAGTGAAACCCGAAATTGCAATAGGGGTTGTACCATTGCTTATACTCGCCTGCAGTCAGGTTCAACCCCGCGGAACCATTGACTCCGTCTATCCTGTTGCGCCGGAGATTGATTCGGATTACTCCCCCTGAGGAATCAGAGTTGGATTCCGCGCCGGCTTTCGGAATGATCTCTATCGTCGCGATCTGAGAAGAGCGTATAGATTTCAGATAGGTCATCAACTGACTTCCGGACATATTAATTTTCCGGTCGTCAACATAGACCGTAGTTCCGTCCTGTCCATAAATGGAGATGTTTTCATTTGTAGCCCACACTCCGGGTGCTGTCGTCAGCAGTTCCTGCGCATCCTTGTTGGCCGCCAACGGATCGGCCGCGATGTTGAGCACAATTCGGTCCGCTTCGCGTTTAGTCAGCGAAGTCTTCACGACAATCTCTTCCAGTTCGGTCACCGGAACGGTATCATTTACTGCTTCATCAGGAGACTGAGCCTGACTACGCAGAGGTGCGTAAGAGACCGATGCCATAATTACGCATACTTTGAAATATTTCGTGAGTCTCATTATCTTATACTTTTGGGGTTCTTGCCGATTTTGTAATTAGAGATAGAGAGGTTTCTATGCGCGTTCAAAATCCAGCTCCAGAAATCTATGTCGCGTTCAAGTTTCGCCACGTCGTGCCTAAAAAAAGAATGGCCTATGGAATAGCGCAACCCCATCTTGTCGGTATGTTTGTTATGGGTCTTATAAATGAAGATCTGGGCTACCGGTGTCTCGCCATAGTTATAGAAATCGACAATCAGAATCTGCTTCTTCCTTTTATCTACATAGGTGTAGGTGTACATCTGGTCAGGTTGCCGGTCCCATTTTTCTATTTCATCCTCCAAAGTGGAGTAGGTGATCGGCTGTTCATCGTTAAGAGAGCAAGACACCGCTGCGGGTCGCGTTGGTTCCGTTTTGAGGCGTGGGGTGACAAGCATCGTCTGCATCTCCGGAGCATAAAAAAGAACTTCCGCATCGTCGAGGCCGGTGGTATGGAGTATTTCGGTCATAAATTTCTCCATCCCCGGATACTGATTCACGGAGTCTGAAGAAGAGATGATCGTCAGCGGGTCGGGAATAAGGACATCGCCAAATGTTATTCGATAGGTCGTGTCAGCGTCTATCAACTGGCCGTAGTAGTTGCTGACATGCCAATCCCGATTCGCAAAAACGAGATTTTTAGGTGAGGAGCAGGAGGAGATGCCAGCCGTGAGAAACATCGCGACAACCGAAAGCTTGAGTAAGATTTTCATTTTCATAACATATTGATTTTTGAATGCAAAAGTACGTCACCGCCAGATCCGTTAGTCTTAGTCGCGCCTCCTTTAGTCTTAGTTAGTCTTAGAAAATATCAGGCTTCTACGTTTAATATGAGCAAATGAGTTATATTTGTATTATGAAAAAATTCAAGTATGTCACTTTCTTGTCACTCGTTGTCTCCGCTGCAGCTGTTATCGCAGTCGCGTATAATCTCAGCTGCATGTATCGCTCGGAAAAGATGCGGACCATGCAGACCGTGAGGGAGTGTGCCGTCAATGCTGATCTTCTCGAAATCATTTCGAGAATGAAAAGCGGAGAGGAGGCTGACGGAGCGTTTGTCAGACTCAATCATATCGTCGAGCAGCACCAACAAAAAGAGGGGCGCGTGATGCAGGCCGACAGTGTGCAAACCTCCCTTTCGTCACTGCTGAGGGTCGGACTTGAATTTGAAGATGGCCGCACAGGCACCGACTATACCGTTCTCGACAGTATTTTTACCGAAGAACTTCACAGGCACGGCCTCTATCCCGCCGAAGCACGGATATTCCGATATGAGTCGCCCGAGGCGCAGCAGGGACGATGGTGGAGGACTGACGTAACGCTCGGAGGGTTGGGTAAACCGGATTATGAGGCTTGCGTGTCGCCATTGTCAGGAGATGTGCTGGCTCGGATGCGGGGCATTGTTATTCCGCTTGCTGTGGCTTTCGTCGCGTTCGGTTTCCTCTGTGTCTATTTGATACGGTATGTCGGAAAGATGAGAACGGTCGAGCAGATGAAGGAGGATTTCACTCATAATATGACCCATGAACTGAAGACGCCAGTCGCTGTGGCCTATTCCGCAGTCGATTCAATGATACGCTATTATGACCCGGCCGACGAGGCCCGTAACCGAAAAATGTTGGGCATAATTCTTGAACGTCTTGATTTTCTTTCAGGAATGATCGAGAGGATTCTGTCTATGAGCATGGAGCGATTCAAGACTCTGAATCTGCGGATCGAGCCTGTAGAGCTGAAGCCGCTCGTCGAAAGAATAGTATCGATGATGGAAATCAAGGCCTCCAAACCGGTCACGTTCGATATTGTCATTCCCGACGGATTGAAGATCTCTGCCGATGCTCTCCATCTCGGCAACATGATAACAAATCTTATTGACAATGCCATCAAGTATTCGGGAGAGGAGGTTAGAATAGGAATAGTGGCAGACGCTCACGCATTGAGAGTGACCGACAACGGACTGGGAATCGACCGGAAGGATCTTCCGCATATCTTCGACAAGTTCTATCGCGTCAATACCGGCGACCGGTATGAGGTCGGAGGTTACGGACTCGGCCTTTTTTACGTCAAGAACTTATCGGAACGTTTCGGATGGAGAGTTGAGGTAAAGAGCGCTCCGGGTTCAGGAACCGAGTTTATAATCAAATGGAAGTAAGAAACTGTTTGAATTTATGTCGAAATTTTTATTATTATACTTATATGCCATGATTTCAAGAATCTTTTTGGCGCTTTTTGCCATGATTCATCAGTCGTGATGCCCGCATCACTCCTTCTTCATCACGCAAAAATCATCCAAAAATATTCTCAAAA
>JAAVFK010000023.1 GCA_014800785.1 Bacteroidales bacterium
AGGTCTTGCGCAGGGACCGGTCTTTCATACGGACATTAACGCGAGAGCCTGTCACGGTCCCCTGATGACAGATTCTCTAAGAAGACTCTGTATCAAAAAAGAAGCGCAGGGACCTTATCGTCATCATTCTCAACTAAAGGCTCTCGCATTGCCTGTCCAAGAGAATGACAACGTGCAGAGCCTACGCTTATGTATGTGCAACCATCCGTCGGGGTCTTTTCTCAAAGACCCTGCCGGACAGGATACAACATATCCACGTAGCATCTACCGCTGCCTATTCCTGACTTGGACTATTGAATTTGCGAGATTCTTAGTTATCAAGAATAGCGTCGATAAACGCTTATAAAATGTCAGCCGACCCACTCTTATCTACCCAAACCGGGCTCTGCGAGCGGTCCGCATCGGCAAAATTACGAAAAAAATTTCTATTTTTTGCGCCTTCTGATGTCAATTTGTGAATTTTTAAATTATGTCAATTGCTAAGAGAGTGTAAATTAGAGAGATATGTAAAGATTCAAATTTGGGGACAAGAGCAGGTCATTTGAATATGTTTGAGATGAAAGACTCCCGCAATCCTAAGCAAGCAGGATTGCGGGAGTCTTTTATTAAGTACCCGGACTCGGACCGTGAGCTTTGAGCTCTGATTAGCGGCCCGAGGCGATGATCGAGTTGTGAATCTTATTGTTGAAGGTCTCTGAGGCGAGCAGAGCTTCGGCCGTCATGTGCATACGGTAGCGCCAGTAGTGGGTCGGATTCGAGGGCTCGTTGATCTGTTCTTCGTTGGGGTTCTGACGACGCAGTTCACCGTCGGTGCTGAGCCAGTCCTGAAGGGGAAGGATACAGAGCATTGAGGGAGATGCGAGGTGAGACCATACGATCTTGTCGCAGATCCAGGGCTCGGCATAGAAAGGTGCCTGTCCGTGTTCACCGAGAACATTATTGAAGAAGCGCTGGCTCTGAGCCTGGTCGCTTTCCCACCATGCGCGGATACCCGGCATGTCGTGGGTCGAAGTGGTGCAGACGGAGAAGTAGGGGTAGTGCCAGGTGTCACCGAATTCTGACTTGGGATCTTTCGGCATTCTCTGGATCTCAAGTGAGAGAATCTGGAGCTTGCTCATCACTTCGGGTACGCAGTCGGGAATCATTCCGAGGTCCTCTCCGCAGGCGAGCATACGCGTCGAATCAAGGAGGGGCGGAAGTTTCCACATTGCCTTGCCATACCAGAAATCATTGTGACGGTGGTAGAAGAAGTCATTATATAGACGGTTGAAACACCATTTCTCGTAGTCTGTCAGCACGCGGAACTGGTAGGTGAACTGAGCCGAGATACGCGGATGATAGTGACCGCGGTTATAGGGATCTTCGATGAAGAGCACGTCGTCGATCAGGCCGAGAAGGCCCTCGCGGATTCGGTCGTTCTTCGGAGTGCGCTCAAGTTTGTCGAAATGGGCAACAACTTTGGCCTGAGTGTCGAATTCGGGAGCGAGCTCGAATCGGTCGCCACCTACATGACGGAGGTAGTCCGCCTTGACTTCGTCCGAATACTCACCGAAGAAGTCGCCGAGCATCCATTCGAGCACGAGCGGACGGCACTGTACCTCGGGGTTGATCCAGAAGTCGTAGCTGTTGCGGAGTTCCTCCGGAGAGAAGGGGAGTGCCGGATTGAAATATCCGAGCAGACCGTGGACGGCATCGAGAGGAATCTGCCAGATACGGAAGAAGCCGAGGATATGGTCGATTCGGTAGGCGTCACAGTATTCCGACATCTTGCGGAAACGGTCTTTCCACCATGCGAAACCATCTTTGGCCATCTCGTCCCAGTTGTAGGTCGGGAAACCCCAGTTCTGACCGAGAACCGAGAAGTCATCCGGCGGAGCACCGGCTTGACAGTTCATGTTGAACAGACGGGTATTCTGCCAGGCGTCTGCGCTGAAGCGGCCGATACCGATAGGCACGTCACCCTTGAGCACAACCTCGTTCGCGTGTGCGTAATCGCGCACCTCACGGAGCTGGCGGTCGAGGTGATACTGGACAAAATAGAAGTAGTTGACCGCGGCGGTGTTCACCGAGCAGTATTCATCGACGCTGCGTTGGTCGAAAGATGCGAACTGGCGCCAGAGATTATTGTCCGGGGTATGGAACTCGTCTCTGAGAGCGCACCATACGGCATAAGGCTTCAGCCAATAGTCGTTCTGTTTCTTGAACTCCTTGTAGTCCGCAGTCTCGAAAAGTTTCTCGCCATCCTGCTGATAGATTTCGTGGAGGAACTCGTTCTTGAGATTATTGACAGCCTCGTAGTCGATCTGAGGAAGCTCATTGAGTCGCGCAGCCTCAGCGGCGAAATATTCGGCGCGCTTCTTGTCCTTGAGAGTGCCGACGGCCGACATGCGCACATACATAGGGTGGAGAGCGAAAGTCGAGTTGGCGCTGTAGGGATAGGAGTCAACCCAGGTGCCGGTCTTGGTGGTGTCGTTGATCGGAAGAATCTGGAGAACCTTCTGGCCTGTCTTGCGACACCAGTCGACCATCAGACGGATGTCATAGAAGTCGCCCACTCCCTCGTCCTCGGTTGAACGGATTGAGAAAACGGGGATCGCCGTTCCGGCGCCTTTCCAGTTATCGCGGGGATTGACGAACCGGAGAGCATCGATGACGATCTGTTCGCCGGAATGGGTGCGGTGCTGGCCAAACCAGCGGTTGTCGCGGTTCTCCCATGCGCGCACGGCGCCGGACTCGCGCTCAACGATCACGAATTTATAGTCGAAAGGAGTATTGTCGGTCAGAGGAATGTTAACCTCCCAGAGAGGATAGCGTGCGTCGTTCATACGCATGGCATGCGCCGGATCCCACTTGCCAAGAAGCTCGGACGAACCGCAGACGGCCAGAACCTCGTCGGGAAGAACCATCGGGGCCTCGACACGCAGATTCAGCGAATCGGCCTTAGGTCTGAGGGGAGCGTCGACAGACTCGCGTTTAAGCATTCCGTCGACGAACGCGGAGCTGAAATAGGGCTTGTCGTGGGGTTCGGCGTTCCACTCGTCGGTCACGTTGATCACGTGGAGTTCCGGAGTCACTTGGAGACGGTGGGGTTCGCCCCACTCAAATCGCCATTCTCTCTCGGGCGCCTTGACCACAAAGAAATATGTAAACTCACGTTCCGAACCGGAGGGAAGTTCGAGGTCGAAATACCAGTTGTCGGGAGCCCCCTGTTTCATCTCCACGGCTTTGATGGCATCGTTGGATCCGAGTTCGGGAAGAGAGCCGCAGATATAGAGCCATTCACCCCAGTTTGTGTGATAGTTCAGGTTAAACCTTATCTTCATTGGATTAGAGAGTGTTTGAATTTAAATCAAATTTAAGGTTTAGAGAGGTTTAGAAATTTTTGATTTCATCACAAAGGATCTTTTGGGCCCTTTTTAAAAGATTTCATCAGTCGCGATGCCCGCATCGCTCCTTCTTCAACTTTCAAAAATTATCCCAAAATCTCTCTTTGTGCTAAAATCATTTAAATTCAAACACTCTCTTAGAATTTGTGTCTTTGACATCGAAAGTAAGTGATCAACCCACTTACCTGTCTGCAAACTTAACTATTATAATCGAAATAGGCAAGATATACATAGTAAAAACATAAAGAAGCGACCTGAAGTTTAAACTTCAGGTCGCTTCGAGTATTATTTTCGATTATCCGCAACGGGAGGTGCCGCAGTTTTTGCAGATAAGACAGCCCTCCTGATAAACGAGAGTCTTCTGACCGCAGTTGGGACACTTCTCGCCTTCGGCCTCGGTGCCATTCGGGATATACTTTTTGAGAGCACGCTCGACACCGTTCTTCCAGGTGTTGATACTGGTTGAGTCGAGCTCCAGACCGCTCACGAGCTTGATCACCTGATCAATCGGCATACCGTAGCGAAGAACGCCGGAGATGAGTTTCGCATAGTTCCAAAACTCCGGGTTGAACTTCTCGCTCAGTCCCTCGACAGTGGTCTTGTATCCGCGCTTGTTGATGAACTGGAAGTCATAGCGCTTGTTGCCCTGGGCGTCCACGGCCTTGATGATCTTTCCGTGGGTGATGCTCTTCGGAACGAAGATGCCATCCTCGTCATCGGCCATACCGGTGAAGATCTCATAAGGCTTGCCGTTCACGAGACCTACGAAAGCAATCCACTTCTCTTTGCTGTTCTGGAAGCGGACCACATCGGCCTCAAGCTCGATAGGACGAGTCGCGAGATGTTCCGGATCGTGCATCACGAGTTCCTGGGTCTTGCGTTTCACCTCGGCCTTCACCGCTTCGAGCACATTATTGCGCGAGCCGTCGCGATAAACTGTGCAGCCCTTGCATCCGGCTTTCCAGGCGGTCATATAGAGATCGCCGACGAGTTTCTCGTCCACGTTGTTGGGGAGATTGATGGTCACGCTGATCGAGTGGTCTACCCATTTCTGGACAGCGCCCTGCATGCGTACCTTCTCCATCCAGTCGACATCGTTGCTGGTGGCCTTGTAGTAGGGTGACTTCTTCACGAGTTCATCGAGCTCCTCGGCGGTCATATTCTTTTTCACCTCATGGCCGTTGATGCGCATCCACTCCACGAACTTCGGGTGGTAGACGATATACTCCTCGAAAGCGTCTCCCACTTCGTCAACGAAGTCGACGGTCACGTTCTCGTCGTTCGGATTAACTTTGCGGCGACGTTTGTAGACGGGAAGGAACACCGGCTCGATACCTGACGAGGTCTGAGTCATCAGTGAGGTAGTACCGGTCGGAGCGATTGTCAGGCAGGCGATGTTTCGGCGTCCGTGGCGGCTCATACGCTCACCGAGAGTGGGGTCAGCTTCTACGAGACGCTGTATATAGGGATTATTCTTCTCGCGCTCCCAGTCGAAGATCTCGAACGCGCCGCGCTCCTCGGCAGCGGTCACGGATGCGTGATAATAGGCGAGGGCAAGCTGCTTGTGTACTTCGGTCGAGAAATCGGTCGCTTCCTTGGTGCCGTAGGTCAGACCAAGCGCGGCGAGCATATCGCCCTCCGCCGTAGTACCGCAACCTGTGCGTCGGCCGAGAAGCGTTTTGTCACGGATCTTTTCCCAGAGATGAAGCTCCGTGGCCTTCACTTCCGCGGTCTCCGGGTCGGCCTTGATCTTCTCGATGATGGTCTCGATCTTCTCCATCTCAAGATCGATGATATCGTCCATGATGCGCTGAGCCTTCGCGATGTGTTCGCGGAAGAGATCGAAATTGAAGCGGGCCTGAGGTGTGAAGGGATTCTCTACATAAGAATAGAGGTTGATGGCAACAAGACGGCAGCTGTCATAGGGGCAGAGAGGAATCTCGCCGCAGGGGTTGGTCGAGATGGTCTCGAAACCGAGGTCCGCGTAGCAGTCAGGCACCGACTCGCGGGCTATTGTGTCCCAGAAAAGCACACCCGGTTCGGCGCTCTTCCATGCATTGTGAACGATCTTGTTCCACAGAGCCGAGGCGTCAACGTCCTTGACGAAGCTCGGATTTTCGCTTTTCACCGGATACTGCTGACGATAGGGAGTGCCGTCGGCTGCCGCCTGCATGAATGCGTCGTCGATTCTGACCGAAACGTTAGCTCCGGTCACCTTCCCCTCCTCCATCTTGGCATCGATGAATTTCTCAGAATCGGGATGTTTGATCGAGACAGTCATCATCAGTGCGCCGCGACGGCCATCCTGGGCAACCTCACGGGTAGAATTGCTGTAACGCTCCATGAACGGAACGAGACCGGTCGAGGTGAGAGCCGAGTTCTTCACCGGCGAACCCTTGGGGCGGATATGGCTGAGGTCGTGGCCCACACCTCCGCGACGCTTCATCAGCTGAACCTGTTCCTCGTCGATCTTGATGATGCCGCCGTAAGAATCCGGATGACCGTCGAGGCCGATCACGAAACAGTTCGACAGCGAACCGACCTGAAAGTTGTTGCCGATTCCGGCCATAGGAGAGCCCTGGGGAACGATATATTTGAAACCGCGCAGAACCTCGAACACCTCATCTTCCGACATCGGATTGGGATATTTGTGTTCGATACGGGAAATTTCGCGGGCGATACGGCGGTGCATATCGTCCGGGGTTAGTTCATATATATTTCCGAAAGAATCCTTGAGCGCATACTTGCTGCTCCAGACTCTCGCTGCGAGCTCGTCGCCTTTGAAATATTCGAGCGAAGCGGCGTACGCTTCGTCGTACGTGTAAGTTCTGGGTTCCATGTTTGAGATGTTTAGACGATGCAAAACTACATAAAAAAAACTTAGATTACAAGTTTGAAAAGTCGAAAAAATTGCTATTGGTCGATATTTGATGTGGCGAAATAAATTCTAAATTGAAAAATATCTGAAATTAAATTTTGGTAAAAGTTGTCAGAAAAAATTTTTATATCTCAATAAATCAAGCTTATAATAAAATAAAATATTGAAAAAGTTTTCCAAAATAATATTNTCTTGGAATGGTAGGTGCTTGTAGATTGACAAAAATAGTTATCGGGGAGGCTGATTGAAGGCCGAGGGTGGATACGTAGCGGATATATGTATNATTTAGTTTTGAGGAACGGGTATTTTTTAGTAATTTTGTCGAGTCGAACGGCGACAGCGCCCTCTCGACGCTCAACAAGACTCAACTGTTATGGAACGATTAGATAAACGCGTATTGCTATGCCTGGCCCACATGTCGGGTCGCGAGATAGATTTTGTCAACGAGGCCTTTGCCGACAATTGGGTCGTGCCTCTTGGTCCCAACGTAGACGGATTCGAAGAAGATCTTAAGAAATTTGTGAACGACGGCCTTCCGGCCGGCGAACATAAAGAGGTCGTGGCTCTTTCGGCCGGCACGGCAGCGGTTCATCTTGCGCTTCTCGCTTGTGGCGTCGNNCCCGGCGACGAGGTGATGGTGCAGTCGTTCACATTCTGTGCATCCTCGCACCCTGTCACNTATNTNGGNGCNACNCCTGTCTTTGTNGANTCNGANNCNGAAACATGGAACATGGACCCCGAGCTTCTTGACAAGGCAATCGCCGACAGAATTGAGAAAACCGGAAAGAANCCGAAAGCGATCGTGCCCGTATATCTCTACGGAATGCCGGCCAATATCGACGCGATTCTCGAAGTGGCAGCAAAATATGACATCCCCGTAGTTGAAGATGCTGCTGAAGGCTTCGGTTCNAAATATCGCGGTCAGGTNTGCGGAACGTTCGGNCGCTTCGGTGTCCTNTCGTTNAACGGAAACAAGATGATCACCACCTCCGGTGGCGGTGCTCTTGTGGTTCCTGACGAGAAGGCGAAGAAAGAAATCATGTATTTCGCAACCCAGGCCCGCGAGTCCTATCCNTATTACCAGCACACTGACATAGGCNACAACTATAGAATGAGCAATATCTGCGCCGGAANCGGTCGCGGACAGATGNCGATTGTNNATGAGCATCTCGCACATCACCGCCATGTCCAGGATCTCTATCGCGAGCTTCTGAAAGATGTNGAAGGAGTTACGCTTCACGACAATCCCTCGCCCGAATATGATTCGAACTTCTGGCTCTGCACCGTCACACTCGACAAGGATCTGAAAGTGAAAGGTGAGGAGAATGCGTATGCCGAAAAGATAGCCGGAGCTGTCGGTGGCGCNGCCGGTGTGACCCACACCGCACGTACTCTTCATACCGACTGCGAGCCGTTGCCCAACGTGGAGGCCATGCGCCTCTGGCTCGACAGCCTCAATATTGAATCGCGTCCGCTTTGGAAACCCATGCATCGTCAGCCGGTATATGCCAACAATCCTGCGTATGTCAATGGCGTATCCGACGATCTGTTCCACAGAGGCCTCTGTCTGCCGGCAGGACCCTATGTGACCGACGAGCATGTCCGTTTTATCGTAGAGGCTATTCGCGAGGCCATCGTNAAGTAAGCNCCCTCAATACTTTTGGATCAAGGCAAGCTCAAATATCGGGATTTCGCGCTCTCCAGCCCCGTNGAGGANATACTTGAAGAGGACTTCTGGCTCTTNGAGGGNTACAACTCCGGCATGTTCGCCTTGTCGAAAGGACCGGTGAAATTCTCTGCCGCCACGTCGCTCTATCTGAGAAAAGGCAGAGGCAAGTTCATGCTTTCCCTCAAGGAGATCGAGGTCGAGGCGCCGGCGATGATCAGCATTCGCGAAGGTGAGATCATGCAACCTCTGGAATGTTCCGAAGATCTTGACGTGGCGTTCTGNGTGATGAGCAAACGTTTCGTCGACACCTTGTACGGGATGATAGCCGANGTNTCGGCCCTGAGTGTGATGCACAGGACGACTGTTCTGAATATCCCTTCTGAAATGTCCTATGCCTATGATATGTTTTACGAGACCTTGAAGAGCATCAATGAGGATCCTGACAANAAGACGCGTCTGCGGGCTCTTCTGCATACGGTCCTGGCGTTCTACTATCGCTTCGCGACGAAGATATATGAACAGGTGGATAACCGGAAGATAGACGCCGCTTCGCGACTCACCGAATCCTTTCTCTATCTGGTCCAGCAAAACTTCAGAGAAGAACGGTTTCTTGATTTCTATGCCGACCGGCTCGGCATCACGAGGAAACATCTCTCGCGTGTGGTCAAGCAGAAGACGGGGCTCTCTCCCGTAGATTGGATTGATCGAAACGTGATTCTCGAGGCCAAGGTGCTTCTCAAGTCGTCGAACATGACGATTCAGCAGATTTCCGACACACTCAACTTCTCTTCCCAGAGTTTCTTCGGCAAGCACTTCAAGCACCACACCGGCCANACCCCCGGTGANTTCCGGAATATGTAGCTTNAGGANTGATCTGATCCGAAAAATCGAACTTATACAAGAACTAAATAAACCGTGACCTGTCGAAGCCGACGGGTCACGGTTGTTATTTTGATGATCGGAAGATCGTGCNGTTCAGACTTCTTCGGTCTCTTCTTCGACCACGAAATCATCTTTACCTACTCCGCAGACCGGGCATACCCAGTCATCNGGNAGATCTTCAAAAGCGGTTCCGGGTGCGATACCTGCGTCGGGATCGCCTTTTGCGGGATCGTAGATCCAATCGCAAACTTCACAACGATACTTTTTCATAGTTTCTGTTTTTTATGTTAAAATTGATTTGGTTCTGATTAATTCTGACGGGTGACAGCCTTTAGTCTTGATGGATGTCTACACTGTACTCTTGATTTGTATCTATCTTTAATTCTGATAGATGACTATGGGNCGCATCCCGCGGTAGACTATCTTATANGGAGCCTTCTTGGGATCTCTCTTNACACTCTCNGGAACGTCCGAAGTGTAGAAGATGATAAGCTTCAGCGAGATCGTGTTNGACGCCTCTCCATATGAATTCTGTTCGGCTATATANGCGCCGGTCACCATTGTGCCGTGGAGGGCTTCGAGAGCGTCTACGGCATCATCGAGNAGTAACCTGCCGATACGTTCCTCTCCGACATAGACTCCGACATCGGGGATTCCGTGGCGGGTATTNTCCTGAAGGCGGACAGCATCNCCCGGNAGTAGAGAGTGGAGCGTTTTCAANGCTGAGCGCTCGACGCTGCCNGCNGTCAGCATGACCGTCTTGTACTTATCGTTTGCATGCCGTTTCAGCAACTCCGAAACATGGTGGGACATCTCTTCATATTTGCTGTCACCGATAAGTTCGCGTGTAGCCTGCTCCTCCGGTGATCTGGTCTCAGCGGGAACGGAAGCGGAAGCAGCGGAATATTTATTTTGTCTGAATCTCAGTGGATTGTTGAAAACGAGCAGACCTATGATGGTCAGGATGCAGACAACGAGTATGGCGGTTAAAAATGTCATCATAGTACCTTTGGATTTAGGGGTTCCTAATCCGGAAATGAAGTCCGGTGATCTTCTGACCGGTCATTCTTGTCGGGGTTTGTCCGGTCTTTGTATTTACAACCACAATANGGAGGAATTGGTTTAANACCGAATCAGAAAAATCCCTAAACGGACTGAAGAATTACGGCCGGAGGGGAATTTATAAATCAACTCCGGGAGTGGGATTATAAATTAACATATGTCGCTTAACATATAATCTCGGTTTTGGTCGTGTTCCTTTTTTTTGTATTTTTGCATCGAAAACCGGTGAACTCTCCTGCTCCGGAAAGATCGCGATGCCCTACCGAACGGCATCGCGAATCAGTCAGACAGATCTAACACTATGAACTCTAAATATCTAAAGGGAGTTGGTCATCTCGCAGCGCTGATAACGGTCGTTGCGTGGGGTGGCTCGTTCATCTCGACGAAAGTTCTGATGGAAGATGGAGGCTTCACTCCCGTCGAGGTCTATGTATACCGTTTTGCGCTCGCATATTTTCTGATGCTTGCGCTGACATTCAAGAAAATATTGTCCAATAACTGGAAAGACGAGCTTCAGTTTCTGGTGTGCGGTGTTTGCGCCGGTACGCTCTACTTCTTGACCGAAAACTACGCACTGAAGTTCACCACGGCCGGAAACGTATCGCTTCTCTCCGCCATATCCCCGATTTTTACGACTCTGCTGATGGCCATTGTCTACAGAACCCGGATTACGAAAGGTGTCGTAGCGGGTTCGATAGCCTGCTTTGTCGGGGTCGCGTTGGTGATATTGTCGCCGGCCATCGCTTTGGGACTGGGCTTCGAGATTCATCCCTTCGGTGATTTACTCGCCCTGACCTGTGCCGTTTCATGGGCGGTCTACTCCGTTGCGGTCAAAAGACTTCTCCCTCTCTACAACTCGTTCTTCGTCACTCGCAAACTCTTCTTCTACGGCGTGTTGACAGCTCTACCGCTCTTTGCATTCCAGAAGACGCCCTATCATTTCGCTGAACTCTTCGAGACTCCGAAATATCTCCTCAATCTTCTCTTCCTTGTGATCATGTGTTCGGTTGCGGCCTATCTGCTGTGGAATGAAGCGATGAAACTAATAGGCTCCGTGTCGACCAATAACTATCTTTATCTCCAGCCCTTGGTGACTATGGTAGCAGGGTGGTTCTTCTTCGGAGAGCAGATTTATCTCTGGGGATACGTAGGATGCGCACTGATCATTGTCGGTCTCATACTTGCCGACCGTTGGGGTGTGGCTCCGGGCAGCAGCAACGGAGGCCACTGACGACTGTATAGCATGAAAAAGTCCCAGGCATTGCTGAAGGCCGAGGCCATTCTCACACGGTATCTTGAGGAGGCTGAGCGCAGACTGACCCCCGAGCGTTTTGCAATCCTTGACAAAGCGTTCGAACTCCGGGCACACTTCGGTGTCAACGAGCTTCTCGAAGCTATGGAGAAATCGGGCTATCATGTGTCGCGGGCCACGGTCTACAACACGGTCGAGATCTTGTGTGCATGTGGGATTCTCCGCCGCCATCTTCTCGAGACGCGCCACGCATCATACGAACTTGCACGCGAGAACCATATCCATCTCGTATGTTCCGTATGCGGGTCGATCGAAGAGGTAAATGATCCGGAGATCGAGGAGAAACTCCTCGGAATCGGAATCAACGGATTCACTCCCGGGTACTTCTCGGCGACAGTCCACGGCCTCTGTGTCTCATGCATGGAAAGAAGCAGAAAATAGATATAACTCATTAACAAAAATAACCGGTCGGAAAGTCTTCTCCGTGACAATCGGAGGAGACCGAAGACAAAAAACTATCTGATATCATGGCAAAAGTCAAACCTTTCAAGGGCGTCCGCCCTCCCCGTCACCTCGTTGAAGAGGTAGCATCGCGTCCCTATGACGTGCTCAACTCTGAAGAAGCGCGCCGCGAGGCCGAGGGAAATCCCAAATCGCTCTATCATATCATCAAACCCGAGATCGATTTCGAACCCGGATTCGATGAACACCATCCCGATGTCTACACTAAGGCTGTCGAGAACTTCAACAAGTTCCAGGAAAACGGATGGCTCGTTCAGGATGACAAAGAGAAATATTACATCTACGCCCAGACTATGGATGGCCGCACTCAGTATGGCTTCGTAGTCGCAGCGTGGGTCAACGACTATATGGAAGGTCGAATCAAAAAGCACGAGCTCACACGTCGTGACAAAGAGGAAGACCGCATGAAACACGTCCGCGTCAACAACGCGAACATCGAGCCGGTATTCTTCGCTTTTCCCGACAACGAGGCACTCGAGAATATCATCCGCACCGTCATCAAGAACGAGCCGGAATATGACTTCGTAGCTCCCGACGGTTTCGGCCACACCCTCTGGGTGATCGAGGATCCCGAGATGATCGAGACCGTGACCGCGGAATTCGACAAGATCCCCAACCTCTATATCGCAGACGGACACCACCGTTCGGCAGCCGCCGCTCTCGTAGGCGCAGAGAAGGCTCAGAACAACCCTAACCACAAGGGCGACGAGGAATACAACTACTTCATGGCAGTTGCTTTCCCGGCTTCGCACCTGAAGATCATCGACTACAACCGCGTTGTCCGCGATCTGAATGGTCTGACCGAGGAGGAATTCCTCAACCGTCTCGCCGAGAACTTCGTTGTTGAAGAGAAAGGTGAGGAGATATATCAGCCCGCAGGTCTCCACAACTTCGCTCTCTATCTCGGAGGCAAGTGGTACTCGCTGACTGCAAAAGAGGGAACCTATGACGACAAGGATCCGATCGGCGTTCTCGACGTGACCGTTTCTTCCGACCTGATTCTCCGTGATATTCTCGGAATCACCGACCTCCGTTCTGACAAGCGCATCGACTTCGTCGGCGGTATCCGTGGTCTCGGCGAGCTCAAGAAGCGCGTTGACAGCGGCGAGATGAAGATGGCCCTCGCTCTCTATCCCGTGACCATGGACCAGCTCATCAACATCGCTGACACCGGCAACATCATGCCTCCGAAAACAACCTGGTTCGAGCCCAAACTCCGTTCGGGTCTTGTAATCCACAAGCTTGAGGATTAATTCTCAGGGATCGATCATAGTGATGGAGGAGTCTCTCCTCCATCCTCCACAAATATAATGACGGGAGTGGCGCGGGTGAAAACCTCGCGAGACTCCCGTCACTTTTAAAACCCGAAATCCGGACATTTCCCGCTCCGGGTTCATTATCTTAAAAACCAGCTCCCAATTAATAATTACCTTCCTTAATAATTACCCTCCTATGGATTATTTCAAGACAAGAAAGAGTATAAGAAAATTCAGTGATAAAGAGGTTGAACCGGAAACGATCGCCCGTATTGTGGAGGCGGCTGCGAAAGCTCCCACGTGCGGAAATATGCAGTTGTATACGATCGTTGTCTCGCGCACTCCTGAAGAGGTCGCAGCTATGGCTCCTCTGCATTTCAATCAGCCCGCCGCAAAAGGCGCAAAGGCCATACTCACCGTCTGCGCGGACTTCAACCGCTTCACGAGATGGTGTCGCCTGCGCAATGCCGACGCAGCTTATGACAATTTCCTCTCTTTCACGTCGGCTATGACCGACGCCGTCATTCTTGCGCAGCAGATTGTGACAATTGCTGAAATGGAGGGCCTCGGAACCTGTTATCTCGGCACAGTCACCTATAACGCTCCACAGATCTCAGAACTTCTCCAACTTCCGGAACTTGTCGTCCCTGTGGCCGCTGTCGCTCTCGGTTATCCTGCAGAGGAAGGAACCGATACCGAGCGTCTGCCTCTCGAAGCTGTACTTCACGAAGGTAAATACAGGGACTTCAGCGACGAGGAAATCATAGACCTCTTCAAGGTGAAAGAGGAATATCCGGCAAATCAGGGTTTCGCGGCCGAAAACGGCAAGGAAAATCTCGCGCAGGTTTTTGCTGAGGTGCGCTATCCGCGCGGCCTGAACGAATCAGTTTCGGCTACGCTTCTCGAGTACCTGAAGAAGCAGAAATTTATCTGAGAGGGGAGTCCTGTTGATCGTTCCGGCAAGCGGCCGGCAGCCGCTTAAGATATTGAGCCGGATAACGTTCCTGCAAGCGGCCGGTAGTCGGTAAGGTATTGGGTCTGTCACTGTCTCGGTGATCGACTCAATAACCTGCCCGTTTTGAGATATTATATCGGGGTCTGTCCTTGACCTCGATAAATATCTTGCCGATATATTCGCCGACGATTCCTATGGCGATCAATATAAGTGAGCCGAGGAACCATACAGATAGCATCAGCGAGCTCCAGCCGCTGACAGCAGTGCCGCTGATCAGAGCCACAAGAACATATATGGAGATAAGGACATCTATGACCAGAAGAGATAGACCGGTCCCGAAGATCCATCTCATAGGGCGTGCCGAGAACGAGGTAATCCCGTCGATTGAAAACGAGAGCATTTTCCGGAGAGGATATTTTGACTCTCCGGCCACTCTCGTCCCGCGATCATAGGTCACGATGCTGTGCGAGAGTCCTATCTGCGGGATGATTCCGCGCAGGAAGAGATTGTGCTCCCGATACTGACCGAGAATCTCAAGTGCGCGACGCGACATGAGCCTGTAGTCCGCGTGGTCGTAGACGGTTTCGAGTCCCATCATATTCTGGAGCTTGTAGAAAGCACGGGCGGTGTTTCGCTTGAAATGAGTGTCGGTATCTCTCGACGCTCTGACTCCATAAACTATTTCGTCACCCTCCCTGAATCTTCTGATCATCTCGACGATGGCCTCCGGATCATCCTGAAGGTCCGCGTCTATCGAGACGGCCGCATCACACGTCAGAGCCGCCTCGTTGAGGCCGGCGAGAAGGGCGTATTGATGGCCGCGGTTATGAGCCAAAGCTATTCCTCTGACGGCAATGTGTTCTCCATCAGCGGCGAGTTTCTCGATAACCCCCCATGTTCCATCCCCGGACCCGTCGTCTACGCAAAGTATATAGCTGTCGTTAGAAATCTCACCGCTATCGGCAAGAGACATCAGAATTCCGCGTATTCTTGCTGCTGAAACCGGGAGGGCTTCAGCTTCATTGTAACAGGGAATGACAACAGCGATAACCGGCAGGGTAGTCATGGTCGGAAGTGGTTTGGAGAAGCGGATTCTGCATTTTCAGCGGATTCAGCGTTCTAAGCTAAATATAAACGGACGGTTCGTGTAAATATAAACGGACGGTTCGTGCGCTCATTCACTCACGAAGACGATATTGTCGGGCTGGGGATGCAGGAACTCGAATTCGAGAGTGCGGGCCAGTCCCTCGGCCAAAGTGAATGGTGCATTGAATCCGGTCGAATGGGCCTTAGATGAGTCGAATACGGTCGAGGCGCAGAACTTGCGGACACGCACGGAGCTGATAGGAAGTTTCCTTCCTGTCAGAGCCGCGATGCAGTCGAAGCAGCTGCCGCCGATCATGCCGAGCCAGTAGGGGAGATGCAGGGTCGGAATCTTCTTTCCGAGAACCGTGCCGACATGTTCCACAAGCGAATTCATATCCATGTCGGGTTTGTCGACATAGTTGTAGACGTTATAGCCCTCGGTGACGTTCTCGATCATCCATTTCACAAAAGCGACGACATTGCCTACATAAGCCATAGACTTGTGATTGTCACCCTTGCCGACCATCATGAACTTACCACCCTGAATCTGGTGGAGGAGGTTGTAGACGTTACCTCGGTTGCGCTCACCGAAGGTGACGGTGGGGCGTATAATGTCTATATTCCAGTCCGGATGTTTCTCCCACCAGCGGAGGGCAACTTGTTCGGCTTCCCATTTTGAGCGACCGTAATGGTTGAACGGATCGGGCGGAAAATTCTCGTCGGGATTGGGCTTGTTGAGACCGTAGACAGCAACGGATGAGAAGAATATCAACCGTTTGATGCCGTTGCGTTCCATAGCCTTCAGCGTCACCTCCATGCCGCCGACGTTTGTCTCGTAATAGAGAGACGTGGGGACGATATTATCGTGATGTTTGGCGGCGAGAAGCACCACCACATCGACGTCTTTCAACTCCCGGTCGATCTGTTCCTGAACGGTGACGTCGCCGAGTGTCGTGATTTCGTTATAGAAATGGGAGGGCTGGATGTCTATGTTCTTGCATGTATAGTCTCCGCTATCCTCATGTCTGAGTAGTTCGATCAGGCGTGTGCCTATGAACCCGCTACCTCCGATAACTGCGATTCTCATAGGCCTCCCTTTCTTTTATATGAATTTTCAATCAGTGATTTATAGGCTGAGGAATGGAGATCCACCACTTCGCGGATGTCGAACTCCTTCTCTGCCTTGCGGCGTGAGGCACGTCCCATATCGAGGCGCATCTCCGGATTGAGATGCAGCTTTTCGATGGCGTCTGCCAAAGCCTGCGCATCACGCGGAGGAACGAGGAAGCCGTTGATACCCTCGTCTACCGTGTCACGACAGCCGACAGAGTCGGTCGTGACAATGGGACGGCCGATAGCAGTAGCCTCGATCACAGCCTTGGGGACACCCTCGCGGTAATAGCTGGGAAAAGCCATTATGTCACACTGAGTGAGCATCTCGACCATGTCGGTGCGGTTGCCCATCCACCGAATATAGCTGCCGTCGCAATGGTCAGCGAGCCATTGGGCCGAAAGTGCGTTCGGATTCGTTGACAGACCGCCGCAGAGTCTGAACTCAAGGCTGTCGCCATATTTTTCTTTCAGAAGAGAAGCGGCCTCTACGAGAACCTTCACCCCCTTATCCTCAACCATACGTCCCGAGAAGGCTACGATGGTCTTGTCATGGGGAAGGGGCGGTGTAAAGGCGTATTCCTCAAGGTCGACACCGGAGCCTTTCGCAAAGAGGCAATCCTTATCGTCGACGATTCCGTATTCCTGAAACAGTTCACGATCCTCGGTGTTCTGAAACAGCATCAGTGCATTCTTTCGCGAGGCGCCGAAGCGTATAAAGCGCAGGATCATCTTGGCCGTTCTCGTCAGAGGCATATTGAACATGACCCCGAGACCGCAAACCGCGTTCAGCACACCGGGAACTCTGACGGCTTTCGCCGCGAGCGAACCCCACAGGACGTTTTTGACCCCAACATGATGGACCACATCCGGATGTTCTTTCCGATACAGCCGGCTGAGAAATCTGAAGGTGCTGAGTTCCTGCATCAGATTGCGTCCGGTCGGATTTCCCGGAAGATCTATGTACCGGGCCCCCATCTGCTGAATCTCGGCGACTTTGGCGGGGTCGGTAGCTTTTGCCGCTACAATGACCTCATACCCGTCGCTTATGGCGCGGGCTCCTATCGCCTTGCGGTGAGACAGGAAGAAATAATCCGTGTTGGCTACTATAATGACTTTTGCCATTTTTATGTTGGGAACGGTATTGACTTTGTGTGTTCGGGAGTGTCTCTATAGACGGCTCCTATTATATAACCCGAAATGGGGAATTTTATTGCTTGAATTGAGATATTGAAGTCAAGACAACTTCACTGTTTTCGGATTCTGAGGAGTAAACTAACCCTCTTTCTCCATAAGTTCGAGCAATCTCATCTCGGCCTCGTCGGTTTCGGCGATAATGGCCTGTATTCTTGCGCCGGCTTTCGCGAGTGCGGTGTGGTCCAGTGACCCCGAATTCATATCGGTTTCAATTCTCTCCCTCTCTTCGGCCAGCTCAGTGAGCTTCGCTTCGAGCGCTTCCATTTCCCTCTTTTCCTTGAACGACAGTTTGGCCGGACGGTCCGAACGCGGCGGACGCTTGGGTTCCGGGGCTGTCTTCTGTCGCTCAGCCTCCGCGAGGCGTCGTTCTTCGCGTCGTTCCTCTTCGACACAATGTCGCCAGGTCGAATAGTCACCGGGAAAGTCCTTCACCTCGCCGTCACCCTTGAAGATAAAGAGGTGGTCGGCTATGCGGTCGAGGAAAAAGCGGTCATGGCTGACGACGATCACACACCCCTTGAACGACGCGAGATAGTCCTCCAGGATTGTGAGGGTCATGATGTCGAGATCGTTGGTCGGCTCGTCGAGAATCAGGAAGTTCGGCTGTCTCATCAGGACGGTCGCCAGATAGAGCCGGCGCTTCTCGCCTCCCGAAAGCTTGTAGATATATTTCTGCTGGTCTTCGGACGAGAAAAGAAAACGGTTGAGAAACTGGCGTGCGGTCAGACGTGTCTTGTCATCTATCCTGATCTCCTCGGCTATTTCGGTCACGGCGTCGATCACCTTCTTGCGCTCGTCGAGATCCGTGATTCCTTCCTGACTGTAGTAGCCCCAGCGGACTGTCTGGCCGACATCGAAGTGACCCGAATCGGGTTCGATAAGTCCGAGAAGCATCTTGATGAAGGTCGATTTGCCGGCGCCGTTATCGCCGACGATGCCGACTTTCTCATAGCGGGCGAACGTATAGCTCCAGTCGTTGAGGATCTTGATGTCTCCGAAAGCTTTGCGGACATTTTTCGCTTCGAATATCTTGGAACCGATATACGACGATTTGATGCCGAGCTCGACATTGTCCGAACGGAGGTTTATTTTGCTTTTCTCTTCTAGCTGGTGAAAATTGTCTATGCGGTACTTAGCCTTGGACCCGCGAGCCTGGGGCTGCCGTCTCATCCATTCGGCCTCTGTGCGCAGAAGATTCTTAACTCTCGCGAGTTCGGCCGATAGATTTTCCATCCGTTCGGCGCGACGCTGGAGGTAATAGTCATAGTTGCTGTCATAGCTGAATATCTGCTCGCGGTCGATCTCGATGATCTTGTTGCAGATCTTGTCCAGGAAATAACGGTCATGGGTGACCATCAGCAACGTCACCCTCTGGCGTGTCAGATATTGCTCCAACCATTCGATCATGTCGATATCGAGGTGGTTGGTGGGCTCGTCGAGAATCAGCATATCCGGAGCAGGGGCGATCACGGCTGCGATCGCTGCGCGCTTGAGCTGACCGCCGCTGAGGGTCGACATCAGGCGTGTGAAATCAGAAATACCGAACTGAGTCGCCAGGCGCTTGGCTGTCTCGAGTTGAGCCGGGTCATTAGGGTCGCTGTTTGCCCTGAGAAAATCCTCGACCGTCCAGCCATCTTCAAAGGCCGGGACCTGAGCGAGATAACCGACGCGGATTCCGTTGGCGAAAATGACTTTGCCTGAATCATAATCTTCATGGCCTGTGATGATATTGAGAAGCGTGGTTTTGCCGGCGCCGTTTCTGGCCACGAGACCGATCTTGTCACCCTCGTAAATACCTAAGGTCATATCGGCGAAAAGTATTCTGTCGCCGACCGATTTGGTGAGGCCTTCGATCTGTAGATAGCTGGTCATTTTCTTGAGCGGTTTTAGAAGTGTAGGGACCCGGTCCCGTTTGTGGGGAGTAAGATTTGAAGTCGTCTAAACGAAAAGCGGTTTAGACGACTTCAATTATGAGGCTATATCAAAGAGCAGCGATCACTTCGATTTCTACGAGAGCCTGCTTCGGAAGCTCCTTGACAGCGAAAGCGCAACGGGCAGGATAAACCTCGCGGAAGTTTTCTGCATAAACCTCGTTCATGGCGCCGAAGAGAGACATATCGGCGAGAAGAACGGTAGATTTCACCACGTTGTCGAGGCTTGCACCGGCCTCTTCAAGGATCGCGCGGATATTGGCGATGCTCTGGCGGGTCTGTTCCTTGATGTCGGCGGGCATTTCACCGGTCTCGGGATTGATGGGGAGCTGGCCGGAAACGAAGATGAGGTTGCCGGCGATGGTTGCCTGGCTGTAGGGGCCGATAGCACCCGGAGCCTTTGTTGTCTTGATTTCTTTTTTCATGACTTATTTGTTTAAGGAGAACAAGTTTGTTTAAGGAGAACAAGTTGTTTCTTAGAAACTGCGAGGAGAAAGGGAGGGAGAAACAATAAAAAAATGCCGATCTGTTTTTGGCAGGCCGGCATTCTGTTTCTTTCATGTTGATTGAGCCGCGACCGGGGCTCGAACCCGGGACCTTTTCGTTACGAATGAAATGCTCTACCAACTGAGCTATTGCGGCTGATGCGTCATCGTCTCCTTTGACATTGCAAAATTACTAAAAAAAATCGGTTTTACAAAAAAACGGAATGAAAAAAGTTTGGCTGACTTCAATTGGCCTACTTCAATAGAAAAACAGTCTTCGCGATGGACTGTGGGTCCGGCGAAGACTGTCTTACTGAAGTTTTCGAATCTATTTTTGTAGGAGGATGGTTCTTATCAGTAGATGAATGTTACTTCTTCCACCTTATCGAAGAACTGATAGCCACGAGTTGATTCCCAACGGTTCTTAGCCTTCTCCCAGGCGGCGTGGTCAACCTTGAACTGCGCGATAGCACCCTGGTCAGCCTGGTAGATGATAGTTTCTTCGTAGAATTTTGCGAGTTCCTTGTTGTACTCTTCGATTTCTTCGGGAGTGCCGTCAACGCCGGGATTGGTCGGGCGTCTGGGAGCTACGAGATCCTTACCGGGATAAACGGGCTCAGCCTTGTCGAGAACGTTCTTCTGGTTGTCTCCGTTCCAGTCGCCTGCGGCGGTGTGCCAGAGACCGAGGTTCTTGTTGTACTCCTCGAGAGCAGCCTGATAATTGGCGTAGCCGGCCAGAGCGTTCTGATATCTCACGTATGAGTTGTTGTCGGCGTCAGCAGCAGGTGCGGTGGGAGCCGGAACCTCTTTAGCCCAGTCCTCGTCAGTCCAGCTTGCGGTATTTGCGGCGCTGTACTTGTTACGGTCGAACTGCATGCCGGTGATATAGATTGTCGGGGGTACGGGGTGAACGGTGTTGGGGCTAACCTCTTCGAACGGATTGCTGATGAAGTAGCTTGCATAGGAACCCTGGGGGATTCGGAGGGTAGCCTTGCGGGTGTAGTGGCCGAAAGAGTGCTCGTAAGCTACGGGAGCCTCGGCGGGGAGCATATCGAGGGCAATGAGGTTCTTGGTGTTCATGAAAGCCTCGTCCTCGATGGTCTTCACGTCCTTGCTTACGATCACGCGCTCGAGCTGATCACACTTCGCGAAAGCGAGGCTTCCGATCACCTGAACGTCATTGGGAACGGTGAACGAGCGGCTGTCAACGTTATACTTACGCGGAACCATTACGAGTGTAGTGGTGGTTGCGTTGTTGCTCTTGTCCTGACGGTAGATTACGCCGTTGTCGCTGATATAGTTGGGGAAGCCTTCCTCAAGATATACAGCCTGGAGGTTCTCCGCGCGGTCGCTGAGATCGGTGAAGAACTGGTTGTTGAACGGACGCAGAGTGATACCGTCGGTGCTGTTACCCTGCATGTTGTTTGCGGTAGCACTCGGGATGGTCACGGTCTTTACGTTCTCATCCACGCCCTCGTGAGAGGCGAGGTCCCAGCCGCCGACGATGTAGTCGGTGGTGCCGTCGGTTACAGATACGGGGACGATCACGTTCTCACCCTTGATTTTCTTGACCAGAACAACGTTCTGGGCCGTAGAGCTCGGAGTGTACTCGATGATCTGGCCGTTCTCATAGCCGACGATCATGTCGTAAATGGTAACATCGTCATACTTGAAGGTGGTCTGGGCGGGAGCCTTGATCTGCGAGTAGGTCGGTTTCAGAGTGACCTGATTGACTACGAGATCGGGGAGCACGGGAGCCGGATCGTCTTTTGAACAACCCGTTGCAAGCACGAGGGCTCCGAGTGCGAGTGCATAAATCTTCTTCATACTTCAGATTCGGTTTCTCATCCTCCAATGAAACGCAGATTGATTATCAATGTTTCCGGTCAATAAGTGTGAGGATTGATTGGGTTCGTCAGGTTAGATTTGATCCGCAGATACCACAACAACACTTATGGATTTAATTCAAATTGTCGCCTTAGGGACTCACCACGTTTTCCCGACGGACAATGATTCCTGTCGAGGTCGTAAGTATGACCATAGGCTCAGGAAGGCCACCGGGGTCTTCCTTAACATCCGCAAAGTTAAATTAAAATTTCTAAACTGCAAAATTTTTTGCTCTAAAGCATATCTTTACACCTAAAGCATATCTTTACGCAGTGTAGTCCCCCCGGCGCGGCTTTACATCTTTACACAGTGTAGTCCACACAGGCGCGGCTCTCGCGGAGCGGAGCGATGATTGCGGCCGCTGCCACATGATCGGGATGTTTGGAATATGTAGCCACATCGGCCATGGTCGGTACGGTGGCTGTCAGGACAACGTCCCAGTCCTCGGCCGGATTTTCGTTGAGACCGACCTCCATGCTCTCCAGCACGTCGATTCGCGAAGGAAGCGCGAGCAGTGCGTCGCGGAATCTTTCGGCCGCCGAACGGCGTTCTTCTTCGCTTCCGCGAAGTTTGAATGTTACGATATGTTTAACCATTGTCGTCTGTTTGTTTAGGGGTTTACAGGCCGGCTCGCCGCCAGCCTTTTTTACTGTCGGCGTTACTGACCCGGTATATCGGTCAGCACCGGCGTCTTATTTGGTTGCGGGGTAGAGCTTCTCTCGGGCTGCCTGCACCTTAGCATCGGTCACGTAGTCGTCATAGTCCATCATCTTGTCGATGATGCCGTTGGGCGTCAGTTCGATCACACGGTTGCAGACGGTCTGGATGAACTCATGGTCATGGCTCGACATGAGGATCACGCCCTTGAAATTCTGGAGCGTGTTGTTGAACGCCTGGATCGATTCGAGGTCGAGGTGGTTCGTCGGCGAGTCGAGTACCAGCGTGTTGGCGTCGGTCAGCATCATGCGTGCGATCATACAGCGGATTTTCTCACCGCCGGAGAGCACGGAGGCTTTCTTGAGTACATCCTCGCCGCTGAAGAGCATCTTGCCGAGGAAGCCTTTGAGATAGATCTCCGAAGAATCCTTTGAATACTGACAGAGCCAGTCGACCAGGTTAAGGTCGGTTTCGAAGAAGGGGCTGTTGTCGAGCGGGAGGTAGGCGTTGGTGATGGTCTGACCCCATTCGTACTGGCCGGCGTCTGCCTGACGGTTGCCCATGATGATTTCGAAGAGGGCAGTCATCGCACGCGGGTCGCGGCTGAGGAACGCTACCTTGTCACCTTTCTCGATCTGGAAGTTCACGTCGTCGAAGAGTACCTCGCCGTCTACCGACGCCTTGAGACCCTTGACTTCGAGAATCTTGTTGCCCACCTCGCGGTTCGGGGTGAAGATGATTCCCGGGTATCGGCGCGACGAGGGTTTGATCTCCTCGATATTGAGCTTTTCGAGCATCTTCTTGCGGCTTGTGGTCTGCTTTGACTTGGCCACATTGGCCGAGAATCGCTGGATAAATTCGAGGAGCTCCTTACGCTTCTCTTCGGCCTTCTTGTTGGCTGCCTGCTGCTGGCGGAGTGCAAGCTGCGAAGACTGGTACCAGAAGGAGTAGTTGCCGGCGAAAAGCGAGATCTTGTTATAGTCGATGTCGAGAGTGTGGGTCGAAACTGCGTCGAGGAAGTGACGGTCGTGGCTGACCACGAGCACGGTGTTCTCGAAATTCGAGAGGTAGTTCTCGAGCCATGCCACGGTTTCGAGGTCAAGGTCATTGGTGGGCTCGTCGAGAAGCAGGTTGTCGGGATTGCCGAAGAGGGCCTTCGCGAGAAGCACACGCACCTTTTCGTTGGCGCTCATGTCCTTCATCAGCATATAGTGGCGGTCTTCCTTGATTCCCAGGCCGGAGAGGAGCGCGGCGGCGTCGCTCTCGGCGTTCCATCCCTCAAGCTCGGCGAATTTCTCCTCGAGTTCGGCGGCGCGGATGCCGTCAGCGTCCGAGAAATCCTCCTTGGCGTAGATGGCATCTTTCTCCTGCATGATATCCCACAGCACGGAGTGTCCGCGAAGCACGGTCTCGATGACCGTACATTCATCAAACTCGAAGTGGTCCTGCGAGAGCACGGACAGACGTTCGCCAGGGCCGAACACGACCGTACCCTGAGTGGGTGCGAGCTGGCCCGAGATCAGTTTCATGAATGTGGATTTACCGGCACCGTTCGCTCCGATTATACCGTAGCAGTTGCCACGGTTGAAAGTCAGGTTCACGTCAGAGAACAGTGTCCGTTTTCCGAACTGTATTCCAAGATTTTGGGTCTGTATCATTTCTTCTTATTCGATTTTTCAGACTGCAAAGTTACTAAAATAAAACGTGTCGGCAAAGTGCACGCCGAATCTCCTCTCCAAACTATGAATTCTTGGCGTATTCAAACCTTTGTTAAACTCTTTCGGCTCTTTGCGCGTTATAGAGTCAGACGCAGGTCAGTTGACCCGTGTCGATATGAAAAACACGCATTCAGAGCTACCGGAATCCGATAGCAGATTAACGCCAAAACAGAATTAGAAAAACAGAAAATATGAAAAACAACATTCTTATAGCATACTTCCTTCAGAAAGGAAAAACCGAGGAAACTCAGTGTCAGAAAGTCGTAGGTCAGCTTGGAGAAGCTCTCAAGGCCAAAGGTGAGGAGTTCTCAGTCTTCGCCATCACGCCGACCGAAGAATATCCCGTCGAGCGCGAGAACTTCGAGATGGTGACCAAGATTGAGAAAGAGAACCGCAAGCGTCCGGAGTTGACAAGCAAGTATAGCGGTATGAAAGATGTCACCCACTTGCTTCTCGTTGCGCCGAACTGGTGGAACGATCTCCCGATGGCTGTCTACAGCTTCCTCGACCAGTATGACTTCGCCGAGAAGAAGATCGTCCCCGTGGTCGTTCATGGCGGCGACGGTGCCGAAGCAATCACCGAATCGTTTCGCAACTTCCTCCACAAAAACTGGATCCTGCCGACCGTGGCCGTAGCAGATCCCGCAGCGGACGCTCCCGAAATCGCCAAAGCGATCGACGAGCTCTTCCAGCCCAGCGTCTCGAAATATTGAAAAGTAAACGTTTAGATATTTAATGGTAGAAGCGACCCCGTCTTGACGGAGGCCGCTTCTTTTTATTTGCAGTACCCAAGGTATCTTGTTTGCAGTACCGAATGTATTTTGTTGGCGGGACCAAAGGCGCCTCAGCGGGTGATCGGCGGCACGTTTTGGTTGTGGGTGTCGAAGATTTTGCGGGCGGATGTGTTGAAGATGGTCCAGTGGTGTTGCTGGGCCTGAGGGATGCTGTCGGCGAGGGCTGACGGGTAGACGCGGAAGTTGCGGTTGCCCTCCGGTTTTGCGGCGAAGAAGGTGTCGTAGGCGGCGTTCGTGATGCGCGGAACTCCGTTCTCGTCTCTCTCTATGTCGACCTTCACCAAGGCTCCGCCACGTGTGTCGGCCGTCTTCATGTTGGAGATGAAATTGCCGAGACTGTAGACGACGAGCACATTCTTGCCGTCCATGTCGTTTCGGGCCATCTTCATCGGCTGGATCACATGAGGGTGGGAGCCGATGATGAGATCGACGCCCTTATCGATGAGAAAGTCGGCGATGTCGCGCTGGTTGGCGTTCTCAAGCAATACGTACTCCACTCCCCAGTGAATGCACACAGCCACAATCTCAGCCCCTTTCTCCCGGGCGCGTCGTATCTCGTCGGCGATGCGTTCCCGTTCGATGAGGGCGACTTCTGTATCTTCATTGGGTTGGATGCCGTTGGTCCCGTATGTGTAGTTGAGAAACGCGAAGCGGATACCGTTGATATCTTTTATCAGCGGAACGAGCGAATCCCTTTCGGCGCGGTTACGGAAGGTGCCGGTGTGGTCTACGCCGATTGAGTCAAGTGCGGAGACCGTTCTTTTGGCAGCGCGGTCACCGCTGTCGAGACAATGGTTGTTCGCTGTCAGGAAGAGGTCGAAGCCGGCATCCTTCAGTGCGACGGCGTATGAATCCGGCGCCGAGAAGCAGGGATAGCCCGAATAGCGCGGACCGCCTCCGAGCGGAACCTCAAGGTTGACCACGGCGTAGTCTGCCTCGCGGATTGTGGGGGCGATCAGATCGAAGCAACCGGTATAGTCATAATTTCCGGTTGCGCCTCCGAGTTCGTAGGCTCGTTCGAGCTGGGCGGTGTGCTGCATAGCGTCTCCTACAAAGAGTAGGGTCGCCTTTCCGGATCCGGCAGGTTCAGGCGTCTGCTCCGCTACTGATACAGAATCGGAATCGGTCGCGTTATTATGCGACTGTGCGCAGCCCGAGAGGACTGCGCACAAAGTGAGTATGGAGAGTATGTGTCGTTTCATTACTTGGCGGTATTTCTGCGGTATGCCTCAAGCGTGTTGAGCATAAGGGAGCATATCGTCATGGGGCCTACGCCACCGGGAACCGGGGTGATCATCGATGCGATCTCGGCGACTTCGTCAAAGGCCACGTCTCCGGCCAGACGCGAACCCGATTTGCGGGTCGGGTCGGGTACACGGGTGGTTCCGACATCCATCACGACCGCACCGGGCTTGACCATATCGGCGGTCACGAAACCGGGCTGTCCGAGAGCGGCCACGATAATGTCCGCTTCGCGACATTTCTCCTTGAGGTCCTTTGTGGCCGAGTGGCAGACGGTCACGGTGCAGTTTCCCGGCGTAGCCTTCTCCATCAGCATGATGGCGGCCGGCTTACCCACGATGTTGCTGCGTCCGAGAACCACAGCGTGCTTGCCGCGGGTCTCGACATTATATCGCTTCAGCAGCTCCATGACAGCCGAGGGTGTGGCGGGTTTGAAAGAGGGGAGGCCGATAACCATGCGGCCTATATTGGCGGGATTACAACCGTCGACATCCTTGTCTATCGCGATCGAGGCCGCAACGCGGTCCGAGTCGATATGGCGGGGAAGAGGCATCTGGACAATGTATCCGTCGATGGCGGGATCGTTGTTGAGACGTTCGATGAGATTCATGAACTCCTCCTCGGTTATATCCTCTTCATTTCTGAAGACCGTCGAGTCGAAACCGCAGACTTCGCAGTTCTTGACCGCGTTGCCTACGTATGCCTCGCTTCCGCCGTCGTGGCCCACGATTACAATTCCGAGATGGGGGCGGCGTCCGCCGTTGTTGACGATATTTTCTACTTCGGCCGCGATTTCCTGTTTGATTGAAGCTGCGGTCGCTTTGCCGTCAATGATAGTCATATTACTTATTATATTGAGCTGAATAAGTGAAGACAATTTTTGCGCGGTCGGTGTGGAGCTCGCACATGGTCGGCGCAGTCAGATAGGGGGTGCAGGAGGTGACGGTTGTCGTCGTCTCACCCGTATAGCTGTTCGTGTTCGTTTCGAGACCGAGGTTCACGGGGATGATGAGGAACTCGGTGTCTTCCGCCGTGATCTTATCCTTTTTCGAGAGCTCTATGATATAATCGCGAAGAGAGGTGAATACATACTCGCCGTTATTCGAGTTGTAAGATCCCCAGAAGGATCCGGTCCCATCGGGAAGCTTGCCTTCGTTGAAGAACTGATCGGCTGCCGACGCCTTCACCATAAGAAGATAGGGGGGGACGCCGATACCATAGTCGTTCCTGATCTTAGAAGCAGGGATCGCGAAATTGAGGTTTGAGATCATCGACGCTGAACCGTCATGGCGGTTATACTCGTCGAGAATCCTCTCCGCAGGGAAGGTCATGCGGGTCTGATAGCCGCCGGGGGTGGTCACAATACATTTTCCCTGAGCCTGCATTGCCGCCAACACCGGCGCAGGCTTGTAGACAATGCGGTTGGTGGAGAGAACCTCCGGAGCAGTCGCAATGAGCGACACGGAGTCCTTCTTCACCTTCTCAACCTCAACCACCTCATTGTCCTTATATTCGACAGACGTGTAGCGGGTATGGTAATAGAGCATGAACTGAGTCGCCTCGACGTTGGCGATACAGCCGCTGCCGAAGACCGGCTTCACATAAATGCCCGGAAGGAAAGCCTGGAACGACTTCGGCCACTCGAACATATCGGGGTTGGTGCGGTATTGCTTGACCAGATCGGGCCCGAACTTGTCGTAGTTGTCTCCGGTCAGCTTGATAGGCAACGTGAGCAGCGACGAGGTGAGCATCACGTCGCTGCCGGCGATACCCGAAAGTGTGTAGCTCTTCGACACCAGCGGATTCGACGCGTCGTAGAAACCGTCGGGGTTGAATTCGTTGGTGACCGTGTCGGCCTTGACGTCGTTGAATTTCGAGTTCATCAGATAGACGCGCAGCTGCTGTGGAGCGAGCGAGTCACCTGTGATCTGGTTGCGGGGAACGCGGAGCAGGATGCTGACCGAATCGAGATGCTCGGTTGTGATGGAGTCGGGGAGGGGAAGCTGGGAGGCGCACATGAGGCGCGCGATATACTCACAGCTGAGCTCGCCATACTCCGGCGCCGTGATGCGACCTATAATATTGGTGGTCGATCGGGCGTCATATTTCGGAGCGACTGTTGTCTCGGCGTCGAGCGAAAGCGTGAGTGAGTCGACCGTGATCGAAACGGTCCCGTCTACGAGACCCGCACCGATCGGTGAGTTGTTGTCGTTACAGGCCGACAACCCTAAAATGGCGGCTGTCGTGATGATCGCCGCGCCTTGTGTGAATCGTTTCATACCCGGGCTTGTGCGTCAGAGTGTATCGTAGAATTCCGCGATGGCTTCGGTCGGGTTGTCGCCGAGCTTGTCGGGTGTCAGTATCGCAAGTCCTTTTTCTTCGGCGAACTTCAGCAGTTCCGGATCGGGCTCGGAGTGGAAGATCACGGCGTTGGCGTGTTCGAGCGCCATGCGGTGAAGCAGGTTCGTGTTGCACTCCAGATCCTTGAACTTCTTGATTTCGGTTTTCTGAACGCCATCCTCGCCGAGCTTGCGCAGGAATTCAGGGTCGAACTTTCCGGTGATCTCTCCGGGAAGTACCGAATAGACGATCTTACTCTTCTTGAGCATCGGCGCGTCGGCCGTCTGCTTGCGGAGATAGAGGGGCAGAAGGGCGGTGATCCAGCCTGAGCAATGTACTATCTTCGGATCCCAGCGTAGCTTCTTGACTGTTTCGACCGATCCGCGGGCGAAGAAGATCGCGCGCTCGTCGTTGTCGTCACGGTTGGAGCCTATTGAGTCCACATCCGAATCCTCCTGCTGGAAATAATCGTCATTGTCTATGAAATAGACCTGAATACGGCTGGGTTGGAGAGATGCGACCTTCAAAATGAGGGGATGATCCGCGTCGTTGATGGGAATGTTGAGGCCGCTCAGACGAATCACTTCGTGGAGCTGGTTGCGGCGTTCGTTGACATCGCCGAGTTTGGGCATGAATGACCGCACCTCGAATTTTTTCGAGTGCATCTTGGTCAGAAGTTCCTTGCTGAGCGTGGCAACGTTGCTTCCAGGGATGTAGGGCGCAACTTCTTGCGTCACGAAAAGGAGTCGCTTGTCGTTCATATTGAGGTAGTTGTTGAGCTGTGACGAGGCCGGGTCTGTGGCCTTCCGAGCCACCGGGAACCGTCACGGCGCAAGATTGCTGACTGCAAAGTTACGAAAAAAAATTGATATGGGAGTTTAAGAAGGTAGAAATTAGGGTCTTTTAAGCGTTAATCTTTCCAAAAATCCGCTTTTGGAGCCACATATTTTGTGTGGTTGCCAAAAATGACTAATTTTGCACAGAATTTTGTCCTGTCGCGATCTCAGGCGACAGAACGATGGTGAATATGCGCCGGCTGCGGGCCCGTGAGAAGGGTATCGTGCCGACATTGAATCCAATCGAAAAAGGAAAATGAAAATCATAAGAACAGTGAGCGAGCTTCTCGACCACGTTGCCCATCTCGAGCAGAACGGGCGGTCGGTGGGACTCGTGCCCACGATGGGAGCGCTCCATGCCGGACACATCTCTCTCGTGAAGAGAGCCGTGTCGGAAAACGACGCCGTGATTGTCAGTCTGTTTGTCAATCCGACTCAATTCAACAACCCCGACGACCTGCGCACATATCCTCGTGATGAGGAGGCAGATTTCCGTCTGCTTGCCGAAGAGGGTGTGGACGCTGTCTTCGCTCCGTCGGTAGCCGAGATCTATCCTGCCGATGGCCCTGCGCCCAAATCAGACTTCAAGCTCGGCCGTGTGGCCGAGGTGATGGAGGGCGCAAAGCGTCCCGGCCACTTCCAGGGTGTGGCGCAGATAGTCAACCGTCTCTTCCAGCTCGTGCGTCCAAAGCGCGCATATTTCGGTGAGAAGGACTTCCAGCAGATCGCCGTGATCCGCTCAATGGTCGAGAGCGAGCATATCGACGTCGAGATCATTCCCTGTCCGATCAAACGCGCGGCCGACGGCCTGGCGCTTTCGAGCCGCAATGCGCTGCTGACCGAGGCCCAGAGAGCGGTCGCTCCCGAAATTCACCGAGCGCTGGCCGATAGCGTCGAGCTCTCGAAAGACCACAGTGTCGAGGAGATCCGCAAAACCGTCATTGACCGCCTGAACGCGATCGATGAGATGGAAGTCGAATATTTCGAAATCGTCGACGGACGTACACTCGAAGCCATCGACCGCTGGGAGGAATCGCCGTTTGTGGTCGGCTGCATCACAGTGTGGTGTGGCAAGGTCCGCCTCATAGACAATATCTGTTACAGGTCTTAGAGAGTGATTGAATTTAAATCAAATTTAATGTTTAGAGAGGTTTAGAAATTTTTGATTTCATCACAAAGGATCTTTTGGTCGCTTTTCCAAAGATTTCATCGGTCGCGATGCCCGCATCGCTCCCTCTTCAACTTTGAAAAATCATCCCAAAATCTCTCTTTGTGCTAAAATCATTTAAATTCAAACACTCTCTTAACTAATCTGAACCTCATGCTCATCGAAATGATGAAATCGAAGATTCACCGCGTGACAGTCACGCAGGCGAATCTCAACTATGTGGGAAGCATCACGATCGATGCCGACCTGCTCGAAGCNGCCGACATNCTTCCCGGTCAGCGGGTATATATCGTCAACAACAACAACGGCGAACGCCTCGACACATACGTGATCGAAGGGGAACGCGGNTCGGGNGTGATCTGTCTCAACGGNGCGGCGGCGCGCAAGGCCCAGCCCGGCGACATCGTCATCATCATGACCTATGCCCAGATGACTCCCGAAGAGGCACGCGACTTCAAGCCCCGCGTGATTTTCCCCGACACGGCCACCAACCGTCTGAAATAAAAAAACAACCAATATATGTTCACAAGTCTGTCCGAACGCCTTGAGCAATCTTTCAAGATCCTCAAGGGCGAAGGTAGAATCAGCGAGATCAACATCGCTGAGACAATGAAGGACGTGCGTCGCGCCCTGATGGACGCCGACGTCAACTATAAAGTAGCAAAAGAGTTCACCAACCAGGTGAAGGCCAAGGCGCTCGGCCAGAAAGTATTGACTTCGCTGAAGCCGCGCGAGGAGATGGTCCGTATCGTCCACGAGGAGCTCAAGGAGCTGATGGGCGGAACCAAGAGCGAGCTCAACGTCGAGGGCAAGCCGGCCGTGATCCTCATGTCNGGTCTTCAGGGTTCCGGTAAGACAACCTTCTCCGGCAAACTCGCCAAGCGCTANAAGGCGCGTGGCCGCAAGCCCCTGCTCGTGGCCGGAGACGTCTATCGTCCCGCCGCTATCCAGCAGCTTTGCGTTCTCGGCGAACAGATCGACGTCCCTGTCTATAAAGAGGAGGGCAACAAGAATCCTGTTCAGATCGCACTCAACGCTGTCGAGGAGGCCAAGCGCAATGGTTACGATCTCGTGATCGTCGATACTGCCGGTCGTCTGGCTGTAGACGAGNCCATGATGGCNGAGATNGAGGCTGTCAAGAATGCTCTGCATCCTCAGGAGACCCTCTTCGTAGTCGACTCGATGACGGGCCAGGACGCAGTCAACACTGCCAAGGANTTCAACGAGCGCATNGATTTCGACGGTGTCGTTCTGACGAAGCTCGACGGCGACACCCGCGGCGGTGCCGCTATCTCGATCCGCTCGGTCGTTAACAAGCCGATCAAGCTCATCGGTTCGGGCGAGAAACTCGACGACATCCAGGACTTCAACCCCGAAGGTATGGCAAGCCGTATCCTCGGCATGGGTGACATCCTTGAACTCGCGAACCGCGCCCACCAGATCTTTGACGAGAAGGAAGCCGAGAAACTTGCCGAGAAGATGCGCAAGAACAAATTCGACTTCAACGACTTCTACAAGCAGATCCAGCAGATCAAGAAGATGGGTAACATCAAGGATCTTGCAGGAATGATTCCCGGTGTGGGCAAAGCCATCAAGGACATCGACATCGATGACTCCGCATTCAAGGGTATCGAAGCCATCATCCAGTCGATGACTCCCTACGAGCGTGAGAATCCNGACAAGATCAACCAGTCNCGCCGTCAGNGAATCGCCAAAGGTTCCGGTACGACCATGACAGAAGTCAACCGCCTCCTGAAGCAGTTCGAGCAGATGCGNAAGATGATGAANCAGGTGACTTCAATGAAAGACCCGATGAAGCTCATGCGCCAGATGCGNGCCCAGGGCGGACGTCGCTAATACNANNNATCNNAAAAANNNAAGGCAGCTGAANCTCTGTTCAGCTGCCTTTTTTTTGACCATATNATTATATTTTTTNACCATATCATTTTTTTTCGACCATAGAACCATAGGAACCATATTTTCTTCGGAGGGGTTTTTGACCATAGAANCATAGGAACCATATTTCCTTCGGTTGGATCGGCTGAATCGGACGCACCCAGTTAATTAGNACNAACAGAAAAATATGGTCCTATGGTTCTATGGTCAAAAAATATCAAATGATTGTTTGAGAAAATATGGCTCTATGGTACTATGGTCAAAAAAAATCTATGGTNCTATGNTCAAAAAAAACTATAGTTCTCTTGTCGGAGAACTATAGTTCTATGGTCAAAATTATTTTGGATATGNTCGGTGGTGGGTTAGTAGTAGATGGCGAGGTCGGCGAGGGCGTTGCGGTAGCGCGCCTGGAGTTCGAGGTANTCCATCTCTGCNTCATAGAAATAGAGGCGGTCGCCCTGATANTCGTGGAGCGAGATTTCGCCATTCTCATACTGCTGTTTGAGGAGGGCGTAGTTGTCGGTCATGTCGAAGACCGGACGNAGCGGTTCNATNCGGTTGCGCAGAGCCTCGGCACGTTGCCAGAGTGCGCGGGCCGTAGCCTCNTCCTGCCGTTCGGCNGCCGCAGCCTCAAACTCGGCCTGGAGCTGGCGCGCCTTCGCCGCCTCGACCTTTCCNCGGTTGGAGAAGATGGGGAGCGTGATGCCAAGCGACACGCCGTTGAAATGCATCCCGTCTTCAAACAGNTGCTTGTAGCCGAAAGTCAGACCGGGGCCACCTTCGGCAGATGCGACCTTGACAGCACGTCGTGCGGATTCCGTACCTGCGACGGCAGCACGGACAGCCGGCAGCTTCCCGGCATTGGCGACAACTGTTTCGAGAGAGGGAAGCTGTTCGTCAAACACAGCGTCATCATCGAGATCTTTGAGCCATTCAAGGATAGGTAGNCCACCTGCCAGCTGGCTCAGCGTCTGGCCTGCTTCGATNAGATTCTGACGTTCGTCTTCGATCTTCACGGCATAACGGGCCACTTCGATCGCAACCTTGTTGGCGTCAAGCTTTGAAATCTGNCCACCCTTTTCCTGGGTCTGTGTGAGTTCGAGCAAGCTCCGGTTCGCATCGGCCATTTTCTCAATGAGCCGAAGTTTTTGTACCTGGAGCTGCCAATTGGTGAGGGCCGAGATGATGGCCTGGCGCTGTGAGAGCTCGGTCGCTTCGGCGAGAATCGTGAAAGCGTCTGCTTGCGCGCGCGCTTCATTCTTACGTGCGCCGTAGACACCGAACCATTCGAATCCCCANTCGATACCGACGTTCCAGCGGTTATCAACATCCTTCGGCATCCACATATATTCTCCACCGANTTCCGGGTCGGAGAGCGCTCCTGCGTTCTTGATGTCAGCTCGCGCGGCGGCCGCTTCGAGGCGCGCCTTGATGACTTCGGGGTTATGGGCTGTGATGGAATCGACGGTCGCAGAGAAGGACATGGCGCTCGCGGANATACCGCCGAGACCCATCGCGATGGCAAGAGCAATTGTAAGTTTCATATTTTGTATGAGAGTCGTTAGATTATAGAAAATGAATGTGAACCTGCTCCCGGAGTTGACCACCACCACCCGAGTGATGGTGGTCGGTTCCAAGATATTTNATTAAGACACCGTCGCGGTGCTCAGGTTTAATCAATCGTTAAATTTTTTCACATTTTGGCTCTCNTTCTTGCCGAAATTGCGGAAGCAGATGGCCGGAAGGAGGAAGATGTTCAGTAGGGTAGAGGATACCAGACCNCCAAGAATCACGAGGGCCAGAGGAGCCTGGATTTCGTTGCCGGGAAGATCTCCGCGCCATACGATCGGGAGAAGGGCCAGNGCTGANGTGAGCGCAGTCATGATTATCGGATTCAGTCGGTCAACTGAACCGCGGAGAATCACGGNCTGATGTCTCACTCCCGATGAAGCCAGACGATTATATTCGCTCATGAGCAGCATACCGTTGCGGGTCGAAATACCCAGCAGGGAAACGAAGCCGATGATGGCCGGGATATTGAGCTCGCTGCGGGTCAGAACAAGAATCAGCACACCGCCGATCATAGCCAGAGGCATATTCAGAAGGATCAGACCCGCCTGAGACCATGAGCGGAACTCACCGTAGAGAAGGAGTGCGACCACTATCAGCGCCAGAATTGAAGTCAGCGCAAGGGTACGCGACGCGGCCTCCTCGTTCTCGAACTGACCGGTCAGCTGATAGGAGATACCCTCCGGAAGCTTGAGTGACGCGAGGCGTTCCTTCACATCGTTCACGGCGCCGCGCTGGTCTCGNCCNTCGATGTTGGCCGTCACTGTCAGACGACGTTTGCCGTTCTCGCGGTTGATGCCGCTCGGGCCCGAAGTCGACTCGATGTCGCAAAGTTCAGCGAGNGGAACGACACCCTTGGGAGTAGTCACCGCGATGTCGGCGAGAGCCTCGGGAGTTCTCATGTCGGGCGCGAGGCGCATAGTCACCGGGAAGGGGTAGCCCTGTTCGTAGACCACGCCAACCTCACGTCCGCCGATGGCAGTCTCGACGAAATCGCGGAACATGGCCGGAGTCACGCCGTAGCGCGCCAGCATCACGGGACGCGGACGAAGTTCGAGCTGAGGACGCGGAATCTGAGGTTCGACCGTTACATCCTCCAGACCNTTGACACCCTTCATGGCCNCAGCCATCATCTTGCCCGTGCGGAGCATCTCGTCAAGGTCCTCGCCAAACAGCTTAATGGTCAGCTGAGCCTCAGAGCCGGTCAGCATCGCGTCGATTCGGTGAGAGATGGGTTGGCCGATCTCGACCGTCACGCCCGGAATGTGGCCGAGACCCNCGCGGATACTTGCNGTGAGGTCTTTGCGCTTCATCCCCTTGGGCAATTTATAAGGAGCCTCGATTTCCGAGACGTTCACGCCGAGCGAGTGTTCNTCAAGCTCCGCGCGACCGGTCTTTCGGGCNGTGGTCAGAATCCCCGGAGTTTTCAGGATGATCTCCTCNGCCTGGCGACCTATGCGGTCGCTTTCCTCAAGCGANATGCCCGGCAGGGCACTGATGTTGATGGTCAGCGAACCCTCGTTGAAAGGGGGGAGGAAGCTNCGGCCAAGAGTCGGGAGGAGGATGGCGGCGAGCACCAGCAGCGNACCCGTAAGCCAGAAAATGGGTTTCGGTTTGCGAACCACACGTTTCAGTCCGTTCAGATAATGTNTCTGAAGCCAGAGAGCGAACTTGGGTTGGCGCCCGGTGTCGATATCCTTGCCGCCACNCTGTCTGCGGCCCCCGAGCAGGTAGGAACAGAGAACCGGNGTCAGNGTCAGGGCCACTANCGTGGAAACCGCGAGGGCAACCATGAACGCGACGCCGAGAGGCTTCAGCAGACGTCCCTCCATACCGCTGAGGAAGAACAGNGGAGTGAANGCGGCGCAGATAATGAGAGTCGAGTTGAGAATCGGCATNCGGACNTCGCGNGAGGCCTCGAACACAACCTCTATAAGTTTCTTCCGTTCACTCTTGGGCAGACGACGGTTGCGCTGAATCCTCTTGTAGACATTCTCCACGTCGACGATCGCATCGTCNACCAAGGAGCCGATGGCGATGGCGATGCCGCCGAGGGTCATGGTGTTGATCGTCAATCCCATCAGACGCAGAACCGCAAGGGTNAGAATCACCGACACCGGCAGAGCGATGGCNGAGATCAGTGTCGTGCGNATNTTGAAAAGGAANATGAAGAGGATGATGACGACAAACAGAGCTCCTTCGAGAAGCGATGTNCTNAGATTGCTGACTGAATTGGAGATGAAGTCAGCCTGACGGAAAATGTCGGTCTTGTAGGAGATCTTACCGGGAATTCCGGGAACAACCTCGTGGAGNACATTCTCGAGACGGTCCGTCAGCCCGGTCGAGCCTACGCCGGGCTGCTTCATGACCGTCATCAGNACGGCCGGTCNACCCTCGACAGAGGCCACGCCGATAGCGGGGAGCTGCGCGCCGCGTCTGACGGTAGCCACGTCGCCGAGAACGACNGTAGCACCTTCGGGCGACACCCCGACCACAGCCTCCTCCATGACTGTCGGATCCGTGGTCTGCATCTTGGCCTTCACCGAATACTCATTGCTCCACCCCTCGATGATACTGCCCGAGGCGTCGGTCGTGAAATTCTCCAGAGCCTCCGAGATATCAGACACCGACAGCCCNTGNTACCTGAGTTTATCGGGAGAGAGTNCTATCGTGAACTCCTCCGGATCACCGCCGATNACNCTGACCTGCGCCACGCCNGCGACGCTTCTCAGCCGGGGGGCGATGTCTCGTTCGGCGGCGGTGCGGAGCTGCGCTCNGTNAAGATCTTTTGACTCAAGACCGATGATCAGAATCTCGCCGAGAATCGACGACTGNGGNCCGAGAACCGGCACNCNGCAACCTGCGGGGAGNGTNGCNGTNCCNAGCCGNTCGGTGACTGTCTGACGCGCGATGTTTATATCCGTTCCCCATTCGAACTCCGCCTTGACCACCGAGAAACCGGTAGCCGACGCCGAAGTCACGCGGCGNACACCCGACGCACCGCTNAGCGCGGTCTCGATCTCGCGGCTNACGCTCTTCTCAACCTCTTCAGGCGAGAGCCCTCCGGCTTCGGTCATNACCGTCACGGAGGGGGCGTTGAGGTCGGGGAAAATNTCGACCTCCATGGTGAACAGAGCCACCATGGAGATAAAGAACAATATGGCTGACGCGGCCAGAACCGCGACACGGTTATTGAGAGAGGTTCGTATGATCTTGTTCAGCATCTTATGGTTCTCAATGGTTNTGGGTATGNGCCGGAGGTGCGATGTGAGAGATCTCCGCCATACGGATCACTCTTGCGCCGTCGCTGACGATCTCCTCGCCGCCGTTGAGGCCCGAGAGAATCTCCACGCGGATTCCATCCGTGCCTCCGGTCTGTACACGTCTTTTCGCGTACTGTCCCTCATGAACTTTTTCGAAAACATATTTGGCCCCCTGGATCTCGATGATCGAGGAGGCGGGAATTGTCAGTACGTCGGNACGCTGTGANCCGACAAGCCATATCTCGGCNTATGCACCCGGAATCGCNGTGCCGTTGTTCGANAANGAGAAGCGTACCGGAATATANCCNTCNGAAGCCGACTGGANGTCGCCNCCGAGACGACGGCCTCCGTTGGCCGACAGCGAAACGGCGTCGCTCATCCCCTCCTGGCGGAAGTTGGCCGTAGATGCCGAACGGGCCATANCCGCGTGGCGTGCCGGGACGTCGGCGCGAAGNGTNAGNGCCGTGTTGCGCGAGACCACAGCGAGTGTCTGGCCGNGTTCGACGAACTCGCCGCTTCTGGCCGTCACTGAAGTCACGACTCCCGAGCCCGGCGAAACGGCGTTTCCGCTCACTCCGGTTCCNGCTTCGGCCCNNGCGGNAGCNAGTTCCGCCTCGGCGCGCTGAAGATCGGCCCGGCTGACAGCNCCGGAAGCCGCCATGGGGCGCAGACGCTCGACNTCGCGCTCCGCCGCCGCAACCCGCGCACGAGCTGCCGCAACCGGATCACCACCNTCGATNCCNCCGGCNTTGATCGTGCCGACACACTGTCCGGCTGAAACATGGCTACCNACGCGAAGAGATGCGTTGGGNGTGAAACGCCCNCTNCGGGGCGCCGAGATNACATATTCACCCTCGGCAGCNCGTTCGACGNCGCCTCCGACGCGNAGCGTCTCGGCGAAACTGCCTCGCGTCGCCTTCTGCGTCTTCACGCCGAGGCGCGCGGCCTCCTTGTCGGCCAGCGGAATCTCCGCGTCGTGCCCGTCGTGGCCCGCGCCCTCATGCTCGTGGTCATGTCCTTCATGTTCATGATCATGACCGTCGTGATCTTCATGCTGTTCGGTCTCATGATCGTGGCCGTCATGAGAAGAGTGGCCGTCGCCACATGCGCCTGCGCATAGCGACATNCCCAATATNANGTAAAGCAGTGNNTTCNNTTTCATANCGCGAAGATATAANATANTTCNCACACATTATGTGCAGGATTTTTCGTAACTTTGCAAATCTTATGAGATTCACGTAATATGAGATTCACAGATATTTACGGACACGACTCAGCCAAAGCCGAACTGGTCAGGATGGCCGANTCAGGCCGGATCCCGCATGCNCTGCTNATTTCCGGCCCTTCAGGTATCGGNAAAATGAAGCTCGCGCGTGCGTTTGCCCAATATGTTCATTGCGAGAATCCTCAGAACGGCGACTCCTGCGGAGTCTGCCCGTCCTGTCGCCGNGCCGCGTCNCTTTCGGATCCCGATGTGCGATACTCATATCCNGTGCTCAAGAAATCTCCGGGTAAGCCGGTCTATTCGACNGACTTNGCNGAGGAGTGGAAACAGATGCTCCGAGACAGTCCCGAAATGGACTTCAGACGCTGGCAACTGTTGATCAACGCNGAGAACAAACAGCCGATGATATATGCCGACGAGGCTGACGACATATCTTACAACGCCAATCTNTCCTCTTTCGCCAAGAAGGAGAAGATCTTCATCATCTGGCTGCCCGAGAAACTGAACGAGGCGGCTTCCAACAAGCTGCTGAAGATTTTAGAGGAGCCATTCCCCGACACATACTTCATNCTGGTCAGCAACGAGCCTCAGCTTCTTCTGCAGACNATACTTTCNCGCACCCGCCGNCTGAACGTCAAACCTTTTACCGAAAACGAGATTGCCGAATGGCTGACGAAGGTGAGAGGAATNCCNACCGACCATGCCNTCGCGCTGGCGCCGATGGCCGAAGGGAGTCTGCTGAAGGCAGNCGAAGTCGCCGGTGGAGCAGGGGAGAACGATGAGTTCGGCGAAATGTACCGAGACATGATGCGNGCGGCCTATCAGGTCTCCATGACGAAGCTTCGCGACCTCTCGGAGAGCATCGCCGGGTTCGGTCGNGAGAAGGCAATACGTTTTCTCGACTACGTCGCGAGNATGACCCGCGAGAACTTCATCTTCAATCTGCAATATCCGGCGCTCAACCGAATGACNGATGACGAGGTCGTCTTCTCGNCGCGNTTTTCNCGTTTCGTCAANGAACGCAATGTCGANGCGATGATCAGCGAGACCGACAAGGCGCGNGGAGACATAGCCCGAAACGCAAACGGCAAGATCCTCTTCTTCGACTATCTGCTGAAACTCGCCGTTCTGCTCAGACGCTGACAAAAATAGAAATACACAATCAAACAGAAACATAAAGTACNAAAACACGAACACGATGAAACCGACACTTTATATTCTCGCTGCCGGAATGGGCAGCCGCTACGGAGGTCTCAAACAGCTCGACGGACTNGGTCCTTCGGGCGAAACCATNATGGACTATTCAGTTTACGACGCACTCCGTGCCGGATTCGGAAAAATCGTTTTTGTAATCCGCAAGGACTTCGAACAGGAGTTCCGCGAGAAAGTTATCTCGCGCTATGAGGGCCACGTGCCTGTCGAGGTCGTATATCAGGCTCTCGACGCGCTCCCCGAAGGCTTCGAGTGTCCTGCGGACCGCACCAAACCNTGGGGCACCGGCCACGCTGTCCTGATGGGCAAGGGCACCATCAANGAACCTTTCGGNGTGATNAATGCCGACGACTATTATGGAAGCGACAGCTTCAAGACGCTGGCCGACTTCCTTCGCGGAGTTGAGGGTCAGAAAGGCAAATACTGCATGGTNGGCTTNGAGATCGAAAACACGCTCAGCAANAACGGCGGTGTNTCGCGCGGTCNNTGNNCNGTCANCGANGAGGGNTATCTGACCGGNGTCAAGGAGTGTCACGGAATTCANATCAACGAGGCCGGCGAGCTCGTCCAGANNCTTGAGGANGGNACNGANGGNGCCTTCCCCCGCGGCGCACACGTCTCGATGAACATGTGGGGCTTNACCCCCGACTTCTTTGACTATTCCGAGAAAGCCTTCATCGAATTCCTCAAGGAGCATGGCTCCGAACTCAAGTCGGAGTTCTATATCCCGACCGTGGTCAACGACCTGATCGAGGCCGGTGACATCACTCTCAAGGTTGAGCCCACCTCATCNAAATGGTTCGGCGTGACTTACGCCGCTGACCGTCCCGAGACAGTCGAGCGTTTCGCCGAACTCGTCAAGGAGGGCACCTATCCCACTCCTCTTTTCGGATAAATTACCATTAACTTAGACAAGATCAAATGAAACAACGCATATTGGTGACCGGCGGAACGGGCTATATCGGCTCGCACACCGTCGTGGAGCTTCAGGCCGCAGGCTATGACGTCGTGATCATCGACAACTTCTCNAACTCGAACCGNCACGTGCTCGACGGAATCGANAAGATCTCCGGAATCCGCCCCGCCTTTGTCGAGGGTGACTGTACGGANATCGAGACCCTNCGNCGCCTCTTCAACGAGTATCCCGGAATCAAGGGCATCATCAACTTCGCCGCTTCGAAAGCTGTCGGCGAGTCGGTCGAGAAACCTCTTCTGTATTACAGAAACAACCTCGTGACCCTTATGAACCTTCTCGAGCTCATGCCCGAGTTCGGAACCAANGGTATCGTNTTCTCTTCGTCNTGTACCGTTTACGGCGAACCCGACGTGAACCCCATNGANGAGACNGCCCCCATCAAACCGGCCACATCCCCTTATGGCAACACCAAGCAGATCTCCGAAGAGATCATTACCGACTTCATAGCCTCCGGCGCACCGGTNAAGGCGATTATGCTCAGATACTTCAACCCCGTCGGTGCCCATCCGTCGGGTCTGATNGGTGAGTTGCCCAACGGCGTCCCCAACAATCTCGTGCCCTATCTCACCCAGACCGCCGCAGGTATCCGCAAGGAGCTGACAGTGTTCGGCGACGATTATCCGACTCCCGACGGCTCCTGCATCCGCGACTTCATTGATGTCGTNGATCTTGCCAAGGCNCATGTGATCGCCATGCGCAGAATGCTCGACGGTGAAGACAAGGACAAGCTNGAGATCTTCAATCTCGGTACGGGTCGCGGTCTCTCGGTTCTCGAACTGATTGCNNCGTTCGAGCGNGCCACNGGTGTNAAGGTCCCCTACAAGATCGGTCCGCGCCGTGCGGGAGACATCGAGAAGATCTGGGCCGAGCCGACCAAAGCCAACACCGTTCTCGGCTGGAANGCNGAGGTGCCCATCGACGAGACAATGGCCAACGCATGGCGCTGGCAGCAGAATCTCGCAAAATAAGAATCNNGTCTNAAATGACTAATCCGGAAGTNCCCGATCTTCGGGTGCTCCCGGACAATCATCTAAAATCTATCATCTAAATCTCTCCCCCTCCCTCTCTTCCCAAAANACACNTTGCCACTAATATTTTTCTAACTAACTTATATTTNATGAAGAAATTCTATCTGCCTGCCGNANGNTTAGCGGCTGCGCTGATAGGGACNACGTCGTGNGTCGATGACAATTACAACATCAACGACGCGAACACGCTTTCCCGAATCAGCATCAACGATCTGACCGTTCCCCTCAACCTCGACAAGATCTACCTCGACAGTATCGTAGATCTNACTGATGGAACCAATGTTGAGAAATTCAAAGATNCCGCCACCGGAAAAGAGTACTATGNCCTNACCGAAAAAGGCANCGTCAANTCCGATCCGATCGAGATNNANCCGATTTCGGCTGCGAAAGCCGACATNGACAACTCCGTCATACCGCTTCAGCAGTCGGGCAATGCCGGCGATTACACTATGGTGGCGGTGGCCTCTNCGTTCACCTATAAGTCNGTGAATGTAGACCCGGCNGTCCAATCGGTCGAAGGCCTTCAGGCCGTGAACCCGGTGAAAATTTCAATGAAGCTCTCGNTTCCNGCGTCGGCNGGTATCACGAAAACAAGCATGGAGGACATNNGTCTTGTTTTCCCNAAGGGCCTTTTAAACACAGACGGTTCTGCGGCTAAGGCTAACATCGGCACATATGATCCNGTNNCCGGNCTGCTCACCGTGTCNGCCTNCGACTTCCCCGACGGACTCAATGCTGAGTTCTATGTGACCTGCNACGCATTCTCNTTCAATGACTATGCGNTNTCGATCGACAATGCCCGCACNNTGACCCTCAAGGGAGANATGGGAACCTCGGCCAATGGCNGGATTAANTGNGTNNCCNCNGCCGGCGNNTCGCTCCCCTCGACTCTCGCTCTNACCGCTGACTATACCCTCGAAGGATTTGACGTGCGCAACTTCACCGGTCAGATAGACTATGAAGTGAAGAATACCGCCATCGANCCCATTCATCTCGACGACCTNCCCGACTTCCTGCAGGATCCCGAGACTAAGATGGTGATCAGTGATCCCCAATTCTATTTCGCTGTTCAGAATCCGACGGCAAAATATGGTACCTCCGGTTTCGGTCATATCANTATGTCGTCTGACTTCATCAACAATCCTACCTNCAGCTCGAATGGTCCCGANCTGACCATTCTTGCCGAGCCCGTCACCCACATCTGTGTGTCTGCNGACGGAAANGTGGCGAATCCGCTTCCTGCNTACAAGGAGAATCTGATGCAGTACAAATATCCNGAGATGCGCTACATCCTTTCCGGCAATCCGTCGGAAGAGGCTGACGGTCTTCCGACCGAGATCAACGTCTCTTTCGATAATCAGCGTCTTGTCGGTCACGCTCTCCGTTTTCCGGTTCGCAACAACCGTTATAATGAGCCGATCGGAAGTATGAGTGGTGATTACGAGTTTTTCGCACCCCTCGCGTTTGATGAGAACTCTGTGATAGTCTATCGCGAATCGACCAATATCAGCGGTGACGATTCAAAGGATGTGTATGTCGAGTATCTGAAAGTGAAAGCCGACGGGGTNTCNTCNTTCCCTGTCAGTGTGACTCTTTCCGCANTCGCNTACGATATATANGGTGTTCAGGTTGGCAAATCAAACGCCCAGGAGATTCCGGCTCTTTCCGAAATGCCGGTTGACCTCAAGATNGAGGCCACGACCCCCGAGGGCGTCATGAATCGCGTGGACCGCATCGATTTCCGTGCCTATATCCTCCAGACAGCGACCGGAGCCGGTGAAGCCCTCGCTCCCGACCAGGGTCTGCTTCTTGACAATCTCAAGATNACCCTCTCCGGATACTATGAAAAGAAATTCTAATCATACTCAATCACACACTTCCTGACTCATGAAAATCTTTTCGAAATATACGGCTGCCGCTCTGCTCGGTGCCGCTTCGCTCACTGCTGTAGCTCAGAACACCTATTCCGGATACTTCATCGATTCCTATTCTCCCCGCCATCAGATGAACCCGGCTTTCGCNCNCGACAGCGCCCGCAACTATCATGGTTACGTCGGTTTCCCCGTGCTCTCGAACCTGAATATCGGTGTCCGGGGTAACATCAACCTGACNGATATCTACTACAATCGTGGTGGCGAGACGTGTCTCTTCACCAATCCGGAGATACCGGTCTCGACGGTTATGAACAACATCCATGACATCAACCGAATCGGAGCCTCGATCAAACTTGACATCATCAATTTCGGATTCAAGGCNTTCGGAGGCTGGAACACAGTCGGTCTCAATGTCGTCTCGGACGAAGAGATCGGCGTTCCGCGCGCTTTNTTCTCGCTTGCGAAAGAGGGTATCGCCAATAAGAACTACGACATCAAGAATATGCGCGTGACGTCGAGCAACTATGCCGAGCTCGCGCTCAACCATTCTCANGACCTTTCGAAATNCCTNCCNGGTCTGCGTGTCGGTGCTACNGTCAAGCTNCTTCTCGGAATNGCNGACTTCGACGCATATTTCAACCGCGCGAACCTCATTCTCGGAGAAGACGAGTGGCTCGTGAAGGCGAATGCCGATATCTACGGATCGGGTTGCGGAATGCGCTTCAAGTCCCGTTATAANGATAANTTCGACCGTTCCTACTTCGANGGCGTTGAAATGGAGGGTTTCGAACTCGGCGGTTTCGGCCTCGGATTCGATCTCGGTGCGCAGTATCAGTGGAGAGACTTCACGTTCTCCCTGGCGTTGCTCGACCTCGGCTTCATCAACTGGGCCAACACGCAGCACGCCTCGACCAACGGAACCAAGACCTTCACAACCGACGCCTACACACTGGCTGTAGGTGACAACGACACNTGGGACAAGATGCAGGACGGTCTCGAAGATCTCTANCAGCTCGACGTCAACGGAGACATGGGCAACTACTGCAAATCGCTCAANACGACNCTCAACTGGGGTNTCGAGTATGTATTGCCCTACTACCGCAACCTGTCGTTCGGCCTCGTGAANACGACGCGCTTCAACCGCAATTTCACATGGACCGACTTCCGCNTCTCGGCCAATGTNCGTCCNGTGAAATGTCTCGCNTTGAGCGCNAANCTNGCGATGGGCACCTACGGAGTCGGCTTCGGATGGCTCGCCAACCTCGGAGTCAAGGGCTTCAACCTGTTCCTCGGAATGGACCGCACCCTCGGCAAATTNTCCTCCGACGGNTACCCCCTCTCCAGCAACGCCTCCGTAAACTTCGGCATCAACTTCCCNTTCTAANCCCTGTACGGACGCACCNTGGNGCGTCCGCTCCCGCCGATAAATAATTCGGACATCACTTTGTGATTNNGGATTGCAATCCANNATCACAAAGTGATGTCCGATTTTTTGATGCCAAAAGCCAGAAGTACCNGATAAAGTACCCNATAAANGCCGGGACGTGACTATGNTCTTCCCTCTGCGGCGTAGCTTACCGANGGTTCGTTATTGAAATTGATCTGTTGGTTGCTGAGGTGGTCCGCATNCTCGATANCNGNTCGNNCGAGTTTACGCGAGCGGAACACCTTCNCATCGAAGCGGTTCGTCATTTTNGTTGTCAAGTGCTNGCGAGTGCATAATCTTCTCCTTNGCTATCTCNACGGCTTGTTGAAGCTTTTGCTCCAGNAGTTTCTTGTCGGGNAACTTNGTCAGATACTCGGCNACTCGGATNTTGCTTTCCTGAAGGTGCATNAGCTCTACGTGCTCNTCGTTNTTGCCNGTGCAGAGAATCAATCCNATAGGTTTNTTCTCGCCTTCAAGCATCTCATACTTTTCGAGCCAACGAAGGTAGAGTTCCATCTGGCCCTTATAGGCAGCTTTGAAGTCGGTCAATTTAAGATCGATNGCGACNAAACAGCGCAGACNGCGATTGAAGAAGAGCAGGTCAATATANTANTCTTCATTATCAACCGATATACGTTTCTGACGAGCCATGTATGTGAAGCCATCGCCCATCTCGGTAATGAATTTTTGAAGTTCGCCNACGATTGCCGTTTCAAGATCTTTNTCCGAATAGTTTCCCTCAAGGCCGAGGAAGTCAATTAAATATGGATCTTGAAACGCAAGNTCAGCNGACATCTTACGTTCATTGCGGAGCAGTTCCAGGTCGTGGAGAATCACTTCGTCCGGTTGCTTTGCGATAGCAGTGCGCTCGAAAAGCATACCGTCAATCTTTGCTTTNAACNTNCNNNNCGACCATCGNTGNNCNGCNGCCATTGTCANATANAATTNNCGTTTTANNTNATCCTCAATNGGGATAACTTGCAGAAAATGAGNCCANGANAATTNNGACANCANTGGTGTCACAANTTGATANATCCGNNAATNNCTCNGCAAANNGNNNCATNCNANNNAGATTNNTNANNGAGAATTGGCTCCCTCCGTATTCGGCTGTGAGACGTTGGGAGATGGTCGCTACAATCTGTTTCCCATAGGNGGCGCGCTCGCCACCAAGCACCTCACGGTTGATGCGTTCTCCGATATGCCAATANANAAGGGTCATCCCTGTGTTGACAGCCGCCGCGACCTGGAGGCGAGACTGTTCAATCAGGGCGCGGATGTCNGAAATAATNCTGTTCTCGGACGATGTTGTGATCTGTTCCATATCGGTTATCATAGATTAAGAGTGTGTTTTAGTTTTTGCNGGCAAACGACAAATGTAGGGACATCGCTTTGCGATGTTTCGCNTGCCGGCANGCGACATANGGGGAGGCGGATCAGCGGAGGCAATACATGGCGAAGGCGCAGTTGGGGCAGATGTGGGTGTTGGCGGTGGGGTCGAAATCGGGCTTGTCGAAGATCGTGTCGATCTTGTCGGCCAGTCGGCGGTCGAATTCCTCGCGATACTCGGGGCCTTGNTCTGTCTGTTTCACCTTTTTNGACTTTCCGTCTATGACCTCCCGTTTGCTGTAGGTCACCTTCTCGTCCGTCTCNAAGACTTTCTCGATCTTCTCGCCGGTTTCGGAGTCNGTATACAGGAANGCGGGCTTGACTATCGGCGGGACATTCTTCGACGGGTTCTCGCGTGTCATCTCCGTCACGCGGTAGAGNACCATCCCGACACCCTCCGGAAAGGTGCCGGGCCAGATNCCTCGTGCGATTCCGGCGTAGGCCATCAGCTGGAGGAAATTNGACATGGAGGTCGAGTTGTCNTCAAACATCTCGTCGAAGCCTTTGCCTTTGGCATGCACGGATCCGGTCTTGTAATCCACGATTCTGAGCGAGCNGCCGACTGTGTCGGCACGGTCTATNGAGTATCGNAAGCGGACGTCNCGACCNGCTCCGGTNCGCATGATNTTTGTCCCCGCCTCCTCGCATCCCAGGACTTCGAAACTGCCGGTCGGTTCCGACATGGCCAGGCTTCGGTCGGTCTTGAGTATTCCGCGGACCATGCGCACGACCGTGTCTCTCACGATCTCGTAGTCGGGCGGAAGCCCGGGGAGTTTCTTGAGAAAATCGAACTCTTTCTGCATCCGGAGTGTCGCCAGACNCAGAATCTCGNTGCTNTCCTCCTTGAGGAGTGAGTCAATAAAGGGTGCGTCAACCTTGAGCGGGCCTTTGCCCGAGGCCGGAGTGTAAATCTCCTCCATCACGCCGTGGACGATGTTTCCGAGCTGGACATGATCGACATGAAGGGTAGATTCCCTTGTCTCGGGGATCTTGACGATGTGTTTGAAGAAGAAAAGCTTCTCGCACTTGCAGTAGTCGTTGAGTGCGGTGGCCGACAATACACGCCGTTTGGTTTTCTCCCCGTCTGTCGCGGGGGCTTCCTCCGCGTCAANAACCGGGTCGTAGAGATATTCGTTCACGCGCTCCATGACCGCCGGAGTCTTCTCGACGGGTCCGGTTACGGGAGCGAACTCGCTCAGCTCAAACGAACACTCCTCCTGAATCAGTTGGCCGGGGGCGAAAATGTGTTCAAGCTGATGGACATATCTCGACGGACCGCCGGTGCGCAGGCCGCTGCCGGAGCGGGCATCATGAATCATGACCACTTCGCGCGCCCTCGATATGAGGCGGTAGAAATAGTAGGCGAAGAGATTCTCCGAATANTTTGAGGGGGGGAGNCCATAGGCCGCGCGCAGAGAGTTGGGGATAAATGTGCGCGAGCGTGCTTTCAGCGGGAGGATNCGCTCGTTGAGCGAGGGGATGATGACGATATCGAAATCGAGCGAACGGGTTTCGAGAAGACCCATCACCTGCAGACCGCGCAGCGGTTCACCCTCGAACTGGACGCGCAGNGAGCCGACGAGCCGCTGGGCGAGTGCGAAGACAGTGTCACGGCTCATGGCCACAGGATGCTCCGCCACGGCATTTCTCAGCGGCCTCAATCCCTCGCGGAAAGCTTCGAAATTTTCCGAGTCGAGTCCGGTCNTCAGCATAGCCGACGTGGCGAGGGTCAGTGAGTCGGCCGCCAGAACAAGNACGGAATCGAGATAGTCGAGAACGTCGGTGACCGATGCCTTGGATCCCGGAAAGTCAAGAACCTNACGGAGNCCCGGGATGGCNTCGGCCAATTCGGTGCGCGAGACCATTATCTGATGAAGTTTCTCCGCGCGGAGAATCAGATCTGTGATCGGCTTCTCGCCGGCGATGGTTTTCGTCACCGGATGAGCCAGGAACAGCTTCAGGTCGGGAAGATAGAACANGGTCTCTCCGTTTTTGTCGCGAGAGGAGCGGAGCGTCTGTCGGAGCTGGGAGATGAACGATACCGAAGAGGTCAGTCTCAGCGGATAGCCCATCGTCAGGTTGACATCGTTGATATATTCTGGCAGCGCATAGAGAAACGGCACCAGCAGACTTTCGTCAGGAAGCACGACCGCTACCCGCGCGTCATTGATCTTCTTCTGNCGGTTCTCGCCATAGATACGCTTGACCTCGTCGGCCGCTATTTTCGCCTGCAGAACGTTGGAGGGAGANCCGACCGAGCGGAGAATCTCAGGGAGCGAGTCCGTGTCGGAGCGAGAGAGACTCTCTTCAGCCCATTCGGGTTCGGGAAAGCGTTTGCGGTTGGCGGCGACGAAGCGTGCNGCCGAGTTTCGGGTGCTNCCGGCCTCCTCCATNCTCTTGAAGACGGGTCCGGTCGCNTCCCAGATGAAATCGGCTAAAGCNTCGTCGGGATGCGGACCACAATCCANGGATCCCAGCCCGGCCAATTCCTTGAAGATGTCCAGTTCGACGTGGGTCAAGGCATTGAACCCGACGAATACGACCTTCTGCCAGGGGAGTGCCTCGCGTCCCCTCTCCTCAAGAGCCTTCAGAGCCGCGCGGTATGCGCCCGATGATGAAACGAGCCCTTGAGCCTTCAGTGTTTCGTTGAAACGATCATANAGTGGCGCGAGTGCCTCCCAGAGTTTCATGAAACGTCGGCGGAGNGGGATATGCCCGGCTTCGTCGCGCTCGTCGGACTCNCCGACGGGGTGCTCGGGATTGTTGAAGTGGCGCCAGAACGANGANTCCTCCTCCTTGTATGCCGTCGTTCCGAAATATTCCTCCATGACTCTCCTCTGTTCGTCGGTCAGGAAGTCAGACTGGATCTCGCGGTGGTCGCGGAGATTTCGGAAGAGGCTGTCGGGGTCGGAGCAGTTCATTCCTACCTCATTGAAATCGGAGAGCACGGTCTCGCCCCANGTGCGGAAAGCGTCGAANGCCGGCGCGGCCTTCTCCGGCAACAGNGCGCAGTAGCAGCGATAGAGGGTGAAGAGCGANGCGATCCGGTTGTCGACGACNGAGTCGCCGACGCGGGCCACAAAGTCGGTCACGGTCGTTATCTCCGGAGCGATTCGGCCTTCGTTCAGACCGGAGCGCAGATATTTGAGGAAAAACGTTCCGCTTCGTTTGTTCGGGAAGACGAAACAGAAATCGGACATATCGTCATATCGCCGGCGATAGGCCCGGGCGACCGCTTTCAGAAAAGGCACCATAGGGAGTGGGTTGAAAATAGGTGAGGGTTGGACGTCAAGATGACTTCTTGAGGCTACCCGAAGTTATTTACCGTTGAAATGGGTCATGGCGAACGAGGCGCCCGAGAGACAGAAGGCCTTGACGGCGTCNGCCGCTTTTTCGAGGCGAGCCGGAAGCTCGGCCTGCTCCTCGGGAGGGAATTTGCCGAGAACAAAGTCTATCTGGGCTCCNCGTGCGAAGTCGTTGCCGACACCGAACTTAAGGCGTGCGTAGTTCTGGTTNCCCAGCTCGGCCGCGATGTTTTTCAATCCGTTGTGTCCGGCATCCGAACCGCGGGTACGCAGACGCAGGGTGCCGAAGGGNAGGGCGAGATCGTCGACGATGATGAGCAGGTTCTCGAGCGGCAGTTTCTCCTGGTTCATCCAGTAGCGCACGGCCGTTCCGCTAAGGTTCATGAACGTGGAGGGCTTCAGAACCATCAGTTCGCAGTTCTTGACGCGGACAACAGCCATCTCGCCATATCGGCAAGACTTCCACTGACCGCCGCAGTCAGCGACGAGACGGTCCGCAACCATAAAGCCGGCGTTGTGGCGTGTGCCGACATATTCGGCCCCGATATTGCCGAGACCGACAATCAAAAATTTCTTCATATTTCCGTTGGTGGCGTCGACCGCGACGGGCGAGACATAGCTCTTGCGGTTCAGCCAATTCAATATCCTTTTGAACATCGTGAGTGAGCTTGGTTTCAGACCATACTCAGGGAAAAAGANAAACGGCGGTGCCATAAAGGTCCGCCGTTTCCTTGTGGGTTTTGCGAATGATTACTCAGCCTTTGCTGCGGCACCACGAGCGGCACGGGTCAGCTGAACGGCACATACGACTGCGTTCTTGGCGTTCATCAGTTCGAGACCTTCATAGTGGAGGTCGCCTACTGCGAGGCTCTTGCCGAGACCGAGGGTGTCTACGTTTACGACGAGACGCTCGGGGATTTCGGTGTAGGGAGCTTTCACTTTCAGCTTGCGCATGGAGAGCTGGAGCTTACCACCGGCCTTCACACCTTCTGCGTGGCCTTCGATCTTGACGGGAACTTCCATAACGACGGGCTTCTCGGGGAACACCTCGAGGAAGTCGATGTGGAGAACGTTGTCTTTAACGGGGTGGAACTGGAGGTCTTTCATCACAGCCTTGCGGGTCTCACCGTTGAGTTCGAGGTTGATCTCGAAGATNTCGGGAGTGTAGATGAGCTTGCGTACGTCTTCGGCGTTTACGGTCATGTCGGTGGTGATGATACCGCGCTTTTCGTCGAGTTCAACGAGCTTCTCGCCTTTCTTGAGCTCACCGGTGAAGGGGAGTTCAACCTGCTTGCCGCCGTTGAGGACTGCGGGGATCTTGCCTTCCTTGCGGAGGGCTTTCACTGCTTTCTTGCCGAGATTTTCGCGTGCTTCGGCCTTGAGTTCAAAAGTCTTCATTGTTTGTTTGAAATTGTTTGTTGTGTTACTCAAAATATCTGCTCCGGTCTCCCGGAACAAAATTTCCCATCACACGTCGGGTATCTGCTCGAGACGCCCCATGAATGGATGACCCCGGACCGAAATCCGAAATCGGACGCAAAATTACGAAAAATCGTCCGATTACGCAAGTAATCAGACGAAATTTTTCAGTTTGTTCTTCCAGTTTGCTGATTTTATCAGCCGGACTTTTAGAAACATTTAAACAGTTTCTTAGTCCTCCTCATCGTCATCCTCCCAGTCGAGAAAGAACTCGTCGGCAGAGTAGGTGTCTTCCTTGAAGCGCGAGAGGTCGCGCTGGTCGCGCTTGGTAGGTCGGCCGAGACCCTTGCGTCGGTCAACGAAGCCCGAGATCTTGGCCATCTCCAGAATTTCGTATTGCGATTTGGGGGTGATATTCTCGAGGTAGTTCTCTACCAGTTTCGCACCCAGACGGTTCTGGGTGAGGGCCTTCACGCGAAAAGAGTAGGTGATCGGCGGCTTCTTGACGTCGATTACGTCTCCGACCTTGATCGTGCGAGACGGCTTGACGACAGCGCCTCCGATGGTCACGCGCCCTTTCTTGCAGGCGTCGGTGGCGATAGTGCGCGTCTTGAAGACACGCATCGCCCACAGCCATTTGTCGACTCTGACCTCGTTCATTCCTTTGAGCGTTGAAGAACCAGCACACGTTCGCCGGCCGAGTTGAACAAATAGACGGTATCTGCCGAGATCATGCGGGCCGACGAAGCGTCTTCAAGCGCCACGATCAGCTGCATCTCCTCGTCCTGATCGGGACACGCCATGCGGGTTGTCGCCAGTGCTGAGAACGAGATGGAATTGGGAGCGTCCATATCGGTCTCGAACTTGCCGTTCAGGATATTGCAACCGGTGTTTCCGTGAAGCTTCTGCTCGTCGACGTCGAAGACGAGTTTCATCTTCGGATTGGCGATGGCCTTGTCGCCGATAAAGGTCACGCTCCAGGTGCCGTTCAGAAAATCGAAGTTCTGGTGCATCAGCTCCATGATAGGAGTGTGGTTCTCATTGAACAGGGTCACGGTATATTCGTTTTCTCCAAGCTGCCACGCGTATGAGCGTGCCGCGTCGAGAGCTCCGTTGATTTCATAATCTGTAATTCCCTCCTTGCCACAGGCCATCATCGTCGAGATAATCTGAGAGAAGCTGACCGTAGAGTCGTTCGGATTATATGTATAGGAGGCGTTGATAATATTGCATCCGTTGTTGCCGTAGACACGTTTATCGTCAGGAACGAAGCGCAGGAAAGGTGCTGTCTCACCGACGGCCGGTTTGCCGTTGACGGTCTCGATCGCCCAATCTCCGGCCAAGATTCCGCGGGCTATGTCGGCCGAGGTGTAGAGGGGGAGTTTCTGGGGCTGGGATACCTGTTCGCGGTCAAGCGGAAGCACTGCCTCCTTCTCGACCTTCTTGCCGAAAAGTCCGTTGGCCATCGAGCATGATGTAGCGCCGACGGCGGTCAGGCATATCACGCCCGCAATCAATATCTTGTTTCTCATGTTTGAATTTTATAACCGGACGTGGAGAAGTTCCCGTGCGGTGGTATGTTTGTCAATCGCCCCAGTGGCGTCGGAGCGGATATTTCGTAGGTCTCAGGAGCAGACGCAGAGACGTGGAATAGGTGAAGTAGTTCCAGATCCAGTTCAGCATCACGTTGAGCTTGTTTCTCATACCGAGGATCGAGATCAGGTGGATAGCCATCCACATCCACCACGCGATCATTCCCGAGAATGATAGTTTCTTGAGGTCGGCCACTGCGCGGTTCTTGCCGACGGTCGCCATCGACCCCTTATCCTTATATACGAATTTGCTCTCCCAGTTTCCGGCGTTCATGTTCTTCGCGAGATTGCGGGCTTGCTGGATTGCGGGCTGTGCCATCTGTGGGTGACCTTTCGGATACTTGTCGCTGATCATGAGCGCGATGTCGCCGATAGCCAGAACGTCCTGTTCGTGGCCGACGACACGGTTGAATTCGTCGACCTTGATACGGTTGCCGGGACCGACTGCATCCTTCGGCAAGCCGGGCATCGGTTCACCCATGACACCGGCGGTCCAGATGACCGTCTCCCAATATTCCTGATGACCGTCGGCGAAGGTCACCATCTTGTTGTCATAAGACTTCATGAGGGTGTTCAGACGCACGTCAACGAGAAGGTCCTCGAGATACTTGCACGCCTTGGCCGACGATTTCTCCTCCATTGCACCCAGGAGTCGGGGGGCTCCCTCGACGAGGGTCACGGTGATGTCGTCCTGACTGAGTTCGGGATACTCGCGCGGGATGATGTCGCGCTTCATCTCACCGATCGCACCGGCGATCTCCACGCCCGACGGGCCTCCGCCGACAACGAGGAAGCTGAGCAGTTCCTTGCGTCTCTTCGGATCCTTTTCGAGCGCTCCGCGTTCGAGGCGGTCGAGAATCTCGTCGCGGGTGTGCATGGCCTCCGGAGCGGTCTTGATTCCGAACACGGTCTCCGCCAGGTTCGGAATGCCGAAATAGTTGTTGGTCGAGCCGGCCGCGATCACGAGGCGGTCATATGAGATTGTCTCGTAGGAGGAGGTGACCGTTTTCGCGTCGAGATCTATATTCTTGACGTGACCCATGTGGTAGGTCACGTTCTTTAGCTTCTTGAACTCACGTCTGAAGGGGAAGGATATGTTAGAGGTGTCGAGACCCGACGAAGCGATCTGATAAAAGAGAGGAGGGAAGGAGTGGTAGTTGTTGCGGTCGAGCACCATCACCTCAAAGCGATTCTTGTCGAGTCGTTTTGCAAGATTGAGGCCGGCGAAACCGCCACCTATGATCAATATTTTCTCTTTCGTGTTCTGCATGACTACAGTATATTTTTTAGACGACCGGCGTCTTGGTGTTTTTCTGATTTGGAGGAGCGTGTCACCGTCGGACAGTTCCGGGAGGTGCGATGCGCCGAGGGCGACATCATGACGGATACAATATCGTGAATTAGTATAACGTCATTTTTTAACATTTATTGTGAGGAGGGCCGGGAAGCCGTTTAAACTCCTGCAATAACTGTTAATCTTATATATGCACAACCCCCATACCCCCCTGCGGGTTCTCTCGTTTCGCTAAAAAATTGTTAACTTTGCAGACGATGAAGAAAAGGAAACTGACAACCATAGCGTCTCTTGCGATTTTCGCGCTCTTTCCGACGACCTGCCCGGCACAGGTCAACGCGGAGCAGGTGATGAATATCGGGCGCAACGTCCTCTCTATGGAGGACTATATGCTGGCCATCCAGTATTTCAACCAGGCGATCAAGGCGAAGCCATATCTGGCAGACCCTTATTACCTCCGCGGTGTGGCCAAGCTTCAGCTCGACGACTACGCCGGCGCCGAGGCCGACTGCAGCGCGGCCCTCGAACGCAATGCGTTCAAGACCGAGGCCTACAAGGTGCGCGGATTCGCCCGTCAGCAGATGGGGCGCGACTCGCTCGCCATAGCTGACTATGACAAGGGACTCGAACACAATCCCACCGACAGATATTTCCTTTTCTACAAAGCGATAGCCCAGACCGAGCTCAGGCGCGACTCGGCCGCGAACGAGACCTTCACCACCCTTCTTCGTCAATACCCCCGTTTCGATGAGGGATATGGAGCGCGCGCCCGTCTGCGTGTCCTCGAAGGGGACACCGTCGGTGCGCTCGATGATCTCGACCATGCGCTCAAGCTGAATATCAATCTGCTGAATGCACGCCTGATGAGGGCCGCCATCAATGCTGACCGCAAGCAATGGACCTATGCCGAGGTGGACATGGACGAGGTGTTGCGCCTGCGTCACGACGATCCGTCGCTTTACGTCAACCGGGCCTACATTCGCTATAATGCCGACAACTACCTCGGAGCATTGACCGACTATAACTATGCGCTTCAGCTCGACCCGGCCTATAAGCCGGCCCTGTTCAATCGCGCCCTGCTTCGCTATGAAGTGAAGGATCTGAACAACGCAGCCAAGGACTTTTCTGAGGTGCTGGCTCTCGAACCGCTGAACTTCCACGCCCTTTTCAACCGAGGCCTTGTATATATGGAGGCCGGGAAGAACTCCGATGCTTTGAAAGACTTCCGCGCGGTTGCCTCGCGCTATCCCAAATTCTATCTCGTCTACTACGCGATGGCCGAAGCTCTGCGTCAGTCGGGACGATATGACGAGGCTCTGCGCAACGTCGCTAAGGCCGACGAAATGGTGCGCCGCTATGTCAAGGATCCCTCCGGCCAACCGCTCGATCTCCCCGTAATCGCCTCGGGCGAGACCAACCGACTCGGCGAGAACGGCGACAAAGAGGAAAGCGAGGAGGAGGTTATGGCCCGCTTTAATCAGCTCGTGACCGTCGGTGGAGCAACGGAATCGACACCGATGGCCTTCAATGACCGTATCAAAGGGCGCGTCCAGGACCGCACCGTTTCTGTTTCGCCGTCGCCTCTCTATGTGGTAACATTTGTTGTCCCGCAGACTACGCTCCAGCAGCAGTCCAACTATTTCCGCGAACTCGACGACTTCAACACCGCCGGCTATCTCCCGAATCGCCTCTATCTCTCACCCGCCTCGGCAAAGGGGGCAGTCGGAGAACAGGAGTTCAACCGCCTGATGAAAATATCGGCCGATCTCTCTCAACGGATCAAGACCGGGGGTGGCTCGCCGGCCGAGCGACTCGGCAGGGGAGTGGTGGCGCTGACTCTTCGGGATTATGATGCGGCGGTTGCTGATCTCGATGCGGCTCTCGCCGAGACACCCGGGCTGACACCGGCACTTATGGCACGCGCCGCCGCGAAATTCGCCCGCTCTCAAGAGGGATATCGCGACGATGCGGACGCGATGTTGGCCGGACGTATGGCGGTCGCCGACATAAGTGATGCGCTGGCGGACTATGACGCCGCGCTCGCCGTTAATCCGCGTCTTGTCTACGCCTGGTTCAACAAGGGTATCATTCATTATATACTGAAAGACTACACGGCGGCCCGTCGCTGTTTTGACACCGCCGTCGCACTGGACCCCTCCTTCGGCGAGGCCTATTACAACCGGGGGCTTACGCTCCTTCAGGCCGGCGACAAGCGCACCGCCTTCGCCGACCTCTCTAAAGCCGGCGAACTCGGTGTGCTGGAAAGCTACAATCTGCTCAAGCGGATGCAGTAAAAACAAAGCCGCCACGCGGGTTCGCGTGGCGGCTTTGGTATTCTTGGTAGCTAAGAGTAGCTAAAAGTAGCTAAGAGTAGCTGGGTTCACTTTTATGAATTTTGAGGGGCTGTCTCCTTCTGGATAAAGACGAATATGAGAGCGATGATGGCGGCTATGATGAAGGGGAGGAACATGCTCTGCGGGCCGGCGCCGTGGCTCTGGAGATTCGACGGGATATTCTGGAGGATACCGCCGAAGATGAACATAATGCCGTTGAGGAATGCGCTGGAGGTTCCGACGAGCGGTCCGCCGGCTACGTCACCGCCAACTGTGAATGCCAGCATGTGGGAGGTGGCGCCCATGCCGATAATGAACATCATGGTGTCCATCAGCCAGAGAGGCATGTCGATATAGACCACGGTGAAGAGTCCGACGATCATCAATATGATGCCGATGATACTCGGGATTCTGCGGCTATGGATCCTGTCACTCCATTTCGGCCAGAAGCAGGAGCCTGCGGCGAGACCGAGCCAGAGAAGAGCCGAGCCAACATTGCCGTTGTCGAGGGTGAACCCGGCGTTGGTGAAGATCTTCGGGGTCCAGACGACGCCGAGGGCGAGGTTGAGGCCGAAGGCGATGCCGCCCCAAAGGGCCGCGATCCACATCTGCGGCATCTTCACAATCTGAAGGAGATTGTGGCCGACAACCTTAAACGGACTCTTGTGGGTGGTCACCGGAGTCGGATTGCGCATGTAGAGGAATCCTAAGATCACGAGAAGCACACCGAAGAAGCCGAGATAAATGAACAGCTTTTCATAAGAGAGGTGTGTGAGAAGGCTCTCGGTTATCGGCTGCTGGATTGCGCTCGAAAGGGACGAGAGAACCTGAACGTAGCCGAACATGGTGCCGTAAGCCGCCATGCCGAACCATATACCACCGATATATCCCGCGCCGACGAATCCGCAGCAGGCTCCGAGTGCCATGAGCACCTGCGCCACGAGGATCATGGCGTAGCTTGTAGCCAGACCATAGAGGAACACGCCTGCGGCCACAAAGATAAAGGCCGGGATCAGGACTTTGCGCGATCCGAAACAGTCAAGGAACGCACCTCCGAAGAACTGGAAGATGGCGAAAGCCCAGGTGTAGGTCGCGGCGATCATCGTCAGATGCGAGTCGTCGAGATGAAGTGTTGTCTTGATGTCACCTTGGACGACAGAGAACATCGTCTGGACATTGAACAGATAAATGGTGAAAACGGTGGCGATAATCCATATCCACCACGCTCTCGGACCTCCGAGACGGTACTTGCCCGCGGATTCCGGTATGAGTTTTGAATTTGTACCCATGGTTCAGAGTTTTAAGTTAAGTTGAGGGCTAATCGAGATTAATCCCGATGAGTCGAGATTAATCCCGAAAATCCCGATTGATCCCGATNAATCCCGATTGATCCCGGTTGATCCTCACGCCTTGTCGGCATANAGGAACTGCTCGGTGCGGTCGCGGTCATAGACCTTGCGGCCGGCGACGTAGGTCGCGCGGTTGTTGTTGTCGAGGCCGAGTGTCATCAGGACGAANAGCTTGCTGAAAATGTCTTCNGAGAAGCCGAGTCTCCACGCGGCGAATTCGGACGGCTTCAGATCGAGAACCGCCATGTCGGCCTCGTAGCCCGGTGCGATNGAACCGATGGTGTTTTCGAGATGGAGTGNCTCGGCTGCNCCGCGGGTTGCCAGATAAAGGCTGTGGATGGTGTCCAGNCTGTGATCCTGAAGCATNGCCACCTTATAAGCCTCTCCGAGCTGACGGAACACTGAGAAATTGGTTCCGCCGCCGACGTCGGTCGCCATTCCGACTTTCACCGGACGCTCCTGATTCTTGGCCTCCCAATATTTGAACTCACCGTCNCCGAGGAAGAGGTTGCTCGACGGACAGTGGGCCACGCCACATCCGTTTTTGTGGAGNGTCTGCCATTCCTCCTCGCGGACGATNCAGCAGTGGGCGAATACCGAATTGCGGTCCACAAGTCCGAAATGGTCATATACATCGGTGTAGTTCTTTCGGTCNGGGAAAAGCTTTGTCACCCAGTCGATCTCACTCTGAACCTCATCGAGGTGAGTNTGCATATAGACNCCCTGGTCGAGATTGCGCTGATAAAGCTCGCCGGCGAGCTGAAGCTGGAGTGGGGTGGAGGTAGGNGCGAACCGCGGAACCACNGCGTAAAGCTGGCGACCGCGATGGTGCCATTTCTTCATCAGTTCCTCGGTCAATATGATTGAGCCCTCCGTGCTTGGATCNTTCAGCGAATCGGGGAGATTNCGGTCCTGNAGCACCTTGCCGCTGATGATACGCGTGTTGTAGCGTTCGCTCTCCTCGAAGATCGCGTCGACGCTNGTCGCGAATGTGGTGGCGAAGATGTTGGCNGANGTTGTNCCNTGAGANAGAATCTGCCGGAAGAATATACGTGCGACCTCGTCAGCAAATTCCTTNTCCTTGAACTTGCTTTCGGTCGGGAAGGTGTATGTNTTGAGCCATTCGAGGAGAGAATCTCCGAACGATCCGATCATCGGNCTCTGGACATAATGGAGATGGCAGTCGATCAGACCCGGAACGATAAGGGAATCCTCATGCACCTCGACCTCCTTCAGATCGGGATACTTGGGNGCAATGTCGGCATACTCGCCTACGTCCAAGAAGTGGCCGTCNTGAATCACGGCCAGTCCGTCANTATATAGCTTATAGCACNGCGACGCATCNCGCAGGAACGGNTCGTCTGTGAAAGTGAGCATCATACCGCGGACCCCTTTCAGCGGTCCACCCGCAGGATTGACNGGCATATTGTGTGTTTCCATAGCTATTTCTATTAAGTTTTTTAAATTTTAACAAAGAATAAGAATAAAAGGGTCATTTCACATATGTTAAAATTGCCCNCCCCCCTCCCCCGAGTTGCTTCCGGAAGTTCCGGGGGCGACGCCAACTCAATTCGTCAATTTGGCAATCTGACATTTTGTCAATTTGATATTTTGACAATCTGACAATTTGACCGGTAGCTGTAAATTGGTTTGCATAAGTCGCGGAAAATTCGTAACTTTGTGCGAATTTATGGAGGCAAGTNTTTGATTTGTCNCCAATAGTNTGATTTAGAATAAGATATGATCAATATAACTTTTCCCGACGGCAACGTGAAGGCTTTTGAGGCAGGTGTCACCCCGCGTCAGATTGCCGAAAGCATCAGCCCCCGCTTCGCCGCCGATGTGCTGGCCGCAAAAGTCAACGGCCAGGAGTGGGATATCACACGCCCGATNGACGGCGACGCCTCGATCGAACTCTTCAAGTGGGATTCGCCCGAAGGAAAACATGCNTTCTGGCACTCTTCGGCCCACCTTCTCGCCGANGCTCTTCAGGAGCTCTATCCCGGTGTGAAGTTCGGTATCGGTCCTGCGATCGAGAACGGCTTCTATTATGATATAGCACCCGGTGAGCANAAGATCACAAGCGAGGACTTCCCGAAGATNGAGAAGAAAATGGCCGAGCTTGCCGCCCGCAAGGAAGCAATCGTTCGCAGCGATATCTCAAAGGATGACGCGCTGAAGATGTTCGGCGACCGCGGTGAGGTTTATAAGACCGAACTGATCTCNGAGCTTGAAGATGGTCATATCACAACCTACACGCAGGGTGAGTTCACCGACCTCTGCCGTGGNCCGCACCTTCCCGACACCGGTTCGATCAAGGCTATCAAGATTCTCTCGCTTGCCGGAGCTTACTGGCGCGGCGACGAGAAGCGCGACCAGCTCGTTCGTGTCTACGGTATCACCTTTCCCAAGAAAAAGATGCTCGATGAGTATCTGGTTCTTCTCGAAGAGGCCAAGAAACGTGACCACCGCAAGCTGGGCAAGGAGATGGAGCTCTTCACATTCTCCCAGACCGTAGGTCAGGGCCTTCCTCTCTGGCTTCCGAAGGGAGCGGCTCTCCGCGATCGTCTGGAGCAGTTCCTGCGTAAGATTCAGAAAGAATATGGTTACCTTCAGGTAATCACTCCCCATATCGGCAACAAAGCTCTCTATGTGACTTCGGGTCACTGGGCGAAGTATGGCAAGGACTCGTTCCAGCCTATCCACACCCCCGAAGAGGGCGAGGAGTATATGCTCAAGCCGATGAATTGTCCTCACCACTGTGAGATCTACAAGGCTTCTCCGCGTTCCTATCGCGAACTGCCCCTTCGTCTTGCCGAGTTCGGAACGGTTTACCGTTACGAGCAGAGCGGTGAGCTTCACGGTCTGACCCGTGTCCGCGGCTTCACGCAGGACGATGCCCACATCTTCTGTGCGCCCGACCAGATCAAAGACGAGTTCCTGAAGGTTATGGATATCATCCTTTATATCTTCAAGGCTCTCGACTTCCAGAACTTCGAGGCTCAGATCTCGCTCCGCGATCCGAAAAATAAAGAGAAGTATATCGGTTCTGACGAGAACTGGCATCTCGCGGAGAACGCCATTATCGAGGCTTGTGCCGAAAAGGGCCTCAAAGCCCGTCAGGTTGAGGGTGAGGCCGCATTCTACGGTCCGAAGCTCGACTTCATGGTGAAAGATGCCATCGGCCGCCGCTGGCAGCTCGGTACCATTCAGGTTGACTACAACCTCCCCGAGCGCTTCGGTCTTGAATATACCGGCTCGGACAACCAGAAGCACCGTCCGGTGATGATTCACCGTGCACCTTTCGGTTCGATGGAGCGCTTCGTCGCCGTTCTGCTTGAGCACACCGCCGGCAAACTGCCCCTCTGGCTCATACCCGAGCAGTGTGTTATTCTTCCGATTTCGGAGAAATTCAACGACTACGCCTTCTCCGTGGCCAAGGAGCTTGACAAGGAGGGTGTGCGTGCGTTCGTAGACGACCGAAACGAGAAGATCGGTAAGAAAATTCGCGACAACGAGCTCAAAAAAGTGCCCTATCTGCTGATCGTAGGTGAAAAAGAAGCAGAAAATGGCGAAGTTTCTGTAAGAAAACAGGGCGAAGGTGATCGCGGTACGATGAAAATTGCTAACTTTGCAGAGTTATTGAACGCAGAGGTTGCCGAGGCGACCGCTCGATGATGACGCAAAGCAGAATACTAACCCCCGAAAACAATCAAAAAGGACCCCGGTCAGTCCGCATACTGAATACCCAGACCGATAAAAACTGTTAATGGAGAAAAAACCTCAATTCTCTGGCCCGCGCCGCCCGATGGGCGGAGGCCCCCGTCCCCGTCCCGGACAGCGTCCGCGTCCGGGAGACCGTAAGAACGATCCCTACGCGACCAACGAGCAGATCCGCGCCAAAGAGGTGCGTCTGGTCGGTGACAACGTTGAGCAGGGTGTCTATCCTATTGACAAGGCCCGCAAGATGGCGGCGGAAATGGAACTTGACCTCATCGAGATCTCTCCCAATGCCGAACCCCCTGTCTGCAGGATCCTCGACTACCAGAAATTTCTCTATCAGCAGAAAAAACGTCTGAAAGAGCAGAAGCAGAAGGCGACCAAGGTCGTAGTCAAGGAGATCCGTTTCGGACCGCAAACAGATGACCATGACTACAACTTCAAGCTCAAGCATGCGATCGGCTTCCTCAAAGAGGGTTCCAAGGTAAAGGCCCATGTCTTCTTCCGCGGACGTTCGATCCTCTTCAAGGATCAGGGTGAGCTTCTCCTTCTGAGATTCGCAAACGATCTCGAGGAGTATGGCAAGCTCGAGCAGATGCCGGTTCTCGAAGGCAAGCGTATGATCATCATGCTCGCGCCGCTGAAGACCAAGAAAGAGCTCGCCGAGGCGAAAGCCAAGGAGGGTGGCAAGGAAGAGAAGGGCGGCAAGCCGGCCAAGGAAGACAAGCCCCGCAAGGAGGAAAAGTCTGACGACGCCGCGAACGCCGAAGCCTGATCCCGGACCACTCAAAAAAAATAGAGTAGTCAGATACTAAAAGGTGACTTTTAGTGTTTATTACTATAGTGTGTAAATAGAGACCGTAGGCACAATGTGTGCCGAGGTGAATGTCAAACAACTAATTTATTCCAACAAAATGCCTAAGATGAAGACCAATGCCGCTGCCAAGAAGCGTTTCGCTCTGACCGGCACAGGTAAAATCAAGAGAAAGCACGCTTACCACAGCCACATTCTGACAAAGAAGAGCACCAAGCGTAAGCGTAACCTCGACCACACCGCTCTGGTAGACGGCGCAAACCGTCGTCAGGTCAAGGAACTCCTGACTCTCCGCTAATCAGCCGAGAGACGCAGGGGAGCCTCATTTCTCATGATTCATCCCCGCACCTCCCTTCTCGAAAACAACACAATTTTTTATTAACCGAATGTGCAGCAAAATTCAAAAGTGTAAATAATTACCGCTGCCAATCAAAAAAATTAAAAAATGCCCAGATCAGTCAATCACGTGGCTTCACGTGCCAAGAGAAAGAAAATCCTTAAGCTTACCCGCGGTTATTATGGCAGCCGCCGCAATGTGTGGACCGTCGCCAAAAATACCTGGGAGAAAGGTCTGACCTACGCATACCGCGACCGTAAGCAGAAAAAACGTAACTTCCGCGCACTCTGGATTCAGCGTATCAACGCTGCNGCGCGTCAGGAGGAGCTTTCTTACTCTAAGCTCATGGGTCTCATCCACAAGGCCGGCATCGAGATCAACCGCAAGGTGCTCGCTGACCTCGCGATGAACCAGCCCGAAGCATTCAAGGCAATCTGCGACAAGGTTAANGCCTAAGNGTCGCCGGCCACGAACATCAGACGGGGTCTGTTTGTTATAATGACAGATNATCCCCCGCGGGAACTGTCCGGGAGCGGACTTCCCGTTGATGAGTAACACCACGCCGAAGATAATTGGGAAACTCATCAAATCTTATGAAATACCGAGACAAGCTGTAATGTCGATGGCGTGCCCCCGCTACCAAGCGTGGCGCTGGTGGATTACAAAGATATTGCGGCACTCAAATCCTGTCATTCGGAGTTTCGTCACAATACTTTGGCGTGGCCTTATACAAAGGTCGTCGTGCCCGCTCGCGGGGCGGCGGCCTTTGCTTTTTCTACCTCTCTGTCATAATTACAGCTTTTACCGGACCGTAATTATATAGGTGATACCGTAATTTTATTAACCAAAACGATACATATGAAAGACGTAAAAGNCACTCTTCTCGATCGCGTCAGCATCCGCCGATATGAGCGTGAGGCNATTCCTCAGGAAACAATGGAGTTCATCTACAAGGCCGTTGAGAATACTCCGACTTCCTACAACGGTCAGCAGTTCTCTGTCATCGACATNGANGATCAGGAACTCAAGGAGAAACTCTATGAAATGACTAACCAGAAGCAGCTGAAGACCTGCAACCGTCTCCTGATCTTCTGTTCCGANTATAACAAGATTTCCCTNCTNGCNAANGAGAAGGGACTGGCTATGCCGGCTATCACTGATACTATGGACGGTGTNTGCATCGGTATCATCGANGCTTCGCTCGCAATGATGAGTGCCGTCGTGGCNGCNGANGCNTGNGGNCTCGGTTGTAACTGTGTCGGCTATCTCCGCACGGTCGATCCGGCCCGTCTGGCCGAGATGCTGAAACTNCCGAANGGGGTCTTTGTTGTCTGCGGTCTCGCACTCGGCGTGCCCCGTGAACATCCCGACCACAAGCCGAAGCAGGGAACGTCGCTGGTGTTCCACCGCAACAGCTATCGCGAGGACAACGAGCAGATGGNTCGCGAACTCGCCGAGTATGACGCGGAGGTTCANCACTACAATCATACCCGCGCCGGCGGCACAACCGACAACGACTGGTGTGCCCACATCCTCGGATATTATGACCACGCTCTCCACTATCAGATTCTCCACTATCTGAGAAANCAGGGCTACGATATCACTCACTAATACTAATATAGGAATCAAGCAAGTGAACAAAAATCATAAGANGGTATTTGTNCACTTGCTTGACTTTTTATGTCAANAAATGAAGAAGACAATTCTGACAATGGCTATGCTCTGCACTTTCGGAGCNATGATGGCCGACGAGCCTGAAGAGACTATGGATCCNCGCGCNGCNGCNGCTCCGATGGTNATGACNATGCAGACGGTCAAGAAGGAGGTTACTCCNGAAGCNGANAAACTTTGCATCGAAGGAATGGATGCCGCCGAAGCCGGAGACCCGGCCAAGGCACTCGAACTGCTGACGAAGTCNGCNGATATGGGTAANCCCCAGGCGATGTACAATCTGGGCGTCTATTACCTGAAAGGTCTCGATGGTTTTGAGCGCAGCGATTCCGAGGCGATCCGTTGGTTNACACTCGGAACGCAGAACGGTGACGGAGAATCCGCCTATCAGCTTGCGATGATGTTCTATCGTGGNCAGGGNGTCGACGCCAACGAGTCCGAGGCNCTGCAGCTCTTCAANCATGCAGAAGCCCTCGGCTACAAGCGTGCGCACCGAATGGTCGAGCAACTCGAACAGCAATAAAAAGAAAACGGAGCCGGTACGCATACCTGACTCCGTTTCGTCGCATAGAATTGTTTTATTATTTTGCGGGCATTGTCTGTGCGACGTCGCCTACATCTATAAAACACAAAAAGCACCGGTTGGTTTAAACCAACCGGTGCTTTTAACATTTATTTGTTGTANAATGGNATCCCNNATACTATTCGCNTTACGTCGAATAGTTAGANGTCAAGATGACTTCAATAGTCAGAATTTCTTTTCGGTTTTCTGAACAACCTCTTTGGCATCTTTCTCGGCTTCGAGGCCTACTCCTTTGAGCTTCTTGCCGGCGCGCTTTTCGACACGTCTTGCATCCTTTTCGACACGTTTAGCTTCGCGTACAGCTTGCTTTTCGGCACGTTTGGCTTTCATTTCAGCTACGTTCTTGTCGTAAGTAACCTGCTGTTCGGCGGTCAGGACTTTGCGTACCTCCGCGCTATATTGTTCGCGGTCTTTCTGGATGGCCTTCTGAAGCTCGGCACGGCTCTTCTCGACGGCGGCTTTACGCTTGGCGTTGATTTCATTGATTTTTGCCTGCTGTTCGGCGGTCAGCTCGATACCGGCAAAAGCGGGATTCCCTTTTTTGCCTTTGCAGCACTGCTGACCTTTCTTGCCTTTACGGTCCTTTTTGCCCTTCTTGCCTTTCTTGCAGTCCTTCTTGTCTTTAGAGCAACCTGCTTTGCCGACACACTCGGTTTTCGAACAATCTTTCTGCTGGTCGGACTGGTTGGCAGCGACAGCATTGAGACCGGTAAGGGAGAGAAGCGCAACTGCGCATGACATCATGAATTTTTTCATATCCATTATAGTTTTATGGAACGACTGATCAGAGGAACAAAGTCGATTGTTGATATCAATCGTTTTGTTGTCGTATCCGATTATTAATTGCGTTTTGTTTATCAAAAGCTCGCAAAAGCTAACAGATTTTCTATTTGATAACAGATTGTCTGTCATCGTTCAATTTTGCGAGCGTTTATTCATAAGACTTGACATTAAAACAAAAGTTTAAGTCAATGGTTTATTTTTTTGGTTCTTTAACCAAAGTGTTAATAACCGGTAATCGGGTGGTGAGGGAGGTGGAGGCACGAGATGTCTTTTCCTGATTTTGGTTGACTGTCACATTACCTTGTAGGGACGCACGGCTCGTGCGTCCGACGAATTATGCTCCTTATAAATCTGTGAATGAGTGCGTTCTGGTGGACGCACGAGCCGTGCGTCCCTACAAGGACTCGGAAGGGTTATCGGTTGGGAGAGGGCAATGATTCGGAGCTGTGCTTGGAGATGAAATAACTGTGATGGATGTACGTTTTCACGATAAGGAGATTTTACCCTCATCGGCAGATGGAAAGCGTATAGTCTACTATATCTATTGTACAAGAATTCCGCCCCTTATAAGGAGGGAGGATATGAAGAGCTTTTTGATGCAGCCGAAAGTGCGAGCATTGTCGGTGAAGAGATGGTGCGTTACAGCGAGTCTCTTGATCGTCTCCGCTCATATCAGGCTGGAGTAGATTATGCTTCCGAGCGGTCTCGTCTCGAAGGTATACAAGAAGGAATGGAGAAAGGGAAGAAAGAGGGAATGAAAGCCGGTAAGGAGCAGATAGCCGTGCGTATGATCAAAAGCGGCATGCCTGATATGATGATCTTTAACATTACGGAACTTCCCCTTGAGAAAATCCGCGAGCTAAGATCCGGCCTTGAAGATAAAGAGTAACGGAAGCTGTGTGGTTCCGCAGGCATCCCCAATAATATGTACAAATGATCTACGTCTGCTGAGCTCGTCAGGGCGATGTAATGGTAGAGACTTTAAAAGTTATATCAGGGACATATAAAAACGGATCACTTCAATAGTGACCCGTTTTTCACGACTTGTGCTTATTTTGTGTATATCGTTTTACTTCTGTTCCTCCGGCTCCGACTCTTTATTTACTTTGACAAGACGAACGGGGCATTTGTACGTTGAACTAAAAGTTGTAATTCTACAATATCCGGCAAGAGCTGAGAGGTTACCGGGATTTGTTCCTTTTATAATAGTCGAACTCATCAGATAGCCATATCCACGATCTGTCATTGTGAATGATGGGCTGCTAAGTCGTGCACTCAATGGTATTTTCACCTCAATATAATCGCTTGCCCAAAATGATCGATTATCAGCAATATCATATACATTATATTCGGTGTCTTTCGGGAGTGCTTTTATTCTAATAGACAGATATCTTTTATATGGATTATCCTGGAAAGCCGTATTTTGGTATCTATACGCCGCACACTGGTTAGTCCCCTTAAATCTTACAGCATATACGGGATGAACAGGTGATGATCTCGAATCATCATATCCATACTGAGCCGCATTTCCAACGTAGCTAAATGTTAGACCTTCAATCGCTTTCCCTCTTAACATCTGACTTTTTCCGGAAAAACCATTATCAGACTCATTTTCTATGTTTTCCGAGGTCGCCCATGTTCCGTTATCATTGTTCTTTAAATATACGTTCTCTGTAAATTCATCAGTACACATAACCCTATCAGAATATGTTGACCACAGAGGAATGTGCCATATAGGTAAGTTATCACTATTGTATTCGAATTTAGTGAATCCAGGTAACAGATCATCAGCTACCGGTACCAGCAACATAAGTTCACCCAGTGTCGGGAGTCGATAAGAGTTACCCTGCGTATCCTTTATAATCGCATTCTCTCCATTAGCTGTCAGACCTGCGGTTTTTAACTCGATATAAGAGAACATTGATGATGCAGGAACATCCTCTTCACCAACAGCGAGTTTATCATAAAACTCGGTCACGGTCTTATCGGTCAGGTTGAGGCTCTTCACATTGAACTCGGTGAAGAGGTCATAGACGAGGAGCTGTTCGTTGAGTTTCTGCTGTTCGTCGGGGGGGAGAATGAGGTGTTCGTTGAGGTCGGACTTCCCGAAGGCGTCGGCCTCCTCCCAGTCGGCCACCTCAAGGTTGAAGTTGAGCTTGCCGGCCTTTGTCAGCACGAGACGGTAGAGATGGTTGCGCTTGATCGGGAGGACTGTGCCTGCCGGTGCATCGGGGTCGATCAGCTGAACCTCGTGGGTGCGCACCGCACCATCCTGCTCATACTCGATGGAGATGACGGGGAGCGTCGTCTCACCGCTCTTCGAGACATTCTCGTAGCTGTACATGAGCTGGATCTCGGTCGCCTCCGGGTCCTTGCTTCCTTCGAGCGAGAAGCCGTCGGGGGTAGACCATGTGGCGTACTCTATCGCGGGATCCATGGAGTTGGGTGTCAGCAGCGAGGAACTGACCGCACGGTTTCCGTAGGTCACCTTGCGGACGGTCACGCCCTCGGCCTTATTGACGAGGTCGAAACGCGCGGCGAGACGTTCCATGTGCACCTCGCCGATGCTGTAGGTCTTGTCGATCCCGGTAGTCACCTTTTCGGAATAGGTGCTGACCATAAGGAACTCTCCCTGACGGTCGGGCGCCTGGGCAGCGATCAGGGAGGAGAAGTCCTCCACGGTCGCGCCCGGCTTGAGTGCGCCGTCGGCACCGTCCGTACCCTTGAGCAGGCCGGTCAGGTCGCTGTCGGCGTTTGCCACGAGCCAGATGTCGTAGGTCGCGTCCTTCTCGACGATGAAGCTGTACTCGCCCGTCGCCTCGTCAACGAGGGTCGCGTCGACGGTCTTGTAGAAACCGATGCGGGACTCAGAGTCCGAAGCGTCAGCCTTATAGTGGGTGTCGAACAGGACGGCCAGCACGGAGTTCACCTTCTTCTCGTCGGCGGTCTGCACCTCCTCCTCGCCCGCGCGGGTATTGGATTTCCCGGCCGCCCCCGCGAGACGGACGTATACGCCCGGCGCCTTGGCGGAGCCGGCAGGGTTTGTGATGTCGTCGTTGGCACATCCGCCCAGCATGAGCGCCAG
>JAAVFK010000024.1 GCA_014800785.1 Bacteroidales bacterium
ATGCGGGCATCGTGACCGATGAAAGGATTGGAAGATGCCAAAAGATTAATGAAGATTGACCCTGAAGAAAACCATTTTAAACTTTTATTTTGTTTTCGTAAAAAGTTTAGATGACTTCATAATATGTATGACGACAGCAAACGATATAGAACAGCTATTTCGCAGTAATTTTAAGGCGATGTTCATTCTTGCGAACCGATTGGTCCGCGATGAAGAAACCGCACGGGACATTGTGCACGATGTCTTCGCCTCATTGCTTTCCGATTCTCCGGAGACTATCACCACCGCCTTTCTTTTTAAAGGTGTACGCTTCGCGTGTCTGAATCATATCCGAAACTTATCAATCCGTCAGCGTCTCAACAAACTTTATGCTCTTGAGCTNGATGAGATAGAAGACGAAGAATGGCCGGATGAGGATGATATCGCGTGGCTTAACTCGGTCCTTGATCGGCATCTTTCGGAACAATGCCGCCGTGTGGTCCGACTGCGATTCTCTGACCATCTTAGCTATCGCGAGCTCGCCGAGACTTTAGGAATCAGCGAGACAGCTGTTTATAAACATCTTCGTCATGCTTTGGATGTATTACGTCTAAAATTCAAAGATTATGGAAAATACTGACAAACTATTCGAAGCCATTGAACATCCCGAACGATTTTCAGACGAAGAATTGGCCAATCTTCTGAAGGATCCCGGTGTGCGAGAACTATACGAAGCATTATCAAAGACATCGGTAGCACTTACCGAAACCTCAGAGCCGGACATCGACCGTGAATGGGAGAGATTTGCACACACGCATCTCAGGAAGGAAGAACCCAAAAGAACAATACTCGGCCTTTCTGGATTCATAAGTCACCATGCCGCCGCATCTGTGGCTGTAGTCATTGTGGCCTCACTTGCAGTTGTAGCCGCCAGTATCGGAGTGAAATATTCNCACATCGACGCGACGCCCGATCCTACCACCCTCACAGATGATAGAAGTGTCAATTCCGAAACAGTTGGTAAGCAAGTTCCGATGATTGACGAAGCGACCGGTGATAGTCAAACAGAAGAACCGGAAACTATCGTTTTCAAGAATGTGTCGGCCGAAAGCATAATCAAAGCTGTGAGTGACTACTACGGAGTGTCCGTTACTTTTGCATCCTCAACTGCAGGAAACCTGAGACTCTACTTCAACTGGGATCAGTCTCAGTCATTGGACGAAGTGATTGATCAGCTCAATAACTTTGAGCATATTGACATCGTTTTTGAAAACAACACTTTAACCGTAGAGTGATGAAGAAATATGTCATTTTATTGCTGGCAGGGGTGCTGTGTTCATTCGTGGCGAGTGCCGGTAAGTTCATCTACAGATTCAGCTCCGTCCCTCTTTCTCAGGCTCTCAACCGGATAGCCGAAGATAATCCGTCGTTAAAGCTCAACTTCATATATAACGAGCTTGAGTCCTANACAACCTCCGCAAGAATTGACACCGATAATCCCTATGATGCTTTGAGACAGACGGTAGGTTTGAATCCGGTGTCAGTAAAAAAGACAGGCGACCGCTATTATGTAGAGGCTCTCCAGCATGGTAAACATATCTACCGCGGTCGTCTGATGGGTTCAGATGGCGAACCAGTCGTAGCTGCCACTATTCTTCTCCTCTCACGTAATGATTCAACCGTAATCACATATGGTTTCTCAGACGGGGAAGGTAAATTCAGTATTCCTTGNGATAAATCCGGAGTAATCGGCAAGTTCAGCAGCACGGGATATCATACCGTTGAACGCACGCTCGACAGATACTCGCTCGGCACGATATATATGACAGAGAANGCGATCCGACTCAATCAGGTGACCATCTCGGCAGATCCGGTTGTTCGGACAGTAGACCGTCAGATAATATCTCCGACAGACCAGCAGCGAAAAGCTTCGTCTAACGGAATCAATCTTATTCTTGCNTTGAATTTGCCCCGCATAACGGTCGACATGATCGGNAACTCCATCACCATNGACGGCAACAAGNAGGTTCAGCTGAGGATTAACGGTGTCGAGGCTACCGGCGACGAGATTATGGCTCTCAATCCGGATAANATCGTTAAANTTGAGTATATAGACAACCCCGGATTTCAATATGAAGGTGCTCCCGCTGTGATGAACTATATCGTAAAGTTCCGAAACATTGGAGGAAATGTCAATGGCAATTTCCTTCAGGGAGTGAATAGCCCCGGCTGGGGACGATATGCACTCGGCGGTAGATATAACACCGAAAAGTCTNTGTTCAGTGCCAATGTATGNTGGGAACGGCGAGATCAGAAATGGTTACGCCGAAATGAAGAATCCTATCATTTCACGGATCGGACNGTTACCAACANGGAGGTCGGCGACTATACCCCTCTGAAGTGGGATCAGTTGAACGCATCGNTGAGATATNTCTATAATGATGCGGACAAACAGATGTTAAGCATCAGCTTTCGAAACTATTATAAGGACGAACCNAATTCTTTCGCTGACAGAAACAGTATCCTGTATCAGGATGAGAAAGAGTTTCGGATAGCCGACCGAACTACAACACGTATCAACATTCCATCTCTCGATATCTACTATCAGTTGAAGTTACCTAAACGACAAAGCCTNTACTTTGATGTTGTCGGATCGTATCTGAACAGTCGAAACCAGCATACCTATAGAATGACAGAAGGTGAGGATTTGGNAGATGNNTTCNTCACAGATATCGAAGGCACGAAGTGGTCGTTGTTTGGAGAGGGTATNTATGAAAAGGAGTTTGATTTCGGCAAGATCAGCGGAGGAATCNGGCAGCGACAGGAATGGATGAGGAACATCTATTCGGGCGATGAGGATGTCGATGTNAGGATGGTTTCTTCGGAGACTTCTCTCTATGGTGAATTTCAGTCGAAGNTCAAACAGGTGAATTATATTCTCGGACTCGGGGCTCTCCGAACGTTTAGCCGNCAGGATGGNCGTGAACTCGAAAAGTATATTTTCCATCCTCGAATAGTGGTTTCATGGGGAGCGGTGCGTGGACTCTTTCTCAGANTGGGCGCATCAATCAATGGTTACGCTCCCTCTCTCGCCGATCTCAGNTCGGTGAGCCGCCAGATNGATGCATTCCAGATTCGTCGCGGCAATCCCAACCTGAAGGCTGTCACCTACTATAGCGCAAGCCTGAATGCCAACTGGAATATATGCAAGTATGTCTCGCTCGACAATTTCACCATCTACAATTATGACCANAAACCTGTGATGGAAGAAGATATTGCAGAGCAANATATAATAGTCCGNACAATGGATAATCAGCGCGGTTTTCACCGGCTCAACAGCTACACTTCCGTAATGATCAGACCGTTCAAGGACTATATNAGCATACGTCTGACTGCCCACTATCANCACTTCAAAAGTCTGGGCAACAANTACGAACACACTTATTCGAGCCTCGGATTCAACGGTGAGATCTTCGGTTCNTGGCGTGNATGGTCCGTGAGCTTCAACTTCCGGACACCGTTCAAGGACTTCTGGGGTGAAACGTTGAGAATCGGCGAGCGCAATCACGCNATAGACATAGCCTACACAAAACCNAAGTGGCGTGCTGCGATCTGTCTGTACAATCCTTTCGAAAAGGTCTATAAGCANACTGTAATCAATTACTCTGCANTAGCGCCCTACTCTCAGACAGTCTCATCAAAAAAACTGACAAAGCTGATACTTCTGAAATTCGAGTTCAATCTCGACTTCGGTAAGTCGCGCGAGAGTCTCCGCCAGCGAATGTCAAACGAGGACACCAACACCGGTATCATGTCCGGTTCCAGATAATCAGATTATTGTTCTCATGCGTAGGCCTCTGATGTGGCCAATCCGNGNGAAGTTGTGTCAGATCATAGCGNTTNTTTCATGTTGAGACATTGCTTCGCGATGTCAGATTTGAAACCAAAGAGTTCCTCTNTTCCCTTATGATACCGACACCTCTTCTTTCGGATTTCNTATTANGGGGTNGCCNCTGATGGACTTTAGANTTCTCGTAACGGNTGNGTNAGTTTNCGGACTCCGATGAGGCTCAGTTGATNCATGTCAATTTTCANTGAGCAGCCGTATTCGGCCATATACAGGATCGGGTAGCGGCTNTTCGGNGANTGNATGATGTGGACCTCCGGAATATTGTTNCCATCCTCATCAAGAATCTTGAACAGGTCGAGAAGNGATTTCCCGGCTTTCTTTCTGTCTTCAATGCTCAGCTTCGGATATNTNGGAATGAGGTATAGAGGGGATTCCTCAGAAATTTCCAACTCAAACAAGGCTTTCTCATGGGCATTGTCATCGAAACAGGCGTAATAACCATAATGATCGGGATAAATCTCCTCAACCCCATATCGGCTTGGCTTCCTGTCATAGACATAGATATACCTCCGGTCCCAACCGGCAACCTTATTATATGTCTCGGCCAGCTCCATAGCGACAGTTGTGNGAATGGCGCTCAANGGGTCCNNCGGATCNTAGAGGCGCGAGAGNACTTCGTGAAANTCCTTGTACCTCTCGTCNTCCGGTGAGAGTCTGTNCCACTCNGTCCAGTCAAGCCAGGACGGAAAGGCGCCGGTGCTGTCGATCAGNTCNACATGATTCAACTCATCGGTTGTTTCGTCGATATCATAGGAGCAGATCCCGGCACTGATTTTCTCATTTGGAATCGGCTCATTATCCTTAAGGATACTCTTCAGGGAAACTTCGAGTTCATACATAATAAACGGACGGGTATATCCTTCTGTACCGTTATATACGATGCATTCGAAAGGCCGGCTTCTCCATCCGACACCGTCCCGCTCATAACAATAAACCGAATGTCTGTTGTCGGGGAATATCCAAAATCTGTTCTTTCCCTTGTCGGTATTATCAATCCAGATTCCCGGCATATTTAAACTTGTGAACAGNTCTGACCGCGTGCGAATCGTCTCCGGACCGACAAGGGTTCTGCAGACATCCTCAATATTTTCAAGCGCNATCAAAGCAAACAGCGGCGCGATCTCATCAAAATCCTCNGGTTCATTGAGATAGTAATCTATNCGCCCCATNANTTGATCGAACACNTTGGGCTTTTCCGCGCTNCCCANCTGAGGNGTATCTTCTCTCAGCAGCTCTATCAGATTGCGGAGACGTTCCAGCGAGANTATGGCATCCTTGTCGGATATATCGTGGCCACGCGAGCAGTTCATGTTCCACGGACGCACGATATCGAAAACGAAAAGCAGGATAAAGGGGATNCTTACCGCCGGCANCGCCTCTACCCCATCNGGGAAAAACTCGCGGATCAGACGCCCGTCGTCATCCTTNATCTTGAACTTATAATCCTCTTCGGTCGAGAGCTTCATCCCTTTGGTTGAGACATAACGGAAAAGNAGCCGGCAGAACTTTTTGCGCAACGCNAGCTGACTTCTGTCTCCCCAGTCGACTGACCGGTAGNACTCNGACGCACGGACATAATCTCCTATNGCCTGGCGAAGAGTAATNTCGGCATACTCCTCGACCCGNTGATTAAACACATTGTAATATATGTCTATATCGCGCTCCGAATCCCGATTCTTGGCGATGGTTTCNAGTGACACCCCCAACGCATCGCGATTGAGTGCATCGGTCCGAAAAATGAACCGCGACCGATAGGCCACAGTGACCATCTCATATTTAGTCAAGAAGCTCATAAGCAGATGTTCAANTTTTAAGCGGNTTNCAAATAATANNNATATCTGCAACNTNNTAAGATCGCGTAAAATTAACCAAAATATCCGTATTCGGGANAAGTTACGGCAAAGCAACGCCCCCAAAAATTGCAAATNTCANNATTAAAGCCGAAAAAATCCCCCTTAACCCNAACTTTTGAAAAATACCCCACNNCTCCCCNGCCGATCCGTTTTGTNCCGNTTANNCANCTCGCTAACTTTGCAACCAAAATCAANCAACAATGAACCGAACACCAAACCCTATACGAGCNCCGGGCACGACNGACCCGACNNCNNCNTGAGTGTCGCGTCTGTGTGAACNTATAGTGTCTGCGGATNAANGGAAGACAGNNCNCTGTCCACTCCTTGAACTCTGCANTCATCNCCCCANCATANGAAATNAATTTTCAGTGAGAGAGCGTCTAATCAAAAAAANTTGATTAACTTTGCGACGCCGTCGGAAGAGAAATGCCGAAGGTGAAGAAAAGTGTCAAGCTTTCTTTCTCAGCTAAACGAACCGCCAATTCAACACCAACCTGAGATGAAGTGAGATTAGACGCTCTTTCTGTATTTGTAGTATCAGCAGATACGGCACACGCTGTGCCGTACTCCCGCATACACAAACCGGAGGGGCAGTTCACACATCTCTATCATTCAGGTTGAGGCCTTGGCGGGCCTGTTTAGCTATGATAGAGGTGAGCTGGATTCCCCTCTTTTCTTATATTGCTAACCGCCGAACCGGGGAATCCATAGGCTCAATCAAAGAAATTACTAACCCACTCCAACTCCCTGAGAGAACGGTCCGAAAGACAATGCAACCCCCGAAAACACATTAACTTGTCTCCCATTCAGACCGTCAAAAGCCAAAAAAAGTTACATGAAGAGCGTCTAATCAAAAAAATTTGATTAACTTTGCGACATCCGCCGGAAGAGAAATGCCGACGGAAAAGAAAAGTGTCAAGCTTTCTTTCTCGGTTGAACGAATCGCCAATTCAACAATGGACTGAGAAAAAGTGAGATTAGACGCTCTTTCTGTATTGTAGTGTCTGCTGATGCGACCATGAGCGTCGTATCTTCATATACGCAATCCAGAGGGGCAGTTTATCCCACCCTCATGTATCATTCAGTCCAAGGCTTTGGCGAGCCTGTTCAACCATGATAGAGGCAAGATGAATTCCCCTCTTTTCTTATACCCAAACCCCAACGGCCGAATTAGGGAATCAGGAGGCAAAAACTGACCATAACATGCCTTTATTCAGAATCACAACCAAGACGAGAAAGAATTCTAACGGAATTAGGATCGAGCCGGGAATGTCTGTGAATGTTGTAACGAACTCCTTCAGCAATCCCGTAACCACCAATGGTGGCCAATGTGTAGTAGATGCCTTCATGCGCATGTACGGCATCGACATTAAGAAAGCCGGTGCACTCAATACCGTTTGTCTCGATGTCGTAAGAGTCGGCTAAAGATGACAAGATAAGGTATTATAATAGTTAAAAATACCTTATTACACAAAGGAGATTCCTCCGTCAGGTCTGCTATTTTGGTAAACTAAATCAAGTACATGCAGAATAATTGACCATAGGGAAACCCAGCTTGAGTTAAATAATTCGTAAATACAAATAATAACTAACGGTAACATTATGTTAGAAGGAACTATTTCCGCAAAATTTGCAAATAAGTTCTTTGAAAAGGATGTTTTCAAAGTTATCAAACGACGTGCGGCTCTAGCATCATTGATCATGATGCTTCCGGACTTCGGTTTGGGTGGCATATTCTACGTCATAATCCTGTGGAATATGTATAAAAAAGTTTCTGAGAAAGTTGGCATCTCTTTCTCTGAGCATAAGAAAAAGCTTATAGGGGTTGGACTGCTTGTCAACATAGCGGTGGCTGTCATACTTGATATTGCATTGAGCGCACTATTCTTCATCGAGCCTTTCATTATCTATGCTCAGTTTTATCTGTCGGGAAAGATGTTTGTTGAATCTTTAAAAAAACTAAATTGACTATTCCTTTAGCTTTTTAGTATAAAGAGGAAATTAAAGTGCATTAATCAAGCAAGACATAGAATTACCTATGAATAAAAAATTCTCGTTCTCAACAGCTGAGCTCTTTTCTCCACTCTATTCACAGGAGAAACTCTTCTCGAAGATTTCCAATGTGGGTAGAAAGGCTGGGATTAAGGTCATATACTCATCTCTTGTGCTCTACTATGCTTTAATGGATAAGAGCGTACCTTTAAAGGACAAGATCACAGTTGTAGGTGCCTTAGGATACTTTATATGTCCTATTGATGCTATACCTGACATTTTGCCAGGTGGTTATGCAGATGATATGGGCGCTTTGGTGCTTGCACTCAAAACCATCTGGGGTAATGTAACATGTGAAACCAAAGCAAAAGCCGAACAAAGACTCAAACAATGGTTCGACAATGTGAGTGAGGAAGATCTCCAACTCTTTTAAGGTTTCGGATTTATCACTTAACGTCTCGAAAGCTAAATTAATTTCTATCTATGAGATATAAACTTTCTAAGATCATCATTTCTCTTTCACTTGTCAGTCTTCTCACAGGATGTAAGAGTAAAGAGGAACGATTTGCAGAAGCTGAAAGTATCTGTTTTGATGCAGCAAGAAACCTCTTTGAAGAAGAAACACGTGTTTTTCAAGAAGCCTGTAATACATATGATAACTTCATCCTATCTCATGCTAAAAAAGTTGAATCGACTTTAGTTGGTGATGATGATGAAGCAAGTACAGGGATCTCCCAGGAAACATCGCTAAGCGATAAAGACATGTGGTTAGAACGAGTACGATATTTTTATGCAAGCTTAGCGAATGATCAAAATCTTCCGAGTGATATTCGCGCACTTGCAAACGATTATAGGGTCGGAACGGAAAATACTCGTAATAGATTAGCTCAACTATATCAGGGACAGAATATTGAACAGAAGTATTGCAAACTGCTTGATGTGTTTAGCGAAAACTCTGATATTCTGCATAATGGTGTTGATAACGCAAGAGCTGACTCGTTAGACTCACTTATAAATAGTGTAATGGATGTTCGGCACTTCTTCATATCCTATCAGCCAATATCAGGATATCGATTAGGGGCCTATACTTGTGAGTTCACAGATTCCATTATGTCCGTTAATAAACGCCTCAATGATTATCGAAATTCATATTCCAGATAATCACATAGGGTACGCCCAACTAAATGTTTAGTTTAAGGATCTAAGCTATGTCAACGATAGTAGGTTCGAGGAAATATTGAAAGAATATTGTTTGAGATGATAAGTTAGATCTTATCAATACGGTTATAAAGTTCAATGAGTATCTCGAGACCAAGACTAGACAGAGTAAAGCTCCTTTCAACGCGCACTATATTCATTGGGTTTGCTCATTAGAACAATAGCAATATTCTACCTATCAAAGATAGATCATTTTAATATCTAAGCTTATAGAAAATGTTAAAACAATTAGTCGTTGTCATAGGCTGCCTATTAGGTCTCATGACCGTAGGCTGCAGTTCCGACAAGGTAAAAGCCACAGAAGCAGTTAAGGAATTTTGTGAGGCCAACGCTTCCGGTATGTCTGACAAAGTTTCTGCTCTTTATCCGGATTTTAAATCCGGATACGCCAAAACCTCACAAGTAGATCAGAAAAATCTTGAGGCTATCCAAAGCGAAGATGGTGTGTGGAAAGTAGAGGATGGTGCAAGCCACACTTTCTTTATCACTAACCAAAATGGAAAGTTCATTATCAAGGACACAAAGAATGTTATCGAGATCGATAAAAGTCAAGCATTTGGACATGAACTAGCAGCCTCTATTTTTGGAATGACTAGTGAGCAATCAACAGATCTCGAAGTTATCAGAGCATATAATATGCTCAATAATGGCAGTGATCTGATTAACTTTCTGAATAATAAATATCCCCAAGCAAAGACTTATGGGATTGAGGTTCAAGATATCCGTAAGAAAAGAGAAGGAGGTATGGGGATTTATTGGCTCGAGGTAAAAGCTATCCTAAAATCAGGAGCCGTTAAACCTCTCGGTGCTGTAAATGTCAATTTTATATTCAAGGACAAAGATGGCAATGTGGTTTACAAACGCAACAGTATTGCCAATCTTGATAAAAATGACATCAAGGATGTAGATAGCATGGTTGATTTATCAGATTACCCTAATGTAACTGATGTAGACGTGGAACTTACTCCTTTTGGAAACAGAAGTAGTCGTGTTAGTGACATAGAGTTGCTTTGTTCATATGCAAAGCTTTCCAAAACCGATTATCAAGAATTTATTAATCAAAGATAATTGAGAAATTCAGATCAAAAGAAGACCTATTCTCGGGTGAAGTGGTCTTCTTTTGATCTATATTGACTTAAATATTATTCTTCAGTACAAATGAGCGACTAATGGAATTTTGCCTCTGAGGGGACAGCAGCGAGACCAAAACTACTCTATCATTGGCCAGGGTTGTTACTTACCTCAGCCTAATTGGAACTGCAGATGTTAGAATAGATGCTCAAATTTAATTCGGTTAAAAGCCTGTCAGACTCTTAATTTTAATCACTTCCTATCTATAATTTTGAAAAAATTGAATCTAAGAAATATATGATTAAAAATCTATTTATACTTCTATGGGTACTTTTAGGTTGTTCGTTGGAAATGTCGCCTCAACAACCGTCAACATATGCAGTCTTCGCATTAGTGAACTACAATCAAGATAAGATTGATCTTATTCACCAAGGTATGAATGATGCGTTAGAGTATTTTGAGTTTGATACATTGGAAGAGGAGGCAAAGAAAAACCCCGATCCTCAGTCGTTTCTTGACTTGATTCTCTGGCGTTATCATCGAGTCATGAGTAAACTGAATTTTGCTTCTGCTAGAGTGGCTTTAGAGAACGCAGATATTCTTAGTAACGCTCAGGTTGGGAATGATGTTGAACCCATTGTCATGGAGCAAGGTATTGCAAAGTATACCGATATGACAAATTTCTTTATTGATAATGCACTTATTTATGAGGAACAGTACGAGAAAGAATTTGGAGGTTTACTCATCATATATGGAGAATTATTGAGTTTACTGATCCAACTGGATAATGATTTTTTAAGCAATTATGGCGTTTCCCCGGAGCCACCTTTTATACTTGAGTAGTATATTTGGGCTCTTTATAAGGAAGTACATGACTAACCTAATAAAAGTGAGTATTAAATAATCGGATAGATAATAAATTGTAGTCTATCCGAACGCGATTTACCCTCACATATATATTCTATTTACAATTTAGAAATCGAAAGACTTTGACATGCGCGAGTGGAAACGATCAAACTTTTGACTTTTGCCCGCCGTTGCTCTACTACTTTTGTAGGCTAAGATCTTCCGATCGAGGCGGGTGTTCTAATTTAAGGCACTGTTCCGGATGTGCCAAAAAAAAGAATAAATCAATGTCGTAGATTGATCTTCGATCTTAAAAGATGATTGTACCATCTCTATAAACACAAAGAAAAGCCATCGGTTCCACTCGCGTTTGTCATTTTTCCCCATCTTCGTATTATGGATAACAAGACCATTATTGACCGATACAAAAAGATTCATGATGCAGAGGTCTTCTTGGGGCTTCTCAATGCCATGAAAATCGAGGAATACGGAGAAAAAACAGTGAAATTTTCCAAGAGAAATTACTTTTCACAAAGATAATTAACAATGACAGTACAAGAATTTATTGACGAGTACTCATGGGAGCTAGCACGGAAATGGCATTCCGAAATGCTTGCTGCCGATAGCCGTCGCCCTAAGAAGTGGTCATTCGTTGAGAAAGAAGGACTTGAAATCACCATCTATTTCGACGGATGTCCATTTAGGCTTAAAAGCGCAAAGATGGTCGACTGGCTTCGCGCAACCCTTCTATCAACGGAGGCAGATAGAGAGGAGTCCAAGTATGGTTTCTCAGCTATTGAACAGTTGGCTATCTGCTGGGATTCAATCGTTACCCAAATCGAAGATGACCTTTGGGTCTTTGACCCCGATGGACTTCCACAACTTCTGATTAAAGCAATGATCAAGGCAGACGCTTATGAATATGGCCTTGATTTATTCGCTCGCCTTAAAATCATGTTTGATGAAAAGTGTTTTTCGGAAGATGTCCCGGAGACTTTATACTGGTCACTCTGTCAAGGCTCATTGCTAAGTTGCGTTTATCTTATCGAAATAGGTTTAAAAACGGACGATATAACCGAAAACGTTCTTGAAGCAATGAATCAGTTCAACGTTCAACTCCATTGCTGCATAAACCAAGCAAAAGAGGAGAATGAGGAACCGAATTTCTCGGTCGAAGAAGAGTATTTCAATCGTATAACGAAACTGATTCCGATAATAGAGAATAGCGGCAATGATGAGCTTATTCGTATGGCCTACGAATTTGCCCGCGATTATTATCAGGCAACCTACCGACCTACCCTGGCCGAAAAATTCAACGCCAAGCTCAATGAGTTTGCTGATGACAAAAACGGGCGTAAAAACTAAGAGAGTGTTTGAATTTAAATCAAATTTAATGTTTAGAGAGATTTAGAAATTTTTGATTTCATCACAAAGGATCTTTTGGGCGCTTTTCCAAAGATTTCATCGGTCGCGATGCCCGCATCGCTCTCTCTTCAACTTTGAAAATTCATCCCAAAATCTCTCTTTGTGCTAAAATCATTTAAATTCAAACACTCTCTAAGTAATTATGGTTCGTGGTGTCATTACATTTTATTGCAGCGAGTGCGAAAATCGATTTGAAGGAATCGATACAGAGTGGTATTGTATGGTATTTACGGCACCTCTCAAATGTCCACGCTGCGGTAGTTGGCATACTCGTCCATGGAGTATACTACCCGCCAAAATAGCGAATAAAATCTATAAAAATATATGGGAGTTTAACGATAGAAATAAGTCGAAGGAATAAGGCAGCCAATTCACACGAAGAGGCAAGCATGCAAGCTAGGGTTACATTTATGCGGCCCAAAGGTTAAGACTGCGAGATACGAATATATCGTTTTCTATTTCCATAGGAGATCAAAGTATCTGAAATTTAAACGCTATCACCATAAGATAGGATTACTTCTATAACAGTAAAGTAAATAGTTAAGAGGATATGAGTAATATAAAAGACATAGGGGATCGCTTAAAAGGAATGGCACGTAGAATGGCCAGACCTGAAGGGAATCCTTCGGAAGAATCCAAATCGGAGAAAAGTCCTGATGAAATGATCAAGTCATTTTTGAAAGATACTCAAAGATGGGAGGCGGCTTATTCAGCCTCGGATTTGTTTGCAACGGTGGCACGCTACGCTAAAAAAGCAGGTCTGACCACTATTTACTATTCGTTATTGATATATGAAGCTCTTATAAGCGACAGAATATCTGGGTTGGAAAAAACTTTGGCAATGGCGGCTTTAGGATATTTTATCTCGCCGCTGGATATAATATCTGATTTCTTACCTGGAGGCCTGTTTGACGATACTGTAATATTATTTTATGGTATTGACAAGATAAGTGAGGCCATCAATGCGGAAACCGAAAATCGGGCAAGAATTCAGCTTAGCAAATGGTTCAGCGACTCAGAGATAATTGAACTAAGTAAAGCCGACGTAGAGAATGCGCTGAAGCTAAAGGATATGTTTAAAACACCGATAAAAATGTTTGCAGCACCGGTTAAAATATTGAAGGTTTCCGGCAAAGTAATCAAACTATTAAAATGATGTTTCATTCATTTGAAATATCCAACTTCGTGAAAATTATGATGAAAAAAGATTACTCAGATAATAAAGCCGGCAACAGAACCGATAGAATTCACAATGATATTGACCAGGATGAACTTCTGGAAAGAGGTTTGATCTGCGAAAAAAATAGTGAAGATCTTGTTTCCGTAATATGCGATGGCGATTTATGTGACGCAGAAATGCTTAGAATAGTTTGCCCTGATTGTGGAGAATCCTACAAGCATTTGGTAAGCTATGGACATTGGTTGCTTCGTCAGGAACTCAAAGAAAATCCGCCGATGTGTCCGAAATGTGGATCACGAAACTACAAACTTTAAGGACAAGGATTACTTGGACTCCGGCATTCTTGATCGGTGGTATACGTCTCTCTGGATTAGAAACAAATTTAGGCCCCGGGTGTTTTCTCTTTTTTTAATGAAGGAGGGGACAAATGCTTTCTATGTCCATATCTTCTATGAAGGTCAGGATTATTGGTGGTCAGAAACCGGCGATACTCCTTTCGAGTTTAGACTGCGTCTGGCTCCATAGTTTTTTTGACCATAGAACCATAGGGCCATATTTGCTTCTGTGGGTTTTCGACCATAGAACTATAGGAGCCATATTTGCTTTTGTTGGGTTTTCGACCATAGAACCATAGGGCCATATTTGCTTCCGTTGGGGTTTTCGACCATAGAACCATAGGGGCCATATTTGCTTCTGTTGGGGTTTTTGACCATAGAACTATAGGAGCCATATTTAGTTGTGTTGGGTATTAGGCCATATTAGACTATGTTCCAAAGGTTAGACCCTACATACTTTTCGCGAGTATGAAAATATGGTTTTATGGTTCTATGGTCTAAAGATCGTTCTATGGTCTAAAGATCGTTCTATGGTCGAAAGAGGTCTGACTTTCTGACGGATGTGTGAAAAATTTTAGTGAAAAATTTTGAGGATTGGAATGGTTTGTATTAACTTTGCGGCGAAATGGTTGCCCAGAGTGATTCGTTCAGAATCTTTCGTGACGGGCGTCGAAATATCAAGTCATTGACACTCAAACGATAGCCGGAGGGCTGCGTGGTCGATGGATGATATATCGGAGGGAACGGAGTGAAAATCTCCGACAGTACCCGCTGCTGTAATTTCCGGTGTGGCGTATGAATTATACGTTCATATTGATCACACAAGATAGCATTAGAAGATTATATTTTCTGTATGCTTCACAATGTTTTTCGATACATGCCACTGGATAGCCGTGAGGCGTCCGGGAAGGCGCGGAGAACAGGAATAAGTCAGAAGACCTGCCTTTTCGTAATTCAGACACCTTTCTGTGCCTACGGGATTATGGGCAGTTTCTGACTATATGCGGCTAACCAATCGCATTGATAATCTTCTTATCTTCCATACGGATGATAAGCAAGAATCAGATAAAGTCGATTCTTTGGTGATTCGTGCTCCACGCGGGAAATCGTGGACAGTATGCGGTCAAAGTACATAATCCTTCCGGCACAAAGCTTTTGTCCCGAATGGACATTCGCCTAACCATACCGACGGTGTCTGGATTTTCATCAGAAAATCCGGGCATCGTTTTTTATATCCGTTCCACAAATGTGCCAACAGCCAATCAAATCGAAGTCTTGTTGCCGAATCCTTTTTTTGCTCTGTGTCCTGTCTCCTGCGGGTGTCAGTGCGGGCGAGCCCGTAGATACCGTCGGTAATGTCCTGTCAGAAATCACGGTGACAGCCGTCAGCCCTAACCGCGACATAATTCCTGCTCAGACTCTCTCAGGCGAAGACCTCAAGAAGCTGAACAGCAACAGTGTTGCCGACGCCCTGAGATATTTCTCAGGTGTCCAGGTAAAGGACTATGGTGGTGTCGGAGGAATCAAGACCGTCAACATCCGNTCGATGGGNACCAATCACACCGGAGTGGTTTATGACGGTGTCGAACTCGGCAACGCCCAGAACGGACANATAGACCTTGGCCAATTCTCCCTCGACAATATCGAGGGGCTCTCTCTATACAATGGTCAAAAAAGNGAGATTCTCCAGCCGGCAAAAGACTTNGGCTCGGCCGGTACGATATATATGCGGACACGAGCACCNCAGTTTGAAGATGGTCAGAANTATCGCGCGAAANTGACGATGAGAACCGGTTCTTTNGATCTTCTGAATCCTTCTGCAATCATAGAATTGAAACTGAGCGACAGAGTGAACGCATCTCTCAGTTCCGAGTGGGTGAACTCAAGCGGAAAGTATAAATTCAGATACCGTCGTGTCAACCCGGCCGGAGAAGTTGCCTACGATACAACAGCGGTCAGGCAGAACGGAGACATCAACGCAACGCGTCTGGAACTGAATTTCTACGGCTCGCTGGACAACGGAGAATGGCGGGCTAAAGTATACAACTACAATTCGGAGCGTGGTGTTCCCGGAGCAATCGTCAACAATGTCTGGCGCAGAGGTGAAAGAATATGGGATACTAACTCATTCGCTCAGACAAGATACACCGGAACTTTCGGTCGCTGGACGACTCTGAACAATATCAAATATGCATTCTATCGTACTCACTATGTTAATAATGATGACAAACAGGTGAAGATAGATAATCTCTACCGTCAGAAAGAAATCTATATATCATCCTCAAACGAATTGGAGATTTTGCCTGTGTGGAGGGCTTCCGTCAGCGGGGACTTCCTCTGGAACGCACTTGATGCTGATGTCTACGGTTTTGTCCGTCCCGATCGTTTCTCCGGTTTCGTCTCTCTGGCAACAGCGCTGAACCTAAAACGCTTCAGTGCGCAGGCAAGTATTCTCGGCACTTTTATCCATGACAGGATCCGGGGGCAGAAGGCTCCGAAAGACAAACATGTCTTTACTCCTGCACTTTTCGCGATCGGTTATCCTCTGAAGACCCGTGACTTCTCGATCCGTGCGTTCTATAAGCAGTCGTTCAGAATGCCGACATTCAACGACCTTTATTATGCTGACATGGGTAATTCACAATTGTCTCCCGAACGTGTAACGCAATACAATATCGGACTCGTTTACGAACATAACTCCGCGACGTCTTTCCTTTCATCCGTGCGTGTGAGTGCCGACGGATATATTAACCACGTGAAAGATAAGATAGTTGCTTATCCCAAGGGACAGCAGTTCAGATGGACTATGCTCAATCTGGGGAAGGTTCGGATCAAAGGTATAGATGCCACGTTCCTCATGACGTTCAATCCCGTCCGAGATCTGTATCTTACCCTCCGCGGACAATACACTTTTCAGCAGGCGATTGACGTGACAAGTCCCTCCGACAACTATTACCGGGACCAGATTCCATATATTCCGCGCAATTCCGGCTCGGTTGTCGGAAACGCGTCGTGGAGAGGGTGGGGATTGAACTACTCGTGGATTTACGTAGGCGAACGCTATAATCAGCAGGAGAATATCCGCTACAACTATACCCAACCCTGGTATACATCTGATATTTCATTGAGTAAGGATCTTACCCTCGGACGCGTCTCGCTCCGTGTGCTCGCTGAAATCAACAATCTTCTGAGTCAGGACTATGATGTTATCCTGAACTATCCGATGCCCAAGCGGAATTATCGCCTGACGGTCACCGCAGAGATCTGATTTTCTCTAATGTAGTATCCGAAGTCATCTTGACTTCTCCTCCTCACAAATCATCAAAATGAAACTCAAACAAATTTTCATACTTTTTTTGCCGCTCCTATGGGTCGCCACAAGTTGTCGTGAGGACGAACTTGTGGTTCCCACGGAGTATGAAATCATCCCCGGTTCACCCGACCGCGACTCCCGAATCAGAGGATTCTATCTTGTCAACGAGGGAAACATGGGTTCAAATAAATGCACGATCGACTATTGCGATTTCGTAACCGGACTCTATGCACGCAACTTCTATGCCGAGCGAAATCCGGATGTCATCAAGGAATTGGGTGATGTCGGAAATGATATCGGCATCTATGGTTCGCGACTCTGGGTGGTCGTTAACTGTTCACATAAGGTAGAGGTTCTCGATGCGAAAAGCGGAGTACGTATAGGTCAGGTTGATATACCGAACTGCAGGTATGTCCGCTTCTACCGCGGTCGAGCTTACGTCAGCTCCTACGTTGGTCCTGTGCTGATTGATCCGAACGCTCCGAAAGGTGCCGTTTACGAAATAGACACACTTTCGCTTGCTGTCACCCGCAAAGTATCGGTCGGGTATCAACCCGAGGAAATGGAGATTGTCGATGACTATATGTATGTCGCCAACTCCGGAGGTTACCGCGCACCGAATTATGATAATACTGTTTCTGTCATTCAGATGGTAGACTTCAAACAGGTTCAACAGATCCCCGTCGGAATCAATCTTCACCGGCTGAAGAAAGACAAGTACGGCAAACTCTGGGTGACCTCTCGCGGAGACTTCATGTCTCGTCCCTCAAGACTCTATGTGATGGAAAAGAAACCCGGCTACAACCGGATGATCGTGACCGATACGATACCGACGGCTTGTTCCAACATGGCTTTCTTCGGCGATCTGATGTATTTCTATGCTACCGAATGGAACGACTATACAGCTACAAACAAGATATCCTATGGAGTGATTGATGTGCGCACTAAAGAGATTGTTTCAGATAATTTCATAACGGACGGAACCGAAAAGGAGATAACGATTCCATATGGAATCGCGGTCCATCCCGAAACGGGCGACATATACGTGACGGATGCTAAAAATTATGTCTCGTCAGGAACGCTCTATTGCTTCTCACCCGACGGCAAAAAGAAATGGAGCGTCCGAACNGGGGATATTCCTGCACACATAACCTTTCTCGAGAAATGAAAATGAAGAAACATTCATACCTGCTTCCTTCTGCTGTCGTGGCTATGTCCGGTCTGACCGTGGGGTGCAGCACTGATATTCCGATGGTGAATCTCGGAATCGACGATACATATTATATTGCGCGGATGCAGAAACTCGATCTCAGACCTGCATTGACCGGAGAGGAATATATCTGGAGCGTAGACGGGCATATCGTCAGTCATGACCGGGATTATATATTTCTTTCAAAGGATGAAGGCAAATATCTTATCAAACTGGAAATAGTCGATCCCGAAACACCCTATGAGTTTGAGTTCGAGGTAAACGTGATACACGAGGAGGTAGAATACAGTCCCTACATCACAAAGGTTCATGAATATCGACCTGCTCCCGGTCAGTTTATCAACGAAATGCCTCGTTATGAGCAGGGAGACACTGAAGCGGATATGCTTAGAAAAGCGGAAGAGAGTATATCGGGCAAGAATGACGTGATGATATCTCTCGGAGGTTTCGGAGGGTATGTGACCTTTGCATTCGATCATACCGTAATTAATGTCCCAGATGAGTATGATCTCAGGCTATGGGGAAACTGTTTCTATGAACTGACCCAAGATGATGTCGCGGGTGGCTCGGCCGAGCCGGGAATAGTGATGGTAAGTTTCGACCGCAATTGCAATGGTTTGCCCGATGATGAATGGTATGAGCTTGCCGGAAGTGACTATTTTAATCACGCTACACTCCACGATTATTCGATAACATATTTCAAGCCGGANANCAATCAAGCCGGNAGTTCCGCCGGANGCGGGACAGATGAAACCTATATCCGTTGGGTCGATTCCGAAAATATAACCGGATATATTCCCAAGAACACTTTCCACTCCCAGGACTATTATCCCGCGTGGATTTCCGAGTCGACCCTTACCTTCAGCGGCACTTGTCTGCCGAAGAATGGTGTTGACGAGAGCGGAGACGGGAGCTATTACGTATTGTATAGCTATCCTTGGGGTTATGCGGACAATCATCCGAATGATATGGAGGAACTCAATAGTTTTGACATATCGTGGGCTGTAGATAAGTTCGGAAATAAGGTTCATCTCCCGGGAGTCGATTTCGTCAGGGTCTACACCGGTGTCAATCAGGTCTGCGGNTGGCTCGGCGAGACTTCAACCGAAATATGCCGGGCTCAAGACCTGCATATTGACCCCAGCAACTATGGATATTGATATGTAATACTAATTTCTATAATATGAAGCTAAACAAGCAATTTCTTCTTTACCTGGCGTTGGCCGCGAGTACGGCTGCCAATGCCGAGACGCTCGACTGGGAGAAAGTGAAATTCTGGTGTGGCGAAGGTGACAACAAAGCCGCACTCGTTCTCCAGTTTGTAACTTCCGAGTCCGTTCAGAATCCCGGTGCGATCGTCTGGGGTTTCAAATGGCAATCCGGCGAGAATCCGACGGTCGAAGATATGGTCCGTTCNGTNGCATCGGCAAACAACGACCTTCTGGCAATGACCCAGTTCACCGGTTCGATGGGCTCTACATTCTGCGGAGCNGGCTATGCAAAGGATGTTTCAGATCTTGTCGNCAAAATCCAATTCGATTTTGAACGAGCTCAGACTGACAGTCGCATCTCGTTNGGTTATTTCTCACCGGAAACGGCNATGGGACAGACCTCCGCTCCGGGTAACGAGACCCCCGGACTCGTTTTCGCCTCCCTTGATGAAGCGAAAGATACNCATGTGATNGATCATCCCCTGAACCAGCATGTCTTCGGCTATCCGGCTTATGACTATGACTGGTGGCAACCTGTGCTTTCCGCCACAGAAGAACAGGAGATGTATTGGAATGCAGGTTGGTATGACGGTTACTGGTCTTTCTGGATGGGTGGGATCGATATGGAGGATTTNGCATATTCCGGTATGGGGATGAGTTCAACAGATCTCTATGACGGCGATGTAGCCGGCTGGAAATACAGTAGTACCTCCGACTATTACGGACGCCCTGAAGAGAGAGTGGGAAAGGCACCGGAAAGTACTTCCTGGCTTCCTCTCAACTACGATCATTTCGCGATCAAGACCGGACTCGATGTAATAAGTGAGGCTCAGGAACTTCCCCGACAGTACTATAACATTCAGGGAGTACCGGTGAATAACCTCGACTCTCCGGGAATCTATATCGTAAAACAAGGTAACAAAACATCCAAAATCTATATTAACAAATGAAACGAATCAAACTTTCTGCACTGGCTTTAATGGCTCTGATGTCCGCTGCGGCGTCGGCTGCCCAGACGATTCCGGCTCCATACAAGAACGCTGTGGGGACTGAAAGCGGTAAATCAGTTTCTTTCACCGTCTGTTGGAACGATTCTAAAGCAATCGACAACTTATGTGAGCTTGTCTATATCTCAGACGGTCAATCTGTAGAGGACGTCATCGCGACTGTCCTGAAAGAGGATGATCGCTTCTATGCGATGAACGAGTCAGAGACAGGCGCTCGCGTGGCATACGGTTTCGATACCAACGGAGACCACTCTCGTGGTATTCTCCTCAACGGAATCCGACAGCCGATGGACGTAACACTCGGATATTCGTCCGTATCATCAGCGGATCTTGCGAACGCTCAGCCCGCAAGCGAATATGACCATTGGCAGCTGAATGGTGACGATCACACATGGAAGATTTACGTCAACGGGAATGTCGCCGGTTACTCAACATCAGTGAACAGCGGTGACGCGATTATTCTCGAATATGGTACCCGCGATGCGGAGAAACCTTCTGCCGGAGATGTGTTTTATCTTCGTCCTACAGATCAGAAAGGACTCTGGTTACCGGAGAAAATCACACTCGACACCACCGATGGAAAAAGAATCTCGATCCCGGCTCTCAGTACACTTGACGATCTGACTGCCGCCGAACTTTACGGTGCAAAGATCGCTGTCGAGATTATGGATGCTTCCGGGATGAACACAAGCACCGCCTATTCGGCCTCTTTCACATGGGGCAAACCGGAGATAATGACCTGCAACGTGACAGTGTCTTCGCCTGAAAAGGCTATCCTCAGACCATATCTGAACGTCGGTAAGGTATATAATGACGTAACCCGTGTGTATGGAGATGACTCGACGATAGAGACNGTCGTAGCTCATCCCCTGAGAGGAATCAGTGTCGCGGGTGTTGAACCCGGAGGTGTCATAGAGGTAGACAACATGGGCGTATTCACTTTCACCCCGGTTTATGAACCGGCTGATGCTGACTTCACAGGTTATAACGTCGAGTTAGGCGATGAGAGTGTTGTGACCCTCTACAAGAGTGTGAACGCTATCGTTGCCCACAATGAGGGTGAGACATCATTCAGAATATCAAGCCTTGACGGTACTGTAACGGCAGACTATACTGTGCACGTGAAGGGTCCCGATCCGACTGATCGTCCGGAAGATTTCCTTGACGGAACAGTATGGCTGAATGAAGAGTGGTTCACCCATACCAGTGGTTCTCTGAACTATCTCGACACGAACGGAGATATCTATTACCGCGCATACGGCAATCAGAACAACAATATGGCGTTCGGCGCGACATCTCAGTTTGGAATGACCTATGCCGGCAAGTATATCATCATGTCCAAGCAGGCTTGGGACGGCGGTGATACGCGTCCCGAAAGAAGCGGTGGCCGCGTTGTTGTCTTTGACGCCGAGACCTTCAAGCATATCGGCGCGATAGAAGAGATAGGTGGTGACGGCCGCTCATGTGTCGGAGTGTCTCCCGACAAGATCTATCTCGGAACCGCTAAAGGTGTAAGAGTGATGGATCTTGAAAATCTGACCGTTGCCGATGCTGATATCAAAGGGATCACTCTTTCACGAAGCGGACAGATCGGCGATATGGTAAAGTCGGGCAAATATGTGTTCGTATCCAATATCGGAACGGGCCTTGAGGTAATCGATACCGAAACGGACAGCCATATAAAGACCATTCCCTCGACGGGTATCATGGGAGTTGTCCAGAGTAAAGACGGTCGTGTCTGGATCGGATGTTCCAACACGTTGACTCCCGTTGATCCCGAAACTCTTGAAGCCGGAACAACCTATTCTATTCCGGGCTCCATCACCTGCAGCACGTACTCATGGCGTTCGGTCAATCTTCTCGCTTCACACAAGACCAACACCCTCTTCTGGGGCAGCGGCACATTCTATCGCTGGGATCTTGACGAAGTGGCAGATCCCTCCGTGTTGAAGCCGGTATACACTCACAGCGCGACAATTGACGGTGTCAACTACGGCGGCGCTTACGGTACACCCGGTTATGATGACCGCACTGATTCATATCTGTTCGCAACTTCTCCCGGCTTTGGAATGCTCGCTTTGCAAAACTGGTATCACGTTATTGACGCCACGACCGGCGAAGTCAAGAACAGAACCCGTCTGAGAGATTATTATTGGTTCCCTGCGATGCCCATCTTCCCTGACAAGTATGAGCCTGAATTCAGCATTGATGAAATCAATATGAAACCGGGCGACAGAGCCTTGGTGATGGATCTCNGAGAATATGTNGATGANCCGGACAACAACAATCTCAACATTANATTCGCTATCTCNGAAGCGGGTGCGAGAGCAGCNTCGGCTGCCGACGTNGAACTTGACGGTCACACTTTGACCATNACTCCGCTTGANCTGGGAACACATTCGTTCANACTGACCGCGGAATCAAACGGTCGNGTNGCGTCAAAGGAGATTAAAGTCAATGTGGCTCAGCCTACAGGAATTGACGGCCTCGGTTCTTCTGAGCATTTCGTAGTCTTCAATGGTGCCGGTGTNGTTGTCGCTGAGTTTGANGGCAAGGATGCATCTGAGATCCGCGATCTNGATCTCGAGGCGGGAATCTATCTGGTACGTGGTAACGGCCGTACCGTTAAAATTGTAAAATAAATAACCGAATGAGAAAGCTTATTTCATACGGAATCCTGATGCTCGGGGCGGTCTTTGCCGCCCCGAGTTTCGCAGTTGATTATACGGAAGGGGTCTTCGTGGTCAATGAAGACTGGTATGGTCATCAGAACTCCACGGTCAATTTTCTACGACCGGATGCTGATGACGGAGAGTTCTGGCAATATCGCGTGATCCAGTCCGAGAATCCCGGAATGGAGTTGGGATGTACCAACCAATATGGAGCTATCTTTAATGATCGGTTCTATCTGATAGCCAAGCAAGCGAAAGATCCGGGTGCGTCTGTGACAGGTGGCCGGATAACTGTTGCCGACGCCGGCACGATGAAGATACTGCACCAGTCGGAACTAATAGATCCGTCAGGTAAGACTTGCGATGGCCGAGGTTTCATTGGTGTGACCGAACATAAAGGCTATGTATCTACTTCAAACGGAATCTGGATACTGGATCTTGATACTTATGAAGTGACAGGTCAAGTCGAGGGCACAGCAAATCCTAATCCGCGCAATCTCTACAAAGGGCAGTGCGGTAGCATGGTCGAAGCCGATGGCCGGATTTTTGCTGCGCATCAGAGTCTCGGCCTGATAGTCATAGATCCGGATGAGGACGCGGTGACTGACATAGTTTCTCTTGACTGTGTAGCTGACAAGGCAGGTATCGGTTCTGTGGTTAAATCAAAAGATGGTTACCTGTGGCTGAGCGTATCTCCGGACACTAACGGAACCGGATCCATTCTCAATTATCTCGTCAGAGTTTCTCCGACAACTCTGGAAACTGAGGTTATCGAACTGCCGGAGGGGATTTCAGGACCGTCGAACTCTTGGTATGCCTGGACGCCCGACTCATTCTGCGCATCGACACTAACCAACACCCTTTTCTGGGGTGGTGGAAGTTCATCACGATTTGCGAATCAGAAGATATATCGCTACGATATTGATTCGCGCGAAGCATCCTTGATTATAGATCTTGAAGCCGACGGAGAACTATGGAAGCTCTATGGCTGTTCGATGAGGGTACATCCCCGGACAGATGAAATCTATATGTCGCTCTATCACGAGTTTGTAGATCAGACCTATATCACGCGCCGGTATACGACTGATGGAGATAAGATCCGCGACTACCAGATGATCGCAAATTATTGGTTCCCCTCACTGTTTGTCTTCCCTGAGAAGAAGCAGGGAAGTGCCCTGGAAGAGATCGGAGATACTACCGAATCAATAGCTCCTGAATCTGAAACNATCTACTATGACATGACCGGCAACCGTCTCCACGATCGCCCCACGGCACCCGGCANCTATATCCGCCACTCCCCTACCAAAACCACCAAAATTCTTGTACGGTAGAGATCGCTGAAATTGCTGTAAATTAGACTATAAAAATTAGACCTATGGGTCAAAATGGGTGTTTTTTCGCTTTGTAAAACACCCATTTTGACCCATAGGTCTAAAATTTGGTATTATGAGTATTATGATTGTAGTCTGAATATAAGTTATGGAATTATATGTGGCTATGGCCGGATGAGAGGGAGATNTGGAGAGGATGGTCGGTGGTGATGGTGAAGGGGTGCTCCTCGTTGNTGAANGGTTCNATTTTTGGGGTGTAGGTNAGGGTCAGACCGNTATGCTCGAAATTGTCGGGGATCTCGGTCTTTTCTTTTAGNGTTACTAATTTGAGGCCGGGAAGTTCAATCGGTTGGCNGTTNATNGTNACTTCCCGNGCTATTATNGCTTGTATTNTCATTGGTTGGGGATTACAGCATCATGTCGAAGAGGTAGCCTACTGCGAGAGGGAGACCGACAATGAGGAGGGATAGCCAGACNGTGGCNCTGGTTCGGTCGGGCTCGGGGATNCGGAGNACTTTGATNCCTCGCGTTATNGCAAAGATGGTCCAGAGCGGTAGCAGAACCAGTATCGGTTCGAGCATCGGCAGGAGGGCGTAGAGCGTATAGAAAAGAGCGAGTGAGGAGAGCGAGTAGGCCGTGAAGGCTTTGCCGAAGTCGGACGTGAGTANTTCCGGACCNTTACCTCTGAGCAGGATCTTNCCGAAGAAGAACACGAGGAAGTAGGAGAAGAAGAAGGAGGTGAAGGTCAGCAGTGCGTTGATGACTTCCTGTGTGATCGTCCGCTCGGGATCAAAAAATAGGTTGGCGAAATTCGAGAGGGACGCGAGGCCGGTCATAGGATAGAATATACCACGGCATGCCTCTTCACCGGTCATGTGTGAACGGCGAATCTCACGCCAACCGCGTCTGGGGACGGTCAGCATATTGAAGAGCATCTTTAGGTATTTCAGGCGATTGCCACCGTTGTCGGGTTTGCCGGGATCCTCTCCTTCGTCTTCGGGCAGTTCATAATAGGCGCCCTGCTTATTATTGAGCTCGTAGTCGTCGTGGTCTTCCGACGACATATTTTCTGTTCTGTCTGTCATCGTGAATGAGCCGGGGCTTTGTGTCCGGTTCGTTCTGCAAAATTACAAAAAAATCCGGTTGTCTGCGTTGAGAGGGCTGGGGAATTTTTTGAACGGCTGTGGTCCCGGTCGGTTGGGATACAAGAGGCGGGGCTCCCTGGATGGGGAGCCCCGCGGTATTGGTGGGTGGGCTATGGTGGGCCCGGGTTAGTCGGGTGATCAGGCGTCTGCGCGNTCCTCGTTGAGGAGGCGGATCATTTCGATTACGGCTTTCGGGATGCGGGTACCGGGGCCGAAGATGGCCGATACACCTGCTTTGTAGAGGAAGTCGTAGTCCTGTGCGGGGATCACACCGCCGGCAACAACCATGATGTCGGGACGGCCGAGTTTCTCGAGTTCCTCGATAACCTGGGGAACGAGAGTCTTGTGGCCTGCGGCGAGAGAGCTGACGCCGAGGATGTGAACGTCATTCTCAACAGCCTGGCGGGCAGCCTCTGCGGGAGTCTGGAAGAGGGGACCCATGTCGACGTCGAAACCACAGTCGGCATAACCGGTAGCGACAACCTTGGCGCCACGGTCGTGGCCGTCCTGGCCCATCTTGGCGATCATGATACGGGGCTGACGACCTTCGCGCTCTGCGAAGTCGGCTACTACGCGGCGAGCCTCTTCGAATTCGGGATCGCCCTTTTCTTCGTTTGAATACACTCCTGAGATGGTTTTGATGACAGCTTTGTAACGGCCAACGACCTCTTCACATGCGTCGGAGATCTCGCCGAGAGTTGCGCGGAGGCCTGCGGCCTTGACAGCGAGGTCGAGAAGGTTGCCCTTTGAGGGATCCTTGACAGCCTCGGTGATTGCTTCGAGAGCTTTCTTGACAGCAGCTTCGTCGCGGTTTGCCTTGAGGTCTTCGAGACGAGCGCACTGTTCCTTGCGAACCTCGGTGTTGTCTACTTCGAGGATATCGATGGGATCCTCATGTTCGAGACGATATTTGTTGATACCGACGATGGTCTGCTTGCCGGAGTCGATGCGGGCCTGAGTGCGTGCTGCAGCCTCTTCGATGCGGAGTTTGGGAAGACCGGTTTCGATAGCCTTGGCCATGCCGCCGAGTTTCTCGATCTCCTGGATATGAGCCCATGCCTTTTCAGCGATCTCATTGGTGAGGGCTTCTACATAGTAAGAACCGCCCCACGGGTCAACCTGCTTGGTGACGTAGGTTTCCTCCTGGATGTAGATCTGGGTGTTACGCGCGATACGTGCCGAGAAGTCGGTCGGGAGCGCGATAGCCTCGTCGAGTGCGTTGGTGTGGAGAGACTGGGTGTGGCCGAGAACGGCGCCCATAGCCTCGACACAAGTACGGCCGACGTTGTTGAAAGGATCCTGCTCGGTGAGTGACCATCCGGAAGTCTGGCAGTGGGTACGCAGAGCGAGAGATTTGGGGTTCTTGGGGTTGAACTGCTTCACGATGCGGGCCCAGAGCATACGGGCTGCGCGCATCTTTGCGATCTCCATGAAGTAGTTCATCGAGATGCCCCAGAAGAACGACAAGCGCGGAGCGAATGAGTCGATGTCCATGCCGGCGCCGACACCTGCGCGGAGGTACTCAAGACCGTCTGCGAGTGTGTAAGCGAGCTCGATGTCGGCAGTAGCGCCGGCCTCCTGCATGTGGTAGCCGGAGATCGAGATCGAGTTGAACTTGGGCATGTTCTTCGAGGTGTATTCGAAGATGTCGGCGATGATCTTCATCGAGAATGCCGGCGGATAGATGTAGGTGTTACGCACCATGAACTCCTTCAGGATGTCGTTCTGGATGGTACCTGCCATTTCTTCAAGCTTGGCACCCTGTTCGAGACCGGCGTTGATATAGAACGCGAGGACGGGAAGAACCGCACCGTTCATGGTCATCGAAACGGACATCTTGTTCAAGGGGATACCGTCGAAGAGGACTTTCATGTCCTCGAGCGAGCAGATAGACACACCTGCTTTACCTACATCGCCGACAACGCGCTCGTGGTTGGCGTCATAACCGCGGTGGGTCGGAAGGTCGAACGCTACGGAAAGACCTTTCTGGCCCGACGCGAGGTTGCGGCGGTAGAAAGCATTGGACTCGGCAGCGGTCGAGAAGCCTGCGTACTGGCGGATAGTCCAGGGGCGCATGGGATACATGCCGCTGTAAGGGCCACGGAGGAACGGGGGAAGACCTGCGGCGTAGTCGAGGTGTTCGAGACCCTCGAGGTCTTCTTTGGTGTAGACGGGCTTAACCGGAATGAGCTCGGCGGTCAGCCACTCTTCTCCCTTGACTTCGGGAGTTGCCGAGGCGGGAGCCACGACTTTCTTTATATCGATTTCTTTGAAATTCGGTCTCATGTCTTATTTCAGCAGTTTAGCGTTGAACCCAATTAAAGTGTCAAGCACGTTCACACGAACATGGATGAAGTCCTCGATGCCCTGGGCCTTGAGTTCGTCCATGCATGCGGGTGCGCCGGCAACCACGAACAGTGCGCGGCCGTCGAGCTCCTTGAATGCTTCGGGAGCGTAAGTTGCATATTCGTCGTCGCTCGAGCAGAGAACAACCACGTCGGCACCAGCCTTGACGGCAGCGTCAACACCTTCCTTGACGGTGTTGAAACCGATGTTGTCGATGATCTCGTATCCGGCGCAGCCGAAGAAGTTGCCCGAGAACTGAGCGCGTGCGAGACGCATGGCGAGGTTGCCGATTGTGAGCATGAACACTTTCGGACGNTTNCCGGAGCGCTCGGTGTCGAGACGAAGAGCCTCGAACTGGCTTGCGGCGCGGTCGAAGTTGAGCGAGTCAACGGCACCNTCCTTAACCTCGGTCGAGCAGCCGCAAGAGCAAGCGGTCTTCTGGATCTTGTCGAGTGCGGTCTCGTTGATGTTGGGATACTGGTTNGTTCCGAGCAGGATCTCCTTGCGACGGGCAACGTCGAGGTGGCGCTTCACGCCGCTCTCGTTAACCTTGGCCTGGATCTCGCCTTTCTTGAGCATAGCCTCGAAGCCGCCGTTGTCCTCAACTTCGTTGAAGAGCTTCCAAGCCTGGTCGGCGATGCTGACGGTGAGAGTCTCGATATAGTAGGAACCGCCTGCGGGGTCAACAACCTTATTGAGGTGAGACTCCTCNCGGAGCATGATCTGCTGGTTGCGGGCGATACGCTCNGAGAACTCGTCGGGGTTCTTGTACTGGAGGTCGAAGGGAAGGGTCTCGATCGAGTCAACNCCGGCGAGTGCGGCCGACATGGTCTCGGTCATCGAGCGGAGAAGGTTCACNTGAGCGTCATAGATGGTCATGTTGAACTGAGAGGTCACAGCGTGAACGTGCATCTTGCAGCACTCCTCTTCAGCACCATAAGCCTTCACGATCTCGGCCCAGAGCATGCGGGCAGCGCGGAACTTGGCGAGCTCCATGAAGTAGTTGGACGAGATGCCCATGTTGAACTTCACGCGGTTGTTGACCTCGCAGGGCTTCAGACCGGCCTCGGTCATGAGAGTCATCCATTCCGCACCCCATGCGAGAGCGTAGCCGAGCTCCTGGGTGATGAACGCACCTGCGTTGTTGAGCAGGTAGCTGTCAACAGCGAAGCAACGGATACCTTCGATTTCCTTCACGGTATTGTAAACCTCAAGCGCGGTAGCGGTTACGTCCTTGGGGAAGGGAAGACCGTGCTTCAGAAGACGCTTGAAGGGGTCGAAGTCGACAGCGCCGCGGAATTNCTTTTCGGCGCCCTGAGCCTTCACAGCCTCAACGAGGGCTGCGGCGTACTCAACGGCGTGGCCGGGGCAGCAGTTGATGTTAACCTCGATTTTCTTAAGATCGATATCTTTGAGAATGACGGCAAGGTCAGCGGGCTGGAGCTCGCACATGCAGAGTCCTACAGACTCCACGCCGCGNTCGATTGCGTGGCGGGCGTTAGTGGCGATCTCTNCAGCGTTCTGACCGGGGATGAACTGGCGGATCAGCCAGTCGTTGTTGTCGCGGGTACCGCGGACATAGGGGAACTGACCGGGCATTGAGCCGAGTGTGGTCAGGCCTTCGAGATCCTCACGGCGATAGAAAGGCTGTACGTTGAAGCCTTCGTTGGTGCGCCAGACGAGCTTCTTGTCGAAGTCGGCACCCTTCAAATCGACATTGATTTTCGCCTTCCACTCTTCGGTGGAGATTGGCGGAAACATGTCAAACAAATTTTCTTTTTTTTCTGCCATAATTCTTATAGCTGTTATTGCGATAGTAAAGAGTTTTTCTTTGTCAGGTTAGTTTTTCCGGACAATTCAGGATCCGCAATCGATCCGGGAAGACCGGGTGAGCAGGGAGGGTTGAGAGAGAGTATCATTGCCCGGAGAAGTTCAGGCGACGTGAGCTGCCACCCTGCTTTTCGGCGCAAAGATAAGCATAAATTTTGTAATGATATAAAATTTCGGTAAAATCCGACACTAATCCNGCNCTTTTATACTAATTATTTTGACTAAATTTTACACAACAATGTTGCACAACATATTTTTCAGCTTATTTCGACCAACTCCTTATCGCGACACTCAAGGACGCGNCCNGGGAAACGGTCACANAGCTGGATGTTGTGGGTCACCATCAGAACGGTGTGNCCCTCCTCNACCAGACGGTGAAGNAGCTTCACGATCTGCTCGCCTGTTCCGGGGTCGAGATTACCGGTCGGCTCGTCGGCAAGGATGAGCTCGGGGCTGTTGAGAAGGGCGCGTGCGATGACGATACGCTGCTGTTCGCCTCCGGAAAGTTCATGGGGCATCTTGTAGCTTTTGTTGCCCATCCCCACCTCGCGGAGNACCTCGTCTATCCTTGCGTCAATCTCCGCTTTATTCTTCCACCCCGTGGCGCGGAGAACGAATTCAAGGTTCCCCTTGACCGAACGATCCTGGAGAAGCTGGAAATCCTGGAANACGACGCCNATCTTACGACGCAGAAACGGAATCTGTTTTTTCTTGATGCCGATCAGACTTGTCTCCATGACCTCAGCCTCGTCACCAACAGTGACGGGCACCTCACCGTACATGGTTTTCATCAGTGAGCTCTTGCCACTGCCGACCTTGCCGACAAGATAAACGAACTCGCCGTTTCCGATTTCNAAAGTGACGTTCTTCAGAACCGTNTTCTCGGCACGGTCAACNTGTACCCCCTTGTATTTGATTACTGCTCCCATTTTGGCATTATGATTTGTTTCAGAAGCCGTTTGACTTCATCCGACAAAATTAATCAAAAAATCCGAAACCATATAANGTNAANANATGTTATAATNGCGAACNGAANCCGAAACACGNCGANTTGACTTAGAAATTTCAGCGTGNTNNGGATAACCAATTGCTTTTGTACCTTATGAAATTCCACAATACTCTTCTCTCAGCCGTTCTTGCGGCNACCGTTGCTATNCCCTCTTTTGCTGANACGTCCGCNACNGATTATGCNTTCACTACGTTCAGTCCCTCGCCGGCTGAGACCCGGACCGGAGGTCTGATGAAGGACACAACCAACTCGCGTATCGAATATGAACGCGACATGACGCGCCGTGTGATTGACAACACCCACATCCTCACGTTCGGAGGAGACAAAACCTCTCCGGTTGAGAACGACTCGATCCGGGAGCTGCTCTACTCGTTCTATGAAAACCAGTTCCGCCACACACTCGACCCGATGACCCCCTACTTCATGCTGATGAGTAAAGACGCGACTATGGCAATGGGTATAGGTGGCGTGATTCGCATGCGCGGATGGTATGACTTCAACGGTTCCATCGATGCCAACGGCTTCTCACCTTATCTCATTCCGGTACCGCGTCAGCCGGATCAGCTCCGAGCCTTGGGATGCACTCCCGCCGGAACCGCAATCTATTTCTCCATCCTCGGACGCCACACACCTATCGGTAATTTCATGGGATATATCGAGGCCAACTTCAACGGCTATTCTCACGTCGGATTCCAGCTCAAAAAGGCCTATTTTACTATCAACAATTTCACGGTCGGTTACGACACATCAACTTTCTCGGATCCTGCCGCCGAACCTGTGACGATTGACGGCTCGGGTGCCAACGGCAAAATGTCGAAGACCAATGTTCTTGTGCGCTATCTGAAGACGTTCAAGGGACACTACACAGTCGGAGGATCGGTCGAATTTCCCGGTTCAAGTATTGGTGCCGACAATGTATATACCAAAAAGTTGAAAGACTTCACTCCCGATCTCGTGGTGATGACCCAGTATCAGTGGGACCAGTCAGTGAGCCATGTGCGTCTCTCAGGATTGTTCCGGACTCTCCCCTACCGCGACTTACTGACTAAAAAGAACCACACGAAGATCGGCTGGGGTGTTCAGGCATCATGCGTAGCCAAAACATCAAGATCGCTGACTCTCTACGGCATCACGGCCATAGGCCAGGGACACGCTTCCTATGCCGGAGATCTCGCAATCGGCCCCAACGATCTTCTTCCGACACCTCATGACAACGGAAGCATGTACACCCCGACGTCGCTCAGTCTTATAGCAGGTGCCAAGTACAATTTCCTCGAGAATTTATACGCATGCGTGGCCCTGTCGGAGCTTCGCGCCTACACTAAGGCCGACTCGCCGGCCGACACATATAAATATGGACTCTACGGCGCGGTGAACCTCTTCTGGAAGATCACACCCCGTCTTGAACTCGGCGGCGAATATCTGATCGGCAAGAGAAAGAATGTCGACGGAAGCCACGGCAACGCCAACCGAATCGACGCATTCGTCCAGTTTGCGTTCTGATAGATTGGGGGCGGCGAGTTTCCGGTGCTACCCTTGGAAAATGGCGCGGAAGAGTTCTTCGACTGTCGCTACCTCAACGATTCGGATCGCGAACTCGCGCTGAACTCCTTTGAGGTTGCCGCGCGGAATGTAGATTGTCTCGAAGCCGAGTTTTTCCGCTTCGGCTACTCGCTGTTCCATCCGCGGAACCGTCCTTATCTCTCCGGAGAGGCCGACTTCGCCTACAAACGCGGCTTTCAAGGGCAAAGCGACGTCGAAGTTGCTCGACATAACTGCGGCGATGACAGACATATCGAGCGCCGGATCGGCAACTTTGAGTCCGCCGGCGATATTCAGGAACACATCCTTCTGGCCGAGTTTGAAACGCGCACGCTTTTCGAGTACGGCCAGAAGCATATTGAGACGCTGCTTGTCAAAGCCCGTGACCGAGCGCTGGGGAGTACCGTAGGCAGCTGTCGATACGAGGGCCTGCACCTCGACGAGAAACGGACGCTGACCCTCGGTCGTTACGCCGATAGAAATTCCGCTCATAGCCTCATCGCGATTTTCAGACAGGAGCATCTCCGAGGGATTCTTGACCTCCTTAAGACCGCGTTGGACCATTTCATAGATTCCGATCTCAGAAGTCGAACCGAAACGGTTCTTGATGCTTCGCAACAAGCGGTAGAGATACTGGCGGTCNCCTTCGAACTGAATCACGGTGTCCACGATATGCTCAAGCACCTTCGGACCCGCGATAGCTCCATCCTTATTAATGTGGCCGACGAGAATCACCGGCACGTTGCTCTCCTTCGCATAGCGGAGAAGGGCTGCGGCACACTCGCGNACCTGGCTCACAGANCCGGCGGCCGATTCNATATCAGCCGAAGCNATGGTCTGAATCGAATCGATCACCAGCAGCTGGGGTTCCACATTCTCGATCTGAGTGAATATCTGCTCAAGCCNGGTCTCGCAAAGAATNAAGGTATTGTCCGAGACCTTGCCGAGACGGTCAGCTCTTAGCTTCAACTGTGAGGCCGATTCCTCGCCCGAGACATACAGGATTCGNTTGTTGCGTATCGAGAGGATGTTCTGCAGAAGAAGCGTGGATTTGCCGATACCCGGTTCACCACCGAGAAGAGTCAGCGAACCGGCAACGAGACCGCCTCCGAGAACACGATTCAGCTCTTCGGAAGGCATCTTGATACGCGGTTCTTCGAGCGGCTGAATCTGCGAGAGAGGCACGGGACGTGTNGTCGACGCCAGAAGACCTTTCTGCTTTACCGACTTTCCCTTGACCTGAGTCACCTTCTCCTCAACGAATGTGTTCCACTCTCCGCAACCGGGACACTTGCCCAGCCACTTGGGAGATTCGTATCCGCAGTTGCTGCAGAAATATACTGTCTTGGTTTTAACCGCCATGNACTTGAGTTTTTTAAGTTNGGGTCTTAGATCAACACTCTCTTAAANTNGAGGTCNNNGTTTACGCTTTGTATCTGAAAGCGGCGAGAGTGATAGCCGTCGCNGCCGCCACGTTGAGAGATTCGCCGTGGCTGACCGGGTTATACGGGGGAATGAGNACCGGATGTGTCACGAGACGTCTCATTTCCGGAGTCAGGCCCCTACCCTCATTCCCCATGACGATCAAAGCGTTCGACTTCAGNTCTGTCTTGTAAAGATCCGTGCCGTCCAGCAAGGTGCCGTAGANAGGGAGNCCGGGATTNGCCGAGACTATTTCCGGAAGATCCGCATAGATGACCTTGACCCTCGANACAGCNCCCATAGTCGCCTGAATGACCTTCGGATTATACAGGTCNGCAGACTGGCGCGACGCGAAGACCCTGGTTATNCCGAACCAATCGGCAGTACGCAGAATCGANCCGAAATTGCCCGGATCCTGAACGCCGTCGAGCATAAGAGCGAGCTCGCCCTCNGGAACGATCGGATCGTCGGCAGATTCTTCAGGAATACGATAGACCGCGAACACCTCGGGCGACGAGTTCATACCCGAAATGCGCGAGATTTCAGACGGGGAAGCGACACGGGCTATCTCGGGGTTCCACAAACCGGCGCNATGACCGAAAAGCGCGGAGTTGGCCTCAAGCCACTCCGGAGTACCGACCACAGCCTCGGCGACGAACGCCTCCCGAGTGTCAGCGACACACTTTGCGCCCGCCGCGAGGAACAGCCCCTCCTTTCGGCGCACTTTCGCGTTTCCNAGACGCGCATAAAGCGCNCCCTTNGTCTTCGATAAATCCTGATACTTCATATTTCCTCACTGTCGTCNTGCCTGCTCCCCACCTTCGGGCAGCAGAGAAAAGTCAAGATGACTTCACAGACTCCACAAATACAAAATTAAGAAAAAAATTCATAATCTCAGCCTTCCGAGCCAAAATAGTCGCCTCCAACTTGCCCATATTGTTTGAATTTCGTAATTTTACATGATTTATGCACTCTCTTCTTGGGGCGGACGCGGCGATTCCTGTCCGCCAATGGTTTAATTGTTTTACAATTCATAGATATTCAATGAAATATATCGGTGCGCACGTAAGTGTCAACGGTGGGGTCGCGTCCGCTCCTCTCGAAGCGTCGCAAATCGGAGCGAAGGCTTTCGCTCTGTTCACAGGCTTTTCAAACCGGTGGACGTCAAAGGCTATTCCGGCTGAGCAGATAGATCTTTTCAAGGAAAGATGCGAGACGTTCGGATATTCGCCCGAAGTCATTCTTCCCCATGACAATTTCCTCATCAATCTCGGGTCTCCTGATCCTGAAAAACTCGCCAAGAGCCGCAAGTCATTTCTTGATGAGATGAAACGATGTGAACAGCTCGGACTTACAATGCTCAATTTTCATCCCGGTTCGCATCTCCGTGAGCTTTCGGAAGAGGAATGCCTTGACCGCATAGCCGAATCAATCAATATGACTCTTGAGAAGACGAAGGGTGTGACAGCTGTCCTTGAAACGACCGCAGGTCAGGGATCAAACCTCGGCCACACCTTCGAGCAGCTCGCCAGAATCATTGACGGAGTAGATGACAAAACCCGTATCGGAGTCTGCCTCGACACATGCCACTCCTACTCGGCCGGATATGATCTGGCAACCAAAGAGGGGTATGACGAGACCTGGAGACAATTCGACGAAGTGATCGGAGCCAACTATCTCCGCGCGCTCCATCTCAACGACGACCTGCGGGAGAAAGGATCGAGAATCGACCGCCACGCATCACTCGGAGCCGGCACTCTCGGAGGGGAATTTTTCGCACGCCTGATGCGCGACCCCCGTTTCGACGATATGCCGATTATTCTTGAGACCCCGAATCCGGACATCTGGAAAGAAGAAATCGAATGGCTCTATTCACTCGAAACACTTGAAGAAGGGGCCGAGCTGCCGGTGTTCCCATACACCCTCGCACCAGTTCCCACGAAAACGGCAAATCTCTGAGCGCAGAGCAAACAGCCAAGTCTCAGCAGCTCTCTNAACGCAGCACAGACGAACAAACTTCAGCAAATTAACCAAAATATACCAATATACATGAAAGCTAAGCCGGATATGAGCTTCTGGAAGCTGTGGGACCTGAGTTTCGGGTTCTTCGGNGTCCAGATCGCTTACGCTCTCCAAAGCGCCAACGTATCGCGAATCTTCACCACGATCGGTGCCGACCCGCACGATCTCAGTTTCTTCTGGGTGCTTCCGCCCCTTATGGGTCTGATCGTTCAGCCTATTGTAGGCTCCGCCTCCGATAAAACCTGGAACCGATTCGGTCGTCGTCTCCCCTATCTNATNTTNGGNGCGNNNNTNGCCNTCATCGTGATGTGTCTTCTNCCGAATGCAGGNAGTCTCGGACTCGGTGTGTCNAGTGCTATTCTTGTAGGCCTTATCGCNCTCATGCTTCTCGACACGTCNATCAATATGGCTATGCAGCCNTTCAAGATGCTCGTGGGCGACATGGTCAACGAGAAACAGAAAGGTCTCGCCTACTCGATTCAGAGNTTCCTCTGTAACGCCGGTTCTATCGTAGGCTACATCTTCCCTTTCCTGTTCACATGGATCGGTCTGAAGAATNTNGCGGATCCCGGTGTTGTTCCCCCGACCGTGGTATGGTCATTCTACATCGGCGCCGCCATTCTCCTTCTCTGCGTGATNTACTCCCTGGTCAAGATCAAGGAGTGGCCCCCGCATGTNTATAACGAATATAACGGTATCGAAGAGACNCCCAAAGGCAAAGCCCCGAAGCAGAATCTGTTCAAACTTCTCGTACACGCTCCCTCGACCTTCTGGACTGTCGGAATCGTTCAGTTCTTCTGCTGGTTCGCTTTCCTCTTCATGTGGACCTACACNCCCGGAACCATCGCCCACAACGCCTTCCATGCTCCTGAAGTAGAAGCNGTCAAGGGTATCGAATTTACTGACAACGCCGGNCAGAAAGTTCATCTCACCGGCAAATATTTCCTCACTGCNGACAATCAGGTGATCATCGACAACGGTGTCGAGAAAATGCCGCTCAGCTCNCTCAANCCCGGTTCGGAAATCAAAATGGCAGGTATCATGTCTACTGTTCCCGCTACCGGCGAACTCTTCCTGGACGAGGTCGAGACCTTCACCATCGCNGATCCTGCCAACGCACNGCCCATCAAGCAGGTTGANCTNGACGCNTCCTCCAAGGAGTATAACGANGCCGGCAACTGGGTTGGNATTCTCTTCGCCGTGCAGGCNATCGGATCNGTNCTCTGGGCCGTTCTTCTTCCGAGATTTAAATCGCGCAAATTCTCCTACTCGCTCTCGCTTATTCTCGGTGCGATCGGTTTCATCTCCTCCGCGTTCATCACCAACCAATATCTGCTGTTCGTCTCGTTCGTGCTGATCGGATGCGCATGGGCGGCAATGCTTGCATGGCCGTTCACCATCCTCACCAACTCACTTAAGGGTGGCAATATCGGTGCGTACCTCGGTCTGTTCAACTGCACTATCTGTATTCCGCAGATCGTCGCCGCGCTCGCAGGCCGCGGAATTCTCGGNGCNCTCTCAACTCCGACCGCTGCCGCTCCCCAGTACTGGATGATGTTCATCGCCGGTATCTCGATCGCAATCGGCGCAATCTGCGTAGTCTTCATCCGCGAAGGCAAGGCTTCTGACAGCGATATGCCTGTCGAGGAAACTCCTGAGGTTTCGGAAATCTGATCTCCGAATCACTCCAAATAAAAACTCCAAATAAAAACGGATCTCAAATCGNCGANGATTTGAGATCCGTTCTTTTTCAGACTCATNCCGGCANGNNNTACCGGGNAAACAANCCAAAGNNNTNTGCCNATATGNTGTCGGAGCTTTGGATTTTAGGCCACATCTCACAAAAATATGTGGATTTACTCGAGGGTTATGAGTTCGTNGGTTTGGGAGCCGNTGCCGAGTTGCTNGCCGTAGTCGAGGATATGTNTTNCGAGGCGCGACTCGATACGCTCAATCAGGTGCTTCTTTTCCGGGTCGGGACAGTTATAGACTGCGTCGACACAAGCTTTGTCGAGGGCAACAGGATCCAGCGAGGCGAAAACACCGAGGTCACCGATTCGCGGCTGCTCCGGATTGCCGTTACAGTCACAGTCTACTGACAGACGGTTCGCCACATTGATGTAAAGGATGTTGTCACCACAGTGGNCGATGATAGCCTTGGAAGCCTCCGCCATCGACTCGATGAAGTCTATCTGCTCAACCGGTACCTTCCAGACCGTCTCGACGTCGTCGCTCTGGCCGGCGGTGTGAATATATGTCTTGCCGGCCGAGGAGCCGATGCCGATCGAGATATTCTTGAGCGCACCCCCGAAACCGCCCATCTGATGGCCCTTGAAATGAGAGAGCACGACGATAAAATCATAGGTCGGGAAGGTCTCGCCGACGAGATCATACTTGAGATGCTTACAACCTTCGAGCGGAAGCTTCACGTCACCCTTTGCATCCATAATATCTACCGGTGCAAGAGCAGTGTATCCGTGCTCCTCGGCGGTGCGGATATGATCCTCCGGAGTGAAACGGTTGCCTTTGTAGGCGGTGTTGCACTCAATGAAATTGCCACCGATAAGATTGACCAACGGACGGATGAGAGCAGTGTCGAGATGATTTGATTTCATCGACTCGCCGGTTGAGATCTTGATGCCGATCTTCTTTCCCTCGGCCTGTCGCTCCAGTGCCTGATAAACCTTCACGAGATTCTCGGGAGTGACATCCTTCATGTAGTAGACTTTCGGGACGGACGTTTCGGCAGGAGCCTGTGCCGAAGCACACAAACCTCCGCCGATTACGGCGGCGCCTATCAACAGATTCTTAATAAGTTTCATATAGATTAAAGTTTAGTCTTTAGAGAGTGTTTGAATTTAAATCAAATTTAATATTTAGAGAGTTTTAGAAATTTTTGATTTCATCACAAAGGATCTTTTGGGCGCTTTTCCAAAGATTTCATCGGTCGCGATGCCCGCATCGCTCC
>JAAVFK010000025.1 GCA_014800785.1 Bacteroidales bacterium
CATCTTGACTTTTTTCAAGGTTAAGGTTCATTAAGATTTTGAGCAGGTTTCAATCCTTGAAGAGGGAACGATGCGGGCATCGTGACCGATGAAAGGATTGGAAGATGCCAAAATATTAAGGAAGATTGACCTTGAAGAAAACCATTTTATTCAAATTTTTTGTTTTCGTAAAAAGTCAAGATGACTTCCAGGTATTAATTGTTCGATCAACCCTTATTCATTAATCTAATATTTAATCGCATGACAAAGAAACTTCTTTTTTCTTTGGCTTCGGCAGGATGTCTCGCTTTCACCGGCGTGATGACAGCAACAAGCCTGTCAGCCCCCTCAGCCACAGTATTTGCAGATCAGGCTATAACTGTTCTGACGTCCCCGAAATCCGGCTCGACAGTCGGATCGCTTCCCGAAAGCATCACTCTGATGTTCGACGGTGCCACCTCGGTGGAATTCAACTTATCTTCCGAAGACGCAATCGTAGTCACATGGAATGGTGCCGACAAGTCCGCCCTGTTCCGTTTGCTCGAAGAAAATGATAATTCGATCGTTTTCGACTTCGGAAACCGCTCTTCAACAGATCCTATCTCCGGAACGGGTGTGCTGACCGTTACCTTCCCTGAAGGTTACTACACAATCAACGGTTCCATCCCCTCGCCCGAGGTCGTTTATACCCTGACCGTAAGTGAGAACGCATCGGTCGGCGTCCCGTTCTTCGACCTCTGGGAAGCCGGATATCCTGAAATAAACAAGTTCGTCGAAGAAGGAGAAAACCTTTCATGGATGGCAATGCAGCTTTCTGAGGAGGTGACTCTCAACACCTCGTGCACAGAGACAATCGACCTCTATCTCGACAACTCCGCCAAACCTCTGGCCTCTATCCCGGCGACTGACCTCGAATCAGCTCCTGCTTTCGTTTCCGTAAGCGGCGAGATGGTTGACTTCTACTTCTCGAAAACCGAAGAGTTCAACGCCGAAGGTTCCTATAAAGTGGCTGTCCCCGCAGGATTTTTCAAAGATAGCGACGGTAACGATATCGCGGCCTCCGAGGCTCACTTCCAGATCGGTGTCGGCACATTTGACCCCGCAGACGGAATTGTCGACATCGATGAAACCGGAACTGTCGTCAACAGCAAACACCAGTTCTATCAGATTCGCTTGACTCCTTTCACCGGCCTCTACCTGAACGAGGATGAGAGAAACGACAACGGCGACATCACCCGCGAAGGATGCAGCGTGCCTGCGACTCTGACTAATGAGAACGGCGACATCCTCGCAACGTTCCTGACCAACAACATGGCCTTGAGCAGAGGTGTCCTCAATTTCCGTTTCCCGACTCCTATTGAGACAAAGGGAACTTATACCCTCTCCCTCCCCGAAGGATTCTTCGTCACCACAATGGGCAATAATCTCGTCGAGTCTCCCGCTATCAGCGCTACTTTCAATGTCATCAGCTCTTCCGCTGCTCCCGAAGAGAGCTATACTCTGTCTCCCGAGGCAGGCTACTATCAGGTTTTCCCCACAATCACCATCACCTATGATAACGTGATTGACGTCAAGGTTCCCGCCGGATCAACTGTCGGCCTCAGCATGACAGGCTCAACCGATAAGGTTCTCGAGTTCGACGTGACCGCCGAAGAAAATGTAGTGACCCTGACTCCGAAAGAGGATTTCAATACCTTCAAGACCAACATGACGGTTTATACCGTGACCGTCCCGGAAGGCCTCTACTCTCTCGTTTATGAGAGTGGTGAAAGCTATCCTAACAAGGAACTTGCCATCGTAGACTATAAGATCAATCCCCTCCCCATAGCGACCATTACCCCGGCTGACGGAGCATACGTAAAGGAGTTCACAACTATGGAGGTTCTCCCCCACATCGCTCTGACCGGTGCCCCCTCTTCTCTCAAGAAAGTGAAGGTATTCGCACTCGAAAATGGAGTCCGCGGAACTCAGGTCGGCAATTTCCAAAGCTTCGTAACAGAGGACAAGGCAAGCATCGACAGCAAGATCACCGCTACGTTCGTAGCCACAGCCGGCGCGACTCTCGAAGACGGCGAGTATGAAATCGAAATCCCTGATGGCTTCTACACGGCAAAGATCGACGGAATCACCGCAGCCGTTAGCTTCCCGAAGACTATCCTTCATTACATCCTCGGCGTTCCCACTGCTGTCAAGATCTTTGAAGATGAGAACACAACAGTGACTGTCTACAACATCAACGGCACCCGCGTTCTTGAAAACGCAGAGCCCGAGGTTCTCGGAACCCTCTCTTCAGGCCTCTATATCGTCAACGGCAAGAAAGTTGTCATCCGCTGATAACAGCTGAAAACTTTTGGAACTTGCAATCATTATTGCAATCATTAAGACTCCGCGCCCAAGTTTCGGCGCGGAGTCTTTTTTTATCTCGTTTTTTTATCTAATTTTGCAGACAGATAACTAACCTGTCAAACCATGAACAACAGAATCATCGAATGTGTCCCCAATTTCTCCGAGGGACGCGATAAAGAGAAGATCAAACAGATAACCGACGCAATCACCGCCGTCAAGGGAATTTCTCTCCTTGACGTCGATCCGGGTGAGGCCACGAACCGTACGGTCGTGACTTTTGTCGGTGCCCCCGAAGATGTCGTCGAAGCTGCTTTCCAGGGAATCAAGAAAGCTGCTGAAATCATTGATATGCGTGGTCATCACGGCGCGCATCCCCGTATGGGAGCGACCGACGTTTGCCCGCTGATTCCGGTTGCCGGTGTGACTCTCGAGGAGTGTGCCGAAATGGCCCGCAAGCTCGCCGAACGTGTTGCGACGGAACTCAATATTCCGACCTACTGCTATGAGGCTGCCGCTCTGATTCCGGAGCGAAAGAACCTCGCTGTCTGCCGTGCAGGCGAGTATGAAGCCCTTTCTCAGAAGATGGGAACCGAAAAGGGTCCCGATTTCGGCAACCGTCCCTTCGACGAGGGCGTTGCCAAGTCCGGAGCTACCACGATCGGTGCCCGCGATTTCCTGATCGCCGTCAACTATAACCTCAACACCACCTCCACCCGCCGCGCCAACGCGATCGCATTCGACGTCCGCGAGAAGGGTCGTCCCATGCGCGAGGGTGGCAAGGTCACCGGCAAACCGGTGAAGGATGCTGATGGAAATACAATCATGATCCCCGGTACCCTCAAGGGCACCAAAGCCATCGGCTGGTTTATCGACGAGTATGGAATCGCTCAGGTGTCAATGAACATCACCGACATCGCAACCACTCCCCTCCACGTGGCTTTCGACGAGGTGTGTCGCGCTGCCGACGCACGCGGTGTGCGTGTGACCGGCACCGAGATCGTCGGTCTCGTTCCCAAGCGCACGCTGATCGACGCCGGCAAGCACTTCCTGCGCAAACAGCACCGCTCTACCGGTATCCCCGACAGCGAAATCATCCGCATCGCCATCAAGTCGATGGGCCTTGACCAGCTCGGCGAGTTCGACCCGAGCCAGAAAGTAATCGAATATCTGGTTGAAGACAAGTCTTCCAAGCGTCTCGTGGACCTGACGGCCCGCGGCTTCGCCGAGGAGACTGCTTCCGAAAGTCCGGCTCCCGGTGGCGGTTCAATCTCTGCCTATATGGGTGCCCTCGCGGCTGCACTCGGAACAATGGTTGCAAACCTCTCGGCCCACAAGGCCGCCTATGATGACCGCTGGGAGGAGTTCTCGGATGCCGCCGACCGCGGACAGGCTCTGATGGAACAGCTTCTCCATCTCGTAGACGAGGATACCGCGGCCTTCAACCGCATCATGGACGTGTTCGCCATGCCCAAGAAAACCGATGCTGAGAAGGCCGCTCGTGCCGAAGCAATGGAGGCTGCCACACTCTACGCTACTCAAGTTCCCCTCCGCACGATGGAGACCGCATTCGAGACCTTCGGAGTGATCCGCGAGATGGCCGAAAACGGCAACCCCGCGTCTGTGACCGACGCCGGAGTAGGCGCACTCGCCGCAAGAGCTGCAGTCCGCGGAGCCTTCCTCAACGTGAAGATCAACGCAGCCGGCCTCAAGGACCGCGCGAAAGCCGAAGAACTGATCGCTGCCGGAGCCCACATTGAAGCCGAGGCCGCCCGTCTTGAAGAAGAAATTCTCAACATCGTCAACTCCAAGATCTGATCCGGAAAAATCTGTTATCGCCAAAAGATAATCCCAAAACTCAATCCATACTGAAAAAGCACCGCAGGCCATCCTGACGGTGCTTTTCCTTTTGAACTCATTTAAACTTTTTTCAGAGTTAAGGGGCATTAAGACTTTGAGCTGATTTAGATCCCGTCGTACACAACATATTCAGCTTTTTCTTGTTTAAATGATAAAGAGTTACCTAAGCTTTCCCAATCTTACATTTTTGCGACAGCCCAAAACGTAAACTCAGAAGTCATGTTAACTTCACACTCTAAATACATAGAATATCATTGATAAACTATCAATGACAAGTCAATATGCCTTCTCACATTCCATACCAACAATCAAATAACTTAATATCATATTTCATGAACAATTTTAAATCACTCTTCTGTTTTAACACCATGCTTCTGGTTCTCCTGCTCTCTCTCGCTTCTTGCGAAAGGAACGAACCGGGAATAGATGAACCAACGAGAGATGAAGAGAATACTAAAGTAGGTGTACTCCACTATGATAGAGAAGGTCTGAATATTGATCCTGAAAACAGTCTTTGGCTCTTTCTTGGGCAAACAGGTTTTTCTGTGAATGAAGATTACGCAGATGATAAATTTGCCTACGTTGGAGAGAAAGAACTGTCCGAGATAAGAACTGTTCCAACCGAAGGTTGGAAAAACGCAATATATGGGGAGGAAGATGCCCCGGAAAGTGAAATTGACAAGAATAGAGTTAATTTCAAAGTCGGACAATGCTATGTAATTCAATATATCACCTATAAGGATTACATTAAGGACCTACATGACTATCGATATATAAAACTTCGAGTAATAGAAATTATAGGTAATGAAAATGACCTTCTGTCCGAACGAGGAATTAAAATTGAATATGTAGCACCATTCTTTCCTGAAATTAAGCTGATGCAATCCGATATGACCATATCGGCAGGGGAAGGCTCATACCAAGTACCGTTTCATTCGCCTGCATGCGTTTCAAAGGTCGAAGGCTGTCCTGACTGGATTAAAATAACCTTTGAGAGAGCTGCCGCATTGTTAACCGTAAGTCAGAACACAAGTAAAGAGATTCGCGAGGCCAATATTTGTTTGATAAACGGTTCGGGCAAAGTAAAACTTACCGTTCGACAGGAAGGCTACGGAACTGTAGCGTTTGCCGGTGGGAATGGGAAAGGGACCAATGAGGATCCATTCCTCGTCGCCACACCCGAACAATTGGACAACGTGAGAAGTGTACCTTGGGCTTCATTCCGACAGATAGCGGATATCGATCTGGCAGATATCATCAATAAGAATTATGGATCCTGGCAACCGATACTTAATTTCAATGGTGTCTATGATGGTGGAGGATACGCCATTTCAAACCTCACGATCTCCACTGAGAAAGAATTCCGTGTTCATTGGGATGCTCCTTATGGTGTTGAGTTTGACGATAATTTTAATATTGATGGCTTTGATTTCCCGGTTAAATACGGAGCCGCTCTTTTCGGAAGTGCTCAAAGGGCAACTTTCAAAAATATTCGTTTAAAAATCGGCACTCGAGGAATATCCACCGAATACCTGAACGCTGCCGGTATATGCGCTTTCGGTCAAAATATTACAATCATCCGATGCTCCGTTACCGGATCAAAGATCTACTCGGAATACGGATGCGTTGCCGGAATAGCGCTCTCTCCATTTGTAATGAAATCGGACGAACTTTCATCGACAAACGTGAAGGTAACGGAATCGTACACGGACATCGTGGTCCGAGGTAACGGTTTTTTAGGTATGAGCGTTATCTCGGCAGTAATTGGTATCACTGACGGACAATGCAGAAATTGCTATGTCATGAACAACGTTGAACTTGAGAATGATCCGGGATTCGCGAAACTGTATGTCTTTGGTCTTAGCGACTCGCAGGATTGCTATATAATAGGCAGCCATACAGGCACATACTCCTTCTACCTCGGCAGACACGAATATGGATCCTCTTGGACTGGTTTTATTAATTCTACTTCCTGCTACAGTCTGAGGGACAAAACGGAAGCGGAGCTTAAGCGACGATCAACATACGTAGGCTGGGACTTCGACAACGTCTGGACTATAGACGAGGGCGTCTCCTATCCGAAACTGCGCTGCTTCGAAAAGATGTGAGCTCAGAGATTAAAGTAATAGGTACCGGTCGAGAGGGGGACGTAGAAGTCGTAGGTGTTGCCGTTGATGTAGTAGCTGGTGTTGTAGGCCGGCTGGTCCACTCCCATGTTCCACATGTCTGACCATGGATTCCAGGCGTTGAGCACCGTTACGTTATATTGGATACCGTTGTACTGATATGCGACTCTGAGCGGGATAGTACGCCAGATCCCCTGAGCGTCATAGCCACATCCGAGCACGGTCATTGTGCCGGAGTTGGCCCAGTTCGGACCCGACATCGGTCCGCCGAAATTGTTGTTCCACGGATTTCCCCAGGTCGGAGGTGGCACACCGGGGCCTGGGCCGAAACCACCGTTCGGACGGAAACTTCCGCCCGAACCGGGAGCGGGCGCGCTGTTGCCCCCTCCGCCACCGGGAGCCGGAAAACTGTTCTGTGCCACAAGGGCCGGAGAGCCGAGCGCAAGAGCCGCGGCGAATGCCAATATCTTGAGTGTCTTCATAGTTGTCTTAAGTAAGGGTTCAATGATTATTATAATCAGATTACTTATTTATAACAACTACAGCCCATCAATCGTTTATGGCTTCGGAAATTGCGCGCATCATCGCCTCCTGATTGCGACAGCTGCAGGCGTAGCGTCTCACACGCCCGTCTGCTTCAGGTTTAAGCTCGATGATGAAGGCCTGATCCGTATTGCCGATATACGCAAAATACAGGCCTTTTTCCCAGTTCTTGAACCAACCGAGACGACCAGCAACATTATATGCCCATATCCGGCCATCGGCAGGCGAGGGTACGAATGGTTGCACTCTCGCTATTCTGTCAAGCGGAATGACCTTGGTTCGAAACAGACGCTTGATATAAAACTCGCCATCACGTATTCCAATCCGCGTCGGCCATATCCACAGCGCCGGGGAAATAACGACTGCTATCAGAATCCAGAAGAATCCCATGGACGCTTCGGTTAAAGACCATCGCCAACCGGCGATAATAAGCATCACCGCGATGATGATCATTGATAAAATCCCTCTCCGGGTTCTTTCCACCGGTTCTTCGATGAAGGTACTGCCCCTTTCTATGATGTTGGTTTTGTCTGTCATCGTTTCTCTTTGCCTGCAGGCGTTGGTTACTCTTACAAAGTTAAGTATTTTGGGTTAATTCCCCAAAAACTGATTGAATCAATTGAGCTCATTTGTAAATCACGAGATTTTTTGGTAATTTTGCGGAAATAGTGACATTTCGCGCCGAAGTCGTTTCAACGGCTTCTTTTTTCCGCGGAACATTGATAAATCCAAAAGAAAATGGCAAAGCAAGAAGACGTTTTCAAAACCATAATCGCCCATGCCAAGGAGTATGGGTTCGTATTCCAGTCAAGCGAAATCTATGACGGTCTGTCCGCTGTCTATGACTACGGTCAGAACGGCGTGGAACTCAAGAACAACATCAAGCGTTACTGGTGGGAGTCGATGACAATGCTCCATGACAACATCGTGGGTATCGATTCGGCAATTTTCATGCACCCGACCATCTGGAAGGCTTCGGGCCATGTCGACGCCTTCAATGACCCCTTGATCGACAACCGCGATTCAAAGAAGCGCTATCGCGCCGACGTCCTGATCGAGGACGAGATCGCCAAATTCGACGAGAAGATCAACAAGGAGGTTGCCAAAGCTGCCAAGCGCTTCGGCGAGTCGTTTGACGAGACTATGTTCCGCCAGACCAATCCCCGTGTTCTCGAACATCAAAAGAAGCGCGACGAACTCCACACCCGTTTCGCTGAGGCGATGAACGCCAATGACCTCAACGAGCTTAAGCAGATCATCCTCGACTACGAGATCGTGGATCCGATCAGTGGTACCCGCAACTGGACCGACGTCCGCCAGTTCAACCTCATGTTCAAGACCGAAATGGGCTCTACGGCAGACGGCGCGATGGACGTTTACCTCCGTCCCGAAACCGCCCAGGGTATCTTCGTCAACTATCTGAACGTTCAGAAAACCGGTCGCATGAAGATTCCCTTCGGTATCGCCCAGATCGGTAAGGCGTTCCGTAACGAAATCGTAGCCCGTCAGTTCATCTTCCGTATGCGCGAGTTCGAACAGATGGAGATGCAGTTCTTCGTTCGTCCCGGCGAAGAGATGACCTATTTCGAATACTGGCGCAACTGGCGTATGAAGTGGCACAAGGCTCTCGGTCTCGGTGACCACAAATATCGCTTCCACGACCACGAGAAGCTCGCCCACTATGCCAACGCTGCGACCGACATCGAGTTCGAGATGCCGTTCGGCTTCAAGGAGGTCGAAGGTATCCACTCTCGCACCGATTTCGACCTCTCGCAACACGAGAAGTTCTCGGGGAAGAAGATCCAGTATTTCGATCCGGAGCTCAACAAGAACTATACCCCGTATGTGATCGAGACCTCAATCGGTGTTGACCGCATGTTCCTCAGCGTCTTCTGCTCTTGCTATGAAGATCAGGATCTCGGCAACGGCGACCGTCGTGTCGTCCTCCACTTCCCGCCGGCTATCGCTCCGGTGAAGTGCGCCGTGCTTCCCCTCGTGAAGAAAGATGGTCTTCCCGATAAAGCCCGCGAGATCCAGCACCGTCTCCGCTTCGACTTCACCTGCCAGGTAGACGAGAAGGACTCCATCGGCAAGCGCTACCGCCGACAGGACGCAATCGGCACCCCCTTCTGTATCACCGTCGACCACCAGACTCTCGAGGACAACACCGTGACCCTGCGCCACCGCGATTCGATGGAACAGGAGCGCGTCTCCGTAGATGATCTCGAAAAGATCCTCTCCGAGAAAGTCAGCCTCAACGGTCTGCTCAAAAAACTTCTCTGATTATGTCAATCCGCAAATTTTTTCTCCTCATTGGCGCCTTGATCGCCATGTCCTCGCTGACGTCCTGCAACTATAACTCGCTCGTAGAGAAACAGCAGAATGTCGACCAGACATGGGCTCAGGTCCAGAACCAGTATCAGCGCCGTGCAGATCTCATCCCCAACCTTGTCAACACCGTCAAGGGCTATTCTACCCATGAATCGCAGACGCTGGAGAAGGTGACCGAGGCGCGCGCAGGTCTCTCGAAGGCCTATAACGACGTGAACGCGATCCAGAACCCGCAGGAGAATCTGGCACAGTACCAACAGGCACAGTCCGGTCTCAAGGGGGCGATGGACATATATGTAAACGCCGTCAAGGAAGCCTATCCGGATCTGAAGGCAAACGAGAACTTCATGGCTCTTCAGGCTCAGCTTGAGGGCACTGAGAACCGCATCTCTACCGAACGCCAGCGCTATACCGTCGCTGTCCAGGAGTACAACACGGCGATCAAGAAGTTCCCGACCAACATATATGCCGGATGGTTCGGCTTCAAGGAGAAACCGCAGTTCCAGGCCGAGGCCGGAGCCCAGCAGGCCCCGAAGGTGGAATTCTGAAAATGATGCTCTATATGACTAACAGACTATTCAGAACTCTTCCTGGAGTCGCGGCCATGTCGCTTCTGCTCGCACCGGTGCTGACCTCCTGTCTCGGAGACGACAGTCTCGACTACACGGAGTGGAAGAAACGCAACGATCAGTTCGTGACCGACGCCAAGAATGCCACCATAGACGGTGAGCCGGAATATCAGGTGATTTCGCCGGTATTCGCTCCGGGCTCCTCGATCCTGATGAAGTGGCACAATGACCGTTCGAAGACCGCCAACAACCTGAAACCGCTCGACAACTCGACTGTAGACTGTATATATATCTGCCGTGATATCGACGGCAACTATATTGACAGCTCCTACGCCTCGACGACCTACGGAGACAGCATCTACCGCAGCCGTCCGACCAAGAACATTGTTGGTTTCTGGACCGCACTCACGAATATGCATGTCGGCGACTCGGTGACAGTCATCATACCGTCTGACGCGGGCTACGGTTCGTCCCAGTACAACTCTATCAAACCATATACGACAATCGTCTATGGCATCAAGCTCAAAGGCATCCCGGCCTACGAGCTTCCCGAATAAACAGAAAGACAATGCGCGGACCTTCGGCAACCCGGAGGCCCGCGCTATTTTATATTCTCTCATCATGAATCTCTCAAGAATCATAATCCCCTCTCTCGCGCTCGCAGCCATCACGACGGGCGCGCTGGCCGAAAGCCCGGTGAAAATATCGGGTGTGCGCCACAAAGCTTCTCCTGAGTTTCCCCTTCCGGCCGCGACNGATTCAACACGCGGCTCTGAGAACAAGTTCGAACCGGCTTCCCTCCTCGATATGCAGCCGGCCATGCGTCAGGCAATTCTCGAAAGCCAGGACTGGACCACAATGGTGCCCGACACAGCNGGCGTTCTGCGTCTTGCCGGTGCTGAAGACGGAGCNCGGCTCCACACTCTGACGACTCGGCTCCGCGCTCCCCGATACTCGAAAGGCACTCTGCGCGTGACTTCCACCACACCCACACGCGTGACTGTGAACGGCGAGGAGCTCATCAAGAAAACAACTTCAGACTCAACCGCNTCNCCGGCNGAGGGCAAGCTGACGCTCGAACCGGACCGTGACGCGGACATACAGGTTGATCTCGTCTCGTTCTCTTCNGANAAGGCTGAGCCGCAGATCAAGATCGAATATATTCCNGAGTCAAAATTNGAGGATGTGGAGATCGCTCAGGGTGCGGATATGAAACGCCATCTGACGACCCAGGACATATCGCTNGGCGGCCGGGTGACGGGAGTCAATATGTCGCCCGACGGCCGGTACNTCATCACATCCTANTATGAACAGTGGGACGCGAANAACAACCGCTCGTGGTCAACTCTGAGCGANACCTCTTCCGGACGCGTGATCTCTGCCGAACTNCCCTCCGGATGTTTCTGGATGCCTGACGGCGCGACTCTTTACCGGACACGCAACNTCAACGGNGTGTACGACATCGTGACCATCGATCCGGCNACAATGGCCGAAAAAACCTTCGCAAAGGGTGTNCCCTCTTCCAATTTCTCGATCAGCCCGAAACTCGATTATATCGTTTATTATAAGGAGATCAAGGGCAAGGAGGAGACCGGTATCATGCGTCGNGTGAAGGATCCNGATGATCGTATCCCCGGCACCCGCGACCGNTCCTATCTGATGAAGTATGANCTGAAGAGCGGCTTAGCCTATCCTATATCNGCCGGAGGTCCGACTACCCAGTTGGCCGACATCTCTGCTGACGGAAAGAAAATCCTCTATACCGCCACNCGTTTCGTCCCCGAGAAGTTCCCCCTCTATTTCACAGACGTNATTCAGGTTGATGCCACGACGCTCAAGCCCGACACGATTCTTCGGGAAGTGACTTCGCTGACCAACGTGATCTATTCTCCCGACGGCAAACGTCTCTTTATCGAGGCCGGCCCGGAGTCTTTCGGGGAGCTCGGCAAGAACGCNGGTGATCATCCGATCGCTAATGAGTTTGACTGTCAGGGATATCTGCTTGACATCGCATCCGGAAACATTAAGGCCCTCACACGCGATTTCAANCCCTCGCTCCGCCCCAACGCGGTGTGGAATTCAAAAGANGGCCTTATATACGTCACGGCTCTNGACGGTTTCTATGGCAACCTCTACTCTATCAACCCCGATAATGGTAAGATNAACAAGGTNCCNGTNGATCTCGAATTCGTCCGTTCGTTCTCGGTGGGCGACGGCCAGTCCAAGTGGGTTGCNGCTGTCGGTACGAGCTACACNTATTTNGGTCGCGCATCGCTTCTCGANCTCAANAACGGNAAGTCNCGCNTNATCGANGANCCCTGGTCNAANGATCTNGCNGANNTNGAACTNGGNAANTCCGANCCNTGGACNTTNACTTCGGCCGATGGAACACTCATTGACGGCACCATCACCCTTCCTCCCGGTTTCGACCCCTCGAAGAAGTATCCTCTGATCGTCTACTACTATGGTGGCACCACCCCTTCGGACCGTACTCTTTATCACCCCTATTCNCCNCAGATCTTCGCGTCNCGCGGATATGTGGTTTACGTTCTTAACCCNTCGGGCACAATNGGCTACGGCCAGGAGTTCTCCGCGCGCCACGTCAACGCATGGGGCGANCGCACAGCCGACGAGATCATCGAGGGNACCAAGAAATTCTGNGAGGCTCATTCTTTCGTNGACNCGAAGAAGATCGGNTGTCTCGGNGCCAGCTATGGCGGNTTCATGACAATGCTNCTTCAGACCCGTACCGATATCTTCGCTGCCGCCGTTGCCCATGCCGGAATCTCGAACGTGACATCATATTGGGGTGAGGGTTTCTGGGGTTACAGCTACAATGCAGCCGCGGCCGCCAAGTCCTACCCCTGGAGTGACCCGGAGGTTTTCCACCGCAACAGCGCCCTGCTGAACGCCGACAAAATCCACACTCCCCTTCTGCTGCTTCACGGAACTGTCGACACCAACGTCCCCATCGGNGAGAGCATCCAGCTCTTCAANGCGCTTCGTCTTCTCGGACGCACCGTGGAGCTCGTCGAGGTCGAAGGNTCNGACCACGTCGTGACCGACTTCGAGCAGAGACGTGTATGGCAGAACACCATCATGGCCTGGTTCTCGCGCTGGCTTCAGGATGATCCTCGCTGGTGGGATGCNCTATACGGCGAGTAACCTCCGATCCCNCGATTAATATTAAGGATGTTATGAGAACAAAAGCAATAGCGATACNATCCCTGACNTGTNTTTTCGGTCTGGCCTCCTGCCNNNANANNNAAAAGACAGAGGCGGTCACAGCCGGAATAGAAGCCGCACAGATGGAAGGACGCAACACCGCGCGCCAATATCTGAACCGCCAGTGGACAGACTCGACGGAGCGTCAGGCCGACATGGCCCGTGTTGATTCGATAGCTGCCACCTATAAAGATCCCGAGTCAGCCGCAGCCTTCACCAAAAGCTTCCGCTCGACTCTGAAAGCCGTCCGCCCGGACCTCCATCAGAAGCTCGTCGAAGCCGAAGAAGACCGCTGACCCGCCTCCATAACAACTAATAAAACAATCAGAGCCAAGACTGACATCTCAGTCTTGGCTCTGATTGTTTTATGGAGACGTAAATCTTAGAAACTATTTCTTAGCTGAGAGCGGCGATCGAGGCCTTGATGGCGGCGATCTTCTCCTGCGCGTCGCTCTGCTTCTTGCGTTCGAGGGCTACTACCGCCTCGGGTGCGTTGGCGACGAAGCGCTCGTTTGAGAGCTTCTTATTGACCGTGGCGAGGAAACCTTCCTGATATTTCAGATCAGCTTCGAGTTTCTTGAGCTCTTCCTCAACGTTCATATTGCTCTCGAGAGGCACTGAGTATTCGGTGGTGCCGACAATGAAAGCGGCCGACATTGCGCCCTTCTCCTCGACAGCCTTGACTTCAGCGAGGTTACCCATCTTGATCAGGATCGAATCGAGAGCGGCGTTGTGCTGGCCTTTGACCTGAAGCGACAGCTCCTCTTTCTGAGGGATGTTGCGCTTCTTGCGGATGTTGCGCACACCGGTGACGATCTCTTTCAGAACCTCGAAGTCGGATACGGTCTTGCCGTCAACCGCAACGGTCTCCGGAAGGCGGGCGTACATGATCGATTCCCCGGCCTTGCGCTCAGCGAGGTGCTGCCACAGTTCTTCGGTGATGAAAGGCATGAAGGGATGCAGGAGCTTCAGGAGTGTGTCGAAGAAGCGGAGAGTGTCACCATAAGTTTTTTCGTCGATCGGCGAGCCATATGCAGGCTTGATGATCTCAAGATACCAGGACGAGAACTCATCCCAGAACAGCTTGTAGATCGCCATCAGCGCTTCCGAAATACGGAATTTGCCCATGAGATCCTCGACTTCGGTGAGGGTCTCGTTCAGCTTGGCGTCAAACCATTCTACAGCCAGACGAGAAGCCTCGGGCTGAGCTGCTTCTGCTGAACGTTCCCAACCCTTAATGAGACGGAACGAGTTCCAGATCTTGTTGCAGAAGTTACGACCCTGCTCACAGAGTGAGTCATCATACATGATGTCATTGCCGGCCGGAGCCGCGAGCATCAGACCCATGCGGACACCATCGGCGCCGAACTTGTCGATCAGATCGAGGGGATCAGGTGAGTTGCCGAGCGATTTGCTCATCTTGCGACCTATCTTGTCGCGGACGATACCGGTGAAGTAGACGTTATCGAAGGGCTGCTTGCCGACATATTCGTAACCGGCCATGATCATGCGGGCCACCCAGAAGAAGATGATGTCCGGACCTGTCACGAGGGTTGCGGTCGGATAATAGTAGTTCAACTCGGGGTTGCCGGGCTCAAGAATACCGTTGAAGAGCGTGATGGGCCAGAGCCATGACGAGAACCAGGTGTCGAGAGCATCCTCGTCCTGACGCAGGTCGGCGGGAGTCAGGGGAAGACCCGATTCCTTGCATGCGATCTCAAGGGCCTCTTCAAGTGTTTCGCCCACTGCTATCTGAGTCTCGCCCTTGGCGTCGGTATAGTACCAGGCCGGAATACGATGGCCCCACCAGAGCTGACGGCTGATACACCAGTCCTGAATATTCTCGAGCCAGATTCGGTATGTGTTCTTGTACTTTTCGGGAACGAAGCGGATCACGTCGTCCATAACCGGATCGAGGGCGATGTCGGCGAAGTGGCGCATCTTTATGAACCACTGGAGCGACAGACGCGGTTCGATAGCGACTTTCGTACGCTCGGAATAACCTACCTTGTTGGTATAGTCCTCCTCTTTCTCCATAAGACCGGCCTCGGCGAGATCCTTGGCGATGGCTTTGCGGACAGCGAAGCGGTCCATGCCGGCATATTTGCCGCCTCGCTCGTTCAAGGTGCCGTCTTCATTGAAGATGTCGATCGACTCGAGGTTATGGGTCTTGCCGAGCATGTAGTCATTCTTGTCATGTGCCGGAGTAACCTTCAGACAACCGGTACCGAAATCGATCTCCACATAACGGTCCTCGATCACAGGAATCTCACGGCCTACGAGAGGAACGATCACACGCTTGCCCTTGAGCCATTCGTTCTTGGGGTCTTTGGGGTTGATACACATCGCCGTGTCACCCATGATGGTCTCGGGACGGGTGGTGGCTACCACTGCGTAGCGGCCTTCCGGATCATCGGCCACCTTATAACGCAGATAATAGAGTTTGGAGTGTTCCTCAACATAGTTCACCTCGTCATCCGAGATGGCAGTGCGGTTCTGGGGGTCCCAGTTGACCATACGGAGGCCACGGTATATGAGACCTTTGCGATAAAGGTCAACGAATACCTTTGTGACGCTCTTGGAGCGCTTCTCGTCCATAGTGAACGCTGTGCGGTCCCAGTCGCATGAGGCACCAAGCTTATGAAGCTGGTCGAGGATGATGCCGCCGTGGGTGTGGGTCCAGTCCCATGCGTGCTCAAGAAACTGCTCACGGGTGAGATCAGTCTTCTTGATGCCCTGTTCGGCGAGTTTGGCGATCACCTTTGTTTCGGTAGCGATCGCAGCGTGGTCGGTGCCGGGCACCCACAGGGCATTCTTGCCCTGCATGCGCGCGCGGCGCACGAGAATATCCTGAATCGTATTGTTCAGCATGTGGCCCATGTGGAGCACACCCGTCACATTCGGCGGCGGGATAACGATACAGTATGGTTCGCTGTCATCGGGCTCCGAATGGAACAATCCATGTTCCATCCAGTAAGCATACCATTTGTCTTCAACCTCATGAGGGTTGTACTTTGACGCAAGTTCGCTCATTTTATCTTTTATATTTCTGTTTCTCTATCAATTACCCCCGGAGACCGGGCCATTCCGCCGACCATCTCCGCGCCGACACCCCAAACGCGCCGGCACCTCCACCCCCAAAGAACTACAAAATTAGCAAATTTTCACCAAAAACCACCACCCAACCCCCACCTTTAACCAAAAAATACCCCAAAATCCCCACTTCAGGCGTCCGTCCCCCACAGAGCCCGCTCGCGGGCTCCCCTCCCCCTCTCCCCAGCCTCTTTGTTGAGCGACGCGAGCGAAGCTCGTGTCCCCAACCCCGCGCTCCCCTCCATCCCCAGGCGTTCGTCCCCCGCACAGCCCGCTCGCGGGCTCCCCCCAACCTTCAATTGAACAAAAACAGGCGACGATCCGTCTTATTCGCATCGAGCCGTTTCACATACGGACACTTTTTTGTAATTTTGTGGATATGAATCTTAAATCGCTTTTCTTGACCGCTGCCCTTCTTTGCGGTTCTCTGGCCGGCAGTCTGTCGGCCCAGACCAACCCGAAACGTGAGTTCCGCGGGGCGTGGCTCCATATAATCGGTCAGTCTCAGTATATGAACAAGACGACCGAACAGAACAAGAAGTATATAATCGACCAGCTGAATAAACTCCAGGCGGCCGGTTGCAATGCAGTGATCTTTCAGGTGCGTCCTACAGCCGACGCCTTCTACCCCTCGGAACTGGAACCCTGGACAGCTTGGGCGGCCGGCAAACGCGGCAAAGCCCCCTATCCCGCCTGGGACCCGATGCAGTTCACTCTCGACGAGGCTCACAAGCGCGGAATGGAATTCCACGCGTGGCTCAACCCCTATCGCGTGACCTCCGACCCGAAGGAGGTGCTCCCGGCGTCTCACCCGGCAATCAAGACTCCGGAGCGCTTCGTCCGCTATGGTGGCAAGCTCTATTTCGATCCGGCTCTCGGCGAAAACCGTGATTTCATCTGCTCGGTCGTAGATGATATTCTTGACCGTTATGACGTCGACGGCATCCATATCGACGATTATTTCTACCCATACCCGGAACCGGGCAAGAAGTTCAACGACGATGCATCGTATGCCAAACTGGGAAATGGCATGAACCGCAACGATTGGCGCCGCCACAACGTGAACCTGCTGATCGAACAGCTTTACGGAACTATCAAGGCGAAGAAACCCTGGGTTCGCTTCGGCGTCTCGCCGTTCGGCATCTGGCGTAACAAGAAAAACGATCCGAGGGGATCCGAGAGCAACGGCCTTCAGAATTACGATGATCTTTATGCCGACGTACTGCTATGGGCCGAAAACGGATGGGTTGACTATCTTGCACCACAGCTTTATTGGTCGCTGGACAAGACAGTCGCTCCTTCGAGACATCTCGCCAAGTGGTGGAACGACAATGTCCACGGCGCGGACGTATATATCGGTACGGACGTGCGTCAGACCATGACTACTGCCGACACCAAGGCCGGAAAGAAGGATGAGCTCGACACCAAGATCAAACTCAGCCGTGAGCTCCCGAACGTCGGTGGCAATATCTGGTGGCACGGCTACTGGGTAACTGACAACCTTAATGGCGTGGCGGATCGTCTGGCCTCTGACTATCAGTCAACCCTTGCTCTTCCGCCTGTCTATGGTGACGATCGTATCGTCCCTGAGAAACCGCCCCATGGCCGCGTGACCAAAGAGGGAGACAAGATGTTCCTGTCGTGGGATCTTCCCGAGGTTGGCTCCTATCAGAAAGAGACGGATCCTGTCCGCTATGCGGTCTACGATTTCTTCCCGGGCGAGGAGGTGAACCTCAGTGACCCGGAGGCCATAATCTCCATCACGTCGGAACATAAGGTACACGTGACCGACAAGCAGGCTGACGTCGAGGGTCACACTTATGCGGTGACCTCTATCGACCGTATGAACCGCGAGTCGGTACCGTTGCTGATCAAAGTAAAATAAATATTCCTATGGCTGATTTCGATTTCATTTCATCGCCCGGCGACATCCGCGATCTGCTCGACGAACAGGTTGTGAGAATCAACCGGCCAGAGTTTATCGATGATGATCCCGTCCAGTTTCCCCGCAGATTTTCCGATATCCGCGATATTGAGACTGCGGCGTTCCTTTCGGCGATCATCGCCTGGGGCAACCGCAAGATGATATGCCGCGACGCGGACCGAATGCTGGCGCTTATGAGCAACGAGCCGTATGCGTTCATCGCCGACAAGGCGTATGAGGAGTTGCCCGACGATCTCAATATCCACCGCACCTTCTTCACCCGCGATCTGAAGTATTTCCTCCGAGGTCTCAATCAGGTCTACAGCCGATATGGCTCACTCGACGAATTGGCGGCATCTGCGGGAGCATCCGAATCGGAGGCGCCGGCCTGGACTTTTGCCGAAGCGCTTCAGAAAGCTTTGGCGGAGGCCAACGGAGGCCGACTCAACTCGCAGTGCGTGCCTACGAAGCTCGATACTACCGCACTGAAGCGTATCAATATGGCTTTGCGCTGGTTGGTGCGAGACGATGGAATTGTCGATCTGGGTGTCTGGAAATCAATACCGAAAGATAAACTTTTCGTCCCGCTGGACGTTCACGTCGGTAACACTGCTCGAGATCTCGGATTGATCACACGGCGGAGCAATGACCGTCGGGCGGTCGAACAACTGATGGAGCCGTTGCGAGACTGGCGTCCGGACGATCCGGCGATCTACGATTTCGCCCTCTTCGGCATCGGCGCCATACTGAAGAAGAAACAGGAAGAAACCACCTGAGCAAGGGGGCTATGAATTTATAAGTAAGTTTTTACTTTATAATTATGACAGTCAACGATCTGATGAAACGTATGCGCGACCGCCTCGTTGAGGCCGGTTATTCTCCCGGCGAAGCCAAGGGGGTGGCGCTGATTGTGATGGATCATCTGAAAGGATGGTCCCCTTCTGATGTGGTGCTAAACGGTGAAACGGATCTTGATCAGGTGTGGGTTGATGGGGCCGACCGCATCATCGATCGCGTCGCCTCGGGAGAACCCGTTCAGTATGTGATCGGTAAGGCCCGTTTTTACGGAATGGATCTGACCGTGACAACCGACGTATTGATTCCGCGCCCCGAAACCGAGGAACTCGTTGACCTGATTGTCAAGGAGAATCCGGAGTCCGATCTTCGTGTGCTCGACATCGGGACCGGCTCGGGATGTATCGCTATCGCTTTGGCTCGCAATCTCCGTTTCCCGGTTGTGTCGGCCATTGACATCTCCCCGAAGGCCCTGGCTGTCGCCATGAAGAACGCGACTGACCTGAAAACCAAAATACGTTTTGAGGAAGATGATGTCTTCCACTTCAGCCCTGCTCCCGAGTCGTTTGACATTATAGTTTCCAATCCCCCCTATATATGCGAGAAGGAGAAGGCGGATATGGAACCTCTGGTACTTGACCACGAACCCGCCTCGGCTCTGTTCGTGCCGGACGACGACCCACTGTTGTTCTACCGCCGCATTGCGATGATCGCGACCGGCGCACTCGTGCCCGGCGGACGTTTGTACTTCGAAATTAACCCTCTACATGCCTCAGAGATGCAGAAACTGCTCTCCGGTCTGGGATTCGTGGACATTCAGATAACCGACGACATAGAACGCAAGCCCCGCTTCGTCAGTGCTTCGAAAAAGAAAGCCGATGATTGAGACTTCGCAATCAATCGACTCCGACATCCGTCCTACCCTATTGAACTCATTTCAAAATCGAATAACCACCGCCTCACTTTATGTTGAAAAAACGAACCATATCTGCCGATCAGGCACGGATTAAACTTGCCGACCTCTGCGCACGTTCGGAACAATGTGAATCGGACCTGCTGAAGAAACTTCAGCGATGGGGCATATCCATGTCCGACAGCATGGGGATTATCGAGTCACTCAAGAAGGGGCGCTTCCTTGACAACTCCCGATACGCCGGCGCTTTCGCACGAGACAAAGCGCAGTTTTCACGCTGGGGCAGACGCAAGATCGCGATGGCACTCGCCGCCAAGCGTATCGCACAGGCCGACATAAGGGAAGGACTCGACTCAATAGATGAGGAAGAGTATCTCGAAGCGCTGCATCTTGCCGCAACAGCAAAGGCGCGCTCGCTCGACCTCACTCAGCCGACTGACCGCCAGAAGCTCTACACCCACTTGATCTCTCGCGGCTATGAATCCCCACTCGTGTCGGCAGAAATCCGCAAGCAGATTAATTACTTATGATCCTCCGCGACGCATTCGACCTGATTTTCCCGCGAACGTGCCACATCTGCGGCGCGCCACTTGACGACAGCGAGAATTTCGTATGCCTGCCATGCGTCGCCACCCTTCCGCGCACCGGCTACCACTCCCAACCCGACAATCGCTTTGAAGAGCGATTCGCCGGACGTTTCTCGTTCGATCGCGGCGCCTCCCTCTTCTTCTATGACCGCGACGGAAACCTCGCCAAACTGGTCCACGACTTCAAATATCGCGGCTACTCATCGCTGGCACGCGAGATGGGTCGGATAATGGCCCGAGAACTCCTACCCACCGGCTTCCTCGACAGAATTGAAATCATAGTCCCCGTAGGAATGCACCGCCTCAAACGCTGGCAACGAGGCTACAACCAAGCCACCGAATTAGCCCGAGGCCTCGCCGAAACCCTAAACACCACCCACTCCCCCAATACCCGCACGAACAGGAGCCACTCCCCCAATACCGGCACGAACACGAGCCACACCCCCAAAGTAGAGGTATGGGACTGTCTGGCAATGAATCGTTACCACCGCTCCCAGACACGCCGCACAGCCGAAGAGCGAGCAAAATCCATGCGCAACATCTTCCGCGTCAAGAAAGGCTACGACCTAACAGCCCGCACCATCCTCCTCCTCGACGACATCTGCACCACCGGCTCCACCCTCGCCGAAGCCGCCGAAGCCCTCTCCGCCACCACCCCCAAACTAAAGCTCCGCCTACTAACCTTAGCCTCCACCTACTAACCCCAACCTATCTCTCAGCCCCGGTATTACCCCCGGACATCACCCCCGGTATTACCCCCGGCATCATCCCCTCCCGCTACTTCAGATTCGTTACCATAAGCCTCTTTACCATAAGCCCCTGATACAGCAGCCATCCTACCTACGAATCACATACCCGCAAAAAATTCCCAAAATAAAAACCCCAAAAAACTTGCAAGACAAAAAAAAATTCAGTAACTTTGCACCACAAATCCCGGTCCTATAGCTCAGTTGGTTAGAGCAACAGACTCATAATCTGTGGGTCCTAGGTTCAAGCCCTAGTGGGACCACCCAAAGCGAAAGCAAATCACGAAAGAATCCTGAAAATCAACGATTTTCGGGATTCTTTCTTTTTATCTGACACCGCAAAATCGGGCAAAACAAGGCATCCCGCGTTGGACTATTCATTGGACTTGATATTTGTCCGGGAAATGTCCAACGATTGACCGATAACTATCTGAATTGCTTGTGTTTGCGAGCAAATTTTCTTCACTTGTCAAAGAACCATTGTTTAATCAAAAATGTTTATTTGACATGCAGCAAAGAAAATCGACATTCAGTATCCTCTTTTTCATTAAGAGGAAGAAACTGTTGAAAAACGGTGATGCACCGGTGTATATGCGCGTCACCGTCGATGGCCGTTTCCTTGAAGCGTCCCTCAAAAGAGGTGTTAATCCTAAGGCATGGAACGAGAAGAAGCAACGTTCCACAGGTCGTGACCGTCTGTCGCTCGAACTCAACGATTATCTTGATGACACGTTAGCAAAGATTCTGAAAATCCATCAACGTTTTGCCGATGAGAAGAAAATCATCAATCCCAAGACTATTCTTGACGAGTGGACTGGAAGGATCGAAAAGCCGAAGATGCTATGTGAGGAATTCAGAACCGACAACGAAAAATATCGCCAACGTCTTGAAATTGGAGATGTGGTGCTCAATACCGTTCTCCGAAATGAAAGAGCCGAACGTTATCTTGGTGAGTTTATACTGAAGAAGTACAAAGCCGAAGACATTCCCTTTTCCGCAATCGACAATGCTTTTGTCCGCGACTTCCATCTCTTCCTTAGAGTTGACAAGAAACAGGAGCAGAACACCGCCAATAAGTATTGTAAGATTCTTAAGCGGATCGTTACCCTTGCGCTCGACAATAAATGGATGGAGGTAAATCCATTTCAGGGCGTGCGTTTTCAAGCCAAAGCCACAAACCGCCAGTTCCTCACCGAAAAGGAACTATCTACCATAATGAACAAGACATTTACGCTTGACCGTCTGAATGTGGTGCGCGACATATTCGTGTTCTGCGCACTGACCGGGTTATCCTTCTCCGATGTAGAAGGACTGAAGCCCGAACATGTGTCAGTGGACGATGATGGCAACTATTGGATTCACAAAGCCCGACAGAAGACAAAGAACGTATGCAGTATCCCCTATCTCGAATCCGCAAGAGCCATCGCAGAGAAATACAAGGGACATCCCCTTTGCGAGAAAAGAGGAGTCTTACTTCCTGTAATCTCCAACCAACGCATGAACTCTTATCTTGGTGAAATAGCTGGAATATGCGGTATTAACAAACCTCTTACCATGCACATCGCGCGCCACTCTTTCGCCTGTCTCGCACTCGCTAATGGCGTGTCAATGGAAATCATCGCCAGAATGCTCGGTCATTCCGACATCCGCACAACGAAAATCTACGCAAAAGTAATAGACAAGTCCATTGCCGAACAGATGAGTGGCCTCGCCTCCAAATTCGGCTCCCAGAAATAACCATACCTAAGAAATGCCAATCACCCCGACCGATGAATCCTCATCAGCCGGGGTAATTTTCTTTTCAGTGAATAAAGGTTGTTCAAATAGTCTAAATTAGAATCCTCAGAAATACTTTCGGTGATTACGACTTCGGAGTAATCGCAACACTGAGCATTGCAAGGGTTTTGAGGCACAAATTTAATTTTGCGTGCCTCAAAACATACCTTGCAATGTTCATGTGAACATCCAATCGGAATAAGAAAAAAAAGAGTGGATTATCGGATATTCACCCGGACCTTGATAAAGTCAATAAAAGAGACTCCAAAAGAGACTCCGATGAGAGAAAACGAGTATATAAGCGGCGCCGATCCTTGCCGATTATATCATTTAGGACAGTTGAATAGTCTCTAAAAGCATACTCTTCATTAAATAAGTATGCGCCTTTATAACAAAATGACCTCAGGGCAAAGTTCTCCGAAAAAAGATTTGTTCGGAATTGTTCGGCAATCATTCGGAATTGTTAGGCAATTTTCTATCAATCAAAATCTTTTATCACTCAGCCATCGTTTAACTTGCACAGAGGCTCAAATGATAAAGCCGATGTGCCGGAAATAACGGGAGCATAATATCCCCAATAAATATTATCATCCACGGCATCACGGACAGTCATGAGTTTCTTACCACAGGCAATACAACTCCTTCATAAGTGGTATCACCTGATTGCAGGTGTGTATGTGTGATAAAGTGAGTTTGTTACTTGACGTGTGATAGTGTGATATAATGATAAAGTGACAACACACACCTGCA
>JAAVFK010000026.1 GCA_014800785.1 Bacteroidales bacterium
CCCTCGTATCTGCCTTATTCCATGCTTGAATATCCTGATATTTGAAGATAAATTTATTCAAAAACTTTTAACCGTACAAATGTACGACCTTGTAGGGACGCTCGGTCCGAGCGTCCACCCCCCACACAGAAGCCAATTTTTGTTTAGGCTCCAAGCTTCAGCGCCGGAGCCACCCCCCAACCTTCAGCGCCGGAGCCACCCCCCAGCCCCGGCGTTCGTCCCCCGCAGAGGCCGCTTGCGGCCTCCCATCCCCCAGCCCTCTTTGTCGAGCGAAGCTCGTGTTCCCCCAAAAAACAACGAAAGCCTGTCACACGACAGGCTCCGAAGATAATGTTTTCACAACGGACATTTAGTCCTTATTGTGATTCGCATCTTTTCATTTGCACCACAAAAATAACATTACTTTTTGGGTTACGCAAATTTTTTACTAATTTTATCACCGGAGAACCACGGAGAACCATTTTCCTCTCTTTTTCAAAATGTGTTCACCTTTTAACTTAACCCAGAAACAATGGTTTATCCACCAAGACAGTCCTTAAGCTAACCTGCGTTTTGGCTTACTGCCGATCTATTTCCATAACACCTCACATCCAAATCCGATAAAATATGAAAGTTCTTGGTCTTGACCTCGGAGTTGCCTCGATTGGATGGGCACTCATCGAACTCGACGACAATCTGAGACCCGTGGAGATCTGCGGTCTCGGCAGCCGCATCGTAAATCTCGCGGTAAACGAAGATTCCGATTTCATTAAGGGCAAGGGAGAATCAGTAAACAGTCAACGTACCCTCAAGCGAACCCAAAGAAAAGGGTTCCGCCGTTTCGAAATGCGTCGAGACAACCTTATCGTCCTTCTTTCCCATCTTGGAATGGTCGACAAGGACAACTCGCTGCTGAGTCTGCCTCCTCTTGAACTCTGGCACCTCCGCGCCCGGGCCGCGACAGATGGCGAAAGACTTTCTCTCCCGGAACTCGGTAGAGTCCTGCGTCACCTGAATGTAAAAAGAGGCTACAAACATGCCAAGACTTCCTCTGACAGCGAATCGAAAGACACCGCCTACGTCGAAGCGATCAACAACCGCTATGCCGAATTGAAAGAGAGCGGTCTCACCATCGGTCAGAAATTCTTCGCGGAACTTCAGGAGTCGGAACAAACGACCCCGAATGGCCACAAGGTGGTTTCAGCACGTCTCAGCGAGGGAGATCCCTACAGTCCATCTCACCTTCTCCCCCGCCAGGCCCATATCGATGAATATGACCGGATAATGGATGTTCAGAAGGAATACTATCCCGAAATCCTCACCACGGAAGTCATCGAACGTCTTCGCCGTGCGATCTTTTTCCAGCGCCCTCTGAAATCGTGCAAGCATCTGGTTTCGGACTGCGAGTTTATTTCCCATACAGGCAGCGACGGAAATACCTACAGGCCGAAAGTGGCCCCTTCCACATCCCCGTTGGCCGAGGTCACACGCATCTGGGAAGCGGTCAACAATATCCGCTTGTCAAACCGCCACAATAAACCCCGAAAGATAAAAAACATAGAAACAGGCCTTTTCTCCGACGATATTCCTGAAGAGAAATCAAGAGACTGGCGCCTGCTGCAACGCGAATTTATTCCCGACAGCGAGGAACGGCTGAAGATATTCGAATTTCTTATGGATAATCCGAAGATGTCCTCAAAAGATCTTCTCAAGATCCTCGGGCTCAAGGTTGCGGATGGATTCACTCCCAATATTGACTCCCGACGCGGGCTTAAAGGGAACGTGACCCGGTGCGAGATAAAGAAAGCTCTCGGCGATACCCCCGGCGCTGAGAGTCTCCTGCGTTTCGTTCTCAAGGAGGAACAGTCGGTCGACAATGAGACCGGAGAAGTCACCAGATGCATATCCGGAGATTTCAAGGACGAGCCTTTCTATCGTCTGTGGCATCTTCTTTATTCGGTCGAGGACAAGGAGTGCCTCACCAAGGCTCTGCAAAAGCAATTCGGAATCACCGACCCGGCCACCATTGACCGTCTCTACAATCTGGATCTGAAAAATGCGGGCTTCACAAATAAATCCGCCCAGTTCATGCGCCGCATTCTCCCCTATCTCGCCGAAGGNGAGATGTATAGCGAGGCGTGCGCNCATGCGGGCTTCAATCATTCCGGCTATATCACAGCCGANGAGAACGCTGCTCGTGAATTAGACACCAGCCTNTCGCTGCTCAGGAAGAACTCGCTGAGACAACCGACTGTAGAGAAAGTCCTCAACCAGATGATCAATCTCGTCAATTCCATAGTCGAAGANTTCGGCCCCATAGATGAGATTCGGGTTGAGCTGGCACGCGAACTCAAGAAATCCAAAGAGGAGCGCGCGAACGCGTCGTCAGATATTGCAGCGGCCGAAAAACGAAACGATAAGTTCGCCAAACTGATTCTTCAGTACGGTATCAAACCGAGCCGAAACAAAATTCAGAAATACCGNATGTGGAAAGAGGCGGACGAACGCTGNGTCTATTGTGGAACCCAGCTCAGTATTCAGGCCTTTCTTTCCGGAGAGGACACGGAAGTAGAGCACATTATTCCGCGTTCTCTACTCTTTGATGATAGTTTCTCCAATAAGGTTTGCTCCTGTCGCCGATGCAATCAGGAGAAAAAGGCAAGGACCGCCTTCGATTTCATGTCNTCAAGAGGAGAAGAGGAACTACAGAAATATCTCGTCCGTATCAAGAATATGTTCGAGAAAAAGGAAGACCGAATCTCCAAGACAAAATATACCCGCCTGCAGATGACCGAGAGCGANATCCCCAAGGATTTCATAGCCCGCGATCTGCGCGAGACCCAATATATCTCACGCAAGGCGATGGAGATTCTTCGCCGGATCTGCCGCAACGTCTACGCCTCCTCCGGAAGTGTGACGGACTTCTTNCGCCATGCCTGGGGCTACGACAACATTCTCCATGATCTCAACATTCCCCTCTATGAAAAAGGAGACCTGGTCGTCGAAGAGGATTACGANCACAAGGGCCAGGTACACAAACGTCGTCGAATCGTAGACTGGAACAAACGCNTCGATCACCGCCACCACGCGATCGACGCCCTCACGGTGGCGCTGACCCGCCAGGGCTATGTCCAGCGCCTGAACAACCTGAATACCCAGCNTGAGTTTATGCGCGGAGATATTGAGAACAGTGGTGCCCGATTCAAAGANAGTCANCGTCTCCTCACACAGTGGGCAGACTCCCGTCCNCATTTCCCGGTCAGTCGCGTAGCAGACGCNATCGATGNCGTNGCAGTCTCTTTCAAGGCCGGCAAGAAAGTGGCGACCCTTGGGAAAGCTCAGAAAAGAGCCGACGGAACGAAATCCCGNCCTCTGGTTCCTCGCGCCCCCATGCATGAGGAATCCATCTACGGCAAGATGTTGTATCCTATAGGTGAGAAGGATCTGAAGTATTGTCTGTCCCATATTCCGATGGTTGCGGACAAAGAGATTCGGGAACGACTCGAAAGCATTCTCCGGGATAATGANGGTGATGTAAAGNAAGCCATTAAATGGCTTAAGAAGAANCCTGTCATCGATGAAAAGACCGGAGAGGAAAGNACGGCTTTCAAGTGCTTCGAAGAACGTATGGTGATCCGCTATAAGCTCGCGACNTTGAAAGCGAATCAGATCGACAANATCGTGGATAAGGCCGTCAGGGAACTGGTTCGCNAGAGATATGATGAGTGCGGAAGTGACAAGGCTTTCGAACAGAGCCTCGCCACAGNTCCNCTCCGCTTCAATCCCTGGTCCGCACCGATCAAACACGTTNGATGCTTTGCCCATTTGGCACCGGAAAGCACAATCGCCATCCGCCACGATGGNGAACGCGCGGTCGGTTACGCCAAATCAGGCAACAACCACCACGCTGCTTTCTATCGCAAGCCGGACGGTTCGATCGAGCAGATGGTTGTTCAGTTCTGGACCGCATTGGGACGCAAGAATATCGGCTTGCCTCCGGTGATCCGTGATCCNANAGCAGCCTGGGCACACATAGAAAATCTTCCGTCCGGAACCAAGNTTGAGGAAATNGCCGCCTCTCTTCCCGGCCACGACTGGGAACTGATCCAGAGNCTCCAGTCAAACGAAATGTTTGTCATGGGCCTGAGCGACGACGAATGGCGNGANGCGTTGGCCGGTAATNGGAGCCTTCTNAGCAGNCACCTATACCGGGTTCGCAACGTATCTGAAAATGACTATGGATTTAGACTNCATGTGAANACTTCTTCTGAGGTTACAAAGACACACCTNGCTATGAGAACTGCTATTCGATGTAAGAGTGTGAAAGGATTTATGGCTCTGAATCCNCACAAAGTCAAGATNACNCCTACCGGAAAAATAATCCCGATAGATGATTAANAAGACTCTCCATTTCTCGAATCCCGCNTANCTGTCNCTGCGGCTCAAGCAACTTGTGATTACCCAACCCGGCAATGNCAAGGAGCCGCAGAGNCAAGTTACGCGNCCTATAGAGGATATAGGNGTTATAATCATAGAGAGTCATGCGGTNACGATNACNTCTGCCCTGCTNTCCTATCTGCTGGCAAACAATGTGGCTGTCGTCACCTGCGATGAGCGGCATATGCCGAATGGCCTCCTGCTCAATCTTGAAGGNAANACCCTGCAGTCTGAGCGNTTCATCGCTCAGATCGAGGCCTCNCAACCCCTCAGGAAACAGTTATGGCAACAGACCGTTCAGGCAAAGATAGCCAACCAAAGTGCCCATCTGCGTCTTGCCACCTCAACCGAAACCGGATGTATGGATTCCTGGATAGGTAAAGTGANGAGCGGAGACAGCGATAATCTGGAAGGCCGGGCGGCCGCCTACTACTGGAAGAACATCTTTCAGGATATTGACAATTTCAAGAGGGACNGGTTTGAAGATGGTGTCAACTCGTTGCTCAACTACGGNTANGCNATTCTCCGGGCTGTAATTGCCCGCTCGCTTGTTGGCAGCGGATTGTTGCCTACTCTCGGAATACACCACCACAATCGNTATAATGCCTATTGTCTGGCCGACGATATAATGGAGCCATACAGACCATATGTCGATATGCTGGTAGTTGGGATCCTCAGGGAATTCGGACCNGACGCNGAATTGAACAAGGCAACGAAAACCAAGCTTCTTGGTCTTCCGGTAATGGATGTGGTCATNAATGGTCTGCGACGTCCCTTGATGATCGGAGCNTCNATGACCACCGCNTCCCTTGCACGCTGCTATCTGGGAGAGATCCGAAAAATTGCCTATCCGACACTTATNGAGNAGCCATTATGAGTTCACGTTTNAGCGAATATAAGATTATGTGGGTAATGGTATTNTTTGATCTTCCGACCGAGACACCGAGCCAGAAGAAAGCGTACGCACAATTTCGGAAGGCTCTGCTGTCAGACGGCTTCACTATGTTTCAGTTCTCCATATANGCTCGCCATTGTCCCTCCAAAGAAAGNGCGGAAACCCATATCAAACGGGTTGAGATGGCACTCCCCAAATGCGGTAAGGTATGNGTGATGATGATAACCGACAAACAATTNGGAGCCATAAAGATATTTGAAGGCACAGTTCCNGCAAGAGCCGACGTCGACGCNATCCANCTCGAACTCTTTTGAATCCCAAAATCAGACCAATAAAAAAACGGANGGCCNCAAAGCCCTCCGTTTTTTCATTTGCAACAAACATCCCAACATATTAATCCATAATGTATTACACATATTGAGATGTGATTGCTTGTGCAAAGATAGTGAAAAGAATGCGAATCACAACAATATCTTCAACATATCTTATATTTACTAAGATGTGATTGCTTGTGCAAAGATAGTGAAAAGAATGCGAATCACAACTAACATCTCTTGCATATGATTAATACGTTAGATGTGATTGCTTGTGCAAAGATAGTGAAAAGAATGCGAATCACAACTAATTAATCTCATTATTTAAACATCATTAAGATGTGATTGCTTGTGCAAAGATAGTGAAAAGAATGCGAATCACAACTTTATTATTTATACATAACTTATTTACTAAGATGTGATTGCTTGTGCAAAGATAGTGAAAAGAATGCGAATCACAACAGTATAACTCAAATTTTTAGAGTATAGTAAGATGTGATTGCTTGTGCAAAGATAGTGAAAAGAATGCGAATCACAACGATTTTCATATAATTTTATTTCATTACTTTGATGTGATTGCTTGTGCAAAGATAGTGAAAAGAATGCGAATCACAACATCGATACTATATTTACAATTTAACATTAGATGTGATTGCTTGTGCAAAGATAGTGAAAAGAATGCGAATCACAACATGTAAAGAGTGACGGCGATACCTGTGGGGATGTGATTGCTTGTGCAAAGATAGTGAAAAGAATGCGAATCACAACGAGTTTTAGTATATAGAATTAACATCATTCGATGTGATTGCTTGTGCAAAGATAGTGAAAAGAATGCGAATCACAACATCTCAATGCCTATGATACACTTCATTTTTGATGTGATTGCTTGTGCAAAGATAGTGAAAAGAATGCGAATCACAAC
>JAAVFK010000027.1 GCA_014800785.1 Bacteroidales bacterium
CCTGAATGGCTCTGTAGATTTTCGACCATAGAACCATAATTCCATATTAGATTTTGACCATAGAACCATAATTCCATATTATCATGATTTCCTAACCACAAAAAACCTCCACCAAATAAAATATGGTCCTATGGTTCTATGGTCAAAAACCCCCTCCGAAGAAAATATGGTTCCTATGGTTCTATGGTCAAAAATCCCATAAGAACCCCAAAAGCCCATATGGCCCCTATGGTTCTATGGTCAAAAAACCCCTCCGAAGAAAATATGGTTCCTATGGTTCTATGGTCAAAAATCCCATAAGAACCCCCAAAGCCAATATGGCCCCTATGGTTCTATGGTCAAAAACCCCATAAGAACCCCCAAAGCCAATATAGCCCCTATGGTTCTATGGTCAAAAAACAGAAGGCTGACGATTGGGAACCCTGAGAGAACGATGATTATTGATGCGAATATATTCGTTCTTTGATACGGAACGCATAGTTTTCGCCATAGTTTATCAGCACTCCTATATTGAGACCGGTAGCAACAAGATAGTTTACCAATTGAGCTCCATGAATTTTTGATACCTCCCTAACCGCCTTTAGCTCAAGAATAATCTTATCTTCAACAATTATATCAGCCACATAATTGCCCACTGGAACCCCCTTATAAAACACCGTCATTGGCCTTTGATTTTCAGCCCTTAGCCCTCGCAAACGCAACTCAACCATCAAAGCCTCTTCATAAACGGCCTCCAGATAACCCGGCATCAGATGCTGACGCACCTCATAAGCCGCATCAGAAATTCTCTGTAAAAGTACCTTATCTTCCATCTTACAAAAATAAATATTGTACTCGCACGACCCATATCCAATAGATTTTGACCATTGGACTATAGAGTATTTTTTGACCATAGAACCATAGAACCATAATTCCATATTATCACAATTTTCTCACCACAAAAACCATCCACCAAATAAAATATGGCCCCCTATGGTTCTATGGTCAAAAACCCCCTCCGAAGAAAATATGGCCCTATGGTTCTATGGTCAAAAACCACATAGAGACAACCAAAAGCCAATATGGCCCCTATGGTTCTATGGTCCAAAACCCCATAGAGACAAAATCAATTGTCGAAAGGACAAAATATGGTCAAACGAGCATTAACAGGAATAGAAGCGGGCGAAGACGCATGCCGTAGCCTCATGGTCGGCGACGCCGCCGGTTTCGACAGCCGAATGCATCGCCCAGATGGCACAACCCATGTCTACACCCCTGAGATCGAGCTGCCCTGTCAGGATATTGCCGAGCGTTGAACCGCCGGCAACATCGCTATGGTTGACAAAATACTGGCAGTCAACCCCCGCCTCGCGACAGAGCTCACGGAACACGGCCGACCCGTCGGCATCGGTCATATATTTGCAGTTGGCGTTGATCTTGACAACCGGACCGCCTCCGATCACAGGATGATTCGTGGGGTCATACTTCTCGCTGTAGTTGGGATGCCATGCGTGAGCATCGTCGGCCGAGATCATGAAACTGTTTGCCACAGCACGCAAGAAACGCTCCCGCTCCTCACCTTCGGCAAGTGCCACAAAACGCTCCATCAACGAACGGAGCACAGGAGAATGAGCCCCCTGCTTCGTACCCGATCCTGTCTCTTCATTGTCGAAGACAGCCATCACACGCCAAGCATCCGTCTCCTCGTCAGCGGTCTGTAGCAACGCCTCGAGAGACGTGAACGCCATCGAAAGATCATCGATGCGAGGGGACTGCAGATACTCCTCGTTCACCCCGGTAAGGGTAGCCCGCACAACCGGATAGAGCGAAAGCTCATAGTCGATGATCTCCTTCGGGTCAACACCAAGCTCGCGGCCCAACATAGACTTCACCAATCCCCCTTCGGACTTCATCAACGATATTTCCTCTTCATCGAAATATCCCATCACCGGCTTCATATCCTTCTGAACGCTATAAGCGTAGCCGTCGTTTACCTGACGGTTGAAATGGATCGCAAGATTAGGAATCGTACACACCGGCCGACGGAAATCCACAAGATGCGTCACCGGATGAAGCGCATCCTTACCGCGGGTCATCACGCGCCCCGCGATAGACAATGGGCGGTCGAACCAGGTCGACAGAACCGCACCGCCATACTTCTCCACATTGAGGCTCACAACACCCCCATCGCCATAAATCTCGGCATTGGGTTTGATCTTGAACCCGGGAGAATCGCTATGTGACGAGATGATATGGAACCCGGCCTCCGAAGGATTCTTGCGCCCCGCGATCACAGCGAAAATCGCTGAGTCGTTCTTGGTCATATAATACTTTCCGCCTCTTTCGATAGACCAGGCCTCTTCAGGCAGGAGCCGACGGAAACCCGCTCCCTCAAGCGCCTCGGCAATGGTCTGAACTGCCTGGAAATTTGTCGGAGAGGCATCGAGCCGCTCCATAAGTCGCTGTATCATTAGCTATATTTTAAGGTTAATCAAAAACGTTCCGCCTCCCCCATTAGCCCCATCCCAGCCACAAAAGTAACGATTTTTCCTCGTCTCTACAAGAGGTCCGGAGTCGTCTGCCTATTCAGCACAATTTCTCATTTTCCGGAGGCCGTAAGGATCTTGACGAACGACTCGGGGAGTCGAACGTTATACAGGCTCAACGCTTCGGCGAAGAGCGGAGCAATTTCTTCATCTTTAAAACCGGCGATCCCGCAACCGATCCGTGTGACGTAGAACGTGGTCTGGTCCCATTCGCGGGCAAGCGCGATAAAATCGTCCACGTATGGTTTGATAGTCTCCACACCTCCCTGCATGGTACGGATGGCGTATGACTGACCCTGCATTCCGACCCCCTGCCCCATGATCGCACCGAATCGCTCTCTTGCTACCCGAGCCGCTCCGCCGCAATGGCGCCCGGCGAGATTGCTGCCGAAGACAAAGACCTCGTCCTCNCCCAACGACGTGATATTTTCAGGTGTATATTTCATAANATANTNNTATTGNCGCAACAAGGCGTTGAGGGGGCGAAGGACATTGACCAAAGTCTGCGACCAATATTCATTGAACTGCTCGCGACACTGCAGATAGGCCTCCTTGATATTAGCNCCTTCGCTGAGACGCGANTCCTCCGCAAAGTTGAAGAGAGGCTGGAAGATATCGGCGAGCGATTCGGAAATAGTGGCCGCAATCGGTGTCTCGCTATACTTCATATCCTCCTCAAAGGTNTCGAGGAAGGTGTCATCGGGCGCCATGATNTGCGCCATCTGCGAACGCACCCACTCATAAGTCGATTCGTCGGCATGTTCCTGAAGATAGACNCCGAGACCCTGTTCAAGGGCGTAATCCTCCTCTTCGTCTGTCTCGGGTTTGAACGAGAGGAACTCGAAATATATGCGCGAGAGGGTCTCAAGCAGTTCGCGTACAAAGTCGGGACGCTCGTCGACCTCGGGATTCTGCACGATAGTGCAATATGTCGCGGCGAGTTTCAGTATCTCGCCGAGTCTTTCAAAATCATTGTTTTCCATATTTCAGAACTGAGATGGTATCTGAGTGTTGTTCAGTTTTTTCTGACCGAGAAACCGAAACGGCCGATCATCTCTCCGAGCTCATAATAGAACCCGTGGCTATAAGCCATCAGCCCGGCCTTTTCAAGCATGAACCGNTCTGTCTCCGGGTCGATATATCGCGAGTCAGCNCGCACGTTGATCACTTCCGCGATAAACATATCGTGGCTTCCGAGACGTACGATCTCTTTCACACGACACTCTATNGAAAGAGGGCTCTCCTCGATTGTCGGNCACTTCACCTTTTCGCCGGGAAGCGGCGTCAGACCGGTTTCTTTCCATTTGTNGTAGTCGCGGGTAGAACGGACNCCGGCCCANTCTGTNGCACGAGCCATAGCAGCGGTCGTCAGATTGATGGTAAATTCCATATTCTCCGCTATCAGCGGATAGCACGCCCGCTCGGGACGAACGGAGATATAACACATGGCCGGATCGGAACAGATCGTGCCGGTCCACGCCACCGTCAGCATCGACCAGTTTTCAGGCCGGTCCCCACAGCTGACAAGCACNGCCGGAAGCGGATAGACCATAGTTCCGGGTCTCCAGGACANTTTTGCCATAAATTAAAAGCATTAGAATAAAAATCCTTTTAGAATAAAAATCCTTTCCCANGCCAAAAACTGCCGGGAAAGGATATATTTTTTGTTCAGGAATGGAGCTTCAGCGACATCTTCCGGCGTCAACTCAAGCGACTCCGAGATCTTTCAGGATCTGGTCGATGTGCTCCTCCGCCTTGGCGACGGTAGCCTCATAGTCAGCTTTCGAAGCCATATCTTCACGAACCTCGATATAGAANTTGATCTTAGGCTCTGTGCCGGAAGGACGAACCGAGACCTTGTCGCCGGCTTCGGTATAGAACTGAAGCACATTGCTGGTGGTNGGGAAGTTCATCTTCGTCACNTCGCCGCTCACGAGGTTGCGGCAGTTGAGGTCGGCATANTCCTTGAGCATCGTCACCTTGCTTCCGCCGAGTTCCTTCGGAGGATTNGAACGGAAATTCTTCATCATGGCTACGATCTCTTCCGCACCGCTCTTGCCGGGACGCACGACGCTCACGCCACGCTCNCGGCTGAAGCCATACTCGGAATAGATCTCTACCACNAGGTCGTAGAGGGTCATNCCCTTCTCTGCTGCCCAGGCCGCGATCTCACACATCAGCGAGATNGCNGANACNGAGTCCTTNTCGCGACAGAAAGTCTCAGCCAGGAAGCCGTAGCTTTCTTCGCCGCCGCCGAGGTAACGACCGTCAGANTCCATGTTGCGCATCACGTCGGCGATCCACTTGAAGCCGGTGTAGCAGTCGAAACATTTCACATTGTTGCGNTCTGCGATACGCTTGATTGTCTCGGTGGTCACGATCGTCTTCACGCANTANTCGTTNCCGTTGATACGNCCGAGCTCTACGTTACGGGTAATCAGATAGTAGAGGAAGATCATGCAGATCTGGTTACCGTTGATCAGCTGATAGTTGCCGTCATTNTCGCGNACTACCAGACCGATACGGTCNGCNTCGGGGTCNGANGCTACGACAACGCTCGCNCCGGTCTCTTTCGCCTTTGCGATACCCATGGCCATNGCCTCGGGGTTNTCGGGGTTNGGCGAAACCACCGTCGGGAAGTCTCCGCTCTGNATGTCCTGNTCGGGAACGTGGATAACGTTCTCGAAGCCCCAGAGCTTGAGNGAATCNTACATCAACATCGAACCTGTGCCGTGGATCGGGGTGTANACGATCTTCATGTCGGCGTGCTTCTTGTCNATCTCNGGGCTGAGCGAGAGNCCGTGGATATCNTTGAGGAATTGTTCGTCAATCTCCTTGCCGATGATCTGGATGAGGTCCTTGTTGGGTGTGAACTTGATCTGGTCGATGCTCTTGATGGCATTCACATANGCGATGGTCTCGACGTCGTGGGGNGCGATCATCTGGGCGCCGTCACTCCANTATGCCTTGTAGCCGTTATACTCTTTCGGGTTGTGGCTGGCGGTCACCATCACACCGCTCTGACATCCGAGCTTACGGATGGCATANGANACCTCGGGGGTCGGACGGCANNCNTCGAAGAGNTAGACCTTNATGCCGTTGGCCGAGAAGATGTCGGCGGCNAGTTCGGCGAAGCGACGCGAGTTGTGGCGCACGTCGTGGCCGATAGCCACGCTGATCTGGGGCTCTTCCTTGAAGCAGTCCTTAAGGTAGTTGGCGAGACCCTGTGTAGCCGCGCCCACGGTATAGATGTTCATGCGGTTGGTTCCGGCACCCATGATGCCGCGCAGACCGCCGGTTCCGAATTCGAGATCCTTATAGAATGCNTCNATCAGATTGGTGGGATCTGCNTCGTCAAGGAGAGCCTTCACCTCCTTGCGTGTTTCTTCATCATATTCTGCACCGAGCCATTTCTCAGCGCGTTCTTTCACTGTCTTAAGCAGTTCGTCGTTGCTCATCGTATTGTGTATTTTTCAGTTATAGATTCAATGTTTACGTCGCCGCGCTATAATTCAATGTGCCGACGCGGCGCAGGCGAGGTTGAGATAAACACCTCTCCTATTTAGTGAACGCATAAAATGCAAAAAAGATGTCCCGCGNAGGCCAAAATTACATTTTTTCTNAATTTNACGCNCCGGCCNNNGTTTTCACAGCCCCGCAAAGCANTTTTCGGCTTAGCTGACAAGGCGTACGCGGACCTCTCCGACGGGAAGCGAACCTATCAGAAGAAGTGGNATATGGGCACCGTCGGCCGACACCCANACACGAATGTCGTCTGAACTTTTCTTACGNCCNTCTGACGTGAAGCCAAGCTTTAGCAGATAGGCTTTGCGCCGCGTTTTCTTGTCGGTCTCCACAGTTTCCTCCTTTACGAATTTTATCGACACGCGCTCGGCTTTGTCAGAGCCGGANAAGATGGTGGCCGTTACCGTTTTCCCTTGTTGCAGTTCGACGTAGTTGACATTGCGGAGATAATAGAATACCGACAGCATGTCGAATACTTTCCCGCTTCCGGCGAGCTCAAATGANGTTTCGGTCCGAGCCCCTTTCTTGTCGACGCGTGTTTTGCGCACATGACCCGAAGCACCNGCNCCNGTATGCGTNAACTTTATCTCGTCAAAGGCATAGTGTCCCCCTTCATGAGCNCTTTTGGTGTAGGCCAANGGTGNGAAATCGCGNCCNGACGTCACTGATCGCAACGTATCGCGCACGCTGAATATTCGGTCGGCCCATGGTCGGGAGCGTGCGGTCAACANCAGNTCCACATTCTGTCCGTGTGGCTTCATCGTCAGGGTAGCGTCCCCTGCGTCTTTATGTATNATGCCCCATTTATAGGANACTACATAGCGGAGCGTTTCCGTCTGCGCACCTTTTGCATCGACGGCAAAGGACATGAGCATGGAAACAAACAAAACCGTGACNGCCAGGAATCTGTAAAAGCCTTTCTTCATGTTTGTTCAACAAGCTCCGTCGNTATATGGTTCAGGCCCCTGNTCAGAAGCTGAACTTNACCGCNGCGGTNANNCCGAATCCGTCACCNCGNTGAAGAAANGCGTTGCCNATCGAGACAAAATAGAAGGTNGAGTAGCGCGTTGAGGTGATGTTCGTGGCGCGCACTTCGGCCGTNAAGNCCCCGTGGGTCGCACTTACGCAGGCNTCGAGGAGAGCATAGAAAGGCTGGCGCAGNGAGTTGTCCTCGTTCCAGTAGATGNAACCCACACCGCGGACATTGGCCTGAATAGCGANGCTTTCTACAAATTTTCCGGGCATCGCGTGTTCCCAGACCGCACCTCCCCAGAGCGTATGCTGAGGGGCGTAAGGGACATGCTTGCCGGAGTAGTCGTTGCGGCCGTCGGAGAAGCTGGTNAACCGCGCGTCGGTATATCCGTATGAGGCTCTGAGAGTGAACCCGGCGCCGGGGTTACCGGTGGCCGACACCTCTACCCCACGGCTGCGGGCTTTGCCTGCGTTAGCCATTACCCGCCCGGTGATGCTCCCTTCAGGGAACATCGTCAGCTGCTGGTCGCGACATTCTATCCAGAATAGCGATACGTCACCGGTGAGGCNTCCGTTGAGTCCCGACAGATGTGCNCCGACTTCATAGTTCCAAATCTTCTCTGGAGCGTAGGTGATTATCTCGTCGACGCTGTAGTTCTCGGCGATTCCGAGCTGNCCCATCAGTCGCTGTTGGAGGACGTCGCTGAACATCTGNGTGTTGTAGCCACCCGATTTGTAACCTTTAGTGACAGAGGCAAAAACGTTCCCAAGTGTTGAGGGGAGCCTGTAAGATACCGAGAGTTTGGGAAGCAACTGGCTGTAGGTCCGCGAGAGTTTACCGGTGTCGTCAATGTCTATNCGGATTCCGGGNCGCCANGNCACAGGCTCGTCACCGGTGGCGTCGTATATGGTATAGGTCGAGTTGGTCCGGCTTCTATACTTGATTCGNGTCTGCTCTACATCCCATCTGAGTCCGAGCGTGAAGGTCCAGTTGCCGGTCTTGGCTACACTTTCGTGATATAGCGATACGCCTCGCGCCGGAAGTATGAAGTCGCTNTCGAGCAACAGACTCCGATCGTCCCATTTTACAGGATATTGGGGGTTCAGTGCGTTGGCGTTGTCTTCGATCAGATGTGTGAGGCCGTAGTCATAGAANGTCACGGGGGCGTGCATGTTGACGCGGCGCACAAAGCCGAAGGCNCCGACAAGCCAGCTNTACACGTCAGCTATCTGCCTGCGCGAGGAGGCGACGAANTCGGCGGTGACNCTCCANTCGTGGCGTTTCTGGGTGAGGGTGAAGTAATCTTTAGGGAGGAAATCCTGATCGAGNGTCAGATTGTCGTTNAGATACTGGAAACTGGCGATCGCNGAGAGATTGACATTCCCGACGTCNCCTTTTGCTGTGAGTCCGTCGGTGAAGTTCAGACGGCGGTAGAAACAGGTNTCGTTATAGTCGATCTTGCCCGTCGAGANGGCCTGATAGGGATANCCTNTCTGGGAGGTGTGGGAAAANGTGGCGGAGTTCTGAAGAGTGTGGCCTCGACNGGTTTGCCAAACGGTTTTCAGGCGNGCGCCGAAGCTCTCGGTCTTCCCGACGCGCGANTTGTCATAGCTGTTGCGGAAATAGCCGTCGGTCCCGTTGCCGTAGAGTGTGAGCGACATNCCGACCCGATCGGAGAAGCGTTTGTAATATCCGGCGTCGTAGCGCCATGAGTTGCGAAGTCCGTACATGACCGAACCGCGNACTCCTTCGTAATTGAGTGGNGAGAGTGTCGTGATGTTGATCAGCCCCCCCATNGTGTTGCGCCCGTAGAGAATGTTCTGTGGGCCNCGGATAACCTCAATCCTGGCGACGTCGGAGAGCTGAAAGTCAAAGTTGTCTTTGCTGACAAGGGGAACGTTATCAATGTTGAGGCCGACAACGGGCTGATCGATTCTGGTTCCAAGTCCGCGGACATAGATGGTGGAGGTCATTGCCGAACCATATTTCGGCATGTAGAAGTTAGGCGCAAGGGCCGAAAGCTGTTTGACATCGGTCAGATCCAGACGGCCGATCTGGACGCGNCCCAATGAGGTCAGCGATTCGTCGGCATAACCCGCGGCGATCTGTTTGATGGCGGTGACGGCTACTCCGGGGAGCTCCCAGCTTGCCGTATCGNGCTGTTGCGTTGCCTCGGAGACACCGGCTCCAAAACTCAAAAATGCCGACATCCCGGCGAGGGATGTCAGCACGATTCTCTTCGCGTTTCGCTGTCCGCTTGTCATGATTCGAATATATAGGACAAGTTATTCGGGAGAGTNGTTAAGGGATACTGCGATGGTGACCTTTATCAGAGCGTTTCCTTCATACGTTTGTAGATAAACACTTTTCCGCGGCTCATTTCCGAAGNGCCGGGAGCGTTCAGNGACTCGAATTCAAGATCTGTGTTGTCCGGAATCCAGCGTACGACCTCGTCTATCCATTTGATGATACCTGCACGCGAGGGATGCGGATTCGATTTCGACTGACGTTCGAGCTGGAGGGCGTCNCTTCTGAANTAGCATTTCTCGCCGAGCTTATCTTCCATCCAGTTGTTGAATGTATCCCCTTCTTTGTGGCCGGGCCACGTCGGAGGACCGATCCAGAGGTAGGGGGTGTTACCTATTGCATCCAGTATCGATTTCAGCGAGGAGCCCAGTCGCGCTTCGGGATTGGCTTCGAAAAGCTCGTTGAGTCCGAGGGAAACGAAGACCGCGTCCGGATTCTGCTCTTTGATACGGTTCTTGAGCGCAGCGCTCGAACCCCATTTACGGATCGTGCTGCCATCCCAGACTATCGTNGCGACCTCNAANCCGTTNTTCTGNCCNTANGCGTTCAGNCGCTCGGCCATCCANCCCGTCATCGAGTCTCCGATGAAAAGGATCTTCCTGATGTTCTCCTTTTCCGCTTTTGCCNCCGNCTGGTTTTGAGAGGGGACGGGAGCCGGCTCGGCATTTGNTACCGCCGGAGAGAGGNCAAGGGCGCCGACCGCCATGAGGAGGGAGAGGACCCTGTATATCGTATTTTTGAATTGTATCATTTATTCTCCTGAGCGTTGGTCTTGGACTTGATTTTCTTTATGCGCATGGTGTCNAAGCCCTTGCCATACACACCGTTCACCTGACCTTGGGTGACGATCGCATTATCGTCGATAGACTTGACTATTCTGAAGATNTTGACNGATTCGATCTTGCGGCACCATACCATAAGCATCTTGACCTCNTTCTTCGTGTACCATCCCATGCCGTCCAGAACAGTGACGCCACGGTGTGCGTCGTTGTTGATCGCGCTGGCGATCTCCTCCCATTTGACCGATAGGATTATGAACTGCGTAGCCTGGCGGTTGGAGTTGATCACCTGATCGGCGAAATACGCGATCACAAAGGTGACCACGAAACCGTAGACCATGATCGGGACTCGCGCTTCGAGGCGCTCGCCGATCGTTCCGTCATAAGGAAGAAAGATCGAGCTTATGACGATCATGGCGTCCACAAACATCATCGTTCTTCCGATGGAGACGTTGCTGACCTTCGAGACCATGGCGGCGATGATGTCAGTTCCACCGGAGGATCCGTTATGAATGAAGATCGTTCCGACGCCGACGCCACACAGAATACCGCCGATTATAACGCTCATGGAGGTCTCGGCAATCAACGGGTGCTCAAGCGCCATAAATACGTTTTCGAGACAGGCAAGCATCAGAGAGACGATCGTGGCCCCGAAGATGGTTCTGAGAACGAATGTTCTGCCGACAATCTTGTAGGCCATTGAAAGCAGTATCAGGTTGCCGAGATACACTGTCAGGCCGACCGAAACTTTTCCGGCCGTAGCGAAGTAAACGAGTGTGCCCACACCGGCCAAACCACCCATCACAACTTCATGAGGGAGAATAAAGGCAGTGAAGCCCAGGGCGTAAAGGAAGAGGCCCAGGATGATGAAGAAGTAATCTTTTGCGTTGGTTATAAAAACCTCGCGCGTCATTTTAGCCATGGCTATAGGTAAGTTCGATAGATATTGAGACACCATCCCGAGACACACGGTCATTCCGATTTTCTGATTGTCTGAATCAGGGTTCCGGCGAACCGGGATGGCTTAGCGGGTACAAAATTAATACAATACTCTTTCTCTGCCCAATTTTTTTACTTAATTTTGTCGGATTCTAACTGTAAAATATATGCGACCATTCGTTCCCATACTCCTCTCCGCTCTCTTGTCCCCGGCCGTGGCGAGCGCCCAGTTCTTTTCTACCGCCGCTCCGGAGGATGTGATTCAGGTCGGCGTGCGTGCCGGTCTGAACACTTCGACCCAGACCATCAACCGCGATATGTTTCCCAACTGGACATCTTCCGGTTGGGGCACTGGATTTCATGTCGGCGCGGAGGTGCCGCTCGGAATCCTCGATTTCCTCTCGATCCAGCCCGGATTCTTCTATGAACTGCGTTCGGGCGACTACGCAGTGAGCTCGACGGTTCAGACTGCACAGATGGGCCACTATTCGATGTCTTATCTCTCGATTCCGGTGACGGTCCAGATCAATTTCAACATTAACGAACGCCTGAGATGGAGCGTCGAGGCAGGTCCCTATTTTTCCTGGCGTATCGGTTCCCACCATTCGTCGGCTCTTGTGATGCCGGAGACCATTTCGGTCGAAACTCCCGATGGTCCGGTTGAGATCAATCCCGGGACTGTTGATTATCCGGTCGGCACTCTGGCGAAGCAGAAAAAGGATTATGGTCTCAAGGTCGGAACGTTCTTCCTTTTCGACCGCCATTGGTATGCCGGTCTCCATTATAACGCCGGTCTGACCCGCGTCTATAAGGACAAGGATCTGGGAGGCGCCAACCAAATGTGGGCTCTTACTTTAGGTTATAATTTCTGACCCCGGAGCGAGGCGACGCACGTCGGGATCTTTTTTCAGCCATGTCAGCTGTTTCTTGGCGTAAACGCGTGTGTTCTTCTGAATCCGCGCGATCGCTTCGTCGAATTCCATCTTCCCGTCGATCCAGGCGAACATTTCCTTNAGTCCGACGGTATTCAGTGAGTTGAGTTCTCTCCGGGGATAGACGGCGCGGGCCTCGCGTTCGAGCCCTTCCTCGACCATCATGAGTACGCGCCGGTTGATGCGGTCGAACAGTTCTGGACGCGGACGGTCAATGACATATTTTTCGATATTGAAGGGACGCTCCTTTTTCCTTCCTGTGCGCAGCGAGGTATAGGTGCAGCCCGACGCACGGATGATCTCGACAGCATGAAACACACGTTTCATATTGTTGAGATCAACTGTCTTATAGTATTCCGGATCGGAGCGTTCAAGCTCAGCTCGCAACCAGTCGTCACCATGCGTGAGCCACTCGTGCGCGAGTCCGTCGCGGATTGTGTCTGGAATCGTCGGCAGGAGATCTATGCCGTTGCAGAGAGCGTCGACGTACATCATCGACCCGCCACAGACCACCGCCGAGCCTGTGCGGTCTATAAGCTCGGTGACTATCCTCAGCGCATCTTCCTCAAAGCGGGCCGCGCTGTAGTATCCGTCGAGCGGCAGGAAGCCGACAAGATGGTGGCGAACCGCGGCGAGTTCTTCGGCGGTTGGCGCGGCGGTGACAATGGGGATGTCGCGATAGATCTGACGGCTGTCAGCCGAAACGACTTCGGTTCCGAGGCGAAGGGCCGTCTCGACGGCGAGGGCCGACTTCCCGGAGGCAGTCGGCCCTGTGATTACGATCAATCGACCTTTTTTATCCATCGGTCTCTTATTCGGCTACGAGGCGGCAGATGTTGGCCACGACGTCGCGTGCTTTCTCCATTGCCTGAACCGAGACGAATTCATAACGGCCGTGCATGTTCTCGCCGCCGGCGAAGATATTCGGGCAGGGAAGTCCCTTGAACGAGAGCTGTGCGCCGTCTGTTCCGCCACGGATAGGCTGAACCTTGGGCTCTACTCCGGCTTCGCGCATTGCCTTTTCGGCTGTCTCGATGATATGCATGACCGGCTCGATCTTCTCGCGCATGTTGTAGTACTGGTCGTTCATCTCGAGCGATACGGCGCCGGGATATTTCGAGTTCAGTTTGGCAACGGCCTCTTCCATGAGCTTCTTGCGCGCCTCGAATTTCGCGCGGTCGTGGTCACGGATAATATACTGGAGCGTGGTCTGCTCCACTCCGCCGTTGATGCCGACCACATGGAAGAATCCTTCGTAGCCTTCGGTGTGGGCCGGGGTTTCGTCGGCGGGGAGATAGGTCATGAATTCTCCGGCGAGAAGAATCGAGTTGATCATCTTGCCTTTCGCGGTTCCGGGGTGTACGTTGCGTCCCTGGATAGTGATCTTCGCGCCGGCTGCGTTGAAGTTCTCATATTCGAGTTCTCCGACCGCACCGCCGTCCATAGTGTAGGCGAAGTCACAGCCGAAAAGCTCGACGTTGAATTTGTGGGCGCCGAGGCCGATCTCTTCGTCGGGGTTGAAGCCGACGCGGATCTTGCCGTGTTTGATTTCGGGATGCTCCTGAAGATAACGGACAGCGTCGAGGATCTCGGCGATACCGGCCTTGTCGTCGGCTCCGAGAAGTGTGGTGCCGTCGGTGACGATAAGATCCTGACCGAGATAGTTGAGCATCTCGGGGAATTCATCGGGGGTCATCACGATGTTCTCGGCTTCGTTGAGAACGATCGGACCACCCTGGTAGTTCTTGACAATTCGGGGATTCACATTCTTACCGCTCATGTCGGGAGCGGTGTCCATGTGCGAAATGAAACCGACCACGGGAAGATCCTTGTCGGTGTTTGCGGGAAGTGTGGCGTAGAGATAGCCGTGCTCGTCAAGCACAACGTCGCTGAGGCCCATATTCTCTACTTCTTCCTTGAGGAAGCGGGCGAAGACCATCTGGCCGGGCGTGGAGGGAGTCACACCGGTCTCTTCGTCGCTCTTGGTGTCGAACTTTACATAGTTCAAAAATCTTTCGATAAGTGTCATATCTTTCTATAGTATTAGAATTCAAATTATTGGAGAAAGTTATTTAACAGTTCCGCCCTCCTCCGGTTCGTCGGCTAACGGAACAGCGCTACAAACTTAACAAAAAATTTGAACAAAAGACGGATTATCCCGCTATTTTCTATTATATTTGTGGAAAATGTGAAAATAATCATGTGCCCAAACAAACGAAATATCTCGCCCCGCGCGCTTTTCATAATCTTCGCGGTCCTCATCATAATCGGACTTCTGATCTGGTGGAGCGCCGATCGCGATTCATCGAATCCTGACCATACTGCGACGACCGCTTCGGCCGCGACCCACGACGGTTCAGGCAATCCCGGCGAAACCGCTCATTCTTCATCGAGCCAAAACGGCATCACACTTGAGGTCTCCCTTCCCGACGGTCTCCCCTCCCAGATCATGGACTACACCGGTTTCTCGGTAAGTTTCAACCGCGACAACCACACCCCCAACTATTCCTCATGGGAGTTGACCGGCAGCGAGACCGATGGCGCAAGCACCCGCACCAATAAATTTCTGAAGGATGACCGCGTAGCGGGATGTCCGACCACACGCGACTACTCCAATTCGGGCTATGACCGTGGCCACATGGCGCCGGCCAACGATATGAAATGGAGCGAAAAGGCAATGGCCGACTGTTTCTACCTGACCAATATCTGCCCGCAGATTCATGAGCTGAACAACGGCGCATGGAAAACCCTTGAGCAGAAATGTCAGATCTGGGCTAAGCGCGACAACTCACTCTACATCATCGCCGGTCCGATCTATACCGATAACGACACAAAGCGCGTCGGTGACATAGGCGTGCGCGTTCCCTCCTCATTCTTCAAGGTTATTGTCGCTCCCGAAGTGGATTCACCCCGTGGGATCGCCTTCGTCTATCCCAATATGAAGAGCCCCGGCAATATGAAAGACTACTCTTGCACCATCGACAAGGTAGAGGAGATCACGGGCTATGACTTCTTCCCCACCCTCTCTCCCGAACTTGAACGTCAAATCGAATCTGTAGCCGACTTTAAGGAATGGAACAAGAAACAATAGTAGCCGTCGCCACCGCGCCGGGCACAGGTGGAATCGCAGTCATCAGACTTTCGGGCCCGGAGGCCTTCGCAATAGCATCCAAAATCTGGCGCGGCAAGAATCTTGCCGAGTCCGAACCCTATCGCGCCCGATATGGTTCGATCGTCAATCCCGAGAATGGAGAGATAGTCGATGACGCACTCGCCACACCTTTCCGCGGCCCCGCCTCCTTCACCGGCGAGGATACCGTTGAATTTGCTGTCCACGGCTCACGCTGGATTCAGCGCGAAGTCGTGCGCCTCCTTATCGACGCCGGAGCACGAATGGCCGACCACGGCGAATTCACCCAACGAGCATTCCTCAACGGCAAGCTCGACCTCGCCCAGGCCGAAGGCGTAGCCGACCTGATAGCATCCTCAAGCCGGGCCGGCCACCGCCTCGCCATCTCCCAGACCCGTGGTGGTTTCTCCCGACGCCTCGAAGAGCTGCGTGAGAAGCTCATAGAATTCGCATCGCTGCTCGAACTTGAGCTCGACTTCTCCGAAGAAGACGTCGAGTTCGCCGACCGCACACGCCTCCGCGAACTCGCCGACGAAACGCTCGCCACCGTCAACCGCCTCGCCGACAGCTACTCCGCNGGCCGAGCACTGAAAGAAGGCGTCCCCGTGGTCATCGCCGGCGTACCCAACGCCGGAAAATCCACCCTCCTCAACGCCCTCCTCGGCGACGACAAAGCCATAGTCTCCGACATCCCCGGCACCACCCGCGACGTCATCGAAGACACAGCCGAAATCGACGGCATCCTCTTCCGCTTCATTGACACCGCCGGCCTCCGCGACACCGCCGACAAAGTAGAGCGCCTCGGCATCGAGCGCACCCACCGCCACATAGCCAACGCCGCCATCCTCATCCGCCTCCTCGACGCCACCCAACCCCTCCCCCCCCAACTCCAAACCCTCCCCACCTCT
>JAAVFK010000028.1 GCA_014800785.1 Bacteroidales bacterium
AAATATGGTCCCTATGGCCCTATGGTCCAAACCCACCAAAGAAAATATGGTCCCTATGGCCCTATGGTCCAAACCCACCAAAGAAAATATGGCCCCTATGGTTCTATGGTCAAAAACCACAAAACTTTTCGGGACTACCCGATATGGAGGACGGCGTCACAGTAGGGGGCGACAGCCGTCCGGTGATGGGCTATAATCAGTATAGTTGCGTCGGGGCGGTTAGCCGTCAGGCGCTTCATCAGCGTTTCGGCCGTATCGACATCCAGCGCGCTGTTGAACTCGTCAAGCACGAGGATTGACCCCGGACGCAGTAGTGCGCGGGCGATGGCTATGCGTTGGGCCTGTCCCTCGCTGATTCCGGCTCCTGCTTCGTCACAAGAGGTATCCAGGCCCTCGGGAAGCTCAAAGACAAAGTCGGCCGCCGCCGTGTGGAGCGCTTCCCTAAGCTGCTCGTCTGTGGCGTCGGGAGCAGCTAAGAGCAGATTTTCGCGAATTGTCCCGTGGAGCAGAGTATTGCCCTGAGGGACATAGACGAAATTGGAAATGGTCTGCGGCGAGACCTTCAGATGCACGTCGTCGTCATAGATCTCGATGCTGCCCGAATCCGGCGTCAGCAGTCCGAGCAGAAGTTTGATGAGCGTAGTCTTTCCGGCTCCTGTGGCGCCGACGATCAACGTCCGGCTTCCGGGACGGAAGTCGTAGCTGAACCCGGAATATATCCGGGCGCTTTCCGGCTCATATTGAAAGAACAGATTCTTGATTCGTATTCCGGGATGCGATAGAATCATCCCATCAACCATCTTCGCATCTTCCGCTTCATTTTTCGTTTCGCTGCCATCCTCGATCTCGCGCAGACGGTCTATGGCGACCGAAGTCGATATGAAGGTGGGGATATAGCTCGAAAGACCGGCTATAGGGTTCTGGATACGCGCTACGAGCTGAATGAAGGCCGTCATGGTGCCATATGTGATCAGGCCGGCCTGAAGGCCGTAGATACTCCACCCGAAGGCCGTCAGATAACCGGCAAGGAAACCGAGACGCACCATCGCCCCGCTCGCCACGGAGAGACGCGTCTGCCGACGGTTGGAGTCGTCGAGACGATATAGGACATCGGCGAGACGATGGTCCATCTCGTCGACACAATCGAGCGACCGCAGAACCATGCGGTGTTTGAGACCCTCCTGAATCGAGACAAGCACATCGCTCTGCGCTTCGCGGACACGGGCGGTCAGGCTGCGCTGGCGCTTGAAATAGAGCTTGCTCACGAGTATACAGACGGGGGTGATGATCAGCGGCGCCAAGGCGAGAACGGGACTCATCGTCGCGAGGAAAATGAAAGCCCCGACGAGCTGAACACCCATAACGACCACAGAGGGTAGCTGAACGAGAGAGAAGCCGGAGAGGGTACGCACGTCGGTTGTCAGTCGTTCAAGCATATCGCCGCTGTGAAATCCCTGTCGGCCATTGACGAAGGGCATGATCATCAGCCGGTTGAACAGGCGGCGATTGACGCGGTTGTTCATCTGCATGACGGAACGCGCCTCGATATACTGCACCCACCTCGCAACCACGACATCAAGAAGGAGATCTATCACCATGAGCACGAACCAGAAGGTGAGCGAGTGCTCGCCGACGGCGTCCTTGCCTATCGCGCAGTCGATCGCAGTCTTGCTGAGCCAGATGAAGAGCAGCATCAGCGCGACGCGGATGATCCCGAGCAGAGTCCGCAGGATCACGACATGATGGAAGCCGGCGGTGATCCACCGGAGATACCGGAGATATTGGAGAAAGCGTTTCAAGATTCCTTTGCTCTTTTGTGAATGTTCAACGGCCCTTGCAGAAGGGTGGCGAAGTATCGGAACATAGCCTCCAGGGGGATTACGGGGAAAAGTGCGGCGTAGCTCCTGGTGATCGCCTTGAACTTTGTGATGGCATAGCGTTTGCCGACAAAATTCTCGCCCCTCATCTTTTTATATTCTTCGGAGTGATAGCCGAAGTTTCCGATCCGCAGTATCTCTTCAAGTATCTTCTCCGATTTGCCGGAGAATTTCGGATCGTAGAGGGGCATTTTCTCAGCCGGGACACCGAGACGGTCGACGGCGATGCAGGCGAACAGTTTCCAGCCGTTTTCGAGTCCGAAACGCCTGATATTGGCGACGAGACGCTCAGTGTCGATCTCGTCGCCACATGAGGATATGACCATTGCCCAGTCACACACCTGACGCAGTCCGACTCCACCGACGACATAATGGTTCCAGCCGTGATAGAAGATATAGAGCGCGTCGAAATCCACGGGTGGGAGCGTGACGGTCTGTCCTCCCAAGGGGAGAGCCCGGCGGGCGGGGGATTCTTCGAGTTCGGAGATGATCCATTGCTGAAAGCGACGGTTCTTCCAGGGGAAATAAAGGGTCGCGGCGAGCCGATGCACTTCGATGGTCACGCCGTCGAGGATGAATTCGAAGTGCTTGCGGTTTTCCTTGACGTCGGGATTCTTTTCGATCAGGCCCTCTTTGAGACAGGCTTCGATTGCCTTGCGATATTCTCTCTTGCCGACATAGAAGTCGATGTCGCCTCCGCTTCTCATCTGCGGCTGGCGGTAGTAGCGCGCGACACCGATTCCCTTGAGCACCACCCCGGAGACTCCATATCGGTTGAAGAATTCGACCAGACGTGAGGCTGCGTTTTCGAGAACGAACGTTGTCTTGATCAGCGAGAGCGCATAGCGCTTCATCTTCGCGAGGATCGCGGCCGAGGGCCGCAAATGTTCGGGAAGATGCTGAGCGGCCTCGATCACAAAGCCCATGACGGTCTGTTTGAGGGCGAGGTCGCACACCGCCTCCCAGTCAATCGACGCAGGAAGCTCGTTCTCCGGAATCGGAGATCCGTACAGGCCGCTCCTCAGCAACAGGAAGAACGTATCGATACTGTCAATTTTCTTACGCATTAAGCACCAAATTATCCCTACAAATATACAAAATCTTTTCCACTCCGACAATCCTTATTTCTCCCGATAGCGGCCCGATAGCGGCCGGAACCGGACCCTGAACAGTGTGTGCTCGCGCTTCGGCAGGGGGCGCGTCAGATGGTAGTGGAACTGGTGCTGGATATCCCAGCTCGGGATGTCCACGCGGCGCGTCTCACCGGGCGGAATGGTCACTTTCTGATTCCATTCCCGCTTGTGGAGCATCTCCCCTTCCATATTCGTGTACAGAATCTCGACGGTGAACTCTTCGAGGGTGTCGTCTGAGCGGTTGGTGACGAAGAAACTCTCCTTAGCGGAGGTCACCCCTTTGTCGAAGCCGGCAAAGGCGGGCGCGGCGGCGTCGGCCACGCTGTCACGACCGAAAGTCAGCACATATTCGTCGATCGCTTTCGTCATTTTCTCCGCCTGCTTTTCTTTCGCGGGAAGGGAAGCGGGCAACGGACGCTTGTCGGTGACGATTCGCTGTGAGCTGCCGAGGAGCGAGAGGAGGACAAGACTAAGCATAAGATCAGTAGTAAACAGGGCGTTGACGTGTGCCGACTCCGCCGTCGAATCCGGGTGCGATCTTGCGGAAACCTTCGCGGATCTTGGCCTCAGGATTGGAAAAGCGGAGCCTTATGAGCCGGTTGAGATAGGGAAAGTAACATAGGGGGTTGAACGTAATGGTGGCGTCGCCTTTCTCGATGGCCAGCACGTCCCCTTTTTCCTTTAGACGAAGCACACACCGGCGCGAGAACGGAAAGGTACCGGCGACATTCTTCAGTTTCTTGCTTTTCGAGGCCGGGACATCTTCAAGCAACAGCCAGAAAGCGTCGTTTTCCGTTGTCGGCTCAAGATACCCCACGACCTGCCCGGGAACGAAACCGTAGGTTTCGCTTTCGGGAGCCACCGTCATCTTCAACCGCCCGCTCTCTTCGCGTATGACAAGCACAAGCAGATTCTCCGATGTCATCGACCACAACCCCTCGACATCCGAAAGCGGCAACCCCTCAAGAATCTCAAACGAATCGCGCGTCTCCCCCTCCGCACAAACCGCCGGCCCCGCCAAGCCCATGAGAAGCCAGGCAATATAGGCAAGACTCCTGTGTTTTAAAGACTTTGGCATGAGAGGTTGTTTCTTCATCAGAGGAGATTTATTTTCCGGTTGAGAAGGTATAGGTGAGTCCGAAGCTGAGGATCTCTTTTAGCATCCAGTGCTGCCATTTGGCGGCGGGGCGGAGTTCGGACGAGGAGTCGTAGCGGAGATGGGTGTAGAGCTGCGTGGAGAGGAAGCGGTTTATGGTGAATGTGAAGGTGTTCTCCCAGTCTCCCATGAAATAGGTATAGTCGGTAAACAGGAAGACCCGCGCTTTCCAGTTGATGTTTGAGGTCAGATTCCAGTCAAACGACATCTCGGCACTGCTACCGCCCTCGTTCACGAACTTGCGTCCGAGTTTAATGCCGTATTGGACCGGATCGATCTTCGGATCGATACAGGTCTTAAGGTTGTAGGTCGCCGGAGCGATCGAGGCGGAGAATTTCAGGCGATCGTTCAGGAAGTTATGGTTATAGGTCATACCGAGACCGGCCGTCAGCTCCGAGGGGGAGAGGAAACCGGCCTTGCGAACCTCCGAGTTGCTTTCGTAGTTGTTCAGGAACTGCGTCTTGAACTGAAGATTGAACGAGTAGAACCAGTAGTTCTTGTAGGCCTTGAAACCGGTCTTCAGGTTATATTGGAACAGGTCCTGGGAGATGGAGTATTTGTGGAACTCGTCCTCGACCGAGTTGAGGGCGAGTTTATAGCTCAGCGTGGACTGGAACATTACCTTCGGGTGATAGACCGGGTTGAGTTGCACATCCCAATAGAAGTTGAAGAGGAGGGCGAGATAGGAGTTACCTCCCTGATACCAGTTGGGCGAGACGTATGCCTGCGAGAACTGGATTCCGTCGGTAGTCGTGTGGAGCCAGTGGGTCTTCTTGAATCCGCTCTCGATGTCGAGATGCTCCTGACGCGCTACCTCGGGAATATCCAGACGTTTGATGAACCCGGAGAAGGAGTAGTCGTCGGGGATAAGACTCGGGGGCTCGGGGAGTTCCCAGGCAAGATATGTCTTGTCGAGGGGATGGTCAAGAATATAGGTATATTCGAGATCCTCAGCCATTCGGTTGGCGCGGCGAGCGCGTGAGAGCCACAACGGGGTGTAGTCGGGATTCATAACATCGAACGATGGCCGTTCGGGACGAAAGATAGACTCATCTTCAAGATACTCCTCGAAGTCGGGTCCAAACTCGCTTTCAAGATCGCGGTCTACCACCGATTCACTTTCAGTGGGAACCATCCATTCGATGTTGCGCGAGAAACTTACGGGCTCCATATGGCGGAAACCGTTGAACACACGGAAGTTCCCTACCGGACGTTGATAAGGGAGGAGTTCGGCTATCTGCTGTTCGGTCACGGCGGGAAGCGCCGGGACGGTGTCGACACTCTTGATCTCGGGCAACCGGCGTTTAAGACCCCTATTCACCGTTCTGGTGACTACGGGACGGACATCCCCCGCTTCGGGTTCGATATACGGACGTGTGAGCACGGGCTCGTCGGCGAGCGCGCACGCGCCGCCACAAACCAGGGCGGCAGAAAGAAGAATCGTGTGTTTCATCGGTAGGTTTGAATGAGTGGGAGGGAGGAATATGCGTCACTTACCGGACGCACTGTAGACCGGATCGTCGCTTTTGATCGCTTCGAGGGCGTTCCTGAAGATCGGATCGAAGCGGTTGTAGACCTTGAAGTAAGTCTCGTTTTCGTATGTGTCGCGCCCTATGAGCGCTTTTAGAATCATCTTGAACAGTGGCGCGGAGATCTCGGCCTGCTCCTCGTTGTATTCGACACCCTCGGAGGAGGCCATGTCGTAGACCTGTGTCAGCATCTCGGGAGTGATCTCGAATGAGGTGACAAATTCGTCGTCTGTCTTCCATTGCTTCTTCATCTCCTTGCGATGAGTGTCGACGTAGTTGATGGCCCAGCGGTTGAACACACCCTTTGCCATCACTTCACGATAGTATTTGGTATACATAGTCGTGTCGAGGGCTACGAAGCGGTCGGGTGAGATTCCTCCACCCGAATATACGTCGCGGTTCAGTCGCAGGGTCTTGACCTTGAGCGAGTCGATCCGGCGGATGCTGTCTTCATGCATCAGTTCGCCGCTGTGGAAGCGGTCGAGTATATCTTTGGCATACGCTTCGTTGTCACCTTTGGTGTAGGGGCGCTGGATGTCTCGGCCTGAGGGGGTGTAATAGTGGGCGATGGTCAGACGCATCATCGAGCCGTCGGGGAAGGGCACGGGGCGCTGGACCAGACCTTTGCCGAAGGTTCGGCGTCCGACAATCAGGCCGCGGTCCCAATCCTGAATCGCACCGGCGGTAATCTCCGAGGCGGAGGCTGAATATTGGTTGACCATGACGGCGACACGTCCGTCTTCAAGAAGGGGCGTCGCCCCTTTGGGGAAGGCGTAGTTGTTGTGGCGCGGTGAGTTGAGTCCTTCGGTGTAGACGGTCATCGTACCGACGGGAAGCATCTCACCGAGCATGTCGACTGCCGCGTTGAGGTATCCGCCGCCGTTATCGGTCAGGTCGAGAATCAGGTCTTTCATCCCCTGTTTCTTGAGTTTGGAGACGGCTTCACGGAATTCCTTGGGGGTCTCGGCGGCGAATTTGTTGACGCGGACATAGCCGATTCCGGGTTCGACCATATAGGCGGCGTCAACGCTGTAGATTGGGATATCGGCACGGGTGACCTTGAAGTTGATCGTGTCGGACGCTCCCGCGTTCTTACGCAGCACTTTCAGGTCAACTTCGGTTCCTTTCGGTCCGCGAAGGCGCTTCATAATGTCGCGGTTCTTCATCTTGACGCCGGAGATCAGTGTGTCGTTTACGGTGATGATACGGTCGCCTGCCTGCATTCCGACACGCTCGGAGGGTCCGCCGGAGATGGTCTGGATGACATAGAGGGTGTCGTTGGGCATATTGAAGGAGATGCCGATGCCGGAGAAGTTGCCTTCGAGGGGCTCGTTGAGCTCTTTTGTCTCTTCGGCGTTGGAGTATTGGGAGTGGGGATCGAGCTTCTCAAGCATTCCCTTGATTGCGTCTTCGACGAGTTTTTCTTCGTCGACTGAGTCGACATAGAGCTGGACGACGGCCGCTTCGGCCATCCTCAGTTTGTTGTTCGGTGAAAGCGGCGAGTTGAAGTCGTTACGGGCCTGAACGGCCATGAACGTAAGGAGCGCCGCCCCTATGTAGAGCAATATCTTTTTCATTTCATTAATCCTTATGTGGGAGAAATTCCTCTCCCGATCTGCCGAATCGGCGTAATTCCCTGACGAGCGAGGAGGAGACACAGGCGAGTTCGGGGAGTGCGGTCAGGAAGACTGTGTCAAGCCCGGAGATTCGCCGGTTGACATCCGCCAGGTTCCGTTCATATTCGAAGTCAGTGACGTCTCGGACACTGCGCAACAGCACAGTCGCGCCCGCTCCGAGGGCGGCGTCAGTGGTCAGGCAGGAGTATGACACCACACTGACCCGAGGTTCGTCTTCATAGAGGCGCGCGATCTCCCCCACCCTTTCCGCCACATCTTCAGCGGTCTGTTTGGCCGGGTTGATACCGACTCCGATCACCACCCGGTCGAAAAGGCCGAGGCCGCGCCCGACTATATCGGCGTGGCCAATGGTGAAGGGATTGAACGAGCCTGCGAAAAATGCTGTCTTCATCTTCTCTGCTTTTTCTTTGTCGAAATACAACTGCAGGTCAGATCTGCGAGTCGTCTTCGAGCACCAGGTTATCGATGATGAAGTTCTGGCGTTCCATGGTGTTCTTGCCCATGTAGAACTCGAGAAGTTTGTCTACGGCATCTTCGCGTTTGAGCTTCACGCAGTCGAGGCGCATATCGGGACCGATGAATTCGCGGAATTCTTCGTCGTTGATCTCACCGAGACCTTTGAATCGCGTGATCTCCGCGTTGTTCCCGAGTCGGGCAACGGCGGCTTCGCGTTCTTCGTCAGAGTAGCAGTAGAAGGTGTCTTTGACTCCCTCTTTCGTCTCTTTCTTCTTCTTCCCTTTGCGTCTGACGGCGTTCTTGTCGCGGACACGGAAGAGGGGGGTCTGGAGGATATAGACGTGCCCTTTCTTAACCAGATCGGGGAAGAACATGAGGAAAAAAGTGATGATCAGCAGACGGATATGCATTCCGTCGACATCGGCATCGGTGGCGATGATGACCTTGTTGTATCTGAGTCCTTCGATTCCGTCTTCGATATTGAGCGCAGCCTGAAGGAGGTTGAATTCGTCGTTCTTGTAGACGATCTCTTGCGTCAGTCCGAAGCTGTTCAGCGGTTTGCCGCGGAGGGAGAAGACGGCCTGAGTGTTGGCATTGCGCACCTTGGTGATGGTTCCTGATGCGGAGTCACCCTCGGTGATAAAGATCGCTGATTCTTCGCGGAGGTCGTCGGTCTTGTCGCTGGGTTTGCGCTGGTCGCTGAAGTGGATACGGCAGTCGCGCAGCTTCCTGTTGTGGAGGCTGACCTTCTTGGCTTTCTCGCGGGCGAGTTTGGCGACGCCGGCCATAGCCTTGCGCTCTTTCTCGCTCGATGCGATCTTGGCGAGCATGGCGTTGGCGGTGTCGGGATTGCGGTGAAGGTAGTCGTCAAGTTCTTTCTTGATGAAGTCGCCGACGAATTTATTGACCGTCTTCGGGTTGGGATCTTCTTTTGTCTCGGGAGCGACGGTTCGGGAGCCGAGTTTGGTCTTGGTCTGCGATTCGAAGACCGGTTCCTGGACGCGAACGGCTATCGCGGCGACCATTCCCGAACGGATGTCGGCGAAGTCGTAGCCTTTGGCGGAGAATTCTTTGATCGTGCGGCTGACGTGCTCCTTGAAGGCCGAGAGGTGGGTGCCTCCCTGGGTGGTGTGCTGACCGTTGACGAAGCTGTAGTATTCCTCGCCATATTGGTCGGCGTGGGTGATCACCACCTCTATATCCTCCCCTTTGAGGTGGATCATCGGATAGAGGGGCGTGGCGGTCATATTCTCCTGAAGAAGGTCGCGCAGACCGTGGCGCGAGAAATATTTCACGCCGTTGAAGAATATCTGGAGGCCTACGTTGAGGTAGGTATAGTTGTTGACCATCGTCTTGACGGTCTCCAGATTGAAAGCATAGTTACGGAAGAGTTCGGGATCGGGGTGAAACCGCACCATCGTACCGTTGGGTTCGTCGGTGGGCAGTTTGCCGCTTTCAGAAATGATGTCGCCTTTCTCGAATTTAACCTCAACCTTTTCGCCGTCACGGAAACTGGTGACGTCACAGAAGGTGGAGAGGGCGTTGACCGCTTTCAGACCGACACCGTTCAGGCCGACTGCTTTCTTGAAGTTCTTGTCGTCGAATTTACCGCCGGTATTGATGTCGCTGGCGACCTCCTTGACTTTTCCGAGGGGAATACCGCGGCCGTAGTCACGGACAGTGACGGTCCCTTCTTCGTCTATGGTGATGTCGATGCGCTTGCCGGCCCCCATGTTGAATTCGTCGATAGAGTTGTCGACAACCTCTTTGACAAGCACATAGATTCCGTCGTCGGTGTGAGAGCCGTCTCCGAGCTTACCGATATACATACCGGGGCGACGTCTGATGTGTTCGTTCCACTTCAGGGTCTGGATGGCTTCGTCGGTGTATGTTCCGGCACTGGAGTTACCCGAAACCTCCGCAGGGTCGAGCTTCGCGTCGGCCCCGTTTTCGGGAGCGGGCACCGCCTCATTTGCCGGTTGGTCGAATATATTGTCTGACATATCTTTCGTTTATGGGAATAGCCTGAAGGCGCTTTATTTCTCGGATTGAATTCAGCAAGATATAAGCCCGACGGCTCTATGTAAACACGCGCCGGTAGACTTATCTACAAAATTACAAAAAGTTTCCGACCCCACCAAAATCACGATTCATTGCTGATTTCGGTGCGGCTCCTCCCTTCGCCACAGCGCTTCAGACGTATCTGCACACCGATCTGCTCGCGCAGCTCTTCGCGGTGGGAGATGACCCCGACGCGACGCCCGTTTTGCCCGGCGATTTCGGGAAGCCGGCGCAGGGTGGAGACCACCATATCGAGGCTTCGCGCGTCGAGCGTTCCGAACCCTTCGTCTATGAAGAGGATGTCAACGTTCAGGTCGGGACGGTTCATCGCCGAAAGCGCCAGCGAGAGGGCCAGCGAGATCATAAAGCGCTCTCCGCCGGAGAGCACCGTCACGCTCCGGCGCTCGTTGCGGTTGTATCGGTCGAGAACAAGGATTGAGAGCTGCTCGTTCTCGTCGCTGCAGGTGAGCGTATAATGGTCTGTGATCTGACGCAGGTAGATGTTGGCGTTGCGGAGCAACGGCCTCAGTATGTGCGACTGGACAAGCGTTCGGAAGCGGTTGCCGCCGAAGTAACGGTTCATCTTGTCCCATTTGTTGAAGACCACCTCTTTGAGCTCATACTCTCCGCGGATCTCCTCAAATTTCTTCCGGTTCTCGCTGTCAGCGCTGAGCGTGGAGTCAATGGCCCCAAGCAGCCTCTGAAGCTCCGCTATTTCAGCCGCAAGCCCCTCCTTCTCCGCCGTCAATGCGTCGACATCAGGAAGCAACTCCTTCTCCCCCATCAGTGCGTCGACATCGGAAAGCGCCGGGTCAAACTCGATTTCAAGCGCCCGATAAGCCTTCCTCTTCCGCTCCAAGACATTTTCAAGCAAAGCGACATTCTCCCGGACCTTAAGCTCATAAGCCTCGATCCGCCGACGAACCGCCCCCACTTCACCGCCCCGAGCAATCAGCCCCGACAGCACCCGCCGCCCCAACTCCGAAGCTTCCACCGCAGGCGTCCGTCCCCCGCAGCTTCCGCTAGCGGAAGCCCCATCAACCCCCACCAGAGCCGTTTGTCCCCCGCAGCTTCCGCTTGCGGAAGCCCCAACTCTTCCGTAAAACTCCGAGAGAANCCGGTCACACTCCCGAANCCGCTCCTCACATTCCCCAACCCGACGNCGGGNAGAAACNACCTCGACCTTCAGCGANCNCCACCGCCTGCGGACTTCCGNCAGCGAAAGCTTTTCGGAAAGCTCTGCATCAGGNGCCCCCTCTTCTCCGAAGAACNGCGCAAGNTCATCGCGCCCTTCTCTCCGCAAAGTGTCGAGGCTCTCGATCAAGGANCCGCGCTCGACCCCCTCTTTCTCAATTCTCTGTCTGGCGCTGATCTTNGCAGTGTTGATTCTNTCCAATTCCTTGCGTCGGTCCAATGCGGCGTCGATCTCTTTGCGCAGCTTCTCACAAGCACCCAAGGCCTCTCCGATCCGTACGAGTTCAAGATCNGTGTCGCGGGCAAGTTCGGATAAACTTTCCGGCAAACGAGCTGCGGGATCGATACCAAGTTGACGCGCCTCGGCTTCTATCTCCTNNNCTATCTTCCCGGCTTGTTTCGNNAGTTGCTCCAGNACTTTCCGTGCTCCCTGAAGATGGCCGCGTTCGGCATTGAGGGCGTTTTGAGCCGTTTCAAATGCCCCCTTNGCTTCGNAGAGACGAGTCTGGGCGTCATNGCGCTCTTTTTCNAGCGGCGAGAGNATGCGTTCGAAGTGNAGCTCAGTCTCGGGCTGAGGATGTTCGGCGAGCGATTGTCCACAGAGGGGGCAGTGGGTTGCGTGTTCNGTATAGAGACGGTCTCGAAGCTCACGGAAGTTCTCGCTGAGGCTAAGATGCATGGTGGTGTATCGGCGTTCCGCCTCTTTCGCCTTTTTCTCAAGCTCGGACACCTCGTTGCGTGTGCGCTCCCACTCTTTNTCAAGAGTGGCAACCNACTTTTCGGCNGNTCTCGCCTCTTCTTCAGCACACTGAACCTCTTTACGGGTGGTTTCAGCTCTTTCGAGAGCCTTTCCGAGCTGTGCGATTCTGCTTTTACGGAGCGTAACCTCATCTCTTTGGGCTGTAAGCCGCTCCTGNCCGAGNGTTTTCAGTTCGGTAGAGNGTTTTTCAACGCTCCGGACCGCCTCGTCTACATTCTTCTGTGCCTCGGCAGCCTCCGCTAAGGCGGTTTCGAGCCTACGGGCCGTCTCGGCTTCTTCGATCTTGGCNTGCGAGAGTCNGANCTCAAGNTCGNCCGACAGAGAGCGGTAGAGAGTTGCGCAGTCGCGGAGTGTCGCGGTCAGGGTCTCAAGCTCTTTCTCACATTTGATCCGGTCNGTCAGGGCCTCGCGCTCTTTTGCCGTCTCGTCCCAGTTTCGGATCAGCTCCCGGTCAGCTTTGAATGCGTCGGTTTCGGCCTCGGCCTGCAGGCGCCNCTGCTCTTCCNGCAGGCGGACGAGATCTGAGTTGAGCGAGATGATAGTGGTAGTCTGCGCGATCTTATCGGCTACAAGATTGAGTCGGGTCTGCTTATCGCGGATCGTGCGGCCACATTCTTCCGATTCGCGACGTTTCGACTCGGCGGTTTCATCCGGCAGTATCAGGTCGCGGTAGGCACCGAAGCGGGTGCGCAGTTTCTCCTTTTCNTCTTTGGCNCGTTTGAATATGGAGGCGATGGCCTCGCCGTAGCGCGAGAATATGTCAGTGGCNGTGAGNTGTTCGAGTATGACCTCGCGCTCCTCTTTCTTNCCGGTGAGGAANGTNGCNAANTGNCCCTGNGCNAGCATNGCCATNCGGCTGAATTGTTCGAAGCTAAGACCGACGGCCCNCTGAATNCGCTCGCGTATATCCTCCTTTCTNTTTTCGATAACTTCGTCTTCTCCGACAGCGAGTGTCCATTCGGGTTTGCGGTAGTTGTTGCGGTTGGTCCGGCCGAGGNTGAATCGCGAGACATATTCGACGTTGTCGTTGCCNACAAAGACGAGNTCGGAGTAGCACGGATCTTTGTGNGAGATGCCGATNCGGGTATACTGGGTGATGTCGTTGACCGANATCTCCTCTCCGTTTTCGTTGCGGTATGTGTTCTTCTTCACTCCGTTNACGCTCTTCACNCGCGGAGTGGTGCCGTAAAGCGCCATGGAGATGCAGTCGAGAATTACGGTCTTGCCNGATCCGGTGTCACCGGTGATCAGAAACAATGTCGACGGCAGACCGGTCTCCGCATCACGAAGATCGTTCTCGAAATCGATATCCGCCTGCTCGACGGCGGCGATNTTGCGAATTGTCAGCTTCTTGATTTTCATTTAGCCCTCTGTTATTCGTTCCTCTGCAGTTAATTTGCGCTTATATCTGTAGTTCTACTTCGCCCCTCCTNTTCTATTCATTCATAGCNCTGAGNTCNTCCTCGATCTCCTTGAAGAGATCTTCAAGATCTTCNCCTTGCAGATCGGGGTATCGGTCAAACGTCTTCTTCACGAACTCAAGGGGCGAGGCCATCTGCTGGAGTTCTCCTACTTCTATTGTCTCGGCGATACCTTCGGGTGCCTCCTGCTCTTCTTCGGCCGGACTNACGCGGATTATCTTGGGATTATAACGGATATCTTTTCCGGAAGATTCTATGAGCGTNTAGACTTTNGTNTTGAAGTCGGAAGGGAGATCAGCGGTCGAGGCGACACGCAGACGGACATAACAGCGGTCGTTGGCCTTGATAAANTTCTCCAATCCTTTGAGCGCTTTCTTCTCGGTCTCGAATGCCTCTTCNNTTTGGGGTGGGAAGGTGATGAAGTGACGCAGCTGATCAATCCTCAAGGGCGTTATCGANACCTCACCGCCGCGCCGGTCTATNTCTACGAGGGAGACGGAGTGAGGATAGGCTTCGTCNTCACTGANGTGAAGAACGCTGCCGGAGTATCGAGCAACGGGCGAGGGATAGGTTTTCGTTTCTTCCGAGGGATCATACGGACGACCTAAGGTGGCCGATTTNTGGATNTGNCCGAGCGCGAGATAGTCATACCCGTCGCCGAAGCGGTCAAGCGAGACGCAGCGGAGGTTGCCNATTTCNGGCTCGTCTTCCTCNCCGGCCGAGACGGCGTGGTGACCGGTCATCACCACGGGAAGNNCCGAGTCGTTACGTCGTGCGACATATTCCNGAAGATGACGGATTGTCTCGGCGCGATCGCCTGACGAATATGGTATAGNGATTATNAATCCGCCGGTAAGTTTGACGATGAACTCATCCTCCCANCCCTCGNCCTCACCGGTNNCGGCTTTTACTGCCGGAGGAGGCGGTGNACCGACNACACGCACTCCGGCAAGATCCCAGACTTCGCTGTGCGACTGGAGGCGAGAGGCCGAGTCATGNTTACCGGCGACAATAACTATCGCCAGTTCNGGAAACGAGCGCCGTATCCGCGCAAATATCTCNGTGAAACATTTTCCAGACAGAAGCCGATGGCTGNTGCACGTCAAAGACNTCACCACTGACCACCAGCGCATCGGGACGGTACTCCCCTATCCACCGATGCAGCTGCTCAAAGAAATNGAGATGCTCATCAGTCCGCTCATAATACTGATAAATGATCTGGCCCAAATGCAGGTCAGCAGTATGCAGAATTCTCATAACGTAAAGTTACAAAAAAATCGCCAACCCACCAACCTATGTCCCTTTAGTTTTTCGGTCAAAATCGGACACGCCACCAAAGAAAAAATATGGCCCTATGGTCCTATGGTCAAAAACAAATATAACCCTATGATCAAAAACCAATAGCAAATATGGCCCTATGGTTCTATGGTCAAAAAAACAAATATAACCCTATGGTCAAAAAACCATTAAAAACTACAACCGAGAAAAAGCCCGATAATCATCCAGATCAATCCCCGATCGCTCAGCCCGAGAAACGCGACGGCAAACGGAACGCATAAGCAGACGGTCAACCGAATAACGGCCCGGTCCGGCGATAGCCAACAGCAGAAAACAAGCCGCCGACACACCTGAGAGGATCATACCCAACCCTACACCCGCAGAAATCAGCATCAGCAACGATGCCACCGACGCGGCAATTCCGAGAAAGCGATTCAGCGAACCGGTAAAGACCATCGCGCCGGCACCAGCCGCACACCAGGCTATAGGCTCAGCAACACCCGAAAGACCGAGGAAACCGAAAGCCATCAACGCAGCGCCGAATACGACACGGAACAGAAACAGTCCACACGACGACTTCTTCGAAGCCGAAGCACCGAAAAACGAATCGACAACACGCGCGTTGCGGTTGGCGATCACCGACCGCGCGATCCCGCGACGTCTCATGAATCTGAGGGTCACCTCAGCATTCATCACACCTGCAGGAGCCTGACAAGGATCAATCGAAAGAACCTTTATGTTAGAATCAGTCATCATAGCTGTCGGTAGTTTAAGTGGAATCCCTCACCTCTCAAGAAAGAAGGAGAAGATTGATATGCCCTAATAACACGCCCGAGTCGGCGAAAGTTCGTAAACCAAATGTTAAAATCGCACTTTTCGTCAAAAAAATTTATACCCCTTTCGATTTAAAAATCATTAAGTTAAAATCAGCGCCACAATTTTCCCTCAAAAAAATTTGCAATAAAACTTGCAGGATTCAAAAAGAAGCAGTAACTTTGCATCGCTTTTGAGGGGAACACCCACCGAAAAAAGCGCAAAAAAAATGCTTCAATAGCTCAGTTGGTTAGAGCACCTGACTGTTAATCAGGGGGTCGTTGGTTCAAGCCCATCTTGAAGCGCCAAGAAGACAAGAAAGCCGAGTCTGAAACTTGCAACCCGAGTGCTTCCAACTCGAAACCCAAGCCGCCAAGACTCCCCACCCTTTCGGTCTTCCGTGTTGATTCGCTAGCTCAGCTGGTAGAGCACAACACTTTTAATGTTGGGGTCCTGGGTTCGAACCCCAGGCGGATCACCCAAGGGTTTATCAAACCTAAGCAAACCTCTGAAATCTACTGATTTCAGAGGTTTTTTCTTTGTCCTCGGTATCCGTTCGATGCAAAATATTGAAATAGCCGGTGTGCAAAAAGGTGGCACTTTCGATCCATTTCCCAAAATTATCATGCACTTACTTTTCGGCCTGTCTGTGTCCAAATAGTGTGATTATTTCGGCTGTAGCAATAAAAAGGAGCAACGCAGAAATGTTTGTTCTACGCTGCTCCTTTATGTGTATGGCGTTAGGTTAATGACCTATGTTGGATTGGTTTTGGGCGTTGTAGCGGTCACCCTGAATGTGTATGGTATCGAGAAAGTCATTGATGCGTTTCATTTCTTCGGGAGTGTATGACACGTTGGCGGATG
>JAAVFK010000029.1:0-47706 GCA_014800785.1 Bacteroidales bacterium
ACAGCATAAGGGCTCCACCTCTTCCCATTCCGAACAGAGAAGTTAAACCTTATCACGCCGATGGTACTGCGAAAGCGGGAGAGTAGGTAATCGCCACCTTACCCAGAGCGCCGGTTCTAATGAACCGGCGCTCTTTTTTTGTCACCGATAGCGAATGTAGGGACATCGCTTTGCGATGTTTCAAACCCTTCAATTTAACTGCATCATTCCGCACGCATTGCAAACATGCCAAAGGCATGTCCCTACATTTGCATTCGCACCCCGACTTCGGAGATGATACACGATCTATTCTCTTTTGTGCGCAGGCGTGGACGCCTGAGGTCCTGCTTCGACGGTCCTGCGCTGCGCATTTTCTATCCGGTTACTTTGGTCAGTAATCCGAGTATTCGCAGGATGATCTGAGCCGGTCGGAAGCCGGAGGATAGTAGGAGATAATATTTTGTCGATACGTAGGGTTTGGCGGATTTCCATAGTCCTCTATCGTAGGTCTTCTTCAGTAGGGCTGTGGCTTGTCGGTCGCATTTCTTCTTCATTAGATCGATCATAAAGAAGAAGGTCTCTTTCTGTAGAAGCGCGTATTCTTCGGAGTCTTCGTTGAAATACTCTTTTGCGAGTAACTGCCGGACTGTGTTGGTGTCGATCTTTAGGTAGAGTGATCGAGTTACCACTGATTCTTTGTTGTGCTGGTAGAAGTATTTCGCTTCTGTGGCAAATGTTACTCTGGCGGCTTCAATCAGTAGAATTCGGGTGACGATTTCGTCGAAGAAGGGATTATTGGTCAATGGCCGTGATAGATTCCCGATGTTATGAGTACTTTCCGTTTTATTTGCTTCCTCGAGAGTTGTCAGATATAATTGCTTGCGATATAATGCACCGTTTGCTCCGAATTTCCAATCATATTGAGTGTATTTTACGAGTTGTTTCCCTTTGTAAATCGTGTCTGTGTTTATTAGCGTAGAGTCGAATAATGGATCGTTCGATACGTCCCGCTCGGTATAATTCATAGAGAACACTATGTCTGCATCGCTCTCTTTAGCTTTTGCATATAGCGCCTCTAAATATATCTCGTTTATTTGATCATCGGCATCTATGGCGACTAAGAATTCTGTGGTTGCTTTCTCAGCGGCCTCAAGGCGCGGAATGAATGCACCTCCCGAATTGGTAGGTCTGCATTGAAGTTTGATCCGATGATCCTCTTTTGCGTATCGTCGCACGATGTCAGTTGTACGATCGGTAGAGCAGTCATCGATAATGATCGCCTCCCAATTTTTGAAAGTCTGGGACTGCAAGTCCTCAATCAGCTGACCGATGTATTTCTCGACATTATATGCCGGTATGATTACGCTGACTAAAGGTGATTCCATGCAAGCGAGTGTTTCAGACACGTGTTATCCCAACGGAGGGGTAGGGAAGAGTGAGAATATTATTCTGGCGGGCAGATATCCCGAAGAGAGTGCGGCGTAATATTTTTTCGAGATCTCGTCTTTCGCTTCCTTCCAGAGTTTGCGGTCATAGGCGTTTCTGAGCATGGTTATGGCCATAGGCGGATTCTTTCTAAATGGAGTGAAGATCTTCATCATATCCACAACATAACAGAAATAGGCCTTTAGAAACCGCTTCCATTCATCTGACTCCTTGCCGAATCTGTCGGCAATGATCTTTCCGAGCATCAGATCGGTTTCAAGTTTCATGTATATTGTTGTTGCCATTACAGAGCCAGGATTGTATACGTAGATGTACTCAGCTTCTTTGGCAAAAGCAACCTTAGAGGCATTAATCAGCAGCATGCGCGTCACCACTTCGTCAAGAAAGGGATTTTTTATCAGTGGCAATGACAGTTTCCCGAGCGAATCCTCTTTTTCGATCCTGATGGCCTCGTTTATTGAGTCTACATAAAGTTTACGTCGATACAGTCCACCTCCGGCTGCGAACTTCCAACCATAGAGAGTGTGGATAACGAGCTTATCTCCATCGTACACTTCATCAGTGTTCAGAACCGAATGATTGAATATAGCATCATGGGAACCGACTCTTTCATTTATGTTCATGGAGAACACAATGTCCGCACCCGTTTCGAGGCAACGGCCATATAGCTTTTCGAGATATTCCTTGTTGATTCTGTCGTCGGCATCGAGGGCAACAACATATTCTGAGGTAGCCATTGCAGCGGCCTCATATCTTGGAATGAAAGCCCCACCCGAATTTCGGTCCCTGCGTATCAGTCGGAAGCGAGAGTCTCCGGCTGTCGCTCTTTCGACGGTCTCAACTGTAGCGTCAGACGAGAAGTCATCGACAATGACCGCTTCCCAATCTTTGAAAGTCTGGGACTGCAGGTCTTCAATAAGCTGACCGATATATTTCTCGACATTGTATGCCGGTATGATGATACTAAGTGTGGGCTTTTCCATATCTCGATTCCACTTTGAGGCGGTTCGTCCGGGGATATATATATCATTCGCTCAAACCGCTTCTTAAGTTATGCAAATATAGTCATTATATCTGAAGTTGGCAAGTGTCGGATAGAGGGGGAGTGCTTCTTCTTGTTCATTGCGTAAATTTTGCAGCTGTCTAATTTTTCGTTACTTTTGCAGTGGCTTCAATACCGAACCAGCAGAAAGCCGGAATGCAGATGAAGAAGAGCAGGCGAGATGAAAACAGTAGCTATCGGAGTATCCTTAAGGGTGCGTCCATGTTCGGCAGCGTCCAGGTTTTCCAGATGCTGATCAATATGGTCCGGAGCAAGTTCGTCGCCGCCATTCTCGGCCCGGCGGGGTGGGGTGTATCCGGATTGTTCACCACCTCGGCCGCGACCCTGACCAAGACCTGTTCGCTCGGTCTGAATCTCGCCATCACGAAAGAGATTGCCCAGATGAGCGAAGACAACGACAAACTTTCTACAGTCGTCGGTGTCGCCCGCAGGCTTCTTCTCGCCACCTCTCTGTTCGGAGCGCTGATATGTCTCTTCTTCTCACGTCTTCTGAGCTTCTCCACTTTTGATTCGCCGGCGTATACCTGGGGATTTATCCTTCTCAGCATTTATGTGGCCTTCACCATCTCCGGAAATGGAGAGATGGCGATGCTCCAGGGCTTGCGTGAGACAAAGAAGCTGATGACAGCCTCGATTGTCGGTTCCGTGACAGGCTTGGTTGTGGGAGTGCCCATGTATTATTTCTGGGGTACTGACGGTATCGTCCCGGCCATGTGCGTTCTCGGTTTGGTCACATGGGGATTCTATCGCCGGTCAATTCGCAAAAGCCTTCCCGAAAGGCCCGGAGGATTCAAATGGGCGGTCCATGCACCGCTGGTCAAGAAGATGATCGGTATCGGTCTTATTCTGATGGCTTCAGACATCATCGGCTCCTTCACGACATATCTCGCCCAGATATTCATCCGTCACTTCTCCGATCTGGGGACTGTCGGTCTCTACACCTCTGCCAACATGATGACCATGCAATACTCCGGTGTTGTTCTGACAGCGATGGCAATGGACTATCTTCCGCGTCTTGCCAAGGTAAGTGAAGACAAGGCCGGAATAAACAAGATCGTCAACCGTCAGACAGAAGTGGTCTCTCTCATCATCACTCCGGTTGTCACACTCTTCATTCTGCTCGCACCTCTGGCGATCCGTATTCTGCTGACCGAAGAATTCATGTCGGCCCTTGAACTGATCCGTTGGATGGCCCTCGGAGTAACGTTCAAGGCCATAATGACCCCTCTTGGATATGTCGCCTTTGTCAAGGATAACAGAAAACTGTTTTTCTGGCTTGAAGGTGTGACGGGCAATTTCCTTACCTTGATTCTGAGCTGCCTGTTCTTCCGGATTTTCGGATTGGTCGGTCTGGGCTACGCCATGGTAGCCGACGGTGCGTGCTGTCTCGTAATCTACTACTTCGTCAACCGTCGTATGTATGGCTATCGCTTTGATCGCAAAGCCTTGCGGTCGCTCGCAATATCAATTCTCATGTCGGCCGGAGCGTTGCTCATCACCCTTGAAGTCAGAGGTCCGGGCATGTATGCTGCCGTTGCTGTGGTAGCCCTCTGTTCAGTCAGCCTCAGTTTCGTAATGCTCCGAAAAATATTGAAGGCCGACAAAGCGGAAGCTGTGCCGGCCGACGATTCCGAATCTACGGAACAGAATCAGAGCGAGAAGTAGAGATGGATGTTAAACTGGCGGCGCGTGAGATAGTTCGGGACCGCATACTGGATATTATTGACGTCGGTCACCCAATAATAGCTGCTGACGTTTGAGATATCCAGAAGGTTGAAGACATCGAGACCGATCGTGATGTCCTTGAAGTGGCGCCAGAAGTTGTAGGGTCTCACACCGTCGGTCGGTGCGCCCACAAGCTGATAGCTCAGACCTATGTCAACGCGCTTGTAGGCCGGTGCGCGGAAGTAGGACTCGGATCTCTGCACATGCGGAGCCGTCATTGTCAGACCGTCGGAGAACACACCTCTAAGAGAGAATTTCAGTTTCGGAAACTTAGGGAAATAGTCGGTGAAGAAGAGCGAGATCGAATAGCGCTGGTCGGAGGGGAGGGGTACCTTCACTCCGTTGAGCGTCTGCTGAGTCTTCATCAGCGAGAACGTCAGCCACGAATCGGATCCCGGAACGAACTGACCGAAGAGTTTCGCGTCAAGACCCATGATATAACCCTTCGAATCATTGGTGCCGGTATAGTTTATCTGCAGGTTGTCATACTCGTATGAGATCAGCCGCGACAGATGTTTGTAATAGGCCTCGGTCGTGATCTTGAACGGACGGTTGAACATCCGGAACGTGTAGTCGGCAGCGAACAGGAACTGAAGACTCATAGGCGACTTGATGTCGCGGTTCAGCTCGATATATGAGTTTCCGAGCGGATCGGTCTTTGCATAACGGTACTCCTTGTAGAACGGAGACTGATAGTAGAGGCCCGTCGCGAAACGATAGTTCCAGCGGTTATAGTCGACCGGGGTGAACGAGAGGTTGATTCGCGGAGACGCGAGGAATTCCTTGTTGAAATCCCAATAGGAGAGACGCACGCCGCCGTTCAGGGTCAGATAGAACTTGTCGGTGTCGAAATAATATGAATCCTCGGCATAGAAGGCGATGCGGTTGGCCGCTACGTCCTGTTTCGACGAGAGATTGTAAATCAGATGGACTCCCTCCGGAAGGGTGGGTAGAGAATAGCCCGCTGAGTCGCGCCACTCCCACTCCTTCGTGCGGTCGTGGAACTTCTCGTGCTGATAAATGATGCCGTAAGAGATATTGTTGCGCTTGATAACAGTCTGGCCCTTGAGCATCGCCTGAATAACCGAGGCCTTCAGACGGTTTCGCGAATGTTCCATATACTTCCCGACGCCCAGCTCGCCGCCGATGCCGTCGCTGTCTCCGGAACCGGCCGTTCCGGCCTGGTCGAGCCAATACTCGCCCGAGATGTCATAGCTCACATACTCGTTCGTGAGGAAGCCCGAAAGTCCGAAGGTGACGGTGTTAGCACGGTTAGGCTTGTAGGTGGCCGACAGCGCCCCGACGTAGGTCTCGAAGCGGTCTTTCTCCTGACCGTCAAAATAGACCTTGAACGACTTGGCATCCTGCGAGGTTCCGAAACTCGTCTCTCGGTCAGCCGGCTTGAAGTTATAGGTGTTCAGCGCGATGTTTCCGAGGAGATTGAAGCTCCACTTGTCGTTTGGATTCAGCGTGATGTTTGTCTGGTAGTCGAAATATGAGGGATCATACTCGCCGCGGGTCTCAAGAGAGGAAAGAAGCGAGTTGTTCTTCTTGAAACGCACGCCGTGGAGTTGCGAGAACTTGCCGCTGTTTTGGCCGAAGGTCAGCGAGGCCCCCATGAGCGAAGCCATACCTGAGAGTTCCAGTGCCTCCGGCTCGCGATAGGTGATATCGAGAGCTGACGACATTTTGTCGGCATATCGCGCCGGGAAACCACCCGATGAGAACTTGATGTTGCCGACCATGTCGGGATTGATGATCGAAAGACCCTCCTGCTGACCTGAACGTACAAGCTGGGGACGGTAGATCTCAACGCCGTTGATGTAGACCGAATTCTCGTCAAACGAACCGCCGCGCACAGAGTATTGCGAACTCATCTCATTCGATGAATTCACGCCCGGCATGGTGGTCAGCAGTGCCTCCACCGAGCCTCCCGAGACATCGGGAGAGGTGCGGAGAGTCGCTGCGTCGAAATTCTGCATACCGTTGATGTTCTGTCTGAAGCCGATCACCTCGACCTCTGACAGCTCCGCCGATTCCGACGGCATCAGCACGTTGAGAGTCACTTCCCCCTTCGCGTCGATCAGCTTTCTTGAGACCTGTTTGAAACCGATACATGAAAAAATGACTTCGATGGTATCTTTGGGGGCTACCGAAAGGTTGTAGTTGCCCTGAAGGTCGGTGTTGGTGCCGATGGCCGTCCCGCCGATACGGACGGTAGCGAACTCGACCGGCTTCTCTTCCGAGTCGATCACCCGGCCCGATATCTTGACGTTCTCGGCCAGCACCGCGAGCGTCGAGAGCAGCACGATGAGGACCGGAAGCGTGAATTTCATTATTTTCATGATTAAGTAACGCCCGCGGGAGGTGTGATATTATTGTTTTGTTGGTGCGGTTGGCGGATTTTTTGTAACTTTGCGGAAACAGAACGGCGCGCCAGACGAGCCGAAAGCATAAAACTATGGCACAGAAACCTTCAATACCCAAAGGAACACGTGATTTCTCGCCGGTCGAGATGGCCCGGCGCAACTATATATTCGACACCATAAAAGAGGCGTTCCGCCTTTTCGGATACCGCCAGATCGAGACTCCCGCGATGGAGAACTTCTCGACTCTGATGGGCAAATATGGCGAAGAGGGTGATAAACTCCTCTTCAAGATCCTCAATTCCGGAGACTTCCTGCGCTCGGTCAAACCTGCCGATCTCGAAGAAAAGAATCTTCCGAAACTGACAGCCGATATGTGCGAGAAGGGTCTCCGTTATGACCTCACCGTACCTTTCGCGCGCTACGTCGTTCAGCACCGCAACGAGCTCCAGTTTCCCTTCAAGCGCTTTCAGATCCAACCTGTCTGGCGTGCTGACCGTCCGCAGAAAGGTCGCTACAGAGAGTTCTATCAGTGTGACGCGGACGTTGTGGGCAGTGACTCGCTCAACAACGAGATCGAACTTCTTGCCCTGATCGACACTGTGATGAGCCGTCTCGGAATCCGCACCGTCACCAAGGTCAACAACCGCAAGATCCTTTCCGGAATCGCCGAGATCATGGGTGAGTCAGAGCGTCTGACCGACATCACCGTGGCCATCGACAAGATCGACAAGATCGGCCTCGATAACGTCAAAGCCGAACTCATTGAGAAAGGTATTTCCGAGGAATCAGTAGCAAGACTCGAACCCTTCCTGACTCTCAGCGGAACCGATGATGAGAAGCTGGCCGTACTCGAACGTGAACTTGCCGGCTCGGAGACCGGCCTCAAAGGTATTGCCGAACTCCGCGAGGTACTCGACGGCTTTAAGGCCCTCGTACCCGACAATGAGGTCGAACTCGACATCTCGCTCGCCCGCGGCCTTAACTACTATACCGGTACAATCATCGAGGTCAAGGCCAAGGATGTCGAGATCGGAAGTATCACCGGCGGTGGTCGCTATGATAACCTGACCGGGGTCTTCGGTGTCGACGGACTCTCGGGTGTAGGCATCAGCTTCGGCGCCGACCGAATCTATGATGTGCTCAATCAGCTCGAACTCTACCCCGAAGCTATCTCCGGTGCGGTAGACGTACTCTTCATCAACTTCGGAGAAGCTGAGGCTCGTGCCGCGCTCAAGGCCCTGAAAGAGCTGCGCGCCGCCGGAATCAGCTGTGAGCTCTATCCTGAAAGCTCGAAGATGAAAAAGCAGATGGCCTATGCCAATGGAGCCGGAGTGCCTTTCGTCGCCATAATCGGCGAGACCGAGCTGGCAGAGGGTAAAGTGACCGTCAAGAACATGAGTACCGGCGAGCAGGAAAGTGTCGCCGTGTCAGATCTTCCCCAATGGCTGAAAGAAAAGAAATAAAAACAGGCAGAAGGTCGCTTCCCGGCCTTCTGCTTCCTCTTTTTCTGCTGGTGTTCCTCGCGGTCGCGTGCGGCCGAAGCGAGAACTCCAAACTCGGAAAAGGAGAGGGGCGGAACCGTCTCGAATATGCCGAGATGCTCCGGATGTATGACGGCGAAGGATATTCCGTAGCCGAGCTAATGACCCCCGGGGACACCTCGAAGGTCATGAAGCGATATGTCATGGTGCCCGCTGACAGTGTCGTGCCCGGGAATCTCCCCGAAGGAATCCTTCTTCGCACACCCCTGAAGCGGATGACCGTCTTCTCGACAATCTACACCGACGCACTCGCCGACCTCGGAGCTGTCGGCAACGTGGCCGGAGTCGTAGATGCCCAATATATGAACACTCCGGCTATCAAGGCCGGACTTGCGTCGGGGAAGGTAGCTGATTGCGGATCTTCCACCGCTCCCACAGCCGAGCGCATACTCGCTACGCGAGGCGACGGAATCCTGTATTGTCAGTATGAAGGAATGGACATCACGGGAATCGACCGACTCGGGATGCCGCTGATAACCATGATCGACAACTACGAGACCTCACCGCTCGGACGCGCAGAATGGCTCCTGTTTCTCGGTGAGCTCACAGGAAAGCGTGCGGAAGCGGAGCAGATGTTCAGCCGGGTTGCCGAACGATACCAATCGACACTGAAGGAAACCTCCGCGTTGAAACGGAGACCGAAAGTGATGACGGACAATCTTTATCAAGGTGTCTGGTATGTACCCGGAGGCAACAGCTATCAGGCTCGCCTGATAGCCGACGCCGGTGGTGATTATATACTGGCCGGCGATCAGAACACAGGAACCCTGAACCTCTCGCTCGAAGAGATGATGGTGCGCGCCAAGGATGCCGACGTGTGGATCATGCGTTCCGTAACTCCGTTGGCGACGAATGCCGAACTTCTGCGTCTCGATTCGCGCTACTCCGCCTTTTCCCCCTTCAAGAAAGGGAATGTCTTCGTGGCCGACGGTTCGCAGACAGATGTTTTCACCATCTCGGCCTTCCATCCCGACATTATGCTCCGTGAATATGCCGACATATTCCTTGAGTCGACCAAACCGGCTGATAACTCCGCTCCCTGGAGCGGAAAATTCTATCAGCGGTTGAGCAAATGACAAAACGATGATCAAGCCACCGTCAAAAGCACTCGGATTCGGGCTGTTGTTCCTGCTCCTTCTCGCGGGGATGACGGCTCTGCTCTTTATCGGTCCCGTGCATCTCGATGCCGGGGAGATATGGAAGGCATTGACGGGTACCCAGGATGATCCGGTTGCGGTCGCCATAGTCAGGGGCTCCCGCTGGCCCATGGCGGTCACGGCGCTCTTCAGCGGTGCGGCGCTTTCGGCTGCCGGCCTTATGATGCAAACTGTCTTCCGCAACCCTCTCGCCGGCCCATCCGTGCTCGGAGTCTCCACCGGTGCTTCGCTCGGCGTCGCCGTCGTGATGCTCGGCGCAGGAAGCGCCCTCGGCGGCATGGCCAGACTCGGGAGCTTCTTCGGAGCGCTCCTCGGCGCCGGCGCTGTGATCGCTGTGCTCGTCGCCGTATCCACCCGTGTACGCAGCAATGCCCTGCTGCTGATTGTCGGCCTGATGGTCTCCTATCTCGGCAGCTCTCTCATATCGCTCCTCAACTTCTTCGCCCCGGCCGAGGGTATCCGATCGTTCGTAGTCTGGGGAATGGGTAGCCTTCAGACCGTCGGACCCGACGAACTGTTGCCGTTCGCACTCTCGACAAGCGTACTGCTCATTCTCGCCCTCCTCTCCATCAAACCCCTCAACGCCCTCTTGCTCGGCGAGACCTACGCGCGCAGCCTCGGCTATCCCGTAGGGAGAATCCGCACCTGCCTACTCGTAGTCTCCGGTCTGCTGACAGCCATCACGTCGGCCTATTGCGGACCTATAGGCTTCATCGGCCTTGTGGTTCCTCATCTCGTCCGTCTGTTGCTGCACACCGGCAATCACCGACTTCTGATGCCGGCCAGCATCATCGGTGGGGGTGCGCTCATGGTAGCCTGTGCGTTGATCAGCGTCCTGCCCGAGCGTGGCGGCATTATACCGATCAACGCCATCACCCCCGTGATCGGGGTGCCCATCATACTTATGATAATTCTCAAACGCAACCGAATCAGCTCATGAATCAACGTCCGGCTATAGAGGTGCATAACCTCTCGATAGGATACCCGGACCGTGAGGTGGCCCGGGGAATTTCTTTCTCGATCGGCAGGGGAGAGGTGGTCGCCCTGCTCGGTCGCAACGGATGCGGAAAGTCAACGTTGCTCCAGACCGTCACCGGTACGCTCCCTTCGCTCGGAGGCCGAGTATTAATAAATGGTCGCGAACTGAATGAAATATCTCGTCGGCAGATGGCCCGCGAGGTCTCGGTGGTTGTCACTGACAATGCCCGCGACAGCTACCTCTCTGTCCTCGAAACCGTCGAGTTAGGGCGCCATCCCTACACCGGCTTTCTCGGAAACCTGAGTGCCGCAGACCATCGGATAGTAGACGAGGCGATAGCGTCTGTCGGTTGCCGACATCTCTCTGGCCGCAATGTGGGAACTCTCTCAGACGGCGAGCGTCAGAAAGTCTCGATAGCGCGTGCCCTTGCGCAGGACACTCCTGTGATGCTACTCGACGAACCCTTCTCATTCATAGATGTCGCCGCGCGTCTCGAATTGCTGGCGCTACTTAAGGAAATAGCCCGGAAAGGGTCCCGCTCCATCATCTTCTCAACCCATGACGTGGCTCAGGCGTTCAGATATGCAGACAGACTTCTCTGTTTCACCACCGACGGACGGGTGGTTTGCGGTTCTGCGTCTGAAATGGTGGCCTGGAATATTCCCGAACGCCTGTTTGACACCGCCTCGGTCGTCTTCGATCCCGCATTGATGGATTACCGACTGAAAACACCTCCCTCCGACCCCTTTCTCTGAATACCTCCCTCCCGAAATTTCTCTTGTCCTCTCTCGCTCCCTAAAAACAAACTATGGAAAAGATAGAAAAACGCCTGTTTCAACTCAAACAGCCGAACTTCCCCGAAGAAAAATCGACTGATGGATTCTACTTCGCCCTCGCCAACCGGCTGGTCGAAGCGGCTGACAAATCCGGCATAGTGAAAAGCTGGCCCGCTCCGCTTTGCGGACGAGTGGCCCTCTGCGTGATCGGCTATTATCAGGATGTGATTGCCGACGGAGGTATATGGCGCGGGTTTGTCAACGAAATGCGCCGTCTGTACGGACGCACGTTGCCGTTCTATGATATAGACTCCGAGTCATACGTCGACTATGAACTAAATCCCGAGGATGTCCGCTTCCTGGTGTGGTATGCCGTAGCGATGCAGGACGATACACGTCGCTTTCTGAATCCGCTCGATCCGGTTGTCGGGCGCCTCGCCTCGCTCTGGTTCGATATTCTTGAAGAGGCTTATGAAGAGGCGCCGGAACCCGAAGACTACCGCATGACCCACGAGATGGAGATGCACGCTCTCGAAGACCAGGAGACGCTCATGCACCTCTCCCAATGGGTTTCCAGCCAATGCTGGCTGATAACTCCGGCTGACTCCATGACCATGCAGGAGATAGTCTCGACGGCTGACACGAAAACCGACAAGGGGATAAAGGAACTTCAGGACAAGATTCACGAAGCGCTCACCTCACAGCCCATCGGTCCGCTCGCGCTCTATCTCCGCGAGTGGATGTACCTCTTTGTCGAAGACCGGATGCCCCCGGCGCCGAAGTCGCGCGGTGATGAGGAGAAAAAGGAATATCCCGGCTATGCCCCCTTCCTGAAAGCTACCGGGGGGCTTCCTGTGAAGACTTTCGCATCATACGACGAGCTCAATACTTTCCTGATCGATGTTCTCGGTTGGACTCCCGGCGAACGCCATCTTTCCCAACTCGAATTTGACGATGACTTCGTGCTGATGGTTGAGCCGGAGAAGGGACTGCTTGTCGCCAAGAATATCGCCCGCAATCTCGCTATCCCCGGCAACTCTCTCTATGATCCCGGATACGCTTCTCGCCACGCCTTTGAACTTCTGACGCGGCGCGGGGTCTGTCCCGGCGACTTGCTGCGCTATGTCTGCGCCAATGGCTGGTTGCCCGACGCCCGCTTCCCGGGTTCTGACGACACGTCGCTCGTAGCCTCAAACTGGGACTTCATCGCCCGTTGTTATCTCGAACTCTACTACCGGGGAGATTGATATATAAGTGTTTAAATTTAATCGAGAATAAATTTAACCCTCACTTATACACCTTTGATTATGAATAAATTTCTTCTTTCCGCTTTTCTGCTTGGCGCCGCAGCCCTCAAGGTCATGGCCCTCGGACCCGAAGATGTCCTCGAAAATCAGGACAGATTCGGCGGTGTCTACTATGCCTATCCGGAGCAACGCGCTGTCACCGCTACTGTCACCGCTCCGCCAAAAGGTTTCGAACCATTCTATGTCAGCCATTATGGGCGCCACGGCTCCCGCTACCTCATATCAGACCGCGACTATGAAAACGTGCGACGCATACTTGCCGACGCAAAAGAAGCCGGAGCACTGACTCCGCTCGGTGAGGACGTGCTCGTGCGGCTTGACAGTGTGATGATCGAGTCGCAGGGAAGAGGTGGTGACCTGACGCCGCTCGGTGTGCGTCAACACCGCGGAATCGCCGAACGTATGTTCCGCCATTATCCTCAGGTCTTCAAGGGCTCTCCCGAGGTGTCGGCCCGAAGCACTACCGTCATCCGTTGTGTCCTATCGATGGATGCCTTCTGCGAACGTCTCAAGGAACTCAATCCCTCGATCCAAACTACCCGTGAGAGTTCAAACCGCTATATGGACTATCTCAACTACCACTCTCCCGAGTCAAACGCCTTCACCGGCGGAGACTGGCGTATCTTCTACCGCAAGTTCGAGGACTCGCGTGTGAAGTCTGACGACTTCGCGAAGCGCATCATAGCGGACGACAAGTATCTTGAACGCTATGTCGATCCAGATGCGCTTATGTGGGGTCTCTATTGGGTTGCTGCCGATGCGCAGAACACAGAGAACCGTATCGGCTTCTACGACCTCTTCACCCCTGACGAATATTATGGCCTTTGGGAGACGGGCAACTATCACAATTATGTTGTCGACTCCTCGTCGCCCGAAAGTGGAGGCCTTGTGGTCGAGAATGCACGCAACCTTCTGAACAATATAATCGAGAGTGCTGACCGGGCGATAGCCTCAGGCACAAACTCCGCCACTCTCCGTTTTGGTCACGACGGAAACCTCCAGCCTCTCGCCGCCATCCTTCAGCTCGAAGGTGCGTGTCCGGTCGTAACGGATGCAGATTCGGTTGCCGATCACTATCAGAACTTCCACGTGACGCCTATGGCCGGCAACGTTCAGCTCATTTTCTTCCGCAACAAAGCCGGCGAGGTAATCGTCAAGTTCCTCCTCAGCGAAGAGGAAACCGCGATTCCTCTCACGACGGACATATATCCGTTCTATAAATGGGACGAAGTGAAGAAATTTTATCAAAAATAATTTGGTCTGCAAGTTTCGGAAAGTTAGAGAGATAAAGGAAACAATTAAAAAATATCTGAAAAAAGTTTGCCAAAACACTTGCACGAATCAGAAAAAGGTTGTAACTTTGCACTCGCAAAACGGAAACGACTTGCATGGTTCGCTAGCTCAACTGAATAGAGCATCTGACTACGGATCAGAAGGTTACAGGTTTGAATCCTGTGCGAATCACCAGTTTGGCTCCTTAGCTCAACTGAATAGAGCATCTGACTACGGATCAGAAGGTTACAGGTTTGAATCCTGTAGGAGTCACCACCAAGGCTGTGTCAACCGACACAGCCTTTTGTGTTGTATGTTCGTATAACATATTTTAACACTTTATCTTCTTGATATCTGAAATATTAGGACTAAATTTGTATGCTAACAGTTGAATATGTTAAATATGTTCAACCCTAACTAATAATTCCATTATGAATAATCTAATGAAGAAGTTGGCTTACGTGAGTGCCTTTCTGCTTGCGTCGCTCAGCCTGGACGTGTCGGCTGCGGTCGGAGACACGTTCAATGTGCACCTCGAATGCTTTGAGGGTGCAAAGGATTTTGTGAAGTGTAAGGTCGTTTCGGAAGCTCCGAACGAAATTGCTATTACTGCTTTGGGGGGCGAATATTCTTGTGCAGACGATTGTCTGGTTATCCCCGCTTATGTCAAAAAGGGGGAGACGGAGTATGCCGTCAAGAAAATATCGGGAAGAATTAAGCTCGACAGCAGTGTTGCCTCGCTGGTATTGGCGGAGGGCATAGAAGAGGTCGAGGCCAATGCTTTCTCAAACAATCCATATCTTCGCAAGGTGTCGTTCCCTTCGTCGGTAAAAAAATTAGGAGCTTATGCATTTGGTGATTGTGGTATCTATATCGCAGATCTTCGTCATGTGGAGGAAGTTGGGGCGTGTTGTTTCCGATTTTTTCAGGAATCTTACAAAGGTGGAACTGCGCTGACCGGTCCTTTACAGTATGTTATACTCGGAAGTAATTTAAAAAAATTGGGATCAGGCTGTTTTGCGGGTCAGAAAGAATTGAAAACAATTCTTTCGTATAATCCGGTTCCCCCCGAATATGACGGTACATTGTATGGTGACAATGTGTGGAGTGGGACGGATGCCGCCCTTATATCATCATATAACTTCAATCTCATTGTGCCTGAGGGTAGTTTCGATGCCTACAAAGATGTGTTTGTTACCGGCGAATCTTCCAACGTAAATGTAATGTGGATGTCCTACGACTATCTGTTTGCAAGTGTCTATCGCGCAAAGCAAGATCGCTATCAGGACAGTTTCAATCATGATGATCCTGAAAATTATCTCGGTGTCGGCCGCTATTCTGTAAATGCTCCTGTTAATTGCGGAGTTGTCTGGGCCTATTGTTCGGTTGAGAATGAGTATGCGACCATTCATCCCCAATATTCGTGGAAGTCGGGAGACGACAAGATCGCTCAGGTTACCCAAACCGGCGTCGTGATGGGTCTTCAGCCGAAGTCTACGTACGTTTCATGTAGGGTCGTGTCGGAAGATCCCGACGTTGAGACATCATCCGGAATTTCCTTCAGTTTCTACGACAGATCCGGCGGATCCGGCGTGGAAGATGTCCTGATTCCCACCGATGAGATTGAGTCAATCTTCGATCTGAACGGTCGTCAGCTCGGCAACGATCCTGCCGTTCTCCCTCCGGGTCTCTACCTATTTAAATCGGGTAGCCACGTCGAGAAGCGCGTAGTCCGCTGATTGCCCCAATAATGCTGTTTCAGCCGGTGTCCTTGTAGGGACGCACGGCCCGTGCGTCCACCACACATTACTTGATTTATACTTCTAAGTTGCTGATAATGGACGCACGAGCCGTGCGTCCCTACAAGGTTATTGGTACCGGTTCATCTACGTTCGATTTTTATTGTGTGACGGTGAGGTGTGGGATTGCGGGCGTTTTCAAACCTTGGGGGATTGCGGGTGATTTCAAACCGTGGGGGCTTGCAGGTTGTTATAGTNTCGGAGGTTGATGAAGAAACGTCGCCTCACTATGAAAAACATTCGCTATAAACAAAACGCAAAATTATGGAAACTGCAAGATATCTCACCCACGCCCCTCTCAGAGTGCCTGAGAGTCTTAAGAATGCAGGTGAACTTTTCAAGACTCAGCTTGACGGCTCGCGTCTTGCNTTTCGTCCNGTGACGGCCGCTTCGATGTCTGAAATTTGGCCGATCCTTTCAAAGGAACAGGGGAGAACAACCGATTTTTCTTATGCNGGTCTGCTCATGTGGGTAGACTATTTCAAATANGAGTATGCNATCGTAGAGGATACCCTCTTCATCAAGGGACTTGTCGAAGACGACATCACCAAACCGGCCTTCTCGCTTCCGGTCGGTCCGATGCCGCTTCACCAATCGGTAGAGCTTATCAAAGCCTATTGTCGAATCCACGGANTAACCCCCGAGCTTTCGGCTGTTCCGGAATATGCCTTAGACGAGTTGAAAGCCCTTCATCCGAAAGGGNTGGAAGAACTCTCAGACTGGGCCGATTATCTTTACGAGGCCGAGAAACTCTCGACTCTTTCCGGAAAGAAGATGAGCAAGAAGCGCAATCATGTGAACAAGTTCATCTCCCTCAATCCCGANTGGAAACTGGAAGCGCTGACCGCANACAACGCGGCCGAAGCATTCGTGATGATGGACGACTTCGAACTNGANGCNGACCAGACCGATATGGCGGCCGTGGAACGNGCNCTCTCGCGTCGNTTGATCCAGCGNGTTGCCGAGGGTGACGNGCATTTGGAAGCATCCGTTCTCCGNGCACAGGANGGAAAGATATGTGCCTACACGATCGGAGACATNAAGGNTGANACTCTCTTCGTGCACGTCGAGAAAGCGCTCCGNGGATATGACGGCAGCTACGAGATGATCAATTTCGCCTTCGCCAAGGATGTCTGCACGCGCCATCCCGAAATACGNTTCATCAACCGNGANGACGCCGCCGGNGATCCCGGNCTTCAGAAGGCCAAGGAGTCNTATCATCCGGTNGAACTGCTCCGTAAGTATAACGTTATTATGTAGACTGNNCNGGGATCGCNGGAGTCCTCGCCTGNGGTCNCGGACGCCTGCGNNCNCAGTATAAANTTCCGGTTGATTTCGTCAATCGGGATTTTTTTCGTAATTTTGTCTGATGAACTTTTGGCGGGCGTCGTGTGCGGCCGTTTTTCNGGGTTCAGTCAGATTAGATTATGAGNGACGTACTGGTTATTATTCCGACATATAACGAGATAGAGAACATCGAGAAGATGCTCCATACCGTCATGGCACTCCCTGACGGTTTCGACGTGTTGATAATCGATGACGGTTCTCCCGACGGGACCGCCGACGCGGTGCGTCGTGTCGNNAAGGANTATGAGGGACGCATCCATCTCGANTGTCGTTCGGGAAAACTCGGACTCGGAACTGCCTATATCCACGGATTCAAGTGGGCNCTCAAACGCCAATATGANTANGTGATCGAGATGGACGCCGATTTCTCNCANAANCCCGANGANCTCACGAANCTCTATCATGAGTGTAAGGACCGCGGAGCGGATATGAGCATCGGCTCACGCTATATTTCGGGAGTGAATGTCGTCAACTGGCCTATGGGGCGCGTGCTGATGTCCTATTTCGCGTCTGCCTATGTNCGCTTTGTTACCCGTATGCCTCTGCGCGACTCGACCGCAGGATTCGTNTGCTATCGCCGCAATGTTCTCGAGACACTCGATCTCGACCGCATCGAATTCAANGGATATGCNTTCCAGATCGAAATGAAATTCAAGACCTGGAAAAAGAAATTCAAGATTGTCGAGGTGCCNATNGTCTTNGTAAACCGTCAGCTCGGAACCTCGAAGATGAACTCGTCNATCTTCGGNGAAGCTGTCTTCGGAGTNCTCAAGCTCCGGTTCCGTTCAATGTTCGGCAAGCTNTGAGCAGCAGACTCNGAGAAAGTGTCCGGCAACCGAAGAAGCGCTCCGCAAATTTTGAGAGGAGAGTNGATAAACCGGACCGTCCCNCGACCCGAAGTCGAGGTTACGGATTTGTCCAAGTGTAGGTAACCGANGCCGGACCGTTACAACCCGGGATGGGGGGCGCGATCTTGGTGATCCGCAGACGTCCGCCGACAATCCGGGGCCATGTCTGTGTCAGGCGTTGCGCCGTGCGGATAGCGAGCGTCTCGAGAAGTTCGCAACGGCGGCCCATCTCCTCCTTGACAATATCGAAAACGTCGGCATAGGAGATTGTCAGATCCAGATCCTCTTTATTTTCAGAAACCATTTGTTCGAGACCGTGGGCCGGAATATCCAGCTCCACGTCGACTCCGAATTCATTACCGACCTGTGCTTCCTGAGGCATCACACCGTGATAGCCATAGAAGCGCAGGTCGGTCAATCGTATAGTGACTATGTTCATCAATCAGAGACTGGATCAAAGAGACTGGAACGGAATCTTCTCCACACGGCGTTCGTGNCGNCCNCCNTCGAANTCGGCCTCAAGNTAGGCGTCAACGATCTTCAGTGCCTCCTCCTCGGAGATGAAGCGGGCAGGGAGTACGAGCACATTGGCNTCATTGTGCTGACGGGCGAGGGTTGCCAGNTCCGGAAGCCAGCAGAGGGCCGCGCGGATCATCTGGTGCTTGTTGAGGGTCATCTGGATGCCGTTGCCCGAACCGCACATGGCGATTCCGAAGTCACAGTCNCCNCTTTCGACCGCAAGCGCGCAGGGATGGGCGAAGTCGGGATAGTCGCAAGACTCCTCGCTGTAGCAGCCGAAGTCTTCGAAATCATAACCTTTCGTACGAACATACGCTTCGATGACCTTNTTCAGCGCGTAGCCGGCATGGTCAGAAGCGAAAGCGATTTTCTTTTTCATTATATCAGATTTAAATTGGGTTGACATGATAAGTTGNCGCGCGGTCGTCAATCCGNAATTATCGGACGATGATGACCGCGTTTGAATTCTTTCTCCCCGCGACGGACCAGATCGCGTCCGGTGTCGTCGAGAAGTGTCTCCTGCAGATACTCCCAGATATATTCCACTCCCGAGGCTGACGGATGAACGAGATCATCGGCATAAAACCGATAGTCGCGCAGATCGTCGATCATAAGTTCGTAGGCAGGGAAGTAGAAGGCGTCCGGAATATCCTCACACAGTCTTTCGACCGCTATATGGAGGATACCTTTCGAGATCGTGTTTGCGTGCAGTCCATCCTTCTTGTGGCGCACGGGACTGACGGTGAAGACNACTTTCAGTTCCGGACAGTNGCGGCGCAGATCAGCTATCGTCTCNCGCCATCGCTTAACGATCATTTCAACCGACAGGCGCGAACGTTCAAACAGAGTGGCCGGTTCCTTGTGGCAGTTCCCCACGATNNGTCCTGTCTCTCTGAAAGTATAGACATAGGCGGTTCCGAAGGTNACGAAAANGATCTTGCCCTNGGTGAGAAGGTTCCTGAAACGATCTGCGGAATTCCGAAATTTTCTGATGCACTCCTCTTCCGAAGAGCCGGAGAACGCCGATCCGAATGCGCGCGAATGGACAATCCCCTGCGNGTCGGTGAANAGNGTNGAGGNGAATTCCGACTNNGCCNCNGNAGAGAGNGCGAGAGCAATGGCNTCGGCGATGGAAACAGGGTTGAAGAGTGTCCCGAATGGATTCTCCGCGACCCACAAGGAGCGACGCATCCTATCCGCGATATTGTCGGCGAAACACGAGCCCACCGCGACCACCGGGCGCCGGGGNTCAAGCGTAAAGGGGAATTTCTCGGGTTTCAGCTCGGTTCGGAATTTCATCGGTCGGGGTCGGAGTTTTGGAATCTGAGTTTGAGGAGGCTTANGCNGGACNGCTTACTTGAAATACTTGCTCGAGAAAACGAAGCGTACGAGCAGGTAGTTGATCGGAATACATATAGCCATAGCCGGCAGAAGCGCGAGGGTCTTCCCGACAATCAGCTGGAAGACCGCTACGAGNCCNACCTGCAGCCCCATGTTCACAAGGTGAGAGCAGGCGAANCCGAGACCCTTCTTGGTGTTCGGCTTCGANTTGAANGTGAAGTAGCTCGAGAGGAAGAAGTTGCAGACGAAGCTGAGAACGTAGCTGATGATTGTCGAGACTGTCGCCGCCAGACCGACGGCGTCAACAAAAACGACATAAAGCCCATACTGTATGGCAGTGGCGATAGTGCCCGTGATNCCNAAACGTATGATCTCGGANAGGCGTCCGTCGCCCATCACCAGATTCTTCAGCCGTCCGAACACTCCGTTGTTATTCGGCAGATCTGTCTGCGTCTGTTCCATCAGTCTTCTCATTGTCGGCTATCGTGTCGCCGGTGATAGATATGGCTTCATCGGGCGAAATCCCTTCATTCTCCAGCGCTGCAACCTCCTTGTTGGTCTTCTCGATGAAGTCGAGAACATCGTCACGCCCTATCCCCTTTTCTGAAGANGTCAGGAAGATNGGNGGAAGTTCCTCCCAGCTCTTGCGGAGCACCTTCTTATAGGAGGCCATGTTGCGTTCCGCAGCCACGGGTCCGATCTTGTCGGCCTTGGTGAAGATGATGGCGAACGGGACACCGTTTTCGCCGAGAAACTCCATGAACTCGAGATCTATCTTCTGCGGATCGTGNCTGACGTCGAGAAGCACGAACAGNCAGGTCATCTGCCGGCGGTTGAGGACATAGTCTTCGATGATCTTCCGGATCTGTTCGCGGGCGTCCTTGGAGCGGGCCGCGTAACCATATCCCGGCAGGTCGACGATATACCACTGTCCGTTGTTGATGCTGAAATGGTTTATCAGTAGAGTCTTTCCCGGTTTCTGAGATGTTTTGGCAAGAGACGANCTGCGTGTCAGCATGTTGATCAGCGATGATTTTCCAACATTTGAGCGACCTATGAAAGCGTACTCCGGAACGTCGGTTGCCGGACACTGGGACGCCTTTGCGTTGCTTATCTCGTATTGTGCGTTTTTTATGATCATGGTATACGGTTTTTAATGGATGATTCGGACACACACGGTGTGTCCAATAATCTAACGCCTGAAACCGGTTCGGGTTGATTNGCGGGTGAAGATCNCTGCTGATACCTGACTCTGTAGGGGGAGGTATCAGTTGAGGNTCAGTCCCGAGTCGAAGATGAGGCTGTGGCAGACGCGGATAGCGTCGTTCACNCGGTCGGTCGGAATCACGAAGTTGATTGTAGTTTCCGAATTCCCATGTGAAACACCTTCGATGGCGATTTCTTCCTTCTCCAGCGCCGTTCGAAGGTCAGAGAAAAGGTCGGAGTGCNTTCTGATACCGTCGCCAACGACAGCCAGTGACGACAGNCCGTCGATCAGCTCGATCTCCTTCAGGTCTCCGGCAAGCAGTTCCGGCGCGAACTCTTCCTCAAGAATCTTGACGGCCTGCTTCGCGTCGCTCTTGGCGAGTGCGAAGGTGAATGTGGCCGGACGTGCATCCTGNTTGAGCTGGTAGAGGCTGATGGCGTGGCGCGANAGCGCGGAATAGGTCCGCGAGTTGACCTCACGACCCTTGCGGGCCAGCTCGCCTCCGAGNGTCACGATGTTTATATCTTTNAACGCCGAGATTCCCTTGATGGGGAAGAGGGAGTTGTCCACGCGGTCGGCGATGAATGTTCCGGGAGCCGTGGGGTTGAACGTATTGAGAATCCTGATCGGGATATTCTTGTGGAAAACGGGATAGATCGTCGGGGGATAGATCACCTTTGCGCCGAAAGAGCATAGCTCCATACTCTCGACAAACGACATCTCGGGAACCACGCGCGCCGAGGGGATGATCCTCGGGTCGGAGGTCATGAATCCGTTCACGTCGGTCCAGATGTCGAGCATGTCGGCATTGAGGGTGGCNGCGATGAGNGCCGCCGTGTAGTCACTTCCTCCNCGGCCGAGGTTGGTCACGAGACCCGAATCGCGGTCGGTCGAGATGAAGCCGCCGGTGACCTCAGTGCCGATTTCCCCCTCGGGAAACTCGCGGGCGATGAGGGAGGACGTCAGTTTGGTGTCCGCTATGTTCTTGCCGAACCACTTTTCGGTCTTCACGAACGAGAGCGAGTCATGATGGCGTGCGTCGCGGATCATAGCCGCTACAATGATTGACGACATCCGTTCGCCGAAGCTCACGATCACATCGAGGGTTTCGGTCGGGATGTTGCCNAGATAGGAGACNCCGAGATAATTGCGGCCGAGTTGGGCGAGAAGTTCNTCGACGCGCACGCGCACGTCCCCTTTTTTCTCTTCCGGGACGACATCCTCTATTATTTTATGGTGGCGGGCGGTGATCGCCTCGAGTTCCGGGGTGAAATCCTCACCGGCCGCGGCCATACGTGCGGTGGCGATCAGTTTGTCGGTCAGACCTCCGAGAGCGGAGACCACGACGATCACCGGTCNGTCGATAGCTTCCACGATATTTTTGACATTCAGCAGACTTTCGGTNGTTCCCACCGAAGTGCCTCCGAATTTAAGAACATGCATAACACTGAATTTTACTANGCCCCCTTGCGGGGGTATTCATCGTGCAAAATTAATAAAAAGAGGCCGTGTTGCCAAACTTCCGGCCTCTGCGGTGTGCGATTTTACGATTTCTTCCGTTATAGGAATAGGGAGAAACCGCGATTATGGAATATAACGAAGAAAAGAAGCCCGAAAACCTCGGGCACGACATAGAGATTAGAAGGGGAGACCTGCTTCTTGCCAACCCCTTTCTCAAACAGCCGGACTTCTACCGTTCGGCCGTTCTGATTCTCGAAAAGGATGCCAACGGCGGTTTCCTGGGNCTGACGCTCAACAAGCCGACGCGGCTNCTGATGCAGGATCTGTTCGATCTGCCNGAGGAAGCGCTGGACGTCGAGGTTTACAGCGGTGGTCCGGTCGACGAGAACCGCCTCTTTATGCTCCATCGTCTCGGCAGCGAGAAGGTGGAGGGATCGATCGAGATNGCGAACGGGATTTTTGTNGGCGGNCAGCTGACAGACATCGCCCGTGCCGTCACCGGAGGTGCGGCCCTGACTGGCGATATGCGCTTCTTCATCGGATATGCCGGGTGGGCCAAGGGCCAGCTCGAAGATGAGATCGAAGGCAACTTCTGGGCTATCAGCCGTGACTACGACCCCGCTTTGCTTCTGACNGGAAGCGGCCCCGACTATTGGCGCGAGGAGGTAACCAATCTTGGCGACAGATATCGCTCGTGGCTGATGATTCCCGAAAATCCCTCAGACAATTGAAACAACAGGATTTGAAATATATAATTTTATTATGTCTTCAGTAAAACTAAGATACCCCGAACAGCGCGATGCCGAGTGGATGCTCAAGCTGGAGCAGAATCCGGATGCAAAGAAATATTCTGACTTTGACGACGACTACACCCTGGTCGAGATAAAGAATTTTATTGATATCAACCGAACAGGAGCCGATCCGAGCCAGGCGCGTCTGGTGATTGAGGTTGACGGCAAGCAGGCCGGCACGATCGACATCACGGGAATCAGNAAGAAGAACGCTCACGCCGAGATCGGCATNTATGTGACCGATCCTTTCCGNAAGAANGGTGTCGGAACCGAAGCGCTCCGCGAGGCTGTCCAGATCGCNGCNATGATGGGCGTCAGNCANATGAANGCGCTGATCGCNGCCGGTAACCAGGCCTCNATGCGTNTGTTTGAGAAAGTNGGTTTCGAGAAAATNGGCGAACTCCCCGGCTGGCTCCTCAACGGCAAGGAGAACGGAATCATCTACTATCTCAGCATTATGGGNGAGTTGGACGATGAGATGTTCAAGGCNCAGAAAGANGNAGGAGGCTATGACGATTTCGATCCCTATGCCGGNGGTGATCCCTATGAACTTTCAAAGGATCCCTATGATCTGACCTTCGAGGACTACACCGGAGAGGATGACGACGAGTTCGGTGGNTTCGAATCTCTCGACGACTACTACGATAAAATCTAAACCGGTTTGAACGGAAGACGGTTGAGGATTGAGCGGCCGAGGGTCAGCTCGTCNGTATACTCCAGGTCCGANCCGATGCTGATTCCGCGGGCGAGGACGGAGAGCTTGACTCCCGTCGGAGCCAGCTTGCGGAAGATGTAGAAATTGGTCGTGTCTCCTTCAATAGTGGGACTCAGCGCGAGAATCACCTCCTCGATCTCGCCGCGTTCCACTCGCTCNACGAGCGAGTCAATTTCCAGGTCGGAGGGTGAAATGCCCTCGATTGGNGAGATGACTCCTCCGAGAACGTGATAGAGGCCGTGGTGTTCGTGGGTCGATTCTATGGTGATCACATCCTTGACCGANTCGACGACACAGACTGTCTTCCGGTCGCGACGGTGGTCGGAACATATTCCGCAGATCTCNGATTCGGATATGTTNTGACACTCCTTGCAATAGCATACATTCTTGCGCAGTTCGATGACGGCGTTTCCGAGAGCAAGGGCCTCCGCCGGATCCTGACGGAGCAGGTGGAGCGCGAGACGCAGAGCGGTCTTGCGCCCGATTCCGGGAAGCTTTGCCAGTTCTGAAACGGCATTGTCGAGTAGGGTAGAGTTATATGTAAGGTTCATTGTTTGAAAGTTTGGATAGGTGAGGGCCGACNCGGCCTTCGGTCATAGGCGGGCATCCGCTGTTCAACCGATAGATCCGGCACCCGCACCTAATCTTAACGTTAAAGATGGTTTTCATATTATGATTGACTATATACGCGGAGAAGTCGCAGAACTGACTCCGACCTATGTGGTGGTAGACTGCGGTGGCGTGGGCTACGAGATAAACATCACGCTTCTCGACAACGCCGAGCTTCAGGGAAAGACTTCGGCGAAGCTCTTTGTCCACGAATCCATACGCGAGGACGCACATGTTCTCTACGGGTTCCTGAGTTCGCAGACGCGCGAATATTTCCGTCTGCTGATCGGAGTCAGCGGTGTCGGACCCAATACGGCCCGTCTGATTCTTTCGGCGATGACCGTCAACCAGCTCGGTGCTGCCATCTCCGGAGGCGACTCGAAGGTGCTCAAGGCCGTCAAGGGTATAGGCGGAAAGACAGCGGAGCGTATAATCGTGGATCTCAAAGATAAAATAAAAGTCGGAACTGATTCGTTAATTGGAAGTACGGCCGTGTCGGCCTCGGGCTATGAAGATGCGCTCGCCGCGCTCCTTATGCTCGGTTTCGCCGCTCCGGCCAGCAAGAAAGCGCTCGATAAACTATACAAGTCCGATCCGTCGCTCTCTGTTGAGTCGGCTATCAAGATGGCTCTCACGATGCTTTGAGTCCCCGCGTCCGGCAATCCGGATCGGGTAGCGTCTCCAACCGACGAGAATATGCGCTCGTCCGGGGGAGTCGTTGGTACACTCGGACAAGTTTTCCGTAAATGACTGAACCTAACCGATTTCGAAATATACTGACACGCTCCGCTTCGTTCTTCAGAAAAGANANGAAGGCGATCGGACGCAAATGGCTGGCCGGGGTTGCTGTTCTTCTCCCGGCCTTCGGTGTGTCGTTTTCTCAGTACTATCAGTCACAGCTCGCGCCCCCGGCGCCCCCTCCGGTTTCGGAATATCTTGGTGGAACTCAGATCCCTGATTCGGTTTTTCTGCCGTCACCTGTCCAGACCACAATCCCAGAGGGTTATTCAGCCCTCGAAGCGAGGGAGTATGCGGCAGACCTTCGTACCCCTTCAAACATCAAGACCGAGGCCATCTATGACCCCGAGTCCAAACGATACTATATCCACACAAAGTTAGGTGACAACGACATAGTCACCCCTCTCGTGGTTGATGCCGACGATTATCACCGGATGATCAACCGTCAGGAGATGTTCGGCTATTTCTCTGAAAAAAACGCCGAGAACTTCTCCCAGAAGGAAAAAAATCCTTTCAACATACTTGATATGAACTTCGCGATCGGACCCCTTGAAAAGGTGTTCGGTCCCGGCGGCGTGCGCCTGACCACCCAGGGCTCTATCCAGCTCTCGATGGGTGTGAAGAGCAACAAGACCGACAATCCCGCCCTCTCGCTCAAGTCCAGACGCAAGACCTATTTCGACTTTGACGAGAAGATTCAGGCAACTATCTCGGCCTCGGTCGGTGACAAGTTGAAGTTCAATATGTCGTACAACACGGACGCTACCTTCGATTTCGATTCAAAGAATCTCAAACTCGCCTACGAAGGCAAGGAGGATGAGATCGTAAAGTCTATCGAGGCCGGTAACGTGGCGATGACCACCGGGTCCAGCCTGATCCGGGGCGGTACGGCTCTGTTCGGTGTGAAGGCGAAGCTCCAGTTCGGAAAACTCACCCTGACCGGCCTTGTCTCTCAGCAGAATTCGGAGTCGAAGACCGTGAACACGACAGGCGGTGTGCAGCGCACTCCTTTCAGTATCAAGGCTGACAACTATGATGCCAACCGCCACTTCTTCCTCTCCCAATACTTCTATCTGAACTACGACCGCTTCGCCGCAAAGCTCCCTTATGTCTCATCGGGCATAAACATCACGCGCCTTGAGGTCTGGATCACCAACAAGAACTCTTCCTATCAGGAAAGCCGTAACTTCGTGGGATTTATGGACCTCGGTGAGAACGAGCGTCTTGCGAACGACTACTGGATTCCTGATATGTCGGTCCAGGTCCCCTCGAACCAGAGCAACAACCTTCTGCGCGTGATCAAAAACGAGTATCCTGACGCGCGCAATATCAATCGCGTGACCCAGGTTCTCGAACCTCTGCAGGCATACGGAATCGTGGGTGGCCGCGACTTCGAGAAGGTCGAGAGCGCACGCCTGCTGAAGTCTAATGAGTATAGCTTCAACGCGGAGTTGGGTTACATCTCGCTCAAATCGGCGCTGAACACCGACGAGGTGCTCGGTGTCGCATTCGAGTACACATATAACGGTCAGGTCTATCAGGTCGGCGAGTTTTCGTCTGACGTGACTGACACCGAGTCGGCCCTTTATCTGAAGATGCTCCGCGGCACGACCGTCTCGCCGCGCCTCCCGATGTGGCAGCTGATGATGAAGAACGTCTACTCGCTCGGCGCCTACCAGCTCAGCAGCCAGAACTTCAAGCTCAATATCAAGTACCTCTCCGACACGACGGGTACCGAAATCTCATATCTGCCCGTAGGGGAGATCGCCAACCAGCCTCTCCTCCAGGTGATGAACCTTGACCGCCTCGACTCCAACCGCGAGTCAAATTCCGATGGCTTCTTCGACTATATCGAGGGCTACACTGTCCAGTCGGCCAACGGCAAGATCATCTTCCCTGTGGCTGAACCTTTCGGTAAACACCTGAAGTCGAAGATCGGAAACGACGCGCTGGCCGAGAGATATGTCTATCAGGAACTCTATGACTCCACACTCGTCATAGCCCAGCAGTTCGCCGATAAGAACAAGTTCTCTCTGGTCGGTGAGTATCAGGCTTCAAACGGAGCGCAGATCCGTCTCGGCGCGATGAACGTTCCGCGCGGATCGGTCGTGGTGACCGCCGGCGGCGTGACACTGACCGAAAACTCGGACTATACCGTAGACTACTCGATGGGTATCGTGACCATCACGAACCAGAGCATCATAGACTCGGGAACGAACGTCTCCGTGACCCTTGAGAACCAGTCTCTNTTCTCGATGCAGAGAAANACGCTACTCGGCCTCGACGCCCAGTATAAGTTCAACAAAGATTTCACTCTTGGCGCGACGATCATGCACTTCTCCGAGAAGTCGCTGACCGAGAAGGTGAATATCGGNGANGAGGTGATCAACAACACGATGTGGGGTCTCAACCTCTCTTACAACAAGGAATTCAACTGGCTGACAAACCTGCTGAACAAGATTCCGACCGTGAACGCCACGGCCCCCTCGACCTTCAATGTGTCGGCCGAGTTCGCCCAGCTCGTACCCCATCAGCAGAAGAGCGGCTCGAACCGCGGNTCGAGTTTCATCGACGACTTCGAGACGACCCAGACCGGNGTCGATCTACGCTCGCCCTATTCGTGGTTCCTCGCCTCGACCCCCTACGACTCCTCAGCCGATGCCCTCTTCCCGGAGGCGGCGCTGTCGGACAATGTGNACTANGGCAAGAACCGCGCTCTCCTCGCGTGGAACTATGTCGACCGTATCTTCACCCAGAAGAATTCTAACCTCCTCCCCGGCTATCTGAAAAACGACCTCGAACAGCTCTCGAACCCATATGTCCGCGAGGTGACCGTCAACGAGCTNTTCCCCAACCGTGANCTCGCATACGGTGAGGCCAACTATATTCAGACCCTNAACCTCTCGTTCTATCCCANAGAGCGCGGCCCCTACAACCTCGACGCGACNAATATCGACGATCAGGGCTTCCTCCTGAATCCTGAGCGCCGTTGGGGCGGTATCATGCGCAAGATGGANAACTCGAATTTCGAGAGCTCGAACGTCGAGTATATCCAGTTCTGGATGATGGACCCCTTCCTTGACGAGAAGAACCCCAACACCGAGGGTGGTGACCTCTACTTCAACTTCGGTGAGATCTCNGAAGACATTCTGAAGGATGGCATGAAGAGCTACGAGAACGGTGTGCCCATCGACGGCAACGATGAGTTTATGACCTCGACCAACTGGGGCCGCGTCTCGCGCCAGAACTCGCTTACATACGCCTTCGAGAACGCTTCTGACGCACGTCCGCGCCAGGACGTCGGTCTCGACGGACTCCCNAATGACGACGAATACACCTTCTCGAGCTACGAGACCTATCTCAACGAGCTCCGTGCGAAACTTCCCGCCTCGACTATCGCCGAGATGCAGGATGATCCCTTCTCGCCGATGAACGACCCTGCGGGCGACAATTACCATTTCTACCGCTCGGACTATTATGATCAGACCCGCGCGTCGATTCTGGACCGCTACAAGCGATACAACGGTGTNGAGGGTAACTCGCTCTCGCCCGACCAGAGCCCGAACCCGCAGTATCAGTCCGCCCGTTCGACTCCGGACGTGGAGGATATTAACCAGGACAACACGCTCAACGAATATGAGCGCTACTATCAATACAAAGTNTCTATCCGCCCCGAAGACCTCGTCGTGGGCCGAAACTATGTGACCGACCGTCAGGAGACCGAAGTGACAACCCGCGCCGGTCGCCAGCGCGTCGTGTGGTANCAGTTCAAGATTCCTCTTTCGCAGCCTGACAAGGTTGTCGGCGGAATCTCCGACTTCTCGACCATCCGCTTCGCGCGTATGTTNATGACCGGCTTCAAGGAGACNACCCACCTCCGCTTCGCCACCCTCGAACTGGTGCGTGGCGAGTGGCGCGACTATGCCTTCAACCTNAANTCNCGAAATGACTCTCCGGCCGAAGGCGAGCTGGATATGTCGGTAGTGAATATCGAGGAGAACGCCGGTAGCACGCCGGTCAACTACGTCCTTCCCCCGGGTGTCGACCGTATCCAGGATCCCGGCGCGGCACAGGCAACACAGCTCAATGAGCAGTCTCTCGCCATGAAGGTCACCGGNCTCCAGCCCGGCGACGCTCGCGGAATCTANAAGAATACTCANCTNGACCTGCGTATATATCGCCGCCTCCAGATGTGGGTACACGCCGAGGCGCTCGTAGACGATCCCTCAGATCTGAAAAACGGAGACCTCTCGATGTTCGTCCGNCTCGGTTCAGACGTGAAGAACAACTATTATGAATATGAGATTCCTCTCGACATAACCGCTCCCGGCTTCTATCAGAANATGAGNTCGGCCGACCGCGCCCTTGTCTGGCCCTCGGCCAACCGTCTTGACATCCCGTTCGACATCTTCACCGACATCAAGAACGAGCGTAACCGNGAACGTGGCATCGAGGGAAGCGGNGTGGGNTACACCACCCTCTACTCGATGCTCGATCCGAACAACAGTCACAACACGGTCAGCGTGCTCGGTAATCCCTCGCTTTCTGACGTGCGCGTGATGCTCATCGGTGTGCGCAATAAGTCGAACACGAAGAAGGACGGAACAATCTGGGTGAACGAGCTCAAGGTTACNGANTTCAACGAAGACGGCGGATGGGCCTTCAACGGCTCGGCCAATCTCTCGATGTCTGACATCGCGATGGTGAACGTCGGCTATCACAAGGAGACCGCCGGGTTCGGTGGTGTCGANCAGGGCCTCGCGGCCCGTCGTCTCGAAGACTACGAGCAGTTCAATGTAGCCGTCCAGGGTGACGTCGGCAAGCTACTGCCCGAAAAGGCGAAGCTTTCTGCTCCCGTCTACTACTCGAAATCGACCGAGACCACCACTCCCAAATACAATCCTCTCGACCAGGACATTCTNCTTAAGGATGCCCTTGATGCCGCCGCGTCTAAACAGGAGCGAGACTCGATCAAGAGCTANTCNATCACCCGCAAGTCGACCGAGTCGTTCTCTCTTTCGAATATGCGCTTCAACGTCGTGTCGAAGACCCCGATGCCTTGGGACCCTGCCAACTTCCAGCTCGCCTTCTCGTTCACGAAACAGAAGAATATGGATCCGACCACAGAATATGAGAACACGAACGACTACCGCGGTTCGTTCCAATACTCCTATTCTCCTGTGATCAAGCCTCTGAAGCCTTTCAAGAAGCTCGGTGGCAAGAGTAAGTTCGTGAAGTTCCTCAAGGACTGGCAGATCAACTGGTTGTTCAACAACCTGACCTTCTTCACCTCAATGTCACGACACTACTACGAACAGCAGACACGTTCGGAAGTGGATGTTGACTTCCAGCTTCCTGTTCAGGTCAGCAAGAACTTCCTGTGGGACCGCCAGTTCACGATCAACTGGAATCTTCTTCAGTCGCTTCAGCTATCGTTCTCGAGCAACACCACCGCGCGCATCGAAGAGACGGTCGGTGCTGTCAACAAGCGTCTGTTCCCCGACAAGTACCGCGACTGGAAAGACACCGTGATGAGTTCGATCCGTTCGCTCGGCACCCCCTGGAACTATAATCAGACCTTCACCGGAACCTATCGCGCACCCTTCTCGAAGATTCCGTTCCTCGACTATATCACCGGCAGTGTGTCATACAACTCGACCTACCGCTGGGATCGCGGCGCGACCGTTGAGGACCTCTATCTCGGAAACTCTATCCAGAACCAGTCAACCTGGACGGCTGATGCGCGAATCAACTTCGAAACCCTCTTCAACAAGTCGAAATATCTCAAGGATATCAATCAGCGTTTCTCCTCGACCAAGTCGAGAGGCCGTCAGAATACTCCGAAGAAAAATCAGCCGAAGAAGTTCGAGAGGGCCTTCCTCTTGAATCCTGATACGACCACTCTCGTCAAGCATAACCTCAAGACGAAAGATGTCCGCGTAATGGCAACTGAAAACGGATCTCCGATAAAACTCAATACCCGTGTGCTCGACGAGAACACGATTGAGATTATAGACAGGGGAGAGGAGCGAAGTGTTAAGGTGACGGTGCGCGAGGTGCCGCAGAAAGAGAAGAAGAAAATCGGCTCCGAGATCGCGGCTTACGCTCTGCGTTTTCTGATGATGCCCCGCACGGCGTCGTTCCGCTGGCGCAACACCCACTCTCTGAACCTCCCGCTGTTCGAACCGAACGTCGGTGACATCTTCGGTCAGTCAAATGCGTACGGTCCCATGTCTCCCGGTCTCGACTTCGCCTTCGGTTTCTATGACGAGGGGTATGTGAACACTGCTCTGGAGCGCGGATGGCTTCTGACCGACGGTCAGCAGACCTCTCCGGCGGTGTGGAANCGCGGTCAGGAATTCAACTTCGAGTTGACCGTCGAACCGATCCGGGGACTCAAGGTTGTCCTCACCTCCAATCTGACCGACAACCGTACCAGNCAGGTTCAGTTCATGTATTCGAACATGCCGACCTCTTTGAGCGGAAGCTACACCCGCACGCACGTCGCCATAGCTTCGGCCTTCGGTACCTCAAAGGCTTCGGACGGCTANGACTCCGAGCCTTTCAACCGTTTCCTCGACTATATTCCGCAGATTACACGACGCTACGAGGCACGCTATCACTCGATGAACTACCCCTCGGGCGGTTTTATGGCCAACGATCCTCTCGCCGGCGCTCCCTACAATCCGGAGAACGGCGGAGTGAGCAAGACCTCGTCTGATGTGCTGATCCCCGCGTTCCTCGCCGCCTACAGCGGCCAGAACGTGAACAAGATCACCCTCAAGCAATTCCCCGGTCTGTCGTCGATGCTNCCCAACTGGAAGATTACATACGACGGTCTGATACAGCTCGGCAACCTCAANAACATNTTCAAGGCGTTCACGATNAACCATGCCTATCAGTGTACCTACTCCGTCGGTTCCTATACCTCCTANCTGAACTGGTTGGGAGTNGAAGGTGACTATGGCTTCACNCTCGATGAGCAGACACGTATGCCGATTCCCTCGTCGCCCTATAATATCTCATCGGTAGCCATCACCGAGAAGTTCGCACCTCTCATNGGCTTCAACATGACGCTGAAGAACGAAGTGCAGATCAACGCAGAATATCGCGATGCGCGTACGTTGAATCTCAACACCTCCGCCGGTCAGGTCGTGGAGACCACGAGCAAGCAGATCTCAGTCGGAGCCGGCTACAAGATCGCGAACTTCAACTCGATCCTGAAGCTCGGCAAGCGCCAGGGAGGTGTCTCGAACGACCTTTCGCTGAACCTNGACTTCAGCTTCTCGAACAACCAGTCGCTGATNCGCCGAATCGAAACAGCCTACACTCAGGCGACACAGGGTACCCAGACCTGGAGCATCAACTTCATGGCCTCATATATCCTCTCGAAGCGCGTNACCCTCAACGCCTTCTTCGACCATCAGGTCAACACNCCGCTCGTCTCCAACTCGGCTTATCCGACNTCCAACTCATCCTACGGCATCTCCGTCAACCTCTCNCTCGCCCGTTGACGCTGACGTCACAGGACCCCAGACGTCCCCNCCTGCGCCNCAAAGAAAAAGCCGCTACCCCCAGCTACTCTTAGCTACTATTTAGCTACCCCAAGCTACTCTTAGCTACCCCCCAAAAACAAAAGAGCCGCAAAAGCGGCTCTTTCATTTTNTCAAAAGTNTCTTATCCGAANNTTAACCGTACTTAGATATCTTCCGAAGCTGGGGCTCATTCATGATCTTGATTCGGCGTCCGTCGACAACGATCACACGCTCCTGGGCGAAGGCCGTCAGAGTGCGGATAGCGTTGGCCGTGGTCATATTCGAGAGGTTCGCAAGATCCTCGCGGCTCATATAGATCTTCAATGTCAATCCGTCATCTTCAAGACCATAGTGATCGAGAAGCAGCAACAGCGCTTCGGCAAGACGTCCGCGGATATGCTTCTGGGTCAGGTTCACGATCTTCGTATCGCTGCCTCCGAGATTACGCGCCAGTTCATGGATGAAGAACATGGCGAGGTCGTTGTTGCCGCGGATGATCTGCTCCACAACTTCCATGGGAACATATCCGAGAATCGACTCCTCTACCGTAGCTGCTGACGATACATATTGCTCGCCCGCGAAGTAGGCGCGGTAGCCGAAGTACTGGACCGGACGGTACAGACGCAGAATCTGCACACGTTCTCCGACGCCGGTTTTATATAGCTTGACTTTGCCTTCGAGAAGTACCCAGAGATTCTCCGGGTCTTCCTTCTCCATGTANATCGTCTGGTTCTTGCGGAATTTCTCAATTGTAAAATGGTCCGTAAGCCNACGTTTCTCTTCCGGCTGCAGGACATTCCAAAGTTCCGATAGATCGTGACTGATGATGTGTTCTAATGTACTCTTCTTTAACATTGAAGCTGAGTTCTTCTGATTAGATCGCCGCTTCCGTGTTGAGTTCCGGAAGCGGCCTCGGGGAGAGAGGCTATGGGTCAGGCGGAATCAAGGAAATACCTTGTCCGGGNGATTATCAGATGTATTTTCAGACTGCNGAGCGGATGACGCCGCGGCCTGATGTAGATACAAACTCTACGATCTCGTCTTTGAAAGGACTCTCCGGGATATTGGAGCGGATGAGGTTCAAGGCGCGGGTGACGTTCAGATCACTCAGGTAGAGAATGCGGTAGATTTCAGAAATCTGGCGGATCTCCTCGTCGGTGAATCCGTTTCGGTGAAGTCCGATCGTGTTCAGACCGACGTATGAGATGGGTTCGCGGGCAGCCTTNACGAAGGGAGGAATATCCTTGTTTACGAGAGCGCCACCCTGGAGCATGATGTTGCGGCCGAGGTGACAGAACTGGTGGATGAGGCTACCGCCGCCTATAACTGCGGCGTCGTCGACCACAACCTCTCCTGCCAGCTGACTGGCGTTGGAAATGATCACGCGGTTGCCGATCTCACANTCATGGGCGATATGGGTGTAGGCCATGATGAGACAGCCCGAACCTATGGTAGTCTTTCCTTTCGAGGCGGTTCCGCGGTTNACTGTCGCACATTCACGGATGGTNGTGTTGTCGCCGATAATGGCTACGGTTTCCTCTCCGCGGAATTTGAGGTCCTGNGGAACGCCGGCGATAACGGCNCCGGGGAAAATCTTCACACCGTTGCCGATACGAGCGCCGGGGAAGATGGTTACGTTGTTATATATCTCGCAGTTGTCGCCGATNTCNACNTTGTCATAAATCTTCGTGAACTCACCGATTTTGACATTGTTGCCGATNCGGGCGCCGTCGCTGACGGAATATAGCTTAGTCATAGATATGAGTGATTGCCGGCCACCCCGTTCCTATTTCGGAAACGGGACAGCCGGTATTCTGAGGTTTATTTGTTCTTTATTATCTGGGCCATGAATTCTGCTTCACAGACTATCTTCTCGCCGACAAAGGCGTATCCCTTGACGACCGCACATCCTCGTCGGATCTCGGTCATCAGCGAGACGTTCATCAGCAGCGTGTTTCCGGGAACGACNTTCTGGCGGAACTTCACGTTGTCGATCTTCAGGAAGTANGTGGAGTAGCGTTCCGGTTCGTCAAGGTAGTTGAGGACGAGCACACCGGCAGCCTGGGCCATAGCCTCGACCTGGAGCACACCGGGCATCACCGGTTCCTGAGGGAAGTGGCCCTGGAAGAAAGGTTCGTTGACAGTCACATTCTTGACGGCCACCACATGTTTCGGATCGATCTCGATGATCTTGTCGATCAGCAGGAAGGGATAGCGGTGGGGGAGGAGTTTCTTGATGCCGTTGACGTCGATGATCGGCTCCGTGTTGGGATTGTAGACGGGTGCCTGAATCTCTGTGTGCTTGACGGCCTTGCGGAGCATGCGGGTGAACTTATTGTTCACTGTGTGACCGGGACGGATGGCCACTACGCGACCCTTCAGCGGACGTCCGATAAGGGCGAGGTCTCCGATGAGGTCGATCAGTTTGTGGCGTGCGGGCTCGTTGTCCCACTGCAGGGGTTTCGGGTTGATGTAGCCCAGTCCCTTGAGTTCCATGTGGGGTGCGCTCATCGCGTCGCAGATCTTGTCGAGCTGGTCCTGCGGACACTCGCGGTCATAGATCACGATGGCGTTCTGGAGGTCACCCCCTTTGATGAGGCCATGCTGGAGCAGAGTTTCGATCTCACGGACGAACACGAAGGTGCGTGCTGAAGCTACTTCCTGCTTGAAGTCTGCCAGATCGTCAAGAACGGCAAACTGGTTGGGGAGGATAGGGGAGTTGTACTCGACCATCACCTCGACGCTGAAACCGTCGTCCGGATAGATTGTGAGTGTCGCTCCGGTTTCGTCGTCCTTGAGGCTGATTTTCTCCTTAATGATATAGAAATCCTTGTCTGCCTTCTGTTCGGCGAGGCCGACATTCTCGATTCCTTCAACAAAAGGAATGGCGGAGCCGTCGAGAATGGGGACTTCGGGTCCGTTGACTTCAATCAGACAGTTGTCCACGCCTGCGGCGTAGAGTGCGGCCATTGCATGCTCGATGGTGCTGACGCGTACGTCACCTTTACCGATCACGGTTCCGCGGGTGGTCTCGACGACATACTCGGCGAGCGCGGGAATTTCGGGCGCACCTTCGAGATCGACACGCTTGAAGCGGTAGCCGGTGTTTTCGGGCGCCGGTTTGAAGACGGCCGTTATTTCAAGTCCGGAGTGCAGTCCCTTGCCTGTGACTGAGAACTCGGAGTTTAAGGTTAGCTGATTCATTATAGAATAGAGTGCTTTTATTTTTCGAATGATGATTGGAGGTGAAGACGCCGATCACTTCTTTTTGAAGAGTTCCGGCAGACGGGAGAGGAGGATATTGCATTTGGCCCACTGCATGAACGGAACGACGGGGGTGCCGATCAGGCGGTTGCCGTCGCCGACATTCGAGGGAATGCCCGACTGGGCCCCGAATTCGTTGCGGTCGCCGATCTTCAGGTGGCCGGCGAATCCGACCTGACCTCCTACGCGATTGGAGTTGCCGATCTTTGTCGATCCGGCCACACCCGACTGCGAGGCGAATACGTTGTTGGTTCCGACCTCCACATTGTGGGCGATCTGGATGAGGTTGTCGAGTTTCGTTCCGTGGCCTATGCGCGTGGCGCCGAAGGTAGCGCGGTCAACTGTCGTGTTGGCGCCGATCTCGACGTCGTCTTCGATGACTACGATGCCGACCTGCGGAATCTTTTCATAGATCTCGCCCTTGGGGGCAAAGCCGAAGCCGTCCGCTCCGATGACTGCACCCGAGTGGATGATACACCGCGCGCCGATCCGGCACTCCTCATAGATCTTCACACCGGCGCGGATCACCGTGTTGTCGCCGATGACGACATTGGATCCGATATATGCCTGAGGATAGATCTTTACGTTCTTGCCGATCTTCGCTCCGTCACCTATATAGGCGAACGCTCCGATATAAACTCCCTCCGGAGCCTCGAAGTTTTCGGGAAGGCGGACCGGCTGTTCGATTCCGGTCGGACCGGGCTTCATGCTCTGTATTGCCGTAAGTAATTCTGCAAGTGTCGCGTATGGATCTGCAACGCGGATCAGAGTGGCCTTGACCGGAGTCTCCGATTCGAAGTCTTTGCTCACAAGCAGCGCGGAAGCTTCCGTCTGCGAGGCAAAGTGTGCATATTTGGGGTTGGCGATAAACGACATATCTCCTGACTTCGCCTCTTCTATTTTGGCGAAATTGCGGAGAACAACGTCTCCATTGCCCTCGATTTCCCCTCCTATCATAGAGGCTAACGCCCCCGCTGTCATTTCCATATCTGATGTAGGTAGTATGATTTTTTTCAACCGAGGCCGACCGTGGAGAGTCAATTCGGCATNCGGCTGTTGAATTATCGCGCAAATATCGTAAATTTTTTTGAAATAAGCCTACTAAAAGCCCAAAAATCGGCCATATTGACCAAAAAAAATCGACCGTTTGAAAATTCATGCCGATAAAGTTCGCGGATTGTGAAAAATTGACTACATTTGCGGTCTGAAAGGGAAGGGTACACCTAAAAGTATCTTAACAAACAACCTAATAAGCTGAAAACTCAATGAAGATTTCTCACATTGAACACATCGGTATCGCCGTCCCCAATCTCGAGGAGGCTATCAAGTACTACGAAAACGTTCTCGGTCTGAAGTGCTACAAGCAGGAAGTTGTGGCCGACCAGAAAGTCACCACCGCCTTCTTCAAGGTAGGCGACACCAAGATCGAGCTTCTCGAAGCCACCTCTCCGGACAGCACCATCGCCAAGTTCATCGAGAAGAACGGCGGCAAGGGTGGTATGCACCACATGGCGTTCGCTGTCGAAGATGGCGTTGCCAACGCACTGGCCGAGTGTGAGGAAAAAGGTATCCGCACCATCGACAAGGCTCCCCGCGGCGGCGCCGACGGTCTCCAGATCGCCTTCCTCCACCCCAAATGTACAGAGGCTGTCCTCACCGAACTCTGCGAGGATCCCGCCAAGAAGTAAGCCCTTAAAATCTAACCAACTCTCACTCATCGACAATGAGCAAGCAAGAAGAAAAAATNCAGGAACTTATCGAAAAACGCGCCAAAGCGCGTCTCGGTGGNGGCGAAAAGGCCATCGAGAAACAGCATGAGCGCGGAAAATACACTGCCCGCGANCGTATCGCACAGCTTCTCGACGAAGGTTCGTTCGAGGAACTCGACATGTTCGTGACTCACCGCTCCACNAACTTCGGAATGGAGAAAAAACAGTACCTCGGTGACGGCGTCGTTACCGGCTTCGGTACTATCGAAGGCCGTCTCGTTTACGTGTTCGCTCAGGACTTCACCGTTCTCGGCGGCTCGCTTTCCGAGACAATGGCCCAGAAGATCTGCAAGGTCATGGACCTCGCCATGAAGATGGGCGCTCCCGTGATCGGCCTCAATGACTCGGGCGGTGCCCGTATCCAGGAGGGCATCAACGCCCTTGCNGGCTACTCGGAGATCTTCCAGCGCAACATCCTCGCCTCGGGCGTTATCCCCCAGATCTCGGCAATCCTCGGCCCCTGTGCCGGCGGCGCCGTTTACTCTCCCGCACTGACTGACTTCACCATCATGGTGAAGGGTATCTCCTATATGTTCCTCACCGGTCCTTCAGTTGTGAAGACCGTGACCGGCGAAGACGTGACTCAGGAGCAGCTNGGCGGTGCTTCCGTCCACGCTTCGAAGTCGGGCGTGACCCACTTCGCATGTGAGGACGGCGAGGAGGCTCTTCAGCTGATCCGCAAACTCATGAGCTACATCCCCCAGAACAATCTCGAGGAGACTCCGCTCGTGAACTGCACTGACCCCATCGACCGTCTCGAAGACAAACTCAACGAGATCATTCCCGACAGCGCGAAACGTTCATACGACATGTACGACGTGATCGGCGCCATCATCGACAACGGCGAGTTCCTCGAGGTTCAGCGCGACTATGCGAAGAACATCATCTGTGGCTTCGCTCGCTTCAACGGCCAGAGCGTCGGCATCGTTGCCAACCAGCCCAAAGTGCTCGCAGGCGTTCTCGACTGCAACGCTTCNCGCAAGGCCGCACGCTTCGTTCGCTTCTGTGACGCATTCAACATTCCTCTCGTGACTCTCGTTGACGTCCCCGGCTTCCTCCCCGGAACCGGCCAGGAATATAACGCTGTCATCCTCCACGGCGCTAAACTTCTCTACGCTTACGGCGANGCTACTGTGCCCAAGGTGACAGTTACCCTGCGNAANTCTTACGGTGGCTCTCACATCGTGATGAGCTGTAAGCAGCTCCGCGGCGACGTGAACTACGCTTGGCCCACCGCCGAGATCGCCGTTATGGGTGCCGAGGGTGCCGTNGGCGTCCTCTATGCTAAGGAAGCCAAGAACCAGGCTGATCCCGCCGCTTACCTCAAAGAGAAGGAAGACGAGTACACCGCTCTGTTCGCAAACCCGTACAATGCCGCCAAGTATGGCTACATCGACGACGTGATCGAACCGCGCAACACCCGTTTCCGCATCATCCGCGCCCTGCAGATGCTCGCCACCAAGAAGGTGACNAACCCTGCGAAGAAGCACGGCAACATTCCTCTCTGATCACACCACGGAAAAATCAAAAGGCCGGAACCCCGACGGATCAAACCACCGGGGCTCCGGCTTCAAAAATGTAAACTATGTTTAAAAAGAAAATTCTCTCAGGTCTGATCTGTCTGGCTGTCGGNGCCGCTCCGCTCTGCGTCTCGGCTCAGGAAGACGTGATCAATCGCCAGAGCAACGAGCCGGTTGAGCAGACTCTTCCCGATGGTCAGGTAGCTCTNGANGCCGACGATGTCGACGCAGCTCCNGTCAACGAGGTGATCGAGAGCGAGTATGCACATCGTGCTGCCCAGCAGGTTAAGGCCGGGAATCTGAAAGAAAACGACTCGACAGGCGCCGCAGTGACCATCATCGCCATGTGTATCGTGATCGGTGCGCTCGTNATCCTGAGNCTTCTCTTCCTCGGGTTCGGAATGATATCGTCAAAGATGCTTTCCAAGAAGAAAGCACAGGCCACAGGCAAGGCTGTCGACGAGACCAAACCCGCCGCCGAAGATCTCGACTCGGGCGAGGTGATCGCCGCGATTGCCGCTGCTCTCGCCGAACACTTCGGACAGGGTCACGATATCGAAGACACCATCCTCACGATCNGACGCATGCAGCGTTCCTACTCTCCCTGGAACTCCAAGATCTACAACATGCGCACCCTCCCCTCGGTGAAGCGTTCTAAGCGCTGAACCAATCTCTCCTCACCACATCAATCAGCCGGGTGACATACCCATCACTGATAAAAACAAGATTTTAATAACGCCAAATTCGAAAATCCGATGTCTTTAAAAGAATATAAGTATAAGATCAACGGCATCAAGTTCAATGTCGGAGTCGGTGACGTTGTCGACAATACCGTCCAGGTAATGGTCAACGGTACTCCCTACACCGTCGAGCTCGACAAGGCTCCCGCNCAGAAGACTGCCGTTTCCGCTCCCGCCAAACCGGCTGCCGCCGCTCCCCGCACCGAGTCGGGTGAGAAAGTTATCGCNAAACCCGNCGCTTNTTCATCGGCAGGCGCAGTCAAGAGTCCGCTGCCCGGCACTATCATGAGCATCTCCGTAAAAGTCGGCGACACTGTTTCGGCCGGCGCTACTGTCTGTGTGCTCGAAGCCATGAAAATGGAAAACGACGTCCACAGCGACAAATCGGGCACNGTGAAATCCATTCTCGTCAATCCCGGCGACACTGTGCTTGAAGGNACGGATCTGATGATCATCGAGTGATCAATAACTTTCATAACCTCTCATCACAAGAGAAATGCTTTTAGCCGCAACTCAATCATTCGGTGATTTCCTCAGCGAGTCCCTCACGACTTTCTGGCATTTCACCGGTTTCTATAATTGCGAGTGGACGAATCTCGTGATGCTCGCTGTCGGATGTTTCTTCGTCTGGCTGGCCATCAAGAAGAACTTCGAGCCGCTCCTGCTCGTACCGATCGGTTTCGGTATGCTGATAGGAAACATCCCCTTCCAGGCCGGAATGGAGATCGGCATATACGAACCCGGTTCTGTTCTCAATATCCTTTATAATGGTGTCGAAAGAGGATGGTATCCTCCCCTGATCTTCCTCGGAATCGGCGCGATGACCGACTTCTCGGCCCTCCTCGCCAACCCGAAACTGATGATCATCGGTGCCTGCGCCCAGTTCGGTATCTTCGGTGCCTATATGCTCGCGCTCCTTCTCGGAATGGATCCCCTCTCGGCCGGTTGTGTCGCTATCATCGGCGGTGCCGACGGTCCGACTGCGATCTTCACCACCTCGAAGCTCAATCCNGCNCTGCTCGGTGCCGTGGCNGTCTCGGCCTATAGCTACATGGCCCTGATCCCGCTGATTCAGCCCCCNTTGATGCGNCTGTTCACCACNGATAAGGAGCGCNGGATCAAGATGCGTCCCGCGCGCGTGGTTTCCCAGAACGAGAAGATCATCTTCCCGATCGTCGGTCTGATGCTGACCTGCTTCATCGTGCCCTCCGGTATTCCTCTGCTCGGCATGCTCTTCTTCGGTAACCTNCTCCGCGAAAGCGGCGTGACGACCCGCCTGGCCAAGACCGCATCCAACGCCATGACCGACATCGTGACCATTCTTCTCGGTCTGACCGTNGGCGCCTCGACCCAGGCTGACAAGTTCCTGACCGTAGACACGGTCAAGATCTTCGGTCTCGGCTTCATCGCCTTCATCATCGCCTCTTCGGCCGGTGTCCTCTCGGTGAAACTCTTCAACCTCTTCCTCAAGAAAGATAAGAAGATCAANCCGCTGATCGGTAACGCAGGCGTTTCGGCNGTNCCGATGGCCGCACGTATCTCGAANAACCTCGGTCTCGAATATGACCCGACNAACTATCTTCTGATGCACGCCATGGGTCCCAACGTGGCCGGTGTGATCGGCTCGGCAGTCGCCGCCGGCGTNCTGCTCAGCTTCCTCGGATAATCGTCGAGACTCAATCCGGACCGCACCCGCTACGGCGTGCGTTTCGAATCATATTTTTCCCCGCTGCCCCTTCCACTTTCGGAAACCGGGCGGCGGGGAATCTGTTTNCATGAGGCATGGAGTTCTTTTCACAATGTTAAAATCTATATTTTAACATTTCGGTTTCGAACTTTTAGTGAATACGGAATGTTTCAAGTCTGTAGGGATTCCAAAGGCTGNCATCCGCCATGGAANTTTCCGACACGAGCTATCACTGATATTTTACTAAACTCAAGTCGATCTATCGAAAGATTAAGACCGATTTTAAAAAGTCGAATTCGATGATCACAGATAAAGTAATAAAAGAAATATACAAGAAATTTCCTCGTCCTCCCAAAGATAGAGAGGACCTTCAGCTTGATTATTTCGTTCCNTTGCTGAAGGAGAATCACAATATAGAGGTGGATTCAGACGAGATCGTGCTCAACGATCTTGACGAGTTCAANCCTTTCCGTCGTTTCCTTCTNAGACGTGTATGTGCAATCCTTGAATTCACGAAATTTGTCGCCGTGGTGCTNCCGACTCANATCCTCTTCCTTGGAAAAGATGACCGCGCGATGAGAATCCATATGAAACCTACCCCCGAACCCTCTTTGATGGACCGNATTTTCGGTCGCCGCTGAATCTTAATATAGCGGATGGTTTTCCGGGTTTCCGTCAGGGGGCAGANTCCGGATAAAATTCCTAATCGCGAACGCAACTAAATTTCGCGATTTTTTGCATGAGTCAACGAAAACGATTAAATTCGCACGTGATTTCGGAACAACCCGAAGCCACGTGTGTTTTATTTATGTGCGTTNGGAATANATTCCGAACAGAATTTAAACCCCTTTTCACTCTCTCAGAAAAAGAAAGTAACTGACTAATATATGGTTTACCGATTTAAACTCGTAAGCGAAGAAGTCACCAATTTCAATCGTGTTATTGAAATCGATGCCGAATCGACTTTCGCCGATTTCTGTAACGCCATTCTCGAAAGCGTAGGTTATTCGAAAGACGAACTTGAAACTTTCTATATTTGTGACGAAGACTGGGATCGTCAGGAGCAAGTCAGCCAGAGCGACCGCGGATCCGCGTCGGACCGCGACATCTGGATGATGGACGAAACCCCACTCGCCGACCTGATAGACGAGACCGGTCAGCATCTTGAATTTGTATTCGACTACATGAACGACCGCTCGTTTTTCATGGAGCTGAAGGAGATCTATCCTTCGCGCCACCTTTCCGCTCCACTCGTGACTGTGAAGACGGGCCGTCCTCCCCACCAGACAGTCGAGCTTCCCGAACCGGAAGTCAAGATCGACCCGGCGGCCGTCAACAAACCCGCGCCGATCGAACCCACCGATCTCGATGCCGATTTCTTCGGAGACTCGGAATATGACGAGGANGAGCTTGACGGCCTCAACATGGAGGACTGAGCTAACCGATTCCTGACAGACCCCCGCCGTCTCCCGCCGGTCGGTTACCGATCGAATCACCTTGCCCGACCTGCAACCGAATAAATTAACCAAACTTCAAACAGGTTCCGCATCGCAGGAACCATAATAACCTCTGATATGAACAAACCTTATGTACTGGGTGTGGATATAGGCGGAACGAACACCGTCTTCGGAATTGTCGACGCCCGTGGCCAGGTTGTGGCCAGTGATTCGATCAAGACNCAGAAGCATGCCGATTTCGACGCTTATGTCGCAGAACTNCATGAAGCCGTTTCGCGCCTTCTCCGTCTCAATGACGCCGAAGACAAGATCAAGGGTATCGGTATCGGCGCTCCCAACGCTAACTACTATACCGGCGAGATCGTGAACTGCGTGAACCTCCCCTGGGGCGACATCGTTCCCCTGGCCGAGAAGGTTTCAAAAGCATTCAACGGAATTCCGGTTGGAATCACCAATGACGCCAACGCCGCCGCTCTGGGCGAGATGACCTATGGCGCCGCCCGCGGTATGAAGGATTTCATCATGATCACCCTCGGAACCGGCGTGGGTTCGGGTATCGTGGTGAACGGCCAGATGGTCTATGGCCATGACGGCAATGCCGGCGAGCTCGGCCACNTGATCGTCAAGAGAAACAACGGACGTATCTGCGGTTGCGGCCGNACNGGCTGTCTCGAGACCTATTGCTCCGCTACCGGTGTGGCACGCACCGCGCGCGAGTTCCTCGAGATTCGTACCGACGAATCGCTGCTCCGCAAGCTCGACATCGACGCCATCACCTCCAAGGATGTCTACGACGCAGCTGTTCAGGGTGACAAGCTCGCTCAGGAAATCTTCGAGTACACCGGTCGTATCCTCGGCGAGAGCCTCGCCGACATGGTAGCCTTCTCTTCTCCTCAGGCCATCATCCTCTTCGGCGGTCTGGCAAAGAGCGGCGATCTCCTGATGCGTCCCCTCAAGGAGGCTTTCGAAAAGTCTCTGATGCCCGTCTTCCGTGGCAAGACCAAGATCATCCTCTCCGAGCTTAAGGAGAGCGACGCAGCCGTTCTCGGCGCCTCNGCCCTCGGCTGGGAAGCCAAGTTCNTCGCTACCGAAGAAGGTNCNGTNAGCGANTGACGCTGCCCGTGACTGCTCTGANGNCGGTCGCAAAAGCTNATAACACACAAAGAGTCCCCGGAAACTTGAATTTCCGGGGACTCTCCTTTATATGTGTTTGTCTATAACTCTTAGGCNCCTTCNTTGATGAAGACCAGCTCGTCGCCCTTGCGGTCGATGGCGATCGGGTGTTCGCGGTTGACCTTCTGGGCCAGGATGTCTTTCGACAGCTGGTTGAGCACAAGACGCTGGATGGTTCTCTTGACAGGACGTGCGCCGAACTCGGGATCGTAACCGTCTTCGGCCAGAAGCTCGAGGGCCGGTTTGGTGACCTTCAGCGTGACGCCGTTCGAGGCGAGCATCTTCTGAACGCTCTTGACCTGAATCTCTACGATCTCCTCGATCTCCTTCTTGTTCAGAGGTGTGAACATCACGATCTCGTCGATACGNTTCAGGAACTCGGGGCGTATCTTGGCTTTCAGCAGATCGAGCACATCCTCTTTGGTCTTGTAGATGATATCCTCGCGCTGCTCCTCGGTCTTCTCGTCAATTCCCTTGAACGCCTCGCGGATGAGCGGCGANCCCTCGTTGGAGGTCATGATNATGATCGTGTTCTTGAAGTTGATGAAACGACCCTTGTTGTCTGTCAGACGGCCGTCGTCAAGCACCTGAAGCAGGATGTTGAACACATCCGGGTTCGCTTTCTCGATCTCGTCGAAGAGGACAACGCTGTAGGGTTTGCGGCGGACCGCTTCGGTCAGCTGACCACCCTCGTCATAACCGACNTATCCCGGAGGCGCTCCGACGAGTCTCGATACGGAGTGCTTCTCCATATATTCCGACATATCGATACGGGTCATCATATCCTCGTCGTCGAAGAGGTATTCGGCAAGTGCCTTGGCAAGCTCCGTCTTACCGACACCGGTTGTGCCGAGGAAGATGAACGAGCCGATCGGGCGGCGCGGGTCGTTGAGGCCGGCGCGCGANCGGCGGACAGCGTCTGCCACTGCCTTGATGGCTGCGTCCTGGCCGACGACGCGTTTGTGAAGCTCCTCTTCGAGGTGGAGCAGTTTCTCCTTCTCGCTCTGGGCCATCTTCTTGACNGGAATGCCTGTCCAGCGCGAAACAACTTCGGCGATATCCTCGGCATCGACCTCCTCCTTGATCATCGCGCCTTCGCCCTGAAGGGCATGCAGGCGTTCCTGAATCTCAGCGTTTTCAGCCTCCTTCTGTTTGATCTTGGAGTATTCGATCTCAGCAACCTTGGCATAGTCGCCTTCGCGTTTGGCCATCTCGGCTTCGTGCTTCAGCTGCTCGATATCGATCTTGTTCTGCTGGATCTTGTTGATTTCGGTCTTCTCAGCCTGCCATTTNGCCTTGAGTTCCTTCTCGGTGTCGCGGAGATTGGCGAGATCCTCGTCGATTTCCTTGATCTTGTAGTCATTGCCTTCGCGCTTGAGTGCCTCGCGCTCGATTTCGAGCTGCGCGATCTTACGCTGCGCTTCGTCGAGAGCCTGAGGCATCGAGTCCATCTCCAGACGGAGCTTCGAGGCGGCCTCGTCGATAAGGTCGATCGCCTTGTCGGGGAGGAAGCGGTCGGTGATGTAACGTACCGAGAGCTGAACTGCGGCTACGATCGCCTCGTCCATGATACGCACCTTGTGGTGGTTCTCATAACGCTCCTTAAGACCACGGAGAATCGAGATTGCCGACATTTCGTCCGGCTCGTCAACCATGACTTTCTGGAAACGGCGTTCAAGCGCCTTGTCCTTCTCGAAATATTTCTGATACTCGTCGAGAGTGGTGGCGCCGATTGAACGGAGNTCACCGCGGGCGAGTGCAGGCTTCAGGATATTGGCGGCNTCCATCGCGCCTTCACCTTTACCGGCGCCGACGAGGGTGTGGATCTCGTCGATGAAGAGGATGATCTCTCCGTCGCTCTGGGTNACTTCNTTGACGATGGCCTTNAGACGCTCCTCGAACTCACCTTTATATTTCGCACCGGCCACGAGCGCACCCATGTCGAGCGAATAGATGACTTTCGATTTCAGATTCTCGGGGACGTCGCCACGGACGATACGGTGGGCGAGACCTTCCGCGATGGCTGTCTTACCGGTACCCGGTTCGCCGACAAGCATCGGGTTGTTCTTGGTCCGTCGGCTGAGGATCTGGAGCACGCGGCGGATCTCCTCGTCGCGGCCGATCACCGGGTCGAGTTTGCCGCTGCGGGCGCGGTCGTTCAGGTTGATTGCATATTTTGAAAGGGCCTGATAGGTGTCTTCGGCGTTCTGTGCCGTCACCTTGTTGCCCTTGCGGAGTTCTGTGATCGCCGCGTTGAGACCGTCAACGGTCACACCGGCATCCTTGAGTATTCTTGAAGCGGAGCAATTGGTTTTGAGAATGCCCATGAGCATAGCTTCGACCGATACATATTCGTCGCCGAGAGACTTCGAATAGTCGACAGCTTTCTGAAGGGCATCATTGCTCTCTCGCGAGAGGAAGACCTCGCCGCCCGAAACCTTCGGGAGGGCCTTGATGTCACGGTCGAGCCCCATTTTCACCGCGCCGAGATTGGCACCCAACTTCTGGAAAACGAAATTGATGATGTTTTCGCTTTCATCGATCAGGGCCTTGAGGATGTGGACCGGCTCGATCTGCTGCTGGCCCTCGGCCTTGGTCAGATCAATCGCCTTCTGGATCACCTCCTGCGACTTGATAGTGAAATTATTGAAGTTCATACAATATAGATTTAGTGTTTTTCATGTTTGCTTTGACACTAAAACGCCTCACNGCCCCAAAAGGTTTGAATTTCCAAGCACCCGGAAGTAAACCGCTTCTCTTCGTAAGAAAGCCNCTTCTCTCCGGAGGTACCACGCTTCTCTAATNCACATANACCGAGTCTCNNCCATATCCTCACCCANATATTTCACCCGAAAAAAANTTATTTGAAAATAATTTCCTAAAAAATTGCTCAGAATCTAAAAAATTCTTAACTTGCACCGAATTTCAGAAAAGCTCTCAAGTATCTCTCCCGGACCTCTCTGTAAAGCATGAAAAACTTGACCGCTACGCCCTTGCATTTCTCGGCGTAGTTTCAAGCCTATCATAATACTTCAATAAAANCTCAAACTTAAATCAAAAAGCAATGAAGAAACTTTTACTGCTTGCAGTTGGCGTTGCTGCCGGTCTCTCGGCTTCCGCAACGACCATCTACTTCGACAATGAGCGGAATTGGGATCCCGTCATGGTATGGCAATGGGATGGCCCTGACGCAACAAACGAGGGCGTGTCGTGGCCCGGTACTACAAAGGCTACTGAAACCGCTGTGAAAGATGGCAANACCTACATCAANTGGGAAACTCAGTGTAATAGTGTCATCTTTACCAANTCCACAGGTAGCGNTCAAAGNNNGNCNATCGTACCNCAGCAGGATATGATCTATAANATGGACGGTCCGACCGGNGAGTCATTTCANGGNGGTTCACTGGAGATCGCTCATGATGTCTATGTGACCGGTNCTTTCTGCGGATGGNCTGTGCAGCCTGAGTATAAGTTTACCTCNGTCGGTGANGGNAACTANGAGTTCACNCTCAATACTCTNGANTCTGACTTCAAGATTGTTGCNGACGGNNAATGGCTCGGTTACACCGNAA
>JAAVFK010000029.1:47711-65376 GCA_014800785.1 Bacteroidales bacterium
CTTANAATCNGGNNAGAGCTATGNNCTNTNNGATAGCGGNATGGAAAACTGTAATCTTGCTCAGGTTCCTGCNAACAATGTNGTGTTCAACTTCAATCTTAACACCAAGACTCTCGTAGTGACCTATGANAAGGGTGCATTAGTCGTTCCCGATCAGCTTTATGTCTTCGGAACACTCGTGAGCGGAGAATGGGCACCCCAGGATGCGGTAGAACTTACAAAGAACGGAAATATCTTCACTATCGATAACCTTAAAGTGAAAACTGCCTTTGGTTTGGAGAGTGCTCTCGTTCGCTTCACAACAGTTCGTAGCACTGATTGGGACAACGATGTAAACCCCAACTGCTATGGTGCTTCAACAGACGGTGAANCAGTTACATTTGGAACTCCTATGGATCTGTACAAGGCAGCAAACAATTTCTCGATCATTCCGACAACTGCAAATGAAGATGGAGAATTCATCATCAATATCGGAATAGATTTTGAAAACGGGACTGTAACATTTGTAGAGGTGGAGAGCGAAACTCCCGATCCCAACTGGCCCGATCTCTATGTACTCGGTGACTTCAACGGCTTTACCGCAAGCGATGCGTACAAGATGACCAGAACCAACAACGTATATACCTACGACTTCAAAGACGGTATCAATCCGGATGATCCTAATGGTTCATTCATCATATGGTCTGAAGATGCTGAATGGGCTTTCGGTGCCAANGAATCTGGTCAGGAGGTTAAACTCGGTGAGACTGTTGACGCATGGTTCAACGGTGATTATTGGTTCAACGTTTTCGTAATATCTACAAACGAGCCCACCAAGGTTACACTCAATGTTGTTGAAGGTTCAACCGTAGAAGACGCAGTNNTNCCCGCNAAGCTCTCCTTCCAGAGCACNACCGGCGTAGCTGAGCTGGANGCAGACAACACCGAAGCCGTTTACTTCAACCTCCAGGGCGTACGCGTAGCCAACCCCGAAAACGGNCTCTTCATCAAAGTTCAGGGCAACAAGACTTCAAAAGTAGCCCTCTGATAGCCCCCNGAAAACAACCGGACCCACCCGGACCCCAAAGTCCCCAAAGGTCCNCCCACCACAAAAAGCGCGGCTCCCACTCCGGGAGCCGCGCTTCCATTTTCCAACCCTATCTTACTGTGTCTCTCTCCTAAGCTCCCTCGTCTTCTTTGTTGAGCGACACGAGCGAAGCTCGTGTAAAACCGAAACNGGAGTTCNGGTGCNCACGAAGTCNCCTCCCGATTTATTTCAGCGCGGCGAGTACGGTGAAGCCGGACTCGGTGACGGTCACGGAGTGGAGGTTGACCGTTTCGATGAAGTTTCTNGTTTCTTTCAGGCGTGTGAAGTCGATGGTCAGCGAACGTCCCTCGTTGAGGGTGAANGCCTGGAAGATCTTCGGGAACTTTGATTTGCAGTATCCGAGGAAACCGCGCATGATGGTGTCGATACCCATNTTNCCCGAGAAGCTGAAAGTGATCCGGTTTTCGTTGACCTCNTCGATCTTGACNTCGAGAGAGATGGGAACNTCAGCGATCANAACTTTCTGACGGTAGATGATCTTGAATTCGGAAGCCGAGATATATGAGAACTGGATATTCTTCGAGAACTGGCTCGACAGATATCTGGAGATTTCCTGAAAGGTAATTTGCAGCTGCATTGATATTGTGTTTTTGAGATTAGACTTGTAGGCCCCCCTTCCTATCTAATAAACGAACTGACAGGTAAGTTATTTTTTTAATTTTTTAAACAGGTGTCTGTATCGACNTCAACTGCTCCTCGATGTCGGCGGCGATGGGGAGGTTCTCTTTCAGGAACGACGGGAGATCGGCANTNAGATCGGCCTCGTCTGACGAGAAGACCTGATAATTGGCCACAAAAGTGAAGCAGTTCTCAAGCAANTCCGGCCACAAGGTGAGATCCACGCGTGTCTGGAGAGAGTCGAGATATAGCGACGTATTGAACGCGCTCTTCATCAGNTTACGCTCGATNGTCTGTTCAGCCGGAGTGAGGGTAGAGGAGGGCCCCTTCAGGAGNTCCTGAAGCTTGGATCCGCTCGAAATGAAGAGGCTGAGCGTCCGGAGTATAGACGGAATCTGTTTGCGGATCTTATCATGTTCGGCCGCCTCGTGAAGTTTCTTCTGTTTTTCGATTTCCGCACTCACATCGTTCTCGGACTTGAGCGAACCGACGGCGTTCAGAAAGAATCCGAGGAAGAGCAGGCCGCACATGACNTCNATAGCGGTCACCGACTGAGCCCAACCGTGAGCCGGCGTATAGTCGCCGAAACCGAGAGTGGTGATTGTAACGACTGAATAATAAAGCCANGCGGCATAATCTGTCGGCGCACCGTCAGGCATTCTGAACTGATTGTCCGGNAGCCAATGGTATATAAGCGCAAAANTGGGGATCACGATAATATAGAGCATGATCCAGACAATAGGACGCACCTGTGAGATCACNCGGAACTCATGGCGGAAATAATCGGAAATNTTCTGTAGAAGCATAGCGAAATGATTGTATTTACAAGCGGTAAAACTGCTACCGCTTCGAAATCTAAACAATCATACGCCATCAACGGTTTGCCACTCATNCCGCAGGCNTCACGCCTACGCACCAGAGAANCGCCGGTACCGCTTAGTGAGAAAGCTCGTGTTCGATAGCTGCAACTGCCTCGGCAAGATCCTTGGCTACGTTAAGGCGGTCCTTGACGGTGGAAATACCGTGAAGAACGGTCGCATGNCGACGGTTGAGCTTGAAACCGATNGCCGAAGAAGACAGATCGGTGAGTTTGCGCGAAAGGTACATGACAACCTGACGGGCGTCGGCCACGTCGCGGACNCGNCTTTTGCCGAAGATNACNTCCGGACGCAGATGGTAATAATCGGCNGTCGCNTCGATGATCATNTCGAAATTGATCGGCTTGCGGACCATATTCGCAACCGAATTCTTCATCACNTCNCGNGCCATTTCAACCGTAATCGGNGAATTNGTAGCGATNGAACGTGTCAGNATACCCATCACCACNCCNTCAAGCTCACGGATCGAAGCNGTCGCCAATGTAGCGATCTCGTTNATCACGTCGTCGGGGAGGGTNAGTCCGTTCTTGCGCGCCTTGAAGGTCAGGATCTTCTTGCGCAATTCGAAATCGGGGCGGTCGAGTTTCTCTGTCAGACCCCATTTGAAACGGTCGATAAGGCGGTCTGCGATACCGTCGAGTTCCATAGGCGGACGGTCGCAGGTGAAGACCAGCTGCTTGCCGCTCTGNTGGAGATGGTTGAAAATAGGGAAGAGGGCGTCGTCCGTGGTCTTNATCTTTCCTGAAAGCTCCTGAAGGTCATCAAGCANGAGCACGTCCATCTGCTGGAACCAGTTGATGAAGCTGGGGATCTTCTTCTGNATTACGGCGTTGGCATAAAGGTGCTGGAACTGGCGCGCCGTGGTGAAAAGCACTTTGGCCTCNGGGTTCTTCTCCTTCACNCGGATACCGATAGCCTGAATCAGGTGTGTCTTGCCTATACCTACCGGGCCATAGAGGAAGAAGGGGTTGAAGTTTACGTTGTGNGGGTTGTTGGCNATAGACTCCGCGATTGTGTAGGCGAGTCTGTTGCTGTCACCGAGACAATAGTTCTCGAACGTCAGCGACTTGTTGAGCTGCGAGTCGATCTCCGAGCCGCGTGCCTGGGTGTGGCGNGCCATAGCCTCGGGTTTCTGATATGACTGTGCGAGCTTCGAACCGATAGCGTGGCTGTAGTTCGTCGCGGTCAGATTGACTTTGGAGCCAGCGTCACCNTTGACCACGGCGATGTCATANTCGAGNCGTATCTCCGGGCCGAACACTCGTTTGAGCGCACGGCTGAGCACGTCGAANAACTTGTCCTCGTAAACCTCGAAATAGTATTGGGAGGGAACTGAGATAGTCAGGTGGTTGTCTTCAAACTTAAGAGCCTGCGCGCACGAGAACCATATGTCATAGTGGGCCTGCCCGACATTATCGCGGATAATGTCGAGGCATTTCTGCCATTTAAGTTTGAAATTTTCCTCCATAATCTATCTTATCGTTGATTAGCCGCCATTTGACGTCGGAATGTCGACTTGCTTCGGCGGCTAAACAGATGCAAAATAACGAAAAACTTTCGGAAAATCAAATAGCAAAATAATTTTGATTTTTCGAAAGTTTTTAAGTGTTGTGATTTTCAGTAAATTATTTTTCATAATAATTTTTTNGTTCGCGAGAGGACCGGAATTCGAACAAACAACGAGGGCGTTTCCGGAGAAACGCCCTCGCATATATTCGGANGATNGGGATCGGATTAGATGATGCCCTGGCCCATCATAGCGTCAGCAACCTTGAGGAAGCCGGCGATGTTGGCGCCCTTCATGTAGTTGATGTAGCCGTCGGGCTGNGTGCCGTGCTCTACACATGCAGAGTGGATAGAGTTCATCATCTGGTGGAGCTTGGCGTCAACCTCTTCTGCAGTCCACTGGAGGTGTTCTGCGTCCTGGCTCATTTCGAGACCNGAAACGCCTACGCCACCTGCGTTNACAGCCTTACCGGGGCAGTAGATGGTCTTGTTGGCGATGAATGCGTCGATAGCCTCGGGGGTGCAACCCATGTTCGAAACCTCAGCGCAGAGCTGAACGCCGTTTGCGATCAGAGCCTTTGCGTCAGCNTCACCNAGCTCGTTCTGAGTAGCGCAGGGGAGAGCGATNTCAACTTTCTGCTCCCAGGGNTTGCGGCCGGGGAAGAAAGTAGAACCTGCGAACTTCTCTGCGTAGGGAGCAACTACGTCGTTGCCGGAAGCGCGGAGCTCGAGCATGTACTCGATCTTCTCAGCGTCGAGACCTGCGGGATCGTAGATGTAACCGTCGGGGCCGGAGATGGTGACAACCTTAGCNCCGAGCTCGGTTGCTTTCTTGGCAGCGCCCCATGCTACGTTACCGAAGCCGGAGATAGCGACAGTCTTGCCTTCCATAGTCTCGTTCCAGTTCTTTTTGAGAACGTCCTGAACGAAGTAGATCGCACCGTAACCGGTAGCCTCGGGACGGAGACGTGAACCACCGAAAGAGAGACCCTTGCCGGTGAATGTACCTGTGTTCTCGCGAGCGAGTTTCTTGTACATACCGTACATGTAGCCTACCTCGCGGCCACCTACGCCGATGTCACCTGCCGGAACGTCACGGTCGGGACCGAGGTTNCGCCAGAGTTCGAGGATGAAGGCCTGGCAGAAACGCATGATCTCNGCGTCGCTCTTGCCGCGGGGCGAGAAGTCTGAACCGCCCTTGCCGCCACCCATCGGGAGAGTGGTGAGAGCGTTTTTGAAGGTCTGCTCGAAGCCGAGGAACTTCAGGATAGAAAGGTTTACNGATGCGTGGAAGCGGATACCNCCTTTATAGGGACCGATNGCNTTGTTGAACTGCACACGGTAGCCGATGTTGTTCTGAACCTCACCCTGGTCGTCAACCCAAGTCACGCGGAAAGTGAAGATACGGTCGGGCTCGACCATACGCTCGATGATGCGTGCTTTTTCATATTCGGGGTGCTGGTTGTAGACTTCTTCTACAGAGAGAAGAACCTCTTTCACAGCCTGAAGGAATTCCTTCTCACCGGGGTGCTTGGCCTCAAGATTGGCCATGATCTCATTAATGTTCATGAGNTAGTTTAGATTTATGGTTAAACTGTTTTTTTAGAGTTTTTCGCCTGTCGATTCCCTCAGTGGGGGAGTGTGGTCAGGTTTGACGTTGCAAAAGTACAATGTTTCCTTTATCTATCCAAACATTTTTTGAAAAAAATTCAAAGAGATGGAATCTTTTGAAGTCATCTAAACTTTTTTCAGGGTTAAGGTTCATTAAGATTTTGGACAGATTTCAATACTTGAAGAGGGAACGATGCGGGCATCGTGACCGATGAAAGGATTGGAAGATGTCAAAAGATTAATGAAGATTGACCCTGAAGAAAACCGGTTTAAACTTTTTTTGTTTTCGTAAAAAGTTTAGATGACTTCTTTATTTGGTTTGAAACTAATGGCACGCTAAATTTTGTGGTGTCGCCGTTTTTCGTTAATTTCGCAATTTGAATCCGCGCACGCACGATATATATGTCGTTGAGTCCGTGCGGATGCCCGACAAGTGTCAGTAATAACCGATCAATGAGACGAAAGAGCAGATTTAAGATTACCGTCAGTGACGAGACCCGTCTCCACGATCTCGGCTCGTTCCGGCTTTCCGGTTGGAAGCTGGCGGCTTTGGTCGCAGGTCTTGTCGCCGCCGCCCTCTTTTTCGGAGCGCTGGTCGTCATGCTGACCCCTCTGCGGATGATGCTCCCCGGCTATCTCGGGCGAGANGAGAGGGTGAAGGCTGAGATGGCCATTCTTCGGCTCGACTCGATCTCCGAGGCCGAGTCGCGAACCCGCGCTTTCCTCGACAATATACTGACGGTGACGAATACGGATCGCGTCCCGACCGATTCGCTGACCGCCCGTGGCGGACGTATGAAGGGCCGCGCAGACTCGCTGATGGACGCCTCGNCGGCCGAGAGNAAATTTGTCGAGATGATGCGCGACCGTGAAAAATTCAACATCTCGGTGCTCGCTCCNCTTGCNGCCGACGGGATGATGTTCTACCCCCTCTCGGAAGAGGGGATCATCACCACCCAGAGTCTTGAGGAACCCAGGGCAGTCTTTGTGGTTCCGGTTTCCTCACCGCTTTGNGCCATTGCCGACGGGACCGTGATAACCGTCTCCCGNCTGGCCAACGACAGCTATGATGTCGTGATCCAGCACCCCAAGGGATTCCTCAGCCGTTGCTCCGGATTGGGAATGGTTCTTGTCGANCCGGGCAGTAAGATAACCGGCGGCCAGGTGATCGGTCTCCAGAACCGCGCCGGCNCCCGCTCGGAAATCACCCTCGAGATGTGGCATAACGGGGAACCGCTCGTCCCCTCGCAATATGTGAGGAGCGAAACCCATATTCCGGAGGAGCCCTCGACGCTTTCCGGAGAACCGATGGGCCGGTGAGATTCATGTGTGGAAGGATGGGATGATGACAAAAACGAACAAGAACGTGAAACAAAAAGAAATAGCCATTCTGGGAAGCACCGGTAGCATCGGTACCCAGACCCTGGACATCATAGCCGAATACCCGGATCGCTTCCGGGTCTCTCTTCTGACCGCCCGGTCTCGNTGGGAACTTCTTGCCGAGCAGGCACGCNGGTTCAANCCTCGCCGTGTCGTTATAGCCGACGAGCGTTTCCTCGAACCGCTTCGCCGNGCGCTCGCNGATCTTCCCGTTGAGGTCTTTGGCGGAGAAAAGGCTATCGAGGAGGCGGCGGCGATGCCGGAAAGCGATATGGTNGTCACCGCTATGGTCGGCTACAGCGGTCTGCTCCCCACCGTGGCCGCAATCAAGGCCGGAAAGACAATCGCNTTGGCCAACAAGGAGACTCTTGTCGTTGCCGGCAGTCTGATCACACGCCTCGCCCGTGAGCACGGCGTGAGCATAGTGCCTGTCGACAGTGAGCACTCGGCNATCTTCCAGTGTCTCGAAGGAGAGGGNACTGCCCATGCCCGAAAGATAATCCTNACNGCTTCCGGAGGTCCGTTCCGCACGGTCCCCGCCGCCGAACTTCCGGAGAAACGCGCGGCCGACGCNCTGCGTCATCCCAACTGGGATATGGGCGCGAAGGTGACCATNGACTCCGCAACAATGATGAACAAGGGTTTCGAAATGATCGAGGCCCACTGGCTCTTCAACTGTCCGCCGGACCGGATCGAGATAGTGGTTCATCCCCAGAGTATCGTCCACTCAATGGTAGAGTTTGAGGATGGCTCGATCAAGGCCCAGCTTGGTGTCCCCGATATGCACCTCCCNATCCGTTACGCCCTCGGTTATCCGGAGCGTCTGCATACCAAACAGCCCCCGCTGAATCTCTCGCAGTATTCGCGCCTNACTTTCGAGGCCCCCGATCTCGTGAAGTTTCCGCTGCTCGGCTATGCCTTCGAGGCGATCGAACGCGGCGGTACCCTTCCGTGTATCCTCAACGCGGCCAACGAAGTGGCTGTGGCGGCGTTCCTCAAAGACGAGATCCGTTTCACACAGATAGCCGAGATCGTCCGNANGACNATGGACTCCGTCCCGGTCCGTGAAGTCAGCGGGCTCGATGTGCTTGTNGAGACCAANGAGCAGGCCCGGCTCCGCGCTCGGGAAATCCTCGCCGAGATCATCTCTCCCGGCGTGAACCCATGAGCCTTTCCTTCAATCCTAATTTATCTAATCAACATCTCAAAATCGTTTGGAAACATTCCTNATCAAAGCAGCCCAGCTCATTCTCGCGCTGGCCATNCTGATCATCATACATGAGTTCGGTCACTTCCTCTTTGCCCGTATTTTCGGTGTCAAGGTCGAGAAGTTCTATATATTCTTCAACCCGGTCCGTTCTCTCTTCAAGTGGAAGCCCTCTAAACATGTCGGCTCCCTTTCGAAAATAAAGTTTCTTTCCGAGGCCGGCGAGCGCGAATATAAAAATGAGCAGGCGCTTGAGGCNGCGGCCGGCAAGTATNCCTCCGCCCAGGCTGAACTTAAAAAACTTGAGGAACCGCAACAGTCTCTCGCTGATNGCCTCAATCCTTTTGCTCGCGATTCGAAGACAGCGTCGGCCGATGANNTGGNNNCAGCCCGCGCTAAGGTCGAGGCGGCAAAAAANGAATATGATGCNCAGGTCGAACTCAAGTGTGAGCTCGACAGAACAGNATATGCCGAGGAGAAAAAGCAGTCCCGGTGGAAGCGGTTCTGGCGCAACACTGAATATGGTGTCGGCTGGGTGCCTCTCGGAGGCTACTGCAAGATCGCCGGCATGATCGACGAGTCGATGGACACCGAACAGATGAAGCGTCCCGCCGAGCCTTGGGAGTTCCGTTCGAAACCGGCGTGGCAGCGTCTGCTGATCATGATCGCNGGCGTNCTCTTCAACTTCCTCCTCGCTATCCTTATATATGCAGGCATNGTNTATTTCACCGGNGAGAAATATGTNCCGGTCCATCAGGCCAAGATGGGTATGTCCTTCAGTCCCGCGGCCAAGGAGGTCGGTTTCCGTGACGGCGACATCCCGTTGAGCGCCGACGGCAATCTGCTCGACAATCCCGCCGAGGCGCGCGTGNAGATGATGGAGGCCAAGAGGGTAGAGGTACTCCGCGGTTCAGACACGGTCTCGATCGCCATTCCTTCGGACCTCATGGTCAAACTCAATGATGANATGACCGAGGGTAAGTCGCCGATAGCCTTCATGACATACCGCTTTCCGACGCGCGTGACCCAGGTCATGGCCGGAGAGGGTGCGGCGAAAGCAGGTCTCAAGNCTATGGACGAAATCATCGCCATCAATGATGAGCAGACTCCGACNCTGGTCGATTTTCTTGATTCGCTCCAGTGGCACAAGGGCGAGACTGTCGATGTGACCGTTGTCCGTCCCCGCCANGCCGACGGCAAACCCCGCGCGTTCGGTGAGGCAGGCGATACGCTGCGTCTCCCCGTGAGNCTTTCGGACAACGCNAAAATGGGCATCGGCCTTGAGGTNGACCCCGCCAATTTCTATCCGGTGAAGGAGAAGCGCTATGGCCTCCTGTCGGCCGTTCCGCGNGGAATCGAAATGGGCACGGACCGCCTNGCAAGCTACGCNTCCTCCATGAAGATCGTCTTCTCCAAGGAGGGCGCCAAGTCGGTAGGCGGTTTCGGTGCGCTCGGTTCCATCTTCCCCGAGAAGTGGGACTGGATCGCTTTCTGGAACATCGCGGCGTTCATCTCGATCGCTCTCGCNTTCATGAACATTCTCCCGATTCCNGCGCTCGACGGCGGCCACGTCNTGTTCCTCCTCTATGAGGTGATCACGGGCCGTCAGCCCAGTCAGAAATTCCTGGAGACAGCCCAGNTGATCGGNATGTTCCTGCTGATAGCCCTTCTCCTNTACGCAAACCTGATGGACATCGTCCGCCTGTTCAAATAACCCTCCGCCTGTACTGACAGCGCGGCTGAACCATTGGAACAGGTNTCAAATCTTTCAAGTCAGAAAAGTCAACATAATATGCACACCATAAAACTTAAACCCGGCAAGGAGGAGTCGCTCCTCCGCCGCCATCCGTGGGTATTCTCGGGCGCCGTGGCTTCCGTCTCCGACGGCCTCGAAGAGGGTGACCTCGTGAAGGTCGTGACCTCGAAAGGGGAGACGATCGGCGTAGGCCACTTCCAGATCGGCAGCATCGCCGTGCGCATACTTGAGTTTGGAGTCGATGAGCTCCCGGCCGATTTCTTCTCACGTCGTCTTGAGGAGGCTTTCCGGGTACGTCAGTCGCTCGGTCTGATCCGCGATGNCAATAACTCGTTCCGTCTCGTCCACGGTGAGGGTGATTTCCTTCCGGGACTTGTAGTCGACATCTACGGCGACACCGCCGTTGTCCAGGCGCACTCTCCCGGTATGCACTTCGTGCGCCGTGAGATAGCAGACGCTTTGACGGCTCTTCCCGACGCGCGAATCCGCAACGTCTATTATAAATCGGAGACAACCCTTCCTTATAAGGCNAATCTGGATCCCGAAAACGAGTATCTGATCGGNTCCTATGACGGAAACGTGGCTCTCGAAAACGGTCTCCAGTTCAACATCGACTGGCTCCGCGGTCAGAAGACAGGTTTCTTCATCGACCAGCGCGACAACCGCGCCCTGCTTGAGAAATTCGCCAAAGACCGCAAGGTGCTCAATATGTTCTGTTACACGGGCGGCTTCTCCGTCTACGCTATGCGTGGCGGAGCGCTCAAGGTCGATTCGGTCGATTCCTCGGCCAAGGCGGCTGCTCTGACCGATGCGAATATCGAGCTCAATTTCCCGGNCGATGAGCGCCACAAGACTCACGCCACGGANGCCTTCAAGTTCCTCGACGATATGAAGAAGGACGAGTATGACCTGATCATCCTCGACCCTCCGGCGTTTGCCAAACACCGCAGCGCTCTCAAGCGCGGTCTGATCGGCTACCGCAAGCTCAACACCAAGGCTTTNGAGAAGATCAANCCGGGTGGAATCCTGTTCACGTTCTCTTGTTCTCAGGTCGTTTCGCGCGAGGCTTTCAGACTGGCCGTCTTCAGTGCTGCGGCCAAGGCCGGACGCCGTGTGCGNATCCTCCACCAGCTGACCCAGCCGGCCGACCATCCGATTGATTTCTCACACCCCGAAGGNGANTACCTGAAAGGTCTTGTTCTCGAGGTCGAATAATCATACCTTAAAATCNAAATACCTCTGAAGCGAGGNGATGTCCCGCAGTCGCTNATCGTCGCCGACCTCCTGCTTCATAAACCTACATCAAATGAAAAAACTGTCAACATCACTTCTTTTCGCAGCAATGATGGCATTATCAGCAAAGGGNGCCGAAGACCCCAACTTCAACTATATCGTCGACAATTTCGCCGATATCGAAGTGCTCCGCTATGAAGTTCCCGGCTTCAACAGACTCCCCCTCCAGCAGAAGAAAATGGTCTACTATCTGTCTCAGGCCGCACAGGCCGGACGTGACATCATCTGGGACCAGAACGGAAAATATAACCTCGAGATCCGCCGGATGCTCGAAGGCGTATTCAATAACTATAAGGGAGACCGCAATTCGAAAGAATTCAAGGCTTTCGAGAAGTATCTGAAACAGGTTTGGTTCGGTAATGGTATCCACCACCACTACAGCAACGACAAGTTCGTCCCCGAGTTCTCAGAGCAGTTCCTCCGTGCCGAGGCCGGTGATCTGGCGAAAGCGCAGGACGGTACCGATCTGGTCGAGATCATTTTCAATCCTGATCTCTTTGCCAAGAAGGTNAATCTTGACAGCTCGCTCGACGTGGTNGCCAATTCAGCCGGCAACCTCTATGACGGAGTGACCCAGGCCGAGGTCGAGGCNTATTACGCNGCNCTCAAGAATCCGGACGATCCGACTCCGATCTCCTACGGNCTCAACTCCCGTGTNGTCAAGGAAGATGGCAAGGTGACCGAGCAGCACTATCANCTCAACGGTCTCTATGGNCCCGCGATCGCAAAGATCATCTACTGGCTCGATATGGCCAAGAGTGTGGCCGAGAATGACGCGCAGAAAGAGTATATCACCAAGCTCATCGACTATTATGTGACCGGCGATCTCCGTCGTTTCGACGAATACTCGATTCTCTGGGCTGAGGATACGAAGAGCAACGTTGACTTNGTCAACGGCTTCATCGAGAGCTATAACGATCCCCTCGGAATGACCGGCAGCTGGGAGTCTTATGTGAACTTCCGCAACGACGAGTCGACGAAGCGTACCAACACGATCTCTTCTAACGCTCAGTGGTTCGAGGACCACGCTCCGATCAATCCNGACTATCGCAAGCCCGAGGTAAAGGGTGTGTCTGCAAAGGCTATCAACGCCGCCATGTTGGCCGGTGACGCTTATCCCGCGACCGCTATCGGCATCAATCTTCCGAATGCTGACTGGATNCGCGCGGCNCACGGTTCGAAGTCCGTCACCCTTGAGAACATCACCGAGGCCTACGCACTCGCATCGCGCGGNAACGGCTTCAACGAAGAGTTCGTGATCGATCAGCCGACGATCGACCACCTCGACAAGTANCTCTACCTGACCGATATGCTCCACACCGACCTCCACGAGTGTCTCGGTCACGCTTCGGGTCGTCTGCGNCCCGGAACCGACNCCGACGCGCTCAAGGAACATGGTTCGACTCTCGAAGAGGCCCGCGCCGACCTGTTCGCCCTCTATTATCTCGCCGATCCGAAGCTGATCGAACTCGGNATTCTGGACGATCCNGAAGCATATAAGGCTGAATATTACAAGTATCTGCTCAATGGTCTGATGACNCAGCTCAACCGTATCGAGCCGGGCAAGGATATCGAGGAGGCCCACATGCGCAACCGTCAGCTGATCTCGAAGTGGGTGCTNGAAAAGGGCAAGAAGAACAAGGTGGTCGAGCTCGTGAAGAAGAACGGCAAGACCTTCGTCAAGATCAACGACTACAAGAAGCTNCGCGAGCTCTTCGGTCAGCTGTTGAGCGAGATTCAGACAATCAAGTCCGAGGGCAACTATGCCGCAGGCAACAAATTGGTGAATANCTATGGCGTGAAGGTCGACCCGAAGCTCCACAAGGAGGTTCTCGACCGCTACTCNAAGCTCAACATCCCTCCCTATCGCGGTTTCGTAAACCCGGTCTACAATGTTGTNTATGACAACAACGGCGAGATCGTTGATATCACTATCGACTACTCGGAGGGTTACACCGACCAGATGCTCCGCCTGAGCCGAGATTTCTCGACTCTCTAAGNATTAAATTCGGTTTAAATCGAACGTTCTACTGAATCAGATATGCAGAACATCAGAAAACTGTTCTTCACATACCGTAACGGTGTGGTCGCCGACGCTCTCAAGAGNGCCGGCGATCCCCATCGGATGATTTTCGGTCTCCAGCTTCCGCAGCTCTCGCAGATTGCACGCGAGNTTTCCGAGTCGCTCGGTGAGGAGGAGAAATCGGAACTTGCCCGTTCTCTGTGGGCCGAGNAAGACTGCCGGGAGTCNCGCCTGCTGGCCGCTTATCTGTTCGATCCCTCGAAACTTGATAGGGGAGANGCGACTTCACTTCTCGACGGATGTTTGAATCATGAAGAAATCGATATTCTCGTTTTCAGATGTCTGCGTAATCACCCGGAGGCTGTAGCCATCAAGGAAGAGCGCGCCGGAACTTATGCCGCCGCGGCCCTGTCCAGATTTGTCTGAACCCCGGAAGCCAAGAGTATATTTACTTTAGTAATTTCTGCCTATGATACCGATTAACAGGCAAAACCGAGACCGGATCGGATGGTCCTCCGGATTGTTTTCCGGTCTCACATGGGGCCTTGACAATGCGTTGCTGCGTCATGTGCTTTTGCTCGCTCCTTTTCTGACGGATCCGGACCTTCTGATTGCCGGATACTTTGTGTGNTGTCTGCTTCACGAGGTGATAGGAGGCATTTCTCTGAGTNTGCTTCTCGGGCTTAAAGGCAGACTTAAAGGCTTCTTCAGACAGTTGTTTACGCGTGACGGCATGATGATTGGTGCCGGAGCNCTCTGTGGCGGTCCTTTTGCGATGACATGCTACCTTATGTCCCTGTCACACGGCGGAGTGGCGATCACTGCGGGCGTGACCGCGCTCTATCCTCTGATCGGNATGCTGCTGGCCGTCCTGATCCTGAANGAACGGATGCTTCAACGCAGTTGGCTCGGGATCATGGTGGCTATGCTCGGAATCTTCTATATCGGCTTCAATTCCGATAGCCCGGATGACTATGCCTCTTTTGAGGGAATCCTCTATGCNGTCGGAGCCGCCGTCGGGTGGGCGGTCGAAGGAATCTTCTGCGCCTACGGAATGAGACACGGAAAGATAGACCATACGAGAGCTGCTCTGATTCGGGAGTTTGTCTCCTCNATAGCCTTTCTGCTGATCGTTCCCTTCATGATTGGAAACCCGGGTGGTGTCAAGTGGGTGATCGGCGAGATCTTCTCCGATCCCGAAGCGTGGATTCTTCTCGGAGCGGCGGCCCTCATAGGTATGTATTCTTTCTACCTCTGGTATCGTGCGATCCGCCTCATAGGAGTCGGNCGATCCGTCTGTCTGAATGTTACATACTCCTTCTGGGCCGTACTCTTCGCTGCCCTTTTCTTCGGAGTCAGAATGACGGCAAATGTGTATATCGGTACGCTTCTGGTGATCGCCGGCGTATGTTTAGCGACNATTTTCAGACCGATNCGCAAATTCTTGAAAGGAGGGGTACTTAACTTCAAAAGTTGATTTGGNTCAAAAGAATTGCTAAAACGATTCGGAAGTTGTTAAAAGATAAAAAACTGTTTCGCTTACTATTGTGCGGAACAGTTTTTTTTATTAACTTCGCGTATAGCAGTGAGCGTGTCTCGCGCAANTCTGTNCAGANGANATTATACTAACCTGATATAAACTTCTATGATTAACCTTAAACATCTCNTTCTGCCGGCGCTNGCGTTGGCATTCGCGCTGCCGGCGGGAGCCGTTCGCGCTAAGGTNGATCCGGTCACNGTCACCCAGCCTGACGGGTCGACCCTGACCCTACGCGCTATCGGCGACGAACGCGCGCACTTCCTGCTCGCGTCCGACGGAGCCCTCGTTACCGAAGAAAACGGCACATACTACTTCGCGCGTCTTCAGGAAGACGGCAAAGTGGTGTCAACAAATATACCCGCTGCCGATCCCGGAAAACGTTCTTCTCTCCAGATCGGNGCAATCCAGATTCCTACCCAGCATCAAATCACTGACGCTACCGTCAAGAGAATGGCAATGAANCCCCGNTCTTATGACCTTTCCGAATCGAGAAAGAGCGCGGCTATGGCTCGTGCNCGCGGAACCCAGAACGGTCTGCCTCAGTATGGCCTCGGTCGATGCAAATCGGCGTTCCCTAACAAGGGAGATGTGAAGGCGCTTGTGATCCTTGTCGAGTATAAGGATGTGAAGATGCGCCGCGAATCCGGCGAGTATTTCCGCAATATGCTCAACCAGGAAGGATTCAGCGACTACTACGGAACAGGCTCCGCGGCTGACTATTTCCGCTACAACTCAAACGGTCTGTTCAATCCCCAGTTTGACGTTTACGGCCCTGTGACGCTTCCCAACATTCGCTCTTATTACGGCAAGAACGATCAGTGGGGTGAGGACTCAAACGCTACCGGTATGGTAATTGATGCCCTCGAGATCCTTGATCCCGATGTGGATTTCTCTCAGTATGACATGGATGGTGATGGCCGGATTGATAACGTTTTCGTTTTCTTTGCCGGCGATGGTGAACACCGTACCATGCAGACAGACCTGATCTGGCCCCACGCATATCATCTTGACGGAACCGGTTATGAAGTAGACGGTGTGCGCGCCTACTCCTATGGCTGTACCTCGGAGATTGCCGGTAGCCGTCCCGACGGTGTCGGAACGTTCATCCACGAGTTCTCTCACGTACTCGGTCTGCCCGACCTTTATGACACAGCGACAGACCTGATGTGCAATCCTTTCGCATGGTCGTGTCTCGACTACGGACCGTACAATAACGACGGTTGCACNCCTCCGAACTATTCCGCCTATGAACTCAACGCAATGGGCTGGATCGAACCCGAGCTGCTTGATGGTCCTGATGAAGTNACCCTCGAACACATNACCGACTCAAGAAAATGTAAGCTCATTCAGACCGATAACCCCAACGAGTTCTTCCTGATCGAAAACCGCCAGCAGGTAAATTGGGATAGATTTATTCCTAACCATGGTATGCTCGTATGGCATATCGATTGGGATGAGAATATCTTCGAGAAAAACGTTGTCAATAACGACAAGAATCATCTCTATGTCCGTATGCTGAAGCCGAACAATGTCGACGATTGTGACTTCCGCGATGACTGGGACGCCGGTGTGANGNTNGCNGCNGGNTGGTGCTATCCCGGCACGAGCGGCAAGACTGAACTGACCTCGTCGACCACCCCGGCNCTCAAATCATGGTCCAACAAGGGTATCGANCTCCCCATCACGGAAATCACCGAGAAAGACGGTGTGATCTCCTTCATCGTTGACGGTGGTCTNGGCAAATTCGGTCGCGCCGTGGCTCTCCAGCCCGAAGAGGACGAGATTGGCGAAGACTGGTTCATCGCCAAATGGGAAGCCGTGGAAGCTGCCACCGACTATCTCCTGACCGTATATGAGAAAGACAANGGTGTATGGGGATTCGACGAAACAGCCAATATGGGTAAGGAAACNGTTCTCGCCCTCCCCACCGGCTGGGAGGCTTCAACGACCGCCGTCTATAATACCAACGGCAACTTCGGCGAAGCCGCTCCCTCGCTCCGCTTGAATTCCAACGGTGGCTANCTCAAGACCGACGTCTTTGAGGCTGACATCAATGAAACNGANCTCTGGCTTAAAGGAAATGGCGCCGAAGGAAGCACCCTCGACGTAACCGGCATCCGCCTCGACGGATCCGAAGTATTCGTGGAGTCTCTCGTACCGAGCGAAACCGGAGCCATCGNANCCGTTAAGGATATTCCTGCCGGTGTCCGTCAGCTCGTCTTCACCTTTAATAAGGTGAAAGGCAACATCGCGGTCGACGACGTGAAGATCATCTGCTACGGCGCACAGGTAGCTGTACTCGACGGTTACAACGACATCAAGACNAACGGAGCCACTCAGATGAGAATCGAAAACCTCAATCCCGAGAAGGAGTACATGTACTCAGTGCTCCCCATNGANGGAGAAGAGACCGCAAAGGTGCGTTCGAACACCATCACGGTTGTCCTTCCGACCTCGGGTACCTCGGTAGAGACCGTCAAGGCCACAGCCCTCTCGGTCAATGGCCGTCACCTCATCGCATCGGATCCCGTNTCGATCTACGCCCTCTCAGGCACCGCAATTGCCCACGGCGTAACCGACCACACCTTCGATGCTCCCGGCCTCTACATCATCCGCACCGCCGACAAAGCCCACAAGCTGATCATCAAATAACCCNCCCTCCTCTCCCTCCAACCCAAGCGCCCCGACGGACCAACCCGCCGGGGCGCTTCCCCTTCCCTCCAAACCCTCCTCTCCGCCCAACCCCCCAACCTCCGCCCACCCCCC
>JAAVFK010000030.1 GCA_014800785.1 Bacteroidales bacterium
CTTGAAAACGCTTTGTTGAGCGACACGAGCGAAGCTCGTGTTCCCCAAAAAACAGACCGGGCCGCGCGAAAAGCGCGGCCCGGTCTTTATATTTAAACTTCTGAAAAATCAGAGCGTCTTCTTAACCTCGACTTCCTCGAAGCCCTCGATCATATCGCCTTCGCGAATGTCGTTGTAGCCCTGGATCGAGATACCGCAGTCGTAGCCCGAGACTACGTCCTTGACATCGTCCTTGAAGCGCTTGAGCGAGCCCAGCTCGCCGGTGTAGATCACGATGCCGTCGCGGATCAGGCGCACCTTATTCGAACGCTTGATGCGTCCGTCGCGGACAATAGCACCAGCGATGGTGCCCACCTTCGAGATGTGGTAGGTCTGGAGAACTTCGGCCGTACCGGTGATCTCCTCCTTGATCTCGGGCGCCAGAAGACCTTCCATAGCGTCCTTGACCTCCTCGATGGCCTTGTAGATGACAGAGTAGAGACGGATCTCCACACCCTCTTTCTCGGCCTCCTTGCGGGCTGCGGCAGAGGGACGTACCTGGAAGCCGATGATGATGGCGTCCGATGCGGCTGCCAGCGTCACGTCGCTTTCCGAAATAGCACCCACACCTTTGTGGAGCACATTCACCTGCACCTCGGGGGTCGACAGCTTGATCAGCGAGTCCGAAAGGGCCTCGATCGAACCGTCCACGTCACCCTTGACGACGAGGTTGAGCTCGTGGAAGTCATTGAGGGCGCGGCGACGGCCGAGCTCTTCGAGTCCGACACGCTTGGTGGTGCGCAGACCGAGCTCACGCTGAAGCTGTTCTCGCTTCGAGGCGATCTCGCGTGCCTCCTGTTCGGTGTCGAGGACGTTGAACTTGTCGCCGGCGGTCGGAGCGCCGTTCAGACCGAGAATCAGAACCGGAGTCGAAGGACCCGCTTCCGTCACACGCTGATTACGCTCGTTGAACATCGCCTTCACCTTGCCGTGGTGTGTACCGGCGAGGATCACGTCGCCCACCTTGAGCGTACCGTTCTGCACCAGCACGGTGGCCACATAACCGCGGCCCTTGTCGAGCGACGACTCGATGACCGAACCTACCGCCTTGCGGTTGGGGTTGGCCTTCAGGTCGAGCATCTCGGCTTCGAGAAGCACCTTCTCCATCAGTTCCTCGACGCCGATACCCTTCTTGGCCGAGATATCCTGGCTCTGGTACTTACCGCCCCATTCTTCGACGAGGTAGTTCATACCTGCCAGCTCCTCCTTGATCTTGTCGGGGTTGGCGGCCGGTTTATCGATCTTGTTGATGGCGAACACCATCGGCACGCCTGCGGCCGATGCGTGGTTGATGGCCTCGATTGTCTGCGGCATCACGTCGTCGTCGGCGGCGACAATGATGATCGCAAGGTCGGTCACCTTGGCGCCTCGCGCACGCATCGCGGTGAAGGCTTCGTGACCCGGGGTGTCGAGGAAGGTGATGTGACGTCCGTCGCTGAGCTTGACGTTATACGCACCGATGTGCTGCGTGATACCGCCGGCCTCGCCCGCGATCACGTTGGCGTTTCGGATATAGTCGAGCAGCGAGGTCTTACCGTGGTCGACGTGACCCATGACGGTCACGATCGGCGGACGCGGGAGGAGATCCTCTTCGGCATCCTCTTCGGTGGCGATGGCCTCCGAGACTTCGGCGCTGACATATTCTGTGGTAAATCCGAATTCCTCGGCCACGATGTTGATGGTCTCCGCGTCGAGACGCTGGTTGATAGACACCATCACACCGAGGTTCATACAGGTTGCGATCACATTGTTGATGGGGATATCCATCATGGTCGCGAGGTCGTTGGCCGTCACGAATTCGGTCAGCTTCAGGATCTTGCTTTCAGCTGCCTCGGCTGCTGCGGCCGCTTCGGCGCGGTTGTGGTGTTCCTCGCGCTTCTCCTTACGCCACTTGGCACCGGCTTTCTTGCCGGTTCCCTTGGCGGTCAGGCGTGCGAGTGTCTCCTTGACCTGCTTCTGTACATCTTCCGGATTCTGGCTCTGCTGATTGTTGTTGCGGTTGCCGCCGCGTCCGTTTCCACGGCCGTTGCCGTTTCCGCGACCGTTCTGGTTACCGCCGCGGCCATTTCCGCGACCACTCTGGTTCCCGTTCTGGTTTCCACCCTGGCCCGGACGGCGGTCGGTGCCGATTCCGCTCTTGGCGGCTTTCTCGACATCCACCTTCTCCTGGCCGATGCGGGCGCGCTTGCGGTTCTGCGAACCGGCGTTGGCGCCGCCTGCCGCGCGGCTCTTGTCGATGCGTTCACGACGACGCTCGTCCTTATTCTTCTTCTTGGGACGTGTGGCGGCGTTGATCGCGTCGAGGTCGATCTTACCGATGATCTTCGGCTGGGGAGCGATCACGGGCGGATTGGCGCGGAAAGTGGTCGAGGCGGGTGCCTCAGCCGGCTTCTCGGCCGGTTTCGCCTCGGGTTCGGCCGGTTTGGTCTCGGCCTTCGGAGCGGCCGTCTCCTTCTTCACCTCGGGTGCGGGTGCGGGAGCGGCTTTGGGCTCGGGCTTAACTTCGGGAGCTGCGGGCTTTGGAGCCTCTGCCTTGGGTGCTTCGGCTTTGGGAGCCTCGGCCTTTATTTCGGGTTTGGGTTCCGGTTTAGGCTCGGGTTTGGGAGCCGGTGCCGGTTCCGCTTTGGGTGCGGGTTTGGTTTCCTGCTTCTTGGGCTTGCCGGCCGAGTCGAGATCGATCTTGCCTAAGATCCGCGGACGGTTGGCACGGATTTCCTCGAGCGTGTCGCCGGGCTGATGGCGTTCCTTGTTGCGCTGGCCGCCCCCCGAGGAGCGGCGTCCTTCGCGGAGAGTGTCGCTTTGCGCTTTGGCATCCTTGTCGCGCGAAAATTCGCGTCTCAGAAGGTTCACTGCCTCCTCGTCGATTCGGGCGTTCGGGTTCGATGCGTCAACTTCGATATTGTGTTTACGCAGGAACTCGGCGGCGGTGCTGACTCCGACGTTGAGGTCTTTTGCTACTTTACTTATTTGTGTGCGCATATATGATGTTTGGCCTTATGCCGGGCCTCGGGCATTTAATTATTGTTTGCCTCAAGGCCGGCGCGGAAATCCGGGCTTCAGGCGGTGGTGGAAATTAGTGTCATGGCCGTGGGGTAGTCGGGGAACCGGTTCAGTCCTCGAACTCGGCGCTGAGCACCTCCATGACGTGGGCGAGCGTCTCGTCTTCGAAATCGGCCTGCTTGAGCAGCTCGGGCGATGCGTTGAGGACCGCCTTGGCGGTGCCGAGACCGAGATCCTTGAGCGTCTCGATCACCCAGTCGTCGATTTCATCGCGGAATTCGTCGAGATAGATGTCCTCTTCGGTCTCGGCGATGTCGCGGTAGACGTCGATCGTGTAGCCGGTCAGCATCGATGCCAGACGGATGTTGAGACCATCCTTGCCGATGGCCAGGGCCACCTCTTCGGGGTGCAGGAATACCTCGGCCTTGCGGGTCTCCTCGTTCAGACGGATCGACGACACCTTGGCGGGCGAGAGGGCGCGCTGGATGAACAGCGAGGGGTTGTTGGTGTAGTTGATCACGTCGATGTTCTCGTTGCGGAGCTCATGGACGATGCCGGCGATTCGGCTTCCCTTGACACCTACGCAGGCGCCTACGGGGTCGATGCGGTCGTCATAGCTCTCGACAGCTACTTTCGCACGCTTGCCGGGGATACGGGCCACGGCCTTGATGGTGATCAGACCGTCCTGGATCTCGGGAACCTCCTGGTTGAAGAGGTTGCGGAGGAAACGCTCGTCGGTGCGCGAAACGATGACTTTCGGATTGCCGGTAGGGTTGTCGATTCGGCGGATGACACCGCGAACCACGTCTCCCTTGTGGAAGAAGTCGCCGGGGATCTGCTCCTCTTTCGGCATGATGAGGTCGTTCTGCTCGTCGTCGACCAGCAGCATCTCCTTCTTCCAGATCTGGTGAACCTCACCCGAGACGAGCTCGCCTTCGAGTTTCTGGAACTTGGAGACGATGGCGTTCTTCTGAAGGTCGAGGATTTTCGACTGGAGCGTCTGGCGCAGCGTGAGGATCGCGCGGCGTCCGAAGTCCTCGAAGAAGATGCGCTTGGCGATCTCCTCGCCGATCTCACACTCGGGGTCGATCTCGCGGGCGTCGGTCAGACCCACTTCGGTGACGGGATTCTCAACCTTGCCGTCTTCGACGACTGTCAGGTTCTGATAGATCTCGCAGTCACCCTTGTCCGGGTTCATGATGACGTCGAAGTTCTGGTCGGTGCCGAACATCTTTTCCAGAACGTTGCGGAACGATTCTTCGAGCACGCTTATCAGTGTGGTCTTGTCGATGTTCTTCAGCTCGCGGAACTCCACGAACTGATCGACCATATTGACCGTCTCTGCTTTCTTTGCCATATATCTTGTGTATCTTTAATTCTTCTGGATAATCTCATAGAGCCTCTGTTCTAATCGGAGGCGTGTTTCCTGCTTACCGTCTCGGACCGGTCTTAGAACCGGAGGTAATATTCCGCCTTCTTGATGTCGGCGAACGGGAGGGCGATCTCGCGGGTCTCGATCACGGGACGCTTCGCGCCCTCGTGTTTTACCTTCTCCTCGACTCCTAAGACGATACCCTTCTCGGGATCTGCTTCGATCAGCTCGCCGCGGAGCTTGCGGCCGTCGGTGGTCAGAACCTCCAGCTCACGGCCGATATATTTGAGATACTGACGGAAAACCTTCAGCGGCGACGTGAGCCCGCTGGTGCCGACTTCGAGTTCATAGTCCTCCTCGTCGCGCGAGAAGGCCTCCTCGATCGCACGGGTCAGCTCGATACATTTCTCAAGATCAGCGTTCCCGTCCGAGTCAATCTCGACGGTGATCTCGTTGGCCGGGGTGATCTTCAGGTCTACCAGATAGTAGTCCGTCCCCTCCAGCCGGGATTCTATGAATTCCGTGAGCTTCTGCTTGTCCATATTCCGGTGTGTTTTTGTAGAAACATACATACCCCTCCCCCTGACGGAACCAAGAGTGTGGTTAATTTGGTTTAAAAGTAATCACACTCTAAGTCCCGAGGGGTAGGGTAGAAAAAATCGGAGAGGACTCGTGGTCCCCTCCGGAATTCTGTTGCAAAGATACGAAAAAGTAATGACTTTTTATCTTTTATGGCCTCTAATTTAATAGTAGAGTCGAAAAATTTAACAAACTTTAACTTATGGAGAAGTCTCCGCTGTTCAAAAATCTGTCGAGCACGGGGTTTGCGCTCATCTTTTCGCGGAACACCTCCTCGCGGTCGCGTCGCGGTCCCTCGGGGGCGAGCACGTTCAGTCGCAGCTGCAGGCGGTCGTTGCGGAGAAACTCTCTGGCGAAGGGGAGGCAACGGATCATATGGTGCTCGAAACTCCGGAGCGCTCCCTGGTGGGGAACGTCTATGGTGAATTCGTCCTCACCTGTCTCGCGGTATGAGGCCGAGACCATCACCTGGTTCAGTCCCCGCGCCTCAGCGTCCTTGAGCGTGTAGGCCGTCAGCGCCTCCACGAGCCGGGCGGTCGTGACAGGCTCGTGCTGCTCGGGACGCGGTGCGGTCTCCTCTTCGGCGTCGCTGAGCCTGAAGGTCGCCGTCGGCGCCACGCTGCGCCTTGCGGGCCGCTGTGCCGGCGCGGAGGCCGGAGCCTGGGGAGCCGGGCTTGGTGCCGGGGCAGGAGCTGGAGCCTGGGGTGTCGGGCTTGGTACGGCGGGCGCCGAGGCCGGGACGGCGGATCGGGAAGCGACCGTCGTGGCGAAAGGTTTCAGTGCGGGTAGGGGCGTGCTTCCCTTCGCCCCCGATTCAAAAGGGGTCGAGAGGCGTATGAGCGCGATCTCGACAAGCAACTGCTTGTTCGACGCCTGGCGATAGTTGAGGTCCGTCTCGCTCAGCAGACGCACCGCGTTGTAATACCAGGACGGCTGGAACATCTTGAATTTCTCGGCATAAAGGGCCGCTTCCTCGCGTCCGACTTCGAGCAGACCGGCCGTGCGCGGGTCAAGCATCATCATCATATTGCGCAGATGGGCCGCGAGACCGTTGATGAAGAACTGCGAGTCGAATCCCTTCTCGCGGATCCCGGCGTAAAGACTGAGCGCCTGAGGCACGTCGTGGGCGGCGAATGCGTCGGTCAGACGGAAGTAATATGAGTCGTCGAGGACATTGAGATTCTCGATCGTAGCGTCGTATGTGATGTTGCCCTCGGTGCAGGCTGCCACCTGGTCGAAGATCGAGAGCGCGTCGCGCATGGCGCCGTCGGCCTTGCGGGCTATGACAGCCAGCGCCCGCTCCTCGGTCTTGATTCCCTCCTGGCCGGCGACATACTGTAGATGCGAGACCATATCGGGAACCGTGATACGCTTGAAGTCGAAGACCTGACAGCGGCTGAGGATCGTCGGAAGCACCTTGTGCTTCTCGGTCGTCGCCATAATGAAGATGGCGTGGCGAGGCGGCTCCTCAAGCGTCTTGAGGAAGGCGTTGAAGGCGCTCGACGTCAGCATGTGCACCTCGTCGATGATGAAGACCTTGTACTTTCCGGTCGAGGGAGGAATGTTCACCTGCTCGCAGAGCGAGCGGATATCGTCGACGCTGTTGTTCGACGCGGCGTCGAGCTCGACCAGGTTGAAGGAGTTGCCCTGCTGGATTGCGACACACGATTCGCACTCGCCGCAGGCCTCCCCTTCGGGAGTAGGATGGAGACAATTGATTGTCTTCGCAAAGATACGGGCACTCGACGTCTTGCCGACGCCGCGCGGTCCGCAGAAAAGGTACGCCTGGGCCAGACGGCCCGACTCGATGGCGTTCTTGAGGGTATGGGTCAGAGCCGGCTGACCGACGACGGTATTGAAGGTCGCGGGCCGGTACTTGCGGGCTGAGACAATATAAGGTTGGGAACTCATTATGGTGCAAAAATAGCAAATTCCGAGCAAACCACCGCACCCCAACCCCGAAATCTTCCGAAAAACCGCCAATCCAAACAACAAATCCAAATCGCAGGCGTTACATTGACGTAGTTCCGGACCGTCCCGCCCAAATCGGCCCCCGCCTGTAAGCGCAATAACCCCCGGCGCCCGCTTGTGAGCGCAAGCCCCCGGCCCAAACTACAAACGCCAAAACGACGCAAAGATATGGAGAAAAGCAGACTTTATACCGGAGGAGGTGACCGCGGCGAAACCTCGCTTGTCGGAGGCCAGAGAGTCCCCAAAGACTCTCTGAGACTCGACGCCTACGGAACCGTAGACGAATTCTCGGCTTTCCTCGGGGTCGTCCTCTCGATGCCGGACTGTCCCGAAGACATACGCGGACACCTGCTCGGAATCCAGAACCTCCTGTTTGACATAGGATGTATCCTGGCCACCGATCCCGCAGGACCCTCATACACCCGGCCCATCGACACCCAAGACATCGCCCTCCTCGAACGGCTGATTGACGAAGCCGACAGCGCCACCCCAAAGATCCGCGCCTTCGTGCTCCCCGGCGGCTGCGAGCTCGCAGCCCACACCCACGTCGCCCGCACGGTCTGTCGCCGCGCCGAACGCCGGATCCTCGCCCTCAGCCGCCAGGAGCAAGTCCCCGACGAGATCCTGATCTGGTTCAACCGCCTCTCGGACTACCTCTTCATCCTCGCGCGCCACTTCAACCATCGCGCCGCCATCCCCGAGCTGACCTGGTCCCCCCGCCAATAACCCGACGGAACCCCCAGGCGCCCCCGGCTCCCCCCGGAGTCGCAGACGTCAGGCTCCCAGGCTCCCCGCCTGACCCCCGGAGTCTTTGTCGAGCGACACGAGCGAAGCTCGTGTTCCCCGAAGACCCCCGACTAAAAAGCAAACAATAACCGCCCCGCTCCCAAAGAGCGGCCAAAAGATAAAAACTATGTATTGGACACTTGAACTTGCATCCAAACTCGAAGACGCTCCCTGGCCCGCAACCAAAGAAGAGCTCATCGACTACGCCCAGCGAAGCGGCGCCCCCCTCGAAGTAATCGAGAACCTGATGGAAATCGAAGACGAAGGCGAAACCTACGAATCCATCGAAGAAATCTGGCCCGACTACCCCTCCAAAGACGACTTCTTCTTCAACGAAGAGGAATATTAATCGCTCTCTATTGCGTAAATAAAAGACAATCAATTGGATAAACAATGAGAATTTGTTTGTCCGATTGATTTGTTTGTTTTAGCCAAACAAATCAATTTTCTCAACCTTTTGATAGTGAATATGAAGTTTCCTGACCTGTATCAAAATTCGGAGTTTGTTTGGCCAAAATACTTGCCTTTCCAGACATTTGTGAGTATCAAAACTTAACGTTGAGAATTGCTTATTATGTAGCCTTCTTGATCGTAGGTGCGACGATATTTGTGAATTAAGGAGATGAGATGATTTAGGGTTTCGTCTGTGGTAGTGAGGTTCGAATATTTTTGGTACTGGTCATCGTATCGTTTCCTCGATCCCTGTTTAATACGGCTTTCGATGTCTGACGGTATTAGAAAAGATCCTCTTTCTCCCACATGAGGTTTAAATTGATTCAGGAATATGCCTATACCAGCTAAATCGAAATCCCCAAAATGCACATATCTGTTGGGGATCGAAGCTAACCAATTCATCAAGTCGAAGGAAAAGGCATATCTTGATACGAAAAGAATTTCAGATTCTCCCTTTTTCATACAGTCTTCGAAAAGTTTCTTCTGTTCGCGTATCCTAAGGAAATTTTCAGTATTCTCTATTCCGATGATTAAAGTAGAGACCGGCGGAATGAAGAATTGCCAGTTGGCTATGTATATGGCACTTCCTTCTGCCGGTTCCATTGCAAACGGTTGTCCGCATAGCATGCAGTCTATGCGGTGGTAGCTGTTCACAATAAATCCTGGCATAGCCCGTTTGTTACTTGTTTTGGAATTTCCCGATATAGCGGCTTGTGCAGCACGTGAACTATCTTCGGTTAGCAACCTTTCAGCTGCATCCAAATCTTTGAGAGCCTCATTATATTGGGGAAGAGCTCCCGCTAATGCATCAGCATTCCTGGCGATAACGCAACGTCTGGTCCCTTGATAAGCTATAGATATCAACCCTTCCTCAACAAAAGGCTCGACCAACGACTTCGGCAGCGCAGAGTATGGAATGGATTCTCCACGCAATAGTTGTTTCAGGTTTTCGATCAGTCGTAATGTCAGTCTCATAAAAATTCGGCTTCGCGAGTTGAAAGAATTGGTTGTACGATGGTGTTTGCATCCTTATCTTTTGAAAGAAGATAAAGACGGCGATATGATAGAGGCCTATGTGATTTTGGTGATGAGTTTACAATATAAATATCACGTTCATTTGCGAAATTCAGTATTCCTTGGATATTCTCATCGGCAAGACGGCCAATCTCATCCATCATGCAATGCAGACGAAAGTCACCTGCCTGGCCCGCACGTTTTTTGAAAACACTTATCAAGAGGATATTCATGATAGCCTTCACGAGTGTATCAGTGCCTTCCGAGCCCACTGCCTTGATATTTTCTGTCCAACCAGTTGAATTGTCATTCTCTTCAATTTTGAATTTGAGAGTGAAGGTCTGTTCAAGAGGTAGTTTACTGAGTTCAGGAGAGTGTGCAAGAGCCTCGGTCAATGACTTGAGATATTTTATTGAATCGCGAGAGATATCCTCATGTCCTTCACCGGAGAAAAGGTTAAGTTCACAGATATCATACTGATGAGCATTCCAGAATTCTGTTATATTCTGTAGCTGCATGATAATCGGCATAGTGCTCCGTTCCAGACGAAGTTCAATACTGCGGATAACCCCGGCGAATGTCTTACGGGAAAAGTCGTAGTTTATATCCTTGACTATACGCTGTATCTCCGACTCCCTGCCAAGCAGGACATTGAAATCTGCCGCTGCACGTGACAATATATCCCTATATATATTACTTGTGACTTGCTGGAAATCCTTGATCATGTCGTTTGCCACAAACTCCTCAAGTTTATCAGCATAATTCCTGTAATGTGCAGTTGTCTCGAATTCTGTAGGAAATTTGAATGTATTGCATTGAGAAAACGGACGTCTGAAATCATTGACTGAAGACTTGAGTGAGTCAGTAAGACGATATATTTTTCCTGTCAGTTCTTTTATAGACTCTACAAGAGTGATGCAATCAAGAGGCGTAGTAATCTGTGGGCTTTCTTTCAATTCCGGTGGACATGAATCAGATGCCATGAAGTCATCGGCTCTCCTTATTGATTCAGATGTCTTATCTAAGGTAGATTGTAATTCCGACAAAGCAATCAACTCATCTTTACGATTTGACTCGTATTTCTTACTTCGCGCTTCATAAGTCTGTCTGAGCGAGGCATCCTTATCCTCCAGTTTCTTTTTTTCGGTCTGATATTGCGGTACGTGGTCGAGCAGCGTTTCGCAGACATTTCTATAGATAGCTACTTTATCCTGTTCTTTCTCAATTATATGTATTCGTCTCTCAGTTTCATTAATTTCATTGTTTATACGTTCAATCATACCGGTATCAGCACCGGCATTAGAGAGTTCTGCTTGCTCATCTTTATCAAGCTGTCTGATTTTAGAGTCTGTCTCATTCTTGAATTGCATGATGTCATCATTGATAGATTTCACCTGTATATCAAGAAGGTTTTTATCCTTTTTATCCTCATCCTTTGCATTCTTTGAGATGGCGTTTAACTCCCGTTTGCAACGGTCATCGATTTTCTTGAGAACTTCAACATTGGAGTCGATTTCAAGAGTAAGCTTCTGAATTTTATCCCTGAAGGCTGCGTCAATCTCATCCAATCTTGCCTTTTCATTATTTTCGGTCTCAGCCAGACGCAAGTTTTCCTTTTGGGATTGCTGTCGACAGATCTGTAGCTTTTGTGCTATTGCATCAATATCAGCTTGCAATGATTTAGTCGCAGACATTTTTTTCTTTCCGTTTTCCGAAATGCGGTTTCCCATTTCATCCCTAAGTCGGTTGATTTCATTGGCCAAAGTGTTTATCTTAGTCTCAATAACTTTGACATCCTCATTGATCATTGCCGGAGTCCGCACCTCTTTTCCTATTTCATCAAGATCAATCTTAACCCCAAACAATGTATCCGAATGGTTTCCGTGAACAAGTTTAGGATTGAGACTTTGACTATAGAGCACCTCTTTCTCATCCCCGATCTTGCCGATTGACGATACCCAGTCTTCTACATTGTGATCAAGCCATTCACAGAAGGACCCCTGTGACTTCTCAAGCAATAATCGTTCTGAATTTAATTTCTCTGTCAAACTGTTGATCTGGTTTTCAAGAGATGAGATTTGTATGGCATACTCGTTTTCAAGGCACTGGCATTCCATCTCCATTTGGAGTCTCTTGGATTCAAGAGAGCTTTCTTTCCGCAACTTCTCTTCTTTAAGTGAGTTCTCTTCTTTTTCTAATTTAGACAGATTGCTTCTACATGCCTCCAACTCATCCTTTAGCGGGGATGATTTAGAAGCCTTAAGACGTAATAATTCCAGCTCATGCCGACGTTCGCGGTATTCAGCCAACCTCAATTCAATCTCATCCTTTTGAGTCTTGAATTTTTTCTTCACATCATTTTCCAGATTGTTCTGGTGTTTAAGACGTGCAAGTTTCCTGTCGAGTACTTCCTGCTTTGCCTTGTTGATCTCATCCGTCCTTTTCTGCCGGAATTGCTGAAAGTCGAGATCCAGTCGGTCTCGTAGAGACGAATACTTCTGAGCGATGGATGAATATTCTGCATTCAGTTGCGCAAGCAATCCCTGTTTCTGTTGCAATGTAAGACGCAACGACGGCAGCGATTCCACACGTACGATCATTTCAGAAATGCCAATTTTTTGATACTCTTTTTTCTGTCTGGCGGCATCTTTAAGTTTGCTGTCAAGTACTGCAATTTCATTGCTGAGTCTTTCGTGAGCCTCTCTAAAATTAGACTCTATCGATTTTATGTCATTTGTAAGTTTATCTATTGCGACCTGCTTTTTTTCAATCTTGCTTTTTAGGATAGGAAGATATCTTTCTGCTTTATTTCTTGAGTAGATGAGCATCCCGCATTGCTCCCGTATCGAGAATTCCCCGGCAGAAATCTTATGGGCTATGTCAATGATTTTGTCGGCATCGCGACGGGTTTCTACGATTCCTTGTTTGTTTTTTTGTGTCCATAGAGATATATCCTTGAGTTCATCGCTGAAATTCACAAGTTTGCTTCGGAAGAAATTAAGGTCGACGGCTGTCTCAACTTCATCCCCGGAAATGCTGCTGATGATCGTGTCTTTGATAAATCCAGCATCAACGCGTTCATTAAGAAACACATTTTGGATGATACGCGGAATGTTCTGATATTGCGGGCTTTTGAGTAAATAATACTTTAGCAAGTCTTTCGATATCCTTGCAGTGCGGTTGCCGTAAAGGATATCAAGATACTGATTGTAGCGATCTATTATGCCACTGAGATCAATATCTTTGTTCTGTATCCGCTGCCTGACAGTCAGTGGATCTGAAGCAACCACACCAAGGTCATCAATTATCCAGCTTCTGTCATATGCCGCATCCACAAATCGGAAGGCAGCCTTATTATGATGGCGAAAAAGAATAGCACAGAAAGGAGGTAGCTCCTCCCCCCGCGAGACCTGATAGACAATATACGAAGAGGGTGTCGGCACATAGTAGTCGTCAAATGAACGCTGTCCCTGATTGCGTATACCCAACTTATCTTTCCTCGCATTGTAGAAGAATAAGAGAGCACGTAGCAGGGTAGTCTTTCCTACACCCTGCGTACCTGTGAAATGAACATTTCCATCCAATGCCACTTCTCCGTAGCGTATATGTGCGCTATTGATAAATACAATTTTAGTCAGTGATCTCATCGTCGTCATTAAATGCTATGAGGTTTACCATGTCTTCAAGATATCTATATGCTGCTGTGACTTTATACCGTCTGGCCACACCATCGATAATTTCGATAAAGCCTTGTTTTGATAACTCCTCTACGAGGCGCTCTGCAATATCATCATGGCGTGCCTTATTGTCATACAGCGTGGAGGCTTTGTCGCGCAATTCTATGTCGGAATCAATCTTCACAATAAGATCTGCGGTCATAAATGTGAATCCGGGTCCGAATGAAGGTTCCCATGCTTTGAGAAAATCAAGCACATCTACCCAATGACCGAACTTTTTTAGTTTTTCGGCTATCGAACTTTTAGATTCCTTCCGGGAGAAATAGTAGTATTGGTTGCCTTCCTCAAGTATAAATCCTATTCTTGAAAAATAATCGGCATATTCATCCCTGCAATCATCTATGTCAATGAATATCCGGCGTGTTGTCTCATCCACACTGTCGGAAGATATAAAACCTCCTTTACTCAGTCGGTCAAAAACTTGCTGTTCGTATTTCATGGTAGATTGTAGATTAGAGGATACTCCACATTTCCATCCCGACGCCATTCGTCAGTGATGTGAAGCTTAGTGTAATGATTCTGTACTATTTCCAAATAATACTCCACCCTTCGCTCTTTCTGTTGAGGTTGGATATAAGGATAATTTATCACAAATGTATAGAGGTCTTGTGATGATGCGAAGAAGGCATTGGCTACCGAATCGGTGTCAACCAAATCCTCGATGATGCACTTTATATTCAATTCACTTTCTTTTAAGGGCATTGCCGGTGTATTCTTGAGTGCTTTCAACCTTGATATGGTTTTTCTTGCATCATCAATAATTTCGATCGCTTCATCGGAATTGCGAAGGAATGAAAGGGATACCTTGGTGCTATAATAAGTAGTGGTCTCAAGAGTTAGGTTAAAGCAATTTTCAAGTATTTCACAGACGTTTGTAGTCCTTTCCCATGTCAGTTGATCTTTTAGGTATTTGAGTTTTCTGATATGCTTCACCAGACGGTTGTGTGCGTCAATTTGGTTCAGATAGTCACGTATTGTGCGTTCCAGTTCAATGAGGGAGTGGAATACATCCTTGAATTGTATTTTGACATCGAGAATCAAGCGTGTAATACGGTCGTCAGTTGTCAACACTTCCAGCGTCTCTCTTCTTTCCTCAAGCAATCGTTCAGTCTGTCGTATAAGTGACGATATACTCTCTAAGGTGGCGAGATAGTTTTCCAGTTTCGTACGTTTGATTTCGTAGTTGCGTTCTTGCCGGAAAGTGTCATTGATCACCCGCTTCAACTCTATAGTTTTGGTAGATGCCTGTGTTGAGATATTACGCAGGGAGCGCATGATCTTTCGCACATATTTTCCTTGTGCTTCCGGATGATTGCGTTCCTTGAGATAGAAATCAATGTTCTCTTTGAGCGACTGGAGACTTTCCTCAACTGTAGAGCTTGTGATGTCCTCGTTAAGCCGGAGCACTTCTTCAAAAAAATGCTGATAGATTTCCTCCAATTCAATAAGGTCACCTTCTTGCCGAATAACACCATAATCGATTAAAAGACGAAGGTTTTTCTCGTTTTCTACTAATCCTGCCGCCTCTTCATAACTGAAGTCATACCTCAACCTCGCCTGAAAAAGAGCATGCAGAAGTTTCCGCTCCGCATTGAGACGCTTAATCAATTCATTGAGATCAGTGAATACCTTCATTCGTATCTATTAAGTATATTATGGAGTACTGATAGATTTTCGTACTCTACACTCGTGTAGCTTTGGCAATCCTTCAGCAGTGCAAAGGTAGTAAAAAAAGTCTATTATTCAAGTTTATTATAGTTTTCTGAGGAGTTTTATTTTAGTTTTTTGCGGTATTTCGTTTTGGTTTTTTGTGATAATGAGAAAGTTGGTTTGTACTGCTCCCAAGAAAAGTAGATGATATATTGGAAGTAACGAAATCTGTTTGGCCAATGTTTGGCCTGTAAAATATCGTTTTTGACCAATCGCCCCCGACCGCTTCAGATGGTCTGGTTTGTTTGGCTAAATTACATGTAAAATTAGTTAAGTAGTTTATTATTAGTATATATAATACTCTTCAACGAAGAGGAATATTAATCTCTCTGATTAGATATAATCTAAAGAATACAAAAGAGTTGAGCATCGCGCACCGCGACCGCTCAACTCTTTTTTACGCCCTTTTACCGCAAAATAAGATAGCGTAAAAATAGCAACAAATACTCTCATTTATTTTTAGACAATCTCAAAAAATGTCGTAAAAATAGTGTAACTTCGGGATAGAAACCGAGACCGTAACAACCCCGGCCATCCATCAAACTGACATATCCATAAATCTGAATTATAGATTCACTTACATATCAATATTTACCGGATACTTTGGAGTATTCAAATTATTATACTAATTTTGTTGTCGTTAATCATCTGTTGATTTATCAAGTATGTCTAAAAAGCAAGTTTCTGACAGTGAATTCGGTTATGGGTGTTTATCTTCTGTAATACTTGGCGTTATCACATTAGCCGTGCTTATAAATTTATATAATTTTAAAATGTCGTTTTGGCTTGTCCTTTTTTCATTATTTATTGGTGCTTTTATTGTTCAGCTGTTTTTTTTAATTTGGCGGTCAAATAGTTCAAGTGAAGAACAGACGTATATTGCAGATTCGCCAAGAATATCTCAAGAAGATTTCGCTGAATGCACTCAATTAACCTCAAACTTTGCCGAATTTATTCTTCAAACCCAGGCCAATAACACAATCATGAATGACATAAAAAAGGTGATAGGCCTTGAAGTTTTGGATCGGCACAATTTTGGAGTTTTCAACCAGCGAATATTTATAATGGTTATTCATGACATATTGAAATGCTATAATGCATTAGGTATATATTGGGGAAGCGATATACTGTGTGCGTCACTTTTATATTATCGTTCTGAGACAGGTCCCTATGCATGTCTAGATTATACTACAGCAATTATTAAATATAATGAATTGTGTAATCTTGGAGATGGCGTAATAAGGGTAATTGAAACGGTAGGTGTCCGTGACTTTGATGGCGATACAGATTTTATGTTAGTAGGAGCCCTGCAGCATTACGGCCATGACACCACTGAATATCTGCGCCTTCTCCAAGACTTGGCTTCATATATCATTAAGAAGCATGGAATAGATTCCGACTATACTGAAAGAATTATGGAGACATGCCAGTCTCATGACCAAAGCAGAGAGGATAGTAGACTAAATATTGATGATCTGGTTGGTCTTGAGAAAGTAAAGCGGGAAGTTCGTAAGTTATCTGACTTTATACGTGTTCAGCATTTACGTGAAAAAGAGGGGTTAAAACTTTCATCGGTAAATTATCATTGTGTATTTACAGGAAATCCCGGTACAGGAAAGACTACCGTTGCGCGTATACTTGCTGATGTCTATAAGGATCTTGGCATCTTGAAAAAGGGACATCTTGTGGAGACTGACCGTTCCGGTCTTGTTGCAGAGTATGTGGGTCAAACCGCAGTCAAGACAAATAGTATTATCGACAAGGCGTTGGACGGAGTCCTGTTTATTGACGAGGCCTATTCGCTCATTCAGAACGGCGCTACTGACTATGGTAAGGAGGCCATATCAACCCTGCTGAAGCGAATGGAAGATGACCGCGACCGCCTGATAGTTATCCTTGCCGGATATGATGATGAGATGAAGGCTTTCATTGATTCTAATCCGGGTCTGCGTTCACGATTCAACCGATACATACACTTTGATGACTATGCTGCCGAAGAGCTGTGGCAAATATTTTCACAGTTTCTGCAGACGCATGATTATGTGATCGATGATGATGCTGCCGCCAGGCTTCGTCGACTGTTTTGCGAAATAGAGGGGCGCCAAGATAAGACCTTTGGCAATGCCCGATTCGTACGCAATCTGTTTGAAAAGATTCTGGAAAATCAAGCCTTACGCATCTCCGCGGAAGCCAGGACCGACAAGAAATCGCTGCAGCGAATAACGATATCTGACATTAAGGATATATCAATGGTGGAATAATTATTACAATAGAAAAATAGTACAATTGTACTGTGAAAGTATTAATGCTGAGATTACTTAATAAAAATTAAATAAGGGTCTGTTAGCATATCCTTTACCAAAGAAATTGCTGATAGATTTGGGCTAACTATTAAATCTATAAGAATTTAAAAGGGGAATAATAGAGAAATGAACAAAAAATTCCCTATTCTGATATTGTGATAAAATAGCGCGACCGCATTTTACCGCGTTTTACAACGAAATAAGATGATGTAGAAATAGCGCTGGTTTTATAACATGTCTACAATCAGCATAATAATAGCAATATTGCTTCTTCAACGAAGATGATTACTAATCAAAAAGTCAGGCAACCACCACGCCTTAAATAATCTAAATAAAAAGCGATTGAGGCTTAGGGTAATGGTGGGGGTTGTCTTCGCGACGGTGGTGGCGAGATGTCGAAAGGGGAGATTGTCGCGATCTCTAAATAAGCACTGGCGCGATGGGTCGGGGAGGAGTTGTCATACTTCTGTCCGCGGCTCGACGGGAAGCAGACCTATACGTTGACCCCGGAAGTGCTCGATAAATATGCCGGCTACGATATCGAAAAGTCCATCCGGGAGAAATCCCGACGTCTTCACGCCCTGTGTTCAAGCACCGACGAACTCATCGGCGACATCCACATCCGAACACTTCATCCGTTGCTGCTGAATAATCGACTCATAATAGTAGATGACTTTGGTCACCGTTGCTCTGGTCCCGGAATGCACCATCTCTTCGAAATCCTCGACAAAATATCTACTTTCTAAAAAATATTTCTGGGAACTATTTGGGAACAAATAAATATTTAAATACTGCATAAAGCTTGAAGATCACACTATTACGCAATAACTTTCAGTTCAAGCACTCAAGAATCAGCGTGGATAAACGCTTTCTTATGTATTTATTCGGGTGCGGTAGTTGCGCCCTCAACACATCCCGCTCCGCTTAACCCCAGACCGGGGCTTCTGCGTTGCGGTCTGCAATCGCAGAATTAGCTAAATTTTCTTAGTGAAGCAAGAATTGTAACAAAATTTGAAGCGATTATTAAGAAGAAATAAGCCTAAGTATCAGAATTTATGAGTAAATTTGTATTCTAAACAAGATAATCCGTATGAGCGAATATAAAATTCCCAACTTGCCACTTTCGTATGACTTGGAAACGAAGGCTGTTCTAAAACAACTTAATCAGGCTAATCGCCGCTTGGCTGAGTTGAAGGGAGTTGCTTTGACTATACCGAATGAAAATATACTTGTCAGTACCCTAACTCTTCAAGAGGCTAAGGATAGCTCGGAAGTGGAAAATATTGTGACGACTCAGGATGACCTTTATCAAGGGGCAGCGGAGTCGCTGTCGGATTTCGTTGCTAATGCAGCAACCAAGGAAGTCCTTAATTATAGGGAAGCACTGCAGCATGGTTTTCATTTGGTAAAGGAGAAAGGAGTGCTGACATCCTCTGTAATCAAAGAGATTCAGATGGTGTTAGAACATAATTCGGCCGGTTTCAGAAGCGTACCTGGTACGGCGTTGAAGCGATCGGATGGGAAGACTGTCTATACTCCTCCTCAGGATAAGCAGACAATTTTGCAATTGATGGATAATTTAGAGCGATTTATAAATGACGATCGTGTTTCTGAATTGGATCCGCTAATAAAGTTAGCTATAATCCACCATCAGTTTGAGAGTATTCATCCTTTCTATGATGGCAATGGGAGAACCGGACGTATTATTTGCGTCTTGTATCTTGTACTGACTGGATGTCTTGATTTGCCTATTCTTTATCTTAGCCGGTACATCACACATAATAAAGGTGAATATTATCGCCTGATTCAGGCAATCAGAGATAAAAATGAGGATAATGCAGCGGAATGGGTGGCATGGATTCTATTCATGTTGAAGGGAATAGAGGAAACCGCTATTGAAACCACGCGTCTTGTTAAGGGTATCTCAAAATTGATGGCAGATTTTAAAGGAATTCTCCGTCCCAAATTCGGAAAACAGTATCGCCATGAATTACTGAATAACCTATTCTTCCATCCATATACTAAGGTGGAGTTTCTTGAAAAGGAATTGATGGTAAGCAGGCCTACTGCCACTCGATATCTAAACTCATTAGTTGAGATAGGTTTGGTAGATAAAATCACTGTCGGAAGAACCCACTATTATATGAATATGCCTTTGATGGATTTATTCCTGAGCGTTTCCGATTCTCAAATCAAAGAGGATGTGCAGCCAATAGAATCGATATCGGACCATATTCCCGTTGCTTCTCAAAAAGGATGAATTTTGAGAAGTGTCGGCTCTTTACTTCTCAAAAACCGCAAATTTTGAGAAGTATTCAGAGTTTCGTGCTCAAAATTCGCGATTGCTGAACCATAATACCAAGAATGAATAAGTTGTATGTTAAAATAGGCACAAAGAAATATGCTTATTTTAATACTTGGGTATAAAGTGTTGGTAGCCACTTATATGTGTGTAATTTAGTAAAAAAGGTTGTCAAGATCAGAATCACGTTTCATCGTCTTTCAGCTCCTAATATGCTTGTATAAATTTTTAGTGATTTAGATAACTCACTGAATTACAATGATGACTCTTTTCTTCAACGAAGATGATTACTAATCAAAAAGTCAGGCGACCACTACGCCTTAAATAATCAAAATACAAGCGATTGACAAGTGGATGGATACATTTGTCAATCGTTTGTATTTGCAGACCTGATTGGGGCTTAGGGTAGGGGGAGTGTGTCTACGGTGACGGTTGGAGGGCGGGTGTTCGGGTTGGTTATTTGGAGGCTTTGAAGTTGAAGACCTCCATCCTGATCTTCTCATAGGCCTGGGTGCGGCTAAATACGCGGCCCGCTCCGTGAGGCGCGGAACAATTCCAGTCGGGATTGCCTTTGCCGGTGCAGAGCAGTGAGCCGTCGCGCATATTCAGCGGAATGATGCACCGCTCGCCTTCAGCCGCCGATATGGAGCCTTTGCGGATCATATTGTCGTCGCTGATATAGTTGTGGATGGACTCGAACTCTTCAGTTACTTCGGTATAGGCTTGATTTGGAGAACTTTTGTTCGAAATATTTGTTTGGAAAATAAAAGTGATTACCTTTGCAATATATGAATGATAGCATTATGGAAATTGCAATTAATAGAAAGGCTACTATGTTCCGTCACAACACCCCGAATGCAACTACTGTGGCAGCAATGAAGGAGGCCGAGAATGACGAGAACCTCACCACCGTCAATATGGATAGTTACGCGTCGTTCCTTAAATCACTTGATTTGTAATGAACGAGATCAAGAGTGATAAACAGCCACTGATATCGTACACATTGCGGGTGCCTTTTCTTTTGTGTTTACGATTATCCATTACTTCGCACTAACGAGCTCCGCGATCCCCAATAGTCACATCATCAGTATCCCCACATAGCTATAAGAATCTGACCAAAGCAAGATATGGCTCTATGGTCCTATGGTCAAAGAATAGAGAGCCGGCAAGAGGCTCTATGGCTCCATGGTCAACTTTTTTATCGGGACGATAGCTATAGCGGTTAAGGCGCGTTGGGCGGCCGGGGGCGGGCGCGGGTAGGCAGAACCGATGGGTGGAGTCAGGTGTTATAGTTTCAAAAAACAGGTACTATGACACGAAAAGAACTTAGCGATATTATTGCGGCCAAAGTGGCCGAGGTTATCGAGAATCCTGAAGTCTGGGGCGAGGATCCTCAGATCAGCATCATCCCGACTACGCTCTATGTGGATATCGAACGCCGGGAGGGTGCGGACCAGGTGATCGCGTATAATGACTACGCGATCGAAGAGGACGCCGTTGAAGATGGCGACTATTCGGAAGATGCCGCCGATTTCCAATCGGCTTCCGATCCGGATCTGTATCCGGTCGGAATATTGACTGACTACGTCAATAAGAAACCTGATCTGCAGAAAATCCGCAAGCTGGTGGAGAAATATATCCCTCAGGAGTCAGAAAACATTTATGCCGAATAACCCCCGGAGGTTATCGGGGATAACTCATAAGAAATGGCTGTGTCGAGAAATTATCGGCATGGCCATCTTTTGTTTATGGTAGTGTCAAATTTTATTCTTAGACAGTTTCTAAAATTGATTTCAGTGACAGGTAATTGGAATTTGGAAATATTTGAGCAAATTTGTGGAATGGAGAAGAATCAAGCGAACGAGATTATACTATATCAGCCCGATGATACCTTAGCTCTTGATGTAAGAGAGTGTTTGAATTTAAACCAAATTTAATATTCAGAGAATTTTAGAAATTTTGATTTCATCTCAAAGGATCTTTTGGGCGCTTTCCCAAAGATTTCATCGGTCGCGATGCCCGCATCGCTCTCTCTTCAACTTTGGAAAATCATCCCAAAATCTCTCTTTGAGCTAAAATCATTTAAATCCAAACACTCTCTAAGAGTGGAGGACGAATCGGTATGGTTAAACAGGAATCAGATTGCTGAATTGTTTGGACGTGATGTTAAAACAATTGGCAAACATATTAATAATTCACTTCGAGAAGAGTTGGTCGGACTTCCAACTGTCGCAAAATTTGCGACAGTTCAAAAGGAGGGAAATAGGAGGGTTACTCGCTATGTAGAGTATTACAATTTAGATGTTATAATCTCTGTGGGTTACAGGGTAAAGTCACCACGAGGAATTCAATTCAGAGTATGGGCTAATAAGGTGCTGAAGGATTATCTCTTGCGTGGTTATTCCATAAATCAGCGTTTGATGCAGCTTGAAGATAGAATCGACAGGCGATTATCGGAACATGACCATCATCTGCTCCAACTTGATGAGAAGGTGGATTTCTTCGTGCGATCTTCTCTCCAACCGAAAGAGGGAGTCTTTTTCAATGGTCAGATTTTCGATGCCTACGTGCTTGTGGCAGATCTTATCCGCCAAGCCAAAACTCGTATTGTTGTTATAGATAATTACATCGATGACTCGGTACTGGTTCAGCTTTCAAAGCGAAACCCCGGGGTGACGGTGGATATTTATGATGGTCAGATTTCGAAGCAGCTGAAACAGGACGTGGAGAAACATAATGAGCAGTATCCCGGTGTAACCCTCCATAAATATGCTAAGGCTCACGATCGCTTCCTTATAATTGATGAAGAGGTATACCATATCGGAGCCTCACTCAAAGACCTCGGCAAGAAACTCTTCGCCTTCTCCAAGATGGAGGTGATGACCGGCTCGGAACTTTTATCCGGCTTGTAAGATCCCATCCCACAAAGAATGTTAAAGCCAGGGCGGTGTATTTTCGAGGGAATTTCGTTTATCTCGGAGGAGCAATGCGAGCATTGTGACCGGAGAGATGGACGAAATTCCCTCGAAAATACACCGGGCAAAGGATTCTTTTGATGAAGAATGGTGTCAGGAAGTTAAAAAATCAATAAATGCCCCCCATCAACAAGAGATGAAATATTACCACCGGACCGCAGCTGCACCCCGCCTTCGACCTTTTGGTTCAGTCGCATAGCCCACTATGCTCTTTCACACTGCAAGACCAAATTCGGGGCACATCTGCGACCCTGGCTTTTAACATTCTTTGTGGGATGGGGTCTAAACTGACCGCAAAATTATACCCCTGCTGCGCAATTATTCTGCGCACTAAAATTTTTTTAGCGAAATCTCTGATTTTTTTGAAGGAGACGGCGAAATCAAGATGGCTTCACTCACTAAGAACCTGACCAAAGCAAAATATGGTTCTATGGTCAAAAAATAGAGAGCCGGCAAGAGGAACTATGGCTCAATTGTCAAAATTTTTATCGGAGCAATAAAATAAGAATGCCGCCTGAATCTTCGAATTTTTACACAAAAAACAGAGACTGCCTAACTTTGCTTGTTAGACAGTCTCGTTATTATCAAATGTGGCATCTTAAAGTATACTTCAGCAAACGAACTGATTAATGCCATACTATAGGACACTCTATGTATCGGCCATTCATTAACTTGATAACCAACGCCATTAGTTATTATCACCCCTGATAAATTTGGAGTTTGTTCTCGAAAATCATCTCACTATGTCCTGATTTCTAATGTCGAATTGACGTTAAATTAAGGCTTAGTCTCTTACAAATATTGATCCTTTAAAGGTAGCTCCTGTACAAGCCCCATTTTGGAATCTATTAACCCATACTATATTACTAATCGTATTTCCGTATGCATTTATACCTTTGTATTCTAATTGATATGCAACCCCATCCATCCCTTTACCATTATTTATTTTATGTTGTTTAAGTAATGTTATTGAGTAAATAACAGGATACTCAAGTTGAAGTTGCAATTTTTTGCGAGCTTCAATAATTTTTATAGTTGTTTCTTTACTTTGATATTCTTGATTTTTCCAAAAATTGTACAGTGTTTCTACGCTTAAACCCCATTTAATACTATATTTAGCGGCAAAAGTCTTTAAATCGACTAATTCTTGTGCTAATTGCTGTTGTTCTTTATTTCCACATTATATGGCATTTCTGCAAGTGTTGCGGTTGATATTTCTTTTGCCAAGTTTTTTAATTGTTCCATGGATGAAACTACAGAATTTGTATCACTCGCAGCTTCTATAATATTATTTTCTACATTAAGAATACGAGAGGAAGCATATAGTTCACCAAGAACATTATTGAGATCCACAACAAAAACATACTGTGCGCCAAATTGGCGTCCAAGTTCAATGATTCTCGATTGACTTACTGCTCCTGAGCTTTGATAACTTACTTCACTGCCCAATGCGCCTAAAAAGTCATTAGTACGTTCTACGGCTTGAAAGTGTCCATCACGATTTACAGCCTGTGTTAAAGCTGATGCAACGACTTTTTTGTAAGCTTCAGATGCATCTCCTATAACGTAAATTGCAATCTGATTTTTAGCAATCGTGTTGAAGGCTACGCAAATAGCGAAAAGTATGAGAATAAACCTTTTCATAGTAACTAGAAGGATTTTTTTAGTTCTCGTTTAAGATTCACTCCAAGAGTGGAAGCGAACACAATTACATCGTCCATGGTTCTACAAGATCTATGGTTACTAATAGTACCAAGCACACGACCTGTTTTTACATTTATGATCTTAGCTGTAGCAACCATTGTCCCTCTTGATTCAACAATGTATATAGCTATTACAGTTGTTGCACCCCAACGCTCTCCAAGTTGACATACTTCTTTTGGAGATACTTCTCCACTTAATTGATATGCTTGTTCTTTTGTAACCATATCAAGAAAGTTCTGGGTTCTCTCTAGAACTGTCAGACCCGTGCCGTTTAATGCGGTGCCTACTCGTGATTCTATAACGAACTTGTCCGATTCGTCAATTGTGCCATCTACAAAAATAGCAATCTTAGTGGCTCCTATAGCTTCAGTAGCGAAAGCGGTGCATATAATCGCTAAGAACATTAAAAAAGAAAATCTTTTCATATTTTGTATATGCCGCAGGACTCCCCTCGTTGGCGTTAGGTTAAAGAAAAAGCTCTAAGTTTGCAGTGGCAAAATAAGAGAGTGGAAAATTTATCTTAAAAAGGCCAAGAGAGGCGGGTAGATTTTGACCGAGTTCTTATAAAAGCTAAGTCAGTCTTTATTACCTTTGTTGTCTGAAGGAAAAGACTGACGGCAGGGAGGACAGACCAGAAAAAAGCCAGTACACGAGATTAGCTCACGTTATGGTTCCTCCCCGCCAAAGCTGCAAGCTCCGATAGAATATTAAGGCTACGAGCCTATTTAGAGTTTAGAGTCAATACAGCTTATTGATCAGTCGAATAAAAACAACGTAAAGTTATGAAAAAAATCTTTATCGGCATAGACTTTGCCAAAGAGAAATTCGATGCAGCCATCATCGAGGCCTGCGGGCTGAAAGAGTTTGGCGACAGGCAGTACGGGACCTTTTCAAACGATAGGAAAGGATACCGTCAGTTTATCAAATGGATAAAAGCCAACAGTGGTGGCGCCGTTGAGGACGAATGGCTGTTCTGCGGCGAGGACACCGGCTCATGCAGTATAGGTCTCAGCAAATGGCTTTATGGAAAGGGACTTGATATTTGGATCGAGAATGCCTATTCCATCCGTCACAGCAGCGGCATACATCGAGTAAAGACCGATAGGGCTGACGCCTCAATGATAGCTGAGTATGCGTGGCGCCATCAGGACAAGGCCATGTTGTTCGAGCCTTTGAGTGAATCGCTCACACAACTGAGGGAGGTTTTTCTGTACCGCCATAAGCTTGTCCAGCAGCGTGTGGCCATTGAAGTCAGGAAGAAGGATAAGGAATCATCAGGTGAGGCATCAAGAGCTATGTCCTTCATAAAGCGTAAGAGCAAGCATCTGATGGCTGAGATCGACAAATCGATAAAGGAATGCGACGGGATGATTGACCGCATTATCTCTGAAGATCCTGAACTGGCCGAGAACTATGCAATCGTAACCTCAATAAAAGGTGTGGCACGTCAGAACGGCGCATGCCTTCTGATATACACCAACAACTTCAAGCGGTTCGATATGGATGCCAGAAAGATTGCATGTTACTATGGCGTTGCTCCATTTGGAAAGGAATCCGGCTCAAGCGTACATTCGCCGGCTCATACAAGCCATTTCGCCAACAAACTAATAAAGGCATTACTTGGACAGGCGGCGCAGATAGCTCGTATCTATAACCCCGAGATAAGGGAGTATTATGAACGGCTCCGTACAAAAGGCAAGAAGCATTCGGTGGCTATCAACAATGTCAAGAACAAACTACTGAGGATTATTGTGGCCCTTGTTAAGAAGAGGACTTTTTACGACCCTGAGTCCTATAAATTCTATCGGGATCGCCTTAATGCTCAATTTATGCCCTCATAAAACAAAAAAATCCCAAAAATATTTGGAATTTAACATAGAATACGTGAGAGCCGTACTTGTTGCTCGTTCTGCTTTCTGAGGCCTTCGCATTGCCCATCTCAGTAGAACGAGCAAACATGCGGAAGCCTCACGCAGAATATGTGTAAAGATACCGACTGCCGACGCTCACGCGCCCACTGCCGGCGGAATATACATATCCACAAGGCATCTACAGTTTGCTACATTCTTGACTGAGATTGAAAGTTGCGAAGTTTCAGAAAGCCAAGAAAGAGCGTCGAGTAAACGCTTTTCAGAATGTCTGCTGACCCTCCCGCGTTGCCCATGACCGGGCTTCCGCAGTGCGGTCTGCAGTGGCAAAGTTAGTGAAATTTTCTAATCGACACAAGAATTGTGTCGAAATTTGAAGAAATTTTAAGAAAAAGTGATTCTCTGTATCAGAATAGCTTGTACCTGATCTGCAGAAAATCCGCAAGCCGGTGGAGAAATATATCCGCCGGCAGTCTGAAAACTTTATGTCGAATAACTCTTCGGAAATCGTCGGAGATACCGATAGCTAATATGGTTTTATGTAGCTAATATGGTTCTATGGCCTAAAAAAACTTTGTCGGTTTGGTGGCTCGGAGGATTTCGCGTTTGCCGGCCGGGGGGCCGGGGAGGCGTTCGGTTAGGAAGCCGATTTGGTTCAGGAGGCGCCGGATAGCGCCTTTGGCGCAGTAGGTGGTCAGGATGGCTCCGGGTTTCATTGAATTGTAGAGTTTGCGGAAGAGCGCTTCCGACCACATCTCGGGCTGCTTTTCGGGGGCGAAGGCGTCGAAGTAGATGGCGTCGAGATTTTGGGGGAGGGTAGAAGGGNTGGGAAGGTCGGGGTCTTGGGGAAGGGTGTCGATGGATTGGTTGGGAAGGTCGGGGTCTTGGGGAAGGGACATGGTTAGGAGGNTGGAGTGGATTNNGGTTAGGGTGAAGTCGGGGGTGATGGGGGTGGCGTGTTGCCAGGGGGCGCTGTTGACGGCGCGGANGAGGTCTCTCAGGTNTTCGGGAAGNGATCGGGCGTAGAGGTCGGTCTCATTGGCGGCNAGGGGATGGAGCTCGACGGAGAAGTATTCGGTCGGTTTCCCGGCTGCGGTGGCAGCTNGTGCTGTCAGTGCGGCGTTTAGGCCTGTGCCGAACCCNACNTCNAATATGCGGACGGGGGNGNCTTGCGCGGNTTGGTTTGGCTCGGCGGCTTGGNNGGCTTTTCTCCAGGCGCAGTCGACATATACGTGGAGGCTCTCTGAGAGGGCTCCTTTGACTGAGTGGTAATGCTCGTCGAGATCTTCGCGATAGAGCGTNGGGGAGCCGTCTGCGGTGGTTTCGATAGTNACGTTCATTGGGGGGANTCNGATATTTTTCGGGCCCACGCGCTTGCGCGTGGGCCCGGGTTATTTGGAGGGCTTTGGTCCACGCGCAAGCGCGTGGCACCGGGGACAAATGGCGGGGGTTAGTTGGCNGGGAGGTAGCGGAGGTCGAGGCGGCGGTAGGTGCGGGTNTNGGGGTCGCTCCAGTGTTCGGCTAAGCCGAGNGAGGTGAGGGGGGTNCCNGCCGGGGTGTAGGTGGTGCCGGAGGTNGNGCCTGCGGTGGCCGCTTCCATCAGATACATGTCGGCGTAGGGCATGTCGGGGGCNTCGGGGAATTCGGTGCTNAGGAGGTCGAGGCCTACCATGTCGATNGCTACGGGGTCTTGCGAGGCGAGCAGAGAGGCGGGCCAGTGGCCGTTGAAGGGCTCGCCNTTCCATTTCGGGCCGGGATTGCCTCCNACNTTGCGGCANCCTACGATGCCGTCAATCAGNTAGAGNATACATTTNCCGCCGAGGTCTTTGTGGCCCATGAAGTCCACGAAAGTCATGTATTTCGGCTTNCCNTCNCGNCTCTGNTCGAAATTGTCGTGGAAGTTCTTGCGCCAGTCGGCGTGGAGNCTCATGGCGCCATACCAGTTNTTGGCGCAGAGCGTGACGCCCTGGCCGACGTGGCCCTTTAGGAGAGCGAGGTTCACGGTATAGTCGGCGTCGGTGAAACACTTCGCAATTCCGCGTGCCAGCTGGCCGTTGTCNGCCGAATAGGTCATGGCNTCAGCNACGAACTCGGCCTTTTCCCGTCCGTCNCCACCCCGGTTGTCGACATAGTGGACGTCGGGNAACTCCGCNTGGCAGGGGTTGAAGATATCGTCGGTGATGAAGCGGCTCGGTTCGGCGATCGTGATGCAATCCTGAGNNATNCCGGCGCCNTTNACGAGCGAGCGGAGCAGCGCGAGCACCATCTGGGGAGTGGCGTTGACTTCCGGAGAATCGGCATGGCTGTCGGTGTTGTTATTGTTGATCTTGACNGCGATNTTCTGTCCCGGAGCGTAGGGNGCGCCCCCGTTGTGGGAGGCGATCAGCANCNNCCANGCCTNGCCNTCGGTCNNNGCNCCNGTCAGATCNCAGAGCANGTTGCGGAGCATCGCCTCGCAACGTTCAAGAGAGATCGAGGNGTCGCTCATCCANTCGGAGGCNAACTCNTCGGCATTCACGACCTGAGGATCGTGGGCCCAGCTGACGCGGGCCGGGAAGATACCTTTCGGTGTGCCGACCGGCTCGTTGGGAGCAATACACATTTTCGGTTGGGCTGAGGCGAAGAGCGCCGACAGCCCTATAAGGAGAGAGAGNATNGTCTTTTTCATATCAGAATCTTATTTTGGTCTTGGGTTANGTTNGGACTNCGGGTNGGTCAGAACGTCATTATCGAAGCCATCCTGACTCGTGGAAGCGGTGGGGCGACTTTATTTGTCGGGAACTTCATCGGCTTTTTTCTTGTACCAATCCTTCATCACATAGAAGGCTTTCTTGCGCTCACCCTTGTCCGAGATCANGCCTTTGCGGTTGAAGTCATCCTGNANNCGGGGGAGNTGNCGGCGNGGNGANCGGAAGTCNTTAAGAATCCAGGGGGTACAGCCNGCGAGNCCCGGNATNCGGTCGAGCATNTTCGTGTGGCGCTCGTAGAGATCTTCCTGATACTCCTCGGTGAAACGGTGGGTCGGATCNCCGTGGAGACCGTAGAGGGCNCCACCGCCGAACTCGCTGATGAACACCGGTTTCTCGGTCTTGAAGACCCACTCCGAGCGGTCNCACTTCTCCGGGTCGCCGTCATACCATCCGATATACTCGTTGAACGAGATGATGTCGAGCACATCCTCCAGCGGNTCGTCGATNCTCATAAGACCCGGGCTGATCTCGTCCTTCTCCATCGCGGCNCCNATCAGGCGTGTGCCGCCNNCNAGCGCGCGGGCCTCCTCAGCCAGTCGGGTCAGGAACTGCTGGCGCGANTCGGANCGGGGAGTCTCGTTGGCGATNGACCAGATTATGATATTACACCGGTTGCGGTCGCGTGTGATCATCTCGTTGAGCTGGTTTGACGCATTGGCGTAGGTCNCCGGGTTNTCCCAATGGATNGTCCAGTAGACNGGAATCTCGGACCAGACCATAAGNCCCATCTCCTCGGCCAGACGCACCATATTNTCNTTGTGGGGATAGTGGGCCAGACGCACNAAATTGCATCCCATCTCCTTGGCCCANCCGAGAAGCGTCGCCGCGTGTTCCTCGCTCCATGCGCGACCGCTGTCATAGGGGCGCTCCTCATGGATGCTGATTCCGCGNCAGAATATCTCCTTGTCGTTGAGCAGAAGCTTGGAGCCTTCGGTNCGGATCGTCCGGAAGCCTATNCGGTCGGTCAGNGTGTCGTTGCCGGCGATCAGGCGGACGTCATAAAGTTTCGGGTTTGCAGGGCTCCAGCGCTCCGGCTTCGCCTTNAGCGAGAACTCCACNCGTCCGTCGGGGCCGAGAGCCTCGCGGCGCGAGATCTTCAGTTCCGGAATCTCAATCAGCACGCTCTCCGGCGCGGGACCGTCGGCTTGGACGAANCCGGTGAGGGTATTCTTCTCAGTCGGAGAAAGCTGCAGNGAATAATCGCGGATGAAAGTCTCCGGAGTCTCGACGAGCGTCACCGGGCGTGTGATTCCGCCGTAGTTCCACCAGTCGGCGTTGACGGTCGGNACGCCCTCCGGGNGGCGCTTGTTGTCCACCTTNACGACGAGCGANTTCTCNCCCTCGCGCAACTTNCCCGTNACCTCGAAATTGAANGGNGTGAACCCGCCGGTGTGCGAACNCAGACGCTCGCCGTTGAGCCAGACGATAGTCTCGTAATTGGCCGCTCCGAAATGGAGAAACTGGCGTTTCGACGGGTCGAAATCGGGAGTGAAACGCTTGCGATACCAGACGGTNCCCTCNTAATAGTANAGNTCCGGGCGCTGGGTGTTCCAGTCGCCGGGGACATCGATNCTCTTGTCNGTCTCGAAATTATATTCCTGGAGACGCGTCGGATCGTCATAATCCTGATCCTGCGCATAAAGGAGATCGGAGGGATTGAGGCGGTAATCATAATATCCGTTTTCGAACGGATCGACAATCGAGCGCCATTTNCCGTCGAGAGAGANGGTGTGNCGCGCCGGAAGNTTGGTAATCAGCGGTNCCGGCACAACNGCCGAAGCGGCCAGAGCGCAAANNGCCAGGACCGCGGTCAAGAAGGGGTGTTTCATGATTCANATATNAGGGGTNATNNTNCNGCAAAAATAATAAAAANTTTTCAGAGTCTGNCCGGNGTGACTTCGTTGCGGGAGTTTCACTATTGAAAAAAGTATTAACTTTGTGGTGTCTTCTTGATGATCCGCAACTATGAATAACCCGTTTGAGTATCGGCCGGATGGCAATTGTGAAGANGCNTTCCGATCTTTGATCGAGAGGCTGGAGGAGTTGCGTGCCGTNGGGNNNGAGGNNGANGNGNCNTTNTGNCGNGANTTNGATGANGGGAAGATGCTGGGGGTGCTTGTCGCCGAAGACAGCGANGGNNCGNGCCATACTCTCTATGCCTTTTCCGGACAGTTAGGCTCCGGNGGTTTTCATTATCCCGGTTTTGTCGAGCCGGTGTTCGANTATCTCCNGCCCGACGGATATTTTAAGACACATGAACGCGAAATATCCNGCCAAAACGANGAAATCTCACGATTNGANAAAGAGGANCTTGCGNCCGCCACGGCTGAATANGAGCGCGTAAAATCTGAAATNNGCGNCGAGATTACATCCTGTAANGAAGCNTTCAGACGGTCTAAAGCGGAGAGACAGGCCCGGCGCGAGTCGGGCGATGCCGACGAGGAGGAACTGGCGGCTATGATCCGNCAAAGCCAATTTGAGAAGGCCGAGNTCCATCGACTCAAGAAACGNGCCGCGTCCCGGCTGGAGCCGTCAGAGACCGAGCTGAAGCGGGTCCGCTTGCGGCTCGAAGCGATGAAAGCGAAGCGCCGNTCNGATTCCGAAGCGCTCCAGACCTGGCTGTTCTCGAACTTCAAGGTGCTCAATGCGCGGGGCGAGAGCCGGAGCCTGCTGGAAATTTTCGCGTCGACCCCTATGAAGATTCCNCCCTCCGGAGCGGGCGANTGTTGCGGNCCCAAACTGCTGCAGGCNGCNTATCGCCGGGGTTGGCNNCCGATTTCGATAGCCGAATACTGGTATGGCAAGCCCAAAGGGGGAGAGGTGAGGGTGCATGGCGCTCACTATCCGGCCTGCAGGGGAAAATGTCTCCCTGTNCTCAGTTGGATGCTTNAGGGTCTCGANGTCGAGCCCCCTCTTGAACNCNNCGNCNGCGCNTTGTCCACCCCNGACCCGGTCATCATNTATGAAAACCGATGGTTCTGTGTGGTAGACAAGCCGAGTGGGATGCTCTCCGTGCCCGGCAAAGGGGCCGCNCTGTCGGTTCAGCAATGGCTNCAAGACAGATACGGTCCCGNNCNATTCGTNAGGATGGNCCACCGTCTCGACCAGGACACCTCNGGCCTGTTGATCGCCGCCTTGGGNGAGGAACCACTGAAAATTCTGCAGGCGCTNTTCGCCACGCGACAGGTAAGCAAGACCTATGTAGCCGAACTGGAAGGAGATTACGAATCGCTCGGTCTCCCGGTCAGGGGTCGAATAGAGCTCCCNTTGGGNCCCGANCTGCTNGACCGNCCGCGTCAGCGCGTAGACTTCGAAAACGGGAAGCCCTCCGTCACGGAATATGAATTCAAAGAGGTGGCCGACGGCCGCAGCCGCGTTGAATTCCATCCCCTCACCGGACGCACCCACCAGCTNNGNGTCCACGCCGCCTCGGCCGAGGGACTCGGAATGCCGATNGNNGGCGACCGNCTGTATTCNNCGGANTCCTGGCGNNNCTCCGGCCGATGACACCGGACGTCTCCGGCTTCACGCCCGCGACCTCGAATTCACTTTCCCGATCGACGGCCGCCTCTATCGCTTCGAGACGCCCGTCCCCTTCTGACTCTCCGACCACTCCTGTACGCATTTTCTTGTAGGATTATTTTGCAAAATATTATAGGACGAAACATATAATTAGATATTTTTTAGGTAACTTTGTACCCGAATTTAACCCCTGTGCAAAATAACTGTAACCTGACATGAAACTATCTTTGAAAATGCTCGCCATTCTCGGAGTGGCGATGCTCCCGTCGATTGTCTCGGCGGCGACAGACCGCGATCTACCCGACAACAATTTCGTTGTCGATGGCAAACAATATGAGGGCAACGACTCGGTGCGCCTCGCCGGTGTTCCGGCCGGATATACCCTCGTCTGGAGCGACGAGTTCGATACCCCCGCCTCGCTGACCGAAAAATGGATACCCATGGACTGGGAGGCACAGAGAGTAAACCATGAACTCCAGACCTATCGACCCGGTGACGAAAAACTGCTTGCCTCCGACGGAAAAGTCTGTCACACGGCAGAGGTCAGTGACGGCGCTCTGCGCATCAACTGCTTCAAAGGAGAGGATGGAAAGATCTACTCCGCACGAATGAACTCGAAGACCGGCGGCGAGACGGCAAGCTGGAAATACGGCTATTTCGAGGCGAGAATTCGTATACCGTCCGGTCTCGGAACCTGGCCCGCTTTCTGGATGATGCCCGCCGATGTCGACTGGGCCAGCGAGGGATGGCCGGAGTGTGGCGAGATCGACATCATGGAAGAGGTCGGAGCAGATCCGAACATGGCTGTATGTTCGCTTCATGCAGCCGGTCACAATCATATGGACCGTACTCAGGTGAGTGCAAGCCGTCATATAGAGAATATGGAGAACAACTGGATAGTCTACTCCATGCTTTGGGATGAAGACCATATCGAGATGTATGCCGACGGCCACCAGATCCTCAACTATGCCAACGACGGCACCGGCAAACGCAACTGGCCATACGACCGTCCCTATTTCGTGACCCTGAATCTTGCGTGGGGTGGTGACTGGGGCGGCTATCGCGGTGTGGATGAATCGGTTCTTCCCGTAGCAATGGATGTCGACTACGTCCGCGTCTATCAGAAAGTCCCGGCCGTTGCTGATCTATAACGGTCCGTATCATTCCGGAGCATAATCCTGTTTCTATGTTAACAGCCTACACATCTTCAGCGAGTCGAGGTTTCCGAATGGTGACCGACACCATCTCGTCGCTCTCCACCTTCGGCGTCGTCCTTCTGTCCGTGGTCGCACTCATCGCGCTCATCGCGTCGGTGACCTCCGGACGCTGGTTTCCGAAGCTGGTGTGGAAGGCTCATGCCCGGCGGCAGCCGGACATCGAGCGTGTGGCTGTCCCGAGAATCGGCTTCTACTACCCGCTGATTCTCTTCTTCGTCATCTTCCCGGTGTTCGCCCTGTTTTCGGACGCCCCCGGCGCATGGTGGATTTTCATGTTGTTCGGCTGGGGAATGGCGGCTGTTATCATGTACTATCTTGCCGAAATCAGAAAGACGACCACGGGCGTGATGAAAGCCGGCGGACGATGGTATATCACGGCCACCCCATCATGGCTCGACGTCTCGACGATCAGGAACGTGTATATCGGCTCCGATTCCAACCCCATGACCCCGGAATATAAAGTTGAGGGTACGGGCGCGAACGGTCGTCGCAAAGTCTACGGCTACCTCGGCCTAAGCTCCTTCGCGGAAGCCGACCGCCCCTTCATCCTCGAATTTATCCGCTACGTAAAGGACCGCTCCGAAACACCGGACTCCGTCTCCTGAACGACCCCCAACCCCCATCACCAAAATATGGATCGGGAGCGCTTCCGGACCGGAGGCGCTCCCGATTGGTATGTAGTTGGTCAGGAAATCAGCTTACCCGGAAGTATCGGCATTGCTCCCGGTTGGGTACAGACGAAGGCGGAGGTTTCCACCGCATTTCTATGGGCCTCGACTACCGGTTTGCCTTTCAGAATATTGCTGATGAACGCGGCTGTGAAACTATCGCCGGCTCCCACTGTGTCGGCTACCTCTACTTTTGGGGTAGGCTGGAAGCTGATGTTGCCCGGTGTGAAGACGTAACTGCCGTTTACGCCACAAGTCAGAATCAGCATTTTTAAGTTATATTTTCCCAGCAGAATCCAACATTTGTCCTGAAGATCGATTCCGGGATATCCGAACAAACGGCTCACAGTCACCAGTTCCTCATCGTTTATCTTCAGAACATTGCACCGCTCCATCGAATTTCGGAGAATCTCTTCATTATAGAATCCTTGGCGAAGATTGACATCGAAAACTATCAACTGTTCAGGATCATCCTGAGGCATAGCATCGAGAAATCGGTTGATGGTCTTGCGTGAGATTACGTTGCGCTGAGCGAGCGATCCGAAACAAACTGCTTTTGTACGGGTGGCGAGTTCATCAAGTTGAGAAGTGAAAGGAATATTATCCCACGCGACATTCTCCTTGATATCATATTGTGGGATTCCGGCCTGATCAATTTCAACCTGAACGGTACCGGTCGGATAGTCCACGACGGGAACGATGTGGTTCAGATTCTTTCTTTCGAAGTTGGCGATGATTTCGTGTCCGAGAGCATCATCTCCAACTGCGCTCACCACACAGCTCGGCAGACCATACTGCGAAACATGATAAGCGAAATTTGCGGGGGCACCCCCGATCTTCTTTCCGTCAGGCAGAACGTCCCAAAGGGCCTCACCCATGCCGACGACCATATTTATATTATTCATGGTTTCAGACTGTTTTTTTGATCTGGAAAATATAGAATGTCAAATAGAGAGCGCCGATAATCATGACACCGACTGCTCCGTGTTGCCCCCCGATCATATCGCTTGCGTATCCCATGGCAAGTGGGAAAATCGTACCCCCGAAAAGGCCCATGATCATGAGACCGGACACTTCGTTGCTTTCGGACGGAGAGTGATTGATCGCCTGTGCGAATACAACAGAGAACACGTTGGAATTGCCAAAACCAATCAGAGCAATACAAACGTAGATGGCAGTCAGCGACTGAACGAAGAAGAGGCCTATCAATGCACCCAGCATCAGAACAACCGAGATTGCGAAGAATCCCTTAGCAGAGAAACGGCTGAGAGCCCACGAGCCTATAAGGCATCCTGCTGTACGGAAGATGAAGTAGAGACTTGTTGCGAATCCGGCCTCTTCGAGCGTCATTCCATGGCGGTCGATGAGAATACGGGGAGCAGTGGTGTTGGTACCAACATCTATGCCAACGTGACACATAATTCCGAGGAAGCATAGAAGTATGAAGGGTTTACACAGAAGGCGAACGCACTCGATAATACCCGATACTTTGTCGGCACGTTCCTCTTCAATCGGGGTCGCTCCCAACATGGCAACTGCAAGTACGGAGACGATCGCATAAATCGGGAATAGTACCTTCCAACCCAATCCGAAAGTTGGGATAAGAGCCATGGCACCCCACATTGCGAGATAAGGTGCGAGGAACGAAGCGATGGCCTTTACGAACTGTCCGAAAGTCAGCGTCGAGGCCAGTTTGGATGGAGCGATAAGGTTACTGACTAATGGATTGAGAGATGTCTGCATAATTGCGTTGCCGATTCCAAGAAGAGAGAACGCAACGAGCATCACTCCGAATGAATTGCCGAATAGAGGGACCAGCAGCGAAATGAACGTAACGGCCAAGGATAGGATAACTGTCTTTTTTCGACCGATTCTGTTCATCACCAATCCGGTCGGGACGGAGAAAATCAGGAACCAGAAAAAGACGAGAGAGGGGAAAATATTGGCTTGTGAATCAGTGAGGCCAAGATCCTTTTGAACATAGTTGGATGCAATTCCTACAAGGTCGACAAATCCCATGGCGAAGAAGCAGAGCATCACAGGGATCAACTGAAACAGAGTGGACTTCTTATTGGTCATATCAGTTTGGGTTCATTTAAAGGGGAAGTTACTTCAAAGGATATATTGTCAGTGAGTTAACTTTTGCGTTACCATCGGGAGAAGAGAAGCTCACCGAATTATATGGAGAGGTCGGGAAGACAAGGTTCGTCATAGCGAAATGTCCGTCATAGGAGAACGCCTCTATACTTGATCGGTCAATGAAGATTCTGACGCTATATTTGCCGGTAGCGTTATAGGCCGGAGCGACCGTCACGCAGGGGAAATGTTCCGAGAAGTCTGTTAGACCGGAGGAGGTACGATCCATAGAGAATGTATCATCTTCGGAATTGAGTGTCATGACAACTTTCTCACCTTCCTGGTTAGAAAGAGTGATTTCAAGGCGTGACCCATTCTTCAAATCGGCATCGAAATCAATTTCACATAGGCCATCGGTAGCCGAGGGGAGGGAGAAGCGCTTCAATCCTTTTCCGATTTTTCCCGGACGATAGTTTTTGGGTGTTCCTCTGAGGATATCCACTTCGGGGGAGGGGACGGACGCAAGATAGGTCTGGCCGTCGATGAATTCAAACAGTTTCAGATCGCGCGGTAGTGTATTGGCAGAACGGTACTGTACTGTGGGAACTTCGTTTGCATATTGCCAATTGCTCATCCATCCGATGACGGTCGTACGATTGTCGGGAGCATTATGGAAGGAGACAGTCGCGTAATGATCCTTTCCGTAGTCCATCCACTTTGTGACTTCCGGGGGAGTATCACATACGAATTTATTACCGTCGAATTCTCCGACAAAATACTGAGTGGCCGAACCTCCGAAAGGCCCGCCGGGATTAATATTGCAGATGAGAACCCATTTTTCCCTGTCTGTCCCCTCTATGGGGAGACGCAGAAGGTCGGGACACTCCCAGACTCCATCCTGAGCGCCGAAGTCCTTTCCGAATTTACTCTGAAGAGTCCATTCCTTAAGATCAGGAGATGTGAAAACAAGCATTTCATGATCAAGGGCGGAGGCGAGGAGAAGCACCCAACGGGAGTTATCCGCATCCCAGAACATATTAGGATCACGGCTTTCGCGCTCGTACGTGATAATAGGATTTTTGGCATAACGTTCGTAGGTCATACCTCCGTCCGAACTATGGGCAAGACTTTGGACCTGAGACGCATCGGCAGATGTATAGATGGCGATTACGGAGTCATGGCCGAAACCTGCGGTATTTTCCTTGTCAATGACTGCCGAACCGCTGAAGACAGCTCCCAAGGCATCACGATATAGAACCGGTTCCTGCGCTTCCCAATGTATGAGATCTTTCGAGGAGCTGTGTCCCCATGACATATTTTCCCATTTGGATCCATAGGGGTTCCATTGATAGGAGAGATGCCAGACGCCATCCTTATAGAACATTCCGTTGGGATCGTTCATCCATCCATAGAGTGGGGTGTGATGGAAAGCCGGACGATACTTCTCTCGATTTGAGGTATCGAACTCGTCGGATATCTTTATTTCTGAAGACCAAAGTGAATTTTGGGTGTCGCGTGTGTGAGCGCGGTCGTGGGATGTGCGGATATCAAGAAGAATCTCTTCTCCATCGCGTCCGTCAAGGCGCAACGGAACGTAGAAGTCAATTCTATTCTCGGCCAGAGTGATGTTGAGAGTCTCATCAAGGCGTCCATCGCTGAGCACTCGGATATGTGCCGGAGCTGCGTTCTCCTGAACAGGAAGAAGAATATACTTTCCCTGAGTCGTATTTGCTCTCACAAGGGCGTTGGTTTCCGAGAGACATTGTGGTGTCAGCGGAACCGTTTCAGCCGATACCGGAAGTGAGCCGCCCGAAAGTGACGCGAGAATTACCCCGCCGGCGATTATGGATCTGTTCATGCTATTTCGATTTTAAAGTTCGAGCTAAAGAGTGAAAATAAATCTGTTTTCACGATGCAAATTTAGTGTGTCTCATCTATCGGACATATAACAAGTGTAACACGAGGTGCAACAAATGTTGTGGTGTAACATTTGTTGCATGATTTGTAACTTCCTTAAACACAACTATTGCACGGGCCATATTTTTTGACTATTTTTGCGAAACTTCTCGGGGAAGCGTGTTCCGGTGTCTTGGTGGCCGGGGCCGGGCTTACTCCGGGATATGGCTTATTTATATTTCAACGATGCTGCTAAAAACGCGCTTTGCACTACACGTAACCCTTATGTTCCTGGCCTTCCTTTTCAGTGCCGGTTTTTTCTTATCATGTTCGCGGGAAAAGAAATATCAGATAGGAGTCTCGCAATGCAGTTATGATGACTGGCGACTCAAACTCAACGATGAGATAATGCGGGAAGCGTTGCTTTTTGATGATCTGGAGGTGGAGATAGTCTCGGCCTATGATGATCCAAAACATCAGGAGCAGGATATCCATAATTTTATCTCAAAGGGGGTGGATGTCATCATAGCTTCGCCCCAGAACGGAAATGATCTCAACCGGATTCTTTCGGAGGCTCGGAAAAAGGGAATAAAGGTTATCGTCTTCGATAGGGAGCCGACGGAAAAGTGCTATGACCTTTTCGTCGGAGCCGACAATCAACAGCTCGGACTGGCAGCCGGAAAATATCTTCTTCACCGACTTGGCGGGCAGGGAAAGCTCATTGAGATAGAGGGCGCATCCGACTCGTCGCCGGCAAAGGGTAGACATATCGGTTTCCGGCAGGCTCTCGAGAAAGCTCCGGGGGCTGTTTGTGTCGGAAGTGCCCGCGGAGACTGGAATGCAGACTGTGCGGAAAGGGTTGCCGATTCGCTTCTCCGGATCTATCCGGATGTAGATGCCGTCTATGCCCACAACGACCGTATGGCGCTGGGCGTAAGAAAGGCGGCCGATAAACTCGGGCTCAAGAATTTGCTGATAGCGGGTACAGACGCTGTTCCCGAGGTCGGTATTCAGGCGGTGGTTGATAAAAATATAGACGCGACGTTTATGTATCCCACGGCGGGAAAGGAACTTGTTGAACTTGGACATTCGGCGGCTGCAGGTGAAAAACTGCAGGACCAGCTGATCATATCCTCGGCTCTTCCGGTTGATGAGTCCAACGCGGAAATCTTGTTGCAGCTTGCAAAGTCTATAGAAGATGAAAAAGGAAAAATCTCTTTTCTCCAGGAACGTGTCGACAGGTTCACGACGCGCCATAACGAACAGCGGATACTGCTTATCGTGATCGGAATCGCAGCGTTGCTTTTCGGGGCTGTAATTTTTTTCCTGCTACGTCTGATCTGGCAGCGTCATCGTCACCAGATTGAACTCGATGTAAAGTATCATGAGATTGAACAGCAGCATCGTGATTTGGCTGCGCTTAATGAGAAACTCCGGGAGGCGACTCAATCAAAGTTGCTTTTCTTCACCAATGTATCGCATGATCTGCGTACCCCCCTGACCTTGATCGCCGAACCGGTCAAACAGTTGCTTGAGTCTCACCATATTTCGGGGAAAGAACATACGTTGCTACGCCTTGCAGATAAAAACATCCGGATTCTCAATCGTTTGATAAACCAGATTCTCGACTTCAGAAAGTACGAGAACGGAAAACTTCAGTTGAACAGGACTGAGACGGATCTCATAAGAGTATTCACGGAATGGAGCGAGTCGTTCAAGATACTCGCACTCCAAAAAGATATACGTTACAATTTATCGTTTCGGGAGCTGGAGATTCCCACAGCGGGAGTCGATGTTGAGAAAATGGAGCGTATTTTCTTTAACCTCATGTCGAATGCTTTTAAATTCACTCCTGTCAAAGGAATAATTGAGACAGATGTGTCGGCTATCGGGAATGTCATGACCATTACTGTGTCCGATACCGGCAAAGGAATGGCAGCCGAAGAGGCTGCGCGTATTTTCGAGCGGTTCTATCAGGCGGATAAGATTAAACCGGGCGGTTCGGGCATAGGACTCGCAGTAGTCAAAGCGTTCGTTGAGCTCCACGAGGGAACGATAAAAGTCGAATCGACTCCCGGGAAAGGAACTACGTTTACAATTGCAATGCCTATTGTACATGTGTCGGAATCCTCAATGACAGATATCTGCCAGGCAGATGTTCCGGCAGATGACAAGGAAGTAAATGTGGAACTCGGATCCATCAATGAGGGGTCGGACATCTTGGTAGAGCTAAATCCCGAACTTCCAACTCTTCTTGTAATTGACGATACGAGTGATCTAAGAACGCTGATCAGAATCTCCCTCGGAGATCGCTATAACATACTGGAAGCGCCTAATGGCGAGCATGGAATCCGACTTGCGATGAAATACAGCCCTGACATCATCATATGTGATCTGATGATGCCGGGAATGGGGGGCAGGGAATGTTGTCGCCGGATAAAGGAAGAAGAATTGACCGCACACATACCGATTATTATGCTGACTGCCTGCGAAATGGATGAAGAGCGTCGTGAAAGTCTCGAAGCCGGCGTAGATGTGTACATGACCAAGCCGTTTGATATCCGCCTTCTTGAGGCCCAATGCCGATCCTTGAAAACCAATCGTCAGCGAGTCTTGACAGATTCAGCAGGAAGCATAAATCTCAATGTATCTGTCGGGACATACCGCTCCTCAGTCAGCTCGTGCGTAGGGGAGAAGAAGAAATCCGCAAAGTCTGTCGCGCATACTGCCGAAGGAATCGAAAGTGAGTTCTACACCCGTTTTCTCGAGATAATAAATAGTGAGATAGGTAATCCGGACATAAGTGTGGAGGAAATTGGGAACCGCTTGGGAATCAGTAGAGTCCATTTCTATCGGAAGATAAAGAGTATTACGGGATACTCTCCGGTGGAAGTGCTTAGAATCCAAAGACTCAAGTTTGCTCATCGAAGACTGACATCGGAAGAATGTACGATAGCTGAGGTGGCCTATAGCGTTGGATTTTCCTCTCCAAGCTACTTCTCTAAATGTTTCAAGGAACAATATGGCGAGCTCCCTCTGGATCTTCAGAAACGTACGTCAAAAATGGGGTGACGATAGAGAACCTTGAAGACCCCATCCTATAAGAAATTCACCGGCTCGGGAAAAATCAGAGCCGGTGAATTTCATTTAAGATCTATAGATCCCTATATATTTCGGGAGTTGCTGAAATCAGTTGTAGTTCTTATTCTGCTTGTAAAGACCCGGGACATAATACATCTGGTTGTAAGGGATCGGGTAGAATTCGTTTTTCCCCGGAGTGTAGTGTGCGTCTTCGTAATATTGACCATATTTCACTCCTTCATATTCCGCATTCATCTCTTTTTTGAAATATGAGTTCAGGACGGTCGAAGCGATACCCCAGCGGCGGAGGTCGAAATAGCGACTGCTCTCCATGGCCATTTCGAGTCGGCGTTCCCAGCGGAGGCGTTCACGCGCTTTTTCCTTTGTGTTGAAATCTGTAGTGGGATATAGGTTTATTTCACAGAAATCCTTTGCGTATCCGATATGTTTATCGATCGAATCTGCCGCCCGCTGACGAATTTCATTGATGATTGTCCGGGCCTCTTCGAGGCGCCCGAGCTCGATTAGAGCTTCGGCACGCATGAGCATCACGTCGGTGTAGCGGAAGACATAATCGTTCATCGCAAAAGCCTGCCAGGATCCTTCGAAAGTCTCTCCGGCGCTTCTTTGGGGTGCCTCCTTCAGAGAAGTGTAGAAGCCATAAGTATTAGGAGTTCGGGAGTTCATGGTAGTCATCGTGTACTCACTCTCGTACTTATAGGGGAATGTAGGCATACCGACGGTATGGAACAATCGCGGATCCCATTTCTGGGAATTAACGTCTTCGCTCAGAGGGTATGCGTCGTTGTTGTCATAGTCATCGAACATAGGCAGACCGTCGCGGGTTTTGAATGCATTGACAAGATTCTGTGAGGGCTTGTGGAAATCCCATCCGCAAGACCATATACCCCAGCAACCATTCAGTGTGTTCGACCAGTTGGCACGCCCGAATCGGGTGTTATCTTCGGTATATTGTGATGTCTGGACTGCAAATATAGACTCTCTGCTGTTTTTGTATTCGGGGAGGAAAATGTCGCCATAATCGGCGAGGTATCCATAGCTAGAGTTTCGAACCACTTCGGTGAATTCGACTACTTTCTTCATGTATTCCTCGTTGATGAAATCCACTCCGTCGGTAGCCTCATAGCCATCGCCCCATGCGATTGTCAGATAGCATTTGGCGAGATAAGATGCAGCGGCGATCTTGTTGGCTCTTCCACCACCATCGGTCATTTCTTCCGGGAGAGCATCGTAGGCCATCTGAAATTCATTGATAACCTTGGCAAAGAGCTCCTCATAGGAAAACTGGGTGTTTGAGGTCTTCTCCTGCAGATTCTTGCGGAATACATCTTCATCTATCCATGGAATCTGGCGAAACATGGTCAGGAGTTTGAAGTAGCTGTGGCCGCGGAGGAAGTGAACTTCACCGACTCTTCTTTTTGCGGTCTCTTCACCGAGCTCCTCCACACCATGCTCCTCAAGCGCTACCAAAGCGCGATTGCATCGGGAAATATTACAGTAGAGCCGATACCACAATTCGTCGAGCTCACCGGGGGTTGAGGTCAGTGACGACCATATCTCCATCGGGTGATAACCGGTGTCGGTGGTGCCCCCTCCCCCTTTCACGCAATCATCGGACGAGAGGTCACCATAGGGCCACAAATTGAAAGGGTAGCTGAACCAGCAGTCTCCGAGAGATGCGTAGGCTGCGTTCACCATTTTATCCGGTTCGGAATAGGCCAGGTCGCCGTCGATTACTCCGGTAGGACGGACGTCAATGAAATCGTTACACGATGACATTCCCAGTGCTGCGATTCCGAGAAGAAATATCTTGATAGCTTTCATGATTATTCAGATTTATGAGATTAGAATTCGACCTGCAGACCGAAAGATACGGAAGTTGGAATCGGGTATGCCCAATTGGGATTTTCCGGATCGGTACATGTAAGACTACGGCTTTTGATGGTCAGCAGATTTTGTCCCGAGACATAGAATCGAGCGCGTGTCATACGAAGTTTCTTCAACACGCTCGTAGGTAGGGAGTATCCGATCTGGAGAGTGCGGAGCTTTGCATACGAGCCGTTTTCGACGAAGTATGAAGAGGTCCGGCCTTCATCGCCTCGGTTATTAGTCGAAAGCATCGGAATATTGGAACCGGAGTTCACTGTGGGAAGCCACGCGTCGAGAACACGCACACCCTTGTTGCTTCCGGCATCGGTTACGCTCCAAAAGTCATTCTGGAACTTCTGATTGTTGTAGATATCCTGTCCGAGGACACCTTGCCAGAACATTTGGAAGTCAAAGTTCTTGTAGGTGAGTTCAACGTTGAGACCGAACGAAAGATCGGGAACGGGATTGTAGATCCATGTCTGGTCATCGGGGGTTATCATGCCGTCACCATTCAGATCCTTATATCTCATACCGCCGAGTCGGGCATTGTCCTGGCCGGAGGCATCAACCTGTTGTTGGTTTTGGAAAATGCCGTCGAATACGTAACCCACGATCGAACCGTAGGGGCGTTTTGCTTCAACGAGATTCTGAGTTGTGGTGTGTGGGTATGAACCGGTAGTTGTCTTGGGAAGATAGGTCACTTTGTTGCGGAATAAATCCATGTTGAGCGATGCACGATAACCGAGGCCGCATGCGAGTTCATCTCTCCAACCGATCTGTAATTCCATACCCCAGTTGCGCAGAGACGGACCGTTGAGCCAGGAGGAACCGCCCTCACCCATTGCGCCGAGATAGGCGGGAATGATAAGCATGTCCTTGACATCCTTAATATAGAAATCGAGACTGCCGATCAGTCGATTGCGGAAGAAACCATAGTCAAGGCCGAAGTTTGACTGTTCGGTGGTTTCCCATTTCAGATTGGGGTTGGCTGTCTGGCTGGCATAATAACCGGAGGGGAATATACCACTCTGCTGAAGGAGAAGGTCATAAGCCGTGGAGGTCACACGGTCGTTTCCGTAGTCGGCGATATAGAGGGCATAGCGTGCGGTGTTGGAAATAGCCTGATTACCGGTGCGCCCCCATGAAAGACGGAGCTTGAGTTCATCAAGCCAATCGGTGTCGCGGAAATGTTCCGAGATTCGATAGCCGAGAGTGGCGGCCGGGAATGTACCGTAACGGTTATTTGAACCGAAACGGGAAGAACCGTCGCGTCGGATAGTGAACGACGCAAGAAGGAGATCTTTCCAGTTATAGTCGATCTTTCCGAAGAATGATAAGAGTGCGTATGCAGATTTATTGCCGGTTGCGCGCTCGACGCCGGACGAGGCATCGGGATACATATAATCGGGCGTCTCGATGTCATAGTTTTCGTTATAGGCGCCGAAATCAATTCGGCTCTGCCGGAACATCTCCATGCCGGCCAGTATTGTGAAGAAGTGCGCGTCTTTTATCGAGAAGTTATAGTTGGCGGTATTACTCCAAGTCCATTTGGAGTCGTTTGCCTGAGAAAGGGTTGTGGAGTTGGTATCGTTGTTGACTATATCACTGTGGAAAGTATAGTTGTATGAATGAATAAAGGCTGCGTCGTAGTCAAGACCGAAGTTCGAACGAAGAGTAAGACCTTTTATAGGAGTGATGTCGATATAGGCATTTCCGAACATTCTCCAGACATTGAGGGCGTTGTCCTTGTTGAAGGCGAGTTCGCGGAGAGGATTCTGTCGGTCGGCCATACTTCCGACAGGACCGGCATAGGTCGTTCCGTCGGTTTCAAATACGGGAACGATGGAGGGCATTTTCAGGGCGTTCTCGAGGGGTTGGCAGTCAACCTGGTCAGTATAAGTCAGGGTGAAGTTCTCTCCAACCGAGACCACGGGCGATATCTTGAATGAAGAATTTACACGGGCTGAAAAATTCTCAAAGTCGGTATATTTGAGTATACCCTCATTTTTCTTGTACCCGAGAGAGAAGAGAACGCTCGACTTTTCGTTTGCCGAGGATATGGAGGCGTCATAGCTCTGCATGAAGCCTGTGCGGGAAATTTTGTCGAGCCAATCGGTGTCTGACATGCGCATTGTCTTTTTTGCATTGATAAAGCCGTCATACATACCATTGACCGTATAGTGGTTGTAGTTTCCGGAACGAATGTCATATACTGAAATCGGAAAACCGGAGGCCGCGTTCAGGTCAAGCCCATAGCTTGAGGCGTAGGCTACCGGATCAAGTCCGTCATTCAGTGCGGCCTGAGCCATGGCTGTGGCATATCCCTTCGAGTCGAGAAGTTTCATTTTCGACTGGCCGGAATAGAACTGAGCGGTGAGGTTGGCGGAAAAAGCTACATTCACTTTCTTGTCGCCGGCGTTTTTCCCTTTTTTCGTTGTGATAATGATCACACCATTCGCGGCGCGCGAGCCGTAAATTGATGCGGATGCAGCGTCTTTTAGTACCTGCATACTCTCAATATCGTTCATATTAAGAGAATTAAGTGAGGCTGTAGTCGGAACTCCGTCGATAACGAAAAGGGGATCTTGCGAAGCGTTGAAAGAACCGATACCGCGGATTCTGACCGATCCCGTTCCGGAAGGTGAGCCGGTAGCAGTCACGGTCATTCCAGGGACTTTACCCTGAAGTGCGCGCATTGCGTCGGTATCTGCCGAAGTCTCGAAGGTCTTGGAATTTACGACAGAGACAGCTCCCGTCAGGTCTGCTTTCCTCATGGTCTGGTAGCCGACAACGACAAGTTCGTCAAGCAATTCCATATTCTCGTTAAGATAGACAGTCATTTCGGGCTGTGCGGGAAGTGTCTGAGATTCATATCCGATGTACGAGAAGATGATACTTGCATCTTGATCAACGGTCAACTGGAATGCTCCGTCGATGTCGGTTGTAGTCCCATTGTTGGGATTGTTGGCCGAGACGACTGTGACTCCGATCAGTGGTTCATCATCGACGGCTGAAATCACCGTCCCGCGCACTGTCGTCTGCTGCGCCTGCGTCGTGACGATCCCTAAAAAGATCAGCATGACGCCGAGGATAGCCTTTTTCATGTTGTGTGATTTTATGGTTAGTTGTTATTGTGCTGCTTTTCGAGTGCAAAATTACTATGTGATTAAAAATCAGCCTATCAAATATGTTGTCAAGAATGCAACAAATGTGACATTGTAACATATGTTTCATTATTGACAACATTTTTCCCCTTATTAAGAGGTTGTACCAAATATCTCTTTGAAGCTTATTCAAGCCCTCGGTCCGGAAAATATAGATCGGGAGCACTTCCGGACCGGAGGCGCTCCCGATTGGTTTATGTATAGGTGTTGATCAGGCGAAGAGGATATTGTCTATCTCCTTCAGCTCGTCGTGGCTGAAAGAGAGGTTCTTCAGGCAGCCGAGCGAGTCGCGGAGCTGGCCGACAGAGCTGGCACCGACGATTACCGAGGTCACGAATTTGTCTTTGAGCAACCACGACAGTGACATCTCGGCCAGTGTCTGGCCACGGCGCTCGGCCACGGCCTGGAGGCGCTGCAGTTTGCCGACAAGTTCGGGCGTGATCTTGTCGGGAGTGAGGAACTTGCCGATCGAAGCACGGGAGCCGGCCGGGATGCCGTTCAGATAACGGTTGGTGAGGATTCCCTGCTCAAGAGGGGAGAAGGCCGTGAATCCGACGCCGTTCTCCGCCGCTTGACGCACGATTCCTTCATGCTCTTTCGCGCGGTCGATCATGTTGTAGCGACCCTGATAGATGAGACAGGGCGTGTCGTGTGCGGCGAGATATTCGTATGCGAACTGCGAGGCTTCGTACGGCCATTGGGAGATTCCGACGTAGAGGGCCTTTCCCTGACGCACGATGTCCACGAGAGCCTGGAGCGTCTCCTCCATCGGAGTCTCGGGGTCGAAACGGTGGCTGTAGAAGATGTCCACATAGTCGAGGTTCATTCGGCGCAGACTCTGGTGGAGCGACGCGAACAGATACTTGCGCGAGCACCAGTTACCGTAGGGGCCGGGCCACATGTCGTGGCCTGCCTTGGTCGTGATGATCATCTCGTCGCGATAGGGCTTGAACGACGATTTCATCACAAGGCCGAAAGTCTCTTCGGCCGAGCCGTAGGAGGGGCCGTAGTTATTGGCCAGGTCGAAACAGGTGATTCCGTTGTCGAAGGCGAAGTGGAGCATATCGCGGCTGTTGGCGAGAGTGTTGACGTCTCCGAAGTTGTGCCACAGACCGAGAGAGATGCGGGGAAGGAGGATACCGCTTCTGCCGCAACGCTCATATTTCATTTCACCGTCATAACGGTGATCATCTGCATAATAGGGAGGATTGATCATATAGAGATGATTAGAAGGTGTTCAGGACAAACCGCCGGCGCGTGTGCGTGTCAGCGACGTTCAATTGTAGCATAAAGACATTCAATTGGAGCATAAATCAGTATCTGATTTTCAATGTGCAAATATACGAAAAGCCTCCGTAGTCGCCAAATCCGTTTTGATGACTCCCCGTTTTTTCGTAAATTTGCCGATACTATGACTAAGAAACTCCTATCGTTACTGACGGCCTTGGCCGCAGTTATGTGTGTGTCGGCCGAAGGGCCGGCTCGCTATGTGTTCTACTTTATCGGCGACGGCATGGGTATGGCCCACTCCCTCGCCGCTCAGGTCTATAACCGGACCGTACGTAACTCCGACGAGCCGCTGTTGATGCTCAGCTTCCCGGTGGCTTCCGCTTCGACGACCCACTCGGCCTCTTCGCCGGTGACCGATTCGGCGGCGGCCGGCACAGCTCTCTCCACCGGAGTGAAGACGCGTAACGCTATGCTCGGAATGGGCCCTGATACTGTCCCTGTCATCTCGATCGCACGCGATTTCGCCGATAATGGTTTCGGTGTGGCTCTCGTGACCTCGGTGGCACCTGACGACGCTACCCCCGGCGCGTTCTACGCACACGTCCCAAACCGCGGGATGTATTATGAGATAGGTCGTCAGATGGCCGAGAGCGGCTATGATTTCGTGGCCGGTTCCCATCTTCGCGGTCTGAAAGACAAGAAAGGTAATCCCACCGATCTTCTCGACTGCTTCGCGGCCAACGATATGGCTATCGCCCACGGTCTCGATGAACTGAAGGCCCTCCCGGCAGGCAAGGCCCTCCTTCTGAATCCGCGCGAGATCGACTACCACCAGATTCATTTCACAATCGACTCCGTCGCCGGAGCCATGAATCTCCCCGACATGACCGCAGCGGCGCTCGACCGCCTCGCGCTCAACGGTCGCGACCGCTTCTTTATGATGGTCGAGGGTGGCAACATTGACTACGGCGGTCACGCCAATGACGGCGGAACCATCATCAAGGAGGTGCTAAATTTCAACCAGGCGCTCCGTCACGCCTACGACTTCTATCTCGCACACCCCGACGAAACCCTGATCGTAGTCAGTGCCGACCACGAGACCGGCGGCATGGGTCTCGGCAACAACAGCGTCGGCTATGATCTCCATCTCGGATATATCGACCACCAGAAAATGTCGAAAGACTCTCTGGCCGAGTATTGCCGTTCACTGAAGAACCGTGAGACTCCCTATACCTGGAGCGATATGAAGGGCTTCCTGGCTGACCGCTTCGGTTTCTGGGGTCCGGTGCCCGTGACCGACGAGCAGACCGAACGTCTGCGCGCGGAGTTCGAGCGCTCCGCCAATCCCGAGACCTCGAAAGAGAACAAGACACTCTATAATTCGTTCAACACGTTCACTGAAGAGGTCTTTCATGTCTTTGACAGCTTGACCGGTCTCGGCTTCACTTCCAACCATCATACAGGAGGGCTCGTTCCGGTCTATGCAATAGGTGTTGGTGCCGAACAATTCGCGAACATGAACGACAACACAGACCTTCCGGTCAAGATCCTCAAAGCGGCAGGCCTGTCGCGACCCGAGTGATAGATAAGCAGTAAATAATAGAGTGCGTTTGGACTTTAGTCCAAACGCACTCTATTATTTATATCGGGACGAACCGTCCCTGCGGTTTTGTCGGTCAGTCAGCAAGACACTTGTCGAGCTGAGCGGTCAGCTTCTCGCGGTCGAGATCACGACCGATGAAGACCAGCTTGATCATGCGGTCGCCATATTCTTCATCCCAGTCCCGACGAAGTCCGGGCTCGCGAGCCATAAGGATCTCGAGCTCCTCCTTCGGGGCCGTCGCGTACCAGTAGCCGGCCTCTTTGATAGACTTCTGCACGCCGGCCTGTTCGAAGAGGATAGACATGTCGCGGTTATGGCTGAAGTAGACGACGCCCTTGGCGCGGATCACATTGCGGGGCCACTCCGCATTGACGAACTGATCGAACTTGTTGAAGTCGAACGGCCGGCGACGATAATAAACGAACGTCGAGATACCATATTCCTCAGCCTCCCCCTCGCCGTGATGGTGATGATGGTGGTGGCAATGGCCATGGCCATGCTCGTGGTGCTCATGCTCCCCGTGCTCATGGTGGTGCTCATGATGGTGTTCATGTTCATGGTGTTCGTGACCGTCATGGTCCTCCTCATCGTGCTCATGATGATGCTCGTGTTCATCTTCAAGTTCATCCAGGGGCTTCTCGATTTCGGCTACCCATGTAGCCGACGTGGCTGTCTTCTCGAAATCAAACAGATGGGTGTCGAGCAGATCCGAGAGGGGAACGTCGCAATAATCGCAATCGATTATGCGGGCTTTGGGTTGCAGCGCACGGATAACGGCGCGGATACGCGCCCCCTCTTCCGGAGAGACATCCGATATTTTGTTGAGCAGAATCAGATTGCAGAATTCAATCTGTTCGATAATCAGATTTTCGATATCCTCCTCGTCAATTCCGGGACGCCTGAGTGCCGCGCCGGAATCGAATTCGCTCTTGAGGCGCAGGGCGTCGACCACAGTCGTAATGCAGTCCAGGCGCGGACGTACCGGCACATTGGGCGACTGGTTCATGGCACAGATTGTCTGTGCGATCGGCGCCGGCTCACACACGCCGCTCGCCTCGATGACGATATAATCAAACAATCCCGATTCGAGCAGCCCGTCGATCTGGCGGACGAGATCCATTTTCAGCGTACAGCAGATGCAACCGTTCTGGAGCGCCACGAGGTCACCCTCTTCCTCGCCGACGATACCGCCGCGTTGAATCAGATCGGCATCGATATTGACTTCACCGATATCATTAACGATAACAGCGAACTTGATCCCCTCCGCATTATGGAGGATTCTATTGAGCAAAGTAGTCTTCCCACTCCCCAGATACCCGGTCAGCAAAAGGACCGGCACTTCCTTATATTCAACCATCATAAAAATTTAAATTAACGCCCCCATCATAGCCCCTCAACGACTAATGTAGGGAGATCGCTTTGCGATGTTTCAATCCCCCCACCCCCTATAAATAACAACTCCCCCCAATTAAGGTTCTGCCACCCACCGGACCGCCGGAACTTACCTCTTCAAGAACCTCAAGCGACTCTCAGACGTTAGTTTCTGAGACATAGAACCCGAGACCGGCCCGAAGCCAAGAAGTCAAGATGACTTCAAGGTCTCAAGCTAAGATGACGATAAATGAAGAAACTAAAATTTATTCTGCCGCTTTTGCTGGCGCTGATCGTATGCGCGCTTCCGGCGCATGCCGACAAATACTCGATCAACCGTGCCGACCTTCCGGAAACGGCTCAGAAGTTCCTGACCGATTACTTCCCGAAAAGCCGTGTGAGTATGGTCAAAACTGATAAACATTTGCTCAGAAAGACTGACTATGACGTAAAGCTCGTAAACGGCACCAAGATCGAATTCAACAACAAAGGAGAATGGACGTCGGTAGACTGCAAAAACAAGGAAGTCCCCTCCGGCCTCGTCCTCAAAACGATCCGCAACTACATCTCCAAGAACTTCCCCGAAACCTACGTAGTCAAGATTGAAAAGAAGACCCTCTCCTACGAAATCGAGCTCAACGACGGCATCGAACTGAAATTCGACCGCCTCGGCACCTTCAAAAGCGTCAAAATGGACGACTGACCCCTCTCATCAATCTTCCAAAAGCAAAAAAACAGGAAGCGCAAACCGCGCTTCCTGTTTTTCTGTACCCAAAGCCGGGATCGAACCGGCACGGATTGCTCCATTGGTGTTTGAGACCAACGCGTCTACCGATTCCGCCATTTGGGCCTTTCAGACCGCAAAGTAAGTAAATTTTTTCGGTTCCGGCAAGATTCCGGACGTTTTTTTGTTCCGCAAACGTCCGAAAGTATTCTCCAAACCTCGCTTAGAGAAGTGAGTAGTACTGGAGGGGAGAGTCATTGGGAGCGCCGGTGGTGAGGCAGAGGATGTAGGTCGAGAGGGCGAGGAACAGGAATGCCCATGACATATCGATCTCGATTATGCGTGTCCCGATATATTGGTTGTTGAGAATGTTGAAATAGCACTTGATCATGAATGCAGTTACGAGAACCGGTGCCAACATCATCCACAATATGGGAGGGGCAGGGGTAATGACCAGACAGAAGAGAACGTAACAGAAAGAAACCAGCAGAGCGCAGATAAGGAACAGGATCGCGGTGTTGCGACGTCCGATTAATGTCTGGAAAGTTCTCTTGCTGTTATCGGTGTCGCTCTGGAAGTGGCGAAGACCGTGGGCCAGATGGGATGCAAAGGCTATGAGACCCGCCGGGAGGGATAGAATCACAGCCGGTCCGAGGTCATACCATGTCACATAGCTGCGGAACGAAGTGAGGAAGTCGGTCCCGGTGTGGCCGGTTGCGGCCTGTACCAGATCGGTTCCGATGACACCCACAGGACCGAAGACCAGAAAGGTGATGAACACGTTGAGGCGCGTTCTGAGCAACGGATTCTGGCCGTGACTGTTTGCCCAGGCAATCAGATACACAAAGAGACCGAGTATGAGAGTCCACCATCCTGCGATCGACATAAGTGCCAGACCGACCATGGCGGCCAATACCAGTGCGCCTTTGGCGATTTCGTACATAAGGGAGTAGGTTCCCAGAACATGCTTTTCCGAAAGGTCGTACCCATCGTCGATATATTCTCCAAACTTGTATTTTATGTCGAAATAACGATGTGACCAGTTGTTGTAGAGCTGCATGAAGACTGCGAAGAAGATGCACAGAATCGCGGGTAGTGCCTCGCCGTTTCCGTGAACCGTAGCCGCGGCCCAGCCCATGATTACGGATGCCGCTCCCATGAGCAGAGTCTCAGGGGTCGCTGTCCGGAGGACCATTTCATGTGTGCTGTCCATGATATATAAAGTTTGAAAGAAAAGAAGATAAATTACATCTGATTTCAGGATTTGTCAAATCCTGAAATCGGATGTAAAGATACAAAAAAATGTAGAATCACGGAACAAATCGTCGGGAAAATCGCACTCTTGTCGGGTGTGGGGCCATCAGACGCCCACGTATATGATGGCAAGCAGCGAACCGACACCAATAACTACCCAAAGCGTGATAGCCTGAACGAGCGGACGGACACCGACCTGTTTGATAACCTTGAGGCTCAGGCTGGCGCCTATGGCGAAAAGTACGGCTACAAGACACTGTTTGGCTGCGACCACAAGACCGGAATAGATGGGACGCATGAAGCTCTCGATCGACGCCGGAGTGTAGGTGTTGACGATCATCGCCACGACGAAAAGCAGGATGAACCAGGGAATGGAGATCTTAGCCTTTCCTTCGCCACCCTTCTCGTTGCGGTAGTACCATATCGTGAAGAAGGCGAGGGGAATGATCCAGAGCGCACGGGTACACTTGATCAGCGTCGCCAGCTCACAGGCTTCCGTGCCGTAGGCTGCACCGGCGCCGACTACGGAGCTGGTATCGTGGATGGCGATTGCGGCCCAGGTTCCGAATTCCGCCTGCGAGAGATTGAACAGATGGCCCAAGGGAGGGAAGATGAAGAGGGCTATTGCGTTGAGGATGAAGATGACGCCGAGCGATACGGCCATCTCGTTCTCATTAGCCTTCATCACACCGCCGACGGCTGCGATCGCGCTGCCACCGCAGATAGCGGTGCCCGACGAGATGAGGTATGAGGTGCGTCCGTCGATCTTCATATACTTGCCGAGCAGGATGCCGATGATCATCACACCGATAACCGACACGATGGTGAAGATCATACCGTCAGCTCCCGACTGGAGCGACTTCTGGAGATTCATGCCGAAGCCGAGGCCGACGACAGACGCCTGAAGAAGTAGCTTGGAGAATTTCTTGTTGAACTTGGGGTGGGGAATTCCGAATATGAACGCGAACGCAAGACCTATGAACAACGCCACCGGAGCTGAGAAGCGTTCGAGCGCATTGATGGTATCCTCGTTGGTCGTGAAGAGCTTGAACGGAATCAGCATCAAAACGAGCAACACCCAATATAGCCACTTTCCTGCAGAAAGAAGTGCAGACTGTTTTTCCCCTTTCGGGCTGTCTGTTTTCATATGAATTTGAATTTTTTAGTTTTATCCTTTATCTGTTCGGCTTTGGGAAGCTCGATCCGGAACGTAGTGCCTTTGCCCGGTTCGCTCTCCTTGACGAAGATCCGTCCGCCGTGATACTCTTCGATTATGCGTTTGACCAGCGTCAGGCCCAGACCCCACCCGCGTTTCTTGGTGGTGAAGCCGGGATTGAAGACGTTTTTGAAATTCTTCTTGGCGATTCCCTTGCCGGTATCCTTGATCTCGATCCAGACACGGTCTTTCTCCGCTCCGGTCGTGATGTCGATCTTTCCGGCTCCCTCCATCGCGTCGACAGCGTTTTTGGTCAGATTCTCCATCACCCATTCGAACAGGGCTCCGGAGAGCATCGTCGCGTGATCGTCATCCGAGAGATGGAGCCGAAGCTCAACCTTCCCCGAGATTCGCGAGCGCATGTATTCGAGCGAGGAGCCGACACGATCGTTCAGATACTCAAGCTGAAGCTCCGGGTTCGATCCGATCTTTGAGAAGCGTTCGGCTATCGTCGACAACCGCCGCACATCCTTGTCGATCTCCTTCGTCACCTCAGGGTCAGTCCCGGTGAGGGCCAGATATTCGGACCATGCCATAAGCGACGAGATCGGGGTTCCCAGCTGATGGGCGGTCTCTTTCGAGAGTCCGACCCAGACACGGTTCTGCTCGGCGCGTTTGCTGACGAGCACTGCCGAACAGATGATCAGGGTCAATATGGCCATGACTCCGAGTTGTATATAAGGATAAAGGCTCAGACGGCGTAGAAGAATCGAATCCTCATAGTAGATATACTGATAGAACTCCGGCATCACCTCCACTCGGATCACATGTGGATTGCGTCCCGCAAGTTCCTCAAGTGAGGACTCTCCGATTCCGCTGTGGAGACGCTTTTCAAGGAACTGGCGGTTCTTGTCCGAGAGCATGTCGAACCCCATGCCGACGCTCTCGCCCTCCATCTCCTCCTGTTCTTCCGGTAATTTGAAATTTCGAAAGTCAAGAATGTGCCCTTCTGAATCGATGACCATGACCGGAATAGAATTGTTCTGGGCGATTATGTCGAGAAGAAAATCCACATCGGCCGATGCATCGGCCGACGCGAGCCGTTCGGTTGCCTTCGCCCATATCTTCATCCTCTCACGTTCCTGATTTGCCAACTGTTTGACAAGCGAGTTGGAGATCAGCAGAAACACAACAATCGCCACGATCGAAACCGTGAGGAACACATATTTGCCGATCCGTTGCCGTTCGTAAATGCTTGCCATCTCCTGCTTCAGCTCTTTTCGGTATGGTTCAGGATATATCGGGCCACCGAGTCGTCCGTATTGGGCCCGATGGTTTCGGCGGCGGTAGCCTTGACCTCCTCGACTGCGTTTGCGACACACACGCTGTGGTCAGCCGCGCGGAGCATCGGCAGGTCATTCATATTGTCGCCGAATGCGACGACGCTGTCCGCACCGGCGATCTTCGCCACTTCACGGACACCGACGGCCTTCGACGCGTCGGCGGCAAAGACTTCGAGCTCGGCGATCTCGTCGCCATACGAGTCGTGATAGAAGATCGGGCGGCAGTCTCCCGCCTCGCACACACGTTCATAGACGCGACGTGCGGCTTCGGTAGGCTGCATCGTCAGGAAGAGGAGCACGCGGTCAAGCGGCGGAAGTGTGTCTGACGAACCGTCCGCTCCGACATGGAAAATCTTGAACGGACTCTTGTCGCGCTCCTCCATAAACTGCCGGGCAAGCTCGTCCATCGGCCCGAGGTGATATATATGAATGATATGATCCTCACCCAGAGAGTAGATGAAGGTCGGAAGGTTCTCTTCTATATAGATGTCGAGCAGTTTCCGCGCAGTCTCCGGACGATGGAAACGGACGTCATAGTACCGGTTTTTCTTCATATCCCAGAGCGCCGCGCCGGTCATCACCACCATGGGGAGGCTGATGTCGATCCCCTTGAGCAGAGTCGAGATTGTAGCCGGCGTGCGGGCCGTGGCTACGCTGACGAGTGCGCCGTCGGCTATCGCCCGGTTGAGCAGGTGTTTTGAAGTCTCGGTCACGTGTCCCGTCGAGTCCAGCAGGGTCCCGTCGAGGTCGGTTATATATAAGGTTCGGGCTCCCTTTCGGAAGCCCTCTTGTTCGTGTCGGGTCATTTTCGTTTCCAGAACTTGAATTTATTTTGGGCCGGTTCTTCGAATTCGGTAGGACCGCCGGGTTGAAGAATCAGATACTCGGCGTCGGTCACCTGTTCCTCGAACACGACGCGCGCGCCACCTCCCGGTTCGGGATGAATCTCGGTGCGGCTCGAATACTCGCGGATCTCGATGAACTCGATGTCGGTCGCATACTCCTGAAGAAGCCTGCGCAGGGAAACGATTGACGCGGAGCGGGGGCGCGACGTCGTCCGGCGTCGTTGGCGCTCCTCGGCGTTTCTCGCGCGACGTTCCTCCTGGGTCTCGGGCGGTATGCCCATGGCCTCACGAAGTCGGTTCTGAATTTTTCGGGCTACCCATTGCTGAAACAGCCGCGATATCCAACGGGCTATGTATGGTGACGCCACGATCAACGCCACGACTATGATAAACCAGATCAATGTGGACACTTTTATTAATGTATTCTTGATTGGGGATCTTCTCCCCGGTGTTTGAGTCTGTCGGACTCGTATGTTCGGTCCGGAAGGTGTCTGTCCTCCCGGCGTATAACTATAACGAGCGAAGAGGGTGGTTTATTTTTGGGGTTTCAGTGCGCCACGACTCACGACGAGGCTTACGAGCAGATAGAAGATCACGAACCACATCAGTCCCTGGACTCCGAACAGGCCGATCAGCACGGCCGCACCGACGATCAGTATTACCTGCGCGATGTTGTCCTTGAGATTCCAGCTGCTGACCTTGAGCGACAGCAGGGGAACCTCCGAGTTCATGAGGTACACTACGATCAGAAGGATTGGAATGAAGCACCATACAGTCGCGAGATTCGCGATCCCGCCGATGATGGCGGCGCTGTATCCGATCCAGAACATGGCGTTGGCCGGAACCGGAAGGCCGAGAAACGAGGTTGTCTGGCGTGTGTCGATGTTGAATTTAGCCAGACGCAGGGCCGCGCCGACCGCGATTGCGACAGCACCCCAGGCCCACCACGGGGCCGAATCCGAAGCGGTCAGTATGCCGAACATCAGGATCGAGGGAGCCACTCCGAAGCTGACCATGTCGCAGAGCGAGTCGAGCTCCTTGCCCATCTCGCTCTTGACGTGGAGGAGGCGGGCGGCGAAGCCGTCGAAGAAGTCAGCCAGCATCGAGATGGCGATGAAAAGCCATGTCCATTGATAATGGAAGAGACCGCCGGAAATATCGAACGGGTTGACCGCGAAGATCGAGGCCACGGTTCCTCCGATGGCGTTGATACAGGTGATGGCGTTGGGTATGTTTTTCTTAATCATGTTTTTCAAAGTGTTTTTTCCGGTATTCCGGGACCATCCTCAGGAGGTGGGCGGAATCCAGCCGTCGGCCCCCTTAAGAGCGGCGAGTGGTGTCAGGCCTCCGCTGGTCTTCTGTTCGAGTTTCACGAGGATGTCTGCGTCCACGGGGAGATATAGGTCGACGCGCGATCCGAATTTGATGAATCCGAGATGCTCGTCGATATCGGCCTTCTCTCCTTCGCGTGCGTATGTGACGATTCGGCGTGCCATAGCTCCGGCCACCTGACGGACCGTCACCTTCTGACCGTTCTCGGCGATGATGCCGATGGTCGAGCGTTCGTTCTCCGTGCTGCTCTTCGGCAGATAGGCCGAGAGGAAGCGCCCTGCGTGGTGGCGTACATAGACGACCTCTCCGTTGAGGGGAAACCAGTTGGCGTGGACATTCAGCGGCGACATGAAGACGGAGACCTGAATGGCCTCACCCTTGATGAACTCCGGCTCGAAAGTTTTCTCGACCACAACAACCCGGCCGTCTACAGACGAGACGACCATGTCTTTCCGGGGACCTCGGTAGTTTCTTCGCGGACAACGGAAAAAGTTGAAGACGAATATATAGAACAGAAGCGACACCGCAGTGCATATGGTCGGGAGCAACGGTGGCGGCAAAAAGAGCCACACCGGCGCGTTCACGGCTGCCAATACGATAAACAGCAGCACCAGAATATTGGTTCCTTCGTGATGTATCTTCATAACAATTCGGGGCACACATCCGCGTGGTTCGGGGGATGCGCGCCTTTTTGAGGCTTCAAATTTAATCAATCCCTCTGTCATTCGCAAATTTTAAGTCACTAATCAAATTTTTTTTGTAAATTCGCAGTCTGAAAGCGTCTGTTATGGCCCAAAGCCTGCCGGAGACCCCTGTCGGGCACTCCGAATCGCTTTATCTCACACTCACACAGATAAGATGAACATATCATACAAGTGGCTTAAACGCTATATCGATACCGACCTCTCGCCCCGCGAGCTGGCCGCTGTCCTGACTTCGGTCGGACTCGAATGTGATAACGTAGAAGAGGTCGAGACCATCCGCGGCGGTCTGCGCGGACTCAAAATCGGCAAGGTTCTCACCTGTGTCGATCATCCCGATTCAGACCATCTCCACATCACAACCGTTGACGTGGCCGATCCCTCCGGCCCGCTCCAGATCGTCTGCGGCGCCCCGAACGTGGCCGCCGGCCAGACAGTTGTGGTCGCCACCATCGGCACCGTACTTTATGACGGCGATAAGGAATTCGTCATCAAGAAATCGAAGATGCGCGGAGTCGAATCGTTCGGTATGATCTGTGCTGAAGACGAGATCGGTCTCGGCGAGTCTCACGACGGCATCATGGTCCTCCCCGACGGAATCGCCCCCGGTACACCCGCCGCGGAGTATTTCAATGTGGAGAGCGACTTCTGTCTTGAAGTGGAGCTGACCCCCAACCGCGTTGACGCCGCAGGACATCTGGGCGTGGCGCGCGACCTCAAGGCCTACAACCGCTGTCGCGATTTCGAGGCCGGACGTCCCCTCTCGTCCGAAATCACCCTCCCCTCGGTAGCCGACTTCGCCGTTGACTGTCCCGACGGGGCCGTTGTTGTCGAGGTTGAGGACAAGGCGGGTTGTCCCCGTTACTCGGGTGTGACGATTCGTGACGTCAAGGTCGGTCCCTCTCCCGAGTGGCTTCAGAATCTTCTGGTGACTGTCGGACTGCGTCCGATCAACAATATTGTCGACATCACAAACTTCATTCTCATGGGTCTCGGTCAGCCCCTCCACTGTTTCGACCTCTCGAAAGTGAAAGGGGAGAAGATCATCGTTCGCGCGTGTGAGGAGGGAACCCCCTTCACGACTCTCGACGGAGTGGAGCGCAAGCTCAACGCCGCCGACCTGATGATCTGCAACGAGGAAGAGGCCATGTGTATCGCCGGTGTCTACGGCGGTCTCGACTCGGGCGTGACCGAGCAGACGACAGACGTCTTCATCGAGAGCGCATGGTTCAATCCCACCCGTATCCGCCGCACAGCGCGCCGCCACGGCCTGAGCACCGACGCCTCTTTCCGCTACGAACGCGGAACCGACCCGAACGTGACCGTCTACGCCGCCAAACTCGCCGCGCTCATGATCAAGGAGCTGGCCGGTGGCCGTATCTGTGGCTCGATCGTTGACGTGTGTCCCGAGGAACCGCGCCGCGCTGAGTTTGACTTCTCGCTCACATACTGCAATTCGCTGATCGGAAAGGCTCTCCCGAAAGATCTCGTTGTCTGCATCCTCCGCTCGCTCGACTTTGAGGTGTCGGAGACCGCAGATCCCGATGTGCTTCATCTGACCGTCCCGACCTATCGCGTGGATGTCACCCGTCCCTGTGATGTGGTCGAGGAGATCCTGCGAATCTACGGCTACAACAACGTCGACTTCGGAACGGAGATGCACGTCACTCTCTCGAACCGTGCCGCAACTGACGATTCCCACGACCTCAAGGAGGCTCTCTCGAACCAGCTGACCGCACAGGGCTTCACCGAGATTCTCAACAACTCGCTGACTGCCGTCGGATACTATCGCGACAACGAGGCGTTCCCCCTCGACAACTGTGTGAAGCTGATGAATCCCCTCTCTCAGGACCTCGGCGTTATGCGCCAGACCCTCCTTTATGGCGGTCTGGAGACGATCTCCCACAACGTGAACCGCAAGGCGACCGACCTCCGTCTCTACGAGTTCGGCCACGTCTACACATACGATCCCGAGAAGACCTCGACCAAGGAGGCGTCCCTCGCTCCCTTCAAGGAGCGCGAGATGCTCGCTCTCTGGCTGACCGGTAACTTCACCGCTCCGTCGTGGAACACAAAGGAGGCCGAGGCTACGTTCTTCGATCTCCGCGCGATCGTCAGCCAGCTGTTCCGCCGCGCAGGAATCGCCGAAAACGCCCTCAATATAACCCAGATTCATGAGGCGCCCTTCTCGGCCGCCCTTAATATCACCGCCAAGACCGGGGTTCAGCTTGGCCGCATCGGTCTGATCGACCGCAAGACCCTCAAGGCTTTCGATATCGAGCAGCCGGTTGTCTACGCCGCAATTGAATGGGAGGCATTCTTCCGTCTGGCTATGCGCACCAAGATCACCTTCGAGTCGCTTCCGAAGACCCAGCCCGTTCGCCGCGACCTCGCGCTTCTTCTCGACAACGGAGTAGCTTTTGCTGACGTTCAGCAGACTGTCCGCAAGGCAGGGGGCAAGCTCCTCGGTGAGATCTCGCTCTTCGATGTCTACGAAGGCAAGAACCTCCCCGAAGGCAAGAAGTCATACGCCATCTCGATCATGCTTCAGGATCCCGAGAAGACCCTTAACGACAAGCAGATCGACGCAACGATGAAAAAGATAGTCGACGCGCTGAAGAAGAACCTCGGCGCCGAGCTCAGATAATCAATAAAGAAAAAGATAAAGAAAACTGACAAATGGGAAGAGCATTTGAATTCCGCAAAGCCCGTAAGCTCAAACGCTGGGGCAATATGAGCCGTACGTTCACACGTATCGGTAAAGAAATCACCATCGCGGCTAAGGCCGGAGGTCCGGATCCCGCGATGAACCCCCGTCTGCGCGTGCTGATCCACAACGCGAAGGCGGCCAACATGCCTAAGGACACAATCGACCGCGCGATCAAGAAAGCGACCGACAAAGACGCATCGGACTACAAGGAGATCGTATACGAAGGGTACGGCCCCCACGGAATCGCAATCGTGGTCGAGACCGCGACCGACAACAACCAGCGCACTGTGGCCAACGTCCGTTCATACTTCAACAAACATGGCGGCTCGCTCGGTACCCAGGGCTCCCTCTCGTTCCTCTTCGACCACAAGAGCGTCTTCCACATCAAGCCCAATGCCGACACCGCACTCGAGGACTTCGAGCTCGAACTGATGGACCTCGATGCCGAACTGGAGGCTGAGGATGAAGAATGGCTCGTATACGGCGCCTTCGACCAGTTCGCCAATATCCAGAAGTTCCTTGAGGATTCCGGTCTTGAGATCGTCAGCGCCGAGTTCGAGCGCATCCCCAACGACTACAAGGAGGTGACTGCCGAACAGCGCGAAGCCATCGAAAAGCTTCTCGAGAAGTTCGAGGAGGACGACGATGTCCAGAACGTCTTCCACAACATGAAGGAAGAGGAGGGCGAGTAATCAGTCGCCTGTCTGAAGACAACACGAAATAGAGAAGGGTGTTGCGGATCGCGATCCGCAACACCTTCGCTTTATGTCGTCAGTCCACAATTTGCCCGTTCTCCGCGGCTGTCGGTCCAAAAACGAAAAAGGTCTGCCTGAAAAGGCAGACCTTTCTGTCGGGGTGAGGCGACTCGAACGCCCGACCTCTACGTCCCGAACGTAGCGCGCTAACCAACTGTGCTACACCCCGATGGCTTGACGCCAGCCCTTGGTTTTGGCCTTAGGTGGCGTTCAGCGACTGCAAAATTACAAAAATATTTTCACATGACAAAACTTTGATCGTTTTTTTGATCTTAAGATCTAAATTTTTGAATTCCGAGGGACTGAATTAAGACCTCGGAGAGACAATTTAGACCACAGAAGGTCAATTGGTCTGTTTCTGGGCCTGATCGATCATCGTCTTGTTTGCTGTGATGTAAATTTCAACACGGCGGTTCTGTGCGCGTCCCTCGGGAGTTGCGTTGGAGGCGATGGGATCATTCCATCCGCGGCCGATAGCTTTCAGACGAGCGGAAGAGACACCGAGCTGTTCCAGGTAATTGACAACGCTTTGCGCGCGTTCGAGCGAGAGGGTCTGATTGAGTTCTTCGCTGCCGGTGTTGTCAGTGAATCCGACGACGGTCACGTCTGTGTCGGGGAACTGTTTGAGGTTATATGCCACGCGGCTGAGAGTTGCGTCAGCCAGTTGGGTGAGAGTGTATGAACCGGTAGGGAAGAGGATGGCATCGCCCAAGACGAGCTTGATCGCGTCGAGATTGTTGCTGTCCTTGACCATCTGAACCTTGATGTCATTGATCGCTTCCTTGTTGGCGTTGATCGCGTCGGTGTTGTCATTGACCTGAGACTGCACCTGCGCAAGCTGTTGCTCGAGAGCCTCTTTCTGCTTGTCCATCGCGTTGCCTACGAGTGCGCCGGTTCCGGCACCGAGAGCCGCGCCGACGAGCGCGCCGATCCAAGTGCCCTTGCCGCCGCCGATAAGCGCGCCGACACCTGCGCCGACAGCTGCGCCGCCGAGACCTCCGGCCGAGGCGCCCTGACCTGCGTCAGACATACCGTTCCATGTATTCTTGAGTGCCGAGCATCCGGTACCCGTTATGAGTGTGCCGGCGCAAATAACCGACAATATCGCTTTCTGAAATAATGAGTGCTTGTTCATAGTACTTTCGTTTTGAGTGTAATTTAAAACTGTGTAGAACCGTCGGAATCTCTACGGCTCATAGCTCTAACGATGAAAATACGGAAAAGGTTGAGAAGCTCCTTTAATTTAATTCATTATTCCCAACGGCAATTAATAAAGGAATTTTACGTTTAATTGTTGTTCCCCGGAGTGGCTGTCCGGGAATATGTCAGTGTAAAAATGTCAGTGTAAATGTCCGCGAGGACTCTAAAAAATCAGTATTTTGTCAGACAAAAGAACACACCATGCCCTTTCGACCGCGCATGGTCTACTCGCCCTCTCTCCGGTGGTCGTTTTTATTCTTCTGTATGTCGCCGTGTCGATCGCGCTCGGTGATTTTTACAAGATGCCGATTTCCGTCGCGCTGCTTGTGGCTTCGGTGTGGGCGGTTATTATTCTGAAAGGGCGCACGCTTTCCGAGAGAATCGAGGTCTTCTCGAAATCTGCCGGAAATTCGTCGATCCTATACATGATCTGGGTCTTCGTGCTCGCGGGGGCTTTCGCGGCTGTGGCCAAACACATAGGTGCGGTCGAGTCTACGGTCAGGACGATTCTTTACATCTTTCCGTCGGCGTTCGTTATTCCGACCCTGTTTTTCGCTGCCTGTTTCATCTCGTTCGCTATAGGCACATCGGTGGGAACGGTCGTGGCGCTCACTCCGTTGGCGGTCGAGATTGCCGGAGGTGCCGGCGAGTCGGTGCCGTTCTATGTCGCTGTCGTACTCGGCGGTGCTTTCTTCGGCGACAANCTTTCGTTTATTTCGGATACGACCATTGCGGCCACTCGTTCACAAGGGTGTGATATGCGAGANAAGTTCCGNGCCAATCTATGGATCGCTCTTCCGGCCGCGATCGTGACNTTGCTGGTCTACATAGTCATAGGCTTCGATTCGCCGCAGGCGACGCTCGGAGTGCCTGACAATCCGTGGCTGATGATTCCCTATCTGATAGTCATCCTGCTGGCGGTCATCGGCGTTAACGTGACTGTCACNCTGTCGCTCGGTATTCTGGCCGGTATCGTGACCGGCCTCTGTACGGGCCACTCCCTNCTTGACATCGCCGGTTCNGCCGGCACCGGAATNGACTCGATGGGTGATCTGATCATCATNACCCTGCTGGCTGCCGGAATGTTGGGTATCATAAAAGCGGCCGGTGGTATCGAATGGCTTCTTGCCGTCATGACGCGCAAGGTCAGTGGNNTGCGGGGAGCCCAGGCGCTGATCTCGGTGCTTGTCGGCGTNGTCAATCTCTGCACGGCCAACAACACCGTCTCNATCATCACGGTCGGTTCCATAGCCCGCGANATTTCCCGNCGNTTCGGAATCNACTCTCGNAAGGCGGCNTCGTTGCTCGACTCTTCGTCATGNGTCGTTCAGTGTCTNATTCCTTACGGNGCCCAGACGCTTCTGGCGACCTCNCTGGCCGGTATNTCTCCGGCTGCNCCCTTCCNGTATCTNTACTATCCGTGGGCNCTTGCGCTGATGGTCNCGCTGTCTATCATATTTCTCTTNCCACGCNGNCTGAACCANAGACCTNGNGCGGCTGNCGCCTGAGATTNTCACTTTNCGCCTGACGTGACGGTAAATTTGGCGGTTAGGGGAAAGTTGGTTATCTTTGCGGAANGGAAACAACGGGNTCTAAGTCTATAGANAACGTTGGTTCCGCCTCTGACACTGAAGTCAAGATGTCATCACTCTCTTAAATCTATGCCTATGTATCAGTACCAGGTATCATTCGGCGAGGCAATTGCCCGCGCTTTCCGCAACTATTGCAACTTCTCCGGNCGTGCGTCNCGTTCGGAGTACTGGTGGTTCTATCTGTTCGTCCAGATTGTGAGCTGTGTACTCGTTTTCCCCTGGGTCGGATTCAATTTCGTGAATATAGCCAANGGTCAGNANCCCTCGTTNAACTTCTTTACCATCATGTCCTACGTGTGGGCTCTGGNTACNTTCCTTCCTTCATTCGGCCTTCTGTTCCGTCGTCTTCACGACACCGGCCGCAGCGGTTGGTGGTGGCTGCTCTCTTTCATACCCCTGATAGGTGTCATCTTTTTGATCGTGTGGCTCTGTCAGCCCAGTCAGCCCGGTGACAATCAGTACGGCCCCGAACCTAATATCAGATACTGATGAATTGGAAGGCCCGTTGGCCCAAGAATATCACGGACAAAAAGTTCCCCATGTTTCCGCGAATGATTGCCACCTCCTTCGGAGTGGGCTATCTCCCCGTCGCACCCGGAACGTGGGGCGCCATACTCGGTGTGCTCTTGTGGCTGCCTCTTTATCTGTGGACCTCTCCGATGGTAGACTTCTGGATCACGTCGCTTGCTATAGTCATTGTCGGTATAGCCGGTACGTGGGCAAGTAACGAATCCGAAAAATACTGGGGAAAGGATCCGGTGGTGGCTTGTGTCGACGAGACGGTCGGGCAGTGGGTGTCATTGCTTCCGCTCTGTATGGGTGTTCATATCGTGCCCTGGTGGGAGATACTCATATCGCTCGCCTTGTTCCGCATATTCGACATATACAAGCCCTTCGGAATCCGTAATCTCGAGAAACTTCCCGGAGGCTGGGGAATGATGGCCGACGATATAGCCGCCGGTCTCTTGACGGCTCTTTTACTTATTCTCCTCAATCTCTTCATTCTCCCCTGAATGGGTTTGAATAACGTAACACCCTGAATGGAAGATTCCAATCATGATAGTCCGCGGTCGGTCGGAGCCGTCAAGGCTCTCGGTCGCAAGGCTCTGAAGAGCGACAGCCTGTTCTTCACGTTCCTGCGTTCGACGCTCAGCTCTCAGGCCGCGTCGTGGCTTGACATGGCGCTCTCGTTCGTACTCTTCTCCTTCGCGGGGCTTTCGCCATGGCTATCCACTGCCCTGGGTGCGCTTTTCGGCGGTGTGGTGAATTGCGTGATCAATTATAAGTTTACGTTCCATGCCGACGGTTGCCCCTGGAAAGCCGTTATAGTCAAGTATTTCATGATATGGATCGGGTCTCTGCTTCTGAATGCGTTCGGAACCCAGATACTCTATCACATCATGTTGGAGTGGAAGTTTCTCGTGGAACTCGGTTTCCGTCCCGACGGCTTCTTTGCCGCGGCCCGGTTGCTGGTTTCTCTCATTGTCTCGCTCGGGTGGAATTTCCTTTTCCAAAAGATATTCGTCTATCGCAAGACGGCGTTTGATCCGTATGCGATTAGATTCGTGAACTTTATCCTCCATCAAAGGGGAGATGAAGCAAATAACACAAAATAACTGCAAAAATGTCTGTAAGTGCAAAGGCCAAGGCCTCACGTGACTCTCTCCAGAAGGGGATATATTGTGTGATCAATCCCTTTGTTCATTTCCTGATCCGCATCGGGGTGACTCCCAATATGGTGACGACAATAGGCTTCCTCGGTCAGGTTGCTGCGGCGGCTGTTATGGTCTATGCCGGTTGGCTGGTCGGAAAAGGTGGAAATTTCGATTACGGTCTGCTGACTCTCGCCGGTTGTCTGATCATCGGTTTCTCGGTCTTCGACATGCTTGACGGCCAGGTCGCCCGCCTCGGAAATATGGCGAGTGTGTTCGGCGCCATGTATGATTCGGTGCTTGACCGATATTGCGAGCTGTTCACACTCGGAGGTGTCGCCTATTACTTCATGCAGATCGGAAGCCTTTCGGGTGCGCTGATCACATTCCTTGCTCTGGTGGGCAGCATCATGGTCAGCTATGTCCGTGCCCGTGCCGAGGGACTTGGAATCGAATGTAAGGTCGGCTTCATGCAGCGTCCCGAACGAGTGGTGGTCCTGACGCTCGGTGTGCTTGTGACCGGAATCGTAGGTCAGTCTCTCGACTCGGCGGCCGAATGGCCCAATTGGATTCTGTATGGTGCCGTATCCATAATCGCTGTGTTCGCCAACATCACGGCTTGCGCGCGAATAGCACATTGCCGTCGTGAACTTCAAGGTAAGAAACTCTGATCCCATGACTGCGCGTCAAAATCTCTCGGCTGAACGTAACCGGCCTACGGCCAAGGAGACCTGGAGCTGTCTGATCGCCCTGGTTGTGTGGCTTCTCGTGACCTCCCTCTTCATCGGGCTGCGTCCCGAGCATGTCGTCATGGGGGTTCTGATCACGGGCCTCTTCTTCGCCTCGCGATCCACCAGACGTCTGACGGTCGCTCTGCTCCCCTTCATAGTTTTCGCTGTCTCCTACGACTGGATGAACCTCCTTCCCAACTATGAGGTGAATCCTGTAGACACCTCGGGTCTCTATAATACCGAGAAAACGCTTTTCGGAATCGAGACGACGGCGGGAGTGCTGACGCCCAACGAGTTCTTTGCCATTCACAACTGCAAGGTAATGGACTTCCTCGCCGGCCTCTTCTACCTCTGCTGGGTGCCTCTGCCGGTCTTCTTCGGTCTGTGGCTCTACTTCACCGGCAAACGAGGTCCCTATCTCCATTTCGCGCTTGTGTTCCTCTTCGTCAATCTGATAGGTTTCGCCGGCTACTATATTCATCCGGCCGCTCCGCCGTGGTATGTTGCGATGCACGGCTTCGAGGCCGTTCCCGGNACTCCCGGCTCCGTAGCCGGTCTCGGACGTTTCGACGAAATGACGGGGCTTTCTGTCTTCCACGGCCTCTATGAGCGCAACGCGAATGTATTTGCGGCCGTGCCTTCCCTTCATTCNGCCTATACGCTCGTCGCGTTNATCTATTCGATACGCGCGCGCTCGTCGTGGACATGGCGAATTGTACTCGGAANCGTAACACTCGGAATCTGGTTCACAGCCGTCTACACCTCACACCATTACATAATCGACGTCCTGTGCGGAATCGGTTGNGCCTTGCTNGGTTTNGTTATCTTTGAATACGGGCTGATGCGCATCCCCGGATTCGCTCGTTGGATATCAAAATATACCGCCTATATCTCCCCGTCAAAAAATTGACAGTNNTAGATTGGCCATGGAAACNGAAAACACGGCATATACAGATAATCAGAATTCTGAATCAACACCGGTTCATAACCCCGGACAACATCANAGCGCAGACCCCGCGAAGGAACATCCGGGAGTCAGACCCGACGTGATCAATTACGACGATGTGGTCGAGATGATCCCTAAGCTGAAGGGCCACAGAAAACTGGTCAATTGGGTCCTCCATCTTCTGAAAATGGATGAGGTCAACCGCGTCCACGGAAAGTGGTGCTACACACAAGGAGCCGAATTTGCGCGCCATCTGATCGACGATGACTTCCACATCGACCTTCAGGTCGACAACGAGGAAGTGCTCGACCGTTTCAAAGAGGAGGCTTTCATCACTGTCAGCAATCATCCCTTCGGTTCGATTGACGGCATCATGCTGATTTACATTATGACCAAGCGCCGACCGGAATTCAAGGTAATGGTCAATATGTTCCTGAACCGGCTGTCGGCCATGCGTCCCAACTTCATCGCTGTCGACCCGCAGGCGACCGATGACCCCGAAAAACGCCGTGTGTCGGTCAATGGAATCCGCGAGGCGCTCCGTATGTTGAAATCGGGCGAACCGGTCGGATTCTTCCCGGCCGGAGCGATGAGCAAGACAGACCGCAAAGGCTTTTTGGTTGACCGTCCGTGGCAGGAATCGGTACTGCAGATCATAGCGCGTGCCAAGGTGCCCGTGATCCCGGTTTACTTCCACGGCAACAACACCTGGTTCTTCAATCTGATGGGCCATGTCTGCTGGCAGCTTCGCACGGCCCTGCTGCCGCGCGAGCTCTTCAAGAAACGCTATCAGAAACTGCGTGTCACCATCGGCGACCCCATAATGCCCGAAGACCAGCTCCGCTTCAAAGGGGATCCCGACGCCCTCGGTGCCTACCTCCGAGAACGCACCTACGCGCTCGCCACCACCCGCTGATCGTCCGCCTCGTCTCGTTTCATTATCCTTGACGCATCATTTGTAGTCAATTACAACGTCAACGCAATGAAAGGACGTGCCTTTGGCATGTTTGACCGGCCGCTCGTCAGATAGTGTTGCCATCCGTGTGACATTTGTAGGCAAGCGAAACATCGCAAAGCGATGTCCCTACATTTGTCAATTGTTCGGGTGTCAATCGTGCCGGTACCAATTGTGCGCACCCCAAATCCCGGTCTATCTACACCTCAACCGATACCATTTTAACCGAGACTATTTTATAGGGCGCCATCAAGATTTATATTTGCTCTGCCAATATCAGTTCGGCAAAATTTCAGTCGTTCCTCAGAGATAAAACACTCTCTTATGTTAACATTTATTATCATATAATTACAATATTTAATATAATTTTACTTGCTTTTACTAAAGTTCGGCTATAACTTTGTGGCTTAATTAGTATCTGATTAAAAACTAACAGCTTATCAAAGCTGGAAATGTTTAAAGAGAATAGATAAAACGAAGTTTTAGGAAGGACGCTTCGTTCTTACTTTTACTAATCGCTAATTATATAGAATATAAATCATGAAAAGATTTTCATACCTGTTGCTTTGTCTTGCCTGTTTTGCTGTGTTGGCACTCGGTGCATGTGACAAGGACGACCCGAAGACTCCTGATCAGACTGAACAGCCAGATGATAACCCTGTCGATCCCGAAAATCCGGATGATAATCCGGACAATCCCGGTATCGATGAAGTCGCGTGGCCGGAAAGTCTGGAGAAATCGCTTTTTGGTGTGTGGGCTTCGGTTACATCAGACTTCGGTTTGATCCGAGTGGAGCTTAAGCCGGATAGAAGTTTTATTCTGATGGAAACCTCTGACTTGAGAGTAGGAGGAAATCTCAAATTTGCTGAAGGTAAATTTTCCGTCAATGAGTCGGATCATAGTGTGGTCTTTGTTTTCTCGGAAAGCTTTGATATCAATTCGAAAGAGCTATTGAATAATAACTCGATGATTCTGACGCTGAGTGACTACAAGGCTGTCGAATTCAGTGCGAAAGCAACCGGATTAAGAGAAAATGAATCCATGACCTTTCATAAGGTGACCTCAAGTGAGATAGTTAAACCCGGGACAAAATTCGAGATCAATAAAGAAGCCGATGAGGAGATGTCTTCGGTGTCTTTATTTCCGGATGTGGCTAAAGTCTCCGGTGATAAGGTGGAGACTTATAAACCGGGAACTACTTACATCGGGATTGAGACTTCCGGTGGAACGGCGTATACCGAAGTTCTGGTGTCCGCTATCACGAAACTCCCTTATGATAAAATAACCGGATTTGTTAAACTGTTCGTTGATTACAATAATCCTGAGGTTCTATCCCCCGGCACCTCTTTGAAAATAAAAGACCTGGGTGACACGTATGGGGAATATTTTGATTCAATGGCCTTGTATAATAGTGATCATACCACTTCGTCCGAGATTTATTCTGTAGCAATCCAGTATAATGTATCTGAAATACCGGATTTGGCGATGTTGAAAATACTGAATGACAAATATACCTATCTGTCGGTTGCTAACATTGGTCAGGATTGTATAGTATTTACCGATAAAGATATGTCCGGAGAATTAGCAGATTATTATGGCTATAGGTGGTATCCGGCAGGATCCCTATATTACCCGGGTGCATTTTACCTGCTGCGTGATCCTTATGGGGATCCTATGCGTAGGTAAAATACTGATAACTCTATTTTCGGCGGCGCGGCGTGAACGCGTCGCCGATTTTGTAGATTAGGTCGAGGGTGGTGAGGACGATGGGGGAGAGGATGGGGATTTTGGGGGAGAGTAGGGCGCGGTAGTGGCTTTTGCGGGCGGTCGAGAAGAGGCGGAGCTGGCCGGGATGGCAGGCGACATCTATGCGTTCGAGCATTGTGTCGGGTTCCCCGTCGAGATGGACCGGGCCTCCCTTTTTGCGGATAATGGTGACCTCGCGTGTGCGTATAGTGGTGCTTTTTGTGGTCTTGCCGATCAGACCGACAAGTACGTCGAGGCCCGCCAGCGCGCGGTTGATGGCGTTGCCGGTGTGGATTATGGTCACGTCTAAAAGGCCATCCTTGATCGAGGCCTCCGGCGCGATATAGGCGTTGTTGCCATACTGAGATGCGTTGCAGACGGCGATCAGAAGAGCCTTGTCCGTGAGGACATGTCCATTCACGAGGATCTTATACTCCTCCCCCTTATAGGTCGGGAACTCGTCGAGCATTGTCCGCAGGTACTGTTTCAGCCCACGGCTCGGCATACGGTTGAACTTCTCGGTCACCACTGCGTCATAACCCACTCCGAACGTACAGAAGAAGGGCTTGTCGTTGGCCGTTCCGTAATCGCAGGCGAGAACCCGGTTTTCGCCGATGACCTTCAGCGCTCCCTTGAGATTGAGGGGGACCTGAAGATGGCGTGCCAGACCGTTGCCCGAGCCCATCGGGATGATTCCGAGAGCCGTCTCCGAACCTCTGACTCCACGTGCCGCTTCGTTGACCGTCCCGTCGCCTCCGCAGACAACGACGCCATAATAGTCGTGGTCTGCTGCCTCGCGGGCCCATTTGGTCGCGTCACCACCTGCGGTCGTGTGGCGCAGTTCGACAACATATCCGAGCTTCCTCAGTTCTTTGGCAATCTGTATGCCCACCCCTTTCTTCGACTTCGTGCCGGAGATAGGGTTGACGATCACCATCATTCTTTTGATCTGATTGATTTTACTCATGATAGGGTTCAGGCTTCATTGCGGACGCGGGTCCGCGGGGCAGGTTTCAGATTGTAAAATTACAAAATAAGTTGCAATTTCAGAAAAATTGAGCTATCTTTGCACTCGCAAAACCAAAACCGGCGGGTGTCCGTATCGTGCCGGCGGAGGAGGTGGATAAATTTGGCTGCTTGCAACCACCCGAAAAAATGCTAAAACTGCTCCCGTCCTGACAAAGGCGTGTCCCGGTCCTCTCTTCAGGAGAGTGATGACATCCCGCGGTCAACATTGGGCGGAGAACGTGTCGAAGCATTGGGTGGCCCATCGGCCTTCAATGCTAAATTTTTTATACACATATACGAAAATGAGCTATCTTTTCACTTCGGAGTCCGTCTCGGAAGGACATCCCGATAAGGTCTGTGACCAGATCAGCGATTCTCTCCTCGATGAATTCCTCGCCCGTGACCCTCAGTCGCGCGTAGCTATCGAATCTCTCGTGACCACCGGCCAGGTGGTGATCGCAGGCGAGGTGTCGAGCAAATCCTACATTGATATTCACGGTGTCGTTCGCAAACTTCTGTGTGACATCGGCTATAACCGCGGAGCCTATCGTTTTGACGGTGACTCGTGCGGTATCCTCTCAACCATCCACGAACAGAGCGGCGATATCGGCCGTGGCGTTGACTCCGACGAACAGAAAGAGCAGGGCGCCGGCGACCAGGGAATGATGTTCGGTTATGCCGTTGACGAGACCGACAACTATNTGCCNCTCACGCTCGATCTCGCTCATCTGATCATGCGCGANCTCGCGGATATCCGTCGCGANGGGAAGGAAATGACCTACTACCGCAAGGGNCGTCTGACCTCCTATCTNCGTCCGGANGCGAAAAGCCAGGTGACGGTTGAATATTCTGACGATGGNAAACCGCTCGGAGTTCACACGATCGTCGTCTCCACACAACACGACGAATTCGTCGAGCCTCTCAACGAAACCGAAGAGGCCCAAAAAGCCGCTGACGAGGCAATGCTCGAGACTATCCGCAGAGACGTGAAGGAAATTCTCCTTCCCCGTGTGAAAGCCAAGCTGAAGCCCGAGCAGCAGGCCCTTCTTGATATTGACAAGATCACGCTCCACGTGAATCCGACCGGCAAGTTCGTGCTCGGCGGTCCTCANGCNGACACCGGTCTGACCGGCCGCAAGATCATCGTCGACACCTATGGTGGCCGCGGTGCGCACGGCGGCGGTGCCTTCTCCGGCAAGGACCCCTCGAAGGTAGACCGTTCGGCTGCATACGCATGCCGCCACATCGCCAAGAACCTCGTGGCNGCCGGCGTAGCCGGNGAGGTGCTCGTNGAGGTCGCATACGCGATCGGCAAAGCCGAGCCCGTCAGCATCTTTGTNAACACCTACGGAACCTCTAAGGTGAATCTGACCGACGCCGAGATCGCNGAGAAGGTCAANGCTATCTTCCCTCTCACNCCCAAGGCNATCGANGAGCGNCTCAANNTGCGCGAGCCGATTTATCGCGAGACCGCAGCCTACGGCCACATGGGCCGCGAGCCCAGAAAAGTCACCAAGACCTTTGAATCCCGTTATGACGACGGCGCACCGGTGACCAAAGAGGTCGAGCTCTTCACTTGGGAAAAGCTCGACTATGTCGACGAAGTCAAGAAGGCCTTCGGCCTCTGAGGAACAGAAGCCGGAGAAGCCGTGAAAGCGTTGCGTCGATAATCGGGACGTATGCTGTGAGACGCGTTCATATTAACGGCTTTTGNCTCTAAAATNTCTTAAATGGAGGCTCCGGACGGCGTTTTTCTTANTAAAAATCCCCAACTATGCAGAATCTCACTCTGAATAGTTGGGGATTTGAGTTAAAATTGTTACCTTTGCGTGCTTAAAAGACTGCCTACGCCACCGGAATCTCCCGAAAGGAGGTCTCCGATGGTGCCGGAGTGCGTATCTCGGGCTCCGGAAATGAAACGAAATAAATAAACAAACAACAGCTATAAAGAATGGCAACATTAGAGAAAATCAGAAGCAAGTCTGTGTTCCTGATCGTCATCATCGGTCTTGCACTGCTTGCCTTCATCGTAGGCGACGCGCTGACCAACAGCCGTAACCTCTTCGGAGACCACACCACTGTGGCTAAGGTGGGGGATGCCAAGATCGACATCCACGAGTATCAGGCAAAACGCGAGGAACTCAACCGCCGACTTGAAGATGCCCGCCGTCAGAACCCCCAGCAGTTCGCTAACTTCGACACCCAGGTGCTTGCACAGATGGCCGTCGAGGAACTTCTGACCAACAAACTCCTTGACAACGGCGCAGACCGTCTCGGTCTCCACACCAGCGGCGACCAGCTCCGCTACTACGTTCTCGAAAACCCCGTGAACACCGAGGATCTTCAGAACATCATGCGTCAGCTCCAGAGCGCCGGTATCAATGTCGGCACTCCCGCACAGGCCTACGAAGTGATTTTCAAACCTACCGCTAACGGTCTGACCGAAGCGCAGGCCGAGCCTTTCAAGCGTGCATGGCTCGCAATGGAGCAGAAGACCGCCCAGATGGTTAAGCGTAACACATACGCAGGTCTCGTGGCCGGCACAGTACAGGCCAATGACCTTGACCGCAAGGCTCTCTACAACGACTTCGTGCAGACCCGCAACGTCAGCCTCGCATACCGCCCCTATGGTCAGCTCGACGAGAAGAAATATCCCGTTTCGGATTCTGAGGTTCTTGAAGCATACAATAAGGAGAAGAACCGTTTCCGCGTGACCGAGCCCACCAAGGAGGCATCGGTAATCGCCGTTTCGATCCGTCCTTCGGACGCTGACCGCGCTGCGGCTGCCAATCTGGCCAAGAAAACCGTCGCTGCTCTTCGTGACAGCGCCGCCTCTCTCCCCGCCGATGTCCGCAAGGAGGGTGTGGTTCTGACCCGCCATCAGCTCCGCGCAGCGGATCTTCCCGCAGGTGCCGTCAAGAACTATGTTCTCAACGCTCCGAAAGATTCAGTCAGCATCGTCAGCGAGTCTCTCGCAGGCTTCACTGTCGTGAAGATGGGCAAGCGCCGCGCAGAGGTTGACTCGATCCAGATCAACATCGTCAACGTAGCCGGCACCGCTCTTCCCTCGAAAGTGCTCGCACGTCTGAATGCCGGNCTTNNCGCCGACAGCATCGCNTCGGTGTTCCCCGCCGACAGCGTAATGGCACAGACCAATATGTGGATTCCCCTCTTCACCGCCGACGGCGCGACCAACGCNATCGAGCCGGCTATGATGGACTCTCTCGACAATGCCGCAGGCCGCTACACCATCCTCACCACCACACCCCAGGGTGCTATGATCGGTAAGGTCGTGAAGAAAAACGCTCCTGTAGAGGTTTACGAATATGAGGAGGCTGCATACGCCCTCAATCCCAGCACCGCTACCGTAGCCGAGGCACGCAACAAACTTGAGAAATATCTCGCCGAGAACAACACTCCCGAGAAGTTTATCGCAAACGCTCAGAAAGAGGGTTACGTGATCATCCCGACTGCAATCACTCCTTCTGTTCCCGCTATCCCCAGCTATCAGGGTTACTGGCCCGAGAGCCGCAAGGTTGCACGCTGGGTCGTAGTTGACGCAAAGGCAGGAGATGTCAGCGGTATCTTCGAGAATAAGGATGCTGCCGCGCCTGTTCTTTACGCAGCCGCTGTAAGNGCCGCTTATGATGACTTNGTTCCGGTTTCGAACAAGGAGGTGAAGGAAATGCTCACCCAGCAGGTTCGCCGTGAGAAGGCCGGCAANGCTCTCGTNGCTGAATATAAGAAGAACGCCAAGTCTGTAGCCGACGTTGCCAAGAACATGGGCGTCGAGCCTCAGAACTACGAGGCNTTCCGNTTCGGCCGCAACGGCATCGTAATGCCGGGCGAGGCTATGGGTCGTATCAACGGTACCCCCGCCGATAAGAAACTCTATGTGATCAGCGACGACGGCGGTGTCTACGGCTACGTAGTAACCGGAACNCAGACNCAGGACTTCCCCTANAACGCACAGAGCTATGACCGTCAGTACCAGCAGATGGTCAAGACCGACTTCCCCGCGATGCTCCGTGGCGCGAAGAGCGTGAAGAACAACACCTACAAGTTCGAGGGTGGCGAGTAATCACACTTGGTTTTGTAATCCAAACACAATCTAAGTTAAAACTTAGGCTCTAAGAAAAAACTTAGAAAGATAATACTGAAAATCCCGACGCTTTCGAGTGTCGGGATTTTTATTTGGCCCCTGTTTGGGCCATTCGCTTTGTACTCTCTCGAAAAATCGCTATATTTGCAGATTGGTAGGGGGNGGCCGCTTCATCGTGCCGATTAAAGAAAGAATTACTTATGTCCGATACAAATAAAAAGCCGCTGATCGGCAAGACGCTCGCCGAGCTGGAAGAGGTGACGGCCAAGGGGGGAATGCCCCGCTTCGTAGCCAAACAGCTCGCGCAGTGGCTCTATGACAAGAAGGTCACCTCATTTGCCGAGATGGCCAATATATCGAAAAAAAATCAGGAATGGCTCTCGCGCGAGTATTGTGTAGGCCGCGAGAAACCGGAGACGAGCCGTAAGTCTGCCGACGGNACCGTCAAATATCTTTTTCAGGCCGGTCCCGGAAAGGCATTTGAAAGCGTGTATATCCCCGACAANGACCGCGCGACGCTCTGTGTCTCCTCCCAGGTCGGNTGCAAGATGAACTGCTACTTCTGCGCCACAGGCAAACTCGGCTTCAAGGCCAACCTGACCTCAGCGCAGATCATAAACCAGGTGCTGTCGATTCCGCCGGCTCCCCAAAAGGGACAGGCCCCCATGAACGAGCTGACCAACGTCGTCTTCATGGGAATGGGTGAGCCTCTTGACAATCTCGGGGAGGTCCTGAAAGCCATCGAGATCATGACCGCACCGTGGGGTATGGCCTGGAGTCCGAANCGNATAACNGTTTCGACTGTNGGCAAGATGCCCGAGCTCAAGGATCTTCTGGAAAAGACAAAGGTCCACGTTGCGCTCAGCGTGCACTCGGCAGATACGGTTCAGCGCGAATCGATGATGCCCGCTCAGAAGGCGTGGCCGCTCAACTCGGTCATGAAACTNCTCGGAAGCTACGATTTCAGCGGACAGCGTCGCCTGTCGCTCGANTATATNATGTGGCGCGGGGTCAATGACGACGTNGCCCACGCGAAGATGCTNGCCCATCTGATAGGAGACATCCCGGCCCGCGTAAACCTTATCCGTTTCCACGCGATCCCCGGTATCGATCTGAAGCCTTGTAGCGAAGAGCGCATGATTATGTTCCGGAATGTTCTGAANGACAACGGAATCACGGCNACAATCCGCGCGTCGCGCGGAGAGGANATCGAGGCGGCCTGNGGAATGCTGGCGGCCAAGAAGCGCGACTGATTATTCTCCTCAAATTATTTGAAACAGCAAACAACAATGTCTGAACATAACCGCCATAAGCCCAAGATCGCGATCTCTCACGGAGACTTCAACGGNATCGGCTATGAAGTGATTCTTAAAGCCGTCGCCGANGAAGGAATGACTGATATATGCACGCCCGTAATTTACGGCAGCATGGAACTTGTNCTGAGAGTGATGAAAGATCTCGGGATAGAGGGTCTGAAACTANCCAAAGTAAATAGCGCAGCTGAAGCCCAGCCGGGGCGCATCAGCGTCGTGGACGTGTGTGGCGAGGGTCTGCAGCTGACTCCCGGCCATCCCTCTCCCGAAGCNGGCCTTGCCGCCGCCGAAGCTCTCGAAGCCGCATGCGTGGCCATAGAAGCCGGNGAGGTAGACGCCCTGGTGACGGCNCCGATCAATAAAAAAACCGTATATAACCAAGAGACGTTCCCATATCCGGGCCATACCGAATTNCTCGAAGCCAGGCTGGGACAGGGTCAGAAAGCAACGATGATCCTGTTCGACGACAATATCCGCGTGGCGCTCGTGACGACCCACAAACCACTGCGCGAGGTTCCCGACGCAATCACGCGCGAAGCAGTCGTCGAGAAGATCGTCGCTCTTGACAAGGCCCTCAGGGAAGACTTCGGGATGGAGCGTCCCCGCATAGCGGTCTTCTCACTCAATCCCCACAANGGAGACAACGGCCTGCTCGGACGCGAAGAGATCGAACAGATCGAACCCGCCATAGCGGAATGTGTCAAGGCAGGTGTGCTCGCCTTCGGCCCCTATGCCGCCGACGGCTTCTTCGGAAACGGAACCTTCGCTAAATTTGACGGCATCGTGGCCATGTATCATGACCAGGGTCTCGCTCCCTTCAAAGCNCTGGCCGGAGAATATGGTGTCAACTATACCGCCGGTCTCCCCTTCGTCCGCACCTCTCCCGACCATGGCTCAGGCTATGACGTCGCCGGAAAGGGAGTTGCCGATCCTACGTCAATGCGCCAGGCGATCTACAAGGCGATCGATATCACCCGTAATCGCAGAAGACACGCAGCTGCCGCCGCTCATCCCCTCCCAAAATACAAGAACGACAAGGCCCCCAAACGCGACGTCGACGCCTCGGCTTTGTTGGAGACGCCCGGCTCNTGAAAGNCGGAGATTGGCCCTGTCAGACGGAAGTTATAATCTTGTCAATGTGATATAGTGAAAGATNAAAAGGAGAAACTGANCAATATTAACAAAAATTAACAGTATCTAATATCTATTTTGAGCTGTTTTTTTTGGCGATATGAAGTTTCGTTTATACTTTTACAAATCATTTCCGTGGGTGAAATCNTGCTGTCAGTTGATGATGGCATATTCATACATGAAATTGCGAATCTATTTCGTGGAAAACAACAAAAAATCTATAGATAATAAAAAATGGCAAATAAAGCAGCTAAACCCAACGGTAAGTTGGGCGTAATGGTGGTAGGCCTCGGTGCCGTGACAACCACCTTTATGACCGGTGTGCTCATGGCCCGCAAAGGCCTCGCTAAACCTATCGGCTCGATGACACAGTATGACAAAATCCGTGTCGGTCGAGGCGAAGACAAAAAATATCTTCACTACAAGGACATCGTTCCTCTTGCGGATCTCAACGACATCGAGTTCGCCGCATGGGATGTGTATCCGGCAAACGCATACGAATCCGCTCTGAACGCAGAAGTGCTTAAGGAGAAGGATATCGAACCTGTAAAGGACGANCTTCAGAAGATCGTTCCCCTCAAGGCTGCTTTCGACAAGAACTATGCAAAGCGTCTTGACGGTGACAACGTGATGGGCGACAAGACCCGTTGGGAAATGGTCGAGCAGCTCCGCGAAGACATTCGTAATTTNAAGAAGGAAACNGGCGTAGAGCGNGTTGTTGTTCTCTGGGCCGCTTCCACCGAAGTGTATGTTCCCGTTGACGAGGAGGTACACGGTTCGCTCGANGCTCTCGAAGCCGCTATGAAGGCTGACGACAAGGAGCGTATCGCACCGTCGATGTGTTACGCATACGCAGCACTGAAAGAGGGCGCTCCCTTCATNATGGGCGCNCCCAACACNACCGTNGACATCCCGGCTATGTGGGAGCTCGCTGAGCAGACCAAGATGCCCATCGCNGGCAAGGACTTCAAGACCGGCCAGACCCTCGTTAAATCAGGTTTCGCGCCGATTATCGGTACCCGTTGCCTCGGACTCTCGGGCTGGTTCTCNACCAACATCCTNGGNAACCGCGANGGCCTCGTTCTCGACGAGCCCGCAAACTTCCGCACCAAGGAGGTTTCGAAACTCTCGACCCTCGAGTCGATCCTCGTTCCNGAAGAGCAGCCCGACCTCTATGGTCATGGCAATGACGAGGATACCCAGTACTACCACAAGGTACGTATCAACTACTATCCTCCCCGCAACGACAACAAGGAGGGCTGGGACAATATCGACATCTTCGGCTGGATGGGCTATCCCATGCAGATCAAGATCAACTTCCTCTGNCGCGACTCCATTCTCGCAGCTCCCCTCTGTCTCGACCTCGTTCTTCTGAGCGACCTCGCAGCCCGNGCAGGCCGTCACGGAATCCAGCGTTTCCTCAGCTTCTTCCTCAAGAGCCCGATGCACGACTACACCAAGGATGAGGTGCCNGTAAACCATCTCTTCCAGCAGTACGTGATGCTCAAGAACGCCATCCGCGAGATGGGCGGCTACGAAGCTGACGAGGAAATCGATTGATTTTGACATAATCCCGTCCCGTAAACCTTCGGGAATCCGGACGGTTATACTCCGATAAAAAGCAGGCCGGAAGCTCCATGCGGAGCCGGNCTGCTTTATTCTTTTACGTGTCTATTTAACTTATGCGAATCGATATATTGACAGTGCTTCCGGAGATNCTNGAATCTCCNCTTAANTGCTCTATCCTGAAGCGTGCCCAGGATAAAGGGCTGGCTGAAATTCATGTGCATAATCTTCGTGACTANACGACCAACAAGCATCGCAAGGTAGACGACTATCCTTTCGGTGGCGAGGCCGGAATGGTGATGCAGATCCAGCCTGTAGATGCCTGCATATCCAAGCTGAAGGCCGAACGCGATTATGACGAGGTTATTTTNGTCACCCCGGACGGCGAGACATTCAACCAGCCGATCGCTAATTCTCTTTCGCTGCTCGACAATATCATAATACTTTGCGGACACTATAAGGGTATCGACTACCGTATCCGCGAACACTTCATCACGCGNGAGATTTCGATTGGGGATTANGTGCTGACAGGCGGAGANATTCCGGCTGTGGCTATAACCGATGCGGTCGTGCGCCTTATTCCCGGAGTGATCGGTGATGAGCAGTCGGCTCTCTCGGATTCGTTCCAGGACAATCTTCTCGCTCCGCCGGTCTANACCCGACCCGCCGTCTATAACGGATGGTCAGTACCCGNCGTGCTNCTCTCCGGCCACGAAGCCAACATTGCAAAATGGCGTCTCGACCAGGCGCTTGAGCGTACACGCCGTCTGCGTCCGGACCTTCTGGACGATTAATCTGGCATCTGGCCGGACACCGGACGTCAACGGTAGTCTTTCAGAAGCACCTGAAGACGCTTTCTGGCGAAAAAGATGCGGCTCTTCACGGTGCCGATCGGCAGTTTCATGTGGTCGGCTATCTCTGAATAGTGATAGCCCGAAAGATACATNGTGAAAGGAACGCGGTAGTCATCGGTAAAGCTGTTGATAGCTTTCGATATCTCTTTTTCGGCATACGAGCCGTCAGGAGTCGAGAGCCCGGTGTCTGTAGAGACATTGAGCTGATACAGATCTTCGGAGGTGTCGATAATTGTGTTGCTCCGTACCCGGTGTCTATAATTGTTGATGAAGATATTGCGCATGATAGTGAATACCCACCCTTTGAAGTTGGTATTGTCTGCATACTTTTCTTCGTTATCAAGAACNTTGAGAGCAGTCTCCTGGACGAGATCCTCCGCCGCTTCCCGGTTTGTTGTCAGTTGGAAAGCGAAGTTCAGAAGATTGTCCTGAAGCTCGAGCAAACGATTGCGGAATTTAGCGGAATCTGACATAGCGTTAAGATTTAGGGCCGGAACCGGGTCAGGCAAGACAGGGTCCGGGGTAGTTATAGTCCTAAAACATAGCCGGGCGCGGGAGCGGTTCAGTGAAATAACTTTTTTTATTGTTTTTTCACGTTGCCAAAATGGAAATTTATTGGTAATTTTGTCGTGTAAAAGCCCTATATAGAGGAAAGTGAAGAAAACGAAAAAAGCNAGTTTCTGGCTGAGNCGCCGGTCACACATACCGATGTTGATCATCGGCGGAATCTTTATAGGGGCGCTTTATCTCGACGACGAGACCTCGGTGAAGCTCAACATGGAATTCGATCGTCAGATAAACGGCCTGAAGAAAGAAATAGCTCTCAATCGCGACTCGGCCCGATATTACCGCGAGCGTCGCGAGGGGATAGAGCGCGGCAAGGCTGATCTCGAGCACATGGCCCGCGAGCAGTTCCACATGCAGCGTCCGACGGAGGATGTATTTATTCTTGTGGATGGGGATTAAAATTAACCGGATGAAAAATAACGATAAAACAGATAAGCCGGTGAAGACACCGGCGCAAATTGAGTCACTGAGACGAAAGGTAGAGACCACGGCCACATTCGGAATGCTTATGGTGGCTGTCGGCATTGCCCTGCCGTTCATCGACTTCTCGTCAGAGATATGGAGCGAGGTCGGCCGATGGGTATATGTTGTCGGCGCGGTGATATATACTATCGCCCGTATGGTCAAGATTGAGGATCCGGCCGATACGATGAGAATCCGCCGTCTGATCCGCCTGGAGTTCTGGGCCGGAGTCGCATTNCTTATCGGTGCGGGNCTGTGGTTCTACAAGGCCGTGAAGTTTGCNGGCATNGCGCAGGCTGCCTCTCTGGTCATCATGAAAGACACGGTGCTCTTTACTCTCGTAGGAGCGGCCATACAGCTGATCGCCTCCTGGATGATCTATTATGCGCGTAAACGCATCGCAAACTCGGAAGAGAAATGAAGATCCTGACTGCTGATCAAGGCAATACCTTTCTGAAATTCACTCTTTTCGACGATGACCGGGAAGTCGCGTCGACAACTGTGAAGAGCGACGCTCCGGAAGAGGTCCTGCCGATTGTGGACGAATGGAGTCCCGACGGAGGCATATTTTCTTCGGTCGGTCGTTTCGATATCCGTTTTGTCGAGACTTTGCGCAAGCTGGTCTGTGACCGTCTGCTTGTCCTGACTCCCCACACACCGTTACCTCTGACTGTCGATTATTCCTCGCGCGACACACTCGGTGTNGACCGTCTCGCCGCNGCGGCGGGCGCCGCNATGATTTTCCCNGGAGANGGATGNGTTGTGGCNGATTGCGGTTCNGCCCTGACGGTAGATCTGCTCGGAGGTGACGGCTCTTTCANNGGTGGNCGGATCTCTCCCGGNGTGTTNATGAGAATCAAGGCGCTCCACAATTTCACAGCCCGTCTCCCTCTGATCGAGAAGAACGGAGAAATTCCGGTCGTGGGCAAATCTACAGAGACCTCCCTTCGTTCGGGAATAATCTACGGAATGGCTCACGAGCTGGCNGGNGCTCCCTNGGATTACAGCCTCACGACTCCGGTCCGGAGGCTGGTGCTGACNGGAGGTGACGCCGACCTGCTTGAGCCGTATGTCAGAAAATGTGCGGAATCGACCGGAGGCGGATTTGAAATAAACAATGTGNCTAATCTGTTGAATCAGGGATTGTTGTATATATTNAAGTANAACCTTGANCGCGACGGTNTGTGAGCNGCACACGATTTTCTGNATNNCTGATTGCGGATAATTCGCAAGTTTTCAGTATTTTTGCATCTTGAATACTTTTATGCGGTCTTCANTTGCTGTCCCGAGGTGCGCNTTTGNGTCGTCCGGGCNACTTTCTTGAATTGACCGTTCCAAACGAACCGACCGATGAAAACGATTTATAANTCTCTCCTGACGCTGTGTGTCGCTNTGGTTTTCGGAGCGATACCGGCCTTNGCGCAGATCTCCACACCATATTCTATGTATGGATATGGTATTCTCGGTGATCGCGCGACCTCCATGCAGCGNCAGATGGGTTCTGTCGGCTACGCCATGCAGTCGGGCCGCCAGATCAACGTCATGAATCCTGCGTCATACGCGGCGATCGACTCGCTCACATTCCTTTTCGATATCGGTGCCGATGTGTCGTTCCTCTGGAGCAAGGAGGGTGACAAGAAGGATAATTCGATCGGCGGNGGTCTGGATTATNTTACGATGCAGTTCCCGTTGTCCAAATTCATGGGAATGTCTCTGGGTCTCGTGCCTTATTCAAATGTAGGNTATGCCTTCGGAAGCGAGATCAAGCATGGCGCCATGCAGAATCAGGGCTCGGGCGGNATCACCGAGGCCTATCTCGGTNTGAGCGGTAAGATNAAAGGNTTCTCGCTCGGTTTCAATGTCTCCTATGACTTCGGCAACATAATCAACGATGTCTATTCCACTCCCGAGAACTCGGGCCAGACCCTTTTCCAGCATGTGATGCAGGTGCGCGACTGGAATGTTGTCGTCGGTGCTCAATACAACGCGCGTCTGAACAAGAATGACCGGCTTACGGTAGGCGCGACGTGGTCGCCGAAAAAGGGCCTTCACGGAAACACCTGGGCCACGGTTCAGGAAACGGTCTACGACTCGAAGCCCGATACCCTCGGCCGTTCGAGACTCTTCGGCCATTATGAGCAGCCGACAACCGTCGGCGGTGGCGTGTCGTTCCTTCACGAACGCGCATCGCGTCTCCTTATAGAGGCCGACGTGACCTGGCAGCAGTGGTCGAAGACTCCCATGCCGGCACTGATGAGCAACACGCGCCCTGACGTGGTGGTTTTCCAGGGAATGAATTTCCGTGACCGTCTCCGTGTGGCGGCCGGTGCGGAGTTTATCCCGCAGCTTAGGGGTAATTATGGCGAGCGTATGGCCTATCGTCTCGGTGTGTCGTGGTGTAACGACTATCTTGACATCGACGGCAACCGAGTGCGCGAGATAGGTGTCTCCTGCGGTGTGGGTCTCCAGACCCCGGGCGAGAAGACAATGATCAACATCGGTCTCGAATGGAAAAATCGTCGTGCATGGCCGAATGCCCTCATTTCCGAGAATTACCTGAATGTGACTCTCGGCGTGAACTTCAATGAGGTTTGGTTCTGGAAGCGCAAGATTCGCTGATCACGTTGCGGATCACTCCGGATCCTTGCCGGTTCCGATCAAGTTAAACCGGAAATCAATACTCCAATACCGGATATCTACTCCAATACCGGATATCAAATACTTCAACACAGGTATGCGTCGTCTCTTGCCGTTGGCTGTCGTCACTTTTCTTCTGCTGGCTTTTGCCGGCAGCTGCAAGAAGGAGAAGAAGGTAGACCGTGCCGCCGGACTTGATCCGGAGCGTATGGCCACGATGAGCAGCCACAATGTGGAGACTCTTATTTCGGATTCCGGGATAGTCCAGTTCAAGATGCTGACGCCTATCTGGCTTGTATATGAAGAGGTGGACACCCCTTGCTGGAAATTCCCTCAGGGTCTCTATCTCGAACGCTTCGGACCTACCCATAAGGTGATCGCAAGCGTGGCCGCGGATTCGGCCAGATATTTCACCCGCCAGAAACTGTGGCGTCTCGACGGCCACGTCGAGATCAAGAAGATCCCGGGAGATCTGTTTCAGACCTCCCAGCTTTTCTGGAATGAGAAGCATCATCGCGTTTACAGCGACTCGTTTGTCCATATCGAAACGCCGACACACGTTCTCGAGGGGTTCGGGTTCGAATCAGACGATAATCTGACGGACTACTCGCTCCGCACTCCGAGCGGTATCTTCCCGATCCATCAGGATGCTTTCGGAAACCGGACCGCAGTCGCCGCGGATTCGACCGCTCATTAACCGATAATCTCTCTTAAACTTAACCGATTTTCTCTCAGAGCTGATATAATGACACTTGCTACCGCAATAGTACTGACCATAATCGCAATCATTCTCTCCGGACTTTTCTCAGGAGTGGAGATCGCCTATGTGCAGTCAAGTAAGGTGAAGATGGAGATCGACGCAACCCGCGGAGGTCTCGCGGACAGAATTATCAGACGTTTCTCTCACCACGAGGAACTTTTTATCTCTACTCTCCTTGTGGGCAACAATATCGTGCTCGTTATATATGGTATCACTTTCTCGGTTCTTATCAACGGATACCTTGAGAGGCTGTTCCATAACGAAGCACTCGTGCTTATCGCCAATACGATACTTTCCTCCGGACTGATTCTGATAGCCGGAGAATTCCTCCCCAAGGCCTCGTTCCGTATCAATCCGAATTTAATGCTGAGAGTCTTCGCTTTGCCTGTCTACATTATATATCTGCTCCTTTACCCGCTGACCAGGATGATAGAGGGGCTGTCGCACTTCCTGATGAAATGTTTCGGCATCTCTTCAGACAAGCCGATCGCGACCGCACTCACGATGGACGAGCTCGACGATTATCTTCAGCAGTCGATCGAGGAAACTCCCGATAAGAACGCTGTCGAGAACGAGGTGAAGATATTCCGCAATGCGGTAGACTTTAAAGATACGCAGATAGGGGAGTGCATGATACCGCGTAACGAGATCGTAGCTGTCGAGCGCGGGGCAGTCACCCGCGAACAGTTGTTGAAGAAATTCATTGCCACGGGTCTCTCGAAGATCGTTGTATATAAGGAAGACATCAACGACATCATCGGCTATATTCATGTTTCCGAACTTTTCGAGACCGATAAGGACTGGACCACACGTCTGAAACCAGTGATCTTCACTCCCGAGACGATGCTTGCCAATAAGATGATGAGACGCATGATGGCCGAGAAGAAATCTATGGCTATCGTGATCGACGAATTTGGAGGGACGGCCGGACTTGCAACTCTCGAAGATCTCGTGGAGGAAATTTTCGGAGAGATCGAAGATGAACATGACCGCCATCGGGTGCTTGCCCGCAAGACCGGCGAGAACCGATGGGAATTCGGAGGCCGCGCCGAGATTGAACGGATAAACGAGGAATTCGGACTCGGTCTGAAGGAAGACGAGGACTATCATACTCTCGCCGGATGGATTCTCAACGAGACCGAAGCGCTCCCGGCCCAAGGCGATGTGATCAGAATAGGCGACTACGACGTCGAGATCCTCCGCATGTCTGCGGCGAGAATCGAACTTGTCCGGCTCACCAAAGTAGAGGAGAAGTAGGCATAGAACCTAAAAGTCATGCTGACTTAACTCTCTAAGAGCTCGCTAAAGGCTTAATTACAGGAAATTTTAGGTTGAAAAACGCAGAATTTGCGAACGCACAACAAAAAAGTTTGAAAAAAGTTGGCGGTAAATAAAAAAAATTGTAATTTTGCGCTCAATCTAAATCAAAAATCTAACGATAGACTACAAATGAGCAAATCCTCACCTTTCAAGAGCTCTGTTCTGGGCATGCAAGGTAACCTTCTTTCATTTGCCCTAAAGCTTACTCTCAACAAAGAGGAGGCTCAGGATCTCGTGCAGGATACAACTCTGAAAGCGTTGCGTAATGAAGACAAGTTCGTGGAAAACTCCAACTTCAAAGGTTGGATGTTGACCATCATGCGAAACATCTTCATCAACAACTATCGCAAGAGTACCCGCGAAAACACCATGGTTGAGAGCGCCGACGAGTGCGAGCGCATCTGCATGGCACAGTTTTCCGACAACGAGACACCTGAAGGCGCGTACTCTATGGGCGAGATCTCCGACATCATCGCCGCTATGCCCGCAGACTATCGCGAACCCTTCTCTATGCATGTGGCCGGATACAAGTATGAAGAAATATCCGAAAAGCTCTCGATGCCTCTCGGCACAGTGAAGAGCCGCATCTTCTTCACCCGCAAACGTCTCCGTGAAATCCTGAAAGATTACCGTTAATAACGGTCTTCATATCCAACAGCAGTGCCCTGTATCCCCCCCGGATACAGGGCACTGCATTTTTTAATCCACCCTCACCCCCAGGATCGTAGACACCGGGACCGCAGGCGTCCCCCTGCGTCTAAAGGAACCCGCAGTTACGTCAAACTAGTGTAGGGACATGCCTTCGGCATGTTTGAAATGCGCACCGAAGACTCCCGTCGATTTCATGCGTTTGAAACATCGCAAAGCGATGTCCCTACATTAGCCTTAGGAACCCCCATAGAAGTCCGGATCCGCAGATATCCGGGCTTTATTTGTCATCTGAGCCCATTCTTCAATGCTCCTTTAATCTCCAAATTAACAAAACGAAATAAAATTTAACATATTTTGAATGCAAAGAATAACAATGAGTTACCGCACAAAATTACCCGTCTGAGGAACAAATAGCGAACAACCCCTTGACACGGGGGCCAAAATAACCTAACTTTGCATCCGCAATCGGGAAACGCCCCTCACCTGAGAGACGGTCCCGGGAGCGAAAGAGAACATTGAAAACATTGCCACAAGACAAGAAAAGTGAGACAAGGGAAAACGACCGGAAGCGGAAGATTCCC
>JAAVFK010000031.1 GCA_014800785.1 Bacteroidales bacterium
CACGGCTCGTGCGTCCACCACACACATTGATTAATTTTCGGATTCAATTTTGCTGATAATGGACGCACGAGCCGTGCGTCCCTACAAGGTTATTTGTTATTGAGCAATGATTTGGTTGGTAAATCGGTTATTGACAAATGACTCGGTTGCTATGGGTTGGGGTTATGGGATTTGGACGGCGGTGACGAAACGGGCGGCGAGGTCGGGGGCGATCGGCAGGCCCATTTCGGTCAGGAGGTTGACGTAACGCATAACCTGGGCCGACATCTCCTGCGGGTCGCTCCAGAGCAGTTCGCCGCGTCCGAAACCGGTCAGGTCGTCATTGCCCTGAGCGACATAATCGATTGTCATCACATTGTATTCCCGCTCGGGATCGAGCGGCTCCATGTCGATATATACCTCGCGGAGCTTGCCGTCAGCGTCGCTCACAACGCGCACTTCCTTGCTGACACCTTCGCCACCCTTGCGTGCCGCCACGCTGAGCGCATCCTTGATGTCCGAGCCCTTGACGCGGGTGATGACCATGTGGTTGGCAAAGGGGAAGGTTGAGAGAATCTGTCCTTCGGTGACGTCTCCTTTCGGCATTGAGGCACGTATGCCGCCGACATTCATGATCGCGAAATCAACGGGGGCGATGTCTACACCGGCCGAACGGAGCGAGTCGGTAACGACGTGGCCATACCATGACGCGAAGTCGGCGATCCAATTCGGGTAGCCACCCGTGCGCTCGCGGTTCGACAGGTCATAGGCAGAGCGGGCAATCACGCGATTGTTGACCGAGTCAACCCTTGCTTTATACGGCTCGAGAAACGAAACAATCCTTTTGTCGAAAGCAGATTCCGGGAATCGGTCGGTCACCGGTATCAATTGATAATCATAATCGGCCGGCGTCTCGCTCTTGAGCTTGTCGAGATCAACCTTGATATATCCGAGATAACGGCCTGACTTTCCGGTCTGCACCACAAGCACAGGTCGGCCGTCAGAGTTGGGGAAGAGGTGGGGCTTGGACTCGTCTCCGGGCATGAGCAATGTGTGGGAGTGACCGCCGATGATGATGTCGATGTCTTTCGAGGCCTCGGCGAGTTCGATGTCGGTCGGTTTCTCGTTTTCCTTCACATAGCCGATATGGGTGACGGCGACGACGAGGTCACAGCCTTTCTTCTTCAGAAGTGCGGCTGTTTTATTCGCCTCTTCTATCGCGTCGCGGTAGACCAACCCTTCATAGTTCTGTTTGGAGATGAGACTGGCCGGGTCGATGTTGATGCCGATGAAGCCGATCTTCTTTCCATCTATCTTCTTGATGGTATATGGTTCGAAGATCCCTTTGGCCGGAGTGTTTGAGAAATCGTAGTTCGCCGATAGCCGGGCGCCCTTGGCGTCCTTGTAATATTTCGCCAGTTCGTCGAGACCGTTGTCGAACTCATGGTTGCCGAGGATGCGGACGTCATAGTCCATCATGTTCATCAGCGGATACTCCACGTCTCCCTTGAAATACTTGAAATAGAGTGTGCCCTGAACCACGTCGCCGGCGTCTACGAGCACTACATTTTTCTCAGCCGCGCGGACGGAGTCGATGATGGCCTTGCGCTGAAGGACACCTCCCATTCCGTCGGCACCCGGTTCGATCAGAGAGTGGGTGTCGTTGGTATGCAGGATCACCAGATCCTTGGCTGAGACGGTCAGAAGGGTTCCGAGCAGAGCCACGGCCCCCAATGCGAATATCTTGAATGGTTTCATAGATTATACTTTAAACCGAGAATTATATTTGAAACGGAAGATTATATTTTAAACCGCGCCGCCCCGAAAAGTCAGCGACGCGGTTTGGCCGGTTGTGGCTGCCGCGCCGCCGTCTCTTCGAGGCGGCTCTTGGAAAGGTTATCGTTTAAGCGATTATTTCGAAATCAGATCCTCACCGGTCATCTCTTCCGGCTTCGGAAGACCGAGGATATGCAGAAGCGAGGGAGCCACGTCGGCGAGACGTCCGTTTTTCACTTTCGCATCCTTGTCGCCGATATAGATGAACGGAACGGGATTGAGCGAGTGGGCGGTGTTCGGGGTGCCGTCTTCGTTGACCGCGTGGTCAGCGTTGCCGTGGTCGGCGATGATGATGGCCTCGTAACCGTGACTCTTGGCTGCCTCGACAACTTTCTCGACACAAGTGTCGAGGGTTTCGACAGCCTTCTGGATCGCGGGGTAAACGCCGGTGTGGCCGACCATGTCGCCGTTGGCGAAGTTGACCACTATGAAGTCGAACTTCTCGGAGTCGATTGCCGCAACGAGCTTGTCGGTTACCTCCGGTGCGCTCATCTCGGGCTGGAGGTCATAGGTCGCAACCTTCGGTGAGGGAACCAGGATACGCTCCTCTCCATCAAACGGAGCCTCGCGGCCGCCGTTGAAGAAGAATGTAACGTGGGCATACTTCTCGGTCTCTGCGATATGAAGCTGCTTCATCTGCTTCGACGAGAGATACTCGGCCAGTGTGTTCTGGACGTCCTGCTTGTTGAAGATGACGTGCACACCCTTGAACGAATCGTCATAGGGGGTCATGCAGTAGTACTGCAGATCCGGAATCGGATTCATGCCGTCTTCAGCGTGCTGAGTGAGGACAACGGTCAGCTCCTTAGCGCGGTCGTTACGGTAGTTGAAGAAGATCACCACATGTCCGGCACCGATACGCCCGTCAACGGTATCATTGACGATCGGCTTGATGAATTCGTCGGTCACACCTTCGGCATACGATTCTTCGACAGCTTTCACTACGTCGGAAGCCTGTTTGCCTTTGCCGTAGACAAGAAGGTTGTAGGCCTCTTTCAGACGCTCCCAGCGTTTGTCGCGGTCCATAGCGTAGTAGCGGCCGACAACGTCAGCGATTACGCCGGCGCTCTGCTTGCAGTGGGCCTCGATGTCGCGGAGGAAGCCTGCACCCGACTTCGGGTCGGTGTCACGGCCGTCCATGAAGGCGTGGATATATACTTTCGAGAGGTCGTAGCTCTTTGCGGTGTCGCAAAGAGCGTAGAGGTGATCAAGGCTGGAGTGTACGCCTCCGCCTGAGCAGAGACCCATGAAGTGGATGGGCACGTTGTGCTCCTTGGCGTAAGAGAATGCACTTTTGATTTCGGGGTTGGCGGCGAAAGAACCGTCAGCGATCGCGCGGTTGATCTTCACAAGATCCTGATATACGACGCGGCCTGCACCGATATTGAGGTGGCCCACCTCCGAGTTACCCATCTGGCCTGCGGGGAGACCTACGTCCTCACCGCTTGCCTCAAGCTGCGAGTGGGGATATTCAGCCACCAGCTTGTCCATATAGGGGGTGGGGGTGTTGAAGATGGCGTCGTCGGCCTTGTGGTCGCCGATTCCATAACCGTCAAGTATAATAAGAAGTGCTTTTTTTGACATGATATTATTATGAAATTTTCTTAATCATATGGGAATTGAGTACAAAAGTACAAAAAAATCCTCAAACGGCGTCTACGGACGTAACGAATATGAGGATTTCCCTCTATATCCAACACTTTCGGGGCTTCTCAGGTTCTCTTGAAACGAAAAACCACGCCGTTTAGGGGCGTGGCTCTTCTTAAACGTAGCTTTTTCCGTAGTGATTGCGTTGGCTTTCTTATCGTATTACGGTCTTTTCGACTTTGTTCCCTTTGGAGACGATGTATAGGCCCGGGGTGAGACCCTCTGTAGAATCTCCCAGACGGATACCGTTGAGGTTATATACACCTTCGGGGAGGATGGGTATCTCCGGTTCGGCAATTTCCTCTACTCCGGCCCAGTCTTCGAATGTGCCCTCCTTAAGAATAGTCACATACGATTTCTGTGTATAGCTGTTTCCCTTGCTGTCGGTCAGGGTCAGGGTGATCGTAACTGCTCCGGGAGTCTTGGCGGTCAGGCGTCCTTTGTCGTCGATAGTGGCGAACTTGGTGTTGCCGGACTCCCACTTTGTCTTTACAATATCGGGAATGTCGGCTTTACCCATGTTGAAAAGGGCATATTCAAACTCATGCTCGTTGCCCTCTTCGATCATCAGCGAGGGCTCGCTGATCACTGTCAGCACCTTATCCGATATCGGCTCTACCTTCCAATAGGTACCCCAATAGGGATCCTTACGGTATGTTTCGACAGCTGAGGCCGGCACATAGACCGTGTAGCCGCTGTAAGGGCCTGAGGCAGTAAGACCCTTTACGTCGATGTGCGGGGGCTTCGTGCTGTGGGAGATGACTGTGATCGCCGGTCTGCTCATGGGATCGAGCGGAAGCGCAGTCTCGTAGAGAGCCGCGTCGAGCCATTTTGCGTTGATCGATTCCGGTGCGGTTTCGCCCAGCTCAATGATCTGTGGAGCGCCGAGTGCCGAGGGACCGATTTTCTTGATATTGGGCAGTCGAAGAATCATCGGACGAGCCGACAGGAGAGCCTCATTATCGAGTACTCTTATTTTGTCTGACAGCACCATATTCACCAGTAGAGGATTGCGGTCGAAATAGTGAATGTCGATTTCGTCACACGCCGACAAGTCGACCGTGCGCAGTCTGGGATTTTTCTTGATGGGTGCCCACCATGAGCACTCGTAAAACCCCCTGCGGGCATGTCTTAGGTTCCCGTCGAAAGTAATTTTTTTCAACCGGTCATTACAGATGATGCTTTTGCATGAAATGTTCTTCATATTCGGTCCAAAATGCAGTTCCTCGAGATCTCCGACACGGCAGATTGAATAACCGCGGATGCCTGTCATTTCTTCGGGCCAGCGATAGTCTTTGGGGAGCGACTTCTTCTGAGGAAAAGAAAACAGCTCATTTTTGTCTGTCGCATACAATACATCATCAATTACATAATGATCTTTATTTTCCGGATCAACCTCATATTTTTCAAGATTTTTGAAATGGCTGTAGATTGAATAGTCCGGAATACTGTAGAAGAATTTTCCGAAGCGAATTGATTTCATGAGGTAGTAGTTTTCATAATTCCACTCCTCGGGTTCCCTCTCATTATCTGTGGCCTCATATTGTTCATCAGCATTTGCATATATTCTCATTGATTCGAGATCATCCCAAAATTGGGACCATCCCCTTACCTTACAGTAGTATGGCTCTCCCCATTCGTTTTTTGCATCAAGCCCACCTGAGGGTAAACGTTCAAATTTTCCCCATGTATCTACGTAGTTGGCTATCACTATATCATCCGGCGCGTTGATTCCAATGTCTTCTATAAACGCAGGTACATCGGCGTCATTGTACCAATCATCCGGGAAGTATACAATTCCTATATTAGTACAATTCTTAGGGTTAAGCTCTAACCATTCTTCAGGCATCTCGCCGAGAAAGGTTCCGCACTCGTAGCTCCATGCGGACATGGAACTGACTCCACCGGCCATAACGATAGCCATTGTCAGCAGTATCCTCGCAATTGTTAGTTTCATAATGTTTTTGTTATTCAGTTGTATATTACTCATTTCTTTGAGCTATTGTTTGTCTTATCTCACCTCGAAAATAGCCATTTCTCCGCTATCGAGTGATAGAAAAAATGGTTCTCCTGTCGAGACAAGAGTCTCCTGATCGTCGGGCTTTACAGGCACGCGTTTCATACCATGATCGAAGATTAGCCTCATGGACTCTGCGTTTGACATATTGATATTGACAAATGCCATGTACGTCTTATCTCGGTTTTCGATAAGCGAGATTAGGAACCCCGGAGTATTTGTGCTTTGAGCATATATTGTCTTCAACGGCCCGAAAGGATAGGCCTGAGCTCCACTCTTGAAATATTTTGACGCATCTGAAGTAGCTGAGAACCTACATTCCCTTACTGTCCCATGCAGGAAAATACGCTCCACTCTTCTAACCTGAGACAGAACCTCCGTTAGATAGGTCATTAAGACAGTAACCTCTCCATTCTCGTCAATGGGACTATATTGGTTGGCGGATGTGGTTTGCATAGGCAAAATGGGTTATTGGTTAGATAGAGTTAGCAATACTACTCCGCATCTTTGGTCCAAATTATTTTTGGAAAGACGTGTTGGATAAAATCCAGGAATTAGTTACGCTTGCCGGGTTACTTAGTTTATCCGATATGTTTAAGTCACAGCTTATAAGGATAATAAGTAAGATTCGACAAATTTAAACAAATATAAGACAATAAACAAGCATAAAAGTGTTAAAAATTATTAAAGCTAAATTTGTCGTCCTAAGTTGTTTCGTCCTGCCTAAAATCTGCGCCCCCCTGCATTAGCATTTTTTTGGGGCAGGGGTCTAAATCAGGACGCTACCCGTTGTCGGGACAAATGGATTATTCTTCGGAGAAGATTGCCCAGGCGCCGGGGGAGATGGTGATTTCGGTGTGGGTGGTGGTTTGGTTTGTGGAGAGGTGTTTCATCGGACGGTCGAATTGTAGGCGGACTTGCTGGTCGCGGTCTATGTCGAAGCTTACGATGACAAGATAATTGCGGCCTTCATTTTCTATGCGCGACAGGATGAGACCGTCACCGTCGGATGTGATGGAGCTGACCGGACCGAAGCCGGCGTCGGAGTCATACAGGTCGAGGCCGAGTTTCTCTTTGGGAGCGGGATCTTTGGTGAAGACGACGTCTTTCACCGTGCCTCCGACAAAGATATCCTCATATCTTCTTATGTCACTGTTCACCTCTCTCACCGCGACAAGAAGTGGGGTGGGATTGCCGTAGAGGTCAATCGGAGCAGACGGGTAGGCCTCTACGATGTCTCCATCAGTATTTTTCGCATCGGGGCGCTGAACCATTGTCCAGTAGACGAGGCCCTGCGCACCGAACGCAAGCGCGCTCCGCGCCTCAAGCCCCATAGAGACTGCGTCCGGTGTCCAGTAGCCCGTTTCGTGGCGGTGTGTGGCGGTTTTGGGATAGGTCACCTCCATTCCGAGCACATAAGCCCAAAACGGTTTCCCTCCCTGCTCAGAGCGCCGGCGATAATAGGCAAGGTTTCTGTAGATGTCTGATTTGCGGTAGCGGCGTCCGTCATATTTCCCGACTCCGTAAGAGTCATATGAGAGTATCTCCGGATCGAAGACCTCATCGAACCGGCTGATGAACCCGTCATAGTCCTTTATGTCGCAATTCTCCACGGGTCCGAATGCACGGGAAATATTCGGCACAAAAGGAATCATATTGACATAAACGGGCCTCTGTTGCGGATCATATTTTTGTATAGTGTCTTTGGCTGCTCGGAGAATTTCGAACTTGGCCACCGGCGGTTCGTCCGAGAGTTGCCATCCGTAGATGGCCGGATCCTCACCGTATCTCTTGACGAGGTTTGTCCAGAGCTGATACCATCCGGCCCACTTCCTGTCGGTGGGATCAGTCTCTTTCGTATTCTTGGGACTGGAATCCCACACTCTCATCATTACCTGCATCCCTTCGCGCCGGGCGTTTTCGACGGTCAGATCGAAGTTCAGAAACCGGTTGTCATCGGAGATGCTGTCTCCTTTCGGGCTCCTGGCCGTGGTTCCTGGGTCGATCGTGCACTGAGAGATATTGATTCCTGCCTCACTCATTAGCCGCATGGTGGTCGAGTCGACATAGGAATAACCCTCGACTTTCCCGACGCCGACGATGGGGAGTGCCCGTTTTGCCTCGGTTCCGACTGATGACATGGCACAGATGAGGAGCCCGGCGATGGTCGGAATGACAGACTTTATAGATACTGATGCTGACATGGCGGGTAATCTTGAGGATTGGTATCTAAATGGGACATAAAATGAAAAACCGTCGGAGCCGGTGGCTTTCGACGGTTTTGATGGTTTGGAAAGTCGGGATCGACTTACGCTTTTTTCGGACGACGCTCTTTGATACGTGCCTTCTTACCGGTGAGGTTACGGAGGTAGTAGAGTTTCGCGCGACGAACCTTACCGAGCTTGTTGACGGTGATAGATTCGATAAACGGTGACTCGATGGGGAAGATACGCTCTACGCCGATACCGTCAGAAATCTTGCGGACAGTGAAACGCTTTTTGTCACCCTGGCCGTTGATACGGATAACAACGCCGCGATACTGCTGGATACGTTCTTTGTTACCCTCTTTGATACGGTATGCTACGGTGATGGTGTCGCCGGGACCGAACTCGGCAAACTCTTTTTTAGGGGTTGCGAAAGCCTCTTCCGCGATCTTGATTAAATCCATTGCTGAGATTGTATTTTGGTTTTCGCTTGCAATATAAATAAGTATCTTTCCAGCGGCCACTCTTCAGCCGCATCTTACCAGAGATTGCAAACTCGCCGCAAAATTACGAATTTTCCGCGACATACGCAATATCTCGGACAATTCGAGTCGAAATTTTCGGTCGAAAGGAGACGATGACAGACCTAAACAGGGATTTACAGACCTAAACAGGGATTTGTGGAACGTAAATATGATTGCGGCCGGCAGCGTGGGGCTGTCGGCCGATAAATCTTTCACGTGGGTCGGTCGGTTAACCGTTGAAGACACCCATCATGTCCTCGAACGTTCCGATCGCGAACAACCAGTAGAGGAGGATGAAAACAAGAACAATGATTCCGAGCCACATCCAGAGCTTGTTGGTGCGCACTGTTGAATTGCGCTTGCGGTTCTTTCCATTAGCAGGAAGAGAATTGGCGGTTTCTTCGGCGCGAACATCTCTGTTCTCGCGTACGTCTTTTTCTTTGTTATCCATAACCTTATAGTTTTAGCGTTTTCGTTTGATTGTAAAACACTGAGTGAACTAAAAAGGTTTTCAGAGAGTGTTTGAATTTAAATCAAATTTAATATTCAGAGTGTTTTAGAAATTTTTGATTTCATCACAGATTTCATCACAATGGATCTTAACGGAGATCTTGCGGATCAGAAGGGGAGGGGAGTGTCGGGGACGAAGCCGCCGCCGAAAGGATCGGCCGTGTTTGATGACCCGGAGTTGAACTTCAGAGGCTCCATATCTTCGGGAAGAGCGTCACCCCCGAGTGCGCTGGCGAGAGGATCGGGGCGGTTCATCTTCGACTCGCGGCGGACGCTGGTCGTTCCTTCATCGCCCGGAACACCGAATGTGTCGAACCCGCCTTCCCAGTTCTCGAACCGCGCGAACTGCTTCACGAACCTTAGCTTCACGTCACCGACCGCACCGCTTCGGTGCTTGGCCACGATCAGCTCTGCCAGACCGCGGATGTCGTTGCCCTCCTTGTCGTCGCCCGAACGTGTGTAATATTCCGGACGGTGGATGAAGCAGACGATGTCGGCATCCTGCTCGATGGCGCCCGACTCACGGAGGTCCGAGAGAACGGGACGCTTGTCCTCGCGCGTCTCGGTGCTTCGGTTAAGCTGAGACAGCGCGATCACGGGAATATTCAGCTCCTTGGCCAGAGCCTTGAGTGAACGCGAGATTGTCGATACCTCCTGCTCACGGCTGCCCAGCTTCATGCCCGAGGCGGTCATCAGCTGGAGATAGTCGATCATGATCATCTTCACGCCGCGTTCCCTGACGAGGCGTCGCGCTTTCGTGCGCAGTTCGGTGATGCTGAGACCCGGGGTCTCGTCGAGATAGAGCGGAGCCGAATATACGCCGCGGAGGCGTTCGTTCAGACGGTCCTGCTCTTCGGGAGAGAGCTGACCGCTCTTGATCTTCTCGCCCTCGAGGTCAGCGATATTCGAGAGCAGACGTTTGACGAGCTGTACGTTTGCCATCTCAAGGGTGAAAATCGCGATCGGGGTGTTGTAGTCGATCGCCATATTCTTGGCCATTGACAGCACGAACGCCGTCTTACCCATCGCCGGACGCGCCGCAATGATGATAAGATCAGAGTTCTGCCAGCCCGACGTCATCTTGTCGAGCTGTGTGTAGCCTGTCTTAAGACCCGACAGACCGCTCTCGCTCTGGCTCGCAAGCTGGATCTGTTCGAGCGCGAGATTGAGTACAGGGTCGATCTGCGTCACATCGCGCTTCAGCTGGGTCTGGGAAATCTCGAAAAGTTCACCCTCGGCCTGCTGCATGAGCTCGTCGACATCGTTGCTCTCGTCAAAAGCCTTGCTCTCCACTTCGGTAGCAAAGGTTATCAGCCGGCGAGCGAGATATTTGTTGGCGATGATCTTGGCGTGATACTCGACGTTGGCCGCCGAATATACGCGCGTTGTCAGCTCGGTGATATGGATCGGACCGCCGACATCCTCGAGGGTCCCGTTGACGCGCAGCTGTTCTGTGACCGACAGCATGTCGATCGGGCGCTGGTTCAAGCCGAGACTTTGGATCGCCTCATATATCTTCTGGTTGACCGGGTCATAGAAACTTTCGGGAACAAGAAGGTCCGACACGTTCATATACGCGTCCTTCTCCAGCATGAGCTCACCGAGAACGACCTCCTCTATCTGGGTGTCGTTCGGCGGCAGCTTGCCCGTCGGGTCGGTTATCGTGCGCCTGTTGGAGTCTCCCTTCTTCTTGTTGTATGCGTATCGCTGTTGTTCAGCCATCAGTTTCTGTTCCTATGTTTGGTTTGTTTACCCGTAGGTCGATTCGTTATGCTTGCGTAATTCTTGGGTCTATTCCGCTCCTGCTGTATTCCTCATCGTCGTTATCCGAAAATCGCAACGAGGAGTAAATAACCGACATTGAAGAGCATCGTGCGCGCCGTCAGTCCGAGGACTGGATTCAGAGCCGCTCCCTTGCGGACCATGAGCAGAACCCACGGCCGGAGCCAGAAAAGGCCCGGGACGACCGATAGCCATCCCCAGACCGGGCCGGCGGTGATTATGTTGAAGCAGGTGAAAAGCACCACACCACCGCAGGCGAAGATCAGATAGAGTCGCTTGATGGTCTCCCCGCCGAAAAGCACGGCAATGGTATTCTTTCCGACGGCGCGGTCATCCTCTTCATCGCGCACGTTATTGACTATCAGCACGCAGTCTGCCATCAGTCCTGCGCCCAACCCGACCGCCGCTCCGGCGCGCCAGAGCTCAAATCCGTTGGCGCGCACCGCCATATCGGGACTCATCACATAAAGTGTCAGCAAGACCGGCACGAGCCCGAAAAAGGCGATTACGGCTACGTCTCCGAGTCCATGGTGGGACAGAGGATAGGGCCCTGCGCTATATGCCAGCGCAAAGAGTGCGATCACGGCGCCGGCGCCTATCAGCCACCAGCCTCCCCAGATCACGAGCGTCAGACCGACGAGACAGGCCGCGCCGAGCGTGAGCAATGTCGCGCGAAGCATTGCCCGTGGAGTCAGATCACCTTCGGTCACACCCCGGCGAAAGCCCTCGCGCCCCTTGCGGTCGAATCCGTTACGGAAATCGAAATACTCGTTTGCGAAGTTGGAGGCTATCTGCGCAAGCAGGGCGAACACCAGGCAGATGATGCCCTGCAGGGGGCGGAAACATCCGTAGGCGATAGCGACGCCCCACGCAGCCAGCACCCCGGCGGTCGAAACCGGAAGGGTTCTGAGTCTCATGGCTTCGATCCATGCCTTTGTCGTTGCTTTCACACTCTCAAGTTTTGCGTTTCAATTATCTGCGGCTCGAAAAGTTCGGTTCTTAGTGGGTCGAAAAGTTCGGTTCCGCACTCCGAATTACAGGCCCGCTTCCTTGATCAGGAAGTCCGCCAGTTTCTCGGCCGTGTTGTCGAGGATCTCGCGGTTGGCTATCGTGTCGGCGAGATCCTGCGGGATAGCTTTCCATCCATCGCGGAGAGCCACAAGCCCGAGTGCGAGAGCCGCGTTTGTGTCGGCATCNCCACCCTCTGCGATTACATCATAGAGAGCCTCNTCNGCTGTCTTGTTCTGGACAATCGGCCATAGCCCGGCATTCATTGACTTTCGGGTGAACCACAGCGAATCCTCGTCATCGAGCGCGTAGGTGTGGATATTGTCCTCGTATGCCATTCTCAGATATGGAGTGATTCGGCTGTCTATCTCCTCGGCCAGTTTCTCGAGCTCCTCGCGTGGAGCAGGCTCGTTTTGCCAGAGAAGAGAATTGGCCATAGTGCCGATGATAGCGGCGCTCGCAAGACAGCGTGTGTCGGCATGCGTCAATCCCGAGAAATCCGCAGCGAGCAGTCCAGCTTCGGCAGTCGGCAGGAGGGCGGCGAACATTGCTCCGCCGAGCGCTTCGTTGGAGGCCTCGTTTATATTGTGCCACACGCGACGCGCCGCGGCATGGGGATGAACGAGATAATCGCGTTCGGCAATGACTCTGCGGACAACAGGCGTAGCGTCTGTCGGCGCCGTGTCATACCATCCCTTGATACTTTCTGCTTGCTTCCGGAAATCGATTCCCCCGGACTCTACGATACAATCCACCGTGCGTATGACGTTGTCTGTGTCGAGGGTCCATTCATTCTTCTTCCATTGCGAGCGGTGAGCATCGCGGATGATCCGGTCATACGTTTTCAGACCACCCGGATATCGGGCCGCCGCTTCTTCGAAAGTCATGAATTCGGTCCCTTTGCCGAGTGCGTCGCCGATGGCATAACCATAAANGGCCGCGCGCACTTTTTCACGGATCGTCTCCTTGTCGACGGTCACGTTCGTAAGTTTTTTATATTCTTCCATAAGCCTGTGTGATATTAGGTGGATTATAAGTGTCCGGGAATAACGGAAATTACTCGGCCGAGAGAGCCGNAATGCGGGCGATATATTTGCCTACGATGTCAAATTCGAGATTCACGCGTGTGCCCGGTTTGATCTCGCAGAAGTTTGTGTGGTCGTGGGTGTAGGGGATGATGGCTACGCGGAATGAATCCTTTTCCGAGTCGCATACCGTCAGCGAGACGCCGTTGACTGTGATGGACCCTTTCTCAACGGTCACATATCCTTTGGCGGCCATGACCGGATCGAATTCATATTTGAAGGTATAGTACCAGCTTCCGTCGGCCTCTTCGAGCGCGGTGCAGACCGCCGTCGTGTCCACATGTCCCTGGACGATGTGTCCGTCGAGGCGTCCGTCGATCTTCATCGAGCGCTCGAGGTTGATGAGGTCGCCGGCTTTCAGGTCTCCGAGATTGGAGCGTCTGAGGGTCTCCTCGATGGCCGTCACTTCATAGGTGCCGTCACCGGGCAGTTCCACAACTGTCAGACAGACACCGTTGTGGGCCACGCTCTGATCGATACGTAGCTCAGAGGTGAACGAACATTTCACGCGCAGTTGCAGGTTGCCGTTCTCGCGAGTTGCTTCGACGACACGGGCTGCTTCTTCAACTATTCCTGAAAACATTTGATTATCAGTATTATATCTCAACCTTAGCGGATTGAGCGATTAATTTTCTATCTTTTAGGCGCAAAGATAGGAAAAAATTGGCTATATTCGCAATTCTTATCGACCTAATATTGTCGACATTTTATTGACACCCCACTTTATTATCGGTCGAAAAGATGAAGACAACGGGGGAGCCCGGCGGGTTCCGGAATCCCGGTGTCTTCCAATACCAACCCTCAAGGTTTCAAATGAAAAACATAATACTCCCGCCCCTGTTTGGATCCGAAACAACGCCGAAACTTCCCTCTGACCGACATATCTCGCTTGTCGGCGGTAGTGGTGCAGGCAAATCGCGCTTTATGGATGAGATGAAGCGTGCGGCGGGTACACATTCCTGGCCCGTGAGCGCGGTCGACGATTCAATTCCGTCCGTGCCGATGGCGCTGCGCGGCGGATTCCCGGACGCGGTGCTTGCCGAGGCCGTAGGAGACACGGCTCTGTTCAGGAGGGTCAGCCGCGAGTGGGAGAATTTTTTTCCGGACAACNGCATCACANTCGGCCGCGACGGGGAACTCCTGTTCAGAACCNCCGCGGGCGACGACCTGATCGGAATCGAGCGCCTCTCCAGAGGTGAGAAAGCTTCCCTCTACTATATATATTCGNTTCTGAGCGCTCCGCGCGGGGCTGTGATATTCGTTGACTCTCCGACTCTATTCCTCCACCCGACGGCTGTCGGTCCTCTCTGGAACCGGCTCGAACGTCTGCGTTCCGATTGCCGCTTCGTCTACGACTCGACCGATCCCGACTTCATCGGTTCGCGGATCCGCAACATCGTGATCTGGGTCAAATCTTTCCGTGCCGAAGAGGAAGCGTGGGAATATGAGCTTCTTCCGACCGACCGCGCCGGAGCTGTCTTCGTCGACCTGATAGGGTCGCGGAGACCGGTACTTTTCATTGAGGGTGACACAGAACACAGTATCGACTCGCGACTCTATTCGCTCGTCTTCCCCGAATATACGGTTCGTCCCCTCGGTTCGTGTGACAAGGTGATCGAGACCACACGCACTTTCCGCTATCTCAAACAATATCATCCGCTCGACACTATCGGGATCGTTGACCGCGACCGCCGAAGCGACTCGGAGGTCGAATATCTCCGGCGCCGTTCGATAATGGTCGCCGAGGTTGCCGAGGTCGAGAACATATTTCTTGCCGAGCCGGTCGTCAGAATCATGGCCTCAGCCTCGGGCCTCGATCCGGAACGGACTATGAGGAATGTCCGGAATATTATCTTCGACCTCTTCATAAAAATGTATGAGGAACAGGCCCTCCAGCACACTCGCCACCGTATGAAGCGCGACGTGGAACGGAAGATAGATGCCCGCTTCACCTGCATAACGGCCCTCGAACTCCATATCAAGGGGCTGATCCACACGCTCCATCCCCGCGATACCTACAACGAACTGATCACCCAGTTCGAGGCCATCATCCGTCGGCGCGATTATGCCGGTGTCCTGAAGGTCTTCAACTACAAGGCGATGCTCACCGGCACGTCGATACCTCATCTTCTCGGCCACACCTCGGCAGACGATTATGTGACGGCCGTTCTGAAGACCCTCCGCTCCGATCCTGTGCATGGTCCGGCACTCCGCGACGCCATCCTCTCCCTCTTCCCTCCCGCCGCACCGATCCCGGATTCTCCCGAGCGCGACAGGAAGGGCCCGACCCCGGTTCACAAGCATAAGTATCACCGTAGCCGTCCGAAATCAGAACCACATCCGAAGGCGAAACGTTATAAAGGAAACAAGAAACGTCATCGGTGAAAACCTATCCCTTTTCAGATAAAAACACACAATGCCTCATGGGAATAAAAAATAACAAGCAATTGGCAATTCTGCGCAACGACCCCTGGCTCGAGCCGTTCGCTCCTGCGATCGAAGGTCGCCATCAGGATGTCATCCGTAAACTCGAGGAGCTGACCGTCAACACAAACGGCTCGCTCTCGGATTTCGCCAACGCCTACAAGTATTTCGGTCTCCATCGTCTGCCGGGCGGGGGTTGGATCTTCCGTGAATATGCACCGAACGCGACGGCCATCACTCTGATTGGAACTTTCTCCGACTGGCAGAAGCGACCCGAATATGCGCTGACCAAAATTCCCGGAGGCGTCTGGGAAGTGAAACTCGCCGAGAACGCCCTCCACGAGGGTGATCTCTTCAAGATGCTGGTCGAATGGCCCGGGGGCTCGGGCGAGCGCATCCCCGCCTATGCCAACCGTGTGGTCCAGGACGAGCAGACCAAGATATTCTCGGCTGAGGTCTATGAGCCCAAGCGTCCCTATCGCTTCAAGGTAAAGAATTTCAAGCCTGACGTGAAACCGCTTCTCATCTATGAGTGTCATATCGGTATGGCCCAGCAGGATGAAAAGGTCGGCACCTACGAGGAGTTCCGGACAAAGACACTTCCGCGAATCGCCGCCGACGGCTACAACGCCATCCAGATAATGGCCATTCAGGAGCACCCGTACTACGGCTCCTTCGGCTATCACGTCAGCTCCTTCTATGCCGCCTCGTCGCGTTTCGGTACTCCCGATGACCTGAAGCGGCTGATCGATGACGCCCACGCGCTCGGAATCGCCGTGATTATGGATATCGTTCATTCCCATGCGGTGAAGAATGAGGTCGAGGGCCTCGGCCGGCTCGACGGAGATCCGAACCTCTATTTCTATCCCGGTGACCGCCATGAGCATCCGGCCTGGGATTCCCTGCTGTTCGACTACGGCAAGGACTCCGTTCTCCATTTCCTCCTGTCCAACTGCAAGTACTGGCTCGACGAGTTCAAGTTCGACGGTTTCCGTTTCGACGGCGTGACCTCGATGCTCTACTATGACCACGGTCTCGGCAAAGCCTTCGGAGGATATGCCGACTATTATGACGGTGGCCAGGACATCAATGCGATCGTCTATCTGACCCTCGCCAACCTGCTGATCCACGAAGTCAATCCGCGTGCCATAACGATTGCCGAAGAAATGAGCGGCATGCCGGGTCTGGCCGTGAAATTCGACGACGGTGGAATAGGTTTTGACTACCGTATGGCGATGGGCGTTCCTGACTATTGGATCAAGACTATCAAGGAGAAGAAGGACGAAGAGTGGCATCCGACCTCTATTTTCTGGGAGCTCACGAACCGTCGTGCTGACGAGAAGACCATCTCCTATTGCGAGAGCCATGACCAGGCGCTCGTCGGNGACAAAACGATCATCTTCCGATTGATAGACAAGGAAATGTATTGGCACATGATGGTTGATGATGATAATTTTGTCGTTGACCGCGGAATGGCCCTTCACAAGATGATCCGCCTCGTGACCCTCTCGACCATCAACGGTGGCTATCTGAACTTCATGGGCAACGAATTCGGCCATCCCGAATGGATCGACTTCCCGCGCGAAGGAAACGGCTGGAGCTACAAATACGCGCGCCGTCAGTGGGATCTCGTTGACCGCGAGGATCTCAAATATCGTTTCCTCAATGCGTTCGACAACGCGATGGTCGAACTCGTCTCGGGCATCTACAACTTCCAGTCCGAGCCGGTCGAGAAACTCTGGGAGAAAGATGACGATCAGGTGCTCGCCTTCCGTCGCGGAGATCTGATTTTCGTCTTCAACTGGAGCCCGACACAGTCATTCCCGGGTTACGGCTTCCTCGCTCCCGCCGGAGAGTATGAAGTGGTTCTCGATTCCGACTCTCCCGCCTTCGGAGGCCACGGTCTGATCGATGACAGCGTACACCATTTCACCACCCCCGATCCACTCTACACACCCTCGGGCAAGGGCTGGCTGAAACTGTATATCCCGGCCCGCACCGCCCAGGTTCTGCGTATGGTGCGCCCTAAACCGGCCAGGAAGTCTTCCGTTTCAAAAACGGCCAAGACCCCCAAGAGCAAGAAATAAAACACTCCGGCCGAGGCGAGTATCCGCCCGCGCCGGAGNTNNTATAGACNAGACAANCCAAGGTTGAATCAANCCAAGGTCATAATCACACAATGAAGAAGATCATTATTGCCATNGACGGCTTCTCGTCGTCGGGCAAGAGCACGATGGCCAAGCAACTGGCCAAAAAGATTGGATATGTATATGTTGACTCCGGAGCGATGTACCGTGCCGTCACGCTCTTCGGTCTTCAGAACGGTATNATAACCCACGAGCACGGAGTTGACGCTCCGGCGCTCGTGGGCGCTTTGCCCTNTGTCAGCATCGCGTTCAGCGTCGCCGCCGACGGCTCTCAGCGCACTCTGCTCAACGGCAGCGACGTCGAGGATCACATCCGCGGACTCGAAGTCAGTTCTTTCGTCAGCCCCGTCGCCGCTATTCCCGAGGTTCGCCACCGCCTGACAGCCCTCCAGCAGTCTTATGGCCGCGACAAGGGTATCGTGATGGATGGCCGCGACATCGGAACGACCGTCTTCCCGGACGCTGAGATGAAGGTCTTTGTCAACGCCTCGCCCGAAGTCCGTGCGCGTCGTCGTTTCGAGGAGCTGAAGGCGAAAGGTGAGAACGACGATTTCGAGAGCGTGCTNGAGAATATCCGNGAGCGTGACCGGATCGACACGACACGTGCGGAGTCTCCTCTCCGCAAGGCGCCGGACGCCGTCGTTCTCGACAACGACAATCTGACTCACGACCAACAGCTCGAGTTCCTTCTCGAGCTCTATCGCGAGCGCTCAAAAGAATGAAGTCAATATGACTTCATTNACTGCTTATNTGGAAAANATTCGCTTCTGTGAACCAAAAGATNGAAATAGACTCCGAGAGCGGTTTCTGCTTCGGAGTGACAGCCGCCATACGNAANGCCGAGGAGGANCTCGAAAAGTCGGGATCNCTCTTCTGTCTNGGNGACATCGTGCATAATGCAAGNGAGGTTGAGCGTCTGCGGCTGAAGGGATTGAAGACCATCACCCATGCCGATCTCGAGAATCTTCACGACGTGAAGGTGCTTCTCCGCGCCCACGGCGAACCGCCGGAAACGTATGAAGTGGCGCGGCGCAATAATATCGAGATCATCGACGCGACCTGTCCCGTGGTGCTTCAACTCCAGCGACGTGTGAAGACCGCCTATACCGACGGTTTGGACTCGGGTAAGTCTCCGCTGATTCTGATATACGGCAAACACGGCCACGCCGAGGTGAACGGTCTCGTAGGCCAGACGCGAGGCGAGGCTGTCGTTGTTCAGGATCTCGACGCGCTGAAAAATATAGACATAGACNGGGATGTGGTGTTGTTCTCACAGACNACAAAGTCGCTGGACGGCTTTCACGAGATGGTTTCCTATATAAAAGAAAACCAGAAATCGGGNTCCTTCCGNTATTTNGACACCATCTGNCGGCAGGTNTCGAACCGTCTNACCAAGATACGCGAATTCGCCGCCGATCATGATGTAGTCCTCTTTGTCAGCGGTGCCAAAAGCTCCAATGGCAAGGTACTCTATGAGGCGTGTCGGGCGGAGAATCCCCGGACATATCTGATCACNGACAGCTCGGGTCTCGATCCGGTCTGGGTCGACGGAGCGTCATCGGTCGGTGTCTGCGGGGCGACCTCGACCCCCCGCTGGCTGATGCAGGANGTTGCCGACGCCCTCACTTCAGTGACGTCGCGCNNTGAAGAATGATTTGAGAAGAGCGGCCGACTCTTCGCCGAGCAGGCCGGTCTCTACGAGAGATTTAGGATGGAACGGAAGGCGTTCGGGTCTGTAATAGGTCCGGACGCCACCTTTTTTGTCNTCGGCTCCCCAGACGATGCGTTTCAAACGGGCCCATCCTATGGCNCCGGCGCACATCGGACANGGTTCGAGGGTGACATAGAGTGTNCAATCCGGAAGGACTTTCCCTCCGAGTGCATTCTGTGCGGCTGTTATGGCGATGATCTCCGCGTGGGCGGTCACGTCGTTGAGAGCCTCGGTCATGTTNTGTCCTTTGCCTATGATNCGGTCGTTGATGACAACCACCGCGCCTACAGGTACTTCGCCTGCCTCGGCCGCTTTCTGCGCCTCTTCGAGCGCTACGCGCATGAAACGNTCGTCTTTTGAATCCATNGGNATATATGANGANAGAGTCCGNANTNCAGNNCGGACTCTNTCTNANAGATGTNTATNTGAATTATTTCTTNTTGCCTTTCANNATATTGAGCAGACCGTCNACNACACCCGAGTTCGAGTCTTCATCGGTCTTCACCTTATCGTACTTGAAGCCGACGCACAGACCCTCGTAAGAGTCGATGATGCTCCCGACCGAGCTGACGAGTTTGTTACCGGTGATGGCGGTNACTGCGCCGATCACTTTCTTGAGAGTTGTGGCGTCGAACATGATGTTGAGCGAAGAGGGACCTTTCTCTACGTATGTCTTCATCTTTCCGAGCGAGATCTTTCCGAAGGCCTGAAACTCGAATTCGAAGATTCCTTTCTCCTTACCCTTGACGATCGTTCCGCCTACAGAAATCTTCCCGACTTTCATAGAGAAAGTTCCGTCTTCCTGAATAGTGATTGTNGATCCGGTCAGACCATATTTCTCGTAGTAGGGATCGAGCTTGTTCTCGATCGCACCGGCTGCGGCTGCACCGCCGGCCTGTTTGAGGAAATTCTCGTCTTGAAACGCCACGGCGCTGCCTGAAGCGACCCATTCACCCTTGAGGTCCTTGACCTCGATGTTTGAACTTGTGAACAGNCCCTCGACTATATTTTCGACCGCGCCCCCTGCGCTNCCGAGAAGATCTTTGAGGTCAAAGGCTGAGGCTGAAGCCGGAGCCATCACGGCTGCGCAGAGAGCGAGAGCCGGAATAAGTTTCTTGATTTTCATATCTTGTGTGTTGTGATACCGGAATTTTGTTCCCCANAGAGAGCAATCCGGCAAACCGGAANNCCGGCTTGACGGATATATNCNTATAACTCCCTCTAANTTAAAAAGACAATTTTTATCGGTGAAAGTTTAGGTAAATTGACGGATAAAGGTTAAAAAGGGGGCTTAAAAGCCGTGAATTTATGGTAAAAATGTCTCTTTTATCCCTTTTGAAGGGCTATATCGGTTAATTCTCATGATAAATTTGTAACTTTGTAACCTAAAATCATTTCATAATATTTTCAAATATGAAACCAATCAGTAAAGGCATTTTGGCGGTAGCTGCGGCTGCCGTTGCCCTGGGTTTGCCGTCGTGTGCCGACGAGAACCCCTGGTCGGGTTCGCAGGGCCTGGGCGGCATCAAACTGACGCTTGCNCCTTCGCCCGATTATGTGGAGGGTGCTCCCTCTACGCGTGCGCCCGAGAGCCTGTTCGCTGTTCCCGACGCTTCGGATTTCTCGCTGAAGCTCGAGAAGATCGACGGCTCCTTTTCTAAAGAATGGAATTCGCTCGCCGAATTCGAAAGCGAGGAGGGTTTCCCGGCGGGTGCCTACACTCTGACTGCATTCTACGGATCAATCGAGGACGAGGGATTCGAAAAACCCCATTTCCTCGGATCCGANCAGCTGACCGTACTNGAAGACAAAGAGACATCTGTAGATATCGAGGCTGTGCTCGCAAACACTCTTGTCTCTGTCGAATATACAGACGCNTTCAAGAACTACTTCACCTCGTGGAGCGCTGAAGTTCACTCTGAGGGCCACGGCTACAANGCCGTCNCCGGTGACGAGACNCGNCCCGTCTTCGTGGCTCCCGGTTCGGTCGACATCGCTGTCGACTTCACCGATCCTCAGAACCGTAACGCCAAAGTNCAGGCTGCGAGCTTCGAGGCTCTCGCCCGCCATCATTATCATGTGACCATCGACGTCAACAACGGAAACGTCGGCAGCGCTCAGATCGTGATTTCGTTCGATGATTCCGTCGAGGAAGAGAATATCTTCATCGACCTGACCGACGAACTCTTCACCACTCCNTCGCCGACGCTGACCGCTGACGGCTTTGAACCGGATCAGACGATAGACCTTCTTGAAGGCGCCGCTGCTTCCGCNCCATTGAAATTCAACGCTATGGCGCGNGCCGGNATCACNTCGGCCGTGCTTACCATAGCTTCCGAGACCTTCACCCCCGCGTTTGGCAAGGAGATTGACNTTTGCAAGGCTACTCNGGCCCAGCAGGAACAGCTTCTCGGACTCGGAATCAACGCGATCGGCCTCTATAAGAATCCCGGAGTGTTCGGTGTGATCGATTTCACTGCGCTCCCTTCGGCTCTTCCTGCCGGTCATCACACGGTCTCCATGATTGTCAAGGACAAGTTCAACCGTNTCTCAGATCCGATGTCGGTTACCTTTGATTCTGAGGCTGTGGGTCTCTCGATCAGTGCCGAGCCCTCAGTCTTCGGAACCAATGAGGCCGTGATCAATGTCGGCTTCAATGGCGGTGATCCCTCGGGCGACGTGACTTTCAAGATGATGGACAATCTCGGAGCCTATGTCGATCTCCCCGTGATCTCTTCCGTGCGTGGTGACAACACCCGTGCGCTCCCCGTTCAGAACTGGCTGATGACTGTCCGTCTTCAGGATAGCGAGCGCAACCCGATTCCTGTCAAGGCATATTATAAGGGTGTCGAGAAGGCTTCGTTCGAGATCAAGGTGGTTTATCCCTCCTTCTCATGTNAAGTCGATCCTCTCGCTTCAAAGGCGCTGATCAAGCTGACCACAGATGATCCTGCCGTGCAGCGCGCTGTTCTCAATGCCGTGAAGCCTGTCCTGACCGGCCCCGGCGCTTCGTCNGCCNCTTTTTCGCGCAATGTCAACGAGGGCCTNCTGACTCTTTCNGGTCTGACTCCCTCCTCCGGCTACACGCTCGCCCTCACTCTCGGCAGTGTCCGTACTGATGCCGGATCCTTCACTACCGAAGCTGCCGCCGCTCTCCCCAATGGNGACTTCTCCGCGACTTCCCAACTGGAGGTGACTGAACTTCAGATCGGTGGCATTTTCAATGTGGATGCACTCGGAATCAAGAGAAGCTATAAACACAAATCATCAATCTCGCGCGCCGTTCCTCAGGGTTGGGCGACGCTCAATGACCTGACGTGCTGGACAGGTTCGTCGAACTACAACACTTGGTTCCTCGTTCCCTCAACCTATGTAGAGGACGGAGGATGCGTGATCCGTTCGGTCGGTTATCACCACGACGGTACCNATCCTGCCGGATCCGGTGGTAATTTCAACACTAAGTATTATTGCGAGAACGCACCGGCTGAACTNGAACGCTCCNCCGGCGAACTCTTCCTCGGTGAGTATTCNTTNACCGGAGGTCGCACCGACGGCATCACGTTCACCTCGCGTCCCTCGTCGCTCACGTTNGACTATTCCTATTCACCCTTCGGNGGTGAGACCGCGCAGGTGGCCGTAGNCCTCTATGACGCNTCCGGANCTGTGATCGCCTCGAAGACCGACANTCTCGGTGCGAGCGGAACCACGAGCCATACCNTCTCGCTTCCCTCGTATCCCTTCGGCAAGAAAGCGGCTAAGATCCGTGTGAACTTCCGCTCGACTGCCGGNGACGAGATTGGTCTGAATATCCCGACCGGCTCGGCCCTCAACGAAGGTCTCGGTCTGACCAACGGAACAAAAGGTGCCAACGACTACAAGGCTTTCGCCTCGGGCTCGGTACTCACGGTCTCAAACGTCAAACTTAACTACTGATCGAAACGATGAACAAATCTATATATGGAATCATCGGCGCTGCGGTCCTGACCCTCGCCTCCTGTTCCAAAGAGCTTCCCTTTGACGAGCCGAACGAAGGCTTCGGCTCGTTCAAGCGCTCCGCGCTCGATGTGAGCGTGAATACGAGCGAAAACCTCGTCCGCTCGGCTTCGGTCGACGTGAACGACGTGATGGTCTCCTTCTTNGAGGAGGGCAAGACCGCACCNTGTGTNACCTANCGCTATGGNGACATGGAGGAAATCGTGACTCTTCCGGTGGGTACATACACCGTCGAGGCCACNTATGGCGACAATCCCNTCGCNGCCTGGGATTCTCCCTACTATGCCGGCTCGTCTAAGCAGTTCGCGATCGAAGCCGACAAGGTGACGACNGAGATCGAACCGATCGTCTGTGTCCTTTCAAACGTAAAGGTTTCGATTCTGTTCGATGAGTCTCTTGCAGCCGTGATGGGAGCCGATTCCAAGGTGAGCGTACAGGTAGGGGAGAGCGGCAGTCTNGATTTCACTCCGGCTGACGCCGACCGTCAGGGCTACTTCCGCTATGTGCCCAATACCGACCCCGGTTCGACCGAGACTCTGGCTGCTACTTTCTCAGGNACTGTCCAGGGCGCTGTGGTAGTTGAGACTAANACATATGACAATGTGGCTCCCGGCAACCACTATCGCATTACCTTCCGCCTCCANGCNCATGAGGACAGCTTCGGCTCTGTAGGTGCGGNCGTTACGGTTGATGCCAGCCTGGAGACAGAAGATATAAACGGCAATGTGACCCCCGAAGACGAACTTCTCGAAGATGATTCCCGTCCGAATCAAGGGGGTGTCGATCCCGANCCGGGTCCGGGTATTGANCCGACTCCCGGTGACGGTCCCGAGATAGTTGTAAACGAGCCCCTCAAAATTGATGAAGTCAATGATGTCGTTTCCGGAATGGAATGTGTGCTCACGATTACCTCTGAAACAGGCATTATCGGCTTCACGGTCGATATTGACTCTCCGACTCTTACCCCTGACGAACTGGTGGGCGTTGGTCTTGCTCAACACCTTGATCTTGTAAATCCCGGTGATCTCGAAGAAGGCCTTTCTGGTCTCGGCTTCCCGGTGAATGTGGGAGGCATGAAGGAATGTGAATTCCCGCTTACTGACTTCCTTGATCTCCTTAATGTTCTTGGTCCCGGTGTGCATACTTTCAAGCTGACCGTAACAGATGCTTCGGGAACTCGTGTCGAGAATTTCAAACTCCGTACTCTCTAACCCTTACACACAAACAAGATGAATAAATTTCAGAAGATTACGGGACTTGCCGCCTCTATGGCTGCGATGACTCTCTCGCTTGCTTCGTGTGTGGCCGACGCCCCGTTCGGCGACGGCGGTGACGGAGTGCTGAAGATGCGCATGGTGATCAATTCGGACGTGACCCGTGCCGAGAGTGATATTGATGACCTGCGTTCNAATTGNGTNGTCTANGTCTCTTCNACCAANGGTCTGNTNCATAANTTCAACGGNCTNGAAAANGTNCCNGANGANNTNAAACTGAAGTCGGGNAAGTANGTTGCCGAGGCNTGGACNGGNGACTCCGTCTCNGCTTCATGGGACAAGAAGTTCTATCGCGGCTACGAGCCGTTCGAGATCAACGGTGGTCTGACTCAGGTGGTGCTCAACTGCCGGATCGCAAACGTTCTNGCTTCGGTTAATCCGGCCACTGTCGATCCGGAACTGATGAAAGACTGGACCATCGAAGTCGGAAACTCGCGTGCNTCGCTCGTGTTCGATNCCGAAAACATGGACTACGCCAAGGCCTACTTCATGATGCCGACCGACAAGGAGGCGAGTGAGGTTGCCGGTGTGGCTGTCAAGGAATCCGTGCTCGACTATACTATTGCCGGCACCAANTCGGAAGGCAAAGACTTCAAGGTCGAGGGNAAGATTGAGAATGTTCAGTCTGCCCACGAGTATATATTCAACATCAGCTATAATCCCGACTATGCTCAGATCGGCGGCGCTTACCTNACCGTCACTATTGATGATCGCGAGACACTGATTGAAGACGAGGTCGAGATCTTCGCCGCCCCGGCTCTGAGNGGTGCCGATTTCGATCTTTCGAAACAGATCGTTGGCGCTTCCGGTGAATTCACCGANAAGGTCGTTAAGATAAGCGGTTTCAGCGGCCTCAAGAGTGTNATGCTCTCTACCGACGACCGCGAGGCGTTCCGTCTGCCCGGCGCGAGTCTCGATCTGTTCAATATTACCGAGAGCGCCCTCCCGGCAGTCAAGNCTTCCGGCCTCGACTGGGAATATATCTTCAATGAAGAGAAAGATCTCGGAATCCTCTATATCACGATGTCGGCCGACTTCCTCAATGCTCTGCCCGAGCGNGACAAAGAGTATTCGATCGCCATCGCCGCCACAGACGCCAACGGCAAGACCTCTGAAGCGACNGTGCGTGTNGCTGTCGGTGAGGGTGCGGTAGTCGTGGAGGATCCGATTACCATACCGGNTCAGGATGAGTTGGATATGCTTGCNGTCGGTTCCCGTAAACTTGTGATTCCCGTAACGATCAATAGTGATGAGGTNAGCAATCCNCGCCTGACCTATCGTGAAGCCGGAACATCGGTGTGGACTGAAGTTCCTCTGTCAACAGTCGATAATGTCCGCGGAAAGCGTGCCGCAGGAAAGATCGTCAACGTGACTCTGTCGGGTCTGACTCCCGCAACACGCTATGAAATCCGGTCCGTTTGTGACGGAGTGGACGGNGGAGAACCCTTCGAAGGTGAAAGTATCTTTATGACNACCGAAAGTATATTCACAATTCCGAACGCCTCTATGGAAGAATGGAGTTCTTTCACCGTCGAAGATGATGTCTCCAAAGAATTTGGACAGAAAACCAACAGCAAGGTGCTGCTTCCCGGCGCCGGCGGATGCCGCACTTTCTGGGATAGCGGAAACCANGGTTCGGCAACCATGAGCAAGACGCTGACCCAAAGTTCGACAAAGATGTTCTCGTCGGGTAGTGTNTCGGCAGAGTTGAANTCTCAGTTTGTGGGTTTGGGTTCGATCGGTAAGTTTGCCGCCGGCAACCTCTTCACCGGCGCCTATTGCAAGACAGACGGAACCGACGGCGTTCTGCGCTTCGGCCGACAGTATGACGGTTCCCATCCATCGGCTCTCAAAGTGCGGGTTAACTACCGCCCCGGAAAAGGCGTGGCCAAAAAGGGTGCGGACAGCAAATATATCGCTGAAGGTGCTGAGGATATAGGTCAGATATATGTCGCACTCTCGACTGAGCCGGTGATGATTGAAACCAAGAACTCCAAGCAGCTTTTCAATAAGGATGCCGATTGTATCATTGCCTATGGCACGAAAGACTTTGTCGGATCGTTCGGTCCNGANGGTCAGCTTGAGGAACTCACTATTCCTGTCGAGTATTACGCCAAGGCGAAGACCACGCGTCCGCTCTATCTGATTATCGTCTGCTCCGCCTCCAAGTACGGAGACTACTTCTCCGGCGGCGAAGGCTCGACGATGTATGTTGACGACTTTGAACTAATCTATGAATAAGCCTTTTAAGGCANTGATACTTATTGCTGTTTTCCTGGCCTCATTCCANNTGAAGGGATGGAGTCAGGAAAACTCCGTATCTGTGCCCGCCTCGGTTCCCGAGTTCGANCGTAAGATCGAATCTGTAGTTTTTGTCCCGAAAGGGCAGTGGATCACCGGCGTGAACGTNTCCTATTCTCAGAGTAATCAGAGAAACTATTCNTTTCTCGTGATAGAGAATCTCAACGGAGACACCTATTCGTTCAATGTCTCGCCGATGATTCTATATGCCGTGAAAGATGACNTCGCTCTCGGNGGAAAGTTCGGTTACTCNCGNGNGCTGACNAAATTGAAGAGNGCCGATCTGAATTTCGATCCGGAAATGTCTTTCGGTGTTGATCACCTCTATTCACTTTCCCATTCCTATTGGGGAATGGCCGTCATGAGAAACTATTTCTCAATCGGACGNTCCAAACGCTTCGGCTTCTTCAATGAGACGCAGTTGAAGTTCGGCGGTGGTCAGGCCAAGTTCACGACCGGCGCCGGNTCCGATCTCAGCGGTACGTACAGCACCAACTTCTTCTGCGGAGTCGGCATCGCGCCCGGCCTGACGGCGTTCCTCAACAACTATTCCGCCATCGAGGTGAACGTCGGCGTGTTGGGATTCAACTACAACAAGACCTGGGCCAAGCGCGATCAGGTCTATGAGGAATCCTTCGGTTATAAGAACGCTAATTTCCGAATCAATCTGTTCTCCATCACCTTCGGTGTAGGACTCTATTTCTAAGACGCCATGAAAAAAAGACTTCTATTCTTTATGATGGCGTTCGTCGCCCTCCACAATGCGGTTTTGGCCGAGCCTATAGCCGCTCCCGAAAAAAAAGCCGCCCTCGAAGCCCGTTTCAATGCCCTTTCGGAAGCCGATTCTCTCGGAATGATGAAGGAGCGTCTGCGCATAGCCAACGAATTGCTTCGTGCAGCTTCCGGAATACTCGGCGAGGATGAGACCCGTCGTGCCGNCGATTTTCCGGTTTNCCGTCCCGGCGTGCGTCAGGATTCGGTCGGTGAGTTCGTGTGGCTCCCGGATACTCTGGTTGCCGAGTGGAATCAGTTCGTGGCCGAAAAACGCGGCGAGAGAATGCACGTTCCCTCGCTTGAAACGCGCCTTGCTATCCCCGATACCCTCATTATCAGTCCGGCCGATATGCGTGCCGAACCCGCTTCGCCCTACGATTCACATTACGTGACATTCCGGNGTGATACAATCCCGAGAGTTATGAAGAGCAGCAAGCTCGGTCGCTTCGACCGCGGCCTATTCAACTACCTGTATGTGCCTAAAGGCCTATGGAGCTTCGGATTGACCGCTTCCTACGGTGAAATATCGAGCAAGGATATGGAGATTATGGATCTCCTGACCGGTGTGACCCTTCACGGAAATATATTCTCGATCAGTCCGTCGATGCAGTATTTCCTCAAAAATAATATGGCCATAGGTCTCAAGTTCACCTATTCAAACGGATCGGCGGGTGTCGATTCCTTCAATTTGGATATCGATGAGGATATGTCGTTTAATCTTAACGATATATACTACAAGACAGAGAACTATAAGGCGGCCGCTACTCTCCGCCAGTATTTCGGTCTCGACCCCTCGGCTCGCTTCGCCGTGTTCAATGAGGTCGAACTCGCGTTTGCGTCGGGTATGAGTAACTTCAACCGCCCCTATGATGGCGATATGCGCAGGTTGCATACGACTTCCATGTCTGCCGAGTTGAATTTCTCGCCGGGCGTGAGCGTCTTCGTGATGAAGAATGTCGCATTCAATGTCTCGTTCGGTGTCTTCGGATTCTCTCTGAAGAACCAGAAGGAGTATATGAACGACGAATATTTAGGAAGCCGNTTCACCTCCGGAGCGAATTTCCGTTTCAATATCTTTAATATTAACTTCGGACTCGCCGTCACGCTATGATCATGATTCGCCAAATTTCGGACACCCTCTCGCGTGTCTTTTCCGTGCGCCTGCTCGGAGCGTTCGCTGTCCTGTGTCTCTTCTCCGTTCTTGGCGGATGTATCAAGAACGACCTCCCTTATCCAAAGATCCCACAATATATCCTGACCCTCGCTGTCGAGGATGAGGCGCGCGCGGCGTCGCTCGACTCGGTTTCGTTCAAGGCCACGGTCTATCTCGACGAGACCGCCGACATCCGGAACGTCCGCTTCTCGGAATACTCATTTACTTCCGGCGCGACTTCCGATCCGGATCTTCTTGACGGAACCTATGACCTGACTACCCCGATAGTCGTCACTCTCTCTCGCTATCAGACCTATCAGTGGATTGTCGAGGCCGAACAGCACATTTCTCGCGTTTTCGAGATCAAGGGACAGATAGGCGAGACCTCTTTCGACGAAGTGGGACGCCGCGTTGTCGTGAAGGTCCCCTCTACGGAGAACCTCGCGCACCTGACACTGACCGACATCAAACTTGGTCCGGCCGGAATCACAACGCTGACCCCGGCGATTACTCCCGGTGCGATAGATCTCTCGAAACCTCTTGTGGTTACTGTCTCCTGGCATGACCATTCCGAAGACTGGACCATATATGCCGAGAAGTCCGACCTTCTCGTCTCGACCTCTCAGGTTGATGCGTGGAGCGAGGTGATTTGGGCCTATGGAGAGGGTCCGGCAGATCTCAAAGGGGGCTTCCGCTATCGTCTGCCTGATTCTGAGGAGTGGACTGAGGTTCCGGAGTCCGAGATTACGCAGACTGCCGGTGCCTTCGCCGCTTGCATCGCCCATATCCAGCCGCTGACCACTTATGAAGTCCGCGCTTACGCAGGTGAGAATGAAGGAAATATCGTCACCGTGACCACACAGACGGCCGAAATTCTTCCCGATGCCGATTTCAATGAGTGGTGGCTCAAGGATAAAAAGATCTGGTGTCCCTGGGCTGAAAACGGAACTCGTTTCTGGGATACTGGCAACACCGGAGCCGCGACGCTCGGTCAGAGCAATGTCCAGCCGTCGGATCATCTTCCACCGGGTGTGACAACCGGTCAGTCTGCCAAGCTTGAAACACGTTTTGTCGGAATCGCAGGTATCGGTAAACTCGCTGCCGGCTCTATCTATACGGGTGAGTTCGTGAAAGTCGACGGCACCAACGGTATCCTTGCTTTCGGTCGGCCGTGGACCGTCCGCCCGACTTCACTCAGCGGATACTTCGACTATACCACCGCGCCGATTAACTATGCCTCGGCCGAATACGAATATCTCAAAGGTCGCCCGGACTCATGCCATATATATGTGGCGCTGACCGACTGGGGCGCCCCCTATGAGATCCGCACGAATCCCAAGAACCGTCAGCTCTTCGATCCGACGAGTCCGGAAATAATAGGTTATGGCGAGCTCGTTGTCGGCGAGACCACCGGAGGCTACCGAGAGTTCAAGATCGATATCAAGTATAATTCCACCGCTCGTGTCCCGCGCTATATTCAGATCACCTGTGCTGCCTCCAAATACGGAGATTTCTTCACCGGAGGCGCCGGAGCGACTCTCTACGTCGATCAGCTCTCATTAGGTTACGATCGGTAATAAGACCCCATTCCACAAAGAATGTTAAAGTCAGGGCGGTGTATTTTCGAGGGAATTTCGTTTATCTCGGAGGGAGCAATGCGAGCATTGTGACCGGAGAGATGGACGAAATTCACCGGAAAGACACCGGGCAAAGGATTCTTTAATATAGGATATGGTGTCATGAAGTTATAGAATCAATAAATGACGCCCATCAACAAGAGATGAAATAATTACCACCGGACCGCAGCTGCACCCCGCCTTCGGCCTTTTGGTTCAGTCGCATAGCCCGCTATGCTCCTTCACACTGCAAGGCCAAATTCGGGGCACATCTGCGACCCTGACTTTTAACATTCTTTGTGGGATGGGGTCTAATATTCCAATGAAAAAGTTACTGACACTTCTTTTGTTAACGCTACTTCCCCTCCTCGCCGTGGCTCAGAACACGGCGGGGTGGGGGAGGGGTTCCGCGCGACAGACGCCGATTCCTCTTTCTAAAAATCAGAAATTGGTGAAGACCTCCACAGATGTTGTTCTTGTTGCCCTACCCGTAGCAGCGCTGACCGGAGTTCTCATCAATAAGGATTGGGAAGGCCTCAAGCAGGGTTGCTTCACAGCCGTTGCCACGGTCGGCGCGACCTATATATTGAAAGCCGCGGTCCATGAACAGCGTCCCGATCTCTCGACCTGGGACTCCTTTCCCAGCGGACACGCCTCCATAACTTTCGCGACCGCAGGATTCCTCCAGCGTCGATACGGTTGGAAGTTCGGTGTCCCGGCCTATGTCCTCTCCACCTATGTTGCCTGGGGCCGATGCTTCGCCCGACGCCATAATGTCTGGGACGTGATAGCCGGAGCCGCCCTCGGTTCGACTGCCGCCTATCTCTTCACGACCCCCTGGGCGCGCAACCACGATCTGAGCGTAGCCCCGGTGGCGACCGACACACATCTCGGTCTTTCCGCCTCGCTCTCCTTCTGAATCCCCCGTTTACTATCCCCCACAGAAGCCCGGATCCGCCGAGATCCGGGCTTTATTTGTCATCTGAGCCCATTCTCCGAAACGCCTCCAACCCTTGAATTAACAAAACGAAATAAATTTTAACATATTTTGAACGCAAAGAATAACAATGAGTTACCGGACAAAATAACCCGTCTGACGGACAAATAGCGAACAACCCCTTGACACGGGGACCAAAATAACATAACTTTGCATCCGCAATCGGGAAACGCCCCTCACCTGAGAAGCCGCCCCGAAAGCGAAAGAGAACATTGAAAACATTGCCACAAGACAAGAAAAGTGAGACAAGGGAAAACGACCGGAAGCGGAAGATTCCCCGTCAAAACGATTCCGACCAGCAAGATAACACCGGGTCAAGACAAATACAAAGCAAAGAAAGATATATAGCAATATATAACCAACAGCGGAGAGTTTGATCCTGGCTCAGGATGAACGCTAGCGGCAGGCTTAACACATGCAAGTCGAGCGGCAGCGGGGGAGGAGCTTGCTCCTCCCGCCGGCGAGCGGCGCACGGGTGAGTAACACGTATGCAACCTGCCTCTGTCAGGGGGACAACCCGCCGAAAGGCGGGCTAATCCCGCGTATATCCCCGGAGGGCATCCTCCGGGGAGGAAAGGCTTCAAGCCGGACAGAGATGGGCATGCGGCGCATTAGGCAGACGGCGGGGTAACGGCCCACCGTACCGACGATGCGTAGGGGTTCTGAGAGGAAGGCCCCCCACACTGGTACTGAGACACGGACCAGACTCCTAC
>JAAVFK010000032.1 GCA_014800785.1 Bacteroidales bacterium
CTGAGAATCGGATATTTTGGAAAAATCCACAAAAATATGTTGCCTGAAAATTATCCGAACCTCAGTGCTCAGAAAAAGGAGGCTGCGCCGTAAACCTTAATTACGACACAGCCTCTTTCAATTTTATATTCCGCGCGACCGGTTATCAGCGTACCATCACTTTGGCGCTGCGACTGCCCTGACGGCGGATATAGACATTACCCGACACGGGATTCTCCACACGCATACCCTGAAGGGTATAATATTCTACCGGAGACTCTTCATCGGTGATTTCCTCTACGCCGGTGAGATTGTCAAGGTCAACGGTCACCACGTTCGATGAACGCGACACCACCTCGCCGTCGGTAGATTTGACGTAGTAGTTGTAGATGGTGTAGGGGAGTCCTGCCACCTCCACACGCCACGAGGTCTCACCACCTGTGGAGAGGTCGGTATAACCTTCAAGAGCGACTTCCTTGTCACCTCCGAAGGTCACTCTCACGTCGTCTATGGCCATATTGCCTTTGTCTTTCGTATATACGAAACGGATCTGACTCACACCGGCGGGCATCTCCTTGATCTCGTACGTACCCGATTCCCGGTCTACGGGTGAGAGCACGGCGAGTTCGGTCCATGAGCTGCCGACGAGACCGCTGACAGTCATTTTGGATCCGGAGGTAGAGTTTCCGCGATACCAGAACGACAGGGCGGTCACATCCGAATCGAATTTGCGCGTCTCAAGCTGATGACCGCTCTTCGAGAACTTGAGCGAGGGTGCGGACTCACCTGAGCTCTCTGTAGAAGTGTAAGTGTCACTGAAGCTCTTATTCCACCCTTCAGGGAGGGTTTTGCCGTCATAATATTCCGTTGACGTTCCGGTGCCTTTCTCGATTGCAGTCACAGTCAGCAGATAGTCCTCGGCACCCTCCACCGCATTCCAGGAGGCGAGGAAGCCACCTTCGACCTTGGTGGCGGGATTGGCGGTCGGCGCGGGAATAAGCTCCACACCACCCATGACGGCGAACGTCACGATACCGTTCTTCTCGGATATATCGGTGACGGGGACATCGATAGAGCGATTGTTCCAGTCCTTAAGCGCGGGAGTGGTCGACGAAGTGAACGAGGTCTTTCCCGTAGTTCCGGGCCAAGACCAGCCGTCGTTCTTATCGACATTATTGTTCGCGGGCACGATCCGCACATATCGGTGCGATTTGTTGTTATTGACCGAATTGTTGTCCCATACGCTCTGAACGAAGTCAATGTGCCAGATCACGAGGCCATGACCGGGGAGATACTCGTCCCAGCCGGACTGCTGGCGGTTTTCGAGCAGGAAGAATTCTGTCGGCGTCTGAGTCTGGATGAGACATCCCTCATTGCTCTTCAGCACATTCTCCAGTGTGATCATCTCGGGATTGGTGAGAACCTTCGGTTCACACCAACCCATCGCGTTACGCTCGAAGAGAGAATAGGCGGGGGGAGTGCGGCCGTCATTGTTATAAGGACCGTAGTCAAGAACGGACCATTCGCCCGGTGTGCTCCAATCGGAGCCATCCTCGTCTTCCGTATTATAAAGGTCCGGCAGACCCATGACGTGGGAGAACTCGTGGACGAACGTACCGATGCCGCAGGGAGTCGATTGCTCCCACTCGTTCGTACATGCGTACTTGTCTATCTTCTTGCCGTCGCAAGTCAGGTTGCGGCCGGCCGATGACAGTTCCCACTGATGGGGCCAGACACAGTCCGCCTCGCCATAGTCGGCTTCGCCCTGTCCGGCATAGAACACGAATACATTGTCTACATAGCCGTCGTTGTCCATATCATAGTCAGCGAAATTGATTTCACCGTCAAGACCCTGACACGCTTCATAGATCATCATCTCCGGATTCTCGTCCTGCCCCCAATATGCGTCGTTGCCACCATAGTAGCTACGGTCTTTAGAGAGAGTGAACGGGCCGTAGACGTCAAACTGCGGGTCAAACTGTCCGTTGGAGTTTTCGAGGAAGTAGTCGTGGGCCGAACCGGTTCCGCCATACTGGCTGAACCCTTCTTCCATAAGAAGATCCTCGAAATAGGATTTGGGATCGGACATGGTGAATTTCACATCCTTGTACTGGACAAGGATCACCAGACCGCGCACTTTGCCCGTGCGGGGGAAGTTACCTGAGAAACGGCCCATTCCGGTCTGAGCGATCGCACGGCGCGGACCTCCGGCGGCATTCCGCTTGGCTCTGAGGCCTTTCAGGTCGATATCTTTCAGTAACTGCGCATTCGTAAGACCGGCGGTTTGCGTAGCGAGGATGCCGGTTGATTCGATCACGCCGTTGTCAGTCAGGCGTGCGAAGTAGTAGGCACCATCCTTAGCCGTCAGCAGGCGACCGTCGGCGTCTGTGGTGAAGTGCATGAATTCATCGCCTACGCGCTGCACCATAAGTGTAGTTCCGTCAGGCTGTGTGACCGGTATCAGCCCGCGCTTGGCGGGAACTGCCTGTGCGGTCAGAGCTGTTGCAACAACAGCTGCAGATAGAAAAAATCTGTTAAGTTTCATTTAGGTATTATAAAGGGGAAAATATTCAAGGGATAAACAGAGGCTGCGTTCAGGTTTTGAACTGCAGCCTCTGCGGGTATTGTCAGTAAACGCCCTTGAGAGGGGAATTATTACTTCAGGTTGGTCTTTTTGGCTATTTCTTTGGGAACTGCGTTCTTGTTAACCATTACGCTGATGGTCTTTTCGAGGAAGAAGGGCTCGGAGACATAGATATAGCCGTTATAGAGCTGGTTGGTGTCCCACGAGTTCTTCACCTTATAGTAGCGGTTGCCCTCCTGGTCGGTGGCCCAGCCGATGATGGTCATGCCGTGGTCGTCGGTGGTCTCGCGGTTGTCGAAAGCAGCCTGGCGGCTCTCCTGGGTGACGGTTTTCTCCTTCACCGGGCCCTTGATGTCGAACTGCTTATCCTCGCGGTCCTTGTCAGAGAGCTGTACCCAGCGGCTGAGCTCGGTGCCTTCGAGGTCTCCTTCCTCAACGGGGAGGGGAAGAACGGCATAGCCTTTGCGCCACTTGAAGCCACCTTCGCTGACGTCTGCCGCCCAGCCGATCGTGTAGCCGTTTTCGAGGGCGTTGTCAACGATCTTCTTCATATCGTCCATCGGGACATTCATGCTCTCGGACCAGAGCCAGTTGTCGGCGATTTCGAGCGCGAAAGGCTGATAGAAAGGATGGTGGGTGAAGCTGGTAAAGTTCACGAAGTCGTCGGCATCGATTCCCATTTCCTTGGCAAACTGGAGCGGGGTGTAGGTCTTGCCGTTATAGGTGAACGTCTCGGGAGCAGGACCGAGATATGCGTCGAGGATGGCGATGAAACCGGGGAGCCATGCGGTCGAAAGCTTCTTGTTGGGGTTCTTGTCGATAGCGTTCAGATAGGCTTCGAGCGCATTGGCCATCTCGTAGTGAGAGTGCTTCTTCTCACCGTAGTTAAGACCTGCGTATGCCTCTTCGGGCATCGCACCGTAATTCTTGGTGCTGTACAGAACGTCGGCGAACGAACCGCCCTGAGCGAAGTTGATCTTGCCGTTGGTGCGTATATATTTCTTGGCCTTGTCGATATAGCAGTTGCGGACGGTCCACATTTCGGAGAGGTCGAGTTCGGGACCACCTTTGCGCATAACCTCGTCTTCGAGCACTGAGGTTCCGGAGAAGCTCCAGCATGTTCCGGACTTGTTCTGGTCCTTGACGGGAGTGGTGGGGATGATCTTCACGTCGGTGAAGAAGAAGCCGGTGGAGTCCGGGATCTCGATCTTGGGATCCTCCATGGCGGGCGCCTCCATATAGGTGGCATTGGCGCTCAGCACTCCGAGGGACATGAGTGCGAGAAGAAATTTATTCATGATAGAGGTTTTTAGGTTTGTTTGATTTTAGATTGCGAAGATAACCATTTTTATCGTCACCACCAAAAGAAAAACGCCCGCGGGCCGTAGGCCTGCGGGCGCTTTTATCTGTCGAACGGGGATTAGCCGTTTACTTTCTTCATGTATGCGATGAGGTCGAGAACCTTGTTAGAGTAGCCGATCTCGTTGTCATACCAGGAGATAACCTTCACGAAGTTGTCGGTCAAATAAACACCGGCAGTTGCGTCGAAGATCGAAGTGAGGGGGCAGCCGAGGAAGTCGGAGCTAACCACTGCGTCTTCAGTGTAGCCGAGGATGCCTTTGAGCTCGCCTTCCGAAGCAGCCTTCATAGCAGCGCAGATCTGCTCTTTGGTTGCGGGCTTCTCGAGGTTGCAGGTGAGGTCAACTACAGACACGTCGAGGGTGGGGACACGCATCGAGATACCGGTCAGTTTGCCGTTGAGCTCGGGGATAACCTTGCCTACAGCCTTTGCAGCGCCGGTAGAAGAGGGGATGATGTTGCCCGAAGCCGCACGGCCACCACGCCAGTCTTTCATAGAAGGACCGTCAACGGTCTTCTGAGTAGCGGTGGTAGAGTGAACGGTGGTCATCAGACCTTCCTTCAGACCGAAGTTCTCGTGGAGAACCTTCGCGATGGGAGCGAGACAGTTGGTGGTGCAGGATGCGTTGCTGACGATCTGAGTTCCGGGAACGTAAGAGTCGAGGTTAACACCGCATACGAACATCGGGGTGTCGTCCTTCGAGGGAGCTGACATAACGACGTACTTTGCGCCTGCCTCGAGGTGAGCCTGTGCCTTCTCCTTGGTGAGGAAGAGACCGGTAGACTCAACTACATATTCTGCGCCTGCTTCGCCCCAGCCGATTTCTTTCGGGTCGCGGCATGCAGTCACGCGGATGGGCTTGCCATTGACGATCAGGAGGCTCTTCTCCATATCGTAGTCAACAGTTCCGTCGAAACGACCGTGCATGGTGTCGTACTTGAGCATGTATGCCATGTAGTCAACCGGAAGAAGGTCGTTGATTGCTACTACTTCGATGTCGTCTCTTTTAGTAGAGGCACGGAACACGAAACGTCCGATACGGCCAAAGCCGTTGATACCAATCTTTGTCATGATACTGTTTAAGAATATTTGGGTTTGTGTGTTGTTTGAATTCAAATTTTATTTCCGCGGCCGGGCTGGCAAAATCGACCCGGCGCGACGTTACTGACTGAACTGACCAATAGCGGGGTTTTCAGACCACAAAATTAACCAATTCTGTCTATAAAACCTAATTAAATCTCCAAAAGTTTCAGTTTTCACTTTAAATTAGGCTTTTTCACTTTACAAAACCCTTTTTCACACACTCTCGGGCGCTATACCGGGGATTTCTCAGAGGCTTTCCGGGTCTATCGCGAGGATCGATTCGAGGATCGACAGGGCCTCGGAGACACTCTTCACGTCGGAGAAGAGGAAGGAGTTGCTCCCTTTCACCTGACGCGGCCGGACACGCATGACGTTGCGCTGGATATAGGCGAGCATCTTGCGGAAGGAGAGGCTGTCGTAGTAGGCCTGGTTGGCCGCGTCGACCAGATAGGTGTACATCTGGCAGTTCTTGAGGATCAGGCGCTCGATTCCGAGACGGCGCGCGGCCATGCGGAGCGGAACGACCTTGATGAGCTCTTCGGCACACTGCGGAATCTCGCCGAAGCGGTCGCGGAGGTGGATCCGGAAGGTCTCGATCTGTTCGGGACGCGACATGTTGTCGAGCTGCTGGTAGAGCGAGATACGCTCTCCTTCCTGGGGGACATATTCGCCGGGCAGACGCAGTTCGAGGTCGCTCTCGACGACGCAGTCGGCGACATATTCGTCCGAGCCGCGCGACACCTCGTCAAACGAGTCGGCGAATTCCTCGGTCTTCAGCTCTGTCATCGACTCGGCGNAGNATCTTCTGGTAGGTNTCGTAGCCGAGGTCGGCTATGAAGCCGCTCTGCTCGGCGCCGAGNAGGTTGCCGGCGCCGCGTATGTCAAGNTCCTGCATGGCTATGTGGATTCCGCTGCCGAGGTCGGAGAAACTCTCGATGGCCTGGAGACGGCGGCGNGCCACGGGNGTCATCGCCCCGCCGGGGGGNACGAGCAGATAGCAGAAGGCTTTGCGGCTCGAACGCCCTACGCGGCCGCGGAGCTGNTGGAGCTCGCTGAGGCCGAAGTTCTGGGCATTATGGACAAGTATCGTGTTGACGTTCGGCATGTCGACACCGCTCTCGACGATGGTNGTCGAGAGAAGAACGTCATATTCGTGGGCGGCGAAGTCGAGGATCGCTTTCTCAAGCTGTTCGGGTGGCATCTGGCCGTGNGCCTTGACGACACGGACGTTCGGGACGAGGCGTCTGAGCGTGGCCTCGATCATGTCCAGGCTCTCGATGCGGTTGGAGATGAAGAATATCTGGCCNTTGCGCGAGAGCTCGAAGTTGACGGCTTCGGAGATCAGGTCGTCATCATAGCCCCCGACGGTCGTCTCGATCGGCTGGCGGTTGGCGGGAGGTGTGGTCAGCGACGAGAGGTCGCGGGCCCCCATGAGCGAGAACTGGAGTGTGCGCGGAATCGGCGTGGCACTGAGCGTCAGCGTGTCCACGTTCGCCTTGAGCTGGCGCAGTTTCTCCTTGACCGACACACCGAATTTCTGCTCTTCGTCGACGACGAGCAGGCCGAGGTCTTTGAATTTGACCGATTTGCCGATCAGCTTGTGGGTGCCTATAAGGATGTCGATCTTTCCTTCGGCCAGGTCGGCGAGTATCTGCTTCACCTCTTTGGGCTTGCGGGCGCGCGAGAGNACCTCGACACGCACGGGNAAGTCTTTCAGTCGTTCGGAGAAGGTGCGGAAGTGCTGCATTGCCAGAACCGTGGTCGGGACGAGCACGGCNACCTGCTTGCCNTCGGTCGCGGCCTTGAAGGCGGCGCGNATGGCGAGCTCGGTCTTGCCGAAGCCTACNTCGCCACAGACAAGGCGGTCCATCGGACGCGGCGATTCCATATCGGCCTTNATGGCCTGCGTGGCGGTCAGCTGGTCGGGGGTGTCCTCGTAGACAAAGCTGGCCTCAAGTTCGTGCTGCAGGTATGAGTCGGGCGAGAAGGCGAAGCCTTTCTCCTGACGGCGCGCGGCGTAGAGGCGGATCAGGTCGCGCGCTATGTCTTTCATCTTCGTCTTCGTGCGCTCCTTGACCCTCTGCCACGATCCGCCGCCGAGACGGCTGANTTTGGGAGGGACGCCCTCCTTGCCGCGATATTTTGAAAGCTTGTGGAGGGAGTGGAGCGAGACGAGGATTATGTCGTCGTTCTGATATGTGAGCTTGATGAGCTCCTGCGGATGGCCGTTGGTCGAGGTCTTGATCAGACCTGCGAAGCGGCCTATTCCGTGGTCGATNTGGACTATGTAGTCACCGATCTCGATCTGGCTTAGTTCTTTAAGGCTCAGGGCGAGTTTGCCNCCGCGGGCACGGTCGCTCTTGAGGTTGTATTTGTGGAAGCGGTCGAAGATNCTGTGNTCNGTNAAGAAGCATTTCTTCAGNTCGTTGTCGGCGAATCCTTCGTGGACCGTGTTCTGGACCGGGGTGAAGCGGACGTCGTCGCCGCGGTCTTCAAAGATGGCCTTCAGNCGGTCGGTCTGATANGANGCGTCGCTGCACACCATTATCTCGTACCCCTCTTTTTCGAGGCGCACGAAAGAGTCGGCGATGAGGTCGAAATTCTTGTGGAACAGNGCCTGGGGCGACGTGTCGAAATTGATNGTCGTGTCNGCGGGGAAGTCTGCCTTGGCGGCTCCGGGAGAGAACTGGGCGAGATTGAACTCGCCGAGACGCTCGTCGAATCGGGCGGGGTCAACTACGTTGTCCATAGCGTCGGTTTCNCCTTCGCCNGCGAGCAGGGCGGAGTCGGAGAGGTGNTCGGCGGCGATGGCCGTCAGGCGCTGGNGGAGCCACGAGAAGGAGGTGCAGAAAATAGGGGAGTCCGTCGTGGCGAAGTCGAGCAGGGAGTAGCGTGTGGATTTCATCTTCTCCGTCCCGGGGGGAATCACGGAGGCCTGTTCGATCTTCTCTTCCGAGAGCTGGGTCTCGACGTTGAATGTACGCAGGGAGTCGATCTCATCGTCGAAGAAGTCGGCGCGATAGGGCATCTCGTTCGAGTAGGAGAAGACATCGAGAATCGATCCGCGACGCGAGAACTGGCCCGGCTCGTAAACATAGTCGACTTCGTGGAATCCGAGTTCACGCAGGCGCATGACGACGTCACCCATCAGCATCCTCGCCCCTTTCTTGAGGATGAACGTGGAGTCTTCGAGGTCTTCGGGCGCCGGCACCTTCTCGGCGAGCGCCTCGGGATAGGTCACGACCCAGTGGAGCTCGGGGTCGTTGCGCCAGGCATTGAGTGTCTCCGTGCGCAGAATACGCGCCGGAGGGTCGGGCTGACCATATTTTATGGAGCGTTTGTAACCGCTGGGAAAAATGGCTACATGCCTCTCCCCGACAGTCTGGCAGAGGTCGTGGTAAAAGTAGCCGGCCGCGTCGGCATCGTCGGCTATGATGACCGACGGGGCCTTGGAGTTGACATATCCGGCTGTGAGCAGCGCAGGGGCCGAGCCGGTCAGACCGGTCAGCGCCAGACGCCGCTTCTTCCCCGTCAGCGCCTTCTTCAGCGCCTTCATCCTGACGGGAGTTGCGAACAGATTATCGGCTTCCTTAAGTGTCATCATTTCGAATTTCGATAATTCCCGATTAATCGAGAGAATCGGGATTAATCCTGATTAATCGAGATTATCCCGATTAATCGAGAAAATCCCGATCAATCATTCAATCCCGTCCGAGAATCTTCCGGTAAAGCCCGGAGTCGAGAATCTCGATTGCTTTGTCAAGACCGGTGTCGCGACGCAGGCGGACGATACTTTTGCCACGGTCGTAAAACCAGATCTGGGCGAGGTCTTCGGCCAGATAGCCGCTGATCTCGTCGCGCTTGAGACGCATATCCTCGGCAAGATCGACCTGGAGCGANTTCTCGAGCGNGTCAATCTGTGAGGAGATCCGGTCGTCGAGATACCCCTCGTCCTTGAGTATGTTGCGCAGGCGGGGCATCACGTCCTGCCACGGACGGTTATATTTGAGAGAGTCGGTGGTCGTGCGTTTCACGAAGTCGTCATACATNGCGTCGGTCACCACGATCTCTTCGGGTGTGGCCGGCGCGGGATTCTTGGCTGCGTATTCGACGGCATAGTCAAATATGCGGTTGTCGCGTACCAGCGTGTANAGGAGCTGGGTGGGATGTGNCCAGGTGACGGTCGANTCGGGCGTAAGTCCGCCCCCGTCGCGGACGATGCGTCCGCCNCGCGTCTTGTATTCGTTGGTCAGCGAGTCGGGGGTGCGCGCCACACTTCCGTCTTCGTTNCGGCGGCTGTAGTCGAGCGCCTGGAGGAGTCGACCCGAGGGGAGGTAATATTTGTCGACGGTGACCTTGAGGACACCGCCGTAGGGGAGGTTACGGGTGGCCTGGACCAGTCCCTTGCCGAAACTGCGCGANCCGACGAGGACGGCGCGATCGAGGTCCTGNAGAGCACCGGCGGTAATCTCGGCNGCGGAGGCGGAGCCGCCGTCGATCAGGACAACCATCGGGATGTCGGGCATCATGGGGACGGTCGAGGTGCGGTAGACCTTGTCGAGTTTCGAACCTTTGGNCCGGGTGGAGATCACCTGGGTTCCTTTGGGAAGGAAGTTGCCGAGAATGTCNATGGCGCTGTTGACCAGNCCGCCGCCGTTTCCGCGTAGATCAAGAACGAGCTGTTTGACAGCCGGATCGGCCTGGAAGCTCTTGAGGGCCTCGGCGACCTCCTGNGGGGTCGATTCGATGAATGAGTTGAGGGCGATGTAGCCGGTGTTGCCGTTTATGACACCATAATATTCCACACTCGGGCGGCGTACGCTCTCGCGCACGATGTCGAAGGTCAGAAGCGAGTCTTCGACCCAGGGTCGGTCAACGGAAACGCGGACCGTCGTTCCGGGCTGCCCGCGGAGCAGTTTGGAGACATCCTGGCCCTTGGGGTTGAGAACGTCGGTCGTGTCGACCCGAACTATCTTGTCGCCGGGACGCAGACCTCCGATGGCCGCGGGCGAACCCTCCATCGGGAAGGTGATGTAGGTCACTCCGTCGCGCTGAAGGATATAGCTGCCGATGCCCGCATACTCCCCGGTCGTCATCTGGCGGAGAACCTCCTGATCGTCGGCCGTATAGTATTCGGTATAGGGGTCGATAGTCGACAGATAGCCGGCGATGGCCGTCTCGAAGGCCTCGTCGGGTCGGGTCGAGTCGACATAGTTCTGCTCGACTTCACGCACGACGGCGTTGAAGATGGCGAGGTTCTGGGTCACGGCGTTGTCATGGCTCTTGGGACGCGCCTGAGAGGCGGCCCATGAAGCCATGCCGCCGGCGATAACGGTGCCGGCGGCGATCAGTGGGAGTATAAATCGGTTGGTCATTTGTTTTCTTTACGGGGATAGTCGACCGAGAAGTGGAGGCCGCGGCTCTCCTTGCGCTCCCGGGCCTGACGCATGATCAGGTATCCGCAGTTGATGAGATTGCGGAGCTCGCAGAGGGCGCGCGAGGGTTTGCTGGTCTTGAAGAGCTGTTCGGTCTCGTTATAGAGGATGTCGAGACGGTTCCACGCACGGTCGAGGCGCAGGTTGCTCCTCACGATACCAACGTAGTAGCCCATGATCTGGTTCACCTCCTTGGTCTCCTGGGTGATGAGCACCATCTCTTCGGGGTGGGTCGTTCCTTCGTCGTTCCATTCGGGGACATCCGCGCGCCAGTCATAACCCTTGACAGCCTCGCGGGCGTGGCGGGCGGCGGCATCGGCATATACCACAGCTTCGATCAGCGAGTTCGAGGCGAGGCGGTTGCCACCGTGAAGGCCTGTGCAGCTACATTCGCCCAAGGCATAGAGTCGCTTGATGGTCGACTCGCCGTTGGTATCGACGACGATGCCTCCGCAGAGGTAGTGGGCGGCCGGAGCGACGGGGATCATATCTTTGGTTATGTCGATTCCGAGCGAGAGACATTTCTCGTAGATATTCGGGAAGTGACGCTTGGTCTCTTCAGGGTCTTTGTGGGTGACGTCGAGAAAGACGTGGTCGGTTCCGTGAAGTTTCATCTCGGAGTCGATCGCACGGGCTACAATGTCGCGCGGGGCGAGCGAGAGACGCGGGTCATATTTGTGCATGAACTCCTCGCCGTCAAGGTTGCGGAGGACGGCGCCGTAGCCGCGCATGGCCTCAGTGATGAGGAACGAGGGGCGGTCGCCGGGATGATAGAGCGCAGTGGGGTGGAACTGGATGAATTCCATGTCCCTGACCTCTCCCTTGGCGCGGTAGACCATCGCTATTCCGTCGCCGGTGGCGATCAGGGGGTTGGTGGTTGTCGTATAACATGCGCCGACACCGCCGGTGGCCATGACGGTCACCTTTGCCAGGAACGTGTCAACGCGGTCGTTCTCTTCGTCGAGAACGTAGGCGCCATAGCAGGTGATGTCGGGAGTACGGCGGGTGACAACCTTTCCGAGATGGTGGGGAGTGATGATCTCGACGGCAAACCGGTTCTCGAAGATGTCGATGTTGGGGTGGTTGCGCACCTCTTCCATCAGTCCGCGCTGAATCTCGGCACCGGTGTTGTCGGCGTGGTGAAGGATTCGGAACTCGGAGTGGCCACCCTCGCGGTGGAGGTCATAGGCACCATTGTCATTGCGGTCAAACTTCACACCGTGCTCGACGAGAAAGCGGATCCCGTCGGGCGCGTTGCGCACGACCTGCTCCACAGCTTTCGGGTCCGACAGCCAGTCGCCGGCGACCATCGTGTCGTGTATATGTTTATCGAAGTCATCGACCTCAAGATTGGTGACGCTGGCGACGCCACCCTGGGCGAGAGCCGTGTTGGCCTCGTCGAGCGTAGACTTGCACACTATGGCGACGCGGCCATAGTCGGCCACTTTGAGCGCGAAGCTCATCCCGGCGATGCCGGAGCCGATCACAAGGAAATCATATTTCTCAACCATCGGTATCAGAATTAAGTAGAAACGTCCGCATTAAATAAGTAGAGACGTCCGCGTTAAATAGGAACGTCCGCTCCATTTAACCTGCAAAAATAACAAATTTCCACCATACCTCCCCCTTTTCTCAAAAAAAAGTGTCCCACCCCCGAAAATGCTATACAAGCGCGACTGTGACAATCCCCCAGATCACGAGCAGAACGTTGCTGACCGCATAAGTCACCGTGTAGCCCATCGTCGGAAGCGTACTCCCGAGCGTCTCCTGGACGGCGCCGAGCGAGGCGGTGCAGGTGCGTGTGCCTGCCGTACAGCCCAGCGTGATGGCCGGGTTGAAACGGAACACATACTTGCCGAGCAGAAGCCCGATACAGAGGGGAATCAGCGTGGCCACCGCGCCGGCACCCAACAATCCGAAACCGACGCTGCGCACTCCGCTGACGAAGGTCGGCGCCGCGTTGATCCCGACCACAGCGATAAATACGTTCAGCCCGAGGTTGTTCATCAGCCAGAGTGCGGCCGGGGGTATATAGCCCATCGTCGGACGGCGCGTGCGCAGCCAGCCGAATACAAGGCCGGCGATCAACGAACCGCCGCTCAGACCGAAGCTGATGGGAATGCCGTCTATGATAAGTGGAATCGCACCCAGAAAGGCACCGATAAAGATGGCAAGTCCGAGAAACATGATGTCGGATTTTGAGGTGGGGACATCAACGTAGCCGATCATCCGGCTGACTTTGCGAAGACTGTTCTTGCGCCCCACGAGCACGAGCGTGTCCCCTTTCTCAAGGGGAGTGTCGTCGGCTACTTCTATCTGCCCATCCTTGCGCTGGAGCTCCTCGATCATCACGCCGCGCATCTCGGGAAGATCACGGAGTTTGCCTATGGTCATACCGGCCATTTTACGACCAACGACAAGAACCGGAACACGCTCCACGGGATATTCCAGAAGCTCCGGGTCGTTTATCTCGGGTCCGAAATATCCCGTATGGGTCATCAGGAACTGACGGCGTCCGCAGATAACGACAGTATCCCCCTGGCGGATGATGCTGTCGCTTTCGGCCACCTCGATCGTTCCGTCGGTACGACGGATGCGGTCAACGTACAGCACACGGCCTGTGGCGCGGAGAAAGTGCTCGACGGTGGCCACGGCGCGTCCGCCGGCAAAATATGGTTGCTCGACTTTGAATGTGCGGAACGCGATCGTACGCAGGGCGCTTATGTTGACCGGATCCGATTTCCAGGTCGCCTCGTTCATCTCGGCCTCGAGTTCGGCTGTCTGTCGCTTCACTTTGTCGAGTCCGCCGAGAAGTGTAGGACCCAGAGTGCCGAGAAGAATGACCGTCCCGAGGGTACCGAAGACGTATGTCACGGCATAACAGACCGGCATCAGATTTAGCATAGTCTGTTTCTCGTCGGCGCCTACATTCATATTATTGATAGCGTCGCCACCGACGGCGAGAAGCGATGAACATGTCTGGGAGCCTCCGAAAAAGCCTACCGTCTCGCCTGCGTTATATCCAAGCCACTTCGCCAGAAGAAAGACCGATAGGAATGAGGTAGACCCCATCAGAACAGCGAACAGCACCATCTTCAGCCCCATCCCCTTCAGGGAACGGAAGAACTGAGGACCGACGCTGTAACCGATCGAAAAGAGGAAGAGCATAAAGAAAACGGTCTTCAGATCGTTGGAGAGGGTTATGCCCAACTGCCCGACGAGCACACCGATGATGAGCACGGCCGTCACCGGACCGAGCGAGAAGTTCTTGTACTTCAGCTTACCGAAAAAGAACCCGAGCCCTACCGTCAGAAACAGCGCCAACGCCGGATTCGCACGCAATATGTCGAGGATATAGTCCATAGCACTTTCATTTATCTATACAACCTCAACATTCTCCCGCCCCTAAATGTTCCCCCGAATATCCCCCGCCTCCAC
>JAAVFK010000033.1:0-10949 GCA_014800785.1 Bacteroidales bacterium
GAGGGTGATAATAATCGAGATCAGGAAAGCCCATCCTCCGCGGTCGCCCATGATGAAGCCTGTGATCAGAGGGATGGTCATGAAACATGCCTCGATCATAAGCAGCCAGCCGATGACTCTGAGGAGCATCGGAAAGTTGATATATTGGCGTTTCCTGAATACGAACGATTTCATTTGCCTGTGGGATGGGGTCTTATTTAAACCACTTCTCGATTTTGTTGATCGTGCCCGAGAGAGAGAAGACGACGACATAGTCGCCGGCCTGGATATGAGTATTACCGCTGACGAGCGACGCCTCGTCTCCACGGACCACAGCCGCCAGGGTCATTCCGAACGGCAGGTGCAGGTCCTTGACCGGAGCTTTAGTGATGCGCGCGTCGGGCATTACCTCCAGCTCTGCAACCTCAGCGTCGGCGAGGGTCAGGAACTTGGACGTCTCTTTGTCTGAGTCGAGAAGCATCTGGAATATCTTGCTCGACGCGAGCAGTTTCTTGTTGATGGTCGTCCCGATGTTGAGGTTTTCGGCCTGACTGAGAAACTGGAGATTCTCGACATCGGCGATAGTCTTCGCCACACCGAATTCCTTGGCTGTCATGCACGAGAGTATATTGGTTTCCGAACTTTCAGTCAGCGCCATGAAGGCGTCGAAGAGATAGATGTTGTTCTCTCGGAGTACTTCGATGTCGCGACCATCGCCATGAACTATATCGCAGTCCGGCAGCATCGTGGCCAGCTCCTCGCAGTGCTCGCGGTCATAGTCGATGATGCGGATAGTGTACTTGTCGTGAAAGCGCTTCGCGAACCTCATCGCAATCCGGCTTCCTCCCATGATCATCACCTTCTTGATCACCTTCTTTCTCTTTCCGCAGAGCTCGCGGACTTCGTTGACGAAGGGGGGAGTCGTGATGAAATAAACGATGTCGTTTATCTCGATAGTGTCGTTACCGCCCGGGATGATGGTCTCGTTGTTTCTTTTGATAGCCGAGACGTGGAAGTCGTGGGCCTTGACCGGAAGGTCTCGCAGTTTGACTCCCGCGATAGGAGATTGGTCGTAGATCTTGACACCGATCAGCAGCAGTTTGCCGTCGTGAAGCTCACCCCAGTATCGCGCCCAGTTGTGGGCCAGCCCGATATTGATCTCGTCGGCCGCGAGGTTCTCCGGATAAATGAGTGCGTTGACACCTAATTCCTTGAGTACCTCTCCGTTCTCCTTGATCAGAAACTCGGAGTTGTCGATTCGTGCCACGGTTTTCTTCGCGCCTAATTTTTTAGCAATGGCACACGATGTTATGTTGCGTGTCTCGTATGGTGTCACGGCGATATATAGATCAGCTTCGCCGACACCGACGTTGCGCAGTGCCTCAAACGACGATGTCGAGCCACACCACGTCATCAGGTTGTAGTTCGAGTCGATTATATCGAGCTTCTCCTGATCCGAGTCGAGGAGGATAATATCCTGGTCCTCTGTGCTGAGAAGCTTGGCGAGATGCGAACCCACCTCGCCTGCGCCTGCGATCACTATCTTCATTTATTTCAGATTTGTATCCGAGATGTCCTTGAGAGCGTGGAATATATCGAGCGGACCGAATCCACATTGCTGACGGAGCTGATCTACGGTTCCCTGATGTATCCAGCGGTCCGGAGCACCGAGCACTTTAACCTTGTTAGTCATACCCATCTCGCGCAGGGCCTCGGTCACGGCCGACCCGAATCCACCCGAGATCGTTCCGTCCTCGACGGTCACGATATAGGGGTGCGTCTCGGCGATCTGACGAAGCAGAGCCGTGTCAAGCGGCTTGAGCCAGATCATGTCATATAGATCCGCCTGTTCGCCGCGGGCTCGCCAGAGGTCTACAGCCGAGAGTGCTTCCTGACGGATCGGGCCGAGTGTCAGCACTGCTATTTTGGCCTTTCCGTCGCCGTTGAAGAGCACGCCTTTCCCCTCTTCGATCTCTCCGAAGAGTGTCTTCCAGTCGGGCGTTGTCGCTTTTCCGCGCGGATAGCGGATCGCGAGAGGTCCGTCCTGTTCAAGCGAGTGGTGCATCAGGTTGCGGAGCGTCTTCTCGTCGGCCGGTGCGGCAATTTTCAGTCCGGGGATGAGCCGTAGGTATGCGAGGTCGAAAAGTCCGTGGTGTGTGACCCCGTCTTCTCCGACAAGTCCGGCGCGGTCTATGCAGAATGTGACCGGAAGGCCCTGGATGGCGACGTCGTGGATTATATTGTCATACGCACGCTGGAGAAACGACGAGTAAACGGCTACAAACGGGCGTTTGCCTCCGGCCGCCAGCCCTCCGGCGAATGTCACGGCGTGACCTTCGGATATACCCACATCGAAAGCCCGCGCGGGCATTTCGTTCAGGAGATTGCTCATGGAGGTACCGCTTGGCATCGCAGCCGTGATGCCGACTACACGATCGTCTTTCTCGGCCAGTTCGACAAGTGTGCGTCCGAAAACTTCCTGCCACGGGAGCGGCTCGTTTTCAGAGTTTTTCCGGACCTTCGTTCCGGTCTGCGGATCAAATTTTCCCGGAGCATGCCACGACGCCGGGTCTTTCTCAGCCTCGGGGAAACCTTTGCCCTTGGTGGTCCGCAGATGCAGAATTCTCGGTCCCTCCATGTCCTTTATCTCGTCGAGGACGCGGACGATTTTCTTCACATCATGACCATCGAAAGGTCCGAAATAGCGTATATTCAGACCTTCGAAGATATTTTGACCTCCGGAGATGAAGGATTTGAGCGAGTTGTTGAAACGGATATATTTCCCCTTCTTCGCCTCCGAGATGATTCCTTTCTTGACCAGAAACTGATATGTCTTGTGGCGCCACTTGTTGTAGCCTTTTGACGTGGTCAGATCCGACAGATACTGATGGAGCGCACCGACGTTGTCATCGATGCTCATATCGTTGTCGTTGAGGATAATCAGGAGGTTGTTGGGGTTGTTCGATACATTGTTGAGACCCTCGAATGCGATTCCGTTGCTGATCGAGGCGTCTCCGATGACTGCTACTGTCTTGCGGTTTTCATGACCCGGTGTGATTCGGTCGGCGATAGCCATGCCGAGAGCTGCGGAGATTGAATTTCCCGCATGTCCGGCCATGAAAGTGTCATATTCACTTTCAAGAGGAGAGGGGAATCCGCTCAGACCTCCGAGAGTGCGCTGTGTCGCGAAAGCATCGCGCCGTCCGGTCAGAATCTTGTGGGCATAAGCCTGGTGGCCGACGTCCCACACGATCCGGTCGTCCGGCGTGTTGAAGACATAGTGGAGGGCGACGATCAGCTCGACCGCACCCATGCTCGAACCGAAATGGCCCGGGTTGCAGCTGCAGCTCTGTATGATGAATTCACGAAGTTCGTCACATACCTGCGGAAGCTGGTCAGTGGTCAGTCTGCGCAGGTCAGCCGGCGAGTCGATCTCCGGGAGCAGGGGGATTTTCTCGACACTCTTGTTCCCTTCGCTCTCCGGCGTTGTCAATTCTTCCTTCATTTAAATGACTTCAAAGTGTGTTTGGATTAATGATCCGGAAGATCGGAGTCATTTGCCATCCTTACGGAAATACTTCTTCCATAGGGGCACAAAAATAATTATACCCGATGCGACAATCAGAAAGACATTCTTTCCTGTGAATCCGCCGCCGCGCAGAAGAAGCGCCCAGACGAGCCAGCACCATACGAGAGCCAGCACGATCAGACCAGTAATCCTTGAACCGTTCATACTGCAAATTTACGGAAAATGTTTGAGAAGTCCAAACATCGTCCGCGAGTCCCTGTCCGGCCTTCTCCCGCTACGCTTTAAACCAGTGAGCTACGTCCCGGGCTGATAAGACCCCAACCCTCAAGAAATGTCAAAGCCAGGGTCGCAGATGTGCCTCGAATTTGGCCTTGCAGTGTGAAGGAGCATAGCGGGCTATGCGACTGAACCAAAAGGCTGAAGGCGAGGTACGTCTGCGGTCCTGTGGTAATATTTCATCTCTTGTTAATGGGGGTCATTTATGATTCATTAACTTCCTGATCCCATCTCCTATATAAAAGAATCCTTTGCCCGGTGTCTTTCCGGTGAATTTCGTCCATCTCTCCGGTCACAATGCTCGCATTGCTCCCTCCGAGATAAACGAAATTCCCTCGAAAATACACCGCCCTGGCTTTAACATTTCTTGTGGGTTGGGGTCTAACATTTCTTGNCGGCCGGNGNCTNAAGCGCAATCACTCGCTGACGAGCGTGTCAGGGTGTGCGTNGTGCTGATTTTCCTGGGTATGGATAGTCGTCTCTACTGAGTCGTTGGCNGAGGGTTCAGATGTCTCGGCAGGTCGTTGCCCGCGCTCGCGATATTTCCGTGCCGATGCCTTGGAACCGCCTGGTCGTGTGGAGACAGAGGGGACGTAATAGCCCTCCTCTTCGTTGACGGCCATGTCCCGGCTGCCGGGAGATACGATCACGGGCATTCCCGAGTCGACATATTCGACAAGCTCCATGATATGGTCATTNGTCACGCGGATACAGCCGTGGCTGCGACGATGACCGATTGACCAGGGTGCGCAGGTNCCGTGTATTCCGATCTGGGACGTTCCGGGGATGTTCAGTCGGATGAACCGCGGNCCGAACTGCCCTTCCTTGTCAGAGGTGTTCCCGTCGTCGTCTGTATATAGCCAGTCGGTCGAGTTGTAGACCTTTTTTGCTGTGAAGAACCCTTCCGGAGTCCGGTTGTCGCGAAATTTGTGTTTGGTTCCGTAGTTTTTTGAGCAGGCCATTCCGACGCGCTTCTCCTCGCGCCCGAAACGGTCATAGACCACTATCTCAAGCTCCGCTTTGTCGACAATGAAGAAATGAGGGTGTTCGCTGTTGAGCAATTTTGTGCAATAGGAGAGCTCATCGTTTGCCATGGTCGGCAGGATTCCGGCCATNTATCGTTCGCTGTCCNGCGANGAACGCATATACTCGATAGCCTCCGACGCTGTCTGAAAGGAAAGCTCGGATTTTACAGGTTCCTCCGGNTCCGTGACAGCCTCGATAGTGTCCATGACAGCTGAATCNCTCTCGTCCGTCTGTTCCCAGACCGGTTTANGGGAGCAGGCGCCGAAGAAAGCCGCAATCGCAATCAGAAGCAACAATTGTCGGTATGAGCAAATATGTGTTTTCCGGTAAGTTCTCATAAATACAGTTCAATTAGAAATCCACCCCCTACATATCCTTAACGCGATTTAACTGATTTTAGTTGTACGCCANCTCTGAAACGGACGGGAGTGTGCCGAATCGGAATTCGGCACACTCCCGGAGATGTGCTTTAGAGAGTGTTTGGCGTCGCTTACTTCTTGATGCCGTCGCGCTTGAGCATGGCGTCNATNGTCGGTTTCTTGCCGCGGAATTCTACATAGAGTTCCATCGGGTCGACGGTNCCGCCGCTCTGGAGGATCTTGCGGAACTTGGTTGCAGTCTTCTTNTCGAAGAGTCCGTTTTCGAGGAAGGCTTCGAAGGCGTCGGCGTCGAGCATCTCGGCCCATTTGTAACCATAGTAGCCTGCGGAGTAACCACCCGAGAAGATGTGGCCGAACGAAGGCGACATGATGCAACCCTCGACNGGCTCGAAGATCTGAACGGGAGCCATAGCCTCAACCTCGAAGGCAGCCACGTCGTCCGAACAACGGAAAGGTTCGGTGCGGGTGTANTAGGCCATGTCGAGGAATCCGAAGCCGAGCTGACGCAGGCAGGCNTANGCTGCTGCATACTGTGAAGCCTTGACGAACTTGTCNACCAGATCTTTCGGCATCTTCTTGCCGGTCTTGTAGTGCTTGGCAAAAGTGTCGAGGAATTTGCTCTGGGTGAGGTAGTTCTCGTTGAACTGTGAGGGGAGCTCCACGAAGTCGTGATATACGTTGGTGCCGGAGAGGCTCTCATATTTCGCTTCGGATGAAAGACCATGGAGCGAGTGACCGAACTCGTGGAGGAATGTCTCGACCTCATAGGGAGTCAGCAGGACGGGGTCGTTACCGACAGGTTTCGAGAAGTTCATCACTATTGCGATCAGAGGAATTTCACGAACGCCGTTGTCATCTTTNACCTCNGTGCGGTATTCTGTCATCCACGCACCGGGAGCTTTGCCGGGGCGATAGTAGAAGTCGGTATAGAGGATNCCGAGGATCTTGCCGTCGGGTCCGTAGACCTCATAGGCTGTCACGTCGGGATGATAGACTGCGATNTTCTTGTTGGGCTTGAAGGTATAGCCGTAGAGTTTGNTGGCGAGGCCGAAAACACCCTTGATCGTGTTGTTGATCTCGAAATAGGGCTTCATGTCCTCGTCGTTGAACGCATAGCGGTTCTGCTTCAGCTTGTCNCTCCAATAGGAGTAGTCCCAGGGCATCAGCACGAAATCGGGACCCTCTGACTCGCGGGCGAATGCCTCGACCTCNGCCACTTCCTTGCGCATCGGCTCGGTGTAGGCATCTTTCAGCTGGTTGAGAAGATCGTAGACAGCCTCGGGAGAACCGGCCATCGTNTGCTTCAGAGNGGACTGTGCGTAGTTCTTGTTGCCGAGAAGCTGGGCGATCTCCATACGTACNTTNGCGATGTCTTTAAGGATCTGCTGNTTGTCATACTTGCCNCCCACGTTGCGACGACCATAGATGCGATAGAGTTTCTCGCGCAGGTCGCGGTTGTCGGCATATTTGATAAACGGAGTGTAGCTCGGAGCGAAGATGGTGAAGAGATACAGGTTCTCGTCATCCTCTTTNCCTTCGGCCGCNAGTGCTTCGCGGGCTTCAGCGCGTGCTGCTACCTTGGCCGATTCGGGNAGACCGGCGGTCTCCNCCTCGGTCACGAACATACGCATCTCCGGNTCCATCATGTGGTTGGTCACNTTCTGGGAGAACTTGGTGGTCAGTTCCGAGAGAAGTGCGTTGAGCTGTTTGTATCTTTCGCGGTCGGCACCCTGNAGATTTGCACCGTTGTTGGCGAATGAATCGTAGGTCTCGGTCAGCAGACGAAGATCCTCNGGGGTGAGATCCGTACGGCTCGCACGCGAGTCATATACTGATTTGATACGTTTCCAAAGCGCTTCGTCNAGGATGATGTTGGCTTCCTGCTCGGCGAGCAGGGGAGAGATGCGGGCCATCACATCCATAAGNTCGGGGTCTCCGGTNGCNTGCTCGTTGTTGCTCAGTGCGAGAACGGCAAGCGCGAGCTTGCGCGACGAGCGGTCGAAAGCCACGAGGGTGTTCTCGAAAGTGGGGGCTTCCGGATTGTCAGTGATCTGACGTATCAGACGCTGCTGTTCGGCTATACCCTCCTTAACCGCCTCCTCATAGTCGGCGGGAGTTACTTTGGTGAAATCAATGGTTCCGTAGGGGTTTCCCTGCGTTGCGAAAATCGGGTTGGCGCGCTGGCCGTCCGCCTCTGTGGCGAAGCTGAGGATGGAGAGGGCGGCGACTGTTCCCATGATGAATTTTCTCATTTACGTTGGTTTGCTGGTTAGATTGAGAGGTATTAGACAGTTAACTTATTTATGAGTTCTTTTCTTGGTGAATTANTTTCACATATCCCTGTCGGNCCGTCATAGCGTGATTCCGAACGACANNTGNGCGAGAGGNACGTTCTCGGCTCTGAGCCCCGCCTCCTCGCGGTGTTTGACGTCGAAATGGTTGAACCCGTAGGCGAGGATGATGTGAGTCATGAACTTCTTGCTCATGCTCAGATTGACGCCGAGGCCCAGAGACCCGCAGATGTCGCCACGGACATGAGACTTGGCGATCGAGTTGAAGCTGTAGCCGGCCTGAAAGTGCATGAACAACAGGGAGGGTTTCGATCTGAAGGAGGTCCGGATCACNCCATACAAGGGAATGAACGTGTTGTGTGACGCAAAAGAACGCCTGAATCCGACTCCNACGCCGAGAAGCTGTATGGCGCTGTTCTTGTAGCCGGCGACAAGCGAGGCGTCGAAACTCGACATATCGTTGCCTCCGAGGTCTATCGAACTGCCGACTTCNCCNCCCCATGTGAGGTGAGAGGTCAGGAAATCGCGTTCCTTGCCGGGGACGAGACTCTCCATATAGCGGCTGTCGCGTTCGGGTTGGGCAGNGAAAGCGGCCGGTANGGATACGACAAAACCCACCGCAACNGCGATTGAGGCTATCAGTCGTTTTGCAGTGGATTTCATATCTCTTGGTTTGGGTTTGTCATTCACCTTCGGACTCCCCGCAGGTNTTATTCGCCGAGGTAGCTCTGGAGGAGCTTGCTCTTNTGGCCGCGGAGTCGGCGGATTGCTTTCTCCTTGATCTGTCTCACACGTTCNCGCGTGAGGTCNAATCTCGCGCCGATCTCCTCAAGCGTCATTTCCTGACATCCGATTCCGAAGAACATCTTCAGAATCTCGCGCTCGCGGTCATAGAGCTGGCGGAGAGCGCGGTCAACCTCGCGCGAAAGCGATTCCTGGTTGAGCGATGCGTCGGCCGAAGGACTGTCGTCGTTGGCCAGNACGTCGAGAAGCGAATTGTCCTCNCCCTCGACAAACGGAGCGTCTACNGAGATCGAGCGACCCTGGACCTTCATGGTCTCGACGACTTTCTCNACCGGAAGGTCGAGAAGCTGNGCNAGCTCTTCNGGACTCGGNCGGCGTTCATGCTCCTGCTCAAACTGCTGGAGGGCCTTGCTGATCTTGTTGAGCGAGCCCACCTGATTGAGCGGCAGACGCACNATGCGCGACTGCTCGGCGAGAGCCTGGAGAATCGACTGGCGGATCCACCAAACTGCGTACGAGATGAACTTGAATCCGCGTGTCTCATCAAATTTCTGGGCGGCGCGGATGAGACCGAGGTTCCCCTCGTTGATCAGGTCCGGCAGACTCAGACCCTGGTTCTGGTACTGCTTGGCAACAGAGACCACGAATCGCAGGTTCGCTTTTGTCAGTTTCTCAAGCGCCTTGCGGTCTCCTTTCTTGATACGCTGTGCGAGTTCTACCTCTTCGGCAACGGAAATCAGCTCTTCTTTGCCGATCTCCTGAAGATATTTGTCGAGCGAGGCGCTCTCGCGGTTGGTTATCGATTTGGTAATCTTTAGTTGTCTCATATTGTGCTTTCCAAAAATTATTGCAAAATTAGCAAAAATATCCCTATTATGCAACCTCAAACATAAAGAGAACGTCCCGGCGATGTNAAAGTTTTGTCGGGACGTTCAACTTTATGATTAATTTANTATATNACTATACGTNNATTTGGCTGCGTCTGTTGTTATTATTGAGATTACTCCTCGGCNAGGTCNATCGCGTAGTAGCTGCGCTTGCCGGTCGGGTAGATGCCCTTGAGNAGCAGAAGCTTGTCNGGATCCGACGATTTCATGACCTGGTCGTAGATAGCTTCCACGTCGTCCGANGNGTTNACNTTGCGGTTNTTGACTTCGGTGATGATGAAGCCTTCGCGGACGCCGTTGTCCTGAAGAAGACCTTTGCCGAGTCCGGTCACCTGAACACCATTCGAAAGCTCAAGTCGGCTCTTGGTCTCGTCGCTCAGTTTCTTGAACGCACAGCCGAGGCTTGCGAAGTCACCCTTGCGGGTGATGGCNGTNGAACCCTGATTGTTGCGNAGAGTAGCGCTCTTGGTCATCTTCTTGTTGTCGCGGTAGAATGTCACTTCGATTCTGTCGCCGGGACGATATTTTGACAGCTGTTCAACNAGCTGGGCGTGCGTGCCGACGTCGGTTCCGTTGATGGCTACGATCACGTCGTCTTCCTGCAGNCCGAGCTCCTTGGCGGTCGAGCGGTCGCTCACGTCAGCNATGATNAAGCCNGTCTTNGTAGCNGTNATTCCTTTCTCCTTGGCGATGGCTGCGGTCAGTTCCGTTCCGGTACATCCCAGCTGGGCGCGCTGAACGGTGCCATACTGCTTGAGGTCNACGATNACTTTCTCGACGATTGTAGTCGGNATTGCGAANGAGAANCCGGAATAGGAACCGGTGTTGGAGTAGATCGCGGANTTGATGCCGATCAGCTCACCCTTGAGGTTCACGAGNGCGCCGCCTGANTTGCCGGGGTTGAGGGCAGCNTCGGTCTGNATAAACGACTCGATACCCATCTGTCCGTTNCGCGANTTGTGGCTNAGNCTGCGTGCNTTTGCCGANACGATNCCGGCGGTGACGGTCGAGTTGAAGCCGAAAGGGTTGCCGACGGCCAGTACCCATTCGCCGACCTTGACAGCCTCNGANTTNCCGAGCGTGATNGCNTCGAGACCTTTGGCGTCGATCTTGATCAGCGCGAGGTCGGTCGCCTCGTCGGTGCCGATCACNCGAGCGTCATANGTCGAGTTGTCGTTGAGCAACACTTCGAGGCGCTCCGCGCCGTCGATCACATGGTTGTTGGTGACGATATATCCGTCGGCCGAGATGATGACGCCCGAACCGAGACCGCTCTGAACGGGCTCCTGCTTTTTCTTCTGGGTACGAGGNTGNTCCTGNTGGCGCTGNTGCGGACCGAAGAAGAAGTCAAACATTCCGAAGGGATCGTTCCCTCCGCCATATCCATATTGATTGCCTCCGCGGGGAGTGACAAAATTCTTGATACANACGACCGAGTTGATAGTCGACTCGGCAGCCGACGTAAAGTCGGTCTCGAAAGCCTGTGTGTTGGCTGTCTTGATGAAGTTATCGTCAGAACGGTTTCCGGCGAAGACGCTGACTGCGGNCGCACCTGCAAGCACACAGACGGCCATNTTTGAAAGGTTTCTGTTCATGATGAAAAGATTATATGTNGAGAACATCCACGCTCCGAAACGGTACCGAANCCTGATCGTGGAATCCTTAATAGAACNCATTTAAACTNNTTTCAGGGTTAATGAAGATTGACCATGAAGAAAACCATTCAGATAAATTTTTGTTTTCGTAAAAAATTTAAATGAGTTCATAATNTAAAGACATGAANAANCCGAAATATTACACTNNTGANCNCCNTTTTACNAAAANTTAAGACNCNGAC
>JAAVFK010000033.1:10954-26633 GCA_014800785.1 Bacteroidales bacterium
TANTCTTAATTATTGTGAAATCTCCACATTGNGAAACGTCGACGTCGCTCAAGATANCGCAGATCCTCCTGACGTGCATAGGCCTCGCGCTCAAAAGAGATGGCGCGATAAGCGCGCATNGCGTCAAACCGGTNGGTCACCAACCGGANTAACCACTCNGCCACATAAGCAAGGTAGAAAAACAGATACCCGAGTTCACGCATCTGTGCCGTATGAATCTCCTCATGGTTCATAACCACCGGAGTAAGTCTCATCTCCCTCCGGACGAAAAGCACCCCAAACAGGTTAATGGCNCCGAACCCCCCAAAAGGAATAAACCNCTGCCTGACAACTCTCATAAAACCCCTCCATTTAACCTTCCTCNCCCCCAAAAGCAAAAATATGGCCCTATGGTCCNATGGTCAAAANCCCCCCANCCAAAGCAAAAATATGGCCCTATGGTNCTATGGTCAAAAACCACCCAACCAAAGAAAAAAATATGGCCCTATGGNNCTATGGTCAAAAACNANCCANCCAAAGAAAAATATNGCCCTATGGTTCTATGGTCAAAAACNANCCAACCAAAGAAAAATATTGCCCTATGGTTCTATGGTCAAAAATAACCAACCAAAGAAAAATATTGCCCTATGGTCCTATGGTCAAAAAGCAAAGGACGCACCGAAGCACGTCCTTTAGAAGTTTGACGAAGCGAAACCCGATCAGAGAATCTTAGCGAGCTTCTCCTCAAGATCAGCGAGTTTCACGAGACCTACGCTGCGGTCAGCCAGAGCGCCGTCCTTGAAGAAGAGAACGGTCGGAATATTGCGGACGCGGTTTTCGGAAGCAATCTCATCGTTCTCGTCGATGTTGAGCTTGCCGATAACAGCTTTGCCCTCATACTTTTCTGCGAGTTCTTCCACAACGGGTCCGAGCTTGATGCAGGGACCGCACCATGTTGCCCAGAAGTCGATCACAACGGGCTTTCCGCTTTCGATAGCTTCGCGAGCGGTCTGGTCAGTAAACTGAAGTGCCATTTTCTTTATGTTTTAAATTTTAAAGTTTTCAGCAATGATGAAACGAATGAGCCACGCAAAAGTTCATCGAACCGGCCGTCTCCCATTCGTTCCCCAAAGTTACGTCATTTTTCGAACACAACCAAATTTTCCGACCGATTTCCGGTCTTATTCGCTATCCGATCTCTTCGCCTTCAGTTTGAAATCGACCGTCAGAACCGCGTGTCCCATATGCCATGAGTCCTCAACTTTGGATTTGTTATATTCCATATCTACGATCACAGTCTGTGGTTCAAGATTCGGATCAGCCGGCAAACATTCGATCCTGAGAGATTCAGGTGCATACTCAAGCCTTTGGCTAATGGAGTATGTCCCCTCTTGATTTGTGACGGTCTTAGCGAAGTAGTAATACTCTTCCGATATTTCGTCCGAACCGGAAACGTCCTCTACTTCAGCTGGATGTTGTTTATGGGAGAACTCATCTGCAACGCGGATAGTTGCATCGGCTACCGGCTGATCTTTCTCGTCGGTAACGGTTCCCTTCAATTCAAAAGTAGAATATGGAGTCCCGTACATGCAAGGGCCGGTATTATCACAAGAACTAAAGCCAAGCAATGTCAGGATTACACCGCAGATGCGGGCAAAGGTGGAAGCGAACAACTTTGAGAAGGATTTCATAATATCAGATTTTTAAATTTGAACACTTACTTATGATTATAAAATGGGATCATGCGTCAGTTTTAACCCGACCATCAATTAGGAGACAGAACTCGGACCATCAATTAGGAGACAGAACAAAGAAGAGACTGTAGGATCCTTTCCCTTGGATAAGATCTTCCGGTTTTATACTGCTCACTTTATAAGTCATCGTGATGTCTATGCTGACACTTTTCAGACTTGAATCGGGGGGAATGCACTCGATGCGGAAATCTCGTTTGGGAGACTCGAAATACCAATATGATCCGGTCTCGTAGTCGTTGGCGGTAAACGAGTATTTCCCCTCTTTGTCGGTCTTCAGACTGGCGATTGTATCAGGCCGTAATTCTTCGTCCACTTTTTTGGGATCGAGAATGAGTATAGTTGCATTCTCCACCGGAGCGTCTTCTGAATCGCGGACCCCGCCACTGATGGTGTACACCAGATGCGGCACTTTCGAAGCCAACGGATCGTCTTTATCGGCAGAAGGCGAATCGGGTCCGTCGTTGTCTCCGCAACTGCATACCGCAACGCATAACAACGACATCACAACCGGCCGAGAAATCAGATTAAAGATCTTCTTATTCATATTCATAGGTTTTCTTCATGTGACAATGCATCAGCTTTCCCTCCTCGTCTCGAAGATGCATACCGTTCCCTTCGCAATATTTCCAGAACTCGCAGTCGGAGCAGATTCCCGTTTTCATCCATGCGCGATTGCGATACTGATTAAAACGGTTATTCCACACCTCCATGAAGTCATCTTCATAGATGTTCCCTTGTCGATAATCGGCTCTTATGCTGGGACACGATCCGATTCCTCCGTCAAGAAGTATTGAACCCACCGTCACTCCTGCTTGACAATCAAAGAAACGATCGCGCACTTTACCTTCATATTTGCCCATAAACCCTTCGCAACAGAACGAAGGATGGATTCGCCCCTCTTTCCGGGTAGTTACGATAAATTCCATAAGTTGCTCGAGCTCTTTCTCCGAGAGGTCAAATTCCGGATGTTGAGCCGCACGCCCCGCCGGGAAGATGGTGAACAGGCGCCACTGACCGACGCCGGCTTCGATAAGGATCTCTTTCAGTTCCTCAAGGCGAGGTAGAGATCTTCGGTTGACACAAGTCACGACGTCGAACGTAATGTCACCTGCCTCGACAACTCGTCTGATTGCATCCAGCGCTCTGTCAAACGATGCCTTGTGCCCTCTCATCCAATTGTGATCCTCTTCAAGACCGTCAAGGCTGATGGTGAGACTGTGTATTCCGGACTTTCGTAGGGCATTGAGTCGATCGGGCGTCAGCAACATACCGTTGGTGACAATACCCCACGGATAACCTCTGTCATAAAGCGCACGGCCCACTTTTTCAAGATCCTTTCTCATGAGTGGTTCGCCCCCCGTTATGATTATGTTGACAAGGTTCGGATTGACGTGAGGTGTGATGGAATCGATTGCTTTCAGAAAATCTTCGGCCGGCATATCGGGAATGACAGACGAACTCTTGCAATCACTCCCGCAGTGAAGACACGAAAGGTTGCACCGCCAGGTGCACTCCCAGAAGAGCTGGCGCAACGGATGTTGAGACCGCGCGTCAGCCTTCACCCGTCGGTAAAGCGACAAAGCCAATTTCTGCTTAATCGAAAGTTTTTTAATCACGACTCTTAAGTTTGAAGTCAACAGTCAGGCTTGCATGTCCCCAATGCCATCCATCATTGTCATCGGTCTTGTCATACTTGACATCGACGATCAGAGTCTGAGGTTCGAGATTCGGGTCATCAGGTATGCATTCTATTCGGATCGCTTTGGGTCGTTCGAACTCTCGTCCTGTAATACAATAATACCCGTTTTGATCGGACACACCTTTTGCGAAGAACACCCAATCGGAGTTATCTTCAGTGATCGTATCTTCAGAGTCCGAAACGCGCACTACCGCATCTGCCACCGGCTGATCATTCTCGTCGGTAACGGTACCCTTAACTTCAAAAGTAGCGTAAGGTGTCCCGTACATTTCGGGCCCATAATGTGGTTCGTCATTATGGTTACATCCGCTAAACCCCAACAAAGTGATGATTGCTCCACAGACGTAAGCTATTAGCGATGAGAATTTATTACAGATTGGTTCCATAATAGCATTAATATATTTGAGATTAAGGTAATCTTCACTCTGAAGAAGACCATTGTGTCCATTTGAACTATATGTTATTCGTTCCTGCTTTACATGATATTCCTTATCACAGACTCTTAGCCTTAAGTTTAAAGTCAACTGTTAGGTCCGCATGACCCCAATGATCATCATTATTGTCATTGGGATTGTCATATTGAACATCGATGATCAGAGTCTGAGGTTCGAGATTAGGGTCATCAGGTAGGCATTCTATTCGGATCGCTTTGGGTCCGAACTCTCGTCCTGTTATACAATAATACCCGTTTTGATCTGTCACACCTTTTGCGAAGAAAACCCAATCTGAATTCTCTTCAGTGATCGTATCTTCAGAGTCCGAAACGCGCACTACCGCATCTGCCACCGGCTGATCATTCTCGTCGGTAACCATACCCTTCATTTCAAAAGTAGCGTAAGGTGTCCCGTACATGCAAGGTCCCAGAGCCGGTTCATCACCACCATTATCCTTATCACATCCGCTAAAACCAAGCAGTGTAATGATAATACCACATAATTGAGCGATATTAGAGGAGAGTAGTTTTGAAAGGTACTTATCTAAAATAATTCTATTCATTTTTATTTGAAATTATGATTTAGAAATTATGATAAGGTGAAACTGAGTTTAATAAGATACCCGCGGGTATCTTATTAAACTCGTTATATCACTTACGTATTCCAGTCTGAGCCTTTAATAAATACTTATAATTCCTTTTTGGCCCTCCTGTTACGTCAGGATCTGGAGAATTTAAATCATCTCCGTAGATAGGTCCTGACGTAGTGTCAAAGACTCCGCTTAAATAGTATCCGTCTTGGCTTCCATCCCATCCCCAATTGCAAAGAGTATACCATTGATATTCATATTTGGTATATAGATATCCTCCTTCTCGAGCATATGCCTTTACTGCACGTTGTCTTTCTAAAAGACCATGAGCTAACCACTCGTGACCTTTATAAGTATTGTTTTCGTTAATTCGATACCCTTCAATTATAACTGCATATCCTTGCTTTAATTCTTCTACAACTCCGTCCGTGTTGTAGTCTGAGCGTAATCCGGGCTTGCTATAACCGAAATTTTTAAGAGTACGGGTTATATTTTCCCCCGATGCACTACTTGAATCTAAGCCGTAATTCATGCTAAGATTTTCACTTAAACCTAATTGTTGCATCAGTCGTGCAACATTCTGTTTTGCTGATGTAGAACAATCTTTAGCATTAGGTTTCGCAGTCATTTGCGCCCAGTCAAATGAATATCCATTATAAGAATTAGGATATCTGTTTAGAGCCATAAACTGAGCCAGGGCGGTGGCTACACATCCCGTAACACAGTGATAACTATTTTCTGTTGGAGTGTAGAGATTATATGGATCGCCTTGGCCCCATTTTACTGAGCAAAGGCCATTAGGACAATAAACTTTACTGTTTTCCCAATTACCATAAATATAGTAAACATCAACTCCTTCTCCCAACCCAGGGGTAACGTCAACATCAGGTGGAAGAAGACCACCGCTACCGCCCCCCCAGCCTGGAGGTCTGGTGATTGTCCAGTCATTCAAACCGTCCATGAATATTTCAAGACCGGGGTTATCAATCGGTTCATCCTCATTGAGAGATCCTGTCTCAGCAAGAGCTATCAGAGACGGAAGACGGATGTCTCCTGCCATGATCGCGAATCCTTGTTCATCCTCAAAATTGATGATATGAATGAGGATCTCCTCATCTTCAGAGGATCTGGTTGCCTTATTCCCGATAGGGCGTGAGTAGGCATTGCCGATTCTTCTGATCTGCCCTTCGTCACCTCTTGTAAGCGGATTGTACAATTCGTTGAGAATCGAGATAAGTTCACGTTCAGCTTCTTCCAGGCTGATTACTGTCGATTGAGGCTGTGAGTCTGCCAAACCATTATCCGAAAGATGCAGGTCCTCCTCATTGCCACATGAGGTAAGCCAGAAACAACCAATCAACATGAAAAGGAAAATCTTAATCTGTTTCATGTCTGATGTTGTTAAATTACTAAATCGAGCGCAAGTTACAAAAATAATTTTACAAGTGCAAATTATTTTTAAAAAAAAATTAAATTATTTTGTAACCGATTTACACTCAGATGTATATAAGAGTGTGTTTTATGTAAACTCATCTCACCAAAGCAAAAATACGCTCCCATCCGTGTTCTCTGCGCAGGGGCGCAGCCTTACAGCTGATCCGCGACTGCGCCCCCTCTCTTCAATACGCTGTAAATAATCCCTATTACAACTTCGAATCAATTGTCGTCAATGTAGGGACATCGCTTTGCGATGTTTCAAACACCACCAAATTGCGCTGTCTGAATTTGGCCTATCTATTCTATATCGAGCACATAAAGACTCCCCCTCTATCTTCAATTCCGGACACTCCCTCAGCGTATCAGAACCTTATGCGCTTCATCCCAGCAAATATCCGAATTGTCAGAATTGCTTAGTCGAATGCTCGACTGATCACCTGTAAGTGGAATCGTTATGGTCTTGTATTTTGTAGTGAAAAGATTCCATAAAGCAAGAGGCGAAAAGTCATCGCTGAAAGTGACATAGATTCGAGAAACGAAAGTGAGGGTATTGGTACTTTCTTCAATCACCTCAATGTTCTCAACACCCGGAAGTCCGGAAAGGTATTCGTAATTCTTCTCATACTCCCGCATCAACTCATCATATTTCTGCTTGATCTGCTCAAATGAAGGATCCGAGGGGTCATACTCATCAAGGCGTGTATAAGAGATGAGCAAGCACTTGAAATCCGGCCATTCCTTAAGCGGCGCACCCATTACTTCGATCAATTGCTCTCCGTTTGATGTCTCAACCGTCACGTAACCGACGCCATATTTCTTGAGGCTAATACTTCCACTTGCGGGGTCTATATCCAGCACATCAGGCTTGGTCGTTGAGAAACTTTTGGCGCCATCCATGCCGAACAAAGAGGCGTAATCGGGTGTGAAACTTTCACCCGGGCAATAGATATAGGACTCGGCGACTTTCAGAAACTCCTTTATCTCGGTATTATCAGAGGATGTGGGCAACTTCATCACAAGCTTATTGTCAGACCAGGAGCTCAAATTGATAGGTCGGGCATGATCCGGCCCGAATACAGTGGGTGTAAGAGACAGAACACCGGTGTTCTTATCAACAGAATACGTTCCGCCACCTGCTTTCACCGGCGTTGAAGTGTCGTCTGGAGTCTGTGACAAAGAGACGTAGCGCCCGTTTTCGTAGAACTCGTACCTGCGGATCGAGTTATCATCTGAAACGGATACCCAGGTGCCGATAAGCACTTTCTCAAGATCCGGATACTTTGAGAAGTCATCGGAATCAATCTTCGGCTCCTCATTGTCGTTACAGCCGGCAGTGGCCAGCATGACGAAAATGCTTATCAGCAGTGTTAGTTTTTTGATGGTGATAGTCATTTTTGATAGGTTAGGGTTATGAAAATTTATGGCCAACTCAAAAACTGAGTAACCAATTGTTATGTATCTGTTTAACGCCGAGACACCAAAGAATATTTTAATCTTCTCGAATATTTTCCGACTTATTTCAAATCTCCGGCGCGTCCATACATTTTGAATGTGCGCTGATAATAAGGGGTGCTGATCTGAGAAATGACAACGCCTTTGGAGGTCGAGGCGTGAACGAAGTCGTCGTCATTCAACATAATGCCGACGTGAGAAATGCAGTCCGGATCTTTGCCGGTGGCGAAGAACACCAGATCCCCGGGTTTGACATCGCGTGCCTTGAGACGTTTGCAGAACTCAGCCTGTTTGGCTGAGTTGCGTGGAAGCTTGATTCCGAGTACATCCTCATAGATCCGAAGCACCATTCCCGAGCAATCTGTTCCCTTCTTCTTGTCGTCACCCGCATAGCGGTAGGGCGCTCCCACCCAGGTCTGCGCCTCCTTCACAACCGCCTTGCGGTCAGCCGAGATGTCAGACGGAATGCGTACCTCCGTCCGGTGTCCGCCCCGGTGACCGTGATGTCCGCGCGTGACTTTACGCGACGATCCGCAAGCTCCGCTCATAATCAGCAGGCTTATGACCGTCGCGAGTAATGACGGCAGCCGGAGCAGCCGTTTGTTAAACGGGAGATACTTCATATCTCGGTAGAAACCTTGTATTTGAGGCCGTTCATATCAAGATATTCGACAAGCTCGCGAGTAACGGGGGCCTTGTGTTTCAGGATGCAATTATAGGTATAGCGCGTCTCAGGGTCGGTCAGCAAAAGATTGACCGAGCCGAGCGTCTCTCCCTCCTCGCGCGCCTTGGCACACTTCTCCTTACTGAAAAGTTCCTGAAGACCATTCAGAATCTTCTCGTCGTCAAAGTCGGGGAGGATCTGAATAGTGATCGCGTTGGCGACCTCACCTTTCAGACGGTCGAGCGACTCGACCTGACCGATCTTGAACTCATACTCACCCTCGCGGAACATCCGCGGAACGATCTGCCCCTTGATAAACACCGCGTCACCCTTCCGGAAGCGGGGATAGATCGAGTCGAAATCTTTCCCGAAGAATGCGAACTCATACTTGCCAGAATAATCTTCCAGCTCAACTTTGCCGAAGGGCTTCCCTTTCTTGGTCATGCGCTCTTCGGTGCTTACGACCAGACCGCCGAGCTTCAGCACCTCCCCCGGTTGCTCATGATCGTCGAGAGTGGCGAGGGTTGTGTCGCACTCATGGTTGAGGATCATATAATAGGGATCCAGCGGATTGGCCGAAAGGTAGACCGTCACCAGCTCCTTCTCCTTTTCAAGGAGTTCGAGGAGAGACCATTTCTCATATACCGGCATCGGCGGACGGTTGGTTTCGATCTCGTCTTCGAAATCGTCGAACAGACTCGCCTGAAGCGAGTTCTTATCGTTCTGTATTCCCTGGCCATAGTGAACGAGCAGGTCTGTCCAGGTGGTGTCGCTGATCTTGGCCACGAATAGCTCACGGTCGAGTCCGAAATTATCGAACGCACCGGCGAGAGCAAGGTTTTCGATGGCGCTGCGGTTGCAGGCCGAGAGGTTCACGCGCTCCACAAAGTCATATATATCCTTATATGGTCCGTTCTTCTTGCGTTCGGAGATGATCGCGTTCACGGCGTTGACGCCCACCCCCTTGACTGCGCCGAGGCCGAAGCGGATCACTCCCGACGGCGAGACACTGAACTTCTCGCGGCTCTCGTTGATGTCCGGGTTCTTCACCTCGAGACCCATGCGCTTACATTCGGCCATGATGACCTTCAGCTTGTCCGAGACGGCAAGATTACGGCTGAGCGTTCCGGCCATATATTCGGCCGGGTAGTTGGCTTTCAGATATGCCGTCTGGTAAGCTACCCACGAATAGCAGGTCGCGTGAGATTTGTTGAACGCATAGCTGGCGAATTTCTCCCAGTCGGCCCAGATCTTATTGAGCGTCGCTTCGGCGTGGCCGTTTGCCGTGCCACCCTGGATGAACTTCACCTTCAGCTCGTTCATCTTGTCGATCATCTTCTTACCCATCGCCTTTCGGAGCACGTCGCTCTCGCCTCGGGTGAAGTTGGCGAGCAGTCGCGAGAGTAGCATCACCTGTTCCTGATAGACCGTTATACCGTAGGTCTCCTCAAGATACTTCTTCATGATCGGGATGTCATACTCGATCGGCTCTTCGCCATGTTTTCGGGCGATAAACGAGGGAATGTAATCCATCGGGCCCGGACGGTAGAGGGCGTTCATCGCAATGAGGTCCTCGAATTTCGAGGGCTGCAGCTTACGCAGGGACTGCTGCATACCGGCAGACTCGAACTGAAAGGTCGAGGTCGTGTTGCCGTCACAGTACAGTTTGAACGTAGCGGGGTCGTCGAGCGGAATGTGATCGATGTCGAGATCGATTCCGCGCGCTTCCTTGATGTTCAGAAGTGTCTCCTTGATGATAGAGAGGGTTTTCAGACCTAAGAAGTCCATCTTGATCAGACCGGTATCTTCGATCACGGAACCCTCATACTGGGTCGTCATGTCTTTCGTGCCGTCGGCCGAAGTGGCCGTCGCTACAGGTACCCAGTCTGTGATGTCATCTCGACAGATGATGACGCCGCAGGCGTGCACACCCGTTCCGCGGACGTTGCCTTCGAGCTGGGTGGCATATTCTATTGTCTCGCGCACGAGAGGGTTGGGGCTGTCTTTCTCCGCCGCGAAGGGTGGATGATACTTCAGCACGTTCTTGAGATTGATCTTCGGCGCTTTGCCGTCGACCTCCGGAAGTCGGTCGGGCACGAGTTTGGTCAGGCGGTTGGCTTCGGCCACGGGGAGGCCGATCACACGCGCGACATCCTTGATCGCGTTCTTGGCGGCCATCGTCTGGTAGGTCACGATATGCGCCACTTTCTCCGCCCCATATTTGTCGGTCACATATTTCAGTACCTCATATCGGCCGTCATCGTCGAAGTCGACGTCGATATCGGGGAGGGAGATACGGTCAGGGTTAAGGAATCGTTCGAACAGCAGGTCATATTTGATCGGGTCGACCTGGGTGATTCCGAGGCAGTAGGCCGCCGCCGATCCTGCGGCCGAGCCACGGCCGGGACCGACACTTACGCCGAGATCGCGTCGCGCCACATTGATGAAGTCCTGCACGATCAGGAAGTAACCGGGGAAACCCATTGTCTTCATGATATACAGCTCGAACTTCAGACGCTCGCGGACCTCGTCGCTCATATCCTTGCCATAGATGCGTTCCGCACCCTCCCATGTCAGTTTCTCGAGATAGTCGGCCTCAAGTTTGATGCGGTATAGCTTGTCGTAACCGCCGAGACGCTTGATTTTGGCCTCGGCATCTTCCTGCGAGAGAACGACGTTCCCGTTCTCGTCCTGAGTGAATTCGTCGAAGAGCTGTTTCTCGGTGATGGTCTCGCGATATGATGCTTCGGTTCCGAATTCTTCCGGAATCTCGAAGTTCGGCATGATGGGGGCGTGGTCGATAGAGTAGTTCTCGACCTTCTGAAGGATCTCCCATGTGTTCTCAAGTGCCTCGGGGACATCACTGAAGATGGCCGCCATCTCTTCGGTGCTCTTGAACCATTCCTGCTTGGAATAGTTCATGCGGCCGGGTGCGTTTACCAGTGTGTTGGTCGAGACACAGATCAATCGGTCGTGTGCCTCGGCGTCCTCTTCGTTGGTGAAGTGGACGTCGTTGGTCGCGATCAACTTTATCCCATGCTTGCGGCTCATCTCGATCAGCCACGGATTTATCTTGCTCTGAAGCTCGAATGCTTCGGTGTTGGCGTTCTGCTTGAAGGTCTGGTGACGTTGAAGTTCGAGGTAGTAGTCATCTCCGAAGATTTCTTTGTGCCATAGCAGGGCCTTCTCCGCTTCTTCCACGCGTCCGTCACGGTATAGCGCCGGAACCTCGCCGGCGATACAGGCGGAGCAGATGATCAGGCCTTCGTGATATTTCTCAAGATGGGCGTGATCAGTTCGCGCGCGGAAATAGAAGCCGTCGGTCCAGGCCTGGCTGACGAGCTTGATCAGATTGTGGTATCCCTTTTCGTTCTTCGCCAGCACGATCAGGTGCGCTCCCTTGTCGTCGGGCGTGTTCGTGCGCGACTCAATACCGTTGAGAGCCACATACATCTCACAACCTATGATCGGCGTGATCTTCTGGTCGTCCGGAAGCGATTTATTCTTCTTTTTGACGTAGTTGTAGAACTCCTTGATACCGTACATGTTGCCGTGGTCGGTAAGCGCGAGTCCGCGCATGCCGCAGGCTATGGCTTTGTCCACCAGTTCGGGGATCGAGGCCTTTCCGTCAAGGAGTGAATATTGCGAGTGAACGTGAAGATGTGTAAAGGGATGCATTGTGAAAGTATATTGGGGGAGAGAACGGGTAGGGGAGAACTGAACCGATTCTTTCGGAAATTCAAAATTACGAAAATCGTTTTAAATCCGCAAGTCAAAAGAAGAGCAGGGGGGTGATTTAAACTTTTTTAGTTTTCGCAAAAAGTTTAAATGAGTTCACTCTATGTCCGAAAAATATTGTAACTTTGTTCAGTATTTACGTATTCCGAAGTCCGGATACATTGAAGTCAGGATGACTTCACTATTAAAATTCTAACGCTAATCTAACAAGTTGTACACAGATATGACAATCAGAAAATTTGGAATTATGGCTGTGGCATCGCTCGCCCTTCTTGGCGCAACCGAGGCCTCGGCGCAGCTTAAACTTGGAAAAGCTATCAATGCGGGTATGAAAGGTGTTCAGGCTCTGTCCCTCTCGGACAAGCAGATGGCCGACTATGCACGCGAGTCCGTTCAGTGGATGGACACCCACAACAAGGTTTCCGATCCTGACAGTGAATACACCAAACGTCTGAACCGTCTGACCGAAGGTATCACCGAAGTCGATGGAATGCCCCTTAACTTCAAGGTTTATGAAGTGATCGACGTCAACGCTTTCGCCTGCCCTGACGGTAGCGTTCGCGTATTCTCATCGCTGATGGATATCATGAGTGATGACGAACTCCTCGGCATTATCGGCCACGAGATCGGTCACGTAGCGAAACACCACTCCAAAAAACAGTTCAAGCAGGAACTCCTCACCGGCGCAGTGAAAGACGCTATCTCTGCAACCGGTGGCACGATAGCCGCCTTGACCGACTCTCAGCTCGGAAGTCTCGCCCAGTCGCTCGCCGGAGCCAAATACTCTCAGAAGCAGGAGAAAGAGGCCGACGACTATGGCTATGACTTCCTCGTAGCCAACGGCCGCAATCCCTGGGGCATGATCATGTCGTTTGAGAAACTTCAGAGCATGGAAGGAGCCGGCTCCTCAAGCTACATCCAGAAGATGTTCTCCTCCCACCCCGAAACCAAAGAGCGCATCGAGCGCCTGACCAAGCGCGCCAACAAAGACGGCATCCAGCGCCCGACCGAATAACCCCCCCGAATCCCTCCTATAAGAGCCCGTAAGGACAATGGGATGTAAAAGCCATCCCATCGACCTTACGGGCTCTCGGTTTATATAAGCGAAAAAAATAGACGTTCAAGGTTGACAAACAACTCAATATTCTTCTCGATGAGAGAAATAAGGATGATGATGGCTCAAAAGCAACTGTGTAATAAACTTTTTGACGGAATATAGTGTTGGAATTTTGTGATGAGCAAAATATTTACTATCTTTGCAAACACAAAGGGTAGTTTCCCCTTGAAATAAATCTCCTGACAACGAGTGCAGAGCGGAGCTTGCTCTGGCTATGCCGAGTGCAGCCGAGATTGCCGTAAGGAAATACTTCGCTTGCGCGAGCAACGATTTTAGGGATCGGTTTCGCCCGGTCGGAAAGAGCAGTCGAAAGGCCGCTCTTTTTTATTTAATGCGGTATTACTTTCTGTCCCAACAGCACTCCGTTGTCATGGAAAATATTGTGTTTAACAGCTTCGTATGAGGGGTTATTCCTTTCCGGATGGAGCAGATGGATAGTAACGGGATATGCAATCAGGTCAGCTATCTGCAATCCGATAATGTTGTCCTTCTTATTCTTAAAACCGAAGGCTCTGACCCTTGACCGCAGTCGGTCGGCTTCAACCCATTTTGTCCCACGATTGCGTAAGCCATTGTAATAGTTAAGTAGTTTATTGTCCTCTTTCTTGCCTCGGCGTTCCACAACAACAGAAATTTCAGGCGATCCTTCATTATTGTTATTGTCAATACAGAATATGCTTCTTTCGATGAGATAGGATAAAGATAAACCATAAACATCATCTTCCTCACCACGCACACAGAACTTATTGAGTTGCTCTTTCAGAATAGTGCAGCTTACAATTACATATGCCTCGTGCTGACTGAGTATTCTTTCAATACCTTCAAAAAATCTTACCCTTACACTCTCATCGGCAAGAATTGAAAACGGACCACGCCATTTACGGATATCAACGGAATGGATAACAACATCTTTTGTTCCGAATATATCTTCTTTCAAATCCCCAAAAGCTTTATTCAATGCATTAAGATTCTGTCGGGACACAAGTATACCGCACAAAGTGAATACCGGAAATCCGGGGTCGTACTTTGCGAGATTATGGTCTCCGCACTCGTCAATAAAGAGGTAATATTTCGACTTTGTTGTCTTTTCCATTATGATTTCCAACACAAAGTTACTAAAAATCCGCGATGAAAGCTTCTATTCTCAGAAAAACACGCCTTTCCTGTCCCTCAGGAACCCCTTGAAGCTGCACTCCGGCATGACGCTATTCAGAATAAAGTGAATGCAACCAGGTTAAATCATGCAAAATCGACTATTGCACGTGAATGGTGATGATTGATGGTGAATCTTGAAAGAGATTTTCAATTTCTGTTGTGAAATGTTGTGCAAAAAAATAAAAGTAAAATCGCAACTGATTATCGTTTAATCAATTGCGATTTTGCTGTGTTGCCTTGGAAGGATTCGAACCCTCACTAAAGGTGCCAGAAACCTGCGTGCTACCATTACACCACAAGGCAGACTTATCAAACCGGTCCCGCAGAGATCTCAAGATCTCATCGTTCCCGTTTGCGACTGCAAAGTTAATACATTTTTCCGAAACCGACAAATAAAACCACCTCAAATCCACAATAAATCCCCATCAACCCGCCAAAGGCCCCTTTTAGCAAGCCCCCAATTTGGCGAGTCCTCCAATCCCTCCAGCAAAGCGAACCGCCTCCAACCCTCCGCAACGCGAATCCCCCTCAACCGCTTCGCGTTTTTTGTTAAGGCCCCAAGCTTCAGCGCAGGGGCAGCCGTCTCCAAAAAATGAAAGAGCCAAACCGGAAACCGGATTTGACTCTTTCGGGGGGAAGGGGGAGTTGCCTTGGAAGGATTCGAACCCTCACTAAAGGTGCCAGAAACCTGCGTGCTACCATTACACCACAAGGCAATTTCTATTGTCTGCTAAGCGGTCACTTCGTGTCTTTAAGAACCCGTTGTTCCCGTTTTGCGAGTGCAAAGTTACAACATTCTCCCGGTTCCTGCAAATTTTTCTTCGAAAAAATTTAAGAAAAAATTGCAGAAGATTTTAATTTATTGAAAATCAGAACTCCTTCAATGTCTGGTAAAGTTGGTGAACAGGGAGTCCCATAACGTTATAGAAGCTGCCGTTGATAGATTCGACCGCCACGCATCCGATCCACTCCTGAATCCCGTAGGCACCGGCCTTGTCGAGAGGGTGGAAGTTGCATACATAATACTCCGCTTCCTCACGTGTGATCTTTGCGAAGCGAACCTCTGTCACGGTGCTGAATGAGCGGCGGGTCGATGCGGTCAGGACGCATACGCCGGTAACGACAAGATGCGTTTTGCCCGATAGCTCCATCAGAGTCTCGACTGCTTTCTCGGTCGACTCGGGTTTGCCGAAGACTTTGTCATCATTGATGACCAGCGTGTCGGCTGTGATGATGAGCTCGTTGCTCTTGAGCACGCGCATATATGCGTCGGCCTTATGGTTTGCCAGATATTCCGGAACCTCAATCGGACGCATATCTTCAGGATAGCTCTCGTCTATGCCGCGTATGGTAATCGTGCTGAATGGTACCCTCAGCTGTTCCAGAAGTTCGCGTCGGCGAGGTGATTTACTTGCAAGTAGAATCTTATATTTGTGAAGATTGTCTAACATATCTGTGTGATTACTTTCTAAGAGAGTGTTTGGATTTAAATGATTTTAGCTCAAAGAGAGATTTTGGGATGATTTTCCAAAGTTGAAGAGGGAGCGATGCGGGCATCGCGACCGATGAAATCTTTGGGAAAGCGCCCAAAAGATCCTTTGAGATGAAATCAAAAATTTCTAAACCTCTTCAAATATTAAATTTGGTTTAAATTCAAACAC
>JAAVFK010000034.1 GCA_014800785.1 Bacteroidales bacterium
GGCGGTGTATTTTCGAGGGAATTTCGTTTATCTCGGAGGGAGCAATGCGAGCATTGTGACCGGAGAGATGGACGAAATTCACCGGAAAGACACCGGGCAAAGGATTCTTTTATATAGGAGATGGGATCAGGAAGTTAATGAATCATAAATGACCCCCATTAACAAGAGATGAAATATTACCACAGGACCGCAGATGTACCTCGCCTTCAGCCTTTTGGTTCAGTCGCATAGCCCGCTATGCTCCTTCACACTGCAAGGCCAAATTCGAGGCACATCTGCGACCCTGGCTTTGACATTTCTTGAGGGTTGGGGTCTTATCAGCCCGGGACGTAGCTCACTGGTTTAAAGCGTAGCGGGAGAAGGCCGGACAGGGACTCGCNGNCGATGTTTGGACTTCTCAAACATTTTCCGTAAATTTGCAGTATGAACGGTTCAAGGATTACTGGTCTGATCGTGCTGGCTCTCGTATGGTGCTGGCTCGTCTGGGCGCTTCTTCTGCGCGGCGGCGGATTNACAGGAAAGAATGTCTTTCTGATTGTCGCATCGGGTATAATTATTTTTGTGCCCCTATGGAAGAAGTATTTCCGTAAGGATGGCAAATGACTCCGATCTTCCGGATCATTAATCCAAACACACTTTGAAGTCATTTAAATGAAGGAAGAATTGANAACGCCGGAGAGCGANGGGAACAAGAGTGTCGAGAAAATCCCCCTGCTCCCGGAGATCGACTCGCCGGCTGACCTGCGCAGACTGACCACTGACCAGCTTCCGCAGGTATGTGACGAACTTCGTGAATTCATCATACAGAGCTGCAGCTGCAACCCGGGCCATTTCGGTTCGAGCATGGGTGCGGTCGAGCTGATCGTNGCCCTCCACTATGTCTTCAACACGCCGGACGACCGGATCGTNTGGGACGTCGGNCANCAGGCNTATGCCCACAAGATTCTGACCGGACGNCGCGATGCTTTCGCGACACAGCGCACNCTCGGAGGTCTGAGCGGATTCCCCTCTCCTCTTGAAAGTGAATATGACACTTTCATGGCCGGACATGCGGGAAATTCAATCTCCGCAGCNCTCGGCATGGCTATCGCCGACCGAATCACACCGGGTCATGAAAACCGNAAGACAGTAGCAGTCATCGGAGACGCCTCGATCAGCAACGGAATCGCATTCGAGGGTCTCAACAATGTATCGAACAACCCCAACAACCTCCTGATTATCCTCAACGACAACGATATGAGCATCGATGACAACGTCGGTGCNCTCCATCAGTATCTGTCGGATCTGACCACGTCAAAAGGCTACAACAAGTGGCGCCACAAGACNTATCAGTTTCTGGTCAAGAAAGGAATCATCTCGGAGGCGAAGAAGGGAAAATATATCCGTTTCAACAACTCGCTCAAATCCTTCATCTCCGGAGGTCAAAATATCTTCGAAGGTCTGAATATACGCTATTTCGGACCTTTCGATGGTCATGATGTGAAGAAAATCGTCCGCGTNCTCGACGAGATAAAGGANATGGAGGGACCGAGAATTCTGCATCTGCGAACCACCAAGGGCAAAGGTTTCCCNGAGGCNGANAAAGACCCGGCGTCGTGGCATGCTCCGGGAAAATTTGANCCGCAGACCGGAACGAAGGTCCGGAAAAACTCTGAAAACGAGCCGCTNCCGTGGCAGGAAGTTTTCGGACGNACACTTGTCGANCTGGCCGAGAAAGACGATCGCGTAGTNGGCATCACGGCTGCGATGCCAAGCGGTACCTCCATGAGCTATCTCCTGAACGAAATGCCCGCGCGGGCTTTCGATGTGGGTATATCCGAAGGTCACGCCGTGACNTTCGCCGGAGGGCTGGCGGCCGGNGGCAAACGCCCGTTTGTAGCCGTTTACTCGTCGTTTCTCCAGCGTGCNTATGACAATATAATCCACGACGTCGCCATCCAGGGCCTNCCGGTCACATTCTGCATAGACCGCGCCGGACTTGTCGGAGAGGACGGGGTCACACACCACGGACTTTTCGACCTCGCATACCTGCGGCTCATCCCCGGACTGAAAATTGCCGCACCGGCCGACGAGAAGACGCTCCGCAACCTGATGCACCACTCGCTTGAACAGGACGGACCTCTCGCGATCCGCTATCCGCGCGGAAAAGCGACAACGCCCGACTGGAAGACNCNCTTCGGNGAGATCGAAGAGGGGAAAGGCGTGCTCTTCAACGGCGACGGAAAGGCCAAAATAGCAGTGCTGACACTCGGCCCGATCCGTCAGGAAGCACTCTCGGCNGTAGACCTCTGGCGAGCCCGCGGCGAACAGGCGGATCTATATGACATGATCTGGCTCAAGCCGCTTGACACGGCTCTGCTTCGTCAGATCGCCGAGACGCACCCCTATATCGTGACCGTCGAGGACGGAACGATNTCGGGTGGATTCGGGTCGGCCGTGACCGAGGCCCTGCGCGAGATGGGTATGACNAACAAGGTTAAAGTGCTCGGTGCTCCGGACCGCTGGATACACCAGGGAACCGTAGATCAGCTCCGACAGCAATGTGGATTCGGTNCGCTCGATATATTCCACGCACTCAAGGACATCTCGGATACAAATCTGAAATAAATGAAGATAGTGATCGCAGGCGCAGGCGAGGTGGGTTCGCATCTCGCCAAGCTTCTCAGCACAGAGGACCAGGATATTATCCTCCTNGACTCGGATCAGGAGAAGCTCGANNTAATCGACTCGAACTACAACCTGATGACGTGGTGTGGCTCGACNTCGTCGTTTGAGGCACTGCGCAACGTCGGTGTCGGCGAAGCTGATCTNTATATCGCCGTGACACCATACGAGACACGCAACATAACATCGTGTGCCATTGCTAAAAAATTAGGCGCGAAGAAAACCGTGGCACGAATCGACAACTCCGAGTTTCTGATCAAGGAGAACGGAGAGGTACTCAAGGAATTAGGAGTCAACGCGCTCATTTATCCGGAGAACCTCGCNGCCGACGAGATCAATATCGGGCTGGCCCACAANTGGGCGCGATACTGGGGTGAGCTTCACGACGGCAAGCTGNTGCTGATCGGTGTCAAGATCTACGACCAATCTCCTATCGCGGGAGTGAAACTGCGAGACCTTCCGGTCAAGGCCCACGACTTCCACGTCTCGGCTATCAAAAGAAACAACGAGACCATCATCCCGGGCGGTAACGACACTATCGAGATAAACGACATCGTTTATTTCATCACNACTCCCCCCTTNGTCAACGAGGTCCGCGAGCTCTGCGGAAAGAAGAAGAAGGTGATCAAGAAGGTGATGATCATGGGAGGAAGCCGGATCGCGATGAGGTTCGCGAAGCGCTTTCACGACAAGTACACNATCCGCATCATCGACTATGACCGCGAGCACTGCGAGGAGCTGGCCACGATGCTNCCGGACTGCGATATCGTACACGGCGACGGTCGCGACATCGAAGTACTCCGAGAGAACAACATCTATCTCTTCGACGCCTTCATGGCGCTGACTGAAAGTTCGGAAACNAATATACTCTCGTGCATGACAGCCAAGGAATTCGGTGTGGCGAAGACTATCGCCGANGTCGAGAATCTCCAGTTTCTCAGNCAGGCCGAAAACCTCAACATCGGGACGACCATCAACAAGAAACTGCTCGCGTCGAGCAAGATATTCCAGATGCTTCTCGACTCAGACAAAGAGACGTCCAAGTTCCTGACCCTCGCCGACGCTGAGGTTGCNGAGCTGGAGGTAATGCCCGACGCGCGCATCACNAAAGCTCCGGTCAAGGACCTGCACCTGCCGTTCGGAATGACCCTGGCGGCTGTGGTCCGTGGAGACGAGGCGTCGCTCGTCAGCGGTAATACACATATCCAGGCCGGCGACTATGTCGTCGTCTTCTCTCTCTCGGGCACGATCAACAAAATCGAGAAGTGGTTTAAATAAGACCCCATCCCACAGGCAAATGAAATCGTTCGTATTCAGGAAACGCCAATATATCAACTTTCCGATGCTCCTCCGAGTCATCGGCTGGCTGCTTATGATCGANGCATGTTTCATGACNATCCCTCTGATCACAGGCTTCATCATGGGCGACCGCGGAGGATGGGCTTTCCTGATCTCGATCATTATCACCCTCTTCGCCGGGGTCGTGCTGATGGGCCTGCATCCGAAAACTCGCGACATGGGACGTCGCGAGGCTATTCTTCTGACGGGTCTGACATGGGTGATCCTCTCCATGTTCGGGATGCTCCCGTTTCTGATCTCCGGCACGCACCTTTCGTTTACCGATGCTTTTTTNGAGACTATGAGCGGATTCACGACCACCGGCGTCTCCGTTCTNTCGACTCTCGAGGGGGTNCCGTCGTCGATCCTTCTTTGGCGATGTATCGAGCAGTGGATCGGCGGNCTCGGAATTATCCTCTTCACCCTGGCCGTTGTGCCGATGCTTAATACCCAGGGGGGAATGTTGATGTTCAATGCCGAAGTGACCGGAATCACTCACGACAAGCTCCGACCGCGTGTCAGCTATACTGCCAAATCACTGTGGCTGATATACATAATCCTGACCGCTCTGCTCGTGGTCCTGCTGGCCTTNTCTGATATGGACTTCTTCGACGCGCTCTGTTATGGNCTCTCGACGATGTCGACCGGCGGNTTCGCGACCACCGACCGGACAGTCGCNGACCTNCACAATCTCTATATCAAGATTGTGATGACGATNTTCATGATGCTCGGAGGAATCAGCTTCACACTCCTATACAAGCTCGCCTACGGACAATTCAGGGAGGCGTTCAGAAACGACGCGCTGAAGATGTATCTNTACTTCATCGNAGGGGGCTATCTGCTGCTGACTTTCAGCGCGTGGTTGTCGGGACGTATNACGGAGTGGGATGATGTTCTGATAGATCCCCTCTTCCAGGCGGTCAGCATCATCTCCTCNACCGGTATCAGCGAACCGGACTTCTCGCTGTGGGGGCCTCTGGCCTCGATCGTAACNGTCCTNATGATGCTTGTCGGCGCCTGNGCGGGCAGTACGTCNGGCGGNGCCAAGATCGACCGCATACTGATTCTTTTCCGTTTTCTCAAAAACGAATTCTACCGGCTGATGCATCCGTCATCGGTAACNACGGTCTGCATCAACGGTCGGGGCACGAGCTATCTTGTCGTTCAGCGCGTCCTCGCNTTCCTATTCCTTTACATACTGGTGATTGTCGGCGCCTCGATGGTTCTGAGTGTCATCGGCGTCTCNGTCGAGGACTCTTTCTATAGCGTCGCGTGTGCGATCTCCAANGCCGGAATGGGNGACAACCCGACGGGTATCCTGATCGACTACTCTGTGATGCCNAAAGCCGCCAAATGGATTCTNGCCGGAGTGATGCTCATCGGNCGTCTTGAAATCTTCACTATCCTCCTGCTCTTCACCTCNACTTTCTGGCGAAAATAATTGGGGCCGGATGATGATTGTCTTAGAGTTTTTATTAATTTTGCACAGAATATGGCTTTGAGGCAATTCGGAACCAAAAGTTTTNTCTGAACACGATTGAAATCTTTCCGATCCCCGGGCATATCCCAACTATCTTCATGAGTCACGAATACGAAAACTATACACCCGAAATACCTGCGTCAGACAACGTAGGCCACCACCCTGTCCTCCCCTCNCAGCCCTCTGCCCCGGCNTCCCGCGGNACNGCAAAGCCCGTGCGCAAGCGTAAAAACGCCTCCAAGCAGGGAGNGGGANAGACNCAGCAACCGAAGCCGGAAACAAGCCGATCGGTNGAGCCTTTTTTTGACAAGATCAAACCCTGGTGCACGNCCCACAACCTGCACCTCGTTCTCGGTATNGTCCTNGGTGCTCTCGGCGTCTGGCTGGCNATCTGTTTCATAGGTTATTTCACGACCTGNATCAAGGATCAGGCGATTGTCAACAACACNCCGATCGGCCACGCNCCGAATGTAGCCAACCCCGGCGGCGAAGGTGGAGCGCGCCTGTCTGAATTTCTAATCAACGAATGCTTCGGCCTCGGTTCGTTCGTCATAATCATCTGGCTCATCGCGCTGTCGCTCAGAAGGCTTATAGGCTGGCCACGTTTCAAACCGCTGAATTTCACTATCAAGTGTTTGCTTGCGCTGATTACGGTCTCGCTTATTGTCGGACTTTTGACGCTGGCNACACATACTCCTGTCAACTGGGGTGGTTATCACGGCCGTTATGTCAACCAGGCGGTTATTGACTTCGTCGGCTGGGCCGGTGGTGTGGTGCTCTGCGTGATGTGGATCGCCATCTTTGTCGTAGTCTGCATGCGTGATCTGATCAACTGGATCATCCGCAAGAAGAAGGAACGCGATGCACGTCGCGCCGAGGAGGCTGCTATCCGTGCCGAAGAGGAGCGCAAGAGTCGTGAGATCNAAGCTATGCGCGAACGCGAGGCGGCCGACCTCAGAGCGGCCGGAGAGAACGCATCCCCGATTGATGAGTCCGAAGAGACGGACGACGNACCGGTAAGTTTCGATCCTGCAGGAGGGGGCATCGTGAATCCGACGACCGCCGCTGTCTCNACGACATCTACNCAGGAGCTGGGGACATATTCGCTCCCCGAGGAATATGAACCGGAACCNGTACATCAGNCTNCNCAGGAGCAAACACCGGCGCCGGTTCCCACTGATACGCCGGAGNCNANTGACNAGCCGANANACAGTCCCAATGACGGAACTCAGGAGTCCGAGACCACGGACTCAGCCGACACGTCAGAACCCNAAGAACAGGGAGAGGNAAGTCNGGAGCCGGAGGGTGTGACGGNAGGTGTTGAGGAGCCGACGACCGACAATGGTCCGGAGGAGCCGCAGATGGTCATCAACGTCAACAANATCGANCTCGCGAATAAAAACGANCGNCGTGCCGATTCGGGGGTTGTTACATACCCTTACGAGTTCCCGAAACTTGAGTTTCTGCGCGCCGGCGTCGAGAAAATCAGTATTGACGCTACNGAACAGCTTGAAAACAANGAGAANATCCGCAAGACTCTCCTCGACTTCGGAATNCCTATCGTCAGCATCGAGGCGACNGTNGGACCGACGGTCACCCTCTATGAAATACGTCCGGAGAACGGTGTGAAGATTGCCAAGATCCGTAACCTTGTCGACGATATCGCCCTNAGTCTGGCGGCAGTCGGCGTGCGTATCATCGCCCCGATTCCGGGTCGCGGAACGGTAGGTATCGAGGTTGCGAACAAGGATCCGCAGACGGTCTCGATGCGTACGGTCATCCAGAGNCGCAAGTTTCAGGAGTCGAAGGCGAAACTTCCGATCGCTCTCGGTTCCACCATTTCGAACGAAGTCTACGTCACGGACCTCGCNAAGATGCCNCACCTGCTCGTGGCCGGNGCTACGGGTCAGGGTAAGTCGGTNGGTCTGAATGCCATAATCGCGTCTCTGCTCTANAGCAAGCGCCCGGAGGAGCTGAAGTTCGTTATGATCGACCCCAANCGCGTCGAATTCTCGCTCTACGCGATGATCGAGGCTCACTATCTTGCCAAGATACCCGACGCCGACGANCCGATCATCACCGACATGAAGAAGGTCGTCGCCACCCTCTCGTCGCTCTGCGTGGAGATGGAGAACCGTTATGACCTGCTGAAGAANGCCGGAGTGCGCAACATAGATGAATATAACGAGAAGTTCAAAAGCGGACGTCTCAACTCTATGGAGGGGCATCGNTTCCTCCCCTATATCGTGGTTATCATCGATGAGTTCTCGGACCTCATCATGACGGCCGGTAAGGAGGTGGAGACTCCNATCGCACGTCTGGCACANATGGCCCGTGCGGTGGGTATGCATGTGATTATCGCTACGCAGCGTCCGTCGACCAATGTGATTACCGGTGTGATCAAGGCGAACTTCCCNGTGCGTATCGCNTTCAAGGTNTCATCGGGCGTGGACTCCAAGACTATTCTCGACACAACCGGTGCGCAACAGCTGATCGGCCGAGGCGACCTTCTGATAAGCATGAACTCGGAGATGGTGCGNGTTCAGTGTGCCTTCATTGACACACCGGAAGTGGAGCAGGTCTGCGAATANGTGATGGCGCAGCCATACGGCAAAGGTGCTTANATCCTCCCCGAGCCCCTCTCGGGNGACGACAACGAATTCGGAGGCGGAGATGGCNCCGGCGGTGGTCCGTCGTTCGGCGACCGAGACCCGCTCTTCGCCGAGTGNGCNCGATATGTGGTGATGGCCCGCACGGCCTCGGCCTCGTCGCTCCAGCGNCGCTATTCTATCGGNTATAACCGCGCCGGNAAGATCATGGACCAGATGGANGCTCTCGGAATCGTAGGNCCCACAACCGGCGGAAAGGCCCGCGACGTACTNATNGACTCNATCCAGCTCGAACGGCTCCTCTCCGAAAACGGNNTNTGAACCNATTGANATGTTCAAACGTTTGACAGATATGAAACATCATAAATCAAGCCGCATCCTCAGATTTGCATCCGGGATGTGGCTCGTCNTGTTGGTNGCTNTCCTTNCGCCCGCTCTTTCGAGNGGCGAGCAGACAGCNCCTCAGCTNATCAACGCCTGCAGCGCCAAGATNCGTCAGGCGGGAGGGATCACGGCCGGNTTCNCGATGACATCCGACGGACATTCAGTCAACGGAACNTTGAAGACGACCGGAACCAAATTCGCNCTTGAAACTCCCGGAACCGCCACATGGTATGACGGAAAGTCAATGTGGACNTACAATCANTCCACNGGCGAGACGACTCTCGTCTCCCCTACCCCGGNGGAACTCTCGGAGGCGAATCCGCTGTTGCTGATCACCGCCAAGCTCTCCTCTTTCACGGCCACATACGCCAAGACACATCCGGCNGGTCTGAAAACGGTNGTTCTGATGCCGAAATCNAAAGGCACCGGGATGAAGTCAATCCATGTGACCGTAAACCCCAAGACTCTTCTCCCGGTCAAGCTGGTGGCGGTCCCGACCTCAGGGCGGGCAATAACCATTGCCCTCTCCTCGGTCAAGACCGGCCAGAAACACGCCGATTCAGCTTTTCAGTATCCCAAGTCCAAATATCCCAAAGTCAAGGTTGTGGATCTCAGATAATGAAAGCGTGGATAAGGAGTCGTCGGCCTGTCAAAAATCGGTCTTCGATTCTAATGTTCAAAAAACGAATTTAAAACCTATAAAATACACAATCTAAACTCATGGAAAAAGTAAGAGTACTTATNATCGGTTCGGGCCCNGCGGGCTACACCGCAGGTATNTACGCATCGCGCGCCAACCTGAACCCTGTCATATATGAGGGCGACCAGCCCGGTGGTCAGCTCATCCAGACCACAGAGATCGAAAACTTCCCCGGTTATCCCGACGGCATNCAGGGCCCCGAGATGATGGAGGAATTCAAGAAGCAGGCNCAGCGTTTCGGCGCGAAGGTAATCAGCCGCAGAATTGACTCGGTTGATTTCTCTAAGCGTCCTTTTGTCTGTGTAGACGATGCCGGCGAAACCATCGAGGCCGACTCAGTCATCATCTCAACCGGCGCATCGGCCAANTATCTCGGCCTCGCCGACGAGGAGAAATATCGCGGNATGGGNGTCAGCGCCTGTGCAACCTGCGATGGTTTCTTCTATCGCAAAAAGAACGTGGCCGTTGTCGGTGGCGGTGANACTGCCTGCGAGGAGGCTCTCTACCTCTCAAATCTCTGTAAGAAGGTTTATCTGATCGTCCGCAAGGGTTACCTCCGTGCTTCGGAGGTGATGCAGAAGCGTGTCCGTGAGAAAGAGAACATCGAGATTCTGTTCCATTGCAACACGACCGGCCTCTTCGGTGAGGATGGTGTCGAAGGCGCACACGTAGTCCGCAATCTCGGCACACCCGAGGAGGACCACTTCACGATCGAAATCGACGGCTTCTTCCTCGCTATCGGTCACAACCCCAACACCGAGATNTTCCGCGGTCAGATCGAAGTAGACGAGCAGGGCTACATCAAGACCCAGGCTCCGACAACCAAGACCAATATCGAGGGTGTCTTTGCCGCCGGCGACTGTGCCGACCCGATCTACCGNCAGGCCATCGTGGCTGCCGGAACCGGTGCCCGNGCNGCTCTNGANGCCGAGAAGTTCCTTATGGACTCAAACGAACTCTAAGAGAGTATTTGAATGAACGANAAGCAACGACTTCTCGACGAACGCTACCTGCGGATGACTCAGATATGGAGCGAGAACTCCTACTGTCAGCGCCGCAAGGTGGGCGCACTGCTCGTGAAGGACAACATGATAATCTCCGACGGCTACAACGGTACGCCGTCGGGNTTTCCNAATNTNTGNGAGGACTCNGANGGNGTCACCCTCCCATACGTTCTCCACGCCGAAGCGAACGCGATCACCAAGGTGGCNCGTAGCAACAACTCGAGCGACGGCAGTACGCTCTACGTCTCGACCTCTCCNTGNATGGAGTGTTCCAAACTCATAATACAGGCCGGAATCAGACGNGTCGTNTTNTCCGANCTNTACAGAATCTGCGACGGTCTCGACCTTCTCCGCAAGGTCGGAATCGAAGTCGTCCACATGCCTTTGGAAAACGTCTGAATACATTCTCGACCGTGTATTAAAGCTTTACAAATGAAAAAACACAACATTTCACTCACCCTCCTTCCGATCATGCTGGCGCTCGGCGCAGTCGGAGGCTTCTTCATCGGCCGCATGGGGTCGTCCGGTTCGTCGCCGGCGGTTCAGAAACTGAACACNATACTCGGGCTGATTGACGGTGAGTATGTTGACAGGATAAATCTCGACTCTCTGCTCGAAGTTACCTATCCGGAACTTCTGGCGGCTCTCGATCCGCATTCGGCCTATATCCCGGCATCGGACCTNACCGCCGTCAACGATGATCTGGCCGGATCATTCTCNGGAGTCGGTGTCTCTTTCCAGATTCTCAACGACACAGTGGCCGTAGTCGAGGTCGTGGCCGGAGGTCCGGCCGAGAAANTTGGCCTTCTCCCCGGTGACCTTATCCTTAAGGCAGACACCGTCTCGCTGGCAGGTACGGGGGTGACCAACGAACGTGTCTACAACACCCTGCGCGGCAAGGAAGGGTCGAACGTCAAGCTGACCATCAAGAGGACATCGGCAGACAAGCCGCTCGTCTTCGATGTGGTTCGCGGCCAGATACCCGACCTCAGCGTCAACTCCGCCTACATGATAGACGATAAGAACGGCTATATCCGGGTGAGCAAGTTCGCGCGCAACACTTACACCGAGTTCCTCGGTGCTGTCCTCGAACTCTCNGGTCAGGGTGCTGAGAACTTCATTGTTGACTTGCGCGGAAACTCNGGAGGATTCATGGATCAGGCTGTCTACATGGCAAACGAGTTCCTCCCCGAAGACGCGATGATCGTCTACACCAAGGGTCGCAACCCGCAGAACCAGAGTGTATCGAAGGCCGACGGTCGAGGATCGCTTCAGGACGCCGGGATAGTGGTGCTGACCGACGAATATTCCGCTTCGGCCTCTGAGATCTTTGCCGGTGCCATCCAGGACAATGACCGCGGCCTCGTGATCGGACGCCGGACNTTNGGCAAAGGCCTCGTCCAGAACCAGACGGAACTCCCCGACTCATCGGCTATCCGNCTGACTGTGGCCCGATACTACACCCCTTCGGGCCGAAGCATTCAGAAGGAGTACAAACGTGGCGAGACCGGACTGTATGACATGGATCTCTCCGAACGCTACAACCACGGCGAATTCTATAGCGCGGACAGCATCAAGCTCGACAAGACCAAGAAATTCAAGACTGTCGGGGGCCGCACAGTCTACGGAGGGGGAGGCATCATGCCCGACATCTTCGTTCCCTCCGACACTTTGGGCGTGACGTCATACTATCTGAACGTATCCAACGCGGGTCTCATTCAGAAATATGCCTATATCGTGGCTGAGCGCTACCGCACACTGGCCAAGAGTGCGAAAAACGTGGACCAGCTGATGAAGATTCTCCCGCGCGACGAGACTCTGCTCAACAATTTCGTGGAGTATGCGGCGCGCAACGGTGTTCCGGCACGCTGGTACTACATTAATCGTTCGCGAGATCTCCTTCTGAACCAGCTGAAGGCTGTCATCACCCGCGATCTTCTCGGTTATGACGCCTTCATCGAAGTCCTCAATATGCGTGACCCGACTGTGGATCGCGCAGTCAAGGCACTCGTGAACAAGGAGAGCCCGAAGACGTTAAAGAAGTAGAAAGAGACTGCACCGGAGGATTCTGTCCGCCATCCGTCTCCACTCACTACCTAAAAATCCGGATCAATGGAAAAAACAGACATAAGAAGAAAGATCAAGAACATGAGGCTTATGCTTTCCGAAGCCGAAAAGGCCTCGGCAGCCGCCGAAGTGTTCGCGCACCTCGAGAAGTCGGCCGCCTTCATGCTGGCCGAGCGCATCCTCATGTACCACTCCCTCCCCGATGAACTTCCGACCCATGAATTTCTGGCGAAATGGAACGGACGGAAAAAGTTCTATCTTCCGCGCGTAAACGGCGTCAACCTCGAGATCCTTCCCTATGACGAAAGCCGTCTTGAATTGGGCGCATTCCATATCGAGGAGCCGACGGGAACCGACACCGTGTCGGCCGACGAAATCGAACTCATCATCGTACCAGCAGTTGCCTACGACCGCCGGCGTAATCGTCTNGGACGAGGCAAGGGNTTCTATGACCGTCTTCTTCAGTCCACCCGCGCCACCAAGATCGGCATCGGCTACACNTTCCAGCTCGTGGACGAAATACCGGTCGAACCCCACGATGTTCCGATGGACTTCGTGATCACCCAGATCGGCATAATCTGACGCATAGAAGCGATCTGAAGATTAGACTACTTCTCTTGGAGAAAATGGTGGCTACAAAGCCCAGTTTTATCATAAAAGGCAAATATTTTATTGTTTTTCGATAAAATATTTGCCTTTTTCACGAAATTTAACGCTTATATGCTGTACAATATTTGGTGATTTGAAGAATTATGGCTACTTTTGTCTTTCGAAAATAAACTATATCTAATCACCAAAAACAAAAAAGTCATGAGGAAATTCTTCAGTCTGTTCGCGATGCTGATGGTGCTCTTCACAATGAGCGCCCAGATGCCGCAATTGACGCCAATGCCTCTCGATCCGAAGGTGAAGCACGGGACTCTTCCCAATGGTCTCCAGTACTTTATTCTTCACAATGAAGAGCCCAAGGAGCGCGCCAACTTCTATATCGCCCAGAAGGTAGGCTCGACCCTTGAAACACAGGAGCAGCTTGGCCTCGCACACTTCCTTGAGCACATGGCCTTCAACGGCACAGAGCACTATCCCGGCAAGGCGATGCTCGACTATCTCCAGGCCAAAGGTATCCGCTTCGGTGCGGACATCAACGCTTACACCGATTTCGACGAGACCGTCTACAATATCGACAACGTTCCTACCACGGACGTCGCTCTCATGGACTCCGTTCTCCTCGTGCTCCACGACTGGAGCGGCTCGCTCCTTCTCGCTGAGGACGAGATCGACGCAGAGCGTGGTGTGATCGAAGAGGAATGGCGTCAGCGCAACGACGCGAACATCCGTATGTTCACCGCCATCCTTCCCCAGATCTACAAGGAGTATCAGTACCAGCAGATGCCCATCGGCTCGATGGATGTCGTGCGCAACTTCCCCTATGACGCTCTGAGATCATACTATAAGAAATGGTATCGTCCGGACCAACAGGGCATCGTGATCGTCGGTGATTTCGACGTGGACGCGATGGAGAAAAAGGTGATCGACCTCTTCTCTCCCATTCCGATGCCGGCTGATGCAGCCGAACGCACTTATCCCGTTGTTTCGGGTAATGAAGAGCCCATCTACGCATTCTTCGAGGATCCCGAGCTCCAGCAGCCCATCATCCGCGCCTCGATCAAGCTCGACAAGTTCCCGTTTGATATGCGTAATACCGTAGAGTATTACGTCAGCCAGGATCTGATGCCGACCGTAGTCACCGCTATGCTCAACCATCGTCTGAGCGACTACGCACAGGAGCCTGACTGCCCCTATGCATATGCCGGTACGAACTTCGGTAACTTCTACATCTCGAAGACCATCAACTCTTTCGATATCGTCCTCATCCCGAAGACTGATCCCGAAAAGGCATTCCAGGCCGCTGTGGAGATCGTAGCCCGCGCATGCAAGACAGGCTTCACTGACTCCGAGCTTGAGCGCGTGATCAGCGCTATCGACTCGAACTACGAGAAGACTTTCAACGAGCGCAACAACACCCGCACTTCGACACTGGCCAAGCAGATCATCCGCCACTATATCGACAACGAACCTTACGCCGGAATCGAACAGGAGTATGATCTCTTCAAGTCTCTGAAAGATCAGGTGCCCGTTCAGGCATACAATCAGATGGCNGCTCAGATCATCCAGCCCAACAACCAGGTGATCGTATTCTACCGCCCGACCTCAACCGAGGCCGCACCTGCACCCGAGGCTATGACTTCGATGATCAACAACGCNATGGGCAAGGAATACGAACCTCTTCTCGAAGAGAGAATCACCGAGCCTCTGATCGCCAAACTCCCCAAGAAGGGTAAAATCAAAAAGCAGTCTGAGAACGCAGAGCTCGGAACAACCGAATTCGTGCTTTCAAACGGTGTGAAGGTTATCCTCAAACAGACCGACTTCAAGGCTGATGAAGTTATCTTCCAGGCTGTGGCTGAAGGTGGCAAGCGTGCGTATAACCCTGCCGACCGTGCCGCCGTCCTCATGATGTCCGATGCATACGAGGTTTCNAAAATGGGTCCCTTCGACCAGAAGACTCTCCGCAAGTATCTTGCAGGCAAGCAGGTTGGTCTCGGATTCAGCGTGAACAACGTGACCAACACTCTCGAAGGCTCTTCGACCGTGAAGGATCTCCCGACCCTGATGGAGCTCATCTACTCTACTTTCACCGGCGTTTCGGCCGACAAGCAGGCTTGGGATGTTCTGATCGAAAACTACCGTCTCCAGCTCGCCAATGCTGACAAGAACCCTGAGAAGATCTTCTCTGACGCACAGGCGAAAGCCATACACCCCGACAACTCGCTTCTCCATAACCTTACCGCAAAGGACATGGACGATGTTGACTATACCGCATCTCTCGCTCTGCTCAAGCAGGCTCTCAACGACGCGGCCAACTTCACATTCATGTTTGTCGGTAACGTTGATGCCGAGACTCTCCGTCCCCTCCTCGAGCAGTATATCGCTACTCTTCCCGTTCAGAAGAAGCACGCTGTTCCCTCGGCTCAGTCTGACCTGAATACCGCCCGCGGCATGAAGGATGTTAAATATGATCTTGAGATGGAACATCCCCAGGTGAAGATGTTCGACCTCTACTCAGGCACCAACCTTGAGTACAACACCTTCAACAACATTGCTATCAGCATGACCGGCCAGATCCTCGACATGATGCTTCTCGAAACCATCCGTGAGGAAATGGGCGCAACCTACGGCGCACATACATTCGGCTACATGTCGGCCAACACCGATCCCGCCGAGTGGTCTATCCTCTACTTCTTCGACACTAACATCGAGAAGGGTTACGAGGCTCTCGACCGCGCTCACAGCGAGTTCGCTTCGCTTATCAATAATGGTGCCGATCCTGAGAAATTCGCGAAGGTTAAAGAGGCCATGAAGAAGCAGCTCGAAATCGGCGTCCGCACAAACGGATACTGGAGCCAGCGTCTGATGATGGCTGTTCGCGGTTTTGACATTTTCTCTGACCGTGAGGAAGTCATCAACAACATGACAGTCGAAAAACTTAACGACTTCATGAAGAAACTCAATCTCAACGAAAACCGTATCGAGATTCAGATGAACATCACCGAGAAGGCTAAATAAATCGTCTTCGTCTGAAAATAANAATCTCCGGCCGAGTCGTTCGGCCGGAGATTTTTTGTGCCCATGTGGCGAGTGCTTTTTTCGTTTATATTTTAGCACAGAGGAGGTAGGAATTACTCAGGGGACAAAGGGGAAGATCTGGTTGCGCGCGGAAGCTACGGACTCCATCAGTTTGTCNAGGCGTTTCTTATACCCTTCCCAATCGGTTATAGGTGCGCCGGCGACACCGGACTCGGCAGCTGCGGTTGCGACCGCGGGCGACACCACATAGAGCAGACGCGGATCAAGCGCTTTGGGAAGAATATAATCGGGTCCGAAAGAACGCTCCTTGAGTCCGTATGCTTTCAGAACACTCTCCGGGATCGGCTCCTTGGCCAGGGCGGCGATGGCGCGAGTTGCGGCCATCTTCATCTCCTCGTTGATCACAGACGCCTGCGAGTCAAGCGCTCCGCGGAATATGTAGGGGAAGCCAAGTACGTTGTTTATCTGGTTCGGGTAGTCCGAACGTCCTGTTGCCACAATAACGTCAGGACGGGCAGCCTTTGCATCTTCGTAGGAGATTTCAGGCTCCGGATTCGCGAGTGCGAAGACTATCGGTTTCGGTGCCATGGAGCGAACCATTTCTTTTGTGACGACACCACCGACACTGAGGCCGAGGAACACGTCGGCGTCTACCATTGCCTCTTCGAGAGTATGGATGTCGCGTGTAGTCGCGAAACGTCTCTTCGTTTCGGTGAGATTCTCGCGGTCCGCACGGATGACACCCTTGGAGTCACACATGACGACATTCTCGGGACGCACCCCGAGGCGTTCATACATCGTTGTGCAGCTGACAGCGGCAGCCCCGGCTCCGTTTACGACAAGACGCACATCCTCTATCTTCTTTCCCTGGATTTCGACAGCATTAATCAGACCGGCACCGGAGATGATTGCTGTTCCGTGCTGATCGTCGTGCATGATCGGAATATCACATTCCTCCTTGAGACGCTTTTCGATCTTAAAACATTCGGGAGCCTTTATGTCTTCAAGATTTATCCCCCCGAAAGTAGGTGTCAGCGATTTCACAATCTCCACAAGTTTGTCGGGATCTTTCTCGTCAATTTCGATGTCGAACGCATCGAGTCCTGCGAAAATTTTGAAAAGAAGTGCCTTACCCTCCATCACAGGTTTGCCGGCTACGGCTCCTATATCTCCAAGCCCGAGAACAGCGGTGCCGTTCGAGATCACGCCGACAAGGTTCGACTTGTTGGTGTAACGGTAAGCATCCTTCGGGTTTTCATGGATGGCCATGCTCGGATAGGCTACTCCGGGACTGTACGCCAGTGAGAGATCAAGCTGCGAGGCGTAAGGCTTCGTCGGGACGATCTCGATCTTGCCAGGACGGCCCTCCTCATGATAGTCGAGGGCCATTTCCTTTGTAACTATAGTCTTGTCCGATCCTACATTCGGATCGTCGTGTTTTTCTTCCATTCGGTTTGGCATAGTATGATTTATTTAATCTGTTGGTCGGGTTCAATTATAACCGATAACCGGTATGATATGAACCAGAACTTCTACATAATTTTAACAATTGGAATCGCGAAAAGTTAAAGCTCGCAGGCATCAAATTTCTTTTGTTAAAATCAGAGAGTAGTGTGGGGCGGATTCGGATTATTTCGTATCTTTGCAATCGTTTTCCGATTTCTGCAATCATGCGTGTCAGTTAACGGAGCCGATTTTTCACGACTCGGCTCAGACTATTCAAACTTACTAATCAGCAATTTTTTACACATTCCCAAACCATATGATCCAGACAGTCATCAAGCGCGACGGCCGTGTCGTGGGCTATAACGAAGAGAAAATTAAAGCCGCGATCCGCAAGGCTATGTTGCAGACCGAAAAAGGTGAGGACGAAGCGCTTATCCAGAAGATAAGCGACCGTGTCGGTATGTCCGGCAAGAAGAGCATGACTGTCGAGGAAATTCAGGACCGCGTCGAAATCGAACTGATGAAGTCACGGCGCAAGGATGTGGCGAAAAAATATATCTCCTACCGCGACCAGCGCTCCATAGCTCGTCGCGCGAAAACCCGTGAGATCTTTCTTGAAATTATAGAGACCAAGAACAACGACGTCACTCGCGAGAACGCGAACATGAATACCGACTCTCCGGCCGGAATGATGATGAAGTTCGCGTCCGAGACGACAAAGCCTTTTGTCGATGATTACCTGCTCTCGCCCGAGGTGAAGCAGGCGGTCAAAGACAATCTGCTACATATCCACGACAAGGACTACTACCCCACCAAGTCCTTGACCTGCGTTCAGCACCCTCTTGACCGCATCTTGAAACATGGGTTCGTAGCCGGACATGGAGAAAGCCGTCCTCCCCGCCGTATCGAGACAGCATCGGTACTGGCCTGCATCTCACTTGAGACGGCCCAGAATGAAATGCACGGTGGTCAGGCCATACCGGCGTTCGATTTCTATATGGCTCCCTTTGTGCGCTATACCTTCCAAGAGGAGCTGGCGAATGCCTCGGCCCTTTCGGGCACTGATCTGAACCATTTGCGTGATATCCGTCTGAAAGATTTCGAGTCGCGTCCGCTGGAGGGTCTTCAGGGTGAGGAGCGACTTCTTCAGCACGCTGTCAACCGCACCGTCGAGCGTGTGCATCAGGCGATGGAGTCGTTTGTCCACAATATGAATACGATCCACTCGCGCGGTGGCAACCAGGTTGTGTTCTCGTCGATCAACTACGGAACCGACACCTCGGCCGAGGGCCGGTGTGTTATCCGCGAACTGCTCAATTCCACATACCGAGGCGTGGGCAACGGCGCGACAGCCATCTTCCCTATCCAGATATGGAAGAAGAAACGTGGCGTCAGCTATCTTCCGGAGGATCCGAACTACGATCTTTATCAGCTTGCATGCAAGGTCACGGCACGTCGTTTCTTCCCCAACTTTCTGAACCTCGACGCGTCGTTCAACCGCGACAGCGAGTGGGACGAGAACGATCCGGAACGCTATCTCCATGAGGTGGCGACCATGGGATGCCGCACACGCGTGTTTGAGAACCGCTTCGGACCGCAGACATCCGTAGGCCGNGGCAACCTCTCGTTCACCACCCTCAATATCGTCCGNCTCGCCCTCGAAGTGGCTGACATCGAGGATCAGCAGGAGCGCATCGGTCGTTTCTTTGAGAAACTCGATTCGCTGCTCGAACTGGCGGCACGTCAGCTTGAGGAACGTCTGCAGTTCCAGAAGACAGCCCTGGCCAAGCAGTTCCCGCTCGTCATGGGTACTCTCTGGAACGGTGCGTCGGAACTTGACCCGAACGGTACGATCGAACCCGTGATCAATCAGGGCACCCTCGGTATCGGTTTCATAGGTCTGGCGGAGTGTCTGATCGCGCTCACCGGCAAGCATCACGGTGAAAGCGACGAAGCGCAGGAACTCGGTCTGAAGATCGTCACCCGCATGAGAGACCGGGCCAACGAGTTCTCGGAGCGTTACGGTCGCAACTTCTCTGTGCTCGCAACTCCGGCCGAAGGTCTCTCGGGACGTTTCACGCGCCGCGACCGCAAGGACTTCGGAGTGATTCCCGGAATCACCGATAAGGATTATTACACCAACTCGAATCATGTCCCCGTCTACCATCATTGTTCCCCCCGCCACAAGGCGAAGATCGAGGCTCCTTATCACAATCTGACCCGCGGCGGTCATATCTTCTATGTGGAGATTGACGGCGATGCAACCCACAACGAGCAGGCCATCATGCAGATCGTCGATATGATGGACAAATACGATATGGGATACGGCTCGGTCAACCACAACCGCAACCACTGTCCGAAATGCGGATACGAGAATGCGGATAAAAATCAAAAGGATTGCCCGAAATGCGGCGCCGGCTTTGAGACTATCCAACGTATCACCGGCTATCTCGTCGGCACCACCGACCGCTGGAACTCCGGCAAGCTGGCCGAGCTCCATGACCGTGTTGTCCACAAGTAAAGATTCCGGTTATGAGAATCCTCGACATCATTCGTGGCACAACGGTTGACGGCGAAGGTTTCCGCACGGCCATATATATGGCCGGATGTAACCATCATTGTCCCGGCTGTCACAACCCCGGTTCATGGGATTTTGAAGGCGGACGCGATATGAGTCTTGAAGAGATAATGGAGATCGTAGACGAGGAAGAGTTTGACGTGACGCTCTCGGGTGGTGATCCTTTCTGCAATGTCGACGACAGCCTCCGGCTGGCACGTGAAATCAGGAAACGCGGCTACAACATCTGGTGCTACACCGGCTATACGATCGAGGAGATCCGCAACGATCCTGCGCTCGCGCCGCTCCTTGAGGAGATCAACGTACTCGTTGACGGTCCGTTCATTCGCGACCTCCACGATCCGGACCTCCTCTTCCGGGGCTCTTCAAACCAACGGATCATCCGACTCTGACCACTTCCGGTCACAATGGATACAGAAAACCCGGTCGGTCACGCTGAAACGTGAACCGACCGGGTTAACTATTACTAAATCCTCCGGACGATCAGAAGGGGAGATCGTCTGTGGGAGCGCCCGTGGGTGCGAAAGGATCGGCTGCGGGAGCCGGAGCACCGAAGCCGGCAGGAGCTGCCGGGGCGGGTGCGGCGCCATACTGAGGAGCAGCCTGCTGATACTGGGGTGCGGGAGCTGCGTCAGCCGGCACGACGTTGTAGGCGCTCACGTCGGTATACCAGCGACCGTTGAATTCACGGCTCTCGATATCCACCTGAAGACGGTAGTTGTTACCGACCACGATATTGAACTGGTCAGCACGGTCTCCGAAGATATGGAATTTCACCTTGCGGGGATAGTTGCCGAAGGTTTCGAGAACCCACTCACGCTTTTTCCACTCACGGCCTGCCTTGGACACTCCCGACTGCATCGGAAGTTCCTGGATGATTTTGCCTTCAATTTCTGTTGCCATTCTATATGGTTTTTTCAGAGCGTCGGAACAGGTTATCGGAGTTCCACACAGACTGCGGACTCCGGGTTCACGTTCCTGTCACCCTTATATTTTAGATTTCAGATTGAATTGCGAATTTAGCCAATTTTCACAATCTGTGCAAGTATCTCACCGATTATTTTCGTCACCTCATAATATTTTCATCGCTATCGCCGCGCAAGCTTCAGCATCTGCGATCGCATTATGGTGCCGGGTGAGGTCGAAACCGCATCGTTTGGCTACCGTCGGGAGCTTGTGGTTGGGAAGCGAGTTGCCGAAGACGCGACGTGAGGCCATGCAGGTGCAGTGGAACTCATAGCCGGGATAGGTCATCTCGAAGCGCCTGAAGGCAGCTTTCAGGCACCCTTCGTCGAAGCGGCTGAAATGAGCCACAAGGGGCAGTCCTTCAATATATTGTTCAATTTCAGCCCACACCTCGGGGAAGGTGTCGGCATCGTCCGTATCGGCCGATGTGAGGCCGTGGACCGCTACATTTCCGGCTGCGTAATAGTTCGGCACGGGATGAATCAGCCGATAAATTTTGTCTGTCACCACCCCGTCTCTTACAACCACTACCCCAACGCTACATACACTCGAACTGTTTCGGTTTGCGGTTTCAAAATCAATAGCTGCAAAGTCTTTCATATATCTATCAACGGAATGCCTCCCACCCAAATTATAGTATCGAACTCATTTTTCCTGCGCCATCTCCAAAATTTCCATTTGTCACGCAATATTAAAACCGAACGCAGGGTTTTAATTACATAGACATAAAGGATAGCCAACTCTACTATGAATGAGACGCCCTTTCCTCTGCCGGAGGAGTTTTATGAGTTTATAAAGTCGCATGCGAACGAAGATCCCACACGCCTGCGTCTGGAATTTCACGGAAAGCCGATGTCGTTCGACGTGGAGTTTGCGATTACGCAGATTGAATGTCGGCGGAAGTTCGCCAAGAAACTTCCGTCGCTCGTCGCTGATCCTCATTTCGTGTTTCCATCGGTCGTTGCCGGCGAACAATCTACCAATGAATTCGTGGCGAAGTTCCACGTCGGTCTTATCGGCGATGATGATGCGGCGAAACCTGCAAACGTAATTGACATGACGGCCGGACTCGGAGTCGATGCGATCTCGTTCGCCAGAGCCGGCCACAGTGTCATGGCCATCGAACTGGATCTGCTCAAACAGCAATGTCTTCTTCATAATGCCAAGAGTTTGGAACTTCCCGATCTACGCGCCGTCTGTGCGGATTCCACCCACCTATTCGCTACCCCTACGTTCGATTCGGGGGACATAATCTTCATCGATCCTCACCGTCGTGATGCCAAAGGCGGGCGTGTATATGGGCTCAAGGATTGCCTCCCCGATGTGACGGAGATGTTGCCACGCTGGGCCGGCAGCAAAGCCCGTGTGTTTCTGAAGCTGTCGCCGATGCTCGACATCGAACAGACCCTTCGAGATCTACCCAATGCCAAGAATGTGTGGGTAGTCTGCTTTAAGGGGGAATGTAAGGAGGTGCTTGTCGAGACCGGCTTAGGTAGTCAGATCCCCGATGCTCCAACAGACTCTCGCGAAGTGATGCTTACAGCCGTCGATCTCAATGAATCCGGAGTAGTTTCCGAATTTACATGCTCGTATGAATTTTCCAGGATCGCTACCCCTTGCCTCACGGACAAGACTGAGATTGAACCGGGAAATTATCTGTATATTCCCTCGGCGGGAGTAATGAAACTCGGAGCGTGGGGAGCACTCTGCGCCCGCTTTCCGGGGCTTTACAAGCTTTCGGCCTCCACTCCCCTTTTCGTGTCGTCGTGGATCTACCGCACTTTCCCGGGAAAAGTTCTGACAATCGACAGATTCCTCGGGTCCTCGGATCTGAAACGGATGAAAGGAGAACGTATGACGGTTATCTCCCGTAACTATCCGCTCACCGCGGATCAGATACGCAAAAAGGTAGCCCTGAAAGAGGGCGAAGACAGAACGCTTGTAGGATGTCGGATCGGAAACTCAGCGACACCGACACTGATGGTATGTTCAAAGCCGGATTTAGAATAAGGGGATAGGCAGATAAGAATCAGGGACATCGTCAAGACGANGTCCCTGATTCTTATTATCGGATGCGACCGGATCAGAACTTGAATCCGAGCGACAGGAAAATCTGGTTGTTGGTGAGGCCGAGATCAGCCTTGGGAGTCGAGGCGGCTGATCCATCTGCATCGGTCGGATAGGGATGGAAGTTNCCGGAGATATGTTTGTAGACGTANGCCAGNTCNGCATAGAANGGACCGGCTTTATAGCCGAGNCCGCAGGTCACATAATTGGTCACGTCATTGAAACGGTAGTTGGTCAGAGTTCCGGCTGTGAAGATCTCGGTGTTGTTATCATAGGCTTTGACCGAGGTCGGAGAGCTGACGAAGCTGTATCCGGCACGCACGCTGAAGCGNGAGGTCACGCGGAACTCGGCGCCGAGGCGCAATGTGTTCTGCGNNCGGTAATANCTCTTGATCTCCTGNTTCGAATTATAGAACGCATCGGTAGATTCGAAAACNCCGCTTCTCGTTTTAGGATCTTCGGGAGCNGGTCGCATGTAGATGTCGCCCCAGTAGTAGTCATCATACCAACCGTCATCATACCAGCCATAGTCGGCCGATGCCTCTGAGAAGTGCATCTTGTTGAAGGGTTGCCATTCATAGTCGGCCGAGATGATCAGTCGGTTGGCTATCACACCGGCGACACTGGCGATCAGCTTCATCGGAGTGCGGAAGTTGAACGAATCACTTCCACGGACACCGTCGTTTGTTTCTACTGTCTTGGGCTGCCAGTTATACTGAGGATCGAGGAATTGGACTCCGCCGATATATGATTCATTCATATTATACCACGTCGGTGTGTGGACGGCCAGACCGAGACGCAGTTCCTGAATCGGCTTGACGATAACGCCGATCTTATAGTTGAAGCCTGTGCCCCACGCCGAGTAGCGGTTGCCATAGCGGAACTGGTTGTTATCTACCATTCCCCCGTTGACGAGTGCGTTGTTCAGGTTCTCGCTCCACTCGCTCGTCTCCTTATAGGAGAGGGTTGTGATTCCGAAGTCCATGCCCCAGAAAACAACATTGTTAATGTTGCCACCTATCGCGATGTTGTATTCATCAACACCACCGCTCTCCTGAACGTCAAACGAGCCTAAGCCCGAGGTCTGACCGTTAACCCACTGGCCTTCCCAATCGGGGACACTCGAACCTGTAGCATAATAAGGCGACATAAGATAGCTCTGGAAAGCGAGCGATGAAATCCAGGGCGCTGAAGAGTAATAGGGACTGCCATCGTCTACCGACACCTGATCTTCCGTAACTCCGCTTGCGTTGGAGAGCGCGGCTATATAATTAGAAAGTGAGTTCCGAAGGTTCATTCCTCCTTTGTACCGGCGCGAGAACGATGCCGCCTTGTTATAGGTGAAGCCGATATTGATATTGGGCACCGCCGAGGAATTGAGTTTCATGGTCCACACGGCTCCGACATTGTTGACAAGAAACTTTGTGCGGTCTTCTTTGAACGAGCCCATATTGGTCTTCGATTCGGAAGACTGGCAATCGAGATCGAAAGTGATTCCGATCTCTGAATTGCGGTAGACTCCGATACCACCGGGATTCTGCGAGAGTGTAGAGAGGTCACCGCCGAGAGCGCCGAACGCTCCGGCCATACCCATATAGCGGGCCGTACCCTTCATATCGGGTTGTGAGAGACGGAAAGCGTCAACTGCCCCCTGGGCGAAAGCCGACGAGGACACAGCGGCGCCGGCCAAAAGCAAGTATAGTTTTTTCATGAAATCTTCAGTTTAATGTTAGATCCAAAGGGATGGCCCGGTCATTTTGAAGGAATCCTTCCTACCCGGTTTCCCCTCAGATAAATATATAACAACAGCGGAGTCGAAATCGGTCGGCTCCGCTGTCAATAATTTTTCATTTATCTGCGTCCGCCGCGTCCGCCTGAGGAGCGCGAGCCGCCGGAAGATCGGCCTGCTGACGAACCTCGGCTCGAAGAGCTTGAGGGACGGCTGACTGTTGACGACCCGCGATTTGTAGATGTCGTCGGGCGGCTGACCGAAGTCGAACTGTTCGAAGATCCGCGCCCGGTTGTAGCAGATGATCCGGGTCGTGTTGTTGATGTTGATGTAGACGGACGTGTCGTTGATGTAACCGCAGATTCAGGTCTGCGACTCGAACCGCGCGTTCCTCCAACCGAAGTTCCGACGGGACGCGAGGTGGTCGGGCGTCCTACAGACGTGCCCGGACGTGCGGTCGTCGAACCCGGACGGGTCACAGACGTTCCGGGACGCCCGGTAGATGACGGGCGTATCGAGCCGGGACGGACAGTACCGGGNCGCGTGCCGACCGGACGACCTGATCCGGGACGGGACACTCCGTGGTTGCCGACATAGTTGTACCCTCCGCGATAACCGGGACGATTGACGCTGTTACGACCCGGAGTCCATTGAGCATAGTGGGGTCTGCCGACGGGCGCATGCCAGTGAGGAGGACGCCATCCGCCACCCCAACCCCAGGATCCGCCCCAGCCCCAGCCGGGACCATAGCTCCACGAGGGTCCGTAACCCCAGCTCCATGANACCGGGCCGAAGTTCCAGCCGAACGACCATGACGGGCCGTACCAGTTCGGGGAGTACCATCCTATTGACCAACCGGGGTTGATGTAATAGGGACTGTACCATGACGCAGGGACATATCCCGTCCAGGGTGAATAGAGCGGTGAGAGCACTGGTCCGTCGATATTATAGACCACCTCAACATTGCCGTATGAGTTGTCGAGCACTGACTGGAGCAGGTCTGCGTTCTCGACCACGATGGTCGGGTTATAGAACTGCTGGATCCTCTGCGTATAGACGAAATCCTCGCCAGAGGCGGCGTAGTCACCGATCGTGTCAACCGGCGTCGTATAATACTGGCCACGACGGTTGTAGGCATCGACATCCTGCTGATCGAAATCCTTTATATAGTTAGACGCGGTCGACTTTTTCTTAGTCGAAGCTGTCTTCTGTTTCGAGGGATTGAAGTAGATATCGTCCTCGAAATCGTCGGCAAATACCGACATGGACGCCGAAACGATCAACGCTCCAAGGAGTAACCAATTCTTCTTCATATTCAATTCCTTTTAATCATTATTACCCTTCCGTTACTTCCATTCCCCTTTTCCTTCACTCTTTAGACCGCTGCAGAGACCGTCGGTTTAGCAGGCGTTTTCACAAATAATGTTAACGGAAAGTGTAGAATGATTCCTTTGACTCCATGAAGTCTTCTCAGAGCGAGAGGAGCTGTTCGCCGTGGGTCTTGGTCTTGATCTGTTTCGGACCGATGATTTGTTCTACAGTTCCGTCGGGTGCGAGGATAAAGGTGGTCCTGTAGGTTCCGTTATAGGTCCGTCCGGCCATCTTCTTCTCCCCCCAGACTCCGGCGAGCTCTACGAGCTTGTGGTCCGCATCTGTGATCAGCGGAAACGGAAGCTCATACTTGTCGATGAACTTCTTGTGGGAAGCGGCAGAATCGACACTGCACCCGATAACCTGATACCCCTTATCGATCAGCTCCTTATAGTTATCGCGCAGTGAACAGGCCTCAGCCGAACAGCCGGGGGTATTGTCTTTCGGATAGAAGTAAAGCGCGATCTTCTTTCCGGGATAGTCGCTTATTCGTATCTCTTTCCCATCCGCATCAACTCCGAGCAGATCGGGAAATTTATCTCCAATATTCATAAATTTTTGCTTCTTTAAAATTCAAAATCGCGTGACTCGTGATGTCTTGCGATATTTTGCGCTAAGTTAACGTTTTTTCCGTTCATACGCAACCGGCTGCTAAAATTTTGCTTGGCCGGCACGCTAAATCCCGTTTGCAATCGTTAACATATCGGCGGGAACAGCTTTCCGAACAGAAGACTGCGCTGAGTTCACCTCACCCGCCGACCTGACATCTCAGACATACATGAAAACTACGATCATAACCATTTTGCTTTTGATCATCTCCAACGTCTTCATGACCATCGCGTGGTATGGCCACTTGAAGTTGGAGACCACCGGTATTTCCAAGAACTGGCCACTTTATGTTGTCATTCTCGTCTCGTGGGGCATTGCTCTGATAGAGTATTGCTTCATGATTCCGGCCAACAAGATAGGCTACGCCGAGAATGGCGGCCCCTTTACCCTTTTTCAACTCAAGGTGATCCAGGAGGTCATCACACTGACCGTCTTCACCGTCATGGCGATGTTCTTTTTCTCGGGAGAGAAGCTTCATTGGAACCACATCGCCGCTTTCTTCTGCCTGGTGGGAGCCGTCGTCTTCGTCTTCTGGCCCCAGAAATAAACCTGCACTGAGACCCGAAGGGAGCATCCTCTAATTGCACAGTCCATAAAACGAGTGTTTGGATTTAAATCCTCACACTCGCTAAGAACTTTGACTCCAAAATGGAGTTAGAACATCAGCTTTCCGACTCTTCGCGGAAGAGGTCGGCAGGAGTCATTATCTCGAGGGCTCTTGCTCCGGCCCGCGTGCCTGTGAGATAGGCTATACGGTCGTAGAGAGACAGGTGTCCGTCGTCGACAATATGGTGCATAGCCTTGAGTGAATGACGTCCGGGGTAACCTTCGGGCTGCGGGTCATAGTATGCGGTGACGCCATAGCTGAGAGCAAGCCAGTGCTGCACGTTATGATTGTGACAGATGGCGAACGTCGGGTTGTTGCCGCGGAACGACGCGATATAGCGGGCCGATACGCCGCGGTAGGCGTCGGTGAAGATGGCTTTTGTACCGACCTTAGCCTCTGACATAACAGCCTGCCGGGCAATAAATGAGGTGATATCGGAATCGACCATCGGCGGAACGTCTATCTTCGTGCGCTGAGAGGCTTCCACCTCTTTGGCCACGTTGGTCATCGTGCGCACAGCCTCGATCGGATATTTGCCGTTGGCGGTTTCGCCGGAGAGCATCATCGCGTCGGCGCGCTGATAGACTGCGTTAGCAACGTCCGAGATCTCGGCGCGAGTGGGACGCGGATGCTCGATCATGGTGTGGAGCATCTGTGTNGCGACGATCACCGGCTTGTGGGCGGCGATACATTTGCTGATCATCATCGTCTGGATTCCGGGGATTCNNTCGGCAGCGACTTCAATTCCGAGGTCGCCACGGGCAACCATTATGCCATATGATTCCTCAAGTATCTCATCGAAATTATCAACACCCTCCTGGTTCTCTATTTTAGAAATGATCTTGATGTCGGAACCGAGTGAGTCGAGTATGTGTTTAACCTCGCGGACATCTGCGGCGGAACGCACAAATGAGTGGGCGATGAAGTCTACGCCGAGATCAACGGCATATCCGATATTGCGTCGGTCACGTTCGGTGACGGCCGGAAGATCGACCTTCACACCGGGGAGGTTCACGCTCTTGCGCGAACCGAGATCCCCGTCGTTCTCAGCCTTGACAGTCACGGTCTTCCCCTCCACACCNGTCACGGTGAAGCCCATCTCACCATCNTCAATCAACATACGGTCGCCGGGGCGAAGAATATTGGCGATATTGGGATAATTCACATAAATTGTTTCGGANGAGGTTTCTCCTTCGGGGTCGCCTATCACTCGGACGACATNGCCGGCGTGAAACGGCACCTTTTCACCGGTTACGGTGACGGTAGTCCGGATCTCAGGACCTTTGGTGTCCATGATGATGGCCAATGANTCGTCNGCCTCNCGNGTATTGTCGACGATCTTCTTGAACCCATCATAATCAAGATGGGCGGAATTCATTCTGACTACATTCACGCCGGCCTCGGCCAGTGCACGAATAAATTCCACATCACATCTCTTATCCGAAACGGTAGCAACAATCTTAGTGAATTTTTTCATCTTTCAAAGTATTTATTCTACCAATTCTAACACTCTGTACCGACAAATAGTTTCATCACCATCCCGGACACCCCCACCAACTTAGTGGTGTCATCCGCCGTGAGCCAATGGAGCATTCCGCGCTTCTATCCCTCAGCCATGGCACAATCCTCCCCCTTCCCCTCTTTTATNCCGAAGAGTACGGACTAAAAAATGACNGAGGTAGACTATTTCAACAGCTGCTTGACTGTTTTGNCGCCTTTTGTAACGATATAGAATCCAGCCGGAAGGCCTTCAGTAGAATCAGAGATTCTNTGNCCATGAAGATTGTATACACCGTCCCTAAGAACCGCAGACCCGGTTGGCTCCGCAATTTCACCTACTCCACCCTGCTCGAATACGACGACATCTGAAGTGGCTGTATACNCCACNCCGTTCTGATCANTTATAGTGAACGAGACAATGGTGCGTCCGGGCTTCAANGCNGTCAACCGACCGNCGGATTCAATTGATGCTACAGTTGGATCNGCCACGCTCCANTCACNATCCGATTCAGATACGGCNCCTCCTATCGGCATNACATCCCACAGATANTCGTGNGTCCATCCTTCCTCCATATTCAGTTGNGGTTCGCTCACGAGAGGGATCAAAGCCGGAGAAATCGGAAGAATTTCNTTCGCGTGANCTGACCAATAGCTGTCAGCGCGATACTTTGAAATCGATTTTTCAGGGACATATAATGTGATCGTTGGNTTACANTCCTTATGATCAACTGAGGGAGAAACGGGATTTATCACCGGCGGTTCTTCTGANAGACAGCAAAGAACCAGAGGACGATTTGCANNGCAATCNATCCAATCCTCCTCTAACATACATGAACTTCCCAAAAGCACCGCCTGTGGAGCTCCAACAGATTCCTGTCCGAGACGCACAGCNCTCGGAAGATTCAAGAACATCACTCGGGTTCCATTAAAGGCAAGCGCCTGAAGTCCCGTAAGATCGGAAGGCANCTTAGNCTTAACAAGTTCGGGACAGTCCGTGAATGCATAAGCGGAAAGAGATACGCCATCGCCAAGGCGTATTTCCCGCAGGCTCGGGTTGGATTCACAGGCGCCTGATCTCATCTTCGTATCCCCTTCGGCCTCCAGATATCGTAGAGCAGGATTNTTGGTTATNCCACTATAATCCACACTCTCTACCGTTTTGGGAACAAACAGGTANTCCAAAGACTTTACTCCTTTGAACGCATACGACCCAATTTTCGAAGTGGTTGTCGGCAATTCAAAAGTCTCGGCCAGATCTATTTCTGGAGGGCAACACATCAGAGTCGCATACTTCACTCCAGCGTTATTCCTAAACAATATTCCATCGATATCCGAAAAGTACTGATTTTCGGGATCAACACTCACACTTTTTAGCGCGGTGCAACCGGAGAATATTTGATTATAAGGTTCACCGTCGTTAATAATCCTCTCAATTGTTTTCGGCAATACCAACCTTTCCATAGTTGTATTTTCGATTGTGGGATCAGGATCGCCATGGTTTCCTCCGATAGGATACATATCAATCACTGCAACGCGCTCCCCAAAAACCTCTTCGGGAACGATGACGTTGAGACCGGCGCTGTCATGGATATATCTTAAAAAACAGAACGGTCCTTTGGCATCAACATTATTCTCTCTGAAGTAGCTGATCCCGTCGATAGTGAAATCTCCATCAGGAGCCTCAGCCCAAGCGCAATTACCACCCGCCAACAGCGCGACCGCAATTGCAGCAGTCGAAACGCAAATAGTGATATTTCTTTTCCTCATTTATTTATTATTTAGTTACAATTATAGTTGATGTTCCCAACTAAGTGCTCCCAACTTAGATTCGAAGCTGAATCACATCTACTTGTTTTTGATTAGGGCAGGATTACTCATACCGGAATTTAATTAACCAACGCTGAGATATGATTGACACACCATATCCCAACATATAGATCAAATTCATCAATCATCGGCTGAGGGAGCCAATACAACTTCTCTATTTTACCCGCCAACTAGATATAGCTCTTTCATATTTATAAAGCCTCATTAAGTTTATATATACAACTAAGTAGCTATAAATCGGTCGGTTTTATTTTTCTCAGCAAATTTACCGATAGTTTTTCAAAATTCCAAATAAAATCGTTCTTTTATTGAAAATTTTTAATAAGACAATAAAATACCCTATTCCACCCATCACACGAAGTGGTAACAAATAACCTTGCAATATTCCACGCTCGGCACGAAGTCGTACCAAATAACCTTGTAGGGACGCTCGGCTCGAGCGTCCTATCATATTCTCGAGCGTCCTATCTTATTAATGACCGAATTTGAGGTCGGATGGAGGTCGGATGAAAGCGGTCAAAAAAAATTTTTCATAGAACTATGTAAAAATATGGTACTATGTATTGCATAGTACTAAAAGTTTTTGTAATTTTGCAGCGTCGTTGAGAGGGACGCTTCTCTTCGCCGCCAAAACATTACGCTTAAAAGCAGAGTTTCAGGCTTAAAAATCAACTTTTTACGCTTAGAGACTCACATTTAATGCTTGAAAGCAGACATTCAACGCTTAAGAACAAACATTCAACGCTTAAAACATCTGTCATTATGAAAACACCCAATCCCGTTCTGTTTTCGTTCCTTTTGCTGGCTCCCGGTGCTCTGATGGCTCAGACACTCCAGCAGAAGAGCACCTCATCTCAGGAGGAGTCAATCGAACGCAACATCGAGAGAGCAGTCGCCGCCGAGGCTGAGGCCGATTCTCTCGCGACATACGATATGCTGGACGACCTCGTGATTGAGGCTGTACGTCCGATGGTCACCTCTGACGGTGCCACTACCACCTACTCCGTCGAAGAGGATCCGGCGGCGAAGGGACAGTCACTGCTTGACGTGCTCCGCCGTGTTCCCGGCGTGACTGTTGACGGTCAGGACAATATTAAGGTGCAGGGGAAAAGCGACTTCAAGATATATGTCAACGGTCGCGAGGAACCGATGCTTTCGCAAAACGCCAAAGAGATCTTCAAAGCTATGCCGGCGAGTTCCGTGGGCCGAATCGAAGTTATCACGGACCCGGGGGCGAAGTTCGACGCCGAGGGAACAGCCGGCATACTCAATCTGGTCACCGAACGTAAGCAAAGGGAGAATGGATATTCTGGCAACCTCTTCGCCGGCGCATCCACGGGAGACTATAACGCAGGCGGTTTCTTCACCGGACGCATAGGAAAAGTAACCGCTTCGGTCAATTATACATATGCCGGCAACGACGGGCTGGAGCGGGTTCAGACAACAGAGAATACGTCAGACTATCTCGCAACGGGCGAGAGTCTCGCGGAGCGTCAGAAGATAAAGACGCGCTTCGGATATATGCAAGGTGGCTACAAGCTGTCATGGGAGCCGAACGCCGGGAACCTTTTCACGACATCATTCAATTTCTCGATGATGAGCGCCAATATCGACAAGGCACGTCAGTCAAGCGCACTGTTCGGGCGGAGCGGGAACCTCATCTGGCAGAGTGGCCGACTGGTTGACGCCACCGTGGGACGCGATTCTTATTCGGCCGATGCAAGCTATCAGCACAATTTCGACAATTCGGGCCATCTGATCGTCGCCTCATACGGGTTTACCTTCGGCGACAACGATCTGAGACTGGGCCATGATTATGATATGCAGGAGGGTACCGCCGCTCCGTGGAGACAGAGGACTCATAACGTCACCCTCTCACGCCAGCACACCGCCCAGGTTGACTATACGAATCCTTTCGGGACCGACAAGCACAAGCTCGAAGCGGGTGTCAAGGGAATATTCCGACGCAATTCAGCCTTCGGCAACGAGAAGTCAGGAGCGGCTCTCGACTCCCCCCTGCTTACGAACCCCGAGATGGATACAGACATCATGCAATTTCAGGATGTGCTGGCGGCATACGCTTCCTATAACTTCACATCCGAGAAATGGAACGCCCGCGCCGGAGTCAGATATGAAAACACGCGGATGGGCATCCATTTCCACGACAATCGAATGGAGAATTTTCAGACCCGACTGAACGATGTCGTCCCCAATGCGTCGGTGACTTACAGCTTCGGCCCCGCCACCAACCTGCGACTCGCATACTCGATGAGAATCTCACGTCCGACAATAGATCAGGTAAACCCCTTTGAGCAGGAAATGGGCTATCGTATCCAAGCCGGCAATCCCGACCTGACAAGCGAACGCCTGAATAAGGTTTCGCTGACCTACACCGCTTTCGGACGTGTGATCGGAGGATCTATCGGAGTCGATTACTCCCACACGGCAAATTCTATCGAGTCAGTGATGTCTCTTGACGGACTCTACACCTACTACTGCTACGACAACACCGGAGATAAGCAGACCGTAGGATTCCACGGATTCCTCAATTGGAATATCATCAGGAATATGACCCTTTCGGTCAACGGAGACGTCGAATACCGCGATTTTTCGGCTCCCTCTCTTGGCTACTATGCACGCGGATGGAATGCCAATCTGAGCGGAAACTGGAGCTGGAGACTCGAAAACGTGGCCGACTTCGGAATCTACGGCGGGTGGGGCTCCCCCTCGGTTAATCTACAGGGACGTTACTACTCCTGGCACTACTACGGCATATCGATCGGACGCTCCTTCCTCAAAGACAAGAGCCTCAATATTTCGATCAATGCCTCGGACTTCGGAGATCCGATCCATACCTTCAAGTGGACGACCCACAGCGACGGCCTCAAGGTCTCGGGAAAAAGCCACAACAACAACTGGAAAGTCGGACTCTCCGTTTCATGGCGCTTCGGTTCACTTAACGAAAACGTGAAGACAACCGCAGCAGATCTCGACACCGACGACCGTTCGGCCGGAGGCTCCGGCCAGCAGGGAGGCGGCGTAGGAATTTAAACCATATCAAAGAAGAAAATGGAAAAAGACAACAACAATATATCGTCACAGATGAGAAAGGGTATGCTGGAATACTGTGTTCTGCTGACGCTCAGACAGAACGGAGCCTGCTATCCCAACGACCTCATCAGTCGCCTCGGAGAAGTGAGGATGATTGTAGTCGAAGGAACGATCTACACTCTTCTCAACCGACTCCGCAAGGAGGGGAAGCTCGAATACGAATGGCAAGAGTCGCCCAAGGGGCCTCCGCGCAAATACTACCACCTGACTCCGACCGGAGAGAAAGCCCTCGAAGAGATGACCCTCGTCTGGGACGAACTCGCCTTCGCCGTCAACTCTCTCCGGCCCAAAGAGCTTCCGGAAAACTGACGGGAAAACACCACCTCGTTTCAAAGCAATTCAAAATGACAAGACAATGATCAAGAAGACATACAACATAAATCTCGCAGGCCGCCAGTTCGTGATCGACGACGACGCCTACACCATGGCCAACAACTATCTCGACACGATCGAACATCTCGTACGGGATCCGGAGGAACGCGCTGAGCTAACCTCAGACATCGAAGACCGAATGGCCGAGCTGCTGGATCTCAACCTTGAGGAACACAACTCCACTATCGTCACCATCTCTATGATCGAGGCAGTCATAGCCCGGATTGGTCAACCGAACGACTTCATCGAGACCGAAGAGGAAGTGATTATAGAAAAGGGTGCAGATGACAACGTAGTCGAGATAGACCTCGAAGAGAAAAAAGAGCCGAGCTCAGGCAGCATACCGCCTCCTCCATCGCCCGGATTCAGCCAGACGCTCAACAATCTGCATCAGAAAATCAGCAGACGTCTGTTCCGGGATCCACGAAACTCAGTTTTCGGTGGCGTCTGCTCAGGCATCGCTCATTTTCTCAGGATCGATCCGGTCTGGGTTCGTCTGATTTTCGTGCTTCTCGCGCTCGGCATGCTCAATCTGACCTCCTTCTCCTGGATGGCATTCATCTATATCCTGCTGTGGATTATCGTCCCGCCGGCTGACACCCCGCTGAAACGCATGGAGATGATGGGAGAAGCTCCGACACTTGGAAATATCGCCAAGACAGTGACCGACGACGCCAATGTCAACAACTGCGGCACTCCCGGACAAGGAAATGCTTTCACAAAGGCTCTTCAGGTAATCGGCCAAGGTATCATGCTCTTTCTCGGAGTTCTCGGCGTGCCCGTTCTGATTGCGCTGATACTCGGCATTCTCGGGGTTCTGTTCGTTCTGATTGCCTGCGCATCAGGTTTTACCTTCGGACGTCCGGAGCTTATGAGTCAAATCGATCATGAGGCTATTTGGGGAATGTGGACAGCACTCGGCGTCTGCGTAACTCTGTTTATTCCAACGTTCCTGATGGTCTGGTACCTCTTTAAGACCATTAATCCAAGCCTCAAGCTTTCGAGGACAATGGAGATCATAATGGCCATCATCTGGGTTGTCGCTTTCGTCTTCACCGCCATCTGCGTCTCCATCCTCGACATCAACGGATTCTTCTAACCTCCCTAAGAGAGTGTTTGAATTTAAACCAAACACTCTCTAAAAAGCCATATTTACTCTACTTTAGATAATCCTGCCGACCGATCAAAAATGAAAATTTGATCGGTCGGCCGTTTTTTATTAACTTTGTGGATTGTTGGAACGGGATTTGCAGACTTTCCGACAAACGTAGGGGGAGGCCGCGAGTCAAACGAATTGTAGGGACATGCCTTTGGCATGTTAACTTAGGGACCGTTTGATCGGCCGTTAAATTCGCAAATTAGTTAATTCAAAATATGGGATTTTTCAAAAAACTGTTCTCCAAGGAGAAGAAAGAGAAACTCGACACCGGTCTCCAGAAGACCAAGGAGGGTGTGTGGAGTAAGATTTCACGCGCAGTCGCCGGCAAAAGCAAAGTTGACGACGAGGTACTCGACAATCTCGAGGAGGCATTCATCACGAGCGACGTCGGCGTCGACACGACTCTGAAGATCATCGAACGCCTTGAGGAGCGTGTGGCCCGGGACAAGTATGTCGGACTCGACGAGCTGAATGATATTCTCTGTGAAGAGATCTCCGACCTGCTTGTTAAACCGACATCAGCGGGAACCGACGATGAGGAGCTGGAAGATTTCCAGGTCAAGAAATCAGACAACCCCTATGTGATTCTTGTCGTGGGCGTCAACGGTGTCGGCAAAACCACCACCATCGGCAAACTCGCCCATCAATATAAAGCGGCCGGAAACAAGGTCGTTCTCGGTGCGTCGGATACCTTCCGCGCCGCCGCTATCGAACAGCTCGACATCTGGGGCGAACGCGTCGGCGTCCCCGTTGTCAAACAGAAAATGGGCTCCGACCCCGCCGCCGTAGCGTTCGACACCCTCTCGTCGGCCAAAGCCAACGGCGCGGACGTCGTGATCATCGACACCGCCGGTCGTCTACACAACAAAAAGGGACTGATGGACGAGCTGACAAAAATCAAGAAGGTCATGAAGCGCGTATGTCCGGACGCTCCGAACGAGGTTCTTCTCGTCCTTGACGGTTCAACCGGTCAGAACGCCTATGAACAGGCGCGCCAGTTCACCGCAGCCACCGATGTGAACTGCCTCGCCGTGACGAAACTCGACGGAACCGCCAAAGGTGGCGTCGTGATCGGTATCAGCGATCAGTTCAAGGTACCCGTCAAATACATCGGCATCGGCGAGGGTATGGAAGATCTTCAGATCTTCCGTCCCGATGAATTCGTTAGATCTCTGTTCGGAGGAGCCGCAAAATAAACTCGTTTAAATGAGTTCAATAATCATTCCATAAGAAATGAAAAAAGGACTGATAAACGTCTATTCACTCGGCTGTTCGAAAAACCTGACCGACTCCGAGCGCCTTATGCGCCGCCTGGAGGCAAAAGGCTATGAAGTGGAGTTCGAGTCACCGGAACCCGAGGGGGAGATGGTGATGGTCAACACCTGCGGATTTATCCTCGACGCTCAGCAGGAATCGATCGATACCATCCTTGAGCTCTCTCAAGCCAAGGAGGAGGGAAGAATCGGCTCCATAAGCGTCATGGGGTGTCTCTCCGAACGTTTTATGAACGACCTGAAGGAGAGTCTGCCGGAAGTAGACCGATGGTACGGCAAGTTCGACTGGAACGCATTCATCGATGAACTGCCCGACCTCTCCGAGACCGAGAAAGTCAAAGACTGGGAGCGCTCGCTGACGACTCCGGAAGGCTCGGCCTATCTGAAGATATCGGAGGGTTGCAACCGCTTCTGCGCTTTCTGCGCCATCCCGCTCATCACAGGTCGACACAAGTCGCGCCCGATCGAGGAAATTCTCGAAGAGGTACGCGCACTGACAGATGAAGGTGTCCGTGAGTTCAACGTGATCGCCCAGGACCTGTCATCATACGGACTCGACCTCTACGGACGTCATGCGCTGGCGGAGCTTGTGGACCGTATAGCTGATATTGAGGGAGTAGAGTGGATCCGCCTCCATTACGCCTATCCTTCGGACTTCCCGATGGATCTGCTTGACGTCATGGCACGCAGGGACAACGTCTGCAAGTATATAGACATCGCTCTCCAGCATATTTCGGACAAGGTGCTTTCGAACATGCGCCGTCATATTACAAAACAGGAGACCCTCGACCTCATCGCCGAGATGAGACGCCGGGTCCCAGGACTTCAGATCCGCACGACCCTTATGGTCGGATTCCCGGGTGAGGGTGAGGAGGAATTTGAAGAACTGATGGAGTTTGTCCGCGATGCCCGTTTTGAACGTATGGGTGCCTTCGCATACTCGGAAGAGGCCGGAACATGGGGCGAGCAGAATCTCGACGACAACATTCCTCAGGAGGTCAAGCAGGAACGACTCGACCGGCTGATGGCGCTCCAGCAGAAAATCTCGGACGCCCACAACCGCTCCATGATCGGCAAAGAGGTCAAGGTGCTTGTCGAGGAGTTCACCGAAGATGGCCGCTACGCCGGACGCACCCAGTGGGACAGTCCCGACGTTGACTGCCAGGTTATATTCGAATCTGAGGAACCTGTGGAACCGGGAGAATTTGTCCATGTCAAGATCACCGATTCCGATGAGTTCGATCTCTTCGGAACTATAATATAAGCAATTACAACAACTCATTCGGGGCGATTGACAGACTATCGCCCCGAATGATTTTACAATACGCACACGACAAACGCCATGATGAGAACCACTTCAAGTCCGGACGCATCTTGCTTTATTCTGCGGCTCCCCTGGAGCCGCGGAACGGAGGCATACAATCTCGGGCGCCCCGGAGAACGGTTGACCGAGAATTGTGTCGCCACGCTTGCTTTCGGTGCTGAGAAAATGAACGTCTTTCCATGGCGTGGCGCCGACATTCCGGCCGAGCTTCCGCTGTTCTTCCCCCCCGATCCCGTTCCGGAGGCAACGAGAGCCGCAGACTATTTGCGCGCACTCGATTCCTACATAGAGGACCTGAAGGAGATGGACGGCCGCGGTGAAGAGGGAAAGGTCGTCGGTGCACGAGTTCTCACGGCACCTCCAAAGGCCCGACGCCTTGAAATATATGATCGGCTGGAACGTCTTTATCCCGGAGCTTTCGTGTTCTATCTCTCCACCCCCGAGACAGGAAGCTGGATCGGGGCGTCGCCGGAATTGCTGTTGAAACGCGAAGGCGACACGATCCACACCGTCGCGCTTGCCGGAACACGCCGCGCCGGAACCGAAGGAGACTGGGACTTCAAAAACGTCCGCGAACAGCAGATGGTCACCGACTTCATCTGCGAGACACTCTCTCGCCACGGACTGACGCCGAAATGTCAACCGACGGAAACCCACAACGCCGGCCCTGTCGAGCATCTGATCACCCGAATCTCGGCCGATGTTCCCGAGACATTCGGTCTGGCCGAAACCCAGGCTCTCGTGACCGACCTCTCCCCCACACCGGCTCTAAGCGGTCTTCCGCGCGAGAAGGCGATGAAGCTCATCGAAGCCAACGAAACATTCAGACGACATCTCTACGGAGGATGCATCGGGCGTATCCGCGACGCAAAAGACTGGTGCTTTTTCGTCAACCTGCGGTCAGCGCTCCTTTCGACCCGCGCCACATATCTATATGTGGGAGGAGGGATTACTGCCCTCTCAGAACCAATGAAAGAATGGGAGGAAACCGAACTCAAGTCTGTGACCCTCCTGAAAGTCTTTGCCCCCGGAAGCATAGTGATTCCCGGCGAATCTCCGAAACCGATAACCATCGGGCGCCGACATCGTCGGCGTCGCCCGCGCAAGTTCTGAAGCTATTTTAATGTTTAACATTAAATTTTCTTAACAAAAGATTTTGTTATTCGGATATTTTGGAGTAACTTCGCGTGTATGAAAAAGTGTGTTCACTTCTAATCTCGACAGCCTATGGCCGGTACCATGAACAAAACTTATATCAATATCCTCTGCCTCATCATTCTGGGTCTGTTGGCCGTCAAGGTCCTTTTACCCTTTCTCGGTGTCGGCAACTCAGTTGTAGGCAACGCCGACAACCATAGTCTCACCGAGACGCATACACCATTCGTCACGAAGTTCACCGCAAACAAACTCGTACCTTTCACGCCGACCGACACTCTGACTTTCTCGTCGGGCGAAAAATTTCCGGTGATCTCACGCCAGATAGAGATCTTCATCCCGGACGAGGAGGTGCCGACCTCCGTCAGATTGACGAGCGGTATATCATATATCGCGCTATGGGCTCTCGTCCTTCTGGGCTTCTACCAATTCCTCCGATTCATCATAAACATCAACCGGAGCAAGATTTTCATCGCTGACAATGTCAAGCGTCTGCGGCTGTTCGGATGGCTGCTCCTCGCTTCGGCAGCAATCATGATAATCTCCGGACTTTCGGAGAGCTCGCTGATCAACGCCATGGATCTTTCCTATTCCGACCGGANACTCAAGGCCGTTTGGGAATTCCCGTGGACACTTATATTGGTCGGTCTCGCATCCCTTTTGATGGGCCAGATATGGCANCGCGGAATCATGCTCCGAGAGGATAATGAATTAACCATTTAATTACGCGACATCCTCAATCGAACATGGCAATTGTAGTAAACCTCGACGTAATGATGGCCAAACGAAAGATCAGTCTCGGACTTCTGGCCGAGACGATCGGCACTTCGGCCCCTAACCTATCGATCCTGAAGACAGGCAAAGCCCGTGCCATCCGGTTCTCTACCCTCAACAAACTCTGCAAAGCGCTTAACTGCACTCCGGCTGATATTCTGGAGTACGTACCNGACGCAGAAGAAGAGGACTCGGATGAGGACTGACNGTCATAGCGTCCCGTCTGTCACCTACTGATGTTTCTGACTCCTGAAATCTCAGGATTCCTAATTCAGAATATTATAAAGCTAACCTAAACTATTATATGAAANCATTGTACTCAATTCTTCTGGCAGGAGCNGCTCTGACAGTTGTCGGTGCGCAGGCCGAAGAACACCTCTACAGCCTCGACCCGACCGGTATNGACAAAAGCGTCGACCCCGGCAAGGATTTCTACACTCACGTTAACCGCGGATGGATGGAAAACCATCCTTTGTCGCCCGCCTATTCGCGCTACGGCCAGTTCAACGTACTGAACGATTCGAGCAACAACCGCGTGCGCCGCATCGTTTCAGGACTTCAGGCCACAAACCCGGCCGCCGGTACCAACGCATATAAAGTAGCGACTCTCTACGAGCAGGGTCTCGATTCGATCCGCCGCAACCAGCTCGGAGCGAAGCCTATCCGTCCGATCCTCGACAAGATCGAAGCNACCCCCGCNTCGGGCATGGAGGACCTCTTCATCCTGATGCAGAAAGAATATGGCGCGCCCTTTATCGGAGCCGGCCCGCAGGAAGACCTCGGCAACAGCAGCGTTTACGCAATGTATGTCGGAAACGGCCAGATGGGTCTCGGCGANCGCGACTACTATCTCGCAAAGGACAAGCGNAACACTGAGGTGCGCGAGGCATACCGTAAACTCATCACCCAACAGATGCAGAACGCAGGCTACTCGAAGAAAGACGCCAAGCGNATCGCCTCGAATGTGATGAAGATCGAAACCCTTATGGCNGACTCCGCGCTCACACGCGAGGAGAGCCGCAATATCCCCGCGCTCTACAACGTCCGCCCCTTCGAGTTCCTGAAAACGAACTATCCCAACCTTCCCTGGGATCGTCTCTTCATCGAGACTATGGGTATNCCCTCGCCNGAGAACGTGATCGTGACCGAGCTCCGCTCGGCAAACCAGGCCAACAAGCTCTANGGTTCGCTCACTGACCGCGAGAAAAAAGACCTCTACCTCTGGCAGGTTGTCGGCGGTGCNGCTCCCTATCTGAGCGATGACTTCTCGGCCGCAANCTTCGAGTTCTCGAAAGTCAAGAGCGGNGTGAAGGAAATGCACCCTCGTTGGAAACGCTCCCTCTCCANTACCGAAGGNCTTATGGGTGAGGCTATNGGCGAACTCTATGTTTCGGAATACTTCCCCGAGTCGTCCAAGACCTACATGATCGGTCTTGTCGANAATCTTCGCAACGGTCTGGCNAAGCACATCATGCACCTCCCCTGGATGAGCGANGACACNAAGGTTCAGGGAATCAAGAAGCTGAANGCCATCACNGTCAAGATCGGCTATCCCGANAAGTGGAAAGACTACTCCGCTCTCGAGATCAACCCCGAACTCTCTTACTGGGAGAACGTTCATAATGCCAACATGTGGCATAACCAGCAGCAGCTCAACAAATGGGGCAAGCCCGTTGACCGTTCCGAATGGGGCATGAACCCGCAGGAGATCAACGCCTACTACAACCCCGTCTTCAACGANATNGTCTTCCCCGCNGGCATTCTGCAGGCTCCCTTCTTCGATCCNAACGCATCTGACGCCGAGAACTACGGCGGNATCGGTGTGGTTATCGGCCACGAGCTNACCCACGGTTTCGATGACCAGGGTTGCAACTTCGATGCAGACGGCAACATGATCAACTGGTGGACTGAGGAAGACGCCGAGGCATTCCGCAATCTCACGCAGGGTCTTGTAGCTCAGTTTGACGAAGTAGAGGTACTCCCCGGCCTCCACGCCAACGGCGCCTACACTCTCGGCGAGAATATCGCTGACCAGGGTGGTCTCCGCGTGGCTATGACCGCCTTCCTCGATTCGCAGAAGAAGAAAGGTGTGGATGTGACTTCGGAAGAGGCCCTCATCGACGGCTACACCCCCGCGCAGGTTTACTATATGAACTACGCAAACCTCTGGGCCCAGAACATCCGTGAGGCCGAGATGCGTGCTCTGACTTCTGACGACGTTCACTCTCTCGGTTCAAACCGCGTGAACGTATCGCTCCGCAACCTCGCACCCTTCTTCGAGGCCTTCGGAATCACTTCGACCGATCCGATGTGGCGTCCCGAGACCGAACGTGTGATCATCTGGTAATCATTTGATCCAGCCGCATAACAGCAGCCGCCGGAGCCTATTGCTCCGGCGGCTCTTTTATTGCTCGGTATGCAAGTGCAGTCTTAATTACAATTTTGCTTGAACTGAAACATTGTGATGGAATTGTAGGTAGCATCAAAACTACGTCTTCNCAGTACGCGTATAAATCATATACAAGAACGTCGCCGGAATCCTGTGATTCCGACGACGTTCTTTAAATTTCTTAGTATTATCTTGTCTTTTCGAAGAATTACTTCTTCATCAGGTACTGTGACGAGATGGACTGATTGTTGTGGATACGGCGGATGGTGTCGGCGAAAAGTTTCGCAACGGGGAGAACAACAGCTTTGTGATTGTCCTTGCCGTAGGGGATCGAGTCGGTGAAGATGATCTCGCTCAGACCGGAGTTGAGTACACGCTCGGTCGCAGGGTCAGACATTACGGGGTGGCTCGAAAGTGCGCGCACGCTCTTCGCGCCGGCAGCGAGAAGAAGGTCAGCGGCCTTGGTGATGGTTCCGGCGGTATCNACGATATCGTCAACGAGAACCACATTCTTGTCGGTCACATCACCGATAACGGTCATTTTCTCGACTACGTTTGCCTTCGCACGCTGTTTGTGGCAAAGAACGAGAGGCACGTCGAAATATTTAGCATAGCCGTTGGCACGCTTGGCGCCGCCGACATCGGGAGAGGCGATCACCATATCTTTGAGCTNGAGGCTCTCGATATACGGAATGAAGATAGATGACGCATAGAGATGGTCAACGGGAACATCGAAGAAACCCTGGATCTGGTCTGCATGGAGGTCCATNGTGATCAGACGATCGATTCCTGCGACGCTGAGAAGATCGGCCACAAGTTTGGCGGCNATCGACACACGCGGTTTGTCCTTNCGGTCCTGGCGCGCCCAACCAAAGTAGGGACACACAGCTACGATTGTTCCGGCAGAAGCACGTTTCGCAGCGTCAACCATCAGGAGAAGCTCCATCAGATTGTCTGCGGTCGGGAAAGTGGACTGCACGAGATAAACCTCTGCACCGCGGATAGATTCCTCGTAACCGACTTCAAACTCGCCGTCGGCAAAACGCTCGACGATCATGTTGCCAAGTTCGATACCCAGCTCTTTGCAAATTGACTCACCAAGATAGCGGCTTTTCGTGCCGGCGAACACCTTGATGGGCGGAAGTGAATTGCTCATTTTTGATGTTAGAGTTAAATCTGTCACAAAAGTAGAAATAATTTCCCACGTGACAAAGAATTTAGTGCACGAATTTCAGAGGCAGATCAAGAATCACGGCGCTCATGGCCGACACGCGGACGCGCGTCGGAGCGTCGGGTCTGAGAGACACATACTGAATATCCCCCCAGAGAAGATCGCGCGCCGGAAGAAGCGGACCACCCTCNTCGGTTTCCGGGAGACCGGCGTGTTCGAAAGCGGAGGCCGGAATAACGATATCCAGAAGCTTCTCCTCATCAGAGAAATTGGCNACGATCAGTAATTTCTGATTCTCGTCGTGGCGAAGGTAGGCAAATTGCCGGTGAGGATCGAATCCGGCGTGGCGGAGATTGACATACATGAGGTCGAAGAACCGACCTTCGCGNATAGCGGACTCCGAGTTGCACAGGCGCAGAACCTTTGAATAGGTACTTCGAAGCCATTTCTCCTGACGGGTGAGGTTCTTCTCGCCCGGTTTTCCTTCGTTATACCAACGGCGAACGGTGTCAAGACTCCAGTAGTCAAATATCGTCGTCCGGTTGTTGTTCCCTGCGAATCCCTCGTTGTCTGTTCCCGGNTCGCCGAGTTCCTGACCATAATAAATCATGAATGGCCCGGTCGAGATCGTGGCGCTGACAACGAGATACGGGACGACTCTCAAGGGGTTGCCGGCAAATTCGGGGGAAGCGAAGCGNACCTCATCATGATTTTCGAGGAAGTTGAGCATCTTGTCCCCNATTCCGTCGACACTCTGCCAGCATCCGGTGATCGCAGCCGCNCTCCAATTCATGCGCTCTATTCCCACAAGGGTATCGTAGAGATTCACCTTGTCGTAAAGATAGTCGAAGCAACCATAATCTATGAAGGGGCGATATTGTCCGACGTCATATATCTCTCCGATGAAGACGAGATCCGGATATTCGTATTTCACGCGGGGAATCACCCAGTGCCAGAAAGCGAGGGGCACCATGAAGACCATATCGCAACGGAATCCGTCGATACCTTTCGAGGCCCAGAAACGAAGAATCTCATACATCTTGTTCCATGTGTCGGGCACCGGGTTGAAGTGGTCGCGNTCGGCTCCGAAATAGTCCACACCATAGTTGAGTTTGACAGTCTCGTACCAGTCGTTCTCGCCGCAGAAGGCTGTGAAGCAGTCGTTGCCNGTAGCCTTAGCCGGGAACTCAACATAGGGATGATCACCTTGCGAACTGATGTCAAAATGNGGNGCGAACTGCTGATTGGTGCAGTAATAATAATTGTTCTGCGGATCGAANAACATATTGATATTGTCGTCCGCACCGAAATCGCGAACCCCTGCAGGCGCCGCATCGGAATGATAGACGCGGGCGGTATGGTTGGGGACAAAGTCGATGATAACCTTCATCCCGGCGTCGTGGATNCTCTTGACGGCCGCCTCAAATTCGGGCATTCTCCGTTTGGGATCGGCAGCAAGACAAGGGGCGACGTCATAATAGTCCTTTATCGCATAGGGNGAGCCGGCCTCACCCTTGACGACATTGGGATTGTCTGCCGGAANTCCNGCTTCCGGATAGGCCGTTTTCGTTGCGTTTTCTATCACTCCTGTCAGCCAGAGGCAATTGANACCCATATCCTTGAGCGACTTCAGGGTCTTGCCNTTCANGTCCGAGAGNTGACCCGAACCATTTTCGGCCAACGTTCCCCAGGGTTTGCANGTAGCGTTTGTATTGCTGAACACCCGGGGAAAGAGCTGATAGATTATAAGTTTTTCTTTCATATATCAATTTGCGGAGAGGGGCTTATATCAATTTGCGGAGAGGATATTATCATTATCGGTGGTTAACGTGCGTATTTTTCAAGCACCCGNCACGCGGCATCGTAGCCGAGGTCTACTGCTTTGGGGATTGCGGAGAGATCGAACGTACTGAAGCCTACGAGACCTTCGGGACGTATCACGATATCACACAGCTTCAGATCCTGCGGAACGTTTGCCTTTGTCATCAGTTGGTAGGAGCGCAGCGTGAGATCGATGATTGANCCTTTATATTGATAGTTCTTGTTCAATGGNGAACAATTGGATCCGATCAGAGTCTTGCAGTATGGACGGATCGCCCAGGCCGGAAGGTTACGCAGAACGCCACCGTCGACATAGTTTATTCCGTTNATATTGACNGGNGGGAATACGATTGGAATACTGCACGAAGCAATTACGCGGGGGACAATCTCCCCCTTGGCCCAACCAACCGATTTTCCGTGATCAAGATCTGTAGCGCAGACCACTGTCGGGACGCTAAGCTCTTCAAGATATCTGACGGGGAGCCAGCTTTCGAGCAGACGTGCGAAACGGTTCAGTCTGAAAAGGGANTCTTTCGGCAACTGGACATTCGTNAAGTTGGCGAATTTCTCCTGGGCCATNAAGCACTCAATTATCTCTTCGGGCGTGAGNCCTGCGGCATAGAGAACCGCGGCGATTGACCCGGCNGACACTCCGGCCAGTACNTTGGGTTCAATCCCGAACCGGAGGAAGGCCTTCATCACACCTACATGAGAGAAACCGCGCGCCCCNCCCCCGCTGAAAGCAACTCCGGTAGAGTTGTCGCGGAGACCTATTCTTTCGAGCAATCCCTCTATCTTCTTCATCACCTTGGCCGGGCTGATGGGATTATTCAGTGTCAGTATCTTCTGATCCATAGTCATTNTGTTTTGAGCCGGCCACCTCTTCCGNACCCGTTANGNCGGGAGCCGGAGAGAGGAGTGAGTCGGGAATATGTTTCGGTTTCTTCTTTCTNAGGAAAGAGAGGAAACGGTTGAAGTCATGGAGGAATTCAATGCCGATCCCCTGTGTAGTCAACGCCTGACGGAGATAGTAGTTCTGGTCGTTGAAATGATTGTAGGCCTTTAGTCGGAAAGTTCCACGCCGGTTGAGAAGATACTGGACATCGAAGTCACCGACGAAAGTGGTGGTCGAAGTTGTCCGGTCNCGGTATCCGAAGTTACCGTTTATCAGCAGACGGTTGTTGAGCAGACGCGAGGAAAGGGCCACATCCATCTCAAGGTCCGAGAAATCGCCCTTGTCACTGCGGAACGACGGCATTACACTAAGCTTGTCGGTCAGGTTCGAAAGCGCATTTCCGAGTTGTGAGGANATGGTCGAGCTTGCGACTGAGGCGAGTTCACCACCCGAACCGGAGGTATCCATATATTCNGGNGTATAGAATTTGTTGAGTGCCAGAAGATAGATTATCTGTCGGCTCATCTGGTCGTTGGTCGAGATGATACTCCTCACTTTCCGGGCNGTTTCTTCNGTNAGTGTCGGAAGTTCGATATCAAAGTCGATGTCGGGTGTNTCCATCGGNCCGCNGACAAGCAACATCGCGTCNACAGGTACATTCGTGCGGTTCAGGTCGCGGTCCATCGCGAAGCTCTTGTCGAGGTCAGTTAGCGACGTGTTCACACGATATGCAGCCTTGATGTCCAATATCGCGGCGAGNGGATCTCCGTTGAACGATATTGACGACCCCTCCTTGATCTGGAAGTCACGCAGGATCACGTCCTGGAGGGAGAAGTTATATAGNCCTTCGTCGATGGTATATTTACCATAGATACGGGGCTCGTCGTTCTCCGTCTCATACTGAAGCTGGAGCGGTCCGCTTCCTGTCGCCGTTATCTTGTCTCCGCAGACAGGGTCCATCACGAGNGTGACAGCCACATCGGGAGTGACGTTCATCCGCAGGTCTATATGCACCTTTGTCGGNGCACTCTCCTCAAGCATCTTCTGCTTGCGGAACATCTGCACAAANTCAGGAATCGTATTCTTCTTCGGTAATTCCGTGATAGGGGTCCGATCNGTAAATGTCAGGAAGTTGTATTCCTGGGCTGCCTCGGTGTCCGAGAGGGAGAAGAAGAAAGTGGACTTGGGACGCGAGGTCATGTCCACATTTATCTCGACAAGNCCCGGAACACCATGAAGCATAGCNTTNCCGGAACCGTAGACCGTTCCCCACCAGAAGTCATCNGGACCTTTNGCCATATCGTAACAGAGAAGNTTGCGGGCCTCTCGAAGACGGAAATCGAAGTTGACGTCTCGCAGGAACTTGTGACGGAGTTCTCCGGAGNAGACTCCNCTGTTGCCNTCGCGGTCATAGATACGGAACGACGGAATGCGTATCTTGCCGGAATCGAGATAGACCGAGTCNTTNCCGGAATAATAGACACCGGTGAAGTCGAGCTTGAAACGGATCGAATCGGCATGAAGNCGNCCGGTCAGATCAATATCCTTGAATGTTCCGAAAAGCTGGCAGTCTCCNGAGGCGGTAGCGGTCACGTCAGATGCGAAGGCTCCCATAAACTGACCGAGGAAAGAGGCATTGAGACGGTCAGCATCNAAATTGAAGCTNAGAGAATCCCTTTTCAACCATATATTACCGTCCACGTCAGCCGTGCGACGGTTGTTCTCATGTGGATTCACGATATGGGCACCNATCTGGATACGGNTGTCTTCGGCATGAAACACGCCTGAGAGGTCGGCGTCTCCGAGAACAGCCCCTCCGTAGGAGAAGTTCTTGGCNCGCAGTCCGACGGTGCGCGCNTTCGGCTGCTTGGTGAANAGTTCGCTGGCTACGACCGACCCCGAAGCGAATCCNCCGAAGTTTACGTATTCTATATTGAGTGCGTCGAAGATAAACGAAAGGTCAAGATCCCCGAGTCGTACAGTCAGCTGATCGGCCGGNTCCGATGATACCGAACCATCGACCGACAAATACTGATCATCATGGGAAATCTTGATATTNTGGACTTTCAAGCTCTTATCGATAAANACGANATCNCCATCTTCCACTTGCCATTTACCTCCGCGNATATTGAAGTCGGACGACTTCAGATTGACGGTGAGCTGCGGTGTGAGAAGCTTGTCNACACGCGCATCGAGAGCGAGGGTGCCNGAGAATGANGAAGAAACGTCAGGGTTAAAATCAAGCTTGAGCGATGCCGCATCGCCATATACNTCTATATCAGACCGGAGTTTAATCTCGGTAGACTTGACAGGATACAGTGCCTCAACCTCTGCTGTCATCTTTCCGGGTGCTGGCATCTGCGCTTTCAGCGCTATGTCGCGGATCAGTTTCTTACCCTGCTGAAGATAAGGGACAGCNGCCGAGACATCTGCTGTCCCGGACGAAAAATCGGCCTTTGCCTCTAATTCAAGATCGGCCAGAGGACGCACCGGAAGATTGAGGAAGTCNGCCCAGTCGCCGAGAGGATGTATCCGGAAACGNGCGTCGATNTCACCCGTTTTCTGAGCGTCAAGCAATATCGTTTTTTTCGCCGCCAAGGGATTGAGGGTAGGGATCAATCCCGNGAAGAGCGAGNTGCACAGAGCAGGGAGCGAGGAGGGTTGGTAATGGCCGGTCACGAGGCCTTCGGCCACATCGCTGGTCAGAGTCAGCTTCCGAAAGGCGTCAGCGTCGGTCTCCGAAATGATAACCAGTCTGTCGAGGGANAGGTCACGACCATCGGCAAACCGCAATCCGAGAGCTGTCGCGGTCAGACTTCCCTGAAGATTATCAAAGGTGTTGCCNACAGCCTGAAGATTTACCACCCCATGTATCGAGCTATCTGCAAATTTATCTTTCAGTCCCAGAAGGGAGGATGAGATATGGTTCAGATTGACCGATGCAAAAAGTTGGCTGTCGGCACCGGCAAGTTCCATTGCTCCTTCAACNGATGCCGACACCGGTTCGCCNTCGGCCATCAGATTGAGACCNATCTCTTTGCCGGTTTTGGTCGCATTGAGCTTCACATTTTCGATAAGCCCCGAAGTGGTCTCAAGATAGGGCATATCAAGATTAAACCCTCCCTCGGGATCTTTTCCCGACAGGGTGAGATCAAAATCTGTGTCAAATCCGGCATCACCGAGCGTTGAGATTCCCGCTAATCGACCCACCGAGAGTCTGTCTGATGACAGGGTACCCTTTACGCTGAGATTGCCGTTGCCNNCTATCGTTCCGTCGACATCCATAGTGACCGATCCGACAGCTGTCATCAAATCACCCGCCACNCCGAGAATCCAATCGCCGCTTCCTTTGGCTCGTGAGACACTTCCGCTCATATCAAGAGANGGGGTCCCGAGTTCGTCGAGAATCCGCTTAACACCGGGTCCCGCATCCGGAAGAAACGCACGGGTAGCNCGCGCCATTTCCGGAGCCACTGAGAGCTGCTCTATATCCAAAGCGCCGTATAGTTCTTTCGGATGAGTAATCGCACAAACTTCTCCCCTGACTTTCAGCTCNCAGCCGAGCATCTCGTTATGGAGGCGAAGNTTGAGAGCCTTGAGATTCTCGAGATTGAAATCGGTCGAGAGGTCAAGGGTCCACGGGTCGCGGAATTCATTGAGTGCCGGGAGGAACAGCGACAGATCTGCGGGGGTTACTGAACCGGTGAGGGCGATCGGGCGAGATTCGCCGCGAAGAGCATCNNCTATCCGCGCCAACGACTCGTANCCNACTTTCACATCGTCAAGCTTGAGGGAAGTCCCGGGTAGTTTCAGCACAAAGTTTTTCAACGACAGTTCTTTGTCACTCAGCGACCCGGCAAAGGAGAGATCGGTAACTTCAAGCTCTTCGTTGAGGGTAAAGGCNATGCGNCTCACCTTTGCGTCGATGGCGAAAGGTTTCGTATCNAGCGAAGGGATAGAGATGTCTGCACGAAAATTATTCAGCGCGAGATGCGCCGGATCGAANCCGCTTGCTCGACGCGGAATCCACTGAAGATCATATGTGGCCGAAAGGCGCCGGATTACTACCGTTCGGATCTTGAAGTTGAGATTTGACGACTCCTTTTTCTCTTTGGGTTTAAAGGCGTCAATGATGAATGCTATATTATATGGAGCGTCGGGAGAAGATTTGGTGACCCGGGCATCCAGAGATGTTATCTCCNCATAAGTAAAGACAAGATTACCTTTGAAAAGCTCGAAAAGCTCCACTCCGGCTCCNACCGTTCCGACCGCGAGACAGGGCNGCTTCTCAGATGNCCCCATCTGCTCAAANACCTTGACGTCTGANAGTCGAACCTCGTTGAAAGGATAGATTTCAAGCCGTCCGATCTCTACTGACGTATCAAGAAGNCCGGAAAGTTCCTTTTCGGCAACNGCAACCAGCTTTTTCTGAAGCGCCGGCATAGATACAGCTATATAAATGAGCAGATACAGGCCGACAACGACCAGAATGGCCGTCAGCAGGATCGCCCGCAGGGTTCTGTATATATGCTTGGGTATCTTCGACATTTAGACTTTACGGTTCAGNTCAGACTCCGAACCAAAGATACAAAATTACTCAAAAATTCGCATTCATACAACCTCTTTCCTCCATAGCCTGCGNCCTNAGNACNATAAAAGAAGTAAGAANATTTGCACAGATGTCCAATTTTTGTGCAATTTGAAGTATTATTTTAGGCTAAAGTAGTAATTTTGCAGAATGAAAGAGATTATTCTTGGGATTGAATCATCATGTGATGACACTTCGGCGGCNGTAATCATCGACGGAGTTCTCGCGTCTAATGTAATCGCGAGCCAGAAAGTCCACGAAGCGTATGGAGGTGTGGTGCCCGAGCTCGCATCGCGCGCGCACCAGCAGAACATCCTCCCCGTCGTGAGCGAAGCTCTCCGTCAGGCCGGGGTGGAGAAATCCGAGCTTTCCGCTATCGCATANACGCGNGGNCCGGGNTTGCTCGGTTCACTTCTCGTAGGGACCTCATTCGCCAAGGGTATGTCTATCGGTCTNGGAATTCCTCTGATCGATGTCAACCACCTCCACGGNCACGTNCTCGCCCATTTCATCAAGGATAACCCCGATACAGAAGTTCCGGAGTTCCCTTATCTCTGTCTCCTGATCTCGGGAGGCAACTCACAGCTCGTGATCGTACGCAGTCCGTTCGACATGGAGATCGTCGGCAAAACGATCGACGACGCGGCGGGCGAGGCNTTCGACAAGTGCGCCAAGGTTATGGGACTCCCCTATCCCGGCGGTCCGCATATTGACCGTCTCGCGGCCGAGGGTAATCCCGATGCCTTCAAGTTTGCAAANCCCCGTATTCCGGAGCTGGACTATTCNTTCTCGGGACTCAAGACNTCNTTCCTCTANACCCTTCGCGACGGACTTAAGGAAGATCCCGATTTTCTNGAAAAGAACAAAGCGGATCTCGCAGCGTCNCTTCAGAAGACNATCATCGAGATTCTTCTCGACAAACTTGGGAAGACTCTCAAGAAGTATCCGCANATAAAACAGGTGGCTATCGGTGGCGGNGTCTCGGCCAACTCGGGTGTACGGGAGGCTNTNNCNNNGTTCTGTCGTCGACGGAATTTAAAGGCNTGGATTCCCGAAAGACGCTACACGACCGACAATGCCGCTATGGTGGCGATTGCCGGAGCGTTCAAATTCCGGGAAGGTCAGGTCAGCGACCTCTCGCTTCCGCCGTTCGCACGGGTAGAAGTCTAAACTATTATTCAAGACAATTATGGAAAACAGCAAGAACGCCATACCTCACATTATGAAAGAGATTCACGAAGAGATCCGACATATCGTGATCTATGGTTATACAGAAGATGAGCTTTCGAAGGTACTGAACCATTTCCAGAGCCAGCTTCCNGACTTCATGACTCTGGAGATATATAATTCAAATCTCGTTACCCGGCTGAGACTTATAGGTCGAAGCACCGGACTNGAGTGGCTACGCTTCAATCTTAACCGTTATCTTCAGCTTCTGAACGAGATATTCGACGAAGATGTNATNGCCACGCGCGACATGAGCATAGCCGAAGTCCTGGGGTCTCTGCTGGCTGAGCGCGAGCTCACAGTCTCNTGTGCCGAGAGCTGCACCGGAGGCAATATCGCNCACCGAATCACGGAGGTGCCCGGTTCGTCGGCNTATTTCCTNGGAAGNGTNGTCAGCTATTCCAACGACGTAAAGGCGAACGTTCTCGACGTGTCGCGCGGAGACATCGCAGCCCACGGCGCCGTCAGTCGCGAGGTTTCGGTGGCAATGGCAAAAGGAGTCTCGGGACTGATGAGAAGCAGCTGCTCCATGTCCACAACCGGAATCGCCGGTCCTGACGGCGGAACAAAATTCAAACCGGTCGGCACTGTCTGGATATCCGCAAAATATAAGGACCAGATCGTCTCGGAGCTNAAGCACTTCGACGGCAACCGCATTCAAGTCATNGAATCGGCGACGGACCACGCCATGGTCATGCTCATAAAACTTCTNCGTAACGTCTACGTCGAACAGGAAGACGTCAACGACGATTANACTCNCTCCNCNGATTCCGTTTCAACACCATCGAGGCGGAATTAGATTGAAAACACATCGCTNCGGCNCAAATTTTCATTGTGANTCGGGATCTAAGGNCCCATCTCACAAAAATGGGGTCTAAANATATGCGAAATTGACTGAAAANAGCCTCTCTGCAATTAAAAATGCACTGAAAATTTGGTCAGTTGAAAATTTTTTGGTAATTTCGCATCCGATTTGTGGCTCCTCCTTTAAAGCGACGGAAATGATGCAGTCCGACGCGATATGAGAACTGAGATGGCGGCCTCAAGTCACATGAAATAAAGTCAATTTGAAGAATTAACTGAAAACAGCCATGTCAAAAGTTTGTCAGATCACCGGCAAAAAGGCGTCTGTGGGCAACAACGTCTCGCACTCGAAACGTCGCACCAAACGCAAATTCAACGTAAACCTCCACACCAAGAAGTTCTACTGGGTGGAGCAGGATATGTGGATTGAGCTCCGCGTCAGCGCACACGCTCTCCGCACCATCAACAAAATCGGCCTCAACGCCGCTCTCAAGCGCGCTGCAGCCGAGGGCAATCTCGACTTCAAGAACATCACCATCGTATCTCTCTAATATACCCGAATAACAATGGCAAAGAAAGCAAAAGGTAATCGCGTCCAGGTTATTCTGGAGTGCACTGAACACAAGAACAGCGGTATGCCCGGCATGTCGCGTTACATCACCACCAAGAATCGTAAGAACACTCCGGGCCGTCTCGAGCTCAAGAAGTACAANCCGATTCTGAAGAAGGTGACCCTCCACAAAGAGATCAAATAATTTCCTCCCTTTCCAAGAGGTCTATACGTTCACACAACATATAGAGGTGATTCCGANCCCAATCTGNCTACTCCGGTTCTTNACGGACCGCNTCANGGTTGGCCGGACACTCAAAACAAAAACCAACTATGGCAAAGAAAACCGTCGCGTCTCTTCAGAAAGGTGAAGGCCGCACATACTCGAAAGTAATCAAAATGGAGCGTTCACCCAAAACCGGTGCTTACGTCTTCAAAGAGGAGATGGTTCCCAACGATGCTGTTCAGGCTCTTCTGAAGTAATCGTCCCATCCTCACTTCAAAATATAACCCCGTTGGTTTCNCCAGCGGGGTTCTCTTATTTTTACTATCAGATACATTTTTACTGTCAGATACAAAATAATTCGGGGCGCACAAATGTGCGCCCCTCNGAGTTTAGTTATGGNTATAGTGGAATTTAAGTCTTCTTTATTGNATAGAGATATTGCTTACGCAAGATTGTATGGTTCTCAGAAGCAATAACCGATTCCGAGNTCGATCCAGCAACCGCCGGTATCGTTCATGAACGAGTATTTGCCCTGAAGCGAGAACTTGAGATTGGGAGTTACTTTCAACTCCATACCGCCTCCGAGATCGAANGCCGCGCGGTTGGCTGTGCCACCGCCGTGTTCACGGTCATAGTTCCATGAGTTGAACGAGAAACCGGCGAGAGGATAGAGCGCGAAGCCTCGCGCGACTCTGAAGGGAGCCTGCACGTCAAGTGCGGCTTCGAAAGCTGACGCACCNTGGTCACCCTTGAACGAGTATCCGATTTCGGGNGCAAGACGCAGATGCTCGATGATTGTGTACTGGAAATAAGCTTTGAGATAACCGCTGTTGTTGTAACCCGAATAACCTCCGGCTACACCAAGGGTCTTTTCTCCACGCTGAGCGGAAGCATCTAAAGTTCCGCAAACGGCAAACAGACAAACGAGTGCCGTTGTGATTCTGAGTAACGTTTTTTTCATATTATCTTTCAATTAGACCCTCGGGATTACCCTCGGAGCGAATTTTATAACGGTTAAACAACGAATATTTCAAAATGGTTTGCTAACTTTGTAGAAAATTGTGCCCGCCCGAAGGCTTTAGGTTCATGGACCGAGCTTTCCGACTCGCACAGATAGATTTGAACTATAAATGGTCAGCAACATTTCACGATACGGGTACACCCGTGTAATGGCAGCTTCGATTCCGGTAGTGCCGGGCGATATTGAACGCAATTGCGAGAACATAGTTGAAGCGATCCGAAAAGCGACCGCCGAGAATGTAGACCTGCTCGTTCTTCCGGAACTGGCATTGACGGGATATACCTGCGGTGACCTCTTTTTCGATTCACTCCTTCAGGATAAGATCGAAAGCACCATCTACGCGATCGCACAGCAGATCCCCGGAGATGGTCCGCTGGTTGTTCTCGGAAGTCCCTTTACATTAGACGATAAGCTATTTAACTGCGCTTTCGTCTTGGGACCCCATGTGATTTACGGAATCGTCCCCAAACGCCATCTGCCCAACTACAATGAGTTTTACGAGCGTCGATGGTTCTCCGAACCGGGAACGGTTCCCGCACGGAAAGTGTCGCTCAAAGCTATGGAGGGTGACATCTACACAACAACCTCGTTCGGTACCGATATTCTTTTCCGGAGGAACGAGGTAATGTTCGGTGTCGAGATATGTGAAGACCTTTGGGTTCCTGCTCCACCGAGTGCCGGGTTGGCTGCCGCCGGAGCGGTTGTAATCGCCAATCTCTCTGCGACGCCGGAGTCTATAGGCAAATATTCTTATCTTAAAAATCTTGTCTGCCAGCAATCAGCCCGTTGCCGTTGCGGCTATGTCTACGCATCGGCCGGAAGCGGCGAATCGTCGACAGACCTCGTCTTCTCAGGAAACGCGCTCATTGCCGAAGATGGCACAATGCTTGCCGAAGGAAAGCGGTTTAGTCTTGACGGAACATATTGTATCGCCGACATTGACACCGGCCGACTGCGCGCCGACAGACTCAGATTCAACACCTTCAACGAAGACAGGAATGAGGCCGCACCGTTCTACATTGTCAATTGCGGCACACGCAATGTTGAATCAGATGGCATTGTGCCGGCCGACAAAGACCTGCGCCGTCAGGTTCCGGCATCTCCTTTCGTGCCTTCGGACAAGGCCAATCGCCGCGAGACCTGCGCGGAGATCATAGAGATTCAAGCCTGGGGTCTTGCGCAGAGACTGCGCAAGATCGGGTGTCGCAAAGCGGTGGTAGGTATCTCGGGCGGTCTCGATTCGACACTCGCCCTGCTTGTGACCGCCAAGACATTCCATTTGCTCGGTCTCGACCCGAAGGGTATCATCGGAATCACGATGCCGGGCTTCGGCACGACCACACGCACACGCACCAATGCGCACGATCTAATGGAGGAACTTGGTGTGACCGTTCTTGAAATTCCAATCGGCGCTGCTGTCGAACAACACTTCAGGGATATTGATCAGAATCCGTCAGTCCACGACGCGACCTACGAGAACTCGCAGGCCCGCGAACGGACGCAGATTCTCATGGATATGGCCAACAAAGAGAACGCCATAGTGATCGGAACGGGTGATCTCTCGGAGCTGGCGCTCGGATGGTGCACTTATAATGGTGATCATATGTCCATGTACGCCGTCAACGCCTCCATCCCAAAGACGCTCGTTAGCTATCTGATCGAGACATTCGCTATCGAGGCGGAAGAGAGAGGTGACAACCGCATCGCAGAAACGTTGAGGGATATTATTGACACCCCGATCAGTCCGGAATTGATTCCGGCCAACGAAGATGGAACCATCAGTCAGAAGACTGAGGATCTCGTGGGACCCTATGAACTCCATGACTTCTTCCTCTTCCATCTTCTCCGAAACCGCTTCGAACCGGCAAAGATATTCATGCTCTCACGCAAGGCTTTTGCCGGAAAGTATGATGACAAGGTCATTCTTCACTGGCTTGAAACCTTCTACCGCAGATTCTTCTCTCAGCAATTCAAGCGTTCATGTCTCCCCGACGGTCCCAAAGTCGGTTCCGTCTGCCTCTCCCCGCGTGGAGACTGGAGGATGCCCTCTGACATTTCTTCGCGTATGTGGCTGAAAGAAATTGAAAAGTTCAAAGAGGAGATATCATGCCGTGAAACGAAAGGAGTATCAAGCGAAGGTGACAAAAATGTAAAATCACACGCAAATGAGTGTCGAAAGAATTCCTGACGATATGTTCGCCGACGCGCGACGCGCGGTCGAGGTGATGAAGAAGGGGGGAGTGATCCTCTACCCTACCGATACAATCTGGGGACTGGGATGCGACGCTTCGAATCCCGAAGCCGTGGCCCGTCTTTACAAGATAAAGGAGCGGGCCGACTCCAAGCCTATGCTGGTACTTGTGGATTCCGTATCCTCAATGGAACGTATCATTCCTGACGTGCCGGAGATCGCATACGATCTTATCGAGGCGGCTGTGGATCCTATGACCATCATCTATGATTCGGCCAAGGGTGTGNCGCCGTCATTGCTCGGAGCTGACGGTTCACTCGGCGTGCGTGTGACACGCGAGCCCTTTTCCGCCACACTCTGCCGCGGACTCAGAAGACCTGTGGTCTCAACGTCCGCAAATAAATCGGGGATGCCCTCGGCCCTCGTATTCTCCGATATTGACAACGAGATAATAGAGGCCGTCGACTATGTCTGCACCTCNCGNCGCGACGAAAAGAAACCGGGGCGTCCGAGCGGAATCATCAGACTTGGCGATGGAGGCTTATTCAAGATAATCAGATGATTGCGATGGTAGACTGGAGCGATAGTCCGGAATTGGCCGGAGAGTGGATGTCAATNAGGAACTCTCACGCCAAGTGTGACACGCAACGCAGAATAAGTNTGCGTCGCGTGGTGGATGTCATTGGAGCTCTTGTGTTCATCCTNTTGCTATCCCCTCTCATGCTCCTNATTGCGCTTTTCACCTTCTTGTCAAACGGTTCACCAATTCTCTACAAGCAGGTGAGGGTGGGNCTCAACGGCCGACTNTTCACGATCTGGAAGATCAGAACGATGAAGCGNCAGGCGGAGCCGTACGGCCCCGAGCTTTCCAGGCCCGACGATCCGCGAGTGACGGCGTTCGGACGAATGCTCCGCAAATCTCACTTGGACGAGATACCGCAGTTCTGGAATGTTCTGAAAGGGGATATGACGTTGGTCAGCTATCGTCCGGAGCGTCCGTTTTATGTAGCGCAGATTCTCAAGAAGAANCCCAAGTACCTGAATCTGTTCTCTGTCAAACCGGGTTTGACCTCAATCGGAGTTCTCGACTATGGCTACGCNTCGACGATAGACGAGCTTGTGGAACGCTCGCATATTGATATCCGGTATCTCTCCAATCGCACACCGGGNTCCGACTGCCGGCAGATATTCAAAACCGTGAGGAATATCGTCGGCGCACGNGGAACCTGACCTTCATCTTTGATCATATACAATGGCCTATAAGGAATATCATAACAGTTTCACCGAATGGTGGGCAGGCATCGTCAGATGGCGCGAAAGACATATCGGAGAGCGTAATTTCATTATCATGCTCGCCCTTATTGTCGGCGTTGTCTGTGGTTTCGCGGCTCAGCTTCTGAAATATCTGATCCATCTGATAGCGGGACTTCTGACGTCCCATTTCAGCCAGACAACGGAGAACTGGCTTTATCTCGTCTACCCTATCGTGGGTATCATACTCGTTTCACTCTTCGTCAGGTATGTCGTCAAGGATGATATATCCCACGGTGTGACGCGAGTTCTCTATGCCATCTCCCGACGCAAGTCCCGACTGAAACCACACAATATGTACACCTCGCTCGTGTCCTCGGCGGTGACGATCGGCTTCGGCGGTTCGGTCGGAGCTGAGGGTCCGATCGTGTTCACGGGTGCGGCCATAGGCTCTAACTTCGGCCAAGCCTTCCGTCTGTCGCCGAGGGTGCTTATGCTTCTGGTCGGATGCGGTTCGGCAGCCGGTATCGCCGGTATCTTCCGCGCTCCTATCGCGGGTATGCTGTTCACTCTTGAAGTTCTTATGATCGACCTCACGGGAGTGACGGTTATGCCACTGCTGATCAGCTCTATCGCCGGTGCTACTGTTGCCTATTGCCTTGAGGGATATGACGCCGAGTTCTTCTTTTCCCAGTCAGAGGCGTTCTCGATGAGGAAAATTCCCTACGCTATCCTGCTCGGTATCTTCTGCGGTTTCATCTCGCTCTACTTCACAAGGATGATGAACAGCATGGAGAATATGTTCGGCCATATCCGCCACAGATATTGGAAAATCATCACCGGCGGGCTGATCCTCGCCGTCCTCATCTTCCTTCTGCCTCCTCTCTATGGCGAGGGTTACCACGCGATCAATGTGCTCCTCGACGGGGATCCTGAAGCTATCGTTGACTCTTCACTCTTCTATGTCGACCGCCACGGAATCTGGTCTATCGCCCTCTTCATCGCGGCGATAGTGCTGACCAAAGTTTTCGCGACCTCCGCTACCAACGGAGCCGGCGGTGTCGGCGGAACATTCGCCCCGTCGCTTTTCGTCGGTGCAATGGCCGGATTCCTGTTCGCCTATTCGCTTAACAATCTCTTCGACCCGGGAATCAACAACAAGAACTTCGCACTGCTCGGGATGGCAGGCGTCATGAGCGGAGTCATGCACGCCCCACTGATGGCAATCTTCCTCACGGCCGAGATGACCGGCGGTTACGAGCTGTTTCTCCCCTTGCTGATCGTGTCCCTTATATCATATATGACGATACGCATCTTCGAGCCATACAGCATCTACACTATGCGTCTGGCTAAGAAAGGAGACCTCCTGACTCATGAGAAGGACAAGGCGGTTCTGACCCTGATGAAAGTGTCAAAAGTGATCGAGACCGACTGCAAGAAGGTTAAACCGGAGATGACACTGAAGGATATGGTCGACACGATAGCCGTCAGCAAGCGCAATCTCTTCCCGGTCGTGGATGATGACGACAATTTCATCGGAGTCGTTGTGCTCGACGATATCCGCAACATCATGTTCCGCCCCGACCTTTATAGCAAAATGCATGTATCGCGTTTCATGTCGATGCCTCCGGCGAGAATTGAGATCACGGATACGATGGACCGCGTGATGGAGATCTTCGACAAGACGGGGGCCTGGAACCTCCCTGTCGTAGACCACGGAAAGTATATCGGTTTCGTCTCGAAGTCGAAGATATTCAATTCGTACCGTGACGTATTGAGAAACTACACTGTTGAATAATGAAGATAGTATTTTTCGGAACACCAGAATTCGCTGTCGAAAGCCTCGACAAGCTTGTCGCTGCCGGCGTTGACGTCGCGGCCGTCGTGACAATGCCCGACAAGATCGGAGGTCGTGGAAAGAAAGTTATCGAGAGCGACGTAAAGAAATATGCTGTGGCCCACGGCCTTCCCCTCCTCCAGCCCGAGAAACTGAGAGATCCCGGTTTTGTTGAGACCCTGCGTGAGATCAATGCGGATCTGTTCATAGTGATCGCTTTCCGTATGCTTCCGGAGGTGGTCTGGAGTATGCCTCGATATGGCACATTCAACCTCCACGGCTCGCTGCTCCCGAAATATCGCGGAGCCGCCCCGATCAACCACGCCATCATAAACGGCGAGGAGAAGACCGGCGTGACCACGTTCTTCCTTAAGCACGAAATCGACACGGGCGACATCATTGACCGCGAAGAAGTGATCATCGAGGAGGACGACAATGCCGGTACCATTCATGACAAGCTCATGCACCTCGGCGCGGAACTGACACTCAAGACCGTTCGCGCGATAGAAGATGGCACTCTGCAGACCCGTCCCCAGCCGGAAGGCGAGTTCGTTCCGGCTCCCAAGATATTCAAGGATTTCTGCGAGATAAAATGGAACCGTCCGGCACGCGCGGTCCGCGACCATATCCGCGGTCTCGCGCCTTATCCGGGGGCCTGGTCGACTGTCACCGCTGACAACGGCAAACCGGGCGAACTAAAGATATTCGCAACCGCGTTGACAGACCGTGACGCGTCGGGACTTAAACCGGGTGAGGCAGTGGTCGAAGGGAAGAAGCTGTATGTGGCGACCGCAGACAAACTGCTCGAAATTCTCGAGATCCAGCCGGTAGGCAAAAAACGTATGGAGGTGTCTGCCTACCTCCTTGGATACCATCCGGCCCGATTCGGAAAATTATAATCTCCTTGATCGCTTCTTTAAGACCCCATCCCACAAAGAATGTTAAAGCCAGGGCGGTGTATTTTCGAGGGAATTTCGTTTATCTCGGAGGGAGCAATGCGAGCATTGTGACCGTAGAGATGGACTAAATTCACCGGAAAGACACCGGGCAAAGGATTCTTTTATATAGGATATGGTCTCATGAAGTAAAAAATCAATAAATGTCCCCCAGCAACAAGAGATGAAATATTACCACCGGACCGCAGCTGCACCCCGCCTTCGGCCTTTTGGTTCAGTCGCATAGCCCGCTATGCTCCTTCACACTGCAAGGCCAAATTCGGAGCACATCTGCGACCCTGGCTTTTAACATTCTTTGTGGGATGGGGTCTAAATAATATATTTTGAAGGAACCGGATTTAAAATATGATACCGCCGTCTCGGAGGCGCGAGAGGTTATAGACGTGGCTCTCGGCCACGGAATGAGTCACATCGTGTTGTCGCCGGGCTCGCGCAACGCTCCGCTTCTGATAGCCGCGTCCTCGCGCGATGAACTGAAGAAACACATCGTTGTCGACGAGAGAACGGCCGCCTTCGTTGCGCTTGGAATAGCCACGACTTCCGGAAAACCGGTAGGACTCGTTTGCACATCGGGTACCGCACTTTTGAACTATGCACCGGCAGTCGCCGAGGCCTATTACAGGAACATTCCGTTGATCGTCATCTCGGCCGACAGGCCCGAGGAATGGATCGATCAGGATGATTCCCAGACAATCCGACAGTTCGAGGCTCTTCGTAATTTCGTCAAGAACAGCTATGATCTCGAAGCTTCGGGTCTTGATGAAATTTCACCTACGGGGCTTGCCAACCGTCTCGCCAACGACGCTATGTTCACAGCGCTTTCGGGCCCTCGGGGACCGGTGCATATCAATCTTCGGTTTCCGGAACCGCTCGGAAAGTTGACGGCGTGTAGCCGTCGTTCGCCCAGAATCATAACGAGTGTCGACGTACCGAGGGAGATCTCTCGCGATGTTCTCAAACAGCTCGGCGAGGAGGCCCGTGATAAAAAGATATTGGTTGTCTGCGGATTCATGAATCCGGACCACAAGATGATTCGCGCGCTCAAGGAACTCGAAGAGATTCCTAACGTCTGCGTAATGGCAGAGTCCTTAGCTAATTTTACGGGTAGCGAGGATGCCCATGTGATTGATATCGTTCTTTCGAGATTGACTGAAGAGAAAGAAAAGTTCCTTGCTCCGGACATAGTCGTCTCGGTTGGGGGTGCGTTAGTTTCCCGTAAGTTGAAGGAATTTTTACGCAGGTCCGATGCACGTCATTGGGGAGTGGGGTTCTTCAAGACCACTGTCGATTGCTTCCGCTCGTTATCGAAACGTATCGAGGCGGAACCCGCGCCTTTCATGCGCGGTTTAGCCTCTGTTCTCAGAGGCGTGGTCGATGATGCGACTCCAACCTATGCCGTTAATTGGAGAATGGAACGCCAGTCGGCTATTGATAGGCGTGAACGCCTTGTAAAAGAGGCGCCCTGGTGCGAACTCAAAGCTTTCGAAATTCTGTCGCGCTACCTCGGCCGTGATATGAACCTTCATTTATCTAACGGGACGAGCGTCCGTTATGGTCAGCTCTTCGATTTCGATGTCCACGCGACATACTCTAACCGAGGTGTGTCGGGGATTGACGGTTCTACAGCGACAGCTATGGGATCGGCAATCGAATATTCCGGAACAACCATACTTGTGACCGGAGACATGAGCTTTTCCTACGACCTCGGGGCTTTGGGATCAAATCTGGCTCCGGATCGCTTCAAGATTATTGTGATCAATAATTGTGGTGGTGCTATCTTCAGGTTTGTAGGTTCAACCTCATCTCTGGACGAAGAGATCCGAGAACGATATTTCTGCGCCGACAGTCATCCGCCGGTAAAGGAATTAGCGGATGCTTTCGGTTGGTCATACGCATCGGCATCGTCCGAAGACCAACTGAACAGGGTTCTCCCCCACTTCCTCAGCTCGGACCGAAGAGGAATTCTCGAAATTAAGGTGCCTGCCGATACGGGAGCGGAACAGCTCCGACTTTTACTTTCATAAGAGAGTGTTTGAATTTAAATGATTTTAGCACAAAGAGAGATTTTGGGATGATTTTTCAAAGTTGAAGAGGGAGCGATGCGGGCATCGCGACCGATGAAATCTTTAGAAAAGCGCACAA
>JAAVFK010000035.1:0-33943 GCA_014800785.1 Bacteroidales bacterium
AACAAATTGCTTAAGAATCGAGATATAATAACGAAACTCACTAAACAACGTGATGAATTGCTACCGCTCCTGATGAACGGACAGGTATCGGTTATGCCGTCAGCAATAAATTGCGATTTGGAAGTACGACAGGAAGGGCTTCAGCCAATATGGTACTATACTATTGAGGATTTCGGGCATTGGCGGATATGGATACTATGGTTCTATGGTCTAAAAATATCTATGGTCTAAAATGTTTGCGGTTGGGGGGAAGGCTTTGGCGGATTGGTCGGGAGTGGACGCTCAGACCGAGCGTCCCTACAGTTCCGGTCTAGGTATTCGGAAATGGGTATTAGGTCGTTGGCTAATTATGTATCGGGCGGAGGTGGTGTAGGTTGCGGTAGATATTGGGGGATTGTTGCGGGCGGTTGCCGTAGATATTTGTGGAATCGTGGGGGGAATTACATATTTTTTTCGTAACTTTGCATCCCGTTATGAAACACGGATTCGACAACGAGAAGTATCTCAAGACTCAGTCAGAGCACATTAAGGAACGTATCGCCAAGTTCGGCAATAAGCTTTATCTGGAACTCGGCGGAAAACTGTTTGACGATCATCACGCGAGCCGCGTGCTTCCGGGCTTTGAGCCTGACAGCAAGCTCCGTATGTTCGCCCAACTCAAGGATCAGGCGGAGATCATCATCGTGATCAGCGCCGAGGATATCGAACGCAACAAGGTTCGCCAGGACCTCGGAATCACTTACGACATGGACGTGCTCCGTCTTCGCGACGAGTTCATGAAGCGGGGCTTCATGGTCGGTTCGGTCGTGGTCACCCACTATAACGGCCAGAAATCAGCCGACGCTTACCGCCAGAAGCTGGAGCACCTTGGTATCCCCGTTTATTACCATTATCTCATTGACGGTTACCCGACCAACGTCTCGCTGATTGCTTCAGACGAGGGATTCGGCAAAAACGAGTATGTGAAGACCTCGCGTCCGCTCGTGATCGTCACCGCTCCCGGTCCCGGTAGCGGCAAGATGGCTGTCTGCCTCTCTCAGCTCTATAACGAGCACCAGCGCGGTGTGACCGCCGGATATGCCAAGTTCGAGACTTTCCCCGTCTGGAGTCTGCCGCTTAAGCACGCGGTCAATATCGCCTATGAGGCTGCTACAGCCGACCTCAATGACGTGAACATGATTGACCCGTTCCACCTTGAGGCTTATGGCAAGACCGCGATCAACTACAACCGCGACATCGAGATCTTCCCCGTTCTTAATGCTCTCTTCGAGGGTATCTACGGTGAGAATCCCTACAAGTCCCCTACAGATATGGGCGTGAATATGGTCGGCTTCTGCATCAGCGACGATGCGATCTGCACCGAAGCGTCGCGCCAGGAGATTATCCGCCGATACTTCACCGCCCTCGGCCACTTTGCCGAAGGCGCGGACAATGAGTCGGAGGTCAACAAGATCAAGCTCCTGATGAAGCAGGCGCGCATCTCGCCCGAATATCGCCGTGCTGTTGTCGCCGCCCGCGCACGTCAGGATACGTCCGAGAAGCCGGCATCTGCTATCGAGCTCAACGATGGCACTCTGATCACTGCCGAATCCGGAGATCTGCTCGGTTCGAGCTCTGCCCTGCTCCTCAATGCACTGAAGCATCTCGCCGGCATAGACCACGACGTGAAGCTGATTCCCCAGTCGCTCATCGAACCGATCCAGCACACGAAGACCGATTATCTCCGCAGCCACAACCCACGCCTGCATACGGACGAGGTGCTTGTGGCCCTCTCGGTCCTCTCCCCCAACGACGAGAATTCGCGCAAGGCACTCGAAAAGCTTAAGGAGCTCCGCGGTTGTGAGATGCATTCGACCGAAATGCTCGGCGAAGTTGACCGCAAGATCTTCAAGAAGCTCGGTGTCGGCCTGACCTGCGACCCGTCGAAGAAACGTCCCTCCGGTTTCGTAACCCCGAAAGACAAGCGCAAAGCCGAATAGTCAAATGTGTTCAATATAAAAACGACAGAGGCCGCGATCCGAAATCGCGGCCTCTGCTGTTTTATTGAATTTATATCTGTCTACAGGGTTATGTTCGCGTCTGAGAGAATAACCTCTCGCCAACGGGATTATCTTCCGGCATTCACCAGTCTGAGGAATTCGTCGCGAAGAGCAGGGTCTTCGGCGAAACGTCCGTTGTAATCATAGGTCGTTGTCGACGAATCCTGTTTCTCGACACCTCGCATCTTCATGCAGAGGTGTTCGGCCGAGCTCATCACAATAACGCCTTCGGTCGGCATCGCCTCCGAGAGAAGCGCGCAAATCTGAGCTGTCAGACGTTCCTGCACCTGAAGACGGCGCGCGAAGGTCTCGACGATTCTGGCGAGTTTCGAAAGGCCGATCATATTGCCTTTCGGAATATAACCGATCGACACACGTCCGAAGAACGGGAGGATATGATGTTCGCACATGCTGTAGAACTCGATATCCTGAACGATCACCATCTTCGAGCCTTCATATTCAAAGACGGCTTTTCGCGCGATGTCGAGAGGATTCTCTCGATAGCCGCGCGTTATATCGACCAAAGCCTTGGCGGCTCTCATCGGTGTCTTGACAAGACCCTCGCGTTCGGGGTCTTCACCGATAAGAAGAAGAATCTCGCGGTAGTGTTCTGCGATTTTTTCTGCTCTTTCCTGATCGGTCATTTCTTCGTTAGTTATTGATGATTTTGCTCTTGACGACTCTCATTTCCGAGGCGAACTGGGGGAAAGCGCGTTTCAGTTCGGCGAGCGCCTGATTGGCTTCGGCCTGAGACCTGAAATTGCCCACTCTCGTGTACCAGTTCGGAGAACTCGAAAAACTGTAGATCTGGCCCCTGTATTTCGGGAACTTCGAGACGATCGCCGCTCCGCGGGCCTTGGCCCTGCTTTCGAGCGAGTGCTGGTTACGGCCGTCGCTGAAAACCTGGATTCGGAAACCGGAAGCCTGATAGCCCTTGTTTCCCGAACCGTTATGCGATTTCTTGTCCGGGTTGGCAAGAAGAGTGTCGAGCAGGTCTTCAGGAGCATCAATGAGGATGAAGCCTTCAGACTCGCTTTCGATATTCTCGACTACCTTGCGCGGAGATTCGCTCTGGGCGAAAGATCTCAGCGGACACAGGGCGACTCCGAGAAGGAGCGCGACCGGAAGTTTGGATAGCAATCTCATAACAGTCTTTGATTGGGACCTTTTATTGAGCCGGATGTCTCCGTGTCGGACAAGATGACCGGCCGGAGACCGGGCAGGAAGAATCTGACGACACTTCCTGCCTGATCCTGTAGAGTCGGGATAGTATTAGTTAAATGCGGTGACGATACCCATGAACGAGTCGGCCTTGAGGGCTGCGCCGCCGATCAGACCGCCGTCAACGTCGGGTTTCGAGAAGAGTTCCTTGGCGTTCTCGGGCTTGCAGGAACCGCCGTAGAGGATCGAAGTGTTATCGGCGATTTCCTTGCCATACTTGTTCTCGATCACCTTGCGGATATGAGCGTGCATGTCCTCAGCCTGCTCGGCGGTAGCGGTCTTGCCGGTTCCGATAGCCCATACGGGCTCGTAAGCGAGAACAATCTTTGAGAAGTCTTCGGGAGAAAGTTCGAAGAGTGCTTCAACCTGAGAAGCGACAACGTCGTTGTAAGTGCCGTTCTCACGCTCTTCGAGAACCTCACCGACACAGAAGATGGGGGTAAGGCCGTTTGCGAGGGCGAGACGGGTTTTGGCGAGAAGCTGTTCGTTGTTTTCGCCGAAGTACTGGCGACGTTCGCTGTGGCCGAGGATAACGTGGGTAGCACCGGTGGANTTCACCATGGGAGCCGACACCTCTCCGGTGTATGCGCCTTTTTCGTGCTCGCTGCAGTTCTCNGCGCCGAGTCCGAGGATGGCGGGATCGATTACTGCGTGAACGGAAGTCAGATGAGTGAAGGGTACACAGATAACCACCTCACAGTTGTGGGCGGTTTCTTTCAGAAGTGAGTTCACTTCGTTTGCGAGTTCAACTCCCTCTTCGAGGGTAGTGTTCATTTTCCAGTTACCGGCTACGATGTTCTTTCTCATTTTATTATTTCGTATTTTTTCNTGACCCCGGTCGGACCGGGGCAGAGTGTTTTTCGCGCGCCGTGGAGAGGCGGACGCGCCGGATTAATGCGCAAAGTTACATATTTTCGGAGAAAAGAGCAAGTCCGGAGGNGCCGGNGAGGTCAAAATCTTTGTTAATNATCNACAATATCATTTACTTTTCGCTTTTTCGGTGTGAGATTTGATTGAAGTTGTGATGGAAATTGTGATGGGAATTGTGTTATTAATTAGTACCTCGCCGGTCACTCTTTTGGTCAGGCGCGATTTTTTCATTATATTTGCANGTTATGGATTTCAAGCTCACTTCAGAATATTATCCTACGGGTGATCAGCCGGAGGCCATCGCCGAACTCTCAAAGGGTGTCGTCGACGGTGTTCCCCACCAGACCCTCCTGGGCGTCACNGGCTCCGGCAAGACGTTCACCATGGCCAANGTGATCCAACAGGTCAAGAGGCCTACCCTCATACTCTCCCACAACAAGACTCTCGCCGCACANCTGTATGGCGAGATGAAGTCGTTCTTTCCCGAAAACTCGGTNCAGTATTTCGTCAGCTATTATGACTACTACCAGCCCGAGGCATANATCCCGACCAGCGACAANTATATCGAGAAAGACCTCTCGATCAACGAGCAGATCGAGAANCTGCGTCTNTCGACCGTGGCCTCCCTGCTCTCGGGGCGCCGCGATATCGTGGTCGTATCTTCGGTCTCCTGCATCTACGGTATGGGCAACCCGGANGANTTCTCCCANAGCGTCGTGAATATCAAGCTCGGTCAGAAGATCTCACGAAACGCATTTCTGAGACGTCTGGTCGACTCGCTCTACAACCGCACGGAGATCGAACTCGGTGCGGGTCAGTTCCGNGTCAAGGGNGACACNGTCGACATCAAGCTCTCTTTCGAGGATATTCAGCTGAGGGTTATGTTCTGGGGTGATGAGATTGAGAAAATCCAGACAATCGATCCGCAGACCGGCATCATCCTCTCGGAGCTCGAGCAGTTCAACATCTACCCCGCCAACATCTTCGTGACCACAAAGGAGCGTGCGCAGACGGCGGTNGACCAGATAGCGGTNGACCTCGGCAATCAGGTCGAGTTCTTCCGTCAGGATGGCAAGATTCTNGAGGCCGAGAGACTCCGCGAGCGCGTGACCTATGACCTGGAGATGATCAAGGAGGTCGGCCANTGCAACGGCATNGAAAACTACTCGNGATATTTCGACGGACGTGAACCGGGGGCACGACCCTTCTGTCTNCTCGACTATTTCCCGAAAGATTTCCTGACTATCATTGACGAGAGCCACGTGACTCTNCCNCAGATCCGCGGAATGAACTCGGGTGACCTCGCGCGTAAGCTCAACCTNGTGGANTATGGCTTCCGTCTNCCGGCGGCCATCGACAACCGNCCGCTGAAGTTCGACGAGTTCGANCGNCTGACTCCTCAGACGATCTATGTCTCGGCTACTCCGGGCGACTATGAACTGATGCANTGCGAGGGCGTGTATACCGAGCAGGTTATCCGTCCGACGGGTCTTCTCGATCCCGAAATCGAGGTACGCCCCTCGATGAACCAGATCGACGATCTGATGGAAGAGATCCAGGCGAGAATTGAAAAAGGTGAACGTACGCTCGTGACGACACTGACCAAGCGCATGGCNGAGGAATTGAACGACCACCTTATTAAATGGGGCGTTTCGTCGGCCTACATCCACAGTGACGTCGACACACTCGAAAGAATACGTATCCTTGAGGATCTCAGACAGGGCAAATATGACGTTCTGATCGGCGTCAACCTTCTCCGTGAGGGTCTCGACCTTCCGCAGGTCAGCCTTGTGGCCATCCTCGATGCCGACAAGGAGGGATTCCTCCGCAACCACCGTTCTCTGACCCAGACAGCGGGCCGCGCGGCGCGTAACGTCAACGGCAAGGTGATCATGTATGCCGATAAGATTACGGACTCGATGCAGATGACTATCGACGAGACCGAACGCCGGCGTGCGAAGCAGATGCTCTATAACGAACAGCACGGAATCACCCCGCAGCCTATCGTCAAGTCGGGAGGTACGGATCTACTCGATATTTACGAGCAGAGTAAGGAGGAGACTCCAAAGCGACAGCTTCCCAAGCGTCTGGCAGACAAGGTCAATGTTCCTCCGTCGCCGATCAAGTCGGCTGCGAAGAAAATCGAACCGAGACCTTATGTCGAACAGGAGAGCGCAGCGACTTTCGCGGCCGATCCGGTCTTCGCCTATATGAGCGGAGAGGAGCTGGAACGCCGTATAAAGACCGTGAGCGACGATATGAACGCCGCCGCACGCAAGACCGACTTCATCGAGGCCGCCCGTCTGCGCGATGAGCTGGTGTCGTTGATCGAACTCCAGAAACAACGCAATTGAACATTTAAGAATGGGAAAACAGGAATTTCCAAAATCATATACTCTGAAGAAGACTGACTTTCTTCCGACTTCAAAGGAAGAGATCGAGGCTTTGGGCTGGGAACAACCGGATATCATTCTCTTTTCCGGCGATGCCTATGTTGACCACCCCTCTTTCGGGGCGGCCGTAATCGGCCGTTTCCTTCAGGCCGAGGGGTATAAGGTCGCGATCGTCCCTCAGCCGAACTGGCGCGACGATCTCCGCGACTTCAAGAAGCTCGGGCGTCCGCGCCTGTTCTTCGGGGTGTCGGCAGGTGCGATGGACTCTATGGTGAACCATTATACGGCCAACCGTCGCCTCCGCCATGACGATGCCTACACACCGGGAGGACGCCACGGGATGAGACCGGACTATCCCACGATAGTCTATTCCAAGATACTCAAGGAACTATATCCGGATGTTCCGGTGATCGCGGGTGGCATAGAAGCCTCATTGCGCCGCGTCTCACACTATGACTATTGGGCAGACAAGCTCCGTCCTTCGATTCTTTCGGAAGCATCGGCCGACATGATCGTCTATGGTATGGGTGAGCGTGCCCTCAGCGAGATCGCGGGCAGACTGGACGCCGGCCGTTCCATCAAGGAAATAACAGACGTTCCGCAGACGGTTTTCTTCTCAGACGAGAAGCCGGGGGAATCGGACGTCGTGCTCTCCTCATTCGAAGAGTGTCTCAAGGACAAACGCAAGCAGGCGGAAAACTTCAGGATAGTAGAGACCGAAAGCAATCGGCGCCACGGACTGACACTCTGGCAGAAGACCAATGGCAGGATGATTCGACTCAACCCGATGTATCCCCCTCTGGCGCAGGGCGAGCTCGACAAGTCTTACGATCTCCCCTACACGAGGGTCCCGCATCCGCGTTATAAAGGGAAGACGATCCCGGCCTATGATATGATCCGCCATTCGCTGACTATGCATCGCGGATGTTTCGGCGGCTGCGCGTTCTGCACCATCTCCGCCCATCAGGGCAAGTTCATCTCCTCCCGGTCCAAGGAGTCTATTGTCAGGGAGGCGAAGCAGATCACCGCGATGGAGGATTTCAAGGGATATATCTCCGACCTCGGCGGTCCGTCGGCAAATATGTATGCGATGGCCGGCAAGGATCAGTCAATCTGCGAGAAGTGTCTGCGCCCGAGCTGCCTGCACCCTTTCCCTTGCCGGAATCTGAACACGGATCACTCGGAGCTTCTCAAAGTCTACCACGCCGTCGATGCACTCCCGGAGGTTAAGAAGTCGTTTATCGGCAGCGGAGTCAGGTATGACCTGGCGATGGCCTCGGGTGGAGATGAGAAAGTGGCGTCGGTCAACCGCCGGTATATGGAGGAGCTGATCGCCAATCATGTGAGCGGTAGGTTGAAGGTGGCTCCGGAACATACCTCCGACCGCGTGCTGAACTGTATGCGCAAACCCTCGTTCGACCTCTTCATAAAATTCAAGGAGGTCTTCGAGCGCACCAACCGCAAGTATGGTCTCAACCAGCAGCTGATCCCCTACTTCATAAGCTCCCATCCGGCATGTACGGAAGAGGATATGGCCGAACTGGCGTGCATCACCAAAGATCTAGACTTCCGACTCGAACAGGTCCAGGACTTCACCCCGACCCCGATGACGCTCGCCACGGAGATATACTACACCGGCTGGAATCCCTACACGAAGGAGAGGGTCTACACCGCGCGGACCGAGAACGAGAAGCTTGCGCAACGCCGTTTCTTCTTCTGGTATAAGCCGGAGGCAAGATTGCAGATCGAACGCGAGTTGAACCGGATCCACCGACCGGATCTGGCCAAGAGGCTCTTCACACGCCCCTTCGGTGTGACCGCCCACGCCGCCAAAAGTCAGGCCTCCAAAGGCACGCGGAGCAACGACACCCGCCGCGATTCCTCGTGGAGCGGACACGGTCGTTCCTCGTCAGGTAAAGGTGCCGGTAAAAGTACGGACAAAAGCTCGGGGAAAACTTCGGGCAAGAACTCCGGCAAAGGACGCGCCAGCAAGAAGAAATAAAGATCTCCGATTTTTTGGAGCGACTAATTTTTCGTATCTTTGCGGATGAAAGGGAATCTCCTTTCGTCCGCAAATGATGAAGAGGAACCTCTTCTTTCACTTACGGTGAATCCAAGATATTCAAAAACAAATTCCTAACCTTATATTAATCATGAACAAACTGAAATTAGCGATGGGAGCCGCAGCGCTCCCGGCACTGATGGCAGGTTGCGCTTCCGGAAGTGGTGACTCGGAAAAGATCATCGAGAAACCGGAAATCACGATCGAGAACGGAGTGATGACTCCTGAGGTTCTCGAAGCGTTCGGCCACGTCGGCGAGGCCACTCCGTCGCCCGACGGCAACCTGATTGCCTTCACCCTCGGCTATGAAAGCATCGAGGAGAACAAGTCCAATTCAGAAATCTACACCATCAAGGCCGACGGATCTGACATGACCCGTCTGACCAAGACCGCAGGCTCTGAGGGTAATCTGCAGTGGATCGAAAACGGTTCGCGTCTGGCCTATATCGGCAAGGACGACAAGACCGGCAAGCCGCAGATCTTCACAATGAAACCCGACGGATCGGACCGCAAGTGCCACACGAGCGTGGACACCGGCGTCGAGAGCTTCGTGATCTCGCCCGACAACAGCAAGGTGATCTACTCCACACAGATCACGACCTATAACCAGAACGACTCAACTCTCTTCGCGGGCCTCGACAAGACTTCGGGCCGCGTGGTAGACGACCTGATGTACAAGCATTGGGACGAGTGGGTGTCGGCTATCCCCCATCCCTTCCTCGCCGACTTCGGTGACAATGTGACCGAGGCTGTCGACATTATGGAGGGTGAGCCTTACGAATGTCCGATGAAACCGTTCGGCGGTGCGGAATCTTTTGCATGGTCGCCCGACTCGAAAAAGCTCGTCTACGTTTCGCGCAAGCTGAAAGGTATGGACTATGCTTTCTCGACCGACTCCAACCTCTATCTCTATGACCTCGAAACCAAGCAGACTGAAAACCTGACTCCCGATATTCCCGGTTACGACACCGACCCTGTCTTCTCGCCCGACGGCAAGAGCCTCGCATGGCTCTCAATGAAGACCCCGAAGTTCGAGAGCGATAAGAAGCGTCTGATGGTCATGGATATGGCCACCAAGACCAAACGCGATCTCACCGAGCAGTGGGACTACTGGCCCGAGGCAATCGCTTGGGCGCCCAAGGGTGACAAGATCGTGTTCAACGGATATTACGAAGGCACGATGCCGGTATTCTCAATCGACGTGAACACCTGCAAGATCGACACTCTCGCCCAGGGAGTATGCGATTACGTCGGTGTCCGTCCGCAGGCTGACGGCCGTGTGATCGCGATGCGCCACTCGATGCTCGAACCCAATGAGATCGTGGAGATCGGTCTCAAGGGTGAAGTCAAGCAGCTGACCGAGGTAAACAAAGACATCCTGAACCAGCTCGGCGACGTGAAGGTTGAGAAGCATATGGTTCCGACCACCGACGGCAAGATGATGACCTGCTGGGTCGTTCTTCCCCCGGACTTCGACGCGAACAAGCAGTATCCCGCTATCCTCTACTGTCAGGGGGGTCCTCAGCAGGCTGTCTCCCAGTTCTGGAGCTACCGCTGGAACTTCCGTATCATGGCCGCTCAGGGATATGTAGTCATCGCTCCCAACCGCCGCGGTCTTCCCGGCTTCGGCGAGGAGTGGAACCGTCAGATCTCGGGTGACTACGGCGGTCAGAACATGCGCGACTACCTCTCGGCTACCGACTACATCGCCGGGCAGCCCTATGTCGACGCCAAGCGTGTAGGTGCGATCGGCGCAAGCTACGGCGGCTTCTCCGTTTACTGGCTTGCCGGCCACCACGAAGGTCGCTTCGCAGCACTCGTGGCCCACGCAGGCATCTTCAACATCGAGGCACAGTATCTCGAGACTGAAGAAATGTGGTTCGCCGACTTCGATATGGGTGGCGCACCCTGGGAGAAGGATAACGCCACCGCTCAGGCTACCTTCGCCACATCGCCCCACAAGTTCGTTGACAAATGGACCGCACCGATCCTGATCACCGTCGGCGAGCTCGACTACCGTATCCTTGCTTCGCAGGGTATGATGGCGTTCAACGCCGCGAAGATGCACGGACTCGAAACCGAGATGCTCGTCTTCCCCGACGAAAACCACTGGGTACTCAAACCCCAGAATGCAGTTCTCTGGCAGCGCGTCTTCTTCCGCTTCCTCGACAAATATCTGAAAGCCGAAACCCCGGCCCCTCAGAAACCCGAAGAAGAAGCCAAATAATCAATAGTCCAACCGGACTTTACCAACCACAGCCCCATGTCCCCCCGACATGGGGCTGCTATATTTATAAGCCCGGGACCGCAGGCGACCCCGCCTGCGCACCGGAGTACGTCCGAAGCCCCCGCACTCCCACCCCAACGAACCAAACTCCGATTAATTACCAATTTAACAAGATTTAGCAAATTTTCTTCCCCGAAAATTTGGAATCGATGGTTTGATTTTATATCTTTGCATACGATTTTAGAGCGAAGTCCGTTATCGAAGGCTGAAAACACACTGAAAAGCCTCCCTCGGATATGATTCTAAAGTCTCATTCTATCTAATCTAAAAACCGCTCACCTAACTCCGTTGCCTATCGAAAAATTTCTACTTAAACAGAAAACAGCAACAGAATGGTAAAATACACAAGCATGACCGACGAGCAGCTGGTCAAAGCTTATGCGCAAGGGAATAACGAGGCGTTCGACACTCTTCTCAAACGTCATCAGGAGCGTATCTTCTCCTACATCTTCCGTATCGTAAAGAACGAGGATGTGGCGAACGATATCTTTCAGGATACATTCGTCAAAGCGATCCAGACGATCCGCCAGGGCCGATATACCGAAAACGGTAAGTTCCCGGCATGGATCTCCCGCATCGCGCATAATCTGATCATCGACTACTATCGTCAGGAAAAATCGGGTCTCCTCCAGTCGGCAGACCTCGAAGACATTGACGTTCTCAACCGCAAGGAACTGTGTGAGCAGACGATCGAAGACATCATGGTGTCTGACCAGATCCGCGAGGATGTCAAACATCTGATCACTCTTCTCCCCCCGCTTCAGAAGGAGGTTCTCAAGATGAGATATTATCAGAATCTCTCGTTCAAGGAGATCGCTGAGCAGACCGGAGTGAGCATCAACACCGCTCTCGGACGTATGCGCTATGCGCTGATCAATCTGCGCCGGATCGCAGCCGAGAAAGACATCGTTCTCTCTATCTGAGAGTAGCCTGACGCAGGCTCTCTCCCATCAATTCACTTGCGAATACATTTTGCCTTTGGTAGCCATCCCGACTTTCGGGGTGGCTATCGGCATTTTTAACAAATTACAATAAAATATATCTCAACCATATCACGTTATTAAGACAGAACTTGATGATCAAGAAGCCTCTTGCCGGCTTTTTGGACTTCAGGTTGATCACACAGTTAACCCCCGGGCGTCTCCAGCAGACTTCCGATCAATACCTATTTCATACTCCCCTATTATCAAAACCTTCCTGCCTATGGATGATTCTACACATTTCAAACCTCTACGAAAGGAATCGCACATGACAATAAGAACTTGTCCTCGCCGGGACACAATCAGTTTCATCAGGCAATTCGCAGCTGCTTATGTGAATTTCGGTCCTGCACCTCTCGGCCAGGTGGTCCTGAATTGAAAGCGACCAAAGTCAGTCTAACGGAATCTACCCCACTCCTCAATCGGTCACGGGTCGGTTCCGTTTTGCTTTAGAATATTATTGACTTAACTCATCGTGATTCAGCATACCCCAATTTTAGTACAATCTCATATACTACATTCCAACCCCTCAGCTTATGAGACCGGATATAAATTTCGTCAAACAGAAGTTCAGCCAGTTCAACGGAGAATTTTTCGGCGGGGAACTTAATGAACTTCCGATCAGACTCTCTAATTCCCGCTCCACTTTGGGGTGTTTCGTTCATCCGCGCAACCAACCGGACCATCTTGAGCGCGGTGTCGGGGAGTGTCATATCCGCATCAGCACCCGGCTTGATTTTCCGCAAAGTGAGGTTGAGGATACCATAATCCATGAGATGATCCATTATTGGATCTATTTCAAGCGGTTGAAAGATTCATCGGTTCACGGGAAGATCTTCCGTGCGAAAATGGAGGAAATCAACCGTGTTTCCGGACGGAATCTGAAAGTCTCTCACCGATTGTCAAACGAGGAGGCGAATTCCGACACCCACACGCGCAACAATCTTATATGCGTGACCGAGTGGTCAGACGGACGCACCGGGATAACAGTTTGCGCGCGCACACGCATCTTTGAGATCGACCGCATAATGAGATCTCAGCCGACGCTCACGAGTTTGGAATGGTTCTGGAGCCGCGACGTCTGGTTCAACCGTTTCCCGATTTCAAGAGTGGCCAAAGTTTACTATGCCGATCCTGATGATCTGAAGGAGCATCTGAAGCGGGCTACACTCTGCGTATGTGATGGCAAAAAATTCTATCCGGCTCAGACACGCCCGTCCGCCTCTCGGTGACAGAATATATTAGTATCAAGGGATGTGGACTGCTTCGCCGTTGATGATATATTCGCCGCGGTCGAGCTTAATGAGGTCTCCCCTTTTGAGGAGGCCCTTATACTTTAGGATGCCTCCGATCTCATATATTGTGATAGCCACCGCTTCGTCTTCCGAAACGACATAACCATTTTCTATCCGCCAACCCCGGCCATCGGTTGTCACAGCATCTATTCCGGAGTGAGTCGGGAATTCGTATGTCTCTTCTATATTCAGGAAATTCTCCCAGCCTCCGGATTGAGAGTATAGCGCCCGCAATCCTTTCGGCACGAAAAGAGTTGCTTCGGCGAAAGTGGAGCGATCGAAAGCGACGGCCGGACAGAATGGCGGTACAGTCGAGTCGATATAGATATGCAGGAGTGCCGGACAATCTCTGAATGCCTCGGCTCCTACCGAACGCACCGACTGATTTATCTCCACGGTTTCAAGTGCAGGACATGATTTGAAAGCCATATCGCCGATAGCATCAACGGTGAAGCCGGTGCTCACAAAGTCCAGCGACTTACAGTTGCTGAAAGCTCGGGCGGGTATTGAGACCAGCGGTCCGTCAAGAATCACCGACTCAATGGCGGCGCAGTTTTCAAAACATCCATCGCCCATTTTGGAGGGAGCGCCGGTGAAAGAGAGATCTGAAAGTGTGCTGCATCCGGCAAATGATTCAACTCCGGCACTTGCGATAGCATCGAATCCGTATATGGTAGTCAGGCTTGAACAAGATCTGAACGCATAGTCTCCGAGTTCTATACGGGGAGTCTCTATTGTCAGAGTATTCAATGACGCGCACCCCTCAAACGATGAGGTCCCGACTTCCTCTACATTGCTTCCGAAAGTAAAATGAGCCAGAGAGCGACATTCACGGAAAGCTCCCTCCTCTATTAAGCTTACACCATCGGAAAGACGAACTTCCGTCAGCGACGTGTCACCATAGAATATCTGATTAGGCAGAATCGTATAGGGACCTTTGAGTTCGACTTTTTCAAGAACCGGACAATATGCGAAAGCGCGGTCTCCTATATAAGTCAGGTTGTCTCCGAAGGATACCGTCTGAAGGTCGGGACATGAGAAGAATGCGTAATCGCCGATTTCAGTGAGTTGGGAGGAGGTACTATGAACCGACGTCAACCCGCTTGCGCTGAATGCACCCGAAGCAATGGAGACGACCCTGTATTCAGTTCCGTTCTCGTCGGTAACATTGTCAGGAATCGATATTTCACCGGCATATCGTTCTTCACCGACGGGAGTTATAACACTCGCCTCGGCGTCCGAGATGGTTGTATACCAAAGCTCACCGCTCTTGAAATCGAGCGCGTTCACGGTCAGGGGGATCGCAAGCGCCAGAACCGGGGCAAACATACGGCCCTGCTTCCGGATCCTCCCCGAATTGGATATCATTCCTGTTATTTGCACAAAATTCTCTCTCACACCGCAAAATTAGCGAAAATTTTTGTAACTTTGTATGTTAATTGAATCGTGAGTGCGGGAACCTCTGTCCCGGACCGCGCCCAAAGATTACCATATCGTACAACTATGGCAGAAATCATTAAGGAAGAAGAAGCTCTCGTGAATGAGAGCGGCCTCAACTTCGTTGAACAGTATATTAAGGATGACCTCGCAGCCGGCAAGAACGGCGGACGTCTGAACACACGTTTTCCGCCCGAGCCCAACGGCTATCTCCATATCGGTCACGCGAAGGCGTTCATCATGGACTTCGGCGCAGCCGAGAAATTCGGTGGAACCTGCAATCTGCGTTTCGATGACACCAACCCTCAGAAGGAGGATATGGAGTATGTGAACTCCATCATGCGCGACATCCACTGGCTCGGTTATGACTGGGGAGACCGTCTCTATTATGCCAGCGACTACTTCCCCAAGCTCTATGACTTCGCCATCCGTCTGATCAAGGAGGGCAAGGCGTATGTCGACGAGCAGACCTCGGAAGAAATTGCAGCCCAGAAAGGCACCCCCACCCAACCCGGCACCAACTCGCCTTATCGCGACCGTCCGATCGAGGAGAATCTCGACCTGTTCGAGCGTATGAACAAGGGTGAGTTCGAAGAGGGTTCCATGGTTCTTCGCGCGAAGATCGACATGGCCAATTCAAACATGCACTTCCGCGACCCGATCATTTACCGTATCATCAAGACTCCCCACTGGCGCACGGGCGACACATGGAAGGTATATCCCATGTATGATTTCGCTCATGGTCAGAGTGACTTCTTCGAGGGAGTAACCCACAGTATCTGTACACTCGAGTTCGTTCCTCACCGTCCTCTCTACGAGTACTTCGTCAAGATGCTCGCCGACGACAGCTATTGCCCGCGCCAGATCGAGTTCAACCGTCTGAACCTCACCTACACGGTGATGAGCAAGCGCAAGCTGCTCCAACTTGTGAAGGAGGGTCTGGTCAATGGTTGGGACGATCCCCGTATGCCGACCATCTGCGGTCTCCGTCGCCGTGGCTATACCCCCGAGTCGATCAAGGATTTCGTGAACCGAATCGGCTACACCAAGTTCGAGGCCCTCAACCATATCGAATTGCTCGAGCACTCTGTGCGTGAGGATCTCAACAAGCACGCGACCCGCGTGAGCGCCGTTGTCAATCCGGTGAAGCTCATTCTGACCAACTATCCCGAAGGTCAGACCGAGACCATGCTGATGGACAGCAATCCGGAGGATCCGACCGCAGGACAGCACGAGATGCCCTTCTCTCGCGAACTCTGGATCGAGCGCGAAGATTTCATGGAGAATCCTCCGAAGAAGTTCTTCCGCCTGTCGCCCGACAAGGAGGTTCGCCTAAAAGGTGCTTACATCATCAAGTGCACCGGTGTGAAGAAGAACGACGAAGGCGAAATCGAGGAGATCTACGCTGAGTATGACCCCGAATCGAAATCGGGAATGCCCGGAGCCGACCGCAAGGTTAAGGGAACACTCCACTGGGTGAATGTCCCGACAGCCGTAGAAGTAGAGGTTCGCGATTACGACCGTCTTTTCGCAGTCGAAAATCCGTCGGCCGAAGAGGGTGACTTCCGCGATCTGCTCAATCCCGACTCGCTCAAGGTCCGCACCAATGTGAAGGTTGAGCCGTGGCTCGCCGGTCGTGCCAAGGAGGGAGACCACTATCAGTTCCAGCGTATCGGATACTACACGGTCGACCCCGACTCCACCCCCGAGCACCTCGTCTTCAACAAGACCATCGGTCTGAAAGACGCCTGGGCCAAAGCTCAAAAGAAGTAATATCATACTTCTAACCGGCAAAGACTTCTTCAGAAGTATTCGAAACGTTAAAATTTCATAAAAATAGTGGTTTCAAGACTCTCGGATTTGCGAGAAAGTTTTGGAATCGCTATTTTTGCAGACCATTTTACGGGGGTGACTGGTATTGACATCACGTAGAAACGGTATGTAAGCATGCAGTGCTTTGATGTGCAAGCACTATAATCACAACGCATCGACCTATAATTGGCGAAAATAACAATTACGCTCTCGCTGCTTGATCCGAAGTATAGTAAGATCGCTTTATTTTCCTCAAAGTGAGGAAAACGAGACATCGTCCCATTGCCCTGTTCCGAGACGTTTGGACAAGACGGTGCTAAGAAAATCGGAAATTGGGTTCTGCCAGCCTTGAGCAGAACCTGAAATCAAAAAGGCTAAGGCACAGGTTGGTAGTCGTGAGCCTGCCTGTACTCGAAAACCAAGTCAATGACTAAGCATGTAGAAAGCCTACTGCTTCCGTGGCTGGACGAGGGTTCAAGCCCCTCCACCTCCACAAGTAAGCCGTCAAAAGCCTGTAAACAACAAGTTTACGGGCTTTTTGATTGAAAAACACGGACAAAATCCGGACTCAACAATCACGCGCCTATCAACTGAGGCGCAGCAAACAAATGGCAGTTGGAAGTTAAACTTGGTTAATGTTTGTCGGATCCCCGAAAAAATTTAAATAAAGGCATTCCATCACAATCGCAGTGTTCGCTTGCTTACCTATACTATAGTCGTTGCGCCTCTCGGAGTTTTAGTATATTTGAAATCTCTTGGAATTATAACCGATAGGGTATTATTTTGTTTTACGATGATGTTTTTATACCCTTATGGTGATAAGATGAATTAATTTTATTATCTTTGCACCCAAAAGGGTATATTATGACTGAATTAAGCAGATATGTGAAGGAGAAGCGTAAGGAATTTGGACTTACGCAGGTTGACCTTTCCCAGAAATCTGGAGTTGGTCTTCGCTTTGTGCGTGAACTTGAACAGGGAAAGGCAACCCTGCGATTGGATAAGGTAAACCAGGTCTTAGCTTTATTTGGTTCTGAAATGATACCTGGCAAAAAGATTGAGTCATGAAACGGGCCTTGGTATTTATCAATTCCACGTTGGCGGGAATATTGACAGAAGACGATATGGGTTATGAATTCCACTATGATTCTGACTTTCTCAAGTCAGAAAAGGCGGAAGCCGTGAGCATTACCCTGCCACTCGCTGATAAACCTTATCGGGATAAGGTGTTGTTCCCTTTTTTTGACGGATTGATTCCGGAAGGGTGGCTGCTCGACATCGCAGAACAAAGCTGGAAGATCTCAGCCCGTGACAGGTTTTCACTGTTACTTGCCTGTTGTAAGGATTGCATTGGAAACATAAGTATAATACCCGAAAAAGGAATGGAGGTGGCTGATGAATAAATGTCTTTATTGCTATAAGCCTCTTGCGAATGGAGAGAAGGACTATCACAAAGGTTGTGCCAGAAAGATATTTGAATCAACGACTGTTCCTGAACTTCCTTATACACGTGACAATATAAAGGAATTGGCGCGGGAGATAGTTACGGCAAGTACGACCGTGACAGGTGTTCAGGCGAAAATATCTCTTGATATAGCACGAGGAACTAATGGAGAGCCGCAACGGTTCACTATTGTAGGTCTTTGGGGTAGATTCATACTCAAGCCTCAGACGGACCGCTTCGAGAATCTTCCCGAAAATGAGGACCTTGTTATGCACTTGGCAGATGCTGCCGGAATAAAGACCGTGCCGCATTCTCTGATTCGCTTTGCCGATGGAGAACTGTGTTACATCACCCGACGGATTGACCGAACCAAGAAAGGCGAGAAGATCGCAATGGAGGATATGTGCCAGTTATCGGAACGTCTTACCGAGGATAAATACAAAGGTTCATACGAGCGGATTGCCAAACTTATACGCCAACATTCGTCAGCACCCCTACTGGATGTTGTAAACTTTTGGGAAGTGGTTGTATTCTCATGGCTCATAGGAAACGCGGATATGCACTTGAAAAATTTTTCTTTATTCAAGCCAATGTCTAATTATATGCTCACTCCTGCGTATGACTTGTTATCAACAACGATCGTAATGCCGGAGGATGATGAGGAACTTGCCTTAACATTGAACGGGAAGAAGAAAAAGATCAAACGTGAGGACTTTGAGAAAGCAATGCGTGACAGCGGCATGGATGAAAAAGCCATCGCCAATGTCTTCGCGAAGTTCTCAAAAGCCCTTCCGAAATGGTCTGAGGTCATAGAGGACTCTTTCCTCCCGGTTAAAAAACGCACGGAACTTCAGGCTTTGATAAACCGTATGGCGAATCGCATTAATCTCGTTAATCCATGACTTCTATATAGTTCAGCTGAAACCTCAGGATAGAGATAGTAAAAGGAGTGTAGCAACTTTGGCATTAGCTTAGCCTGAGTCTCCGAATTGACAAGAACATTCTCTGAACACTTGCATTGCTTATTGCAGAGCTTATTTGATATTGTCGGCGGCAGTCTCTATCCGATGCGCCAATTCCTTGAGCGCATTGCGGAGCGTCTCTTTCTGAGACTCCGTAAATTCGGATGGTTTTCCATTGCCATCGTATCCGTTGAGTCTTTGATATATCCATCCCCGGGAGAATCCGAAGAAGTCTTTAGAAATGTTTCCCCACTTGATATAAAGGAGGATGTCGCTGAGCTGATGCATAATGGCTGACATAATTCAGTTTTGTTTTATGGTTCGGCGCCCCTACACCACTAAAGGAGTTACGGACCTATGGTTAGAGGACATTTTGTGACCACAAATTTAGTAACATTTTTCTTACTTACAAAATTTCTCGCAACTCTTTTACGAAATCTCTATTTATCGGGATGTTACAAAACATATAAGTAAGGAGAGGCAATCAAGAATAAAAGTCGGGATTTATCAGATAAAATGGATCTGACTTAATTCGGAGGCAAAGGCATGAAGAGCCCGGTCAATCTTCGCGACTGTGCGGGGCGAGGGATTGCGGTGGCCGGTGATGTAATGTGAGAGCTGACCCTGCGCAACACCTGTGATTTTTGACAATCCTGCAAGAGTGAGTATTCCACTGTAATAGGCCAGGAATGAAGCCAGATCAAATGAAAATTCAAATTGAAGTTCTGCGATCTCTTCAGGAAAATCAACGCGAAACGAATCGATTACATCCATAAAGTCATCATGCGCCTCTTTTGCGGTCTGCCCTTCTCCGATAGCATTGAAGTGAAGATGGTTGTCGTCCGGCATATATGCGCTATACATACTATCTTTTGCTCGCTCTATAAATACTCTTACTTGTTTCATAAATGTTGTGTTTTTGAGAGGAAGGGGGGCCCTGAGTAATTACCGATACAAAATTAATGATATTTTTTAATATTATCGGTTGTCGCCGCTTCCGTGGAGAGTGCCACGCTCGACGCGGTCTTTTATTTTCTGAATGTTCAGCTCCGCAATTTCGGAAAAAGAGTAACCGAGACTATTGGCAAGATTGGCGGCGTACCAGAGTACGTCACCGAGCTCAAGGGCGATTGCCGCCAGATCCGGCTGGTAGTACCGGTTGTCTTTATCGCGCATCACCTTCTTTACCTTGTCGGCAAGTTCTCCGGCCTCTCCGCACAAAGCGAGGGCCAGATATGGGATGTTCCGGTCTGTAAGCGGAAGGGCCGTTGAAAGGGCNATTTTCTGATATTCGTTAAGTTTCATGATTTTAAGCAAAAAACAAAATGGGTATTGTGTATGTAAAATTAAAATTGTATTTTTGTATCAAAATAAGACTTAATCGCAATAGAGCCACGATGTGTGGAACGGTGGCAGGTGGTTTAAAGACCATCTGATGAGGTATTCGATTTACCCGTTGCGATCAGGTCTTATCGTTAAACATTCAGTCAGTACATTACTGAGGACGGTATCCGTACTATGGCCGCTCGCTTGTGAGGAAAACTGAATGGAAGAGGACTACCGAGTGCGGGCGNCCCTCTTTTTTAGTTATTGTGTGTATGGACGTGTACGTTACCTGTGGAACCCACTACAATTATTTTTTTGAATCTATGCTTTTTGTTAAAACTCTCGTATNTTCGGATTCCAGCTTCAATCTCAGTTCGATTATAAGTCCGATATTTATCATAGATGACGGCTATATCAGCATCTTTTTTCTTGGCGTGTTCAAGAGCTTTATTTACACCTTTCTCACCTTCGGCTGTAGGGGTCCTTTGTTCAAAGGAAGCCTTAAATATCTTCCCCTCTTTAACAACATTTGAACCGGCCTCATTGGTAAGTGTAACCTTATAACCCTTGTTGGCTAAATGATGGGCCGCTTCAATTTCTTCCGGCTTATGTTTCTTCGGACTTTTTTCGATAGCAACCCAACCGGTACCATTATTGGCCATCTCGACAGATGAGTATTTACCACTCGCTTTCATGGCGACTACTTCAGCCAGTCGGCTTTTATAAGCAGTACTCCCGACAGATACATTCCTTACTCCTCCAGCACTCTTAGCCATTGTTCACCCCCTCTCTTGATTNACGTTTTCTCACCATGTATTGTTCCACATAGATGAGATTGTGCTTCCGGCAGATTTCTTTGACCTCTGCCCCGCCACCATAGACCAGGAAGTTGGGAGTGACTGACCCTGAGATTTCTTTGGCTACCTCAAGTTCATCAAGGATAATATACGGACAATCCGCGACTCCTCTTGTTGCAAACGCATTGTAGCCATGTGGAACACCAAGCTTGNTAAGATCGCGGAACTTGGGTGAAACATGNAGATCAATCCAAACATTGATACCAAATTCCTGAAGCCATCGCGCTTTTGTAAGGCTTGCGAGAGCGCACGGCCGATAAATCCCTCGCTGCCGGTGATTATTACTTTCATTGGATTTGTGTACTTCATTAAAAATTAGTAATTTTGCATCAGATAAGGCTTCTTAGTAAGCACGAATACAAAGATCCAGTAGCCCCGGGTCGCCAAAATGTCCACTGGTCCGGGGGGGTGCAGTGGGCAAGGCGAGAGGGCATTCTACTCGCCTTTTTTATTTGTCATGGGTCCATTCGTAAACACTGCCATGCTTGTCGATCACCAGAATGGCTTTGAATCGATGTGTATTGGTACTGAATTTTTCATAAGAAGCAATACCTCTACTAATATCGCCTCGATGGAAGATTCCTCCTCGGTCATATATCACGGCAACATCTGAACCCTTACTACGACAATGCTCAAGCGCTTTCTTTACCGACCTCTCGGCATTATTAGTGGGCTGTGTCTTTGTGCTTTGCTCATAGGAGAGTTTTTCAATTGATAGCGTTCCTTCGCTAAACTTATAGTTGCCTTTCGCATCTATGGCAGTTGCCCTTGCCGGATCGCCTTCTTTATTCATCTCTACTATTATACCATGATCTGCCATTGCTCGAGCAGCTTCTATCTCTTCGATATGGTATTCATGACCTTTCTCATAAAGAACATAGGCTCNGGTCGGAGATAAATAACTTTTCTCAACGTCATATTTGCCAGTCGCTAATAGACGCTCGAACTCAGCTTTATTAGAAGCATAGTCTGACTGATTGACAACTCCAACGTTTCTAATACCACCGTAGGATTTAGCCATTGTCAACCTCCTTTCGGCTTTTGCGTTGGTCCACTTGGTAAGGGTCTATGTATATGAGTNCTCGTTGTCTGCAAAACGATTTACACGTTTCTCCACCTCCATACACGATCATATTTGGCGTTTCAACTCCGGAAATCTCTTTTGCGATTTGCCATTCAGCCTCCAAATGACACAACTCTCCCTCATGGCCACGAGTCGCAAATGCNTTATACCCTNTCGGCACTCCGAGNTTATTCAACTCACGGAACTTAGGAGCCACGTTGAGGTCAACCCACACTCGAATGCCACATTCCTGAAGCCAGCGGGCGATCCAACGTTTCTTATATAGAAGTTGAAGACCATAGGCGATAGGTGTGGTCTGGAACAGAGAAAAATTAGGNTCTACTACTTCTCTGCATCCGGTGTATATCAGTTTTTCAGGATGAAGCCAGATGTTATTAAAACGATAATCGTCAACATAAAAATGGATAGTTCCTACGTGGCTTCTGCGTCGGGCGTTGGCNCCCCATGGTGCNAAAGGCATGAGTAGCCCCGTTTCAGGTTGCCGGTCAATGCGCAGGATGGGTATTTCNTATTCGTTGTCACTCNGGTAGAGTCTGTCCTGAGGAACGATTTTGGCAGTCTNTTTCATTTTCTACAGGATGATGTGTTAACAGACNGCAAAAGTATATGTNAAAATCGTCCATNNTCCCAAATCTTAAATTTTCCAAAANGNCATCAACNTATTCAATGTCTCATTATCGTTGGAGATTCAAAGGGTTACAAGCTGATCTATCGCTNTTCCTCTTAAAAACGAGATTACTTTTACCGGTGGTCACTGATNTTCCACAATGGCCAATTCCGTNCCTTCGGGGAANGTTAACGCCTTCTTGAATAATTTGTGGCACCTTCGGGGAATGNTTCTGTACCGCAGGTGCCACTCGTTGAATAAGATGCAGTGTCCTCTCTTAGCCCCGGGATACATATTCGTAGCTCCGGTGCATAGGAAAGGGCAGCTTCCGCAACTTCGCGGCTCGTCATAAAAAGCCTGACCGTTAATTTNTANCANNTTTTGTNTTATTTTGAAGTCAGAATATGAGAATGAGTCTGGTTTGTCAGNCCCATAACTTTTATTGGTTTAAGGATATGGAAAAAGCCCGACTGACTTTATAGGTCAATCGGGCCGGGGTCGGATTATGTAGATGAANGATGAGAAATTAACTACAAATTATCCGACAGATTTTGAATTTCGCAGGCTATGGTATCGAGAGCGCTTTTGAGCTTCTTACGCTCCTCTATGGTGAATCCNTCACGCTTGCCGTTCACAATATCATTGTTGAGCTTATGACAAAGCCAGGACCGGGAACGCCCGAAGAAACGCTCTGCAATGTAAGATACTTTCAGCACTTTTGCAATATCTTCTCTCTTGAGGTCAACAACCAACTTGTCGGATGTTACCTCACCATTTTTCAAACGTGCAAAGGTCTCATCGGCCATCCGCTGACCCTCTTCTGATTCAGCACGNTGTATTATTTCGTTGATTAAATCTTCATTTGCCATAGTTGCTTTTTTAAGGGGAACCGCTCCTCTTTTAGGGGGAGGGTTCTTTGTTTGGAGGAGTTNCTTAGACTAAGGTAACTCTTTAACTACCGCTTTGATGTAGTCTCTGAGAATTCTCTTGTCAGTCATTGTCCTGAACTTAATCAAGAGAGCGACAACNTCAATAATTCTCAATTTGAATTTCTCATCGTTCATTTTGAAAATCTTTTTAGTGAAACATGTTAATTAACTCTCTGGCTTAATGACAATACAAAGTTAATCAACATTTGTTGAATATACAATTTTTTTCAGCAACTTTTTTCAAAAAAATCACTATTTTTCTTCAATGAACGTGACGCTCTCACTCCGGCCACCAGGAAGCCGGGGCGATCGTAGCCAGATTGTAGATAGTGAGTTCGGAGTCTAGGCTAATNGTCTGCCGACACNATGNCGAGTGTCTTGACACNCGGAGGTTTTGTTAATTAGAGCTAGCAGTCGGTNAATGGAATCGTGTCTACGANCGACGAAAGCCCATACTGCTCGACGAGTTTTTCGTGATCGAAGGCGAGCGCCATCTCGACGCGTGAAGTGGCTANATTTCGGAAGTCTCCCGTGTCAGTGTTTACGATTNTCGTCATCTCTCTGTCGTTGCTGATATTTTTTAACCTCATTNATCTCTTCGCTCCGAGGGACGAGTCTGAGGTCTTCAGGTNATGTTCAANGCTCTGCTGACTCTGTGATGGCTCACAGAGTACCTTGCATTGTTTCCGGTAAAGGGCGAACACTCGCTTGGTCGATAGATAGAGCACAGGTTTTGAATCGGAGAACTCGATGGGGGGGCCGAGAGTTCTTTGGTCATGACCGTAGTCTCATAGATTATTCGATAATCTCCCTTGGTGTGGATCTGACCATCCTGATGGAGGAAGTCAACGGTGGCCCAGAAGACCGCTCTCTCATCGTTGCGCTTGCATGCTTTGTTTTGATATCCGATTCCTTCAACGCATGTTTTGCGCAATTCCGCAGGGTCTATCGGGTTTTCCAGACGGTCTTCGAGAGCGGAACGTGAACCATTCNCGAGAAAAGCGCGATGTCTAGGTCTGGCGATTCCTGGCCGACAATGGTGATTCCGCAGTCGACGGCCGAGACTCTACGCTTCTTGTCTCGATCGAAGTTCATGCGCTGACGGCCGTTCGCTGTGAAAAGGACAGCAGCCGGTGAAACNGGATCCATTCCCTTCACCCCTCNCNGATTTTTCCCGTATCTTTCAAAACATGAAAAAGTCCGGCCGACCANGATGGCCGACCGGACANACCGGTAACTGCGAACGTTTGACAGACGATGATTTACTCTTAACGCAGTTCGCCGGCTATTCTTGAAGTCTATCCCTAAGCTNATNCTCGATCNCATAATCTCCGTTGACNAGATCCTCTGGGAATTCGTCACCGTCATCTACACACTCCCGAATGTGAAAACGGATGGCTTCCGCCATTTCTTCCTTAAACTTNGGNAANGTNTTGGCCGTAACCAANACCNCGCCATCCTGACCATCCGACCAGGAACCGCAAAAATTATCTTCTGTACGGCTTACTACTANATGNAGTCTTTGTTTTTCCATATTCTTACTTTGATAATGAGAGAAGAGCCCGACTGACTTTGTAGGGCAATCNGGCTGTGACTGACTGTTGCAAACGTNTGGAAGACGAAGATTTTATAATAAACCCTTAATNCAGTTCGTCAGCTAACTCTTGGAGTTCTATGGAAATGGTATAGAGAGCATTTCTGAGTATCTCCAACTCCTCATCTGTAAACTCGCACGGCTTTCCATTCTTTAGATTACNGTTNAGTTTCTGACTGAACCAGCTTCCGGACTTGCCNAAGAAGCGTTCNGCTATATAGGCGCCGTTGANGACTCGNAGCAAATCTTCACGCTCNATGAATTTAATTTTTGAAAGAATCGGATCNTTCATTAATTTTTCATTATCTGCCATACCTTTTAATTTTTAGAAACCTCTCTCCTCTCCTCCCGAAGAGAGAGGAAAGAGGTTCTTTGGTTTAGTCTTTCATCACTNTTGTGAGTTGGACTCTGATTTCAGCTTTGAACTTTCTTCTCTGCTCTCGGTCTCTTATCAACCTTAGACCCCATCCCNATCAGTTCCTGAAGCTCTTTCTTAAATACTTCGTCTTCCATTTTTTGAAGTTTTAAGGGTGAAACATATTATTGATTTCTTGTTNCTTTGANCACTACAAAGTTAGTAAANATTTCGTTACTCTCTAAATTTTCGAACACTTTTTTCAAAAAATTTGCNTATATGGCTCCTTTCCCACGGTCGGCGTGAATTTTCCGTNTCTTTTTCACGCCGTCCGGGTGTTTGGCGTTGNTTATTNTTCGTTTCGGTTTCTTGGTGTTTGTTTTTAAAGTTCAAATAAGGAGGGGCGAGTTGAAATGCAATATTTGGGGGTGTGATGGGGTTTTATGGGTATGAATAAGAGTGAAGTTAGGGGGTGTGAGATTGAGGAGGCGCTGGTTGAGATGCGTGACGAGGCGCAACGTGTCCATCTTATGAGGTTTTTCAAGACCGGTAAGGGGGAATATGGCGAGGGAGATGAATTTCTCGGATTGAAGGTGCCTCTGACTCGCGCTGTCGTGAAAGAGGCTCGCGGGCTCGTTGGTCTACATGAGATCGAAGGATTACTGTACAGTCCTTTTCATGAGGTTCGGCTTGCCGGATTTCTGCTGATTGTCGAGGAGATGAAGCTTGCGTTGCCCCGAAAGCGTGACAAGTTGACAGAATCCAAAGCCGGACGCAGAAAGGAGCTGACCGATTTCTATCTGAAACATGCACGACAGGCCAACAATTGGGATTTGGTTGACCTGTCGTGTGAATATATCGTGGGTTATTTCCTTTTATATTCCGAGGTGCCGGATTATTACATTCTTCATCGGTTGGCCGAGAGTGAAAATCTTTGGGAGAAGAGGATAGCTATCGTCTCGACCTTGACGCTGATCCGAAACGGCATCTTCGGACCGACATTAGAGATTGCGGACAAACTGCTCGTGGATCCGCACGATCTACTCCACAAAGCTGTGGGTTGGATGCTTCGCGAGATAGGCAAGAAAGATAAGGAAGTCCTTCTTGACTATCTCNAGAGTAACTATTGCCGTATGGCACGAACCACCCTCCGCTATGCCATCGAGAGGTTTGAGGAATCCGAACGCAAATACTGGCTAAACCGGAAACCCGAGTAACTTTAGGTAGTAACTTTAGGCCTCTTAAAAAGTAACTTATAACTTCTAATAGAGTCGGTTCAGACAGGCTGGCGGGCGATTACCGAGCCGCTGCCCTGATAGGTTGCGAGGACAAGGAGCTCGGCGATCTGGACGTGTGCGGGAGCCTGGACNGCGTAGACGATTGTGTCGGCTATATCGTCACCNGTCAGAGGGGTGATNCCTTTNTAGACATTGTCGGCNCGCTCCTCGTCACCATGAAAACGNACCTTGCTGAAATTGGTTTCCACAAGACCCGGTTTTACCAAAGTAACCCTGAGAGGTGTATTGACGAGATCAATGCGCAGACCGTCTGTGATGGTCTTCACAGCCGANTTAGTGGCGCAATATACNGCTCCGTTTGCNTAGGCNGCGTCNCCGGCGACACTGCCTACATTGATGATATGACCTCTGCCNCGCTCGATCATTCCGGGAACAATAAGGCGNGTCATATGNAGCAGACCCTTGATATTGGTGTCGATCATCGTGAACCAGTCATCAAGAGAGCCCTCAAATTCGGGTTCAAGACCCAGCGCGAGCCCTGCATTGTTCACGAGTACATCAATTTCGCTCCACTCAGCCGGTATGGACCGCACTGCCTCCTCGGTGGCCTTGCAGTCAGTAACGTCATAATTGAGAGGCAGAAAGGCGTCGCCCAACTCGGCGCTCAATTTATTGAGCGCCTCCAGATTTCGGCCTGTGCCTATGATACGGAAGCCGGCGGCGTGAAGTTTGCGGGCTGTCGCCAGTCCGATACCGGAGGTCACTCCGGTTACAAGTGCTGTTTTCTTCATTGGTATTGGAGTATGTTTTTGCAAAGATACAAAATTTCGGCTTATTTCAACCAAGACCCAATGTTTAAATCCGGGGTCGCAGATTTCCCAAAATATCTTTGTCCTAAAATCATTTAAAACTAAACTCTTAAAACTTATGACCAAGGTAACCGTAAAGTTCAGATCCGACAGGAATTCTGGCAAAACGGGTCTGATCCACTATCAAATTTCCCATAGCCGTCAATTCAAGCAAATTCCATCCGGAATAAGAATATATTCTGATGAGTGGGACCCTACTACNGATGATATTATAGTCTCCGACNTGCGGGGACGTCTGGACATGCTCACCGAAGTGAAGCGTAATGTCAAACGCGACATCGAGNCAATCAGACGAATCATCAGACGTTTCGAANCCGCAGGTNTCCCCTTCACNCCCTATCAGATAGCCCTGGCGTTTAAAACCGAGAGCCGGGAACATTCATTGCTCAATTACATGAGNACCTGCGTAATGAGGCTTCGCAAAATCGGTAAAGTCCGCACGGCCGAGACATACATAGCAACAATGAGAAGCATTTGCAAGTTTCTCGAAAGAAACGGAACGCGNACACATATNCCNTCGGCNGCCTCTCAACGCTGNGGCGTCAGATCCTCATCACGGGACATCATGCTTGACGAGATAGATTCCGAAACCATCGAGTCATTCGAAGCCTGGCAACGCNGTCTCGGGAACACTCCGAACACGAGTTCTTTCTACCTCNGNATACTTCGCGCGGTCTATAACAGAGCGGTTGAAGCCGAAATAATTCCTGACCGCAANCCATTCAAACGGGTCTTCACAGGCGTTGAACCGACGCGCAAGAGAGCGATCCCGCTTCGGGATATGCGCAAACTCAGATGGCTNGATCTCAGNTTCAACCCTACCCTTGAATATGCNAGAGATATTTTCCTCCTGAGTTTCATGCTGCGCGGAATGAGCCTCGTTGACATGGCCTTCTTGAAAAANAGCGATCTTCAGAACGGTATGCTTACATATCGCCGCCGGAAGACGGGGCAGGTGCTTCATATCGCCTGGACCACGGAAATGCAAACCCTGCTCAACAAATANCCTGAAAATCCCACTCAATACCTTCTTCCGCTTATCTGTAAACGCGAGATCAACGACTATTACGCTTACCGGAACATCGGTTCGAAGATCAACTACAATCTNCGAAAGGTAGCGGCNCTTGCAGGNATNACGATGCCACTNACTCTATATGTAGCCCGCCACAGCTGGGCAACCGCAGCCAAGACCAAGGGAATCCCACTCACCATAATAAGCGAGGGAATGGGTCATAANTCGGAGAGCACAACCCGAATATATCTCGCCAGCCTCGANACCTCTATCATTGACCGCGCGAATCATCTTATCATAGGCAGTCTGGAGTAACCCCGGTGNAGGATGCTAAAGGAAGCCGAAAGTANAATTGTTGACATANTCCGAACCAANTGCANNGANTNNGCATTTNATNTAAAAAGATTACACTATGAAAAAGCTTATCTACACCCTCCTGATCGCGGTCCTCGCAACATTCGCCGCATCAGCTCGCGACACTTACTCTCACGATTCAAGTGTTCTTCCCGTTGCCGCACGCACGACCCTGAAGAATAACTTCAAGGCCGATATCCATCACATCAAGATCGACAAGACNCTCGGTCATGTTTCAGAGTATGAAGTGATTCTTAANGATGGTACAGAAGTAACCTTTGACAACAAGGGGAACTGGAAAGACATTGAAATGAATTCCAAGACTTCGGTTCCGACAAAATTCGTTCCGGAAAGTGTGGTGAGCTACGTCAAACAGTTTCATCCCAAGGCGGTCATCACCGGTATCGAGAAAGAACGCANTGGCTACTCNGTAGAACTCTCGAACGGAGTNGACATGAANTTCAACAAGGNCGGNAAATTCGTGAANTATGACGACTGANCCNNNATAAGGACNCCCNAAAAGGGAAATCACTCATAAAAATACCTACATATACCTACATTTAGGTAGANCCTCGNTTGAGGTTCATACCTAAATGTAGGTATTTTTTACTATTTTATAAACTATTTCGGNCGAATATTGTCACCTATTCGAATAGTATTCGAATAGTATCCNAACCTAAACATGAAGANAAAATACAGATTNCTGAGTCTTACGCTTGCATTGGCCATGCTTGCTTTTGCTTCGGTCAGTGTTCATCACATGCTCTTCGGACANNGCTTTGGTGNTNCNGATGGGAATAGNNNAGTGNGCTCGTNGANACNGATTCAATAACACGCAACGCCGACGGTTCGGTGATTATCCATACCGCTTCTNTTGACGGCACCGAAACGGGTTACAATGGNCCNNTACCGGTNGANATTGAAATCANNGATGGCAGAATTTCCTCAATCACTCCTCTTNCAAANGAGGAGACTCCCTCTTTTTTCAAACGGGCGTCGGTTCTCTTTGAAAGCTGGATCGGCAAGACGCCGGACGAAGCACTGAATATGGAACCGGATGCTGTGAGCGGTGCCACATATTCATCGGTCGCCATAATCAGCAATGTGAACGCCGGTCTCAACTGCTACCTTGGATCTGAAAAGAGAAACCGGACCGAGATGCCGTGGCGAATGTGGATTGCCCTCGGAGTCTCCCTCGCCGCATGCGTCTTTCCTCTGTTTGTAAGGAACCGGGCGTACAGATATGTTCAGATGATTGCGAATATTGTAGTTCTTGGATTCTGGTGCGGAACCTTCCTTGATTATTCCAGAATGCTCAAATATATGTCTGAGGGCTTTGCCCTCCCAGCGGGGCTCGTGGCCATAGTTATGCTGGTTGCGGCATTTGTCTATCCCCTCTTCGGACACCCGCAACACTATTGCAACCACATCTGTCCCCTCGGATCCGCCCAACTGCTCGTAGCCGAACTATGCGGATACAAAATCAGACTCTCAAAGAAAGTGCTCAAGGGGCTCGACTGGTTCCGGAGAATACTCTGGGCCGTGCTGATGATTCTGCTATGGGCTGACTGCCTGACTGAGTGGATGGACCTTGAACTCTTCCAGGCCTTTCAATTTGAATCGGCCGCGTGGTACATAATCGTCGCCGCGTGTCTGTTCACTGCGCTATCGGCCGTAATATCGCGACCCTACTGTCGCTTCGTCTGCCCAACCGGCTCCCTATTCAAGTTCTCGGAGAATTTCAGATAACCGAATTTTCGTTTTTAAGACATCTGCCTCCCACTTTATACAAAAGAATCAGGGTGTATCCAATTTTCAGATACACCCTGACTTTATATTTCAGGTCAGTNATTTGATTTCAGATCACTTNCATTAAATTTCAAACCGTCTNGGCTCAGGCCAACGGATGATACTCGAACTTCAGTTTATCGGAGCCTTCGGGACGGGTNACGTCTATGGTTCCTCCGATCTGACCTTCCGCATTGAGATTGAGCATCAGTTCGGCGAGGTCATCTTCGAGATACTTCTGGATTGCGCGCTTNAGAGGACGCGCACCNAAGTTCTTGTCATAACCCTTGTCGGCGATGAANTCTTTTGCTTCGGGNCTGAGNTTNAGNTTNAAGCCAAGTTTCTCCACACGNTCGAAGAAGTCGCGGAGCTCNACNTCNATGATCTTGAANATAGCGTCGCGATCGAGCTGGTCGAACATGATAACATCGTCGATTCGGTTCANGAACTCGGGCGAGAAGACACGGTTGAGTGCCTTGGAGATCACACCGTGGGCCTGCTCCTTGCTGACAGANTCGGTATTNAAGCCAACNCCACCGCCAAACTCCTTGAGCTGACGTGAGCCGACGTTCGAGGTCATNATGATGATCGTGTTCTTGAAGTCGATCTTGCGACCGAGNGAGTCAGTCAGACGGCCTTCGTCCATNACCTGCAGAAGCAGATTGAAGACATCCGGATGAGCCTTTTCGATCTCGTCGAGAAGGACTACTGAATANGGATGACGGCGNACTTTCTCTGTGAGCTGACCACCCTCTTCATAACCGACATATCCCGGAGGCGCTCCGACGAGACGGGANACGGTGAACTTCTCCATATACTCNGACATATCGAGACGGATCAGAGANTCNGTNGAGTCAAAGAGATATTCGGCCAGCTTCTTGGCGAGNTGAGTTTTGCCGACACCGGTCGGACCGAGGAACATNAACGTGCCGATCGGCTTNTTCGGGTCCTTGAGGCCGATNCGGTTGCGCTGGATNGCCTTGACAGCTTTCTTGATCGCGTCGTCCTGACCGATCACGCTGCCACGGAGCTCGTCGCCCATCTTGATCAGACGCGAACCTTCNGCCTGGGCNATACGCTGGGTGGGAACACCCGACATCATGCCGACTACCTCAGCCACTTTCTCCTCATTCACCTCCTGGCGCTCGGCGTCNAGAGTCTTCTCCCACTCTGCCTTGGCCTCGTCGAGAGANGTNCGCAGTTTAGTCTCCTTGTCTCTCAGTGAAGCGGCAAGTTCGAAATCCTGAGCNTTNGCAGCAGCGAGCTTNTCGGCATTTGCCTGTTCAAGTTCGTTCTCAAGTTTCTCGATCTCTTCGGGNACTACGATATTGGTGATGTGAACACGCGAACCGGCCTCGTCGAGTGCGTCGAGCGCCTTGTCGGGGAAGTTGCGGTCCGAAATGTAACGGCCGGTCANATCNACACATGCCTTGATCGCATCGTCGGTATAATAAACATTGTGGTGCTTCTCNTACTTCTCCTTGACCTGTTCGAGAATGGCGAGTGTTTCCTCGGGAGTTGTCGGCTCGACCATCACTTTCTGGAAGCGACGTTCGAGTGCGCCGTCCTTNTCGATATTCTGGCGATACTCGTCGAGTGTTGTAGCACCGATGCACTGGATCTCGCCGCGCGCAAGAGCNGGCTTGAGCATATTGGCGGCATCCATCGAACCGGGAGCACCGCCGGCACCNACGATTGTGTGGATCTCATCAATGAAAAGGATCACGTCAGGATTCTTGGAAACNTCTTCAAGGACAGCCTTGATACGCTCCTCGAACTGACCGCGATACTTCGTACCGGCAACCATACCGGCCATATCGAGACCGATCACACGCTTGCCGAAGAGAACGCGCGAGACCTTGCGCTGGTTGATACGGATAGCGAGTCCCTCGACAATAGCCGATTTACCCACACCCGGCTCACCGATAAGAACAGGATTATTCTTCTTTCTGCGCGAAAGGATCTGCGCGAGACGCTCGATCTCGATCTCACGGCCAACGACGGGGTCAAGACGGCCTTCGGCCGCAGCCTTTGTCATATCGTAACCGAACTTGTCGAGAGTCGGTGTCGAAGACTTCGGGGGCTGACCGGAAGTGCTCCTGCGGTTNCCGGAAGAAGCGGAGCCCTTTACGGGAGCGTCATCGGGAAGATCGTCNGCGTCATCATCGTCATCATCACCGGCGGTCTGATCCGAAACCTTCGGTTCCGCACCGATATTCTGGATCGAGATCTCAAAATTGAGATACTTTTCCTTGAAATCGCTNAGGAAATCCGAATCCATCGCACGACGGTCATGCATAAGCGCGAGAATGATATGTTCACCTCCTACGACCGAGACGTTCATCTTGCGAGCCTCAGCTATGGCGAGCTGAAGCAGACGGACAGCGGCCAGTGTGATACGGAAACGCTGTTCGAAAAGAGTCGTCGACTCGCCCTGCGGAGTCATAGTTCTTATGTAATCCTCAAGCTCGGAGATCATAGTGTCGATCGGGATGTTGAGCTGAGANAGAATCTTAAACGCNTAGCCCTGACGGTCTCTGAGCGCGGAAAGCACGAAATGCTCGGGAACGAGCAGAGGNGTTCCGAACTCCTGGGAGATCGAGTAGGCTGATTCAAGCACAGGCCTGAACTGTTTTGAAAAGTCGTTCTTCATTCAGTAATAATTTTGTTTTTCCAACCGGGGAGAGATTGANGAAGAGAGATTGTCCGAGAAGGACGGAGGGAGAGGAGGAAAGACAGGAATCCCGCAACCGCTTGCGCGACAGGGTCCGCTGTCTATAATAACATTACAGAACGAAAAAAGTCAAAACCCGTGCCAAAAAATCTGCATTTAGCACAATTTTTCACACCTCACCCNTATTTTCGCTATTTTTAACGTCANCCNCCACCCTATTNCATTTACAAANTNCAAAGANACTNNGGGCGGCNGTNCTATTGGCTGGGGTTGCAGTGGGGTTTTAGTGGGGTGGATAAAGTTGAGAAATAGGTGGGGNTGGTGGNGTGTTAATTCGATTTTTTTTCGTAACTTTGCAAAGTGTTGCGGCCATATATAATATAAGGTGTCGGTCCTCCTCTCCGCGCCATGAAAACATCTTCCGGTTGCCGCTTGCTATTGCGTGCCTTNNNNG
>JAAVFK010000035.1:33955-36668 GCA_014800785.1 Bacteroidales bacterium
CNGNNGAATAACTAAAACTTCAAAATGCAAGGAGAAGATAAAATAATTCCGATCAGTATCGAATCGGAAATGAAAAGCGCCTACATCGACTACTCTATGTCGGTGATTGTCTCGCGNGCGCTTCCTGACGTNCGCGACGGCTTCAAACCCGTTCACCGCCGTGTGCTTTACGGTATGAANGAAACCGGTACGCCGTTTTCCGGCAATACGAAGAAATCAGCACGTATCGTCGGTGACGTGATGGGTCACTATCACCCCCACGGCGACAGCTCGATATATATGACGATGGTCCGCATGGCCCAGGAATGGTCCCTGCGCTACCCTCTTGTGTTCGGTCAGGGCAACTTCGGTTCGATCGACGGCGACTCACCGGCGGCTATGCGTTACACNGAGGTNAAACTCTCGCGCATGGGCGAGGAGATGCTCCGCGACATNGACGCAGACACAGTCGATTTCGTTCCCAACTTCGACAACACGTCGAAAGAGCCCACGGTTCTTCCNACCCGCTTTCCCCAGCTGCTCGTCAACGGTGCGGCAGGTATCGCGGTCGGTATGGCGACCAATATGCCCCCTCACAACCTGACGGAATCAATCAATGCCTCAATCGCGCTGATCGACGATCCTGAAATTTCGATCGACGGACTTATGGAGCATATCACCGCCCCGGACTTCCCCACCGGCGGCGAGATCTACGGACTTGACGGTGTGCGTTCGGCCTACGAGACCGGTCGCGGCCGAATCATCCTTCGCGCAAAAGCCGACATCGAAAGCACGGGCACTCATGACCGTATCATCGTCTCGGAAATCCCCTACGGCGTTCTCAAGGACGAGCTTGTGAAGAGCATCGCTCACCTTGTCGAGGAGAAGAAGATCGACGGCATCTCCGATATCAAAGANACGTCTGCACGCGGTGTCATCCGTATCGAGATNGACATCAAGCGCGACGCGAACGCCAAGGTTGTGCTCACCAAGCTTTACAANATGACGGCTCTCCAGACCTCTTTCAGCGTCAACAATGTCGCCCTGGTCAACGGACGTCCGAAAACACTCAATCTGAAAGANCTGCTCGAAGCATTCGTCGCACANAGACATGAGATCGTTCTCCGCAGAACGCGCTACGAACTCCGCAAGGCNGAAGAACGCGCCCATATCCTCGAAGGCTTGATGAAAGCCGTCGACAACATCGACGAGGTGATCCANATCATCCGTCACTCGAAAACAACCGACGAGGCCCGCGAACAACTCGCCGCACGATTCGACCTCGATGACATCCAGACCCGCGCGATCGTTGAGATGCGTCTCCGCCANCTCACCGGACTGGAGATGCAGAAACTGAAAGACGAGTACGAGGAACTGATGANACTCATCGAGCACCTCAANGAGATTCTGAATAACGACGAGGTGTGCCGTCAGGTAATGAAAGATGAGCTGATCGAGGTGCGNGACAAATATGGCGACGACCGCAGAACGCGCATCAANCCCAAAGGAAGCGCCAACTTCAACGAAGACCAGTTCTACTCGAACGANGAGATGGTNATCACNATCTCACACCTCGGATATATCAAGCGCACTCCCCTCTCGGAGTTCCGCGCCCANAACCGCGGCGGCGTAGGTTCGAAAGGATCCACCACCCGTGACTCAGACTTCATCGAGTACATTTATCCTGCCAACAACCAGGACTACATTCTCTTCTTCACCAACAACGGCCGCTGCTTCTGGCTGCGCGTATTTGAGATTCCCGAAATGGCGAAGAACTCGAAAGGCCGCGCAATCCAGAACCTGCTCAACATCTCGTCTGACGACAAGGTGAACGCAACGATCTGTATTCCGAAACAGCGTCTGCTCGATCCGGAAGAGAACATGAAATACAACCTNATCTTCGCTACCAAGAACGGNATCGTGAAGAAAACCCCGCTCGCGGCTTACTCCCGTCCGCGCCAGATGGGNGTNAACGCGATCATNATCCGCGAGGACGACCGNCTGATCCAGGTACGCCTGACCGACGGCAACAGCGAAGTGATCCTCGCCGATCGCGAAGGTCGCGCGATCCGCTTCCCCGAANCGAAGGTTCGCGAAATGGGCCGAATGTCGACCGGCGTGAAGGGTATGACACTCGGAGAAGAGGGCGACGAGGTTGTAGGCATGATNACGATGCCTGAAGACTCGGACCACACCATCATGGTGGTTTCCGAAAAGGGATATGGCAAACGCTCGCTTCTTGAAGACTACCGTATCACCAACCGTGGCGGCAAGGGTGTCAANACACTCAACGTGACTGAGAAGACCGGCGAACTGATCGCCATCCTCAATGTGACCGATGAGGACGACCTCATGATCATCAACCAGAGCGGCATAACCCTGCGCATGCCTCTGAAGAACATCTCGGTTCAGGGTCGTGCAACCCAGGGCGTCAAACTCATTGATCTCAAGAAACGCGGTGACTCGATCGCCTCGGTATGCAAAGTCGACAGTGACCCCGAAGAAGCGGTTGATGAAGAACTTGACGGAGAAGGTTCGACCGAGGCCCGCGAAGCGGCCGAAGGAATGGAGCTCATCGACACAGCTGAAAACGAAGGGCTTCTGAACGATGAGGTTGTCGAAGGCGACGAAATTGATCTCGGAGAGGAGATTCAGGACGAAATCGACGACTTCGAGAANGAAGACGAATAAAACNGNAATATAGAGAGTGTTCGGATTCAAATCGNNANNCNNA
>JAAVFK010000035.1:36679-75597 GCA_014800785.1 Bacteroidales bacterium
CNNNANANAAAACAACTAAAACAATAACGATATGAAAAAGTATCTTGCCATCGCTCTGACACTGGCCTCTGTCGCCTCGATGAGCGCACAGAAGGCGAATGTTGACCAGGCCAACAAGCTGGCCGGTAAAGTCGCCGATCTCCAGACAGCCCGTAATCTGATCAAAGAGGCTGCCCAGAATCCCGAAACCCAGTCGGATCCGCGCACCTACTTCACCGGAGGCAAAGTTGANTTCAGCGCNTTCGACAANGGAGCGCAGGCAGCGAGCGTAAACCCCGAGTCTGTTGACGCGGCTGCTCTCGCCGAGAANCTACTGAACGGTTACAACTATTTCGTTATGACNCTTCCCCTCGACGGCACNCAGGTCGACGAGAAAGGNAAGCCCATCAANGCAAAATACAAAAAGGATATCTCCANNATCCTCAGCANCCACGCTCCCCAGTTCTTCGAGCAGGGTGGCGCAGCTTATAACGCCAAGGCTCTCCCCACTGCTTACCAACTCTTCAAGGTTTACGGTGANATGCCCGAACTCGTAGAGCAGGGTGTCATCATCAATCCCGCCATCACCAACGAGAACCGCGCCCTCGCCTATTATTACGCAGGTCTCAGCGCATATTATGCAGACATGGTCAACGAAGCTGCCGACGTACTCGCCAAGGGTCGTCCCTTAGGCTTCGACGAACCCACCGCTTACATTCTCGAAATCGCAAGCTGGCAGAACATCGCCCAGAAAGACACCGCAAGACAGGCCGAGGCAGCNAAGGCAATCGAGGTTGCAGCACAGGCCGGCTACGACAAATTCGGTCTCGAACAGCCCGTGTTCCTCAACAACCTCGTGAACGCACGAATCATGAACGATGACTTCCAGGGCGCGCTCAATCTTCTGAACGATGTGATTGCCGCCAACCCCGACAACGGCAACCTTTATGGCATGCGCGCGTTTGTATATGACCGCATGGACAACAATGACGCATCTCTCGCAGACTACCGCAAGTCTGCAGAAATGGAGACAACTGACTTCGAGAACCTTAAGAACGCCGCCAAGAAAATCATGCGTGTCGGCACCGAGAAATGGAACNTCATCGAGGGCAATTCGGCTGAAGCACAGGCAGCTCGTGAGGACGTAAAGAACAACTACTTCCTCCAGGCCAAACATATCACNGACCTCGCCAAGACCAAAGAGGGCGGCGCAGACGACTATGATCTCCAGAACGTNATCGAAAACATCGATTATGTTCTTGAGACNTACTTCAACAATTGATCCTGAAGCCTTCACNAGTAAGGAAATAATATTATACAAAAGAGGCGCATCNAATGGTGCGCCTCTTTTTCATCTGTTACTATGGAGTGATTAAGAGTATGTTTACTTTTAAACGTCGCGAAGCGCTGTCACTACATTATCGGTTGGCTTTNCAATTACGATTTATTTTAACAATACTATGTGTATTATAGTGCTACATCGGATTTTTTTCGCTATCTTTGCACTGAAATATTGTCAGAACCCTAAAACGAGGCTCTCNGTGGTCTCAGTCACAATAAAAATATGGGACTTTTTTCATTCACTCAGGAAATCGCGATGGACTTGGGCACAGCCAATTCCATCATCATCCATAACGACAAGATTGTCGTCGACGAGCCTTCGGTCGTAGCCATTGAAGGCAAGACCGACAAGCTTCTCGCTGTCGGCACAACCGCCCACCAGATGGAAGGCAAGGAGCCTCCCGGCATCCACACCATCCGTCCGCTCAGAGACGGTGTGATCGCCAACTTCAACGCAGCCGAGCTCATGATCCGCGGCATGGTGAANATGGTCAGCTCCAAGCGCCGTTGGTTCTCACCTCAGCTCCGCATGGTGGTNTGCGTACCCTCCGGTTCGACCGAAGTCGAACTCCGCGCAGTTCGCGACAGCTGCGACCACGCCGGTGGCCGTGATGTCTATATGATCTACGAACCTATGGCNGCNGCTCTCGGCATCGGTCTTGACGTCGAGGCTCCGGAAGGCAACATGATCGTCGACATAGGTGGTGGTTCAACCGAGATCGCAGTCATTTCTCTTGGCGGNATCGTGTCCAACAAGTCCATCCGCCTNGCCGGTAACGACCTGACGGCAGACATCCAGGAACACATGGGCCGTGTGCACAATCTCAAAGTCGGTGCGACAATGGCTGAACAGATCAAGATCAACGTTGGCTCAGCCCTCACGGATCTTGAGAATCCGCCGGAACCGTTTGTTGTGGTCGGCCCCAACCGAATGACTTCGCTTCCGATGGAGGTTCCTGTCACCCACGAGGAGATTGCCCTCTGTATCGACAAATCNATCCAGCGAATGGAAGAAGCNATTCTGGGAGCACTCGAACAGACACCCCCTGAACTTTATGCCGACATCGTCCGCAACGGTATCTACCTCGCCGGCGGCGGCGCACTGCTCAGAGGACTTGCAAAACGACTGACCGACAAGATTCGTATCGAGTTCAAGATCGCGGAAGATCCGTTGCACGCCGTAGCAAAAGGTACCGGCGTAGCGCTCAAGAACATCAACCGCTTCTCGTTCCTGATCCGATAAACAACGGCAGAGAACCGGAAACGCGTGAGAAATCTCCTGAACTTCATTATAAGATACAGCGCATGGTTTGTATTCACATTCTATGTGCTGATTTCTTGTATTCTGTTGGGNATGGGCCAGTCCTACCANCAGGCTGTCGTGCTGACATCGGCAAACAGCGTGGTTTCGGGAGTCTACAGTCAGGTTTCGGACATCACGGGCTATTTCGACTTGCGGACGATCAACCGNGAGCTTCAGCAGAATAACGCCCGTCTTGAAAATGAAGTGCTCAACCTCAAGTCGGAGCTCGAGGACTANAAGGCAATTGTNGCCGACACAGTTCCCGTGAGCGACAGAGGGCCGCGCTACAACTTCGAGACCGCTACCGTCATCAACAACTCTATCCGCCATCCCCGGAACTATTTCACCATCAACCGAGGATATGAGCAGGGNGTCAACACCGGNATGGGTGTCGTTGACCAGAACGGCGTGGTNGGAATCGTNAATGTGGCGGGACGCAACACGGCGCGGGTAATCTCGCTGCTAAACGAGACACAGCACTTCTCAGTCAAGCTCAAGGGGACGCAATTCGTAGGTACACTCACATGGAAAGGGGGCGACCCGACGGTCGCCTATATGGAAGAGGTTCCGCGTCATGCGAAGTTCAATATCGGAGACACAGTGGTGACTTCGGGTTACTCCACTACTTTTCCGGAGGGCATCATGATCGGAACCGTCCTNAACCGAGTTAAAGGGACAGACGACAACTTCTTCATCNTGAAACTTCATCTCGGTTCGAACTTCCGCAATCTCAGTACCGTGCGTGTGCTCAAAGATGCGTGGAAGCCTGAGCTCGATTCGCTCGCGAGCAAGGATATCGAAATAGACAAAGATATAGATTTGGGAAAAAACTAAACGNNNTNNGNNATGGCAAAATCATTCTTGGTCTATATCATATTGTTCGNCACGCTGGTCCTGGCGCAGGTCCTGATCTGTAACCACCTCGTTCTTTTCAACGTGGCCGTGCCGATCATCTTCATCTACTTCATCATCCGTCTTCCGATGGATCTCAGTCTGAACTGGCTGTTCACCCTTTCTTTCCTGCTCGGATTAAGCGTGGATATTTTTTCGGACACCCTCGGAGTGAACTCACTCGCCTGCGTATTGCTTGCGGCCGCAAAAAAAGGTATCTTCTTTCTCTACGTCCCCTTTGACGACAAAACGAAAGTCGAACAGCCCTCCATGACCACCATCGGGGTCGCGAACTACTGCAAGTTCCTTCTGACAATGACGCTTCTCTATTGTTTCCTCAGTTTCGGAATCGAGTTCTTCTCNTTCGGAGAGTTCAGAAGCGTACTCTTCATGTCTCTGGCCAGCACGGCTCTCTCCTTCCCGATTCTTCTCGGAATCGACAGTATCTTCTTCACAAGACTTTCATACAAGTAAAANAAATTGAANAACATAGGTGATGGACTCGAAAAACGTCGTTTCGTCATCAGCGGATTCATAATTGTCATCGTCGCCATATACATCATCCGACTTTTCTCTCTCCAGGTTACAAGCGAGCAATATAAAGAGAACGCGGAGAGCAACGCCTTCCTCAAGAAAGTGATATATCCGGCGCGAGGCGTGATCTATGACAGAAACGACAATCTGGTCGTCTTCAACAGACCGGCCTATGACGTCATGCTCATTCCGAAAGACCTCGGTAAAGATTTCGACACGCTTGCGCTGTGCAAGGTGCTNGACATCTCTGTCGAGGAACTTGAACGCAGATGGGCTGACATGAAAAATCCGCGTCTGAATCCGGGCTACTCNGCNTACACCCCACAGAAACTCCTGACTCATCTTTCGCAGGAAGACTACGGTCGTCTTGCNGAGAAGCTCTACCTCTTCCCCGGCTTCTTCATCCAGAANCGAACGGTCCGCGAATACGCATATCCGGCAGGCGCCAACATNCTCGGAAATATCCGTGAGGTGTCGGCCACCGACATAGACAACGACCCGTACTATCGACGCGGAGACTACACCGGCGACCTCGGAATNGAGAAGAGCTATGAGAAAATGCTCCGTGGAGAAAAAGGTGTCGAGATCCTTATGAAAGATGCCCTCGGNCGAATCAAGGGAAAATATGAGGAGGGACGTATGGACGTCTCGCCCGTATCGGGCAGNAATNTNACCCTCTCCATCGACATGGAGCTTCAGGAATATGGTGAGAAACTGATGGCCAACAAGATCGGCGCGATCGTAGCCATAGAGCCCGAGACCGGCGAAATTCTCTGTCTCGTCTCCTCACCGAGCTATGACCCCTCCATCCTCGTCGGAAAGGAACGCGGACGCAACTATGCGTCGCTCGTTCAGGATCCTTACAAACCTCTGTTCGACCGCGCGCTTCAAGGTGCATATCCTCCCGGTTCGACCTTCAAACCGACCCAGGGTCTGATCTTTCTTGAGGAAGGAACCATTACCCTGTCCACCCAATATCCCTGTTATCACGGTTACATCAATGGCCTGAGGGTAGGATGTCACGGTCACGGTTCCCCTATCGCTCTGAAACCGGCCCTCCAGACATCATGCAACGCATTCTTCTGCTGGGGTCTCTACNACTTCATCAACAAGAAAGGATCGACCCCCTCGAAGCAGCTTGAGAAGTGGAAAAATTATATGGTCGAGATGGGATACGGCTATCGGCTCGGCGTCGACCTCCCCTCTGAAAGCCGAGGCTTCATTCCCAACCCGGAATTCTACTCGAAATCGTTCCGCGGNGCNAACTGGAGCGGCAACTCGATCATNTCGATCGCAATCGGACANGGCGAGGTACTCGCCACTCCCCTTCAGATCGCCAACCTCGCTTCNACAATNGCCAACCGCGGGTGGTATCACACGCCGCATATNGTGAAGGCGGTTCAGGACACGGTCATCGACGAGAAATTCCGGGAGAAGCACGCACCCAAGATCAAACGCGAATATTATGAAGCNGTGGCGGAAGGTATGAGAATGGCTGTTCTCGGAGGTACATGTACACGAGCTGCATTCCGCGACGTAGAAGTGTGCGGCAAAACCGGCACGGCACAGAACCCTCANGGTAAAGACCACTCCGCCTTCATGGGCTTCGCGCCCTATCACAATCCGAAAATCGCCGTGTGTGTCTATGTGGAGAATGCCGGCTTCGGTGCCGCCTACGGNGTTCCTATCGGATCGCTGATAATGGAAAAATATCTATATCGCGAGATCTCTCCCAACCGCAAGGGAATGGAAGAACAAATGTTGAACTCAAATACGATTATATACAGTGGCGTCAAGAAACACTGACACGGGGATATCGGTCTTCAAGTCCATCGANTGGGTGACGATCGTTCTCTATCTGATTCTGGTAGTCGCGGGTGCGGTCAGCATCTACGCGGCCAGCTATGACTTCGACAAGGCGTCAATGTTCTCGTTCGCAGAGTTCTCCGGAAAGCAGTTTCTGTGGATCGGACTCTCTCTCGTGCTCGGCGGTATCATTCTGATCATTGACCGACGTGTCTACGAAGCNTACGCCTATCCCATATATGGAGCNGTCATACTTCTGTTGATCGTGACCATATTCATTGCCCCGGATATCAAGGGTTCCCGCTCATGGCTCGTTCTCGGTCCCATCTCATTGCAGCCGGCCGAGTTCGGNAAATTCGCAACGGCGCTGGCGCTTGCAAAACTCTTCGACGGCTACAACTTCAGCCTGAATCAGAAGATATCTAACTACTTCCGGGCNCTCACGATCATCTTCGTACCGATCGCGCTGATCATACTTCAGCATGAAACCGGATCCGCACTTGTCTATCTGTCGCTGATGTTCGTCCTTTATCGTGAGGGAATGTCAGGCATCGTGCTCTTCGGAGTTCTCTGTGCGGTAGCGTTCTTTGTCATCGCGGTCAAATATTCNGAGCCTCTGATTCTCGGGATGTCCAGCGGAGAATTTACGGTCATGCTGTTGATCGCCCTTATGATGGTCCTGCTTCTCGCGTTCTTCTGCAAAAACTACACGATGGCCCGCAACGTGCTTATAGGATGGGTGGCCTCCGGCATTATCGTGGGNGTGCTTNCGGCATGTGGTGTAAATATCAACGGTGAGNTCTATTTCTTCTCCATGTTCGGACTCTCCATCGCCTATGTGCTGGTGATGATGCTTCACCACAGNTTACAGCCATATCTCGTCTCGATGTCATTCGTTGTCGCNTCNCTTCTATTCCTCTTTTCGGTCAACTACGTTTTCAGCAACGTTCTTCAGCCGCACCAGCAGATGAGAATCAAGGTTGCTCTCGGAATCGTCGAAGACCTGCGCGGAGTCGGCTACAACGTGAACCANTCGAAAATNGCCATCGGATCGGGAGGAATCACCGGCAAGGGATTTCTGAACGGCACGCAGACCAAGCTCAAATATGTTCCGGAACAGCACACAGACTTCATCTTCTGCACCATCGGAGAGGAGGAAGGATTCGTCGGCTCAACGGCCGTCCTCGTGACGTTCCTTGCTCTTATCCTGCGCATCATCTATCTCGCCGAGCGCCAGCGCAATCCCTTCGGACGTGTTTACTGCTATTGCGTGGCCTCATATCTGATNTTCCACCTCTGNATCAACGTCGGGATGGTGATCGGATTATGTCCCGTCATAGGTATCCCGCTCCCCTTTTTCAGTTATGGAGGCTCCGCACTCTGGGGCTTNACTATCCTGATNTTCACNATGNTGAAATTAGACGCATCNAGGCGCGAGCGTAGCCAGTAGAACATATTCCCCTTCCGAATTGTTACTCATACATAAACAANATAATCGAAAACCCTAAATCAAAATACAATCATGGGAAAGAACAAACGTGATTTCAAGAAATCCGTTGACGCAATCGGCGCCAACGTGTGTAACGATATGATGGTAGTCTACTANAACGTAGATGGTGTGGACAAAGAGGCCATCACCAACGCCATCGGCAAGGTCCTCGGTGCTGTAGGCGCAGCCAAGAGCCACGCGAACGTCTTTTTTGACAAAGGCCATCGTGCGTTCAACGATGTGAAGCAGTATTCAGAGGCCAAGCGAAACTTCTTCCGCACCCTCTTCCAGAAGATCAACAAAGACTTCACCGAAGAAGTAAACGCCGCTCTCAAGGAGTTCAACGCAGCNATCCCCGAGGACAAGCGCCAGCAGGCTGCCAACGTACTCGCCTAAACCCGCAACAATNGTTCAGANGTAGTCCGNAGTGGACAACTCTGACAATATTGAATAAGTTATTAGCACACTCCCATTCCCCGGGCGGCGAGAANGTCGCCACCCGGGGTTTTTAAGTTTTGANGGGGTCAAAAATCAATCGATATGAATCTATGGAAGAAGATACTCGAATGGTCGGGCTGGAAATTCAGCGTTGACGTGGAGTTGCCGGACAAATGTGTGATCTGCGTCGCACCNCACACGTCAAACTGGGACTTCATTCTCGGTCTGTGCGCCTATCGTTCGATCGGACGCAAAGCCAATTTTCTGATGAAGAGCTCGTGGTTCTTCTTCCCTCTCGGCGCGCTTTTCCGTTCGCTCGGAGGAATTCCTGTCGTGCGCAAGGGTGGGAAGGGGTCATTGACCGCCAATGTTGTCGAACGCTTCAACAAAAGCGAATATATCAATCTCGCCGTAACCCCGGAAGGTACCCGAAGCGCTACGGATCATTGGCACACCGGCTTCCTGTATATCGCCGTTGGCGCGAAGGTACCGGTACTGCTTGCTGTCATCGACTACAAGAAAAAAGAAATACTTATCTCCGAAAAATATAATCCCACGGGAGATGTCAACACCGACATGGCGGCTATCAAGAGCTTCTATTCGAAGTATACCGACGCCGCGCGATATCCCGAAAAATTTCAAATATAGCCCAACCCGATGTCAGACCTCAACGTATGCCTTCTCCCTCTCGAAATCGTATGGGGAGACAAGGAGGCCAACTTCAACAGCCTTGAGAACGCGCTCAAGCGCATTCATCCGGATACCGACCTCGTCGTGCTTCCCGAAACCTTCTCTACTGGTTTCCCTATGGCGCCCAAAGATGAGATACGTCCGCTTGCCGAACGCAATTCCGGGCCTACTGTCGAATATCTCAAGGTTCTCGCACATCGATACAATGTTGCGCTTGCCGGCACATTCGTAGCCGACACCGGCGGTTCCCTCTATAACCGCGCTTTCGTGATCGAGCCAAGTGGCGAAGAAACGTTCGCCGACAAGAGACATCTGTTTTCGATGGCCAAGGAACACGAACGATTCTCGCGCGGTTATGATCGGCTTCATGTGCGCTACCGCGGATGGGAAATTGCCATGGTCGTCTGCTATGACATCCGCTTCCCGGCGTGGTGTCGCAACGTCTCGAACGAATATGACCTGCTCCTTGTGGTTGCCAACTGGCCTAAAGTGCGTGTCGACGCATGGAACAAGCTTATTCCGGCCCGTGCAATTGAAAATGAAGCCTATGTTTGTGCTGTAGATTGCAAAGGCACCGATCCCAACGGATTTGAATATGACGGTTCCTCGATGGCGGTAGACTTCAAAGGGAAGGACATCACCGTGCGAACCGACGATGGATTGCTCTACGCGAAACTAAGCAAAGACGCGCTTGAAAGATTCCGCACCAAGTTTCCCGCCTACCTCGACGCCGACCGCTTCACGATAGATCTGCATCCGGAATGACAGTACGGAGATGAGGAATGACTCTCCTCAGACGCATGTGAACCTGACAGAGTCCGAAAATGTTATATTGACAAAAGAAATTGCGGAAACTGGCGTCAGCAAAGGCAATCGGCCACACTGACGAGCCCGCACAGGATATAACTAAAAGAAAGGAAATACTATGGAAAAATTTGATGAAATCATTCAGTCTCCGACTCCTGTTCTGGTAGACTTCCACGCAACATGGTGCGGACCCTGCAAGATGATGCATCCCGAACTTGAGAAACTTCACGAGATGATGGGCGATCAGGTCCGCATTCTCAAGATTGACGTCGACAAAAACGAGGCGCTCGCTTCGAAATACATGATCCGAAGTGTGCCGACACTGATGATCTTCAAGAACAACAAGCTCGAATGGAGAGGTGCCGGTGTGCACACCGCCCAGGATCTTCAGAGGTTGCTCGAAGCCTTCATCAACGGTTAAGACCCTTATAGCCATAACATAGGCCATTTGAGTAATTATTTGATTGGCCTATATTTGATTATGGTGAGGCATCATTATACAGTTATGTTTTTAAACATTTTGCCTCTACGACATTTTCATACTATCTTTGCGCTGTCTAAGGAGAGAGCCGGAGCTTTCCGGAGTCTTCTCAGACAGCTCTTTTTTTGCGTCGGTTCTTTCCGGAAACCGGCAATCTGAAAGACTCACTTCCCGTGAACAAATCGGGAGACCTTAATCTCTGATGCCCTCTTCCTCTTCCTCCCTCTCCAACTCCCCTCTCCCTCTCCTCTCCTCTTTTTTACTTTTCAACGGATCTGATTCCGATCTTAAACCTACCTGAAAAACTCTACAATGTCGAACGTGAACATGTGCCCCAATCCGGTGGTTCAGTTCCTCCAAAAGAACCCCTCGGAATTTCGTAAGGCCGACATCATCCGCTTTATCCGTGAAAACGGAATCCGGATGGTAAACTTTATGTATCCTGCAGACGACAACCGTCTCAAAACTCTGAACTTCGTAATCAATTCCGAAGAGTACCTTGAATCCATCCTCACTTACGGAGAACGTGTCGACGGCTCGTCACTCTTCCCCTTTATCGAGGCCGGAAACAGCGACCTCTATGTCATTCCCCGCTATGCGACAGCTTTTGTGGATCCCTTCGCGGAGATTCCCACGCTGACAATGCTTGCCTCCTTCTTCAACAAGGAGGGTCGTCCTCTCGAGTCGTCGCCGGAATACACACTTCGCAAGGCCTGCGAGTCTTTCCGCAAAACTACAGGCATGGAATTCTACGCCATGGGTGAACTGGAATACTATGTGATCTCCGATGACAATGAACTGTTTGCAGCTCGCGACCAGAAAGGTTATCACGAGTCATCTCCCTACGCCAAGTTCAACGATTTCCGCGTTGAATGCATGAACCTCATCGCTCAGGCCGGAGGTCAGATCAAGTATGGACACAACGAGGTCGGCAACTTCACTCTCGACGGCAAGATCTATGAGCAGAACGAAATTGAGTTCCTCCCGATTCCGGCAATGGAAGCAGCCGACAACCTCATGGTGGCAAAATGGGTGATCCGCACAGCCGCAATGCGCCACGGGTATGATGTTACTTTCGCACCCAAGATCACTGCGGGCAAGGCCGGCTCCGGCCTCCACATCCATTTCAAGATTATGAAGGGTGACCGGAACATGATGACCGAGAACGGGCATCTGAGCGACATCGCAAAGAAAGCTATCGCAGGTATCCTCGATCACGCCGACGCCATCACCGCTTTCGGCAATAAGGTTCCGACCTCATATTTCCGCCTCGTTCCTCATCAGGAGGCTCCCACATCAATCTGCTGGGGTGACCGCAACCGTTCGGTTCTCGTCCGTGTGCCTCTCGGATGGACAGGCGAAGTTGACATGTGCTCTCAGGCCAATCCTCTGGAATCGGCAGACGAAATCGAGGCTCCGCAGAAGCAGACGGCAGAGCTCCGTTCGGCAGACTGTTCAGCTGACATTTACCAGCTCATCGCAGGCATGGTTGTAGCTGCCCGGACCGGATTCGAAGTCGAGAATGCACTTGAAAGAGCTGAAGCCATGTACGTCAACGTGAATATCCACAACGACGAGAACAAGGCGAAGCTCGAATCGCTCGAGTCTCTGCCCGACAGCTGCGTAGCATCTGCCGATGCGCTTGAGAAGAAACGTGCCGACTTCGAGAAAGATGGTGTATTCTCACCCGAAATGATCGACGGCGTGATCTCAAAACTGCGCAAGCATGATGACGCAGACCTTCGCCGTAAAGTCGAGGGCTCTCCGACAGAGATGATGAAAGTCGTCAAGAAGTCCTGGCACTGCGGTTGATTTTCCTACTCTCTCACCAAAATATCAATAAACGAACGAGAGGCTGCTTCTTGAGTGGAAGCAGCCTCTCGTTATATTTGTTAACCCGGAAAGAACTCAGCTATCGATCAGATCGTTCCGATTGTTCAGTAATCAAGAAGAGAGAAACCGTCAGCCGTAAGGTCAATGAGCAGCAGGCGGTCAGTCAACAAGGTCCCTGTATCAGAAATGAACTTGATTGCTTCAGAAGTCTGGATTGATGAAATGACACCTGCCGCCGGACCGAGTACTCCCTCTATCGAGCAGGGAAGAACACCTTGCTCTTCGGGAGGCACGGGGAAGAAATCCGAGAANCGCTTATGGCCCGGAACGTAGGTCGTCACCTGACCTCTCATTCCGACCACTCCTCCGATTGTCACCGGCTTTTTACANTCGTGACAGAGTTCATCTATCAAATACTTGGAAGAGGGGTTATCGGTNGCCTCNATCACAAAATCATAGGCCGAAATGATCTGGCGCCCGTTTCTTGAAGTGAGCAGGGTTTCGAGATATTCCACCTCTANTTCAGAGTTCAGCTCACGNATACGGTTGGCGAGTGTCACTGCTTTTGACTTACCCGCATCCGCTTCCCGATAGAATAGCTGGCGCTGAAGATTTGTCGGGTCGATAGTATCGAAATCCACNATTCCGATTCGTCCGACACCGGCCCCNGCGAGATACATNGCNGCNGGNCTTCCGAGCGCNCCGCANCCTATAACGAGCACCGAGCCGTTCTTAAGTCGTTCCTGGCCTATCTTACCGATAACCTTTTCGTTTCGTGAATATCTCGTTTTCATTGATTGATCAATAATGCTCACAGNCGTAGGCNNACAATCAAAGCTGCGGAGCTATNAAAGTGCGNGCTCCGAGTTCGCGGTCAAGCTGGAATATNCCTACGCCATCCTCACCGACCAGATTCAGATCGTCNAGTATCTGACGCACGTTCTCTTCCTCCTCAACCTGTTCGGCCACAAACGTGTTCAGTTTCTGACGGGTTGCGAAATCCTGTTCCTTTTCGGCAAGCGCATAAAGATTGTGGATGAGAGACGTCACTTTCTGCTCGTGTTCGAGAGTGCTCATGAAAGCAGCCTGGGCGGAATCCCACTTCTCGGGAACTCCTTCAATCGGTTTGAGAGCTACACGGCCATTGCGCGCATTCACATAGTCCATGAGAGCAAGAGCATGAGCNTGTTCTTCCTGATATTGAACTCTGAACCAGTTGGCAAAGCCTTTTCTCCCCGCGTGCTCGAAATAGAGTGACATTGAAAGATAGAGGTATGCTGACCACATCTCAGCATTTATCTGCTCATTGAGAGCATCTTCGATTTGTTTCTTAAGCATGGCTTATGAAGATTATTTTATATTTTCAAATAAGTGTAGGAGCTTCCTCCCCCTCTCAAATAACAACTCTTTTCTNAAAAAGTTTCTGTTTGCGACTGCATATTCCCTCCACTTTTACTAACTTTGTCGTATTAGAAACTATNTACCATGAATAACGACAACTACGCTTTGAAATATCGTCTCGGAATAGATATCGGCGGCACCAATACGGTCCTCGGACTGGTTGATCCGGACGGCAATATTTCGGAACGTAAAACGATACCGACCTGCGGACATCCNGAACTNGAGGATTACCTGCGTTCGATCGGTCACGCATTCCGCGAAATGAAAACNTACCTTCCCGAAGGGTCCATAATANCCGGATGCGGAGTCGGCGCACCCTGTGCCAACCAATCTACAGGATGTATAGAAGGGGCAACCAATATGCCGTGGAAAGGAGTCATCCCTATCGCACGTCTACTTGAGGAAGAGCTCGGAATCCCGACGACTTTGGGAAATGACGCCAACGTAGCCGCAGCNGGCGAATGGATGTTCGGAGCTGCCAANGGNCTTGACAATTTCATNATGCTGACACTCGGAACCGGTGTTGGCGGGGCGATTGTCGCCGACGGTCATCTGCTCGTCGGATCGCGAGGCTTCGCGGCAGAACTCGGCCATGTCACACTCGGAGAAGGCTACGACAGAGAATGCCCTTGCGGCCGACGCGGATGTCTGCAGACCTACTGTCAGGCGGAGGGTGTCGTAAAGACNGCAATCGAACTTCTTGANCAATNTGACACACCGTCANAACTACGTGAAGTTTCTTTAGATGACTTATCCGCAAAGGTTATAGCCGAAGCCGCAAACGAAGGGGACGCTCTCGCTATCGAGACTTACCGTATAACCGGAGAAATTCTGGGTGAAGCCACGGCCAACTTTCTCGCAGTTACGGACCCGGACGCTGTGATCCTTTTCGGAGGTGTCTCCAAGGCCGGGGAACTGATAACCAAACCAATGAAGGAGGCGATGGAACGCAAGGCTCTGTTCCTGTATAAGGATCGTGTCCGCATATTGACATCCCAGCACTTCGGAGCGGAGGCAGCTATTCTCGGAGCCGCGGCCCTTGCCGAAGCCCTTTAAACNATCCCAATCTCATTTCCCTCTCAATTTTCAGAACTGAAGTCATCTTGACTTCACTTTCCAAATCAAGTCAACCTACACGTGAACAGATTAAATCGAATGATATTAGCGGTGTCGCTGATTTCTCCGGCCTTCATGACCGCCACGGCATCCGACTACAAGCCTTCACCCGAGATTATCAAAAGCCAGGAAGAGTTTGCCAAAGACCGTTTCGGTATCTTCATCCACTGGGGAATATACTCTATGTTTGCCCAGGGAGAATGGTATCTCAACTACGGTCCCCATGCAGATGAATATGCCAAGGCCGCCAAAGGTTTTTATCCCGTGAATTTCAACGCCTCGGACTGGGCGAAGGCTATCCGCGGATCCGGAGCAAAATATATCTGCTTCACCACGAGACATCACGACGGTTTCTCCATGTTCGATACTGACCAGAACGATTATAATATTGTCGACGGTACACCCTTCGGACGTGATGTTCTGAAAGAGCTTTCAGAAGCGTGTCGGGAGAATGACCTAAGTCTGCACCTCTATTACTCCCATCTGGACTGGCTTCGCGAAGACTATCCGCGCGGGCGCACCGGCAAAACCACAGGTCGTCAGGGTGGGATGGAGAACTGGGAGACTTACTCAAAATTTATGGATGCCCAGCTGACCGAATTGCTCAGCAACTACGGACCGGTTCGGGCCGTATGGTTCGACGGATGGTGGGACCACGATGAAGATCCCGAGCCGTTTGACTGGCACCTTGACGAGCAATATGCTCTTGTCCATTCGCTTCAGCCGGCATGTCTTGTCGGCAACAACCATCATCAGAATCCTTTCCCCGGAGAGGATATCCAGATTTTCGAACGTGATGTGCCGGGAGAGAACACCGCCGGCTATTCCGAACAGGACATCAGCCGTCTCCCTCTTGAAACTTGCCAGACCATGAACGGCATGTGGGGGTACAAAGTCGAAGACACCAACTACAAGAGTGTACCCGCACTCGTGCGGTATCTCGTCAAGACAGCAGGTCAGGGAGCAAATCTCCTTCTCAACATCGGCCCTCAACCTGATGGTTCCCTTCCCGAAGAAGCGCTCGACCGATTGAGGGGTATCGGTGAATGGATGGACGTATATGGAGAAACGATCTACGGAACAACAGCTTCGCCGTTCGGCAATAAGGAATGGGGTACCTCCACCCGTAAAGGCAACACCCTCTATATCCATATCATGGACAGCGAAAAAGCCGACGACATACTGATTCCGTTTGAAGGACTCCCCGGCGCCAAACTGAAATCAGCCGGACTATTCGACAATAACGCCAAAGTCAAGTTTTCAAAAGAGAAAGAGGGTTATCGACTCCACGTAGGAGACATTCCGGAGGACAAGATCGACCATATAGTCGTGCTTGAGTTTATCTGATCTTCACCATATTCTTTAGCCTTTATATTAAATCCTCATCTTTGAAAAGTGTGATGAAATGAAGATACTGGAAGTATGTTGTGCCGATATCGAGAGTGTCCGCGCTGCTAAAGCAGGGGGAGCTGACAGGATTGAACTGTGCTCAGGACTGGAATGTGGAGGACTGACACCCTCGCTCGGATTGATACGCAAAGCGATCGAAATTATGCCGGGGGCGGTTAACGTCCTGATAAGACCGAGATCCGGAGACTTTCTGTATTCTCCGGCTGAGCTTGATGTGATTGAGGAAGATATAAGAGTGGCGACAGCAGCCGGTGCTACCGGAATCGTATTCGGTGCGCTGACTCCCTCCGGTGATCTCGACACTGCTGTTCTCGGTCGGATGATCGCCATCTCGCGACCCGCGTCGTTTACACTTCACAGGGCGTTTGATGTTGTTCGCGATCCTCTCTCAGCACTCGACCAGGCAATTGCGCTCGGTGTCGATCGGATTCTCACGTCGGGATGCTGTCCGGACGCCCTTAGCGGTGCGGAGATGCTGAGCCGACTTCATGCACGGGCCGGGGGCAGGTTGAAGATACTGGCCGGAGCAGGGATTAACTCTAACAATGTGTGCAGGATTCTTGAACTCGGCCGACCCGACGAGATCCACGCATCGTGCAAGACCTCAATCAACAGCGGGATGGACTTTCGCAACCCTTCAGTCAGCATGGGCACTCCCGGCTCAGACGAATATGCCAGATCCGGAACCTCCGAAGTTTTCGTAAGAGAACTCTCAAACCTCATTCATAATTATCCTCTATGATCATTCTCCCACAAATTATACTCGCCGGACTGACCATTCTCACGCCGGCCGTAGAAGCAGATTTTCAATCTCGGAAGACGGACCTTCCCGCGGAATTGTTTGAAGTCTTCGGAAATCCCGGACTCGGCAAAGAAGAGTCGGAAGCTCTGGAGTTTCTATATGCCTATATGCCGCTTCCCGATATCGCGGGACACGATGCCGGTTTTCACCTTGAAAATGTGAAAGCAACACTCAAGGCCCGTCGTGAAATGCCCTGGGGAGAATCAGTACCGGATCTTGAGTTCAAGCACTTTGTCCTACCCCTTAGGGTCAACAACGAAGCACTTGATATGTCACGGCCTGTGATGTATGACCTCCTAAAGGAAAGGGTCAAGGGTCTTTCGATGAAAGATGCCATTCTTGAGGTTAACCACTGGTGTCACGAGTATGCCACCTACAAACCATCCGACGGTCGCACATCGCCTCCTCTCAGCACGATGAGTCAGGCCATCGGACGCTGCGGAGAGGAATCTACATTCACCGTAGCCGCACTCAGGGCCGTCGGAATTCCGGCGCGTCAGGTATATACACCCCGGTGGGCCCATACCGANGACAACCACGCNTGGGTGGAGGCTTGGGCCGACGGCCAATGGTATTTCCTCGGCGCCTGCGAACCGGCACCGGTNCTCGANATGGCCTGGTTCAACTCACCGGCCTCCCGAGGAATGTTAATGACAACCAATGTTTTCGGCAACTATGAGGGNCCCGAGGAAAAGCTTGTTATCGAGCCGCTGAATACGACNATCAATGTAACNGAAAAATATGCTCCGGTCGGAGAATTGAAGGTTAAGGTGACAGANANGGAGGGCCGGCCCGTCGAAAACGCCAAANTAGCTTTCTCGCTCTACAATTACGCCGAGTTTTATCCCGTNGCNATAAAGCGAAGTGATGCCGACGGTCACGCATCGCTCAATTCCGGACTCGGAGATGCGGTAGTCTGGGCGACGGACGGCGATAACTTCGGATGGGTCAAGACGAACCCGACAGAAAACAGTATCGCCGAGATCGTACTCGATAAAGAGCGTACATATACGGGAACATTCGAGATGACCATTGTCCCCCCGAAAGGTTCAGGAGTGTTGCCGTCACCTTCTGCGGATCTGATCGCAGCAAACGATCGCCGGCTCGCATACGAAGACAGTATCCGCAAAAGCTATGAGGCNACTTTCGTCTCGGAAGAGGAGGCTCGACGTATAGCCGATGAACTTGCGAGGGGCGCAGAGGCGGAGAAGATAAACAGAATCCTCTCCGAAGCTCGCGGAAATTCACGTCGCCTCGCCGGTCTGCTTTCCGAACTTGAGGGAGACAAGCGCTCAGCCGCTATCTCACTTCTCGATGCGGTGACCGAGAAGGACCGTCGCGACATTCCGATCGAAGTCGTTTTGGATAACATCGAAGATGTCACTTACACTCCCGGTAACGGGATGTATGACCGATATGTACTCTCTCCGCGAATTGACACCGAGGATNTGGTTCCCTTCAGGAAGAAGATTTCGGAAAAGTTGGGTCAGAGCCTGCTCGGTAAGTTCCGCAATGAGCCGCAATCTCTCGCGGAATGGGTCAAGGAAAATGTGATTGTCGAGACCAAATCGAACCCTATGAGAGTCAGGATGAATCCGGCGACTGTTCTCGATGTCATGCGTGCGGATCCTGTTTCACGTGACATTTTCTTTGTGGCGGTTGCCCGAACAGCCGGAATACCCTCACGCATAGATCCCGTTACCCGNAAGGTGCAGATCTTAAACGAAGGGAATATGGACTGGTCGGATGTNGTTCTTGACAAGTCTGACNCTACCCTTCTGACAGAAAGNCCCAAAGGTCATGTACGNATCAACTATACTCCGAAAGGNCGTCTTGAAAATCCGCGCTACTACTCNAACTTCTCTATATCAANAATAGATGGTGGTCTCCCCCATCAGCTCGAATATGATGAGGAATATGGACTGAAGGAAATAATGCGTGACAACCANCCTCTGGACGACGGTCAGTATATGATGATCTCGGGGCAGAGAATGGCTGACGGGTCGGTCCTTGCNCGCGGAGAGATCTTCACCATCACGGACGGNANGGATGTNGAGNTNCCCCTCATNATCCGCGACGATCCGGANGGNGTTCAGGTGATCGGATCCCTTAACGCCGAAAATCTGTACACCCCGCTGGATGAAAGCGNCCCCAAGAGTATTCTGTCNACNACCGGACGCGGCTACTATGTTCTGGGAATCATCAGTCAGGGACACGAACCCTCGGCCCACGCTCTCAATGACCTTTCGGCCGTGGCCTCAGATCTTGAAAAATGGGGGCGTCAGATAGTGGTGCTTTTCCCCGACGCAGATGCGGCCGCCCGATTCGACAAGGGACATTTCAAATCGCTCCCCTCGAATCTGACTTTCGGAATAGACACCGATGGCGTCTCGCTCAATGAGCTGTGCCAATCNCTCAATCTGCCCAACTCTGATCTACCGGTATTTGTAATAGCCGACTCTTTCAACCGGGTGGTCTTTGCCACTCAGGGATATACGATCGGACTGGGTGACAAGCTTCTCGATACACTCTCTAAGATCAANGAATAGTTTCAGGAGACCTGCACGACTGTCCATCAGAAAAGAAGGATGTCGGTGTGCCGTTAAGAACAAAAGCAGGTGCCCGAAACGTTATTCTGTAAACGAACTTNTAAAAAATATACTGTCATGGATTTTGAAAAACAGACTCAGGAAGATCTTCACAAGTANCTCGTAAGTGTGGACCGCGTGGATAAGATCCTTCCTCAGACCCCGGATATTGACGAACTCTGGCCCTCTATTCTGGAGGCCTATCTCCCGGATGGCGTCCGCGAATTCAGAGATTACCCGATAGCCTCGCTCGGATGGATCATGTTCGTCGGAATGGCNGTNGCNAAATANTGGGATGTCGACTGGGAGAAGTATCAGAAAGAGGGTGGTAAAGCAATNTATGAGAACCTGCGCGAAGGCAAAGGTTTCGACAATCTCGACGAACATATCCTTGAAAGCGTTCTCGGTGTCGACAAGGAAGAGGCCGAGAAGCTGACCGAAATTGTCGGTGAATGTGCTTCGCGTACCCTTTCAGCCCTTCACCGCGCCAATTTTGAACCGGGCACACCTCAGGCTGCCCAGGCTTACGTAGGAGCTCTCAAAGCNCTCTATATCATGGGTGCAGCTATGGAACTCAACGCGCTGGGCTATCATATGAACCCNCTCGGNTCAAACTGACGCAAAGCNATCCGCCCAACAGGGTGCNAAATCGTATCTACCNGCTGATCCTATAGGATATGCTCAGGTAGGATATGCTCAGGCANAGAGCGTTCAGAATATCATCNGAGNGGTTCAGAANATCATCGTGGAGTCTCCCGANGATACATACACAATAAACAAGNCTCGGAGTGTGTTATATATAGGATATGTATATACACCACTTACGGGTCTTGTTTTGTCTTCTTCTTTCCCTGATCGGTTTCTCGGTCGGATGGAGCGCCGTTCCTGCAGGGACGGTGCTGAACGGCATTGTGACCGATTCNATCACNGGNGAACCGCTCGAATTCGTTAANGTGTATATCAATGCGACAGAAGGTGGTACTGTTACGGACGAAAAAGGTAAATTCCAGTTTCGCCCCAAAAACACTGTGGAGTCCATCAAGGTCACCTGTCTGGGCTACGAACCTAAAATCTCAAAGGTAAGCCGCAAGAACGCCGGTTCACTTGAGATAAAACTGCGGCCNTCGGATTTCCAACTTGCAGAGGTNGTCGTTCGCCCCAAAAAAGAAAAGTATTCGAANAAGAANAATCCGGCCGTTGACTTTCTCAACCGTCTGCGATCTGCATCGAAAGCCGGAGACCCCACAAAAGAGCCCTATTTCAGCTTTGACCGCCAGGAGAAAATGGTNCTCGGAATGAGTGACTTCGATCCGCGCATGGCCAAAGAGGATGGCAAGGAGCCCAAGATGGCTTTCGTCAACAACTACATCGACTCCGCGGCNCATCAGGATATGACCGTCCTAAAGGTGCTTCTTCAGGAGCGACACGCTACCGAACTCTTCACCAACGATCCTTCAAGTCACAAGGTCTATGTCTCGGCCGACCGAAGCACCGGACTTACCANTGCCATTCCGGCCGGAAATGTGACTCTTTTCCTCAACGATCTTATCCGCAATGTGGATATCTACGAGCCGAACATCACGCTCATACAGAACAAATTCGTCTCNCCTCTTTCACCCATCGCAGCGGANTACTATAAGTTTTATCTCGATACGNTCAACTGGAAAGGTGAGCGCCACTACCGCCTGACTTTTCTCCCCCACTCTCCGGAGTCGATGAGTTTCCAGGGTATGCTCATGGTGCCNGTGAACGATTCGACCATGACCGTCCGTCACCTTGAAATGAGGGTACCNCGCGGGATAAACCTGAACTTTGTCAAGGACCTTTATGTCGAACAGGATTTCGATGTTGATTCTCTCGGGAACCGCAACAAGACGCGTGAGTTTCTCGGAGCAAATTTCCATATTCTCTCCGGCACACAGGCGCTGTATGCCGAGAAGGCCGTAGACTACTCCAATTTCTCATACGACCGCCGTGAAGATCTCGACAAGATCTACCGGTCTCCGGGTGAGAACCACGAGGANTTCTATGCAGACAGGAAAGAGCCCGAATATTGGGAATCGACCCGACGGATACCTCTGACCGCGGCCGAAGCAAACCTTGACAATTTTTCCGATCAGATGCGCAGTAACACGTGGTATCTCGTTTTTGAACGCATCGTGAAGTGGGTAGCCGACGGATATATTTCCACTGCAAAAAAGAATTCGAAGTTCGACATAGGAAATATAATCTCCTTTGTCGCATTCAATACCGCCGAAGGTCTCCGGCTGAAAGTGGGTGGAATGACCACCGCTGANCTTTCGCGTAACTGGTTTGGCCGCGGATATGTGGCCTACGGTTTCAAAGACAAGGTATGGAAATATGACGGAGAGATCGAATATTCCTTCAATCCGAAAAAGCGGCACTCGCGCGAGTTTCCGGTCAATGCGATACGTCTCGAACATCAGTATGACCTCTTCGAGATGGGACAGCAATATGAAGGGGCCCACTCGAATGTCCTCCTTTCCATTACACGCAAGAAAAACTACAAGGTAACATACCGCAGGTTCACCTCTTTAAGCTGGATAAAGGAGTGGACCAACAATCTCTCGCTTGAGATCTCGGCCAATCACGAGATTCAGAAAGCTACTCAGTATCTTCCTTTCATTCTCGAAGACGGGACATCGCTCAAACGCTATTCCCAGGCCTATTTCTCGGCGAAACTTAGATTCTCGCCGGGTGAGACCTTTATTCAGGGGGCGACGAACCGCACCCATGTCAATCTCGATGCCCCGATTTTCTGGATCAAGCACCAGTTCGGGCCCAAGGGATTCATGGGCTCCCGCTACAACCTGAACATAACTTCCCTCTCGGCAAGATACCGTTTCTGGTTCTCATCGTTCGGCTATGCGGATGTGACAGTCGCAGGCACCAAGTGCTGGAACTCGGTCGATTTNCCATCACTTCCCTGGCCGGCCGCGAACCTGAGCTATACCATCGCCGAGAACGCCTACTCACTGATGAACCCAATGGAGTTCGCAGTAGATCAATACGCATCTTGGGATCTCCAATATTGTGGCAACGGTATCTTGTTCAACCGTATTCCTCTGGTCAAAAAGCTTCGTCTCCGCGAGATCATCGGATTCAAGGGATTCTTCGGATCTTTGTCGAAAAAGAACAANCCGGCATATAACAAGGAGCTTTTCGCATTNCCCGAAGACGCTGAGTCCGGATTGCTCGACCCGGGCACTCCATATATGGAGATTTCGGGCGGNATCGACAACATTCTCAGACTCTTCCGAGTNGATTANGTATATCGTCTGACTTATCGNAACCGACCNGGAATTGACCGCTGGGGAATTCGATTCGGNCTCCATTTCGCATTCTAATCTNCCTAATATATTCTACAATNGACTCGNAATGAATTTGCNAAAATATATTCTGCCCGTCACGCTATTGTCATTCGCTTCTCTGNTTGTCAGTTCATGTGACAATGAAAATCCTGATCCTGTCAACAAGCACGACAAGCTGACTTTTCCTCTCGAAAAGTCGAGCAGAACAGTTCTTGTATATGCCGTCGCCTCCAATGATCTATATGGAGACTGGCTTGATGATTCGAATGAGATTCTTCTCGGTGCCCAACGTGTTAAAGGGATTGGAGAAGATGTTCAGATTGCCGTCTACTCCGTCATTCCGGGTGCGGACAATGCGTCGCTGTGCGTCATTGCACGTAAGGATGGCATATGGACTACGGTCGAGGCAAAGACTTATGACCGCGAACTCTTCTCTACCGACCCCGAACGAATCGCGAATGTGATTGCAGACGTTCAGAATCTCGCGCCNGCAGACAACTACGGTCTGGTTATGTGGAGTCACGCCACAGGTTGGACTCCGACATTCTCAACTCATCAGACGTCCCGCAACAAAGAGGTTCAGCGTGCGTTCGGAATGGACAGATATGGCAAAGACTCCGACTCATGCGACATAATCGAACTGGCCGAGGCCATTCCTGAAGGTGTATTCGACTACATCTGGTTCGACTGCTGCTACATGGGNTCAGNAGAGGTTGCCTACGAGCTGGCACCCAAGACACCNCGGATGGTNGCATACCCCTCNGAGGTTTGGGCAGAAGGGATTCCCTATGACCTCGTNCTCCCCTACATAGCCACCGGGACTCCGGACCTGATCGGAGGTGCCCGCAAGGTATCGGAATATTTCAACAGCAAAGACAGATGCTTCACAATCGGAGTCTATGACCTTTCCGGGTCCGGACTCCGGGACTTGGGCGAATTGTTCGGAAAATCGATCGGCGAAGCTGAAAGCGCCCCGGCTCTCGGCCGGATTCAAAGATACAGTCGTTCCTCCTACGGCCCGTTCTATGANCTCAGACACGTCTGCCAAGCTCTTNCAGAAGAGAANNCCGNNGGCGCTGAAATAGTGACGTCGCTTGAAAAGGCTCTGTCAGAAACCGTACTTTACCGGGCTTGCTCAGACAAAGACTTCAACGGACACCCGTGGGATCAGGATGTNTACTGCGGTATGAGCGTCCGTTATCCCGGCACNTCTTCCGCTGAGTTCGAAGTCTATTACAATAGAACCCGCTGGGGTTCTCTCGTAAACAAATCCGTCAATAAGTAAGTGTTCCAATCCACAATATCGAACAATGATTCAAACTGAAAACTCAAACGATCTGATCGACCTTCCGGCAGTCCCGGANAGTCCNGAAGAATCCTGGGCCCTNCTGAANGGGTTGACCCTTGACGATGCTCTTTCAAAAATCGCCAACAGTCTTGTAGATTTCACTTTCAAGCTCCTGATAGCGGTTCTGGTTTTCTACGTCGGACGATTCATCATCCGCAAGATCTATCGTCTGATCAACTCCATCATGACGGCCCGGGACACCGATATGTCGCTCAAGACGTTCGTCCTGTCGCTTGTCAACATAACCCTCTACTTNATCCTCATTGTCACGATCGTAGGGATTCTCGGAGTTGAGACNTCATCATTNCTGGCTATCTTCGCCTCGGCAGGTGTCGCTGTCGGCATGGCCCTCAGCGGAACGCTTCAGAACTTCGCCGGCGGTGTGCTGATACTTCTTCTCAAACCTTACAGAGTNGGTGACTTCATCGACACCGGCACTTACGCAGGTACGGTCAAGGCCATACAGATTTTCCACACCGTCCTCAACACCCCCGACAACAAGACAATCCTGATTCCCAACGGACAGCTCTCGACCGGTTCGATCAACAACTATACGGGTGAGGATTACCGACGTGTCGACTGGANCGTGTCGCTCGCATACGAGACCGACTATGCGGCTGCAGAAAAAGCGATCAAGGAAATTCTNCTCGCGGACAAACGTGTGGTCACTTCNTACGTCAAGGAGGATCATCTGGAAGTAAAAAGCGATGAAAACGGAAAAGTACGCTTCCGTCCCGGCCACTTCGAGCCCAAAACCATAGANTGTCCTCCCTTTGTGGGTCTCAACGAGATGGCCGACTCATCGATCAATCTCACAGTTCGCGCATGGTGTCACAAGGCCGATTACTGGCCTCTCTTCTTCGAGATGAACGCCACCCTCTTCACCGAGCTGCCCAAGCGTGGATTCTCCTTCCCGTTCCCCCAGATGGATGTCCACATGATTCCTCAATCGAACGACAGCAAGTGAACAAACGCGAGANATTTNACGTTAAAAAATCTGAGAAACAGTTTAAGNATATAAACATTTCATAAGAGATGAAGAAATCACTCATTTGGTTGCTTACGATAGTGATGGCCATCACTTTCGGCGCGTTGCTCTATTTCCAGATCACCTATCTTGAAAATATGGTCAGGATGAGGGAGGCGCAGTTCTCGGAAGGGGTGATGCGCTCGATTTCTTCAACCGCCGGTTTCCTCGAAAAATCAGAGACGCTCCACTATCTCGAAGAGGATGTCAATGTGCTGGAATCTCATTTCTTCGACGAATCCACCGCTCAGATAGGAAGCGGAGCGCCGACATATTCGATCGAGAAAAATCCNGGTCAGAGGAAAAACTTCACGCTATCCTATCCCCAGGCTCCGCAGAAAGTCGGCAGTTCCTACCGCCATCTTCAGGAAGCGGTGCGCAACCAATATCTCTATCAGAGAGGGNTGCTTGACGAGGTCATTATGGAAATTCTTCAAGATGCCTCCCAGCGTCCNCTCCCCGAACGCGCGGACTCGACAACTATACGCCATTTCCTGACCTCCGAACTCGAAGCGAACGGTGTCACNATACCTTTCGTTTTCGCGGTCACCGGTCCGCAGAACGAGATCATATATGCCACTGACGGATTCGATACAGACNGAAACCTCGAGACGTANACNTCTCCGCTCTTTCCCCACACGGACAATCAGTATTCGCTGAAAGTCATGTTCCCCCAGAAGAGCACCTATATCTTCTCATCGGTTAAATTCATCATTCCGACCCTCGCNCTATCGATAGTGCTNCTTGTCGTCTTTCTTCTGACGATCATTCTCATCTTCCGCCAGAAAAAGTTGAGCGAGATGAAGAGCGACTTCATCAATAATATGACTCACGAGCTGAAGACCCCGATCAGCACCATCGACCTCGCAGCGCAGATGCTCGGNGATACGTCGGTCCACAAATCGGAATCTACGATCCGNCATCTGAGCGATGTGATAACCGACGAGACGAAACGCCTGCGTTTCCAGGTTGACAAGGTGCTCCAGTTGTCTGTGCTCGAGAACTCTTCGACAGCAATCAACTTCACAGTCGTGGATGCGAANCAGATCATTGANAACGTCGTCAATACGTTCAAGATCAAGGCTGAGAAGTTCGGCGGNTCNGTAACCGGNCTGCTGGAAGCCTCACGAGCTGATATAATGGTCGACAAGATGCAGTTCACCAATGTGATTTTCTCGCTTCTTGACAACGCGATCAAGTACAAGCAGGAGGATATTCCGCCGATTCTCTCAGTCACGACCAAAGATCTCAGTCATGACCGTCTCGAAATAAGGGTTAANGATAACGGTATCGGCATCAGGAAAGATGATCAGAAGCGAGTTTTCGAACGCTTCTACCGCGTCTCGACCGGCAACCGNCATGATGTGAAAGGGTTCGGTCTCGGANTGGCNTATGTGAAGAAAATGGTGACCCTTTTNGGAGGAACGATAACGGTCGAGAGCGAGCTCGGNAAGGGTTCCGACTTCATNATCATCCTCCCTTTGACTTCAGAAGAGCAGTAGCTGTGCGGGGGTTCATTTCAGACCCAGGCATCTTCTTCACTACAACATAACGACAAATAAATTTTAAACAAATGAACGGATATAACACGACTGATACGGTCGTGTTATATCCGTTTTTCATTGTCAACTGAATTTTTTTCACAATTTATCCTCTTTATTAAGTGTCATTTACATCCATAAAGGAAAAATATTTAACATTGGCTTAGGAAATGTTAACTTTGGATTGTTATATAGATAGATGATTCCCCGTAAAGGAATGGGAAACCGACACAACGCCGACCACCCACGACGCGGAATCGTCGACCAAGAAGTCACAGAGTATACTATACCTTGTCAAAAATAAAACTATGGAAGATAAACTTAAAATACTCCTTTGCGAGGATGACGAGAACCTGGGGATGCTGCTTCGTGAATATCTTCAGGCCAAAGGATTCAACCCTGAGTTGTGTACTGATGGAGAGAAAGGTTACAAAGCTTTCGTCAAGGGTCAGTTCGACCTTTGTATTCTTGATGTCATGATGCCAAAGAAAGATGGTTTTACTCTCGCCCAGGAGATTAAGACCATGAACAGCGAAGTGCCCATCATTTTCCTCACAGCCAAGAATCTTAAAGAAGATGTNCTCGAAGGATTCAAGATCGGTGCGGACGATTATCTGACCAAGCCCTTCTCTATGGAGGAACTTGTTCTTCGCGTCAACGCCATTCTCCGCCGTGTCCGCGGCAAGAAAGAGCGCGACACCACCGTTCATCAGATTGGCCGCTTCGTCTTCGATTCCCAGAAGCAGACCCTCACCCTCGACAACGGGAAAGTTTCCAAGCTCACGACCAAAGAATCGGAGCTGTTGTCACTGCTCGCGCACCATATAAACGATATCCTCGAAAGAAACTATGCGCTGAAGACCATCTGGATCGACGACAACTACTTCAACGCAAGAAGCATGGATGTGTATATCACGAAGCTGCGCAAGCTGCTCAAGGATGATCCCAATGTCGAGATCATCAACATCCACGGCAAAGGNTANAAGCTCATCGCTCCCGAAGCATAAATGCTCCGGAGAGGCTCACGATTTTCCGCATAAAGGCGGCAGGCTGAANGTCTGCCGCCTGCCTTGTTATTTATAGTATCTTCCTATACATAAGAGAGTGTTTGGATTTAAACCAAATTTAATATTCAGAGTATTTTAGAAATTTGTGATGAAATCATTTAGATCCAAACACTCTCTAAGATTTTTTAGTAAATCATTGCTTGTTCAATGATTTTTTCGTATTTTTGCGATGAATACGCGAGGCCGGATTGCTCCCTGACAGGAGAATACCGTGGTTGCCGTTTCCGGAAATCGGATGATTACCGGAGACTTCGGCAAGTAACGGAATCCGGCTCTCTCGCAAATCAAACTGAATCAAGATGAAATTCCTTTTCAGAATTTATCAATACCTCATCGCCGGGCCCATTCTGCTCGTCCTCACCATATTGACCGCTCTGACAACCATTATAGGTTGTGCGCTCGGGTGTTCAAGAATATTCGGTTATTGGCCGGCCCATATCTGGTCCCGATGNGTATGTGTGCTTTGGTGCGTACGCGTGAAAGTGGAGGGACGAGAGAATATCGACGAGAATACCAGTTATGTCTTCGTGGCCAACCATCAGGGAGCCTTTGACATCTGGGCTATTTTCGGTTATCTGAACCACTCGTTCAAATGGCTGATGAAGAAAGAGCTGGAAAAGATCTTCCTCGTCGGCTATGCCTGCAAGATCTCGGGNCATGTTTTTGTCGACGACTCGAAACTCAGCTCAATCCGCGAGACCATCGCNGAGTCGGAAGACAAACTCAAGGGAGGNATGTCGCTCGTCATCTTCCCTGAAGGCAGCCGNACCTGGGACGGCAAGATGATTCCCTTCAAACGCGGAGCCTTCATGCTTGCCGGAGAATTCAAGCTTCCTGTTGTTCCCATAACTATAGACGGATCGTTCAAGGCAATGCCGAGAACGACCTATAACGTCACGCCCTGCACGATCAGACTGACGATCCACAAACCTATATATCCCGGAGAACGCGGCTTCAACACCAAGAAACTGATGGCGGACTGTCGGGAGTCGATCGAGTCTTCTCTTCCCGAAGAGAACAAAGGCATGGGCGAGATTAGAGAAAAGAAGGAAGAAGAAACTGACAAATGACAAACTACGAAAATAAGACGGTTCTGTCTATCGCCGGCAGCGACTCAATCGGAGGTGCCGGAATTCAGGCCGACCTCAAGACGTGCTGCGCGTTCAAGGTCTACGGTATGACGGCCATAACGGCTGTCACAGCCCAGAACACACTCGGAGTTCAGGGTATCGAGGTTATAACNCCCGANATGATCCGNAAGCAGATCGATTCCGTCGTCTCAGACTGCCGACCCGANGCAGTGAANATCGGAATGGTNGGTAATGCGGAAGCGGTCAAGGTAATAGCCGAGGCNTTGAAGGAACATGAACTGAAAAATATTGTNGTCGATCCTGTTTTGGTCGCCTCTTCCGGCTCATCACTGAGCGGAAGTCAGCGTGAAACCATCGACGCCTTTTTCTCGGAGCTNTTTCCCCTCGCCGATCTCATCACCCCCAATATACCCGAGGCGGTNGACCTTCTCGGNATAGCCGAAGGTTTTGAAGATCCCGGACTCATGGCCGTCCGTCTGCTGGGNTGTTCGGGTGCGAAAGCTGTCCTNGTCAAGGGTGGGCACGGAGTGAAGGAAGAATGTCGAGACTATCTTCTGATGAAGACTCCGGAAGGTATCAAGGCTGATGAGTTCACNGCTCCGAGAATNGAGACAAAGAACACGCACGGAACCGGCTGCACCCTCTCGACNGCCATNGCGTGCGGACTTGCCGAGGGATTGTCTATNCCCGAAGCGGTAAAGAAAGCGAAAGAATTTCATCTCGAAAGCACTCGAAGCGGGACGGGCGAAACATCTCGGTCACGGCACCGGNCCGCTCGACTTCTTCGTAANCCCATAATNCTTCGGAACCTAATAATTTGTTATACCTNTAAAACCTAATCAAATAAAATCTCAAACTACCATGAAGCTTCTCCTCAACAATAAGGAAATCGAAACGTCTGTCGATTCAATCTCCCTCTCTCAGCTTCTCTCAAACAACTACGAAACTCTGCGCGGAATGGCCGTAGCGGTCAACAACAAACTCGTCAGCAGGGATAAGTGGGATAGAACCAAGCTCAATCCTATGGATGACGTTGTGGTCATCACTGCCGCTTTCGGCGGTTGACAGGAATGATCTGAACACATTAGCTTCTTGGGTCGCGAACATCAAGCGACCCGGGAAGTCACATTTTCAAACAGNCAGTGAACAACGCCTTCANACTCATAGCGATCACAATGCCGGATACGTTTCCGGACGAAGCCCGGATAATCGGGGAATTGCTCGATTCGGGTTTTGACCGGGTGCATATCCGCAAACCCGGATGGGAGGACCGNAGAGTGAGAGAACTTCTCGAAAGAATCGAGAAGCGTCATCACCCTCGGATCTCGCTCCACCAGAATCCTGAGCTTGTAGGCGANGGTCCNGGCCGTTTCAATGTCGGATTCCACATAAACAGCCGTTATCCGTCCGCTCCGGAAGGTGCGGTCTGCGTTTCGAAGAGCTGTCACTCAATTGCCGAAGCCCGGACAGCATCTGAGGATCCGAAAATCGAATATCAGACCTTGTCGCCGGTCTTCGATTCGATCTCTAAAGCCGGCTATGCCGGAGTTTTCGGGGACGTGCAAAGAACTGATATNCCTGCGGGAACCATAGGCCTCGGNGGAGTCACGCCTGAGCGATGCCGATGGCTTCNGGAGAAGGGGTTCGGCGGAGCGGCGATGCTCGGGTATATCTGGCAACATGAAAATGTGGGGGAAGAAGCACAAACAATATTGAAAACGCTTAATTAGTAGATTATGCTTCAATACATAACCAACACCGCCTGCGGTGTTCCAATCAAAGATCAGGTCAAGGCCGTTCTCGACGGCGGTGGCCGATGGATTCAGGTACGCATGAAAGATGCTTCTGACGACGAAATCAAAAAAGTAGTNGAGGAGATCATGCCNATGTGTCTTGAAACCGAATCTTTCCTGATTCTCAATGACCGCGTAGAGCTGGCNAAGGANATCAATGTCGGCGGTGTTCACCTCGGTCGCGAGGATATGCTTCCCTCTCAAGCCCGTGTTGTTCTCGGAGCGGCCGCGGTCATCGGNGTNACGGCCAACACATTCGAGGATGTGCTTGCGGTNCGTGCGCTCGATATNGACTATATCGGCATCGGTCCNTATCGCTTCACNGAGACGAAAAAGAAGCTCGCTCCTATTCTTGGTGTCGAAGGTATCAAGGCTATCTGTGACAAGATGAACGAGGCTGAGATTCTGATNCCGAAAGTAGCGGTCGGNGACGTCAAATTCGAGGATGTTCCGGCACTTATGGAAGCCGGTGTCAACGGTGTCGCTGTCAGCGGAGCGATCGCCTTCGCCAAAGATATTAAAGAGGAGACCCGCCGNTTCGTGGATCTTCTCGCNGAATACGAGAAACGAGAGCTGGAGAAACTAAAATGAACGAAACCGATAAACTTATAATCGGAGGACGNGAGTTCGGTTCGAGACTTTTTGTCGGAACCGGAAANTTCTCGTCTCCTGATGTCATGCTTGAGGCTGTGCTTGCCTCCAANTCGGAAATGATCACNGTGGCCATGAANCGNGTCAANNTGNTNAANGAGGCCACNGACGATATGCTGACCCATATCAACCGTGATCATGTGCANTTNCTGCCGAATACNTCNGGAGTACGCGACGCACGNGAGGCAGTTCTGGCTGCGCANATGAGCCGCGAAATATTCCACACCGATTTNATCAAACTCGAAATACACCCCGATCCGAAATANCTGCTTCCCGATCCGATAGAGACGCTGAANGCTTGCGAGGAGCTTGCCAAAGATGGTTTTGTGGTCCTCCCCTATGTNCAGGCTGANCCTGTTCTGTGCAAACGGCTTGAAGAGGTNGGAGCNTCGGCTGTAATGCCNCTNGCNGCTCCCATNGGCACGAACAANGGCATCATCTGTCGCGATATGATTGAAATCATTATCTCGCAGGCTTCTGTTCCTGTCGTGATCGACGCNGGCCTCGGCGCTCCCTCCCACGCAGCCGAAGCCATGGAGATGGGTGCGGACGCAGTGCTGGTGAACACGGCTATCGCCGTTGCCGGAGATCCGGTGATGATGGCNGACGCCTTCCGNCGCGCGGTGATCGCCGGTCGTGAGGCTTACAATGCCGGACTCGGTACCGTCTCACACTCNGCAGAAGCNACCTCTCCCCTGACCGCNTTNCTNAANAGCTGAGATATCACTAAATAGCCGTGTGATCCCTCCTCTTTCGNCTCAAAGCCGACACTTTGATAATTAACCAGATCATGAAGATTGAAAATATAAANGTATCGGAATATCCTAATTCCGAAAAGATATATGTGGAAGGCAAGCTCTTCCCTATCCGTGTGGCGATGAGAAAAATTCATCAGTTACCCACCGTTAAGTANATAGAGAACCGTCGTGTCGAGATTCCGAACGAGGACATAACCGTCTATGACACCAGCGGACCTTACACCGATCCCAACNTGAAGTTCGATATCAACGCCGGTCTTCCGCGCCATCGTACGGAGTGGATCGAAAAACGCGGTGATACGGAGGTTCTTGAGGACATAACCTCAGAGTATGGTNGGATGCGCCGCGATATGAAGGAACTCGACNCGATCCGNTTCCCCATCACTCACAANCCCCGCAAGGCNAAGGAGGGCAAGAGAGTGACCCAGATGCACTATGCCCGTCAGGGTGTNATCACTCCCGAGATGGAATATGTGGCCATCCGCGAGAATCTNGATAACGAAGCNCGNGGCATCAAGTCNTATATNACNCCNGAATTTGTACGNGANGAGGTNGCNNCCGGTCGTGCGATCATAGCCGCCAACATCAACCATCCGGAGGCGGAGCCGATGATCATCGGCCGTGCGTTCAGCGTNAAGCTCAATTCCAATATCGGCAATTCCGCCCTCTCNTCCGGTATCGAGGAAGAGGTTGCGAAAGCTGTCTGGAGCTGTTATTGGGGTGGAGACACTCTGATGGACCTCTCGACAGGCGACAACATTCACGAGACACGCGAGTGGATCATCCGCAACTGTCCCGTTCCGGTCGGCACCGTGCCCATTTATCAGGCGCTTGAGAAAGTCAACGGTGACGTAAAGAAACTGACATGGGAGATCTACCGCGACACTCTCATCGAACAGTGTGAACAGGGNGTGGATTACTTCACTATCCATGCCGGCGTTCTNCGCGAACATGCCGATCTGGTGAAAGGACGTCTGACCGGTTGCGTTTCGCGCGGCGGTTCAATCATGACCCAGTGGACCGTNGAGCATAATCAGGAATCATTCCTCTACACTCACTTCGACGAGATCTGCGAGATCCTGAACAAGTATGANGTGGCCGTATCTCTCGGAGACGGAATGCGTCCCGGCTCGATCCATGANGCNAANGACCGNGCNCAGTTCCTTGANCTTGAGGTACTCGGTGAACTGACTCAAAAAGCGTGGGAGCACGACGTTCAGGTGATTGTCGAAGGNCCCGGCCATGTGCCCATGCACAAGATCCCGGAGAATATGGCCAAGCAGCTCGATGTNTGCAAGGAGGCACCGTTCTACACCCTCGGTCCCTTGACGACAGACATCGCTCCCGGTTATGACCATATCACATCGGCCATAGGTGCGGCCATCATCGGTAACCTCGGGACGGCCATGATCTGCTATGTGACCCCGAAAGAACACCTCGCACTCCCGACTCTCAATGACGTACGCGAAGGTGTGATCACCTACAAACTCGCCGCCCACGCCGCCGACATAGCAAAAGGATTTCCCGGAGCGACTGTCAGAGATGACGCTCTTTCCAAAGCCCGCTATGAGTTCCGCTGGAAAGACCAGTTCAACCTCTCGCTCGATCCNGAGAANGCTAAACGCTACTGGCTCGAAGCTCGCCGCGAGGCACCCGATGCGGACGACAAGTTCTGCTCCATGTGCGGTCCTAACTTCTGCGCGATGAGAATTTCGCAGGACATCGAGACCGGTTGCGAGAAATGAGAACTCGACTTCCCATTCATTATTGAGTAAGTGTCAAATTACTGAGTAAGTGGTCATGATATGATCACTTACTCAGTACTTAAAACATTAATAAGATGTCAAACGATAGCACCGGCGAGAAGAAGGTCTTTAAAACAGACCCCTCTCCCGGAGCGATTTTTGGTCACGGTTTTGCTGATATTGTCGATCAGTGGGACTGGAACGAAACCATCGGCCTGGTTGAGAATGCGACCGATGCCGATGTAAGACGAGTTCTTGCCAAGGCCCGGCGCAACGCAAAACAACTCACCCCGGAGGAGTTTGCGATACTGATCTCAGATGCCGCCCTTCCGTATCTCGACGAGATGGCGGCAATGAGCCGCGCTTTCACAGCCGAACGATATGGCAAGACGGTATCTCTCTACATTCCGATGTATGTCTCGAACCACTGCACCAACAAGTGTGTCTATTGTGGATTCAATCATGACAACGCATTCAGCCGCACGACCCTTACACTCGACGAGATTACCCGTGAATGTGAGGCGATCCGCGAGCTCGGGCCGTTCGAGAACATTCTGATCGTATCCGGAGAATACCCTTCGAAGACCGGAGTGGATTATCTTGAAAAGGTGCTCCACACGATCCGACCCTTCTTCCACAATATGACAATCGAGGTCCAGCCGATGAGAGCCGCCGACTACTACCGTCTTTCTCTCTCGGGCCTTAACGGTGTCATCTGTTTTCAGGAGACATATCATCGCGAAGCCTACAAGAAATATCATCCCCAGGGAATGAAGAGCCACTTTGACTGGCGCCTCAACGGATACGACCGTATGGGAGAGGCCGGACTACACAAGATCGGTCTCGGCGCGCTTCTCGGTCTCGAAGACTGGCGCGGCGACGCCGTGATGCTCGCACGACACCTGAGGTACCTTCAGAAGAAATACTGGCGCAGCCGATACTCCGTGGCATTCCCGAGGATGAGACCATCCGAAAGCGGATTCCAGCCGGTCAGCATCATCGACGACCGCCATCTGGCGTTGCTGACGTTTGCGTTCAGGATCTTCGATCATGATGTTGAGATTTCGTACTCTACACGCGAGGCACCCGAATATCGCGACGCGATGCTGACGCTCGGAGTCAACTCGATGAGCGCCGGCTCGAAGACTGACCCGGGCGGATACGCGGTGAGTCCCGACAGTCTCGAACAGTTCGAGGTCTGTGATGACCGCACACCGGCCGAAGTCGCGGAGGCAATTCGCCGCCAAGGCTACGAACCGGTCTGGAAAGACTGGGATGCTTTGTTCGATTAAGTGCATGATATGGATCTGTGTTAACCAATTTTAGGAAATTTCCTGAAACATAGGATGTATTTTCATTGTTACACTGAAGAAAACACTTCACTAATAAAAAATACACGCTATGACATACACACTTCCGCGTCTCCCCTATCTGGATGACGAACTTGAACCTGCGATCTCGGCCCGTACCGTTTCTTTCCACTACGGTGTGCACACCCGTACCTATATCGACAATCTGAACCGTCTGATAAAGGATACAGAGTATGCCGACATGCCGCTTGAGGAAATTATCAACACTGCTCCGGCCGGTCCGTTGTTCAACAATGCCGCCCAGACCTGGAACCATCTCTTCTACTTCTTCCAGCTCTCGCCTGAACCCAAGAAAATTCCGAGTGTCGAATTGATGGAAGCCATCTGCGAAGAGTTCGGCGACTTCGACGAGTTCAAGAAGAAATTCGAGAGTGAAGGAACCGCAGTCTTCGGATCCGGCTGGGTGTGGCTCTGTGTTGATGCCAATAAGAAACCCGTGATCGTGACAACCGGAAATGCCGGTAATCCGATGACAGATGGACTGACTCCGATCATGGTAGCCGACGTCTGGGAACACGCCTACTATCTCGACTATCAGAACCGACGTGCGGAATACCTCAAGAAGTTCTGGGATGTCCTGGACTGGAAGGAGGTTGACCGCAGATATGCCGACCTGTTTGAATAATATGACAAAAAAAAATATCATTCCTGAAATAATCGAAGCGTTGCAGGACAAGAAAGGGACCGGGATCAAAATTCTCGATCTCTCTTCTGTCGACGGCGCTTCGACTTCCGCATTTATAGTGGCCACCGGCCGCTCNACTTCTCAGGTGAGCGCGCTCGCNGACAGCGTCCGNGACCATGTTCTCGAAAAGACGGGAGAGAAACCNGTGAACTATGATGGCTACCGCAACTCCCAATGGATCGTTATCGACTATGGCAACGTCATGGTCCATATCTTCCTGCCTGATGTCAGGGANTTCTATCGTCTTGANGAATTGTGGAACGANGCCGAGACTACAATCATCCCGGACATCGATTAACCCGGANATCGATTAAGAAGTCCTCCTGACTTCTGACTCGTAATAAGAAATTAGAACTTAACCATAATGTTTCCAAACCGTAAACCGAACCAGGGTCCCAATCGCAACAGCAAACGCCCGCTGATGAACATGTATTGGATGTATGCCCTGATTATTCTTTCTCTTCTTGCGCTGTACTGGTTTCAGGACGGCACACAGAGCAAGGCTGTGGACTGGACCGATTTCGAACAGGCGGCTCTTGCCGGTGATTTCGACAAGATCGACGTCATGTCCGAATCCAACATTGCCGAGGGCACTCTGACCAAACAGGGAATCAAGAATCAGAAGATGGAAGAAGCGCGTAGCGTCGCGTTCGCGACCGAAGAGCTCCATCTGAAGACAGTCGTTCCCTCGTCAGACAAAATCCAGGACAAGATTGACCAGTGGAACGCCGCCCTTCGAGCTGAAGGTAAACCTGAGATCAAGGTCAATTATGAACGCGGTTCCGACCTGATGAAACTCTTCTGGTATTTCGGTCCCGTACTGCTNATTTTCGTTTTCATGTACTTCATGAGCAGACGGATGAGCGGTGGCGCCGGAAACGGAGGAGGCATCTTCAATGTNGGCAAGTCCCGCGCCAAGGTATTNGACAAGGGGAACGGTCCCGCGGTAACNTTCAANGATGTAGCCGGNCAGGCAGAGGCCAAGCAGGAGATCGAAGAGATCGTGGAGTTCCTCAAGAATCCTCAGCGATACACNGATCTTGGCGCCAAGATTCCGAAAGGCGCACTTCTCGTTGGCCCTCCGGGAACGGGTAAGACCCTTCTTGCGAAAGCTGTCGCCGGCGAGGCGAACGTTCCGTTCCTCTCGATGTCCGGTTCGGACTTCGTCGAGATGTTCGTCGGCGTGGGNGCTGCCCGCGTCCGCGACCTCTTCAAGCAGGCAAAGGAGAAAGCTCCCTGCATTGTGTTTATCGACGAGATCGACGCTGTCGGCCGTGCACGCGGAAAGAACCCGAGTATGGGTGGCAACGATGAGCGAGAGAATACCCTGAACCAGATGCTGACCGAAATGGACGGTTTCGGAACCAACAACGGTGTGATCATCCTCGCGGCGACNAACCGCGCGGATATGCTCGACAAGGCCCTCCTGCGTCCCGGTCGTTTCGACCGTCAGATCTTCGTGGACCTNCCCGAGCTCACAGACCGNATNGAGATCTTCAACGTCCATCTCCGCAATATCAAGGCGAACGCCAAACTCGACGTCGAACAGCTGGCACGTCAGACTCAGGGCTTCTCGGGTGCGGACATTGCAAATGTCTGCAACGAAGCGGCTCTTATCGCNGCCCGCAANAACAAGCAGGCTGTCGAATGGGATGACTTCATGGCCGCTATCGACCGAATCGTGGGTGGTCTCGAAAAACGTTCGCGCATCATCACCGATGCCGAGAAACGTTCAATCGCNACTCACGAGGCAGGNCACGCNACAATCAGCTGGCTGACCGAATATGGCAACCCGCTCGTTAAGGTGACGATCGTTCCGCGAGGTCGTGCGCTCGGTGCCGCCTGGTATGCTCCNGAAGCTCGACAGATCATCCCCACCCAGGCNCTTCTCGACACTATGTGCGGCATGCTTGGCGGCCGTGCGGCAGAAGAGGTATTCACCGGTCAGGTCGGCACAGGTGCGTCGGATGACCTTGAGAAATGTACCAAGCTNGCNCGCTCTCTCGTACTTGTCTACGGTATGAGCGACCGTCTCCCCAACCTCAACTANAANGATTCGAGCGGTCAGGATTACGGCTTCACCAAGCCCTATTCCGAAGAAACGGCCCGTATTATCGACGANGAGGTTATGCGNATCGTNAACGAACAGTACGAGCGCGCCAAGGAAATACTTCGCCAATATGCCAAACAGCACAACGAGATCCGNGACCTTCTGATCGAACGNGAGGTTATNTATCANGANGATGTGGAAGCGATTCTCGGTAAGCGTCCCTGGAAGTCTCGCACAGATGAGATCATAGAAATCAACAAGCAGGAAGAGGAGAAACGTGCCAACGAAAAGGCTGACCGTCTCAACAANAACAGACACAAACCCGGCTTTGATGATCCCTATGACATCGAGTTGAAGAAANATTCGGATCAGCCATCTTCCGAAGCAAACGGGNATAGNCCGACTTCNAACTCCGGAGATTCTTCANCAGAAGATGACTCGGATGATGTCGGGACTCCACCCCCATTCATAAAAAAATAACCTCGGAGTNTANANCNAATACCCCTGATTTTAAACGTTGGGACGTGCAAAAAGCGCGTCCCAACGTTTTACTTATAAGATATTGATAACAAACGCACTGNGATCCGGGATTAAAGAAATCACAAGAAGTTCTTTTCGTAAAAAAAGAACTAAAAATTGCAAACCGGCATTTTTCTTACNGAAATTTTTTGTAATTTTGCCGATGCGGACCGCTCGCAGAGCCCGGTTTGGGTAGATGAGAGTGGGTCGGCTGACATTTTTTAAGGCGTTTATCGACGTCCGTTCTTGAGGATACGAATCTCGCAAATTCATACTCAGATCAAGAACTGGCAACGGTAGATGCTACGTGGATATGTTGTATCCTGTCCGGCAGGGTCTTTGTGAAAAGATCCCTGCGGATAGTTGCACATACATAAGCGTAGGCTCTGCACGTTGTCGTTCCATCTGAGTAGGCAATGCGAGAGCCTGTATCCGGGACGACAATGATAAGGTCCCTACGCTCTTTTTTCGTACAGAGTCTTCTCAGAGAATCTGTCATCAGGGGACCNTGACAGGCTCTCGCGTNAATGTCCGTATGAAAGACCGGTCCCTGCGCAAGACCTCCCGGCTCGTATGCCGTCTTGTTCTACTTCCGCTGTTCGTCTTCCTGCTGATATATCTGCTCCTCTCGCTCTCGGCCCGGCTGAGGGCCGAGTCGGTCGCAGTCGGCACCAATACGCTCTACTGGCTTTCGGCCACGCCCAACGCCGGCGTGGAGTGGGCGGCCTCGGAGCGGTTCTCGCTCGCCCTCTCGTTCGGATACAACGCTTTCAATTTCCCCAACCGCACAAATTCGGCCGGCAATCCGGCCAACCCAAAGCTCCACCACTGGTCCGCGATGCCCGAAGGTCGTCTGTGGCTGCGCCACACCTTCGAGGGCTCATATTTCGGTCTCCATCTGCTCGGAGGGCAATTCAATGCCGGAGGCCTCCCCTTCCCCCGTTTCTTCCGCGATCACCGCTACGAAGGCTATGCCCTCGGAGCCGGGCTGTCGTATGGCTACGTCTGGCGTCTGGGCCGGGACTGGCGCAT
>JAAVFK010000036.1 GCA_014800785.1 Bacteroidales bacterium
ATCTTCCGCTTCCGGTCGTTTTCCCTTGTCTCACTTTTCTTGTCTTGTGGCAATGTTTTCAATGTTCTCTTTCGCTNNCGGGCCCGTCTCTCAGGNGAGGGGCGTTTCCCGATTGCGGATGCAAAGTTAGGTTATTTTGGCCCCCGTGTCAAGGGGTTGTTCGCTATTTGTCCGTCAGGCGGGTTATTTTGCGGGGTAACTTGTTGCTGTTCTTTGCGTTCAAAATATGTTAAANTTTATTTCGTTNTGTTAATTCANGGATTGAAGNNGCTTCGGAGAACGGGCTCAGATGACAAATAAAGCCCGGATCTCGGCGGATCCGGGCTTCTGTGGGGGATAATATTAGGGTCAGAACTGGAAGTAGATAAAGGGGGCTACTTCTTCGGACATGAATTCGATTACGAGCTGTACAACTACGAGGAAGACTCCGAGCTTGAGCAGCCAGGGGGATTTGATGAAATACTCCTGGGTATGGTCGGCGACACGCTGCGGAATGAAGTGGAGGATGATCAGCGTCAGCATCATGATGGACCATTCGGGTCTGATGGAGATGAACTGCGGTATCTGACCCCATTCGAAGTCTACGAATATATTCTTTATTATAAGAACCGAGTCCTCGAAACTTGCTGCACGGAAGAAGACCCAGAGCAACGACACATATACGAATGTGATGAGCCAGAAGATAAATGTCGTGACNAAGTTGTCGGGGATCTTGTTGAGAATCGGCTTGCAGGCCTTATGAACCGCGAGGCCGGCGCCGTGCATCGCTCCCCAGAAGACAAACTTCCATGCGGCGCCGTGCCAAAGACCGCCGATCAGCATTGTGAGGAAATTATTCAGGTAGGTTCGGAACGTACCCTTCCGGTTTCCTCCGAGCGGTATGTACACATAGTCTCTCAGCCACGAGGAAAGAGAGATGTGCCAACGGCGCCAGAACTCCGTGAGGTTTCGGCTCTGATATGGAGAATCGAAATTGATTCCGAGTTTGAATCCCATCATGAGCGCGATACCTATCGCCATATCGGAGTAGCCGGAGAAGTCGCAATAGATCTGCATGGTGTATCCGAGAACACCCATCAGGGTCTGGACACCGGTGTAAAGCGAGGGATCGTTNAATATAAGGTCGTTATACTGGGCGATATAGTCNGCTATGACNGCTTTCTTGACAATACCGGCGATAATCAGCCANAGGCCNCCGTAGATATTCGCTTTAGTCGCNGGCTCGTTCTTTTCAATCTGCGGAATGAAATAATCGGCACGCACGATAGGTCCGGCCACAAGCGCGGGGAAGAAAGAGAGGAAGAAAAGATAGTCGAGCCANGTTTTCGTGGGAGCAATTCGCTCCTTATATACGTCGACGACATAGCTGATTGACTGGAACGTGTAGAACGAGATGCCGACAGGGAGGATTATATCGAGGGGATGGAAATTGCCCTCGACCATCGCGTTCCAGTTCCAGAGGAAGAAATTCGCGTATTTGAAATATCCGAGTATCGANAGAGAGAGCAGGATCGAACCCCACATATATGCAAGCTTCACCTTACGGCGCGACTCATTATATATAGCCTTCGACACCAGCCAGTCTATCAGCGACGTTCCGATCAGCATCAGAAAAAANAGACCGCTCGACTTATAGTAGAAGTAGAGGGAGAAGAGCACGACGAAGACAACCATCTTCGATTTCGAGCTTTTCAGCAGACCNTAGANAGGNAGGAAAAGAAGGAACAACACCCAGAACAGTCCGCTTGAGAAAAGCATCGGTGCTCCGGCATCATATTTAAGCATCCCGAGAATATTCTGCGAGAGNNTAGAAAGTGATTCTGTCATTTGAATGTTTGAGAGTATNAGTCAGTGATCCCGCCCCNACTGTGAAACGNNNTCTCCGGNACNGCNGCTTANTTGTTCTGAGCCTTCAGGAGAATTATATCNGCNTTGNCCNTTCCGAGAGTNTCGGACGGGACGTCGGCCAGAATAGGATGNCCGGANTTCGGAAGCCAGCGCATGATGCTGTCCACCCAAAGAGCCGACGCATCCTGTGTGGGATGGATACCATCTTTTCTGCGTTTCAATTCCATCTGACCCGTGAGGAAGAAAGAACCAGGCCGACANACCGAAGCAAGAAAACGGTTCAGACCGAGGTCTTCTTTCCAGTTCGGCGGCCCGATCCATACATAAGGTCTGTCACCGATCTTCTTGAGGATCNTCTCGACCTCNGGACGACGCACCTCCGGTTTNTTAAGGTAGGCCTCATTTGCACCGAGCGACACGAAGACGTAAGTGACNTTATAATGATCGAGATAATAATCAAGAGTATCACATCCGGCCCACGTTTTCGTATTGCTCGAATCCCAGTTGACGGCATGGAACTCATGACCATTCTGCTTGGCATATTTAGCCAGTCTNAGCGCGAGGTTATAGGTCATCGAGTCTCCGAAAAGCAAGATAGACTGGGGAAGAGAATCGGTAACTATCTCCTCTATCTCCGTCAACTCNAGAGTGTCGGGAAGAAAGGGNTCGGTCATATCCATATCCGCCTCACGTGACGAGAGGAGCGCCTCGCGGTAAGGTGCTTTCTTCGGAGTCCAGGATCCGATCGTAAAATCATCTGAGAACGCGAAGGTCAATACCACTACGAGGGCAATGGCAAGCAACATCCAGACTCCGGCGTAATTATGTTTCATTACTTAGAGTGTGTTAACACTTAGAGTATGTTTACTTTTAAACATCTGCCTGTCAGGTTTCAATCAGGCACTTGAAAATAACGATTGACCTATATAATTTATTGAAGCAATTTAGATAATATTTCTTATCCGTNCCTCAACAAGCAACTTCTATTCTATTCGAGTTCCACGATCGTGATGCCGGCTCCGCCAAAACGCACGTCCTCGTCATAGTAGCGCTTGACACCTGTGTTCGCATTCAGCTGCTGGCGTATCAGGTTCTTGAGAATCCCGTGGCCGGTTCCATGAAGAATCCTCACCTTTCCGGCCGAGAACTGGATTGCGTCATCTATGAAATAGGTGACGGCCTGAATAGCCTCATCAGCCCTCATTCCACGCACATCAATNTCGGTCTTGAAGTTGAGCTGGCGTCTACGGATATCGTCAGACGTTTCCTTGCTTACGGAGAGTGTCTGCGTGGTNACNGTCGGCGCGGGCTTGCCGCTACGGCGNAGCTTGTTGAGCTCGACAAACGTTCTCAGTCCACCGAACGCTACCTCAGCCTTCTTGCCCTGGATCGAAAGAATTTTACCGGCCACTCCCCCATCGGACATCTTGACATAATCCCCGGNCTTCAGTGGTTCTTCCTTCGCGGGANCTGCCGGCTTCTGCCGTTTCTTCTCAACCGATGCNTTGCTNTTATGNCGGAGTGTCTTGATTTCGGGCACATCAGTTTTTTCCGATACCTCCTCGTTTAGCGACGCTTTGTACTCATCGAGCTCACGGCGAATCTTCTTCGTCCGTTCNTTCTCAGCCTCGGCCGCACGGATATCGCGGATGGCGCTTTCTATTCTCGCGTTTGCAGTAGCCAGAATTTCCTTGGCCTCGCGACGCGCATCGCGGATGATCTCTGCTCTGCGCCCCTTGAGGTCAGTCGCCGTGTCCTCATATTTTTCGAGAAGGGAGTCGAGCTTCGCTTCCTTTTCTTTGATTGACTGACGCTTGTTGGCCCAATAGCGGCGGTCGCGCGTAATTTCGAGAAGATACTTGTCAGAATTCACATAGTCCTGTCCGACTATCTCGCGGGCAGAATTGATGACCTCAGCCGGCAGTCCGATGTTGCGGGCAATCTCGATCGCAAACGAGCTNCCCGGACTTCCNACCGACAGTTCGAATGTCGGACGCAGGTGCTGACGGTCATAAAGCATCGCACCGTTGATGACCCCCTCCGTCTCCTCGGCGAATTTCTTAATGTTCTGATAGTGNGTGGTCACGATGCCGAAACACTTCTCGGCAACAAGTTTGCCCAGGATAGACTGCGCNAGCGCACCACCGATCTGAGGCTCCGTTCCGGAACCCATCTCGTCAGCGAGGAAAAACGTATTCGCGTCCGCATACTGNAGGAAGTATTTCATATTCCTCAGATGGGACGAATAAGTCGATAGATCGTTCTCCATCGACTGCTGGTCACCTATATCAATGAACATCTTGCGGAATATTCCGACGTGAGAGTTCGAATAGAGCGACGGGAGCAGTCCGCACTGGGTCATATACTGAATCACACCGGAAGTCTTGAGGCAAACCGACTTACCGCCNGCGTTAGGTCCCGAAATAACCAAAATACGTTCCTTTGCGGTTAAGTGCAGGTCAAGNGGCACAACCTCACGCTTCTGGGCACGGAGCGTCAGGAGCAGAACCGGATGAACGGCGTGNTACCANTCCACCTCAGGCTTGCGCTCCAGCACCGGCATCTGCGCNCCGATCTCGATCGCGTACTTCGCCTTGGCCCGGATGAAGTCAAGTTTNCCNAGTATCANACACCCCTCNCGGATNGCCTCGATCTCAGGACGAATGGTGNCAGCTATGGCTATCAGAACGGCGGTCACCTCGCGGCGCTCCTCCATTTCNAGCTCACGCAGACGGTTACCGGCCTCGACNACTTCAGCCGGNTCAATGAAAACGGTCTTGCCGGTCGCCGACTCNTCATGGACAATACCNTTCAGACGACGCTTTGACATAGCGGCCACGGGGATCACGAGACGGCCGTCACGCACTGAGGGAACGGCGTCATGATCGACGATTCCGTCCTGAACCGCACGCTCAAGCACACGCTTCATCGCACGCGACATGGAACCCTGGGCAGCCTGCATCTGACGGCGCACCTCATAGAGCGCATCTGAAGCAGTGTCCTTGATGTCACCGAAGCGATTGACACAACGGTCGATCTCCCGGCGGACTGCAGAGAAATTCTGCAACGGGCTAAAAACGCCAGCAAGCTCCGGGAAACGCAATCTATCCTCATCTTCCTCGTCACGGCTGCAGAAGAAATCACGTACCTCGCACATGGCCTCGAGCATCTTGGCCACACGCAGTAGCTTTTCACCGCTCATGAAACTCCCGCGGGCCTTAATCTCGGAAAGGTCCGCAACGACATCATATATGGTCTGGGCCGGCATAGAGGCACCGGACTCAAAAACGCCACGCATCTCCTCGACACAGAGAAGACGGTGACGTACCTGTTCATAATCTGTTGAAAACGCCATCTCCGCGACCTCATCCTTGCCCATACGGCTGACGCACTTGGAAGCGATGTTCTCGCGGATGATATCGAATCCTAATTTTTTCTCAAAATCGGAAGGATAGATCATCTATAAGGTCTCAATTATTATTCTGTAAGCACAACCATATATCGGAGGCTCAAGCATTATACCGGAAGCGCGAGCATCGGGATGTCGGCTTCAAAAAGGACCCGGTGAGGTAGAGACGGATTGAATATCCGGGTGAAAATGTTAGTCTTTTTATTGGGGACAATTATCAGCTGTATCCCCGTCGTGGTCACGAAGTTTTCCAGAGCCTCTCTGAAATTTCCCCGTGAAAAGATATGAGTCGAGAACTTGCAGTTCGGGAAATCGGACTTCACGCTCGCGCAGAACACCTGCATCTTGTCACGCACCGATGCGTCGGAGAGATTGGAGACCGGAATGAGGTAGACCTCTATCTCGGGCGAATCGAAAAGATCCATCAGGAAACGGAATGAATCGGTATCCTGTTTCTCCACATTGCAGAAGAACGCACATCGTGTGATCTGTTCGGCGTTCGTGAACTGCGAATCGTCAGGAACGGTGAAGACCGGGACGGTACAGTTGTCGATCACCTCAGCGGCCACACTTCCGAGAACCTCGCTACCTTTTTTGGCCAGATCGCGTGTTGCCATGACGACAAGTCCTGTCGGAATCTCGGCGACATACTCCTTGATGCATATCTCCGGGACACCCTCGACGACCTGAGTCTCGAATTCGACATCCGGCAGTTCGCCGGCAGCGATTTTCTTTTTCAGCTCGTCTTCGAAGCCGGCCATCATCTTGTGTGCTTCCTCCTCGGAGACGGCCATGGCCTGGATGTCCATAATCTGACTGACATCCTCACCACCCTCGACGAAGCCGGGCATATAATTAAGCGTCGGATTATACTGCGGTCCGACAAAACTATGAAGCAGCGTCACCGGCAAATCGAGACGGCGCGCAAAATCAAAACCGAAACGACAGGCCAGTAGCCCGCGTTTCGTGAAATCGACGGGAATAAGCAATCTCTTGCCCATTCCCGCCGAGTTATTTCTGTTCTTTTTCTCAGGCATTCTGCTCTTCGAGAATCTTGACCGCCAGGTCGTAGATAGTGGTGTCGTCGAGAACAACGATACCGCCGTCAGGACCCGGTTCTATGTGCATTCCGACATTCTTGCCGAACTGATAGTTTACACCTCCGAAATAGTTGCGCACTGTCTGGACAGTGGTATTGAGTTCGTCTGCGATGCGAGCAGTCGCACCGTCGGGCAGACTGTCTTTGAGTCTGCGGAGCTCATTGAATGAAATGGTTTTGCTCATGGTTTCAGAGTATTTAGAGGTTATAATGCTAATTATAGTCAGAACCATTCAGAGGTCACTGTCCGATTGATTTTTTAATTGCTTACAGACACGCTTCCGGATACTGGTGCTTAACTGCTCGCTAAATTAGGTAAAATTTTTGCCAATTACAAATAAACGGGCAAAAATTTATTAAAAATTTTTCTATTGCTTGCTATTCAGCTCGTTCCAAACTTCTATATCAACTCAAAATCCTCTGCTCTCACCCATCCGGTGTTTGAGCGGTTCAGACGTACGCGGTACCATGCGGGGTTGCCCCCTATCGCCGTCTCAACACTCATGACCTCCAACTTTGTTCCGCGGTTGAGCGGAGAAGACGATGGAGTCGAGTCCGGAGAGGGCTCAGTCAGGAGCTCAACTTTATAAGCAGTGATCACCCCGGCATCCTCACTTTCGAAATAGGACGCGGCGCTGAACGAGAAGATAATGAAAACTATAGAGAAGAAGAGGAAAATCAGACCACCGAAGAACCCGACCTTGCGCGCTCCGATGTTAGTCGAGAAGAGATAGAGAGCGGCAGCTGCAAGAAGAAGCAAAAAGCTCATAGCGGCGAAGCCGGCCCAATAGTTTGACGAGCGATCGGCACATATCGTTTTCGTTACGCCGTCCCAGAAGTTCGGCTCGTCGGGCTTGATGTTGCCTTTCTTACCTTTCAGGTCGGCTGTGTTCGCATCCTGAATTTTCATCGAGACATATTCGAGGTTATTAGCGATCTCCGAATTTCCGGGAGCGAGTTTGCGGGCGCGCTCGAGATAGAGACGCGCCATTCCTATATTCCCTCCTTCATACCACGCATTGGCCAGGTTGAAATAGAGCGCCGCCGAGGTGCCATAAGTCCGGGCAACCGAATCATAGGCCTCTACCGCAAGGGTATAGTTACCGGCCTTGTAGGCGCTGTCTGCAGCGTTCAACAGTTTCAGCTCCGCTACATCACCGTCTGCGGCAGCCGACGGGAGAGAGAATATGAGAGTGAGGATTATCCAGAATATCTTTTTCATTTGGCTTCATCGTTAACTGTTGACGATCCGTTCTGAGGCACCGACGTACCGGCAGGCTTTTTCTTCGAGAAGAAATCCTCAAGCGAATCAATGATGTCACATCCTTTCACATAGACCTCCTGCATTCCTTCCATGCCTCCGTGGGGAGAATATTTGGCGAACTCGCAGTCATCAATCACCTGGATAAGCTCCTTGATCACCGGTTCGCCAACCCCCTTTTCGCTAAGCACCCCGGCTACATTCTGGCGCGAGAGTTCCGAGGTCGGCATCTTCAGTTTGTCACCAAGATAACCCCAAAGCGCGATGAGCATTTCGTCATAGAAACGCTTCTCGTCTTTGGCCTTGAGACAGGCAGCGGCTGTCTTCAGTCTCTTGAGTGCGACCTTTCCGGCCTTGCGGCTCTTCATTCCGCTGACGTCGGCCATGGCCTTGATGTGGCGACGATAGACAACTGCCACAGTCACCAGCCCGAGTAAGGGAATGATATAAATCAGCCAGTACAGGAAGTTATAGACGTATGGAACATGGAGTTTGCTTATGTCATACCGATCGTTCATCAGCGCTGTATCATAGGTCTTCTTAAGGCGCGTCTGAGACTTGGCCGACTCGGTTCCCCGACCTACGGTGACCGTATATCCCTTGGCCTCGGAGGTCTCGTATCGTCCGGTCTCGGGATTGAAATAGCAGAGGCGCACCGGCGGGATGGTGAACGTACCCTCTTCGAGCGGCATGAACGAGTAGTCGAACGAGACGGAACCGGAGACGTTGGAACGACCGACATTTGCCTTCACGTCTGTCGTGGGAGAGAACACCTCCAGCTGTTTCGGATAGAGCGCATTCAGATTGGGAAGAGCGACATACTTGATGTTGCCCTTACCGGTCACTGTATACTTTATTCCGGCGGCAGTGTTGGTCAGGAGCTTGTTGTTGTCAAACGAGGAGGTTATCGAGAACTGCCCTACTCCACCCGAGAAATCGGCGGGACGAGGCGTGGGAAGTGCCTTTACGTCAATGGTCAGGTCGTTCGGAGTCACGTTAAGTTGCACCGGCTCATAGGAGGTCACATTGCCCCAGAACCCGAGATTGTAGACCTCGCTCCGGTCGGCCGAGACGGTATAGGTATTGCCGATGACCTTGAGTTTACCGGCCATCTGCGGGAAGATGACATAGCGGGCGATCACTGCCGTCGCATAGGTCTTTCCGTTATAGGTCTCGGCTGTCAGCTGGTGGGAAATATCGTCGGATTCCTCAACAACGAACCCGTCGAACTTCGGGGAGTCCGTCGCACCGATAAACTTGATTCGCGAGTAGGTCGAATAGAGTTTCACTGTGTACTCTATCGCCTCCTGTTCGTAGGCGGTGGTGCGGTTTGCCGTCGCGCGGAGGAAAAGATGCTCGTCACCCTTGCCGATAAACTGAGGCTTGTCGGGAGTGCCGGACTGAGCATGCACCGATCCGCGTCCCCCCGCTCCGGGGTCTGCATCCGCCTGAGGAGCCGAAGCTCCGCTGCGCTGTTTGACTATGCTGTAGGTGACGCTGTTCGACTTGACACCATTGACTGTCACAGGTCCGAAGGTGTACTTACCCTCCTTGACCGCCCGGGCATAGAGGACATAGGTATCGGTATGAGACTGGGTGGTCCTGCCGTTGACACTCGTCATGCTCGACGACGAGGAACTGAACGTGAACGCGAGTTTGTTGGCACCGTCCGGAGCTTTCGGCTCGGAAGGCTCACCGTTCATATTCTTCAGCGTGTAGTATATATAAAACTTCTCCCCTATCGCTATTTCGTTGCCGCCACCCGGCGCGACCAGTCTCAGAGAGACCGATCCCTGCGCCATGGCCACGACGGACATGATCGAAAACAGGATAAGAAACAACGCGTGTTTTTTCATCTGATTCAGGTTTGCAGATTGGACAGCCATCTTCCGGCTGTCAGATTTCGTATATCCGGGCTTTCGAGGAAGCCGGTTTGGCATCGGGTTTCACTTCAATCTCGGTTTTGTCCGGCAGACACTTCCTCATCTTTCCATCTTTGGGATCGAGATAGGTGAAGGCGACCTGTGGCAGAGTGATACGGCCACTCTTCTCCGGGATGAACTCGACAACGATCTCCATCTCCGACTTCAAAGTGGTTCCGGACAGGCGGACACTCGACTCCGGTTTGACATAGACGACTTTCAGTTCCTCGCCGAACACGGATTTGAAATCGGGGATCGCTTCTTCTTCAAGCGTTCCGTCGCCTGAGACACGATATATGGCCAAAGCCCGCGAGCCCTCGTTAATGTCACCCGGAGGAACAGACCATTCGCATTTGAAATCTCCGACTGATACCGATGAGGAATCCGACAGACCCCCGGGACGTTTCGAGACAGAGAGTTTAACGTCCGGAGCCTTGGCTTCGATCCACTGCGGGACGGTTGTCCTGCGTGGGCCCCAGAACCAGTCTTCGGTATAACCCTCTATGCCGAGACAAATATTGTATTCCCCACCCGAGATAGTATATGTTCCTTTCTTATCGGGGGTGACAATCACGTTGTCGACCACGAATCCGTACCAGGTCTCCCCTTTCTCTTTTTTTTCACCAAGATAGGTGTCGCTTCCGCGACCTAATCTGAGCTCTCGCGTCTTCAGGGAGCCAAAACCGGGATCGGCTACCACCTCAACGCGCAGAATATCGGGGACATTGGAATAAACCACGACCGAATAGACGGTCGAAAGACCCTCAACAATCTTTTCGGGCGAAAGCACCGTCTCGACATACGCTTTGGGTTTCAACGCACGGTCATTTTTCTTTCCGGCCACAGACGGCAACGCGAATCCTGTGGCAAGTGTCAGCGCCAAAAGCACGCGCACCGACTTCCGCACTGAACGACACAGTATTCCGGCGTCTCCGAAGAGTTTTGTATTTTCAGAGTATCCCATCGTTTCCTCGGTGATTACCATCGTTTGTTAGACGAGTTGGACGACGACGCTTCCTTGCCCTGCATCATTCGGGCACGGACCTGATTCTCCCGGTTGTCTATTGACTGGAGAATCTGCTCGGCCGACTGCTCATTGATCTGCGGCTGCTGTTGTTGCTGCTGATCCTGCTGTTGGTCCTGATTTTGGTCTTGGTTCTGCTGCTGATCCTGCTCCTGCTCTTGCTCCTGTTCCTGTTGATCCTGATTCTGGTCCTGGTTCTGGTCCTGATTTTGATCGTCATTCTGCTGGAGCTGGGCAATTCTCAGGTTGCGGCGCGCGTCGTTGTCATCCGGATTATAGCGGAGTGCCTGTTTGTAGGCATCGATCGCTTCCGGAAACTTCTGTCCTTCGAAAGCGATATTACCGAGATTGTAGGCAGCCTTTCCGGCTACGCCCGGTTCGGAAACCGTCGACGAGGCGACGGACTGGAGTCCCGCCATTCCGTCGCGTGTCAGCTGTTGCTTGAGCGAATCGGACTCCACGGTCTCGGCACGCCGGAGATTTGCCATAGATAGGTCATAGAGCGCTTCCATCGAATTCGGATTGTACTCGATAGCCTCTTTATATTTCTCGGCTGCTTCGGCATACCGGCCCTGCTCATAGAGGGCGTTGCCGGCCTTGACCGCCTTGCGTTCCTGACGCGCTGCCTTGTGCTCGGCCGAACAGCCGGTCGAAAGAAGGATCAGCAGCGCTGCGGCACCCGTCATAAACTTTTTCATTTTCCTGCCTCCTTTCCCTTTTTGGTTTCACCACCTTTTTTCGCGGCTTCCGATTTCGGTTTTTCCGTCTCGGCGCTTCCGTTTTCCTCACTTTTGGCCACACCGCTCCTGTGGGAGAAGAACGCGATCTTCGAGAGCCAGCCAATCTTGCGGTCGAGGACACCGATATTGATTATCAACAGAACGAGAGCGATCCAAACGAAGATCGGGAATAGTTCGTCGTGAAGGGCGTAGACACTCGTTTCGAGTGACGTCTTCTTCACGGTGTCGAGCTGCTTCTCAAGCTCGTGAAGAGCACCGGAGTTCGAGGCGTTGACATAGATTCCGTCTCCCGCCTTCGCTATCTCGGCTGCGAGATCCTCGTTGAGCGCGGTGCGCACCGGCTCGCCGGTCGCGTCGTCTATCATATAGCGGCCACCGCCGACCTTGATAGGCACCGGAGTCGAGCTTCCCACTCCCACCACATCGAGCTGAATCTTATGTTTGGCCGCCTCCTTGGCCGCCTGCATTACATTTTCCGAATTTTCAAGTTCCTCAGCATCGGTTATCAGAATCACAGCCTTACCTATGTTCTTATCCTCGCTGAACGAACGCGAGGCCATCTTGATGGCAGCAGCTATGTCTGTGCCCTGATTGCTGAGCTGCGACGGATCAATCGAATTGAGGAACATTTTAGCCGAGACGTAGTCCGTTGTAACGGGAATCAGCGTGTATGCGTCGCCGGCATAAATGATCAGGCCGACACGGTCGTTGTCGAGCGAGCTGATGATCTTTTCGAGCATCAACTTGGCTGTGCGCATTCTCGAGACACCGTTCTCGTCAGAGGTCGATGAAGCAAGCATCGAGTTCGACGCATCGACGGCCAGCACAACCTCGATGCCCTCTTTGGTCATCTTTTCATCCTTGACTCCACCCCACGGACGACATAGGGCCAGAATCAGACAGGTCATGATCAGCAGCTCGAGCGTAATCTTGATCGGGGGTTTGTATGGAGACGCGAGTGGCATCAGCGGCTTCAGAACCGAAAGGCGACCGAAGCGGCGCAGATTCCGCTCGCGCGACATCCTCGCCCAGGCATACAGAAGGCCGTAGGCGGGAACTGCGAGCAGAAGCCACAAGAGTTGGGGATATGCGAAACTGAACATTATGTTCTTCTGTTTTTAAGGGTTATTCCGGGAAACGGAATTGCTGTGAGGAGAAAGGCTTTGAGGAGAAAAAGCAGTGAGGAGAAAGGGTGTAACGTTCGGTTCTTCCGACCGGGAGTGCCGGGTCCGGCGCCTTACGGAATACGCCTGAGGATCGTGTATCGGAGAAGCATCGAGAGAGCGAAGGCACCGAAAGCTATCCATAGCCAGGGCATGAAGTTCTCTTCAGTCTGGGTGAAGCGGTCTACGTCGATAGCCGTCTTCTCCAGAGCGTCGATCTCGTCAAACACCCGTTTCAGCATCTTCTCGTCTGTAGCGCGGAAATATTTACCACCCGTTACGTGGGCAATATTTTTCAGCGACTCCTCGTCAATCTTGGCCTCCATCTGGGTCGAGGAGAAACCGTAGGGGTCCGTTATTTCGATCTTCTGGTTGGTTCCGACTCCGATGGTGTAGACCTTGATACCTTTCTGACGCGCTATCTGCGCTGCTGTCGCGGGGGGTACGTCGCCGGCATTGTTCGTGCCGTCGGTCAGAAGAATGATACTCTTTGACTTGGCCGTGCCGGAAGCGATTCGGTTAATCGAGCTGGCGAGACCGTCACCGATAGCCGTGCCGTCGTTAAGGTCTCCCATCTGGATATTGGCGATAGCGTTCACAAGCGCGGGGCGGTCTGTGGTCAGCGGCATCAGCGAAAGACTCTCGCCGGCGAATGTAACCAGACCCATATTGTCGTTGGAGCGGTTATTGACGAATTTTGTCGCCACATCCTTCGCGGCCTCGAAACGGTTGGGAGAGAAATCTTTCGCGCCCATCGAGCCGGAGATATCGAGTGCAAGCACGATATCGGTACCCATTATCCGTGAGTTGGAGCGTGAGTTGTGGGTCTGAGGACGCGCAAGAGCGACGATCATCGCCGCGATAGCTACACACTGGAGTGCGAAAGCGACATGCATCATCCAGACCTTCCACGAGACAGGAAGTTTCGCTACCGGCAGCAAGGTCGAGACGCCGAGCGTCGGGTCTGCCCCGCGATGCTTCCATACGTACCATGCGATGACGGGCACCAGCACCAGCAGAAGCCAGAGCATTCCGGGATTATGAAGCGTCATGACTCCACCTCCTTCCCTTTGCCCGAAACAGTGTCCGGACCTTTCGTGCCGTTATCTTTCGGAGCTGCGGAGCCGGCGGGGGCATCCGTCCGGGAATCCGCCTGCGGGTCGGGGCGTTTTGCCGTTTCCTTGACAAAGTCATAGGCATCGTTGTAGGCCTTGACATTGTCGGCAGGGAGGGGACGCACCTTGGCGAACTTCACGAAGTCAGCCATATCAAGCACACGTCTGACGAAATCGCGGCTACGGTTGGCGTCAGATTCGGCGAGAGCCCGTATGATGTCGTTCGAGGTCATCTCCATTGCGTTGATGTCGAAGCGACGGACAAGGTAGCGTCTGAGAATATCGGTCAGATCTGTGAAGTATTCCTTCTCGCGGCCCTGTTCCCAGAGCTTCCGCTCCTTAAGATTCTTGAGCGAAGCGAGAGCCTCGTCTGCGGGATCGATGACCTTCACAGGTTTGGGAACGAGTGGCTTGGCCTGCTTTCTGCGCATGATGTACCACCAGCATCCGATAGCGGCCAGGATAGCGAGCAGGATCACCCACCAGTAATAGTAGAGCCAGTCGGGAAGCGAATCGAGCACCGAGGCCCCTTTGCCTTCGACCACGCCGGCCATCGGCGAGATCGAGTCGGTCGCGAGCGCCTTCACAGGCACGATCTGCAGATTCAGGGGTTTCGACGCAGCAGAATCGCGTCCGGCCACGAAGTGGAACGGCGGCAGCACATATGTGCCCGAGTCGAAAGCCTGAACCGGCACGACATAGTTGATCTGAAGCCGACCCGAGCCGACGCGCACGGTGTCAATAGAGATCGGCGCTCCGATCTCCACCGAGTCCCCGGCCACGGCAGCACGACCTTTTTCAGCAGCGAGTCTAAGCAACGGAAAGTATCCTTTGACATTCTCGTCCTGCACGACCTCGAGGTTCACGGTCGTCACGTTGCCCATCAGCATCTTGACCGAGTCGAGACGTGCCGAAACGGTCAACGGTCCGGCCGTCGCCGCGAAGGCCGTGACCATACAGGCCGCCGGCATCAATATTTTTTTGATAAACGTCATTGTCTGATTGTCATTTTCTGAAGTGGTCAGCGCGTGCGGTGACGGAACAGCTGCAAGAGGGCGCGGACATAATCTTCGGTCGTTGTCACCGACACGAAATCGACTCCGCATTTGGCAGTGGTCGTAGACAGCCATTGTTGGCGATCATACCACGCGCGTTCCCACGCCGCGCGCACACGCTTCGAGCCTGTGTCGAGCCATCTATCGGCACCTGTCTCCATATCGCGGAGCTTGATGAGCCCCACGTCCGGAAGTTTCGCGTCGCGGCCGTCATAGACCTGGATCGCGGCCACCTCGTGCTTACGGTTGGCTATCATCATCGACTGCGAATAGTCGTGAGTGTCAATGAAGTCCGAGATCACGAAAGCCGAACAGTGCTTCTTGATCGCATTCGTCAGGAAGCGCAGGGCGACCCCGACGTCGGTTCCACGGCTCGTCGGAGTGAAGTCAATAATCTCGCGTATGATGAGGAGCACATGCTTGCGCCCTTTGGCAGGGGGTATGAACTTCTCGATCCTGTCGCTGAAAAAGATGACCCCGACCTTATCGTTGTTCTGAAGAGACGAGAAAGCAAGCGTGGCAGCGATCTCGGCCATCATCTCCATCTTTGCGGGACCCTCGGCTCCGAAAAGACGGCTTCCGCTGACATCCACGAGGAGCATCAGCGTCAGCTCACGCTCTTCTTCATAAACCTTGACATAAGGTTTGTTGTGGCGCGCGGTCACGTTCCAGTCGATATCGCGGACGTCGTCGCCGGGTTGATATTCGCGTACCTCGGAGAACATCATGCCGCGTCCCTTGAAGGCGCTATGATATTCTCCGGCGAACATATTGCGGCTCAGTCCACGGGTCTTGATCTCGATGCGACGGACTTTCTTCAGCAGTTCTTTCGAATCCATATTTCCGGTGTTTGGTATTTCGGAATGACCCCGGTCTCACCGGCCTTCACAGCCACGCGGGACCCGGGGTCTCTTCTCGATCAAGGCACCTCAACCTTATCGAGGATGTCGGTGATGATGTCGTCGGTGGTAAGGTTGTTTGCCTCGGCCTCATAGGTCAGGCCGATACGGTGGCGCATCACGTCGTGGCAGACGGCGCGGACATCCTCGGGAATCACGTAGCCGCGACCCTGAAGGAAAGCGTATGCACGTGAAGCGAGCGCGAGGCTGATTGACGCACGCGGAGAAGCGCCGTAGCCGATCATGTCGGCGAGATCCTTGAGACCATACTTGGCCGGTTCGCGGGTTGCGAAGACAATATCCACGATATAGTTCTCGATCTTCTCATCAATATAAATCTGCTGTACGATCTTCTGGATCTCGAGCACGTCGCGGGTAGAGACAACCGGCATGATTTCCTCACGCGCTCCGGCGATGTTCTGACGGATGATGTCCTTCTCCTCGCTCTTGGTCGGATAGCCGATGATTACCTTGAGGAGGAAACGGTCGGTCTGTGCCTCGGGGAGAGTGTAGGTACCCTCCTGCTCGATCGGGTTCTGGGTGGCCATGACGAGGAAGGGACGATCCAGGGGGAAAGTCTCGTCGCCGATGGTCACCTGGCGCTCCTGCATAGCCTCAAGCAGAGCTGACTGCACCTTGGCCGGAGCACGGTTGATCTCGTCAGCCAGCACGAAGTTGGCGAAGATAGGACCTTTCTTCACTTCGAAGGTCTCTTTCTTGACACTGTAGATCAGAGTACCGATCACATCGGCGGGGAGAAGGTCAGGAGTGAACTGGATGCGGCTGTATTTAGAGTCAACGAGCTGCGAGAGCGTCTTGATCGCCAGGGTCTTCGCCAGACCCGGAACACCTTCGAGAAGGACGTGGCCGTTACACAACAGCGCGATCAGGAGTGAATCGACCAAATGTTTCTGACCCACGATTCGGCGAGTCATGCCGGTACGGATCATGTTGAGGAAGTTGCTCTTCGACGCGATGAGATCGTTCAGCTCGCGAATATTGACAGTTTCGTTCATAGTGTTATTTTTAGATCTTGGGAGAGGATAGATTTTTCCCTGCAAAAATACATATTTACACCCATATAGCGCGAAAACATGTGTTAAATAATCTTATTCTTTGGTCTCAGCGTCTTCTGAAGACTTTTCTTTCTGATCTTCGCCTTCAGAACCGTTCTCTTTCGGGCTGACATCGGCCTGCTGTGCGTTTGAGCCGGCAAAGGCATTCCAGCCCTGTGCACGGATGGGGAGTTCGCCGCCGTCGCGGGTGACGAGGGCCGCACCGAGGTCAGGTTTGGTCAGATAGCCGATGATATGGACGCCGTTCATGGTCTCCACTTTCTTCAGATCCGCGAGGGGAACCGTGAACAGAAGCTCATAATCCTCGCCGCCGTTCATGGCTGCCGTCACGAGGTTCATGTTCAGCTCTTCGGCCATGAGAGCGGTCTGGTAGTCGATTGGAATCTTGTCCTCATATACACGACAACCGACATCGGACGATTTGCAAATATGCAGAAGTTCGGAAGAGAGGCCGTCGCTGACGTCCATCATTGAGGTGGGAGTCACACCCTTGTCGCGGAGCAGAGCGACGATGTCGCGGCGCGCCTCGGGCTTCAGCTGGCGTTCAAGAATATATTCCTTGCCGGCAAAGTTGGGCTGAAAATCGGGACCGGCGGCCGCGCCCACGCGATTCTCGCGTTCAAGCAGCTGGAGACCCATGTATGCGGCTCCGAGATCACCTGAGACGCAAATGAGATCAGTAGGCTTGGCACCCGAACGGCGCACCGCCTTACCTTTCTCGACATCTCCTATACAGGTGACGCTGATCACCAGGCCGGTGACCGACGCTGAGGTATCGCCTCCGACGAGGTCGACGCCGTATATCTCACAGGCGAGGCGGATGCCGGAATAGATAGCCTCGATATGTTCAAGCGTGAATCGGCTCGACACGCCGAGCGAGACGGTTATCTGGCGCGGAGTGCCGTTCATGGCGTAGATATCCGAGAAGTTTACGATCGCCGCCTTGTAGCCGAGATGTTTCAGAGGCACGTAGCGGACATCGAAATGGATTCCTTCGAGAAGGAGATCGGTGGTCACAAGCACGTCCTTCTCAGGATACTCCAGAATCGCGGCGTCATCTCCGACACCGAGCTTGGACGATTCGTTCTTCAGGGGAAAATCACGGGTAAGGCGGTCGATCAGGCCAAATTCGCCGAGATCGGATATTTCAGTGGGTTTGTTCTCGTTCATAAGATAATATGTGTATTCGGGGGAAGACCCCATAATAATCAACCACCTCTCCCCCCCTTTTGTTTCGGCACATACGTAATAAAGCGGCCCCACCCTGCCGGGGAGGCCGCTTTGTGTGTCTGTCTGAGATCAGATACGTGAGAGAAGTTCGGTGACGAGCTTCACCATCACCGGCTGAGCGGTGACGGCCGCTTTCTGAACCTCTTCATGTGTCGGAACTTCCTTGATATCCTTGCCACCGAGGTCGGTGATCACCGAAACGCCGAAGACTTCCATGCCGGCGTGGTTGGCGACGATCACTTCGGGGACAGTCGACATGCCGACGGCGTCGCCGCCGATGATGCGGAAGTATTCATATTCGGCCGGGGTTTCGAAAGTCGGGCCCGGGGTACCTACATAGACGCCGTGCATCAGACGGAGACCATCTTCAGAAGCGATCTCGTCGGCCACCTTGATAAGACGATGGGAGTAGGCTTCGGTCATGGCGGGGAAACGGGTGCCCAGCTCGTTGTAGTTCTTGCCACGGAGAGGATTCTCGGGGAAAAGGTTGATGTGGTCGGTGATGATCATCACATCGCCCACCTTGAACTCCTTGTTCATACCGCCGGCTGCGTTAGAGACGAAGAGAGTCTCCACGCCGAGCTCCTTCATCACGCGCACGGGGAAGGTCACCTGCTTCATATCGTAACCTTCGTAGTAGTGGAAACGGCCTTTCATGGCCATCACATACTTGCCGCCGAGATTACCGAAGATGAGTTTGCCGCTGTGGCCCTCTACGGTAGAGACGGGGAAGTTGGGGATTTCGTGATAGTCGATTTCAGCCGTAATCTCCATCTTGTCGGCCAGATCGCCGAGACCTGTGCCGAGAATGATGGCATATTTCGGAAGTGTTGCGACGCGACCCTTGATATAGGCCGCGGTTTCACGGATTGTTTCGAGCATGTTATTTTCCATAGTCAGATAAATTGGTTCTTTCGAGTCGGAGAGCCCGTCGGCATACATCCCGATCAGAAATCATCCTCCTCTTCATTATTATTAACGTTCTCACGACGCGAATCGTTCTCGGAGAACCAGCCATCGCCTGAAGTCCTCTCATCATCGCGTGTCTTGCCGCTTTCAGCTTCGTTATCCGATCGGCTGTCGAAGCTATTCTTCGTGTGGTCTTCCCCCAAGCTATCATTATAGCTCTCCTGTTCATTCTCTTCTGAGACGATCCTCTCGTAGGCGCTTGTCGCCTCCGCCTGTTCGGCATCGATATACGAGGCCATCCGCGATCGGCCCTCTATCGCGGCCGAAAGGGCCTCGACGAAGTCGCCGCTCGGACTTTCGAGCATCTTCACCTCCACAGGCAGATAGAAGATATAGGGTTTCAGCTTATGCGGGAAATAGGGATTGTGTTGGAGACGGACGGCATCTTTCTCGGTGGTGACGATAATCTTCCGCGCACCCTGCAGCTTCTCGAAGCGCTCGGTGATCTCGGAAATATCACCGCGAGTAAAGTCGTGATGATCCGGATAGTGGTCAACCTTGACCTTGAAGGGGAAATGCTTGAAATAGCGGATGAAGCCGCGCGGATTGGCGACACCGGTGACAAGCAGTACCGAGTCCGCGCCCGAAAGTGAATCGAGCGAGACCTGATAGCGCGCTTCGTCCGGGAAGACGGGGAGGATATCCGTATGCTCGAAGGTCGAGAAAAAGAGGCTCTGGAATTTCATCAGGTTGAGCTTCTTGCGTATGATACGGATATCTATCGGAGATATGTCGCGCGGACATTTGGTAACGACCACCATATCGGCGCGGTTCACCTGGAAGGTGCTTTCGCGCAGACGTCCCAGGGGGAGCATCCGGTCGTTGTAGAAGGGCCGGTTGAAATCGGTCAACAGAATCGATACCTTCGGCTTCACATATCGGTGCTGGAAGGCATCGTCGAGCACGATCACATCAAGGTTCGGGAAGTTCTCCTGAAGCGCCTTGATACCCTTGCGGCGGCTCTCGCAGACGGCGACGATCACGCGTCCGCCGAACTTGCGGTAGATCTGCAGCGGCTCGTCTCCGATGTCCGCAGGCGACGAGTTTCGGTTGGCGAGCACGAATCCCTTTGTCTTCCGCTTATATCCGCGGCTGAGAACCGCGATTCGGTAGCGTCCCGAAAGATTGCGCAGGATATATTCGACATGGGGCGTCTTGCCGGTGCCTCCGACGGTTATGTTGCCGACGCAGACCACCGGTATGTCAAACTCCTGCTCGCGGAGAATTACTCCGGCGTCGAACATCTTGTTACGGATCCATGTGACGGCGCCATAACCCCACGAGAGCGGGGTCAGGACGGCGGTCAGTATGTTGTTGACGGCTTTACTTGGGGACATCTTCGGTTAAGGGATTGTGAAAGGTATCTTAAACGATTGGGGAGTTAAGTGAGTGTCTGATTTTAAACACTTACTTATCAGAAACGCACGCGGAAAGGCATCATTCTCGCCTGGGCCGGACGGGTCGAGAGGACACGCTGTGCCTCGCGTACCATCATCTGGTCCATCCCGGGCTGGAGAGCCTCGGTCAGCTGCTGCGGGAGCGAGACGCTGTTCGAGAGAATCATGTCGAGCCACTCCTGCTTGAACTGCGGATAAACGACCACATCGTAGTCGTCGGCTTTCATGTCAGCTTTCTTGGCCACCCATTTCGCAGCGTCGGCAAGCGAGCCGAGCTGATCGACGAGCTTTATCTTGAGTGCGGTCTGAGCATCCCAGACACGACCTTCGGCGATTCGTTTCACCTCCTCTTTCGACATTTTGCGGCCGGTGGCTACGCGGGTGATGAACTGGTCATATCCGCGCTCGATCATCAGCTGCATCTGCGCGAGCTGGCCGTCGTCGAGAGGCTTGAAGAGAGTCGGATAGTCGCTCGACGGATTGGTAGAAACGGTCTGAGGATTGACCCCCACCTTGCTGGCGAGACCGGAGACATTCGGCAGGAGGCCGAAGATACCGATCGAACCGGTGATTGTCAACGGGTCGGCGAAAATACGGTCTGCGGTACAGGAGATCCAGTAACCGCCCGAGGCGGCATAGTCGCCCATCGAGACGGCGAAGGGCTTGCCGGTCGACTTGAAGTAGTCGAGTGCCTCACCGATCTGTTCGGATCCGAAGACGGAACCGCCGGGAGAATTTACGCGGAGCACAAGGCCCTTCACGTTCTTGTCGTCGGCGAGTTTGACGATTTCAGGAACAAGCTTCTCGCAGTTGATACCGGCTCCGGGAGTCTCGGCGATGTCGCCGGTTGCGTAGAGCACGGCGATCTGCTTGCTGCTCGTGTAGGAACCGAGGTCAAGTGTGGCGCCGGTGAGTGTCGATGGCTCGACATAGTTGACTTCGTCGGCATCACAGCCTGTCAGACGGGCCATGATGTGATCGATCTCGCGTTTGTAGATGACGCGGTCCACGAGTTTCTCGGCCACAAGGTCTTTCGCTGGCGAGAGCATCAGTTTTCCGTCGGCCATCAGCTCGTTGAGGCGCCCCGCCTTCAGCTGGCGCGTGCGGGCAATGTCAGCGGCGACGTAGTTCCAGAGATTTCCGTAAAGTGTGTCGAGCTGGGCGCGCGCCGGACCGCTCATTTCGTTCAGGATATAGGGTTCGACAGCCGATTTGAACGTGCCGACCTTGATCACCTGAAACTGGACTCCGAGCTTGTCGAAAAGGCCTTTCATATATAAGGTTGTTCCCGACAGACCCGACAAGTGGAGTTCACCGCCCGGGTTAAGGAAGAGGGAGTCCGCCTGAGAGGCGATGAAGTAGTCGGCGGTCGAGAGGTTGTCACCGTAGGCGTAGACCGGTTTGCCGCTCTTCTTGAAGTCAGCTACGGCTTCGCGCAGGGCGTTGACAGTCGCGAGAGACGCCGAGACGCCGTTACATTCGATATAGAGAACGTCGATATTCTTGTTGGCTTTCGCCTCCTTGAGGGCTTCCACAAGCGAGCGCAAGGTCTTGGGGCGCTCCACATTTCCTTGGAGCAGGGAGATGTAGTCAAGTTCGGCGTTTGTCTCGGTCTCCTCGATAATTCCGGAGAGGTCGAGTTTAAGGACGCTGTGCTTTTTGAGCGAAGCCGATTCGCTGCCACTCATGGCGCCGAGGGCGCCGACAAACCCGACGACGGAGATCACGAGGGCCATGACGAAGAGGACCAGCGCGATCCACGCCCCGACGAACGAGGAAAGGAGATTGAAGAAGAATCTTTTCAGCATGATGAGGTGCGTTTGAAGTCCGGACGCAGTGTCCGGAGCGGTGCGGGGGCCATCCGGATGGTTGGCCAAATATTTTACAGTGTGCGGAGCCATCCGGATGGATGACCAATTATTTTCCTGCTATTTCGCTGATGACGGCCATGATCTCGCGTGCCAGTTCTTCTGCACGCTCCATCGTGGAGGCCTCGCTATAGATACGGATGATCGGCTCGGTGTTTGACTTGCGCAGATGTACCCACGAGTCATCGAAGTCAATCTTCACGCCGTCGATGTCGGTGATCTCTTCGTTGGAGAATTTCACTTTCACCGCTTCGAGGATAGCGTCGACGTCAAGTTCAGGAGTGAGCTGGATCTTGTTTTTGGCAATGGCATACTGCGGATAACCTGCCTTGAGCTCGGTCACGCTCTTGCCGCTCTTTGCCATAAGGGTCAGGAAGAGAGCCACGCCCACGAGGGCGTCACGACCATAGTGGAGTTCGGGATAGATGACTCCGCCGTTACCTTCACCGCCGATCACGGCGCCGGTCTCCTTCATTTTGGTGACAACATTCACCTCACCCACTGCGGCTGCGGAGTATTCACAGCCATGAGCGCGTGTCACGTCGCGCAGAGCGCGTGACGAAGAGAGGTTAGAGACAGTCGAACCGGGAGTGTGGGCGAGCACATAGTCGGCGACAGCGACGAGCGTGTATTCTTCGACGAACATCTCACCGTTCTCCATTACGATAGCCAGACGGTCAACGTCGGGATCGACTACGAAACCTACGTCGGCCACGCCGGTCTTCATCAGATCGGAGATACCGGTAAGATTCTCCGGGATAGGCTCGGGAGTGTGGGCGAAGTTGCCGGTCGGCTCGCAGTTGAGCTCAACAACTTCCTTCACACCCAGTTTCTTGAGGAGACGCGGGATGGCCACGCCACCGATAGAGTTGACAGCGTCTACGGCCACGCGGAAGCCGGCGTTGCGGATGGCTTCGACGTCAACGAGAGGGAGCGCGAGTACCTGCTCGATGTGTCGGTCGGTCCAGGTGTCGTTCTTATATTCGTGTCCGAGATCATGAACATCCGCAAAAGTGAAGTCTTCGGCTTCGGCCACACGGATAACCTCCTTGCCTTCGGCGTCGTTGAGGAACTCACCCTTCTCATTGAGGAGCTTGAGTGCGTTCCACTGAACCGGGTTATGGCTGGCGGTCAGGATAATGCCGCCCTGAGCACCTTCGCCGGTAACGGCGAGTTCGGTGGTCGGAGTGGTGGCCAGACCGATGTTGATCACATCGAAACCCATCGCCATCAGTGTGCCGGTCACGAGATGATCGACCATCTTACCCGAGAGACGGGCGTCGCGGCCTACGACGATCTTGCCGGGACGGTTGTTGTTGGCGCGTTTGATGATTTCGGCATATGCAGCCGTGAATTTAACGATGTCGACGCCGCCGAGGCCTTCGCCCGAACGGCCGCCGATAGTTCCGCGGATACCGGAGATTGACTTAATCAGGGACATTATTTCGTAGTGTTTTTATTTTTTCTATTAATGGTTTCTTGACGATTTTAGATTTCGTCAGGGCCGATTCCGGTCTGTGTCGCATTCCGTTCAGTCAGACCGGAGAACCGTCAATATTCGGCCTTGAAATATTTGACGTTGACAAGATAGGGAACACAGGCTGAGGCATCAGTCGAGAAGCCGTAGTAGCTTCTGAGGACGAGGTTCACCTCGGAGTCATAGCCGAGGTAGTAGAGGGGAACCTGGATTCCGCTGCCGAAAAGGGCTGAATTGGCCAGCGAGGTATTTCCGAAGACGAAGCTCGTTGCTCCGAGGCCATTGTTCATATTGTCGGAGTTACCTTCAGACTGCCAGATGTCGGCCGAATACCAATTGTTGAGATTCCAGCGGGTGAAGCGGAAGTAGACCTGGTCGTTGATTTCTGGACGGTCCTCCTTGTTGCCGGCGTTCACGACCTGCATATAGAGGTATCCGTCATCATCCATACGGTAGAAAGGTGCGTCCTCGCCGGTGATGAACACCGAGTCGGCGGGCACCGACATCTCTACCCGCTGGTTGGCCAGATAGGCATTGGCCGCTTTCTCCTCTTCCTTCAGAAGATCGGAATAACTTTCCGAATCATTGCAGGAGCTGACGGCCACCGCAGCGAGCCCGACCAGAAGAGAGGGAACGATTTTATTCATTGAGAGATTTTTCATTTCTTTACGTTAGGGGTGTAGGTGTCGTTCTCACGGAGTCCGAGAACGGCGAGCAGGTCCCGACGGCAATCTGCGAGACTTCCGTGATATTCGGCTCCGGCTGCCTGGAGATGGCCTCCGCCGCCGCAAAGGCGTTCGCAGACGTCGGCCACGTTGAACGGAGCTTCGCTGCGGGCCGAGACCTTGACGCAGTCATCGTCCTGGCGCAGGAAGAAGCTGGCCTGAACACCGCGGATGTTGAGGGCAGTGTTGACCAGACCCTCGGAGTCGCCGCGCTCATAGTGGAAGCGTTCGAGTTCCTCTTTGTTGAGTGTCGTTATGGCCACTCGGCCGTCATCAAAGAGCTCGAGGTTTTCGGAGATGGCATAAGCCTGAAGCTTGACGCTCCAGAATGACTGGGTGAGCAGGGCCTCCTTGACAATCTTCATCTTGTCGGCCCCCTTCTCCATCAGGCGGGCGAGTACTTCATATATATCGGGATGCTTGCAGTTGACCGTGAAGTTGCGCGTGTCGGTGATCAGGCCGGTCAGGAGGCAGGTTGCGGCCTCGGTCGAGAGGTCGGGATAAAGTCCCATAGCGGCGATGATGCGGAACACGAGCTCGCAGGTCGAGGACATATCGGGATAGGATATCGTCAGGTCGCAGAAGTCGTCCGGAGCGGTGTGATGGTCTATCAGCACCTTGCGGCACGTCGCCTCGGCAAAGAGATCCGCGAGCTGGTCGAGACGCGAGAGCTTGTTGAAGTCGCATCCTATCAGCAGGTCGGCTTCAGAGATGGCACGCGTGACGTAGGGATCGTGGCGCGTGTAGATCGCGATATCCTTGAACCCCGGGAGGAACGCGAGCGAGCGCGGGGGCTGGTCGGGGACCACGACCGTCACGCTTTTCTCAAACTTCCGGAGCAGATGGGCCAGGCCCAGCGTACTGCCGATAGCGTCGCCGTCCGGACGGACGTGACACGTCAGCACGACGCGTGCCGAGCGGTCTACAATCTCCTCGAACTGTCTGATCTTTTTCTGGTCAAGTAAGTTGTCCATGTATTTACAGATTTCAAACGGCAAATTTAACGAAAAATCCGCAAACTTGCGCGATAACGGACTCAGTATTTTGACCAAACGACCTTTCATTTCCTGTTTTCGCGGATTTTTCGTAATTTTGTCATTCAAAACAATCCAATCAAGATGACGACAAGAGAAGAGCAACTGAAGGCGTTCGGAGAATTTCTGGACGTTCTCGATACCCTGCGCGAGAAATGTCCCTGGGACGCGAAACAGACCAACGAGAGCCTGCGCCCGAACTCGATCGAGGAGGTTTATGAACTGACCGACGCGCTGATAGCAGACGATGTTCCCAATATCAAGAAGGAGTTGGGCGACGTCCTGCTTCATGTGGCTTTTTACTCAAAGATCGCGTCCGAACAGGACCGTTTCGACATCGGCGACGTGCTCACCGCTCTTTCGGACAAGCTTAAGTTCCGCCACCCCCATATCTACGGCGACGTCCAGGCCGGAACAGCCGAGGAGGTGCTCCAGAACTGGGAACAGATCAAGCTCAAGGAAAAGGGAGGCAACAAGACCGTGCTGGCCGGTGTGCCGGCGGCACTCCCGGCTATGATCAAGGCCAACCGTATCCAGGAGAAGGCCCGCAACGTTGGCTTCGACTGGGAGGAGCGCGAACAGGTCTGGGACAAAGTCAAGGAAGAGATGAACGAGGTAGAGGCAGAGATCCGGAACGGTGACGCGGCGAAGACCGAAGAGGAATTCGGCGACCTGCTCTTCTCGGTTATCAACGCGGCACGCCTCTACGGCGTAGATCCCGAGAATGCTCTCGAAAAGACCAACCGCAAGTTCATCAAGCGCTTCAATCATCTTGAAAAACGCTCTCACGAGCTCGGCAAGTCTCTCAAGGATATGACCCTCGCCGAGATGGACGCTATCTGGGAGGAGGCCAAGAGTCTTTAATCCAAGAGTCTTTAATCTATGATCGTCTGCATCACCGAGAAACCGAGTGTCGCGAAAGACATCGCCGCCATTCTGGGCGCCACGCGCCAGTGTGACGGTTATCTCGAAGGAAACGGGTACTGCGTGACCTGGACCTTCGGCCATCTCTGTACCCTGAAGGAACCGGCCGATTACACTCCGGCCTGGCGCTACTGGTCACTCTCGGCGCTACCTATGATCCCCCCGAAGTTCGGAATCAAACTGATGGACGACAAGGGGGTTCAGCATCAGTTCTCAGTCATCGAATCTCTTATAAAACAGGCCGACAAGGTCATAAACTGCGGTGATGCCGGTCAGGAGGGTGAACTGATCCAGCGTTGGGTGATGCAGAAAGCCGGGTGCGACAAACCGGTGGAGCGTCTGTGGATCTCGTCGCTGACCGACGAGTCCATCAAGGAGGGATTCAAGCATCTACGTCCTCAGAAGGAACTCGAAAACCTCTATCTCGCGGGACTATGTCGCGCGATTGGCGACTGGATCCTTGGAATGAACGCGACGCGTCTCTACACACTGAAGTATCGCCCGTCAAACCCTGGTGACACGAAAATGCCCCCGCTCTCGGTGGGACGTGTCCAGACCCCTACCCTCGCTCTGGTCGTCAACCGCCAGCGCGAGATCGAGAATTTCGTTCCGAAAGATTCCTGGGAACTCCGGACCAAGTATCGCAACGTCGTTTTCAACTCGACAATAAAGCCTTTTGACAAGGAGGAGAAGGGCCGGACCGTTGTCGAGACTCTGAAAGGGACGGAGCTGGAGATCACTGACATCCAGAAGAAGAAAGGGAAGGAGGCACCTCCGCGCCTTTTCGACCTGACGTCACTTCAGGTGGAGGCGAACAAGAAGTTCAACATGGGCGCTGACGAGACTCTGAAGACAATCCAGAGTCTGTATGAGAAGAAACTTACGACCTATCCGCGTGTCGACACAACCTATCTGACCGACGATGTTTATCCTAAGTGCGGTCCGATCCTCGGCTCGCTGATGGGACGCTATGAGGATATATTGGCCCCTATCCGCAAGGGGAAACTGAAGAAAAGCAAGAAGGTGTTCGACAATTCGAAAGTGACCGACCACCACGCCATCATTCCTACGGGTCAGCCCGTCGGGGGCGGTCTGTCGCAGGCGGAGCAGAATATCTTTGACCTTATCGCCCGGAGATTTATATCGGTGTTCCATCCCGATTGCGAGTTCGAACAGACCACTGTCAACGCCAAGGCCGACAAGCACTCTTTCAAGGCTACGGGAAAGGTCATCACAAATCCGGGCTGGAAGATGGTCTATCAGAAAGAGGATAAGGGGGCACGCGACACCCAGGGTCCCCAAGACAATGCGGACACAACCGACGACACTAAGTCGGACGATCAGCAGGCACTCCCTGTCTTCACCAAAGGTGAACATGGCCCTCATGAGCCTTTCCTCGCGAAGAAGACCAGCCAGCCTCCGAAGTATTACACTGAGGGTACGTTGCTAAAGGCGATGGAGACGGCGGGCTCCCAGATCGAAGACGAGGATCTGCGCGAGTCGCTGAAAGCGAACGGAATCGGACGTCCGTCGACGCGCGCGGCGATCATCGAGATTCTGTACAAGCGCGGATATATACGCAAGGAGCGCAAGTCTCTTCGCGCAACTCAGGCCGGATGCGATCTGATCGACACGATTCAGGAGGAGCTATTGAAAAGTGCCAAACTGACGGGCATCTGGGAGGGCCGCTTGCGCGCCATCGAGCGCGGCGACTACTCACCTGCCGAGTTCGTCAACCAGCTCAAGGCGATGATCCAGCAGATCACCCTCGACGTACTCCGCGACAACGCCAACACCCGCATCGGCCAAACCCCGGCCTGACTCTCGACGTTATTACAACAGAACCGATCGGACATCAAGCCCATATACCGAGCTACAGCTATTCCGGAATATCCGATCGAATCTCAAGTCAATAAACCGCTTAACCCCTCTGCTCATGGATCTGCAACTGAAGATACAATACACGATAGTAGGCGTGATCATACTCGCGGCGATCGTATGGGTCGCGGTCCGTGTCTACCGCACGCGACGCAACCGCAGCAAGCTCTCCTCGGGCTGTTGCGGCTGCGCCCTCTCCGACGCCTGCAACCGCCCTGACGCCAAACCCCTCCACACCCCACGCCCGACCAAATCTGACTCCGCCGGCTGCCCCAACTGCCATCGCCAATAAAACCTCACTCTACATTAATTTTTAGACCATATATCTTTTTTAGACTATAATTTTCGACCATAGAACCATAGAACCATATTTTTTACTGTATCGGTACTAATTATTCGACCATATAGAGAAATATGGCTCTATGGTTCTATGGTCGAAAATCTATGGTCCGAAAAGAAAAATATGGTTCTATGGTTCTATGGTCAAAAAATTCTATAGTCGGACAGAAAATATAGCCCTCTGGTTCTATGGTCGAAAAGATGCTATGATCGAAAGGCGTTATGGTCGGAATTGGGGTTAGGGGCGCTCTTTGTGGCGCATTATCTGCCAGGAATTGATGATGTTTTGCCAGGCGATATAGGCTGCCGGGGCTATCGAGGCGATCGGTGTCATGTAGGCCATGGCCAGCCAGACGGCGAGCACCGTGTTCTTTTGGGCGAGGCCCTGCCCTCCGGCTACTTTGTCACCGTAGATTCCGCCGATCCTGCGGCCGACTTTGAACTGAGCGACACAGACCAACAACGCACCGAGCGCAAGCAAAACCATCGTCAGTTCCGAGCCGGGAACGTAATTGCGGATAGTGAAGCTGACGCAACAGCCCACGATTATGAAGAGGGCTACCGCCCAGATATAAAACGACAGACTCTGGTGAGTCTGAATCGTTTTGTGAAATTTAGGGAAGACAGTCCGCACAATCAACGCCAGCAATATAGGCCCGACCAATAGGGGCGCAACTTTGGCGAGGATCATCAGGAATGACTGTATAAATGTGTATTGCGCATCACCGATAGCAGCGAGCACAAGCGGGCCGAGTATCGCGGTCACGAGATTTCCGAGAAGCGAATAGGTCGCTACGGAGGCTATCGAGCCTCCGAGCATTGCCGTGATCACTGGGGCGGCCGTTGCCGTCGGGATGAAGACACAGATGAAGACCCCTTCGGCCACAGTGTGGTTCCACAGGAAAACGACATAAGCAAGGGCCGACATGAGAAGCTGGACGGCAAGCAGGTGCCACTGAAAGCGAGTCACACGCAGATGACGAAAGTCGAGTTTGCAGTATGTGATGAAAAGCATCACGAAAATCAGATAGGGAGAGAGCGGCTGAGCATAGTGCATCCAGGGATATAAGGCCGCACCACCGACCATCGCGATCGGCAGCATGAGATTCTTCAGTTGCTGACGTGTCATATAGAGTTTGTTGAAACAGAAGCTCCGTCCCATCCCGATGGGAGCGGAGCCTTTTTCAGGCTTCAGAGATTCTCGAGAATCGTCTTTACTGCAGTGAAGGTGCGTTCGGGAGCTTCAGTCCAGAAGTTGCGATATTGTTCGATATTCTCGCCGGATCCGGGAGTGTCGCTGACCACGCGGACGATACCGAAGGGGACACCGCAGTCTACGCAAGTCTGAGCGATGGAGGCCGATTCCATATCGCACGCGAGTGCCGCGGGAAACTCGCTCTTGATGCGCGCAACCTCTTCAGCTTTCGAGATGAATGAGTCGCCGGAGCAGATAAGTCCGTAGCGGACGTTGTCACCCTGAAGGTGGCGGCGCGCAGTGTCTACAAGACGTGGGTCAGCCGCGAGGAAGCGGTCGAAACCATCTGCTGTGCCGATCTCGGTTCCGGGGCCACACCAGACATCGTGATAGGCGACGTTCTCGGCCACGAATAGCGAGCCGATTTTCATCAAGACGTCACAACCGCCGGCGACACCGGAGTTGATCACGAGATCCGGACCGAAGGCGTGGATCAGACGGTAGGTATTGAGAGCCGAGTTGACCTTGCCGATTCCGCACTGCATGAGCGCCAGATCATGACCGGCGAAGTGGCCGCGAAACCAGCGGCGACCGTCGACTGATTCTTCACGAAGCTCTTCAAAAAGAGGAAGAAGGAGGCTGAGCTCCTTCTGCATTGCTGCGAGTATAGCGATTTTCATATTGCAAAATTAACGAAATTCGCCCGTATGGTCAAAAATACTTGTCCGAATCGCGCCGATTGACTAAATTTGCCTTGTGGCCTTACTCTCGGCCAAAGCCAAACCAACAAACTGACAAAAGGATTATGAAAATACTGAAAACGTGGGGCGAAGCCTCAGACAAACAGCTCGATGAGGTCTGTGACCTCCTCAAACAGGGTGAGATCGTCATCGTGCCGACCGACACTCTATATGCCGTTGCGGCCAATGCTCTCGATCCGAAAGCGGTCGACAAGGTCTGCCGGATCAAGGGGATCAAGTCTGACAAGAACACACTCTCAATCCTATGCGACGGAATCGCGATGGCATCGGAATATTCCCGTTACGACAACAGTTCGTTCCGACTTCTGAAAGACAACACCCCGGGTCCCTTCACCTTCATCTTCAAATCGGCCCCTACCCTGCCCAAAGCCTTCAAGGAACGCAAGACTGTCGGGGTCCGTATTCCCGACAACAAGGTATGTCGCCAGATCATTGAGCGACTTGGTTCACCGCTGATGGGCACCTCGATCAAGGTAGAGTCTGACGACTACATGATCAACCCCGAACTGATAGCCGAAACATACGAAGGACGTGCCGCCCTCCTCGTCGAGGACGGCGACGGAGGCCTCGAACCGGGCACCATCGTAGACTGCACCGGCCGCGACCCCGAAATCATCCGCGAAGCCAAAGGCACCCTCGACTGACATCCGCAATTATCAACAAGGTTTTTTGGGTGAATTTTCGGATTAAAATTGGGTGTTACGATTTTTTTCGCTAATTTTGCGCTGAAGGTTCCGGACGGCGACGGACGGGACTTCAGCAACCGAAAATCTTAACCTAAAAAACCATAATACACACAAAGTTATGTCTAAAGTAACAGTTGTAGGCGCCGGCAACGTAGGCGCTACCGCAGCTAACGTAATGGCTCTGCGCGAAATCGCTGACGAAGTCGTAATGATCGACATCAAGGAAGGTGTTTCCGAAGGTAAAGCCATGGATATGATGCAGACCGCAAATCTGCTCGACATGAACACCCGCATCTCGGGTGTGACCAACAACTACGAGGCTACCGCAAACAGCGACGTTGTGGTTATCACCTCAGGTATTCCCCGTAAGCCCGGCATGACCCGCGAGGAGCTCATCGGCGTGAACGCAGGTATCGTGAAGCAGGTGACCGAGTCTGTTCTCGCTCACAGCCCCAACGCGGTTATCGTCTGCGTTTCGAACCCGATGGACACCATGACCTATCTGATCCACAAGATCTCCGGTCTTCCCAAAAACCGCATCATCGGTATGGGCGGTGCTCTCGACTCCAGCCGTTTCAAATACTATCTCGCAAAGGCTCTCAACGCAAACCCCAACGAGGTTGAAGGTTTCGTAATCGGCGGCCACGGTGACACCACCATGATCCCGATGAAGCGCTTCGCTACCCTCCGCGGTGTGCCCGTGACCAACTGGCTCGACGAGGAGACTCTCGACAAGGTTGTTGCTGACACTATGGTAGGTGGCGCAACACTGACCAAGCTTCTCGGCACTTCCGCATGGTACGCTCCCGGCGCAGCTACAGCTGAGGTTGTTGAGGCTGTTATCCACGACCAGGACTGCATCATCCCCTGCTCTGCTCTGCTCGACGGCGAGTATGGCGAGAAGGATCTCTGCATCGGCGTTCCCTGCGTACTCGGCAAGGGCGGTATCAAGAAGATCATCGAACTCGACCTCACCGAGGAGGAAAAAGCCCTCTTCCACAAGAGCGCCGAGGCCGTTCACAAGACCAACGAAGCTCTCCCCTGCTAATCTCGGGAAGCATCAGATACAGGAAGAGCCGGACTTTCGTCCGGCTCTTCTTTTTATCTATTGGGAGGTCTCTGAAATGTAGGGACATGCCTTTGGCATGTTTCTAACGAGATCAGGCATTCCTTTATTTTTGGAGTGTCGATCCCGGGGCGTTCGAAACATCGCAAAGCGATGTCCCTACATTTGTCTTTGGAGGTGCCGATCCCTGAGTTTAGCGGACTGCGTCCGACCAGGTCAGGGTGTCTTTGATGGTCAGGGGGAGGCGGGTCGAGATGTTGTCGGAGGCTGTGCCTACGAGGATCTCGAACTTGCCGGGTTCTACGGTCCAGAGCTTGGTGGCTGGGTCGTAGAAAGCGAAGGCCGATTTGTCAAGGTGGAGTTTCACATCAGCTGTCTGACCGGGTTCGAGCTCGACTTTGTCAAAGGCCTTGAGCTCCTTGACGGGACGCACGACACTGCTCTTGAGGTCGCGGACATAAACCTGAACCACCTCTGCGCCCTTACGGTCGCCGGTGTTGGTCACGGGTACCTCGACGGTCACGCCGTCAGCTTCGCTGAACGTGCCGCTGAGCGTAGCCTTGCCGAGCTTGAAGGTCGTGTAGCTGAGACCATGGCCGAAGGCGAAGTTGACGCGCGAGGGTTTAAGCTTGTCGGTATGGCGGTAGCCGACATCAAGACCTTCCTTATATACGACATCACCATTCACACCGGGATACATAGTCGGATCGTTAGTAGCGTGGGCTGCGTAGTCAGTCAGGCTCTTGGCGAATGTGATCGGGAGCTTGCCGGAGGGATTGACGTCACCGAAAATTACGTCAGCCAGTGCATTGCCGGCCTCGGAACCGATATACCATCCCTGAACAACGGCCGGCACCTTGTCGAGCCAAGGCATCGAATAGGCGTTTCCGGTGAGGTTAACCACAACGGTGTTGGGGTTGGCGGCTACGAGAGCTTCGATCACTGCGTCCTGGTTATAGGGAAGCGCGAAGTCGGTGCGGTCGGCACCTTCAGCGTCCTGATGGTCGGATTTATTGAGACCGCCAACGAAGATCACCATGTCAGCTTCTTTCGCAGCTTTGACAGCGTCGGCGATCAGCTGGTCGGCGCTTCGCGCATCGTTCAGATCCTGGCCGGTGGTCACACCGTTGTATTCGCCGGTCACGTCACCGACATATCCGCGCTCATATCTTACGTCCACGCCGCGACCGGCAGCGTTAGCCACGATTCCTTCGAGCGGAAGGGTCTCTCGCTGAACCTTCAGCGATGAGGAGCCACCGCCGACGGTCATCATCTTGATGGCATTCTCGCCGACAACGAGGATATTCTTCACATCGTCGGCCACGGGAAGGAGGTTCTTGTCGTTCTTGAGCAGTACGATACCCTCGCCACCGATACGGCGGGCGGCAGCATAGTGCTCGTCGCTATTGAGCGAACCGTAGGGACGGTTACGGTTCATCTCGGTGCGCATGATCAGACGGAGCACACGCGCCGCCTTGTCATCGAGGTCACTCATCGGGAGCTTTCCTTCGGCGATCAGCTTCTCGTAAGGTTTGGCGAGGAAGTAATCGTCATAGGCGTTGCTGGCACCCCAGTTGAGGCCGTTGGTCCATGAGCCGAACTCCATGTCGAGGCCGTTCGAAGCTACTTTCTCAGTGTTGTGAACCGCGCCCCAGTCACTGATAGCGACGCCGTCGAAGTCCCAATCACCCTTGAGGATGTCGAGCAGGAGAACGGAATTCTCGCACGCGTGGTCACCGTCATATTTGTTATAACCGGGCATGATCGACCATGCTCCGCCGTCAACGACAGCGGCCTTGAAGCCGGGAAGATAGATCTCATGGAGAGTGCGGTCGTCGACAAGCACGTTCACATGGTCGCGGTCGACCTCCTGGTTGTTTAGGGCATAATGCTTGACACAAGCGGCGACGCCGTTTTCCTGAACACCCTGAACGTAGGGAATGACGATCTGCGAGGTGAGATAGGGGTCCTCGCCCATATATTCAAAGTTACGGCCATTGAGCGGTGTGCGGTAGATGTTGACGCCGGGACCGAGCAGTACGTTCTTGTTTCTGTAGCGGGCTTCCTCACCGATCGACTTGCCATACAGGGCCGCCATGTCGGGATTCCAGGTTGCGGCCAGACATGTGAGCGCCGGGAAAGCGACGCAGGAGTCATTGGTCGCACCGGCCTGTTCCCATTCGTCCCAAAGGACGTCGGGACGGATACCGTGAGGGCCGTCGGTACACCAGATTCCGGGGATACCGAGACGCTGAACACCGGGGGAGCTGAATTTACTCTGAGCATGGATGATGCCTATCTTTTCGGCAGTTGTCATACGCGAAAGCGCATCCTTGACTCTCGCCTCAATCGGCTGCGACTCGTCAAGATACACAGGAGTCTGCGCATTGACAGCGGCGGCCGAGCACATGAGCAGAGCCGCCAAGATGTTGGTCATTCGTTTCATAGGGATTAATAAGTTTGAGTCTATAATCTCAAGTTATCTACAAAATTACTAAATTCGCTCTATACCTGCAACCTTTTTCAAGAACGAACGCACCGAGGTTACAAATCAGGGACGGAGGGCGGTTTTGAGGGTTGGAGGGATTTTTGTATTTTTGCGTTATGAATTGGTTCGAGTCTCTTTTTATTGAACATTCGGCGGTGCAGGCTGTGGCGCTACTCGGGGTCATCATCGCTATCGGCCTGGGTCTGGGCAAGCTTCGGTTCTACGGGATTTCGCTCGGTGTGACTTTCGTATTCTTCACCGGTATCCTGGCGGGACATCTCGGGTTCTCCATATCGCCAGATATGCTGATGTATGCCCAGAATTTCGGCCTTGTGCTGTTTGTCTATGAACTCGGTCTGCAGGTCGGCCCGGGTTTCTTCAGCTCTTTCAGGTCGGGGGGCGTATCTCTCAATATGTGGGGGCTTCTGCTGGTTGTTGTCGGTACGCTGACGGCCATCGGCCTCAGTTTCGCTTTCCATATCCCGATGTCTGATATGACCGGTATCCTCTGCGGCGCTACCACCAATACTCCTGCTCTCGGCGCAGCTCAGCAGGCGCTTGAGCAGCTCGGGATGTCGGCCAGCGGTGCGGCCCTCAGCTGTGCGGTCACCTATCCTCTCGGTGTCGTGGGTGTGATTCTGGCTATGATCATTATGGGGAAGGTCTTTGTCCGTCCCTCGGATCTGCAGTCTACTCACCACGACTCGGGCGACCACACATATGTGGCGGAATATTGCGTGACCAATCCCGGAATCTTCGGTCTCACGATCAAGGATATCCGCAAGTCAACCGGAGCCAAGTTCGTGATCTCGCGTCTATGGCGGTCGGGACGTGTGTCAATCCCCGGTCCCGATCAGATACTCAAACAGGGGGACCGTATCCTGCTCGTGACCAACGACAGCGACGTGAACGCGCTGACGATCCTCTTCGGCGAGAAGGGTTCGGACGACTGGAACCGTTCCGATATCGACTGGGACCGCCTTGACCGCAGTCTCGTGTCGCGTAAGGTCGTGATCTCTAAGCCGTCGCTCAACGGCAAGAAGCTCGGTGCGCTGAAACTCCGCAACCACTATCACGTCAACATCTCGCGCGTCTCGCGCGCCGGAATCCGTCTGCTGGCGACTCCCGGGCTTGTGCTCCAGCTCGGCGACGTGGTGACGCTCGTCGGCGACAAGGACTCCATCGACCAGGTGGCACAACTTCTCGGCAATTCCCGACTGAACCTCAAGGATCCCAATCTGGCCTCCATCTTTCTGGGAATTGTACTGGGACTTGTCCTCGGTTCGATCCCCATCTTCATTCCGGGGATCTCCTCCCCTATCCGCCTCGGATTGGCAGGAGGCCCGATCGTGGTGGGTATCCTCATGGGGCGCTTCGGTCCCCAGTTCCACCTCGTCACCTACACTACGCGCAGCGCGAACCTGATGCTCCGCGGAATCGGTCTTTCGCTCTACCTCGCGTGTCTCGGACTTTCGTCCGGCGCTCAGTTCCTCGACACCGTGATGCGGGCCGACGGGTTGCTCTGGATCGCCTGCGGATTCCTGATCACGGTCGTGCCTACACTGATCGTCGGCGTACTTGCCATGCGCGCCGGCCGTCTCGACTTCGGCGAGTCGTGCGGAATGATGTGTGGAGCGATGGCAAACCCGATGGCTCTGACCTACGCCGGGGAGAACACCGAAGGAGACGAGAGCGCCGTTTCATATGCCACCGTCTACCCGCTGGCCATGTTCATGCGTGTCGTCATCGCCCAGATTCTGATCCTCCTGTTCATATAAGGATATTGTCCTTATATATTATAGAAACAGCGCCCCGACGTCAATTCGTCGGGGCGCTGCTTTATGTAGATCGGATCGCGGATCAGCGAACCACGAGTTTCAGAGACTGCGAACCGCAGGACGCTACGTAGAGGCCGGCCGGGAGCTGAACGGTCGCGTCGGTAGCCGAAGTCTTAGCTGCGAGACGGCCGTCGAGTGCGTGAACGAGCACGGTCTTTCCGGCGGGGTTGAGGATCTCGATACCTCCTTCAACGACACGGACTGCGAAATCAGCGTTGACAACCTCAGCCACACCTGCTTCGTCAACCTTGGTCACCTCAATCGAGTTCACACAGGCGTTGTAGATGTTGCGGGTTTCCTGACCGCCGGTCAGGTGAAGTCCGATGCGGGCGAAAGTCTCGCTGTCAACGTTGAAGTATTCGGACTCGCGGGTGTACCAATTGCGGTTGGTGATCACTTCTTTGGAAAGAACCTCCTTGTTGAAGGCGGGTGATCCCTCGACACTCTCAACCGAAGCGGACAAGTCTCCGGCGAAGACATCTTCATAAGAGCCTTCTTCAGCGTTCCATCTGCCCTGAGAACGCACCGTTACCTTCACGGTGTAATAGAACCCGGGCTCGAATCGCACGGCGGGAGTGTACATCCAGTCATCGCGCATACGGTCATCGCTGAGAGGCCACAGACACCACATATAGTCGCCGTGGTCGACAGCCCATTCCCATGAGCATCCGTCGCCGTTGGCATCGTCTATATCAAGCACCAGAGAGAGGAACGGATCGGTGAAGTCAAGGGTCATGGGAGCTTCAAAGTGCGTACCAGAGATGGCGGTGTTGCCGATCACGCTCTCGCCGCGGAGCGAGCCGAGAACCGGAGTAACCATGTAGAGCACGGGATAAACGCCGTCACGGATAACGGTTTCGGAGAATGAGTTTCCGACGAAAGCCTTTTCAACAATGAGTTCTTCAGGACCGCGCATGATCTCGTAGCTAACCTGAGAGTGGTCTACGTATCCTTCATGGACGCCGCGCTCGGGGAGTGTCCAGGTTGCCGAGGCTGTGTCGCCGTCGATTGACACGATGAGGTCAGTCACGCCCTTGGGGGTGTCCATGCCGACCCAGAGATCGATGCCGGATGCACCTCCCGCTTCGCCGTCAGACTCTACGTTGACAATGAAATGAACGGTACCATCCTTCTCGATAGCCACAGGAGCCTGAATTTCCGCCCCCGGTTTTCCGGTGCCCTTGGTGAGCTCGACTCCGTCACCGGAGACGGTGTAGTTCACATCGCCTGTCAGTTCGTTGCCGTTCACATCAACAATGGGGAGCGTGAAGTTGATCGTACCGGTCAGAGAAGCGCCCTCGAATGAGGCCGATAGGTCGGTGACCGCCGCGGGAGCGGACGCCGAGTGAAGCGTCTGGTCAATGAAGATACCGGTCAGCAGAAAGTCATACTCGAACTGAGTGATCATGTCAGCTTTACCGGTCGCGAGATCTACACTGAAGAGTTTGGCCCCTTCTGAGTTATTGGCATACCAATACATGATATTGGTCTTGTAATCTATAACAGCCGACTGGTCATCCTCGGGAATGAAGCCGGTGTCGCCTACCGGTTCGAGAGTGCCGTTGTATTTATCGACACGATAGAGCCAGCCATCGCTTCCGACGCCATACATCTGACCCTTGGAGTCAACCGAAAGCGTATAGAGTCGCTTTGATAGGGGTGCGACGTAAGTCTTCTTGGCGTTGTCGCGGTTCATCGTCTTGAGAGCGAAGGTAGTAGCCGCGGGGTTATTGTAGTTGGGCTTGTCGATGCTGACACAGAAGATCGTGTTGGTCGTCGGGTCATAGGTCAGAGTCGCAGCCGAGTCATCGATCACGTTCAGATCGAGACCGCTCCAGTTGTCGATCCAGTTGTAGGTACATTCGGGGAAATCGACAGTCTGAAGGAGCCATGCCTCCAGACCCTCCCATTCGACATAAGTGAGGATGCGGTACTTTCCATCGTCTGTATAAACGGCACCATAGTTTCCGAGCATATCACCGTCAGCGAAGAGGAGCATGGGCTCCGCGCCCGGTTCGGCCTTGACCGAATACATACCGGAGATACCTCCAAGCTCATGATATTTCATGATACCGTAGAGTGTCGGGGCTTCAGCTGCGAAAGCCGACTGAGACACGAATGTCGCGCCGAGTGCAAGAGCAAGCAGTAGATTTTTTGCCATATAATAATTTTAAGCTGCCGATAAACTAAGGAGATATGATTTTTATGGAGTCATCTCCGTCGTTTATCGGCAAGTGATTGATTCAGTTTAGCGAACTGCGAGTTTGAAAGTCTTCGTGCCGTCGGTCACGATATAAAGTCCGGCGGGGAGAGAAACGTATGCGTCTATGGCAGAGGTCTGAGCTGCGAGACGACCGTCGAGCGTAAATACTTTTACCGAAGCGCCTGCAGGATTGGAGATGCGCAGACCGCCGTCAAGGCCTATGGCGGAGAAGTCACCGCCGATAACCTCGGCCACACTGCTGTTGTCGGCTTTGGCAACCTCGATTTTGCTCACCAGGATTTTGTAGACGTTACCTTCTTCGATACCACCGGTTGAGTGGAGTCCTACCTTAACGAAGGTTTCCTTGTCGAAACGGAATGAGTCCGAAACACGGTCATACCATTTGCATTTGGTCACCTCTTCTTTGGCGAGAAGTTCATTGTGGAAGTTTTCGGTCTCGTCAGCGCTGTCGAGATAAACTGCAAGCTCGCCCGCATAAAAGTCCTCAAAATCCTCTTTCTCTACGACCCACTGACCTTCTGAACGGAGATTGACCTTGACTATGTAGTCACAATCGGGTTCCAGACGGATTGAGGGAGTATAAAGCCAGTCGTCACGCTTGCGGTCGGTACTCATAGGCCACCAGCATGCCATATAGCCTTCATCTATGATCCACTCCCAGGTGCACAGGTCAAAGTTGGAGTCGACAGATTCGAAGCCCATGCAGAGATAGGGGTCGCTCATGTCAAGCGATACGGGAGCGTCGAAATGATCGCCGGCGAGAATGGTGTTTCCGAGAACGCCTTCACCTTTGAGGCCCTCAACTATGGGAGTGACGAAATACATAACGGGGTAGACGCCGTCGCGAACAACTTTCTCCGTGAAGGTCGTTCCCTCGTAGGAACTTGCCACACACACGTTTTCAGGTCCACGGTAGATCTGATAACGCACGAGCGAATGGTCAACGAAACCGCCGTTGATTCCAAACTCAGGGAGAGTCCAGGTGACAGTAAACTCGTTACCTTCTGCGGTCACCAGCAAATCGGTGACAGCCTGCGGCGTGTCCATACCGATCCAGCATTCATTGGAAACAGCGGGGCCATCCTCGCCGTAACAGTCAACATTAACCGTGAAGCGTGTGAGGCCGGTCTTTGGTACGGTGACAGCGGGTGTCACCTTTTCGCCGGGAGTTCCCGAACCGGTAGCAGCCACATTACCATTGACAGACACCTTATAATTGACTGTACCCGAAAGGGGATTACCGTTAACATCGAGCGCGGGCAGAGTAAAGTTCACTGTTCCACTCAGAGAAGCCCCCTCGAAAGTCGGAACAAGATCTTTTACTCCCTCAGGAGCTGTCGCAGCGTGTGCCGTCTGTTCGATGAAGAGGTTCGTAAACTGATAGTTATTGTCATATCGGGAAATGAACATTGCTTTACCGGTCGAAAGATCGACCGAATAGAGTTCGCCGCCGTTCGCTTCCGTGAATGCGCTCCAATACATCGTATTGGTATCGTAGTCGATAACGGCAGACTGCTCCTTGCTCGGTACCACTCCGGTAAGCCCGACGAGGTCGAGATCGCCCGTACGTTTGTCAACGCGATAGAGACCGCCGTCGGTAGCGATTCCATATAACTGCCCTTTTGCTGAGCAGGCAAGGGCGTGTACACGCTGAGGGAAGTCGGCAACCCAAGTCTTCCTGCCTGTCTCGCGATCCATGATCTTCAGCGAGTAGATGTTATTATCAGCTCCTTTTCGTCCGACACAATATATTACGTCTGTGGTGGGGTCATATGTAGTGTCACCTGAGGCATCCCGGAAGAGATCCATATCCTGGAGATCCCGGTAATTATTCTTATAATCCTCGTCGAAATTGCGGGCCGCGAAATCGAAGGTCTGCATAGACCAGTAGTACTCCTCGTAGAAGTAGAGGTAGGAAAGGACATAGAGATGGCCGTCGTCAGTGTAAGCCGCGGAGGCATTTCCCTTGAGATCGCCATTACCATACAGGAATTCGGGTTGTGCGTCCGGTTCAGCCTTGAATGTGAAGATACCGGGCCGTGCGCCGGGTTCTACATTGAGCCACACTCCGAAAAGAGTCGGGGCTTCAGCTGCCATAGCCGTGACAGCTACCTGAGACACGAAAGTCGCGCCCAGAGCTAATGAAAGCAGTAGATGTTTCGCCATATATTTTATATTAGGTTTTGCTGAGTAGTACAGAATGTATGCCAAAAGTCCGTATAACTGAACTTCAAATATAGTTAAATAGTTGATGTCCTGAAATTGAGTATGACAAACAAATTGCGGATGAAACGGACCCCTTCGGGCACGCTTCATCCGCAAAGTTACAAATAATTTGTCCGTTTACAAATTATCGGACGATTTTTTTTCTTTGATTCGCATTTTTTGCCGTAACCTGTCTCTTACGGTTTTACGAAATTAGCTGTTCCGGAAGCTGGCTCAACGCACGACAACCTTATGAGATTTCACTCCGTCGGAAACGATATACATACCTTGCGGAACTTTCACGCTGCCGCTCTTTCCGGACAATTCAGCCACGGCCATGCCGTTCATGTTGAATACGCGTACACCATTCTCTCCGGCGTTGACGATTGTCAGCTCGCCGATTCCGGGAACGACTCTGAAGGCCGGCGCAGTTACAAGTGTTTCCGAAACCCCGGACGACACATCTTTCGGAGTGTTGAGATCATCTATGCAGACATACATCGGGGTCGTCGCGCCCCACTCATTGACTTTCGTGGTCTCCATCGAGATCTCGAAATACTGAAGCTTCCCGGCGGCCGAGAGATCCATCCATTCCCATGTGTCAAGTGCATAATGGTCGTCGGGATCCTCAGAGCGGTAGTCGGCGAGATAATATTCGGCCGTACCTGTTACGTTGTCGTCAAAGTCATATCCGGTCACGATCACTTTCAGATAGTCTCCTTTCTCGAACGGGCCGGAATAGCCGTCACCGTTGAGAACGCAGTATCGTGTCCACGCTCCGTTGGTCACCCACATACCTTCGAGGGTGGTTCCGTCTTCGGGTCCATAGACCCATACCTGGCTCGGACCCATATAGGCGTCCACATATGCCAATCCGAATGTGGCCGAATTGTGACCGCCGCCGGGAGCACTCTGGAACTGGTCGAGGAAAGAAGTTCCGTTGTTGGCCGTCACGGACGAGTAGGCATACCATGCCCAAGTGTCGTAGTCCGACATATAGAAGTTGGGGAATTCGAAGTCTCCGCTGCGGAACGAGCCGTAGTCGTAGTCTTCGTCATCGACGTCGCCGCGCCAGTAGCTGTCCGGGGCGAGTCCGAGGTCTTCAAAAGTCGCGGGTGCCACCTTTTCGGTAGCTTCATTCGATTCGCCGACACCCGCGGCTGACGCGCAGGGAGCCATCGCAGCCGCTCCGAGCGCACAGAGGATCAATTTCTTCATCAGTTGAGAAATTAGAGGTTAATAAAATGTGCTGATGCAGGTCTTCTGGCTTATCATGTCTCCGGGGGCCATCATACATTCATAATATCCAACTTTACTCTTTGTCATATCCCGAAGTCTCCGAGGTTGACGTCCTATCCTTCCCGGGCGCTGAAACCCAGTGGACCGAAAGAGATTCTTTCGCGACGTTTCGGAGCAGTGTCCTATCGCTGACACTGTCATGAATCACAGCAGCGGGTTCTGCGGCCGGTTCTCACGGCCTTCCCTAATGTCCGCCGGGCTTTATTACGACTCCTCGCAGCCGTGGCGGACTCATCGGCGCGGCAAAATTATAAAATCCCTCCGACATTTGCAATAAACACCCTCCGACTAATCATTTGATCAAAACCAAACACGCTCCAAGAATAGCCACATTGAAAATAAACGGAGCCAGCCCTATCCGCTTTGGATTTCTCGCGGAGATTTAGTAACTTTGCAGACTATTAAATTATTCCGATGATCTATTCCATGACCGGATTCGGCAAGGGGTGCGCCTCGTCGTCAACCCGCCGAATCACCGCCGAAATAAAATCGCTCAACAGCAAGCAGCTCGACCTCATGATGCGCGTTCCGCCGGTTCTGCGTGAAATGGAAGTCGAGGTCCGTAATATAATCGCCGCCCGACTCGAACGCGGAAAGGTAGACATGGGCGTGACTGTCGAAATGACCGTGCCCGAAGCTCCGGCCCATCTCAACACCGAGGTGATCGCCGACTACAAACGTCAGTTTGAAGACCTCTCCGACTCACTCGGCCTCCCCTCTCCCGCCGACTGGTACACGCTTCTCATGCGTATGCCCGACACTCTGAAAACCGAGACCGCGAAACTCGACGAGGAGGACCGCAAAGCGTTCTGCGAGGCTGTCACTCTGGCTATCGAGGCTCTGACCGACTTCCGCCGCGCGGAGGGAGCCAAGCTCTACCGCTTCTTCGTCAAGAAGATCGAGAACATCGGCACTCTCCTTGAGGCTGTGGAGCCTTACGAACAGGAACGTGTTCCCAAGATCCGCCAGCGTCTTGAAGACCAGCTCGGACGTCTCGACTCGATCGAGTTTGACAAGGGACGCCTCGAACAGGAGATGATCTTCTATATCGAGAAGCTCGACGTCAACGAAGAGAAGCTCCGCCTGCGCTCCCACCTGAACTACTTTCTGGAGACTATGGGAGGCGAGAACGACGAATTTATCGCCGGCCAGGGCAAGAAGCTCGGCTTCATCGCCCAGGAGATGGGCCGCGAGATCAATACTCTCGGATCGAAAGCCAACCACGCCGAGATCCAGAAGATCGTCGTCAAGATGAAAGACGAGCTCGAACAGATCAAGGAACAGGTCCTCAACGTACTCTAATCTCCTCAACTTACTCCAAAGTTAATGAGCAATCAGAACCCGACTTCCCACCGAGGCAAGATCTTCGTACTCTCCGCTCCCTCCGGAACAGGGAAATCCTCTATCATTTCCAAGATTATCGACCGTCCGGAGCTGCGTCTCCGGTTCTCGATCTCGGCGACGTCGCGCAAACCGCGTGGCACAGAAAAGCACGGCGTGGAATATTATTTCCTGACCTCGGAAGAGTTCAGCGAACGCGCCTGCCGCGGAGAGTTCGTGGAGTGGGAAGAGGTCTATCCCGGAACCTGCTACGGCACTCTCGTCTCCGAGATTGACCGTATCTGCGACTCGGGCCACAACGTGATCATGGACATCGACGTCAAGGGGGCGCTCAACGTCAAGAAGCGCTTCGGCGACCGGGCTATGACGATCTTCATTCTCCCCCCGTCGAAAGAGGAGCTCGAACGCCGTCTGCGCGGTCGCGCCACCGACTCGGAGGAAACGATAGCCAAGCGTCTGGCCAAGGCCGATTTCGAACTCGGGTTCGCCCCGGAGTTCGACCACCGCGTCGTCAACGACACCCTCGAACATGCGGCCGATGAAGTCGCCGCCCTGATAGCCGGGGCATGACCGACATTAAGTAAACTAACCGAACCTTAGCTTACCATCGGTTAACACACTCACCTATGACGACAGGAGTTTTCGGCGGCTCGTTCGACCCGATCCACACAGGCCACACCTCTCTGGCAAGCCACATAGTCGCGTGCGGTCTCTGCGACCGTGTGTTGCTGATGGTCTCACCGCTCAATCCGCTGAAGACCGACCGTCCCCCTGTGGGATTCGCCGACCGGATGGCTATGGCGCGTCTCGCTACCGAAGGTCTCCCTGCTGTCGAAGCTTCAGATTTCGAAGCCGGTCTGCCACTCCCCTCTTTCACTTTCCGGACTCTCGAATGTCTCTCGGCGCAATATCCGGACGTCCGTTTCCGTCTTATCATAGGGGCCGACAACTGGATAGCGTTTCCCAAGTGGCGTAACCATACGGAACTGACCGAGCGCTTCTCCCCGATCATATATCCCCGACCGGGCGTGGAGATAGACCCTGCGACGCTTCCAGCCAATGTCGACTATCTCGCCGACGCCCCCCGCAACGATATCTCCTCGACCGAGCTCCGGAGCCTTCTCGGCGATCCGGAAGCAGCGCGCCCCCAACTGATCGATCCGCGCGTATGGGACTACGCCCGCGCGCGCGGACTATATTCGGGAGGCTCGCCGAACCGGAGATAGACCGCCCAATGGTCAGTTTGTCATTTTGTCAAATTGTCAAATTGTCAAACCGCCAAAAAACTGACCGGTCCCCGAGTCGAAACCCTAAACTGAAAAAATTCAATCGCAATGAAACTACCGGTATATCTTTACGGAACTTCCGTTCTTCGGGCTGAAACCGAAGAAATAACTCCCGAATATCCCGAACTCGCGAAGCTGATCGAGGATATGTGGGAGACAATGTACGCCTCTGACGGCGTGGGCCTCGCCGCCCCCCAGATCGGTCGCTCGATCCGTCTGATCGTCATCGACGGCTCGGTGCTTGCCGAGGATTTCCCCGAATGCGCCGACTCGAAAATGGTTCTTATCAACCCCGAACTCGACGTGATCGAGGATCAGGAACCCGTAAGCCGCGCCGAGGGTTGTCTCTCGCTTCCCGGCCTCTCGGAGAACGTCAAGAGAGTCGAACACGTGCGTCTCAACTGGCTCGACGAGAATTTCGAGGAGCATGAAAAGGATTTCTACGGCTTCATGAGCCGCATCATCCAGCACGAGTATGACCATCTCGAAGGAAAGGTCTACACCGACCGCATCGCACCGATCCGTAAACAGCTGATCAAGTCGAAACTCAGCAACATCGCCAAGGGCAAAGTCAACTGCGGTTACCGCGTGAAGGCCGCCGGAAAATAATCCGACCCGGATCTACCGCCCTGCGTTCCTTCCGAACGCCCCGGAATAACAAAACACCATAAATATATAATTCAATTCGTGGCAGACGACAAGAAAATCATCTTCTCGATGGTGGGTGTCTCCAAAGTGATTCCCCCTCAGAGACAGATCCTCAAGAACATATATCTCTCTTTCTTCTACGGAGCCAAGATCGGCATCATCGGTCTGAACGGCTCGGGTAAATCAACCCTTCTGAAGATCATCGCCGGTCTCGACAAGAGCTATCAGGGCAATGTCGTCTTCTCGCCGGGCTATACCGTGGGCTATCTCGAACAGGAGCCCAAGCTCGACCCTGAGAAGACCGTGAAGGAGGTTGTCCAGGAGGGCGTGAAGCCCATCATGGACCTGCTGGCCGAATATGAGGAGGTAAACAACGCCTTCTGTGATCCGGAGGTTCTGGAGAACCCCGAGAAAATGGACCAGCTGATGGCCCGTCAGGCCGAGCTCCAGGATAAGCTGGACGCGACCGACGCCTGGAACATCGACAACAAGCTCGAACGAGCCATGGACGCCCTCCGCTGTCCGCCGGACGACAAGAAGATCGCCGTTCTCTCCGGAGGTGAGCGCCGTCGTGTGGCTCTCTGCCGCCTGCTCCTCCAGCAGCCCGACATTCTCCTGCTCGACGAGCCCACCAACCACCTCGACGCTGAGTCTATCGACTGGCTCGAACAGCATCTCCAGCAGTACCCGGGAACGGTCATCGCCGTGACCCACGACCGATACTTCCTCGACCATGTCGCCGGCTGGATTCTCGAACTCGACCGCGGTGAGGGTATCCCCTGGAAGGGTAACTACACCTCGTGGCTCGATCAGAAGACCAAGCGCATGGCCCAGGAGGAGAAGCAGGCCAGCAAGCGCCGCAAGACCCTCGAACGCGAGCTCGAATGGGTACGCATGGCTCCCAAAGCTCGTCAGGCCAAGGGCAAGGCTCGTCTCTCAAGCTATGACCGCCTCCTCAACGAGGACCAGAAGGCCCGCGAGGAGAAACTCGAGATCTATATCCCCAACGGACCGCGTCTGGGCAACAAGGTGATCGAGGCCAAGGGTCTCGCCAAGGCCTATGACGACAAGGTGCTCTTCGACGACCTCAACTTCATGCTCCCCCCGAACGGAATCGTTGGCGTGATCGGCCCCAACGGTGCCGGCAAGACCACTCTCTTCCGCCTCATTATGGGCCAGGAGAAGCAGGATCGTGGCGAGTTTGAAGTCGGAGAGACCGTGAAGATCGCATACGTTGACCAGACCCACAAGGATCTCTCGCCCGAGAAGAGTGTATATGAAGTCATCTCTCAGGGTGTCGAGTCGTTCCGCATGGGTGGCCGCGACATGAACGCACGCGCCTATCTGTCGAAGTTCAACTTCACCGGCGCTGACCAAGAGAAGAAGATCGGCGTTCTCTCGGGTGGTGAGCGCAACCGTCTCCACCTCGCGATGGCGCTCAAGGAAGAGGGCAACGTACTTCTTCTCGACGAGCCGACCAACGATATCGACGTCAACACGCTCCGTGCGCTTGAGGAAGGTCTTGAGAACTTCGCCGGCTGCGCCGTCGTTGTCAGCCATGACCGCTGGTTCCTCGACCGTATCGCGACCCATATCCTCGCCTTCGAAGGCGACAGCAAGGTGACCTTCTACGAAGGCTCCTACTCCGACTACGAAGAGTTCAAGAAGAAACGCGACGGCAACGTCGAACCCAAACGCGTCCGCTACCGCAAGCTAACCGAGTAACCCATAAACCGAAGAGGCTGTGTCAAAATAGGCACAGCCTCGTTTTTTCACCTGCTGTAAAACATAAAACAAAGCCCTGACTTTCGCAAGCCGGGGCTTTGTCATGTCAAAAAGTTTTTGTAACTTTAG
>JAAVFK010000037.1 GCA_014800785.1 Bacteroidales bacterium
GCGACCCCAACCTTGGCAAGGTTGTGCTCTACCAACTGAGCTATTTTCGCATATTGTGCAGTCTGTCGTTCTGAGTGGAGAAGCGTTTCTCCAGCTCTTAACTTTTGCAATCCACAATTTCAAAGTTCTCTGTTCTGAGCGAAAAACGGGACTCGAACCCGCGACCCCAACCTTGGCAAGGTTGTGCTCTACCAACTGAGCTATTTTCGCATTTCTGATGGCCCCGGAAGGCCTATTTCAGTGCGGGATTTCGTTGGTCGTTTTCCCTTTTTGCGTTGCAAAGTTAGTACATTTTTTTGTTCTGTGCAAGAGCTGAATGCAAAAAAATTGAACTTTCACGTTTTCGGGAGGTTCAATATCTTGATTGTCACTCGCTAACAAAAATGAAAAATTATCGTCTTTCCCAGATCCAAACCCCCTCGAAACGGCTGTTCAGACGGTTCAGATCGGCCTGCAGAGATTTTCTGTCATCGCTCGACGCGGCTGCGACGCGCCAGATTTCGCGGCTTCCCTTGATCGGAGTGAGGTCGGCCAGAGTGTCTTCGTTGAGTGTGACGAAACGCTCGGCTTCCTCACGAGAAGAGAATGTGCCGACGATAAGATGAAAACGCATCTCCTCGCTTCGGTTCGGTTTCGCGACCTTGACGGGTGCGACTTCCTTCACGGATGTTTTGGGAGCGATTTCGGCCGTGTCGTTCTTCTTCTTTATATTCATCAGACTCTCTACCGGCACCACAGACGCTTTCTGGACGTCGGGATGGCTGTCGGGACTCTGGATGGTAAAACCAACAATAATAGCGAAGAGCACCACCAGGGCGCAGGCCACACGCGACACGAACACCTTGGCCGGGATTCTCTCCGCACTCGAAACCGCGGGCCGTTCTTCGGCCACCGGCGCCTCGGAGATTCTCTCGTCGTCGACCTCAGCTGTCACCACCCATTTTTCCTCAAGGTTAGGCACACCCTCCTCAGTCTTCTCGTCCGGGACCATGCTATCTTGAGCAACAGCAGCCGGAGCCATATTTTCGAGAGGGGAGAGCGAGCATACCGGTTCGGAAGCCGGGCGAGACGGAGCGAAGATCTTGCGGCCGTCGTCAGTCAGTCTGAAACTCCCGATCGCGCCGAACTCGAGAGAACGATTCTCTTCGAGCCGTTCGCGGAGAGAGCGGACAGAATGTTCTACGATCCGCCGGGCATCCTGATGGCCGATTCTCGCTTTGCGCGCTATGGAATGGACCAGCATCCCGTCGTCATCGATCAGCTCGGCGTTGAAGCCGATTCTCGTCTCGGCCGGAATGACCGTGAAGGTTTCGCGGTCGATCCGACACGGGATTCTCTCAGCAATGAACGCACCGAACCCCGGGACGATCACGCAGTCGTGACGTCCGATCAGATATGAGATATGGGTGTAAAGCTGGTTCATTGGGCTTGCAAAGTTACAAAAAAATCCGTTTCGCGCACTTCTTACTCCGATTATTTTCCGAGATAGAGCCGGATCAGCTCCGGATCGGCCCCGAGGTCGCAGGCCATTTTCTCGGCTACCTCGGCTTCGTGCGCCTCATAGCGGCGTCGGTGGATTAGGGCCATTAATATATATATGTCGCCATAGCGCGGAGCGGAAGCGATCGTCAGCCGCGCCTGTTCGGCAGCACCTTCAAGGTCGTTCAGTTCGAGTAGCAGAAGTCCCGTGCGAAACCTCCATTCGGGTCGCGGATCGAGCGCGAGCGCCTCTTTATAGGCCGCGACAGCTTCCTTCAGGTCTGCGGTTCCGGCGAGGCAGTCACCACGCCCGGCGTGAGCCACGGCCTCCTCAGGGGCCAGCCGTGCGAAGCGGTCGAAGACCGGGAGAGCATCGGCGGGGCGGTTGAGGCGCAATAGCAGATAGCCCTTCATGGCCAGAGGGAGGGTGAGGGTAGAGTCAACTTCTTCGGCACGGTCGAGATCTGCGAGCGCACGGTCATATTTCTCGAGGGCGATGAACGATTCGGCTCTGCCGGTCAGCGCGATCGTAGAGAGCGGAAGCCGGGCCAGCGCAAGATCGAAACTCTCGACGGCCGACTCATATTTCTCGAGATGGTTGCGCACAATTCCGAGATTTGTCACGAGCAGCGGGTTCGAGGGATTGCCCGGCTCCTCGCGGAGGGCCGACAGAATCACGCGTTCGGCCGCGGGCCAGTTGCGGCTCCGGATATAGTTGTCGGCCGAGTCGGCATACTGTATATAGGTCTGTGCGAAAGTGGCGCCGGCGGTCATCGCGAGCGTTGCCAGAGTTATGAAGAATCGTTTCATCCACTATAAAACGAATCGGAGGACCCCGTTATTTTCGGGATCCTCCGATTTATTGTTGTTTATGAGTGCGATGGTCCGATACCATCTGTCACTTTATCTCTTCCGACCGGAATTATTTCTTCTCTTTCGAGTAGTTGTCTTTACCGGTCTGGAGGAAGTGCTTGTAGGCGGGGATGTCTTCCTTATAGACGAATGCGGGAGCCATCACGTGTCCGTCGTTGTCGACGATTACGTGGAACGGCTGAGCGTTCGCGCCGAATTTAGAGCGCTGGAGGAAGCTCCACTTGTCGCCATATGTGCGGAGGGTGCGCTTCTGGCCGTCGCTCTCGGTCACAACGATAGGCTCAGGGAGAGCTTTCTTCTCGTCGACCATGAGGGTCACGAGTACGTAGTCGTTGTCGATAGTTGCCTTCACTTCGGGATCAGTCCAGACAGCGGCCTCCATCTTGCGGCAGTTCACACAGCCGTAGCCGGAGAAGTCGATCAGGACGGGTTTGCCGAGCTGTTTGCCGAGTTTCATGCCCTCCTCGAAGTCGTCGACCTGGGCTGCAACCTCACCCTCATAGAGCGAGAAGTCCTGGGTAGACATCGGGGGAGAGAAAGCTGAGATGGATTTCAGCGGTGCGCCCCAGAGGCCGGGGAGCATATAGACAGCGAACGCGAAGGAAATGCAGGCGAGGAGGAAGCGGGTGACGCCGGTCTTCTCCACCTTGTCGTCGTGGGGGAAGGTGATTTTGCCGAGGAGGTAGACACCGAGCAGGGCGAAGATCACGATCCAGAGCGAGACGAACACCTCGCGGTCGAGGATGCGCCAGCCGTAAGCGAGGTCAGCGACAGAGAGGAACTTCAGCGCGAGGGCGAGCTCGAGGAAGCCGAGGACAACCTTCACGGTGTTCATCCAGCCACCGCTCTTCGGCATCGACTTCAGCATCGTCGGGAACATCGCGAACAGAGTGAAGGGGAGAGCCAGGGCGAGTGCGAAACCGAACATTCCGACAGCCGGAGAGATGAAGTTCGATGTAGCCGCAGCCTCAACGAGCAGAGTGCCGATGATCGGGCCGGTACAGCTGAACGACACGAGCACGAGGGTGAAGGCCATGAAGAAGACGGAGAGCATACCGGTCGTCGAGTCGACCTTAGAGTCCATCTTGTTGGTCCACGAAGAGGGGAGAGTCAGCTCGAAGCCACCCATGAACGAGATGGCGAAAACAACGAGCAGGAGGAAGAAGATGATGTTGAACAGAGCGGAGGTGGCCAGCTCATTGAGGGCGGAGGCTCCGAACAACATCGTGACGACAAGGCCGAGGACAACGTAGATCACGATGATCGAAGCACCATAAACGGCAGCCGTAGCAACGGACTTGGACTTCGACTTGTTCTGCTTCAGGAAGAACGATACGGTCATCGGGATCATCGGCCACACGCAGGGGGTCACGAGAGCGATCAGACCGCCGATGAAGCCGGCGATGAAGATATAGAGGAGTGAGCGGCCCTGCTGGTCGGGGTTGTCTTCGAAGACCTTGAACTCGGCCTCGACGTTGTCCCACCAGGACTGGTCGACTTCCACGCCGCTGGTGTTAACGCCCGGGAGCAGAGCCGGAGTGTTAGCCTGAAGAGAGTCGGTCATTTCGGCGATGGCCTGAACCTCGGAGTTCTGTTCCTCGGCAGCAGCCTCGGCGGCTGCCGCTGCGGGAGCGGTGCCTTTGAGTTCCTTGCTTCCGAAAACGCGGGTACAGCCGGCGTCGTTACAAGCCTGACCCTTGACCTCGACGTTGACGGTATAATCCTTGGCGGTCGGCTTGAGAGCCTGGGTGAAGGTCACCGAGCCGGAATAGAAGTGCTGATCAACCTCGAAATCCTCGTCGAATTCTTTGGTGTACTGCTTGTTTGCCTTGGGCTGGCCGACAACCTTACAACCCTTCACGTCGAAGAAGAACTCGAGCGGGTTCGAGCCGCCGGCGGGGTTGTCGATTGCATAGAGGTGATAGCCCGGAGCGATCGTGGCTGTCGCCTCGACGCGGGGATTCTCGGTGCCGTCGCCGACGAGCCGGAAAGTCCAGCTGACGGCGTTCTGGCCGAGCGCAATCATCACGGTCATCACCGTGAATAATGAAAGAACAAGTCTTTTCATGATTGGTTAGTCAAAAAGAGTGAGTATGAGTATTTATAATTTTCTCTTTGGTGGTCAGTCGCCCGGACGGTCGGAACTCGTTCGGGCGACTGACTTATTTCGGAGTTTAAGCGGAGCGGGTAATTTTTACTCCCCCTCCGCTTCGAGAACGGGAGACTCGACGGCCTGGAGCACGTACTTGTCAGCCTTTTTCTGGACGAAGGCCACGACGTGACACTGCGTAGCGTTCCACTGCTTCGGAAGCTCGTATGAGGCTTCGCCGCGAACGACCTCGCCGTTCTTGTGGCTCTTTCCGAGCGACTCGCCCCACTCGCCGGTCAGCGACACGCGGAGCACGTGCTTGTTGTCGTAGTTGGGGATCAGCGGGGGATTGCCGTTGTTGATCTGCGGAGCGATGATGCCGCTTTCGGTGATCCAGAGCTGGATGTTGGTCTCGTCGGAAACGTTGTCGATATACTCGACCGTATAGTGTACCTTGAGTTCTCTCGAGTTCTCGTTGAACGCTGTCGTTAGAGTGATGTCTGCATCGGGAGTCTTGATGAGTTCCTGGCGGAAGAGCTTGTTCCACTCGCCGGTACTCATGCTCATTGTCGTTCCGTTGAACACGGCGCAGGGGAAACCTTCCGGACGATAATATTCGAACATCACCGTCGCCTCTTCCGAGCGCAGACCGGGATCAGCGCCCAGAGGATTGGTCAGAATATGGTTGAAGGGGTGGAGCGACACCGAGATCACGTTTTCGGGATATGCATCGTGGATCGACTCGACAGTCTGTGCGCCGAGCGGGCAGTTGGGACACTGCTGGCCGGTGAATTCCATTACGAGGACCTTGCGGTCCGATTTGATTCGGTCCTGTTCGACGAAGCGGCCGGGACCCTCCTCGACGTTGTCGCATCCGCCGGCGAGCAGAGCCGCCGGAAGCGCGGCGAGCGCGAGAATCTTGTTATAGAGTTTCATTGCGTTTCGTACTGTTTAGAATGTGTAGTTATAGGTCACGGAGAAGCCCTTCGTCTCGGGAACCCAGCGGCAGACGCCGCCCGAGCAGTTGTAGCCCTCGCGGGTGCGGCCGTAGCCGAGAGTGAAGCGGTTGGACTTCAGGTTGTAAGTAACCATCACGTTATAGAAGTTGTCGTTCAGACCGGAGTTCCATGTGTCGGTCAGAGTGACCATCCAGTGGGGCGCGAACGAGAATTCGAGCAGGCCGGCGAGCCAGTCACCCTTGTCCTGCTTGGTCTGGAGATACTGGAGCTCGAAACGCATCTGTGTTTTCTTCGCCATCTTCCACTGACCCTCGAAGATGAAGGTGTTGGCGGTCACCATGCCTCCGTGGCCTTCGACAACGAGCTGGTTGTACTTCTGGAAGAGGTAGAAGAATGTGAACTGGAACTTGCGGCTCAGCTTCTTGTTGAGCTCGAAGTTGGCGTCGGCATAGTAAAGACCGCCGATCTTCCAGAAGGGAGTGCCGAACTGATTTGTTCCGGGAAGACGGTCATTGATCGTGAAGCCCTCAGGCATATCCGGGTCGAGACCGGAGATATAGCTGCCTGACAGACGAACGTTGGTTCCGTACTTGCCGCCGAGCGGAGTGTTCTTCTTGAAGAGGTAGCGGACCTCACCCTGGAACGCCCACTCGCCGTCGGGCTGTGTAGCGTAAGGGTACATCGCCGCGAGCGCATAGGTCTGCGTCATGGTGAACGCCGGGAGGTGATTGACGAACGACGAGATACCGATCGTCGAGCGCTTGGAGCGGAAACTCATGTTGTCGCTGCGCTTGGCCTGGAGATAAGCCGAGAAGCCTTTCTTTGAATAGGTCGCTGACAGAAGGACAGCCGAGCCGCGGCGGTAGGTGTAACCGTTGTCTTCCGTCGGGTCGTTGTTCTTGGTTGCGTATTCAGCAAGGATGTTGAAGTCCTGAAGACGCACTTTCACACGGGCGTCGAACGCGGCGACATTGCGCGGAAGTTTCAGAGCATAGTCCACGTTCTCGTCCGCACCTTCGAAATCAGGCACGACATAGATCGGCTCGTAAGGCTCGTGCTTTCCGACATAAGAAGCGCCGATCGAAAGGCCGTAGCCGGGCTTGAAGGCATTGCTGAAAGTCTCGTCGAGGCTCCATTCGCCGTCTGCACCCCAGAGCCACGCCGCGTTGTGTTCCCAATAGCGGCGCTGCTTGCCGGCGAGTGCGGTGAAATTGAGACCCTTGGCCGGGTTGATCTTGAAACGGCCGCCACGGATGGCGTTGTCGACGCCGAGCGAGCGCTCCTGATAGGTTCTCAGGATGAGGCCCGAGCCGAACTGCTCGTAGAAGTCGCCGGCGGTCAGCTGCCAGCACTTATATGAACCTGTTGCCCAGATATAGGGTACACCCCAGCCGGCGAAATCGTTCTCATAGCCGGGAAGGGGCCATTTGGTCCACTGGAAACGTGCGCCCACCGAGATATAGGGGGCGTTGACGGTGAAATCGAAATAGGTATTGTTCAGAACGTCTTTTTCGTAATCGCCGGTCTTGTTGCCCTTGAAGTTATAGGGAATCAGGAACTCGGTCTGGATACTTCCGGTGGCGCGGACTTTGCTCCACCACGACGGTTTCTGCTGAGTGAAATCGGGCTCTTCGGCCATCACGGTCTGCCCCATGTAGGTGCGCGGTTCGAAAGCGATCGAATCCGCGAGGGTTTCCGACGCTGCGAAACCCGACGCGGCCGCGAGGAGCATAGAGAATGTCAGGATAGTTTTTTTAGCCATCATATAAAAACGATACGACCCCGAAGCGGTCAAACCGTGAGGTTTTTCCACTTCCGGGTGTGTGATGTCATATCGACAAGGGATTATTTAACGAATTTTTTGACTGCTTCGAGGATATCCTCCTCGCCGCCGTCCACATATCCCTGGTGGTTCCAGACGATATTGCCTTCGCCGTCGACGATGAAGACATGGGGGATGTCGTTGACACCCATCTGGCGCTTGAACTCGCCGTTGGGGTCGAGGAGCACCTCATATTCCCATCCCTTGCTCTCGACAAAGGGTTTTACCTTCTGTTCGTTCTGGGCCTCGTCGATGCTTACGGCCACGAGGCGCATACCGGTCTCTTCCTGCCACTCGTCATAAACTTCGCTGATTGCCTTGAGCTCGCGGTTGCAGGGCTTGCACCAAAGCGCGAAGAAGCTGATCACGAAAGGTTTGCCGTCATTCGAGAGGGTAGCGGTATCAACGGTCTTGCCGTTGATGTCCTTCAGATTGACCGAAGGAAGAGCTGCCATAGAGGAGAGGGCAGTCAGCGCGACAGCGCATGAGAGAAAGATTTTCTTAAACATATCGTAAGGTTATTTTGATTTGTCTTTTATGGAATAGACCGCCCGGGACAACATCGGTTTAGTCTGCTGTCGCTCGAATCGGAAAATCAGGAGCGTCATCAACGCCCGCGACCATACTATTCTATACATCTATACAAGAAACGCCACGGGTACTACTTTATTACAGCGCACGCACGCAACGCATGTCTTTCATGGAAATTCCGACCGCTAAATTACAAAAAATATCAATACCCCGACCCGCTCGCCTCCGATACCTACTTATGTTATTCGGCATATTTCTCATAATACGTTGCAACAGGTGAGCCGAGGCGGCAGGCGGATCCGACTACACAGAAGAGCATATGAGAAAGTGACCCGGGACTGTCAGACGTCCGGTATCGTACGTGTTACAAAGAAAAATATGAAAAAGAATGAATTAATAAATATCTTATAATCAGATGATAATGTTTGGGTGTGAAATTTTTTTTGAAAAAAAACGGATTTTTCGGAACAATTTTGACGGCGTGTGGGTTATATAGATGTCTTACTTACTTAAAAACACTTAACTCATGAAAACTAAAGAGTCATTCAAAAGCCGTCTCCTCGGTCTCCAGGGCAATCTGCTCAGCTTTGCCTACCAGCTCACTTCAAACCGTGAAGAAGCTCAGGATCTTCTTCAGGACACAACCCTGAAGGCGCTCGACAACGAAGACAAGTATGTTGACAACGTCAACTTCAAAGGCTGGATCTTCACGATCATGCGCAACATCTTCATCAATAACTACCGCCAGCAGGTCCGTCAGGCCACTGTGGTTGACAAGACTGAAGATCTCTATCACCTCAACATTTCTCAGGACTCAGGTCTCGACACTCCCGAAGGCTCAGTAGCCATGCAGGAGATCACCGCCGCCATCTCGCAGTTCAGCGAGGAGTATCGCGTGCCGTTCAATATGCACGTAGCCGGCTACAAGTATAACGAGATCGCCGAGAAGCTCAATCTTCCCCTCGGAACCGTAAAGAGCCGTATCTTCTTCGCACGTAAACAGCTTCGCGAACAGCTCGCCGCCTACAACGCGTAACGGACTCCAAAAGATAAATCAGGTTTAGACCGCTCTCTTCGTCTCGATCAGACGAATGGTGTGATTTCGTACCCCGATATAAAGATATTTGGGTGGTTACTCTTAACACCCCGATGATATTAAGTGTTAGTAAGTAAAGAATTGAGAGGCTTCCGGAAGTGATTCCGGAAGCTTTTTTTTGTCTTTGGCCGCTGATTTTGCGGAGTTGGCGAAACCGGGCGAATCCGTAGTCGTATTAGGCTGAGATATTGGCATATATTTTGGCGATATTGACCATTTATTTCCGTGAAAGTTTTAAACTAATGATTCACTAAAGTTGTTTTAAAGATGTAACAGTCTTAGAACCACATCAGATTTGATTATGCAATGTTGATAATTTGATTTGTGAAGTTTTAATTCCGTTAGGTCGAAAATTATTTAAATATAATATTATGGAAAACACACAGCAAGTAGCCCCGCTCAAGGGGATCAAGGTAGTGGACTTTACAGAAGTCCAGAGTGGCCCGTCTTGTACGCAGATGCTCGCATGGCTCGGCGCCGAAGTAATCAAGATCGAACGTCCCGGTGTCGGCGACGCCACACGTAAGGAGCTTCAGTTCAATCCCGATCTTCCGAGCTACTACTTCCTGCAGCTCAACTCTGACAAGAAGTCGCTTTCGCTTGATGCGAAGACTCCCGAAGGCAAGGAGGTGCTGACGAAACTGATCAAGGAATGTGATATCTTCGTAGAGAACCTGCACCCCGGAGCAATGGATAAGCTCGGCTTCTCGTGGGAAGCGGTTCATGCGCTGAACCCGCGTTGTATCTACGGTACGATCAAAGGTTTCCCCGTATCTTCACAATATGCTAACCTCAAGGCCTACGAACCTATCGCACAGGTAACGGCCGCAGCAGCGACAACAACCGGTTGGTTTGAAGGTGAGTATAACATCCCGACCCAAAGCGGTGCGGCCCTTGGTGACTCCAACACCGGTATGCACCTTCTTATCGGTCTTCTCGCGGCGCTCCAGCAACGTAATCTGACCGGCGAGGGATCGTATGTATATCAGTCGATGCACAATGCGTGTCTGAACCTTTGCCGTATCAAGACCCGTGACCAGCTCACACTCGACAAGATCGGCTACCTCACCCAGTATCCTCAGTATCCCGACGAGAAGTTCGGCAAGACGGTTCCCCGTTCGGGCAATATCGAGGGTGGCGGCGTTCTCGGCTGGACCTATAAGTGTCTCCCGTCCGGACCTATGGATACCGAAGAAGAGGGTAACAACTACGTCTACATCATTCTTCAGCGTGGCGAGAAGGATTTCGAAAAGGCTTGCCAGGCATTCGGTTTCGAAGACTGGCTGACCAATCCCGATTTCAATACGGCCGACGCCCGAGATCGTCACAAAAAGGATATTTACGAGAGAATCGGTGCGTGGACCGCAAACAAGACCAAGTTCGAGGTTGTAGAGATCCTGAGTAAGGCCGGTGTGCCGGTAGGTCCCGTAATCTCAACCCAGGAGCTGATGGCCGATAAGAGCCTCTACGACGGAAACACGCTGGTAAACATCAATCAGGGTGGCGAGATCGGAGAATTCACCACGGTCGGTGTTCCGTTCACGATGTCAAGCTTCCAGCCGACCTACGGTCCGTGTCCTGCGCTCGGCGGTAACAACGAAGAAATTCTGACTTCACTCGGATATACGAAAGAACAGCAGGAAGCCATGGCGAAGAACGGCACAACACAGCCTCTCGCCGACGGCCAGATGTAAAGAACCAAGAATTATTCAAATCAAGATACAGGGACATAGCACGAGATGTGGATCAAGAAGTCATCCTGCTATGTCCCTTTTTTTATCAAAATGACCCCTTTTTATCAAAATCAAAAACAATGGCAACTCAAGATAAAACCACTTCAACCGCAACCGCTCCGGAATTTCCGGAACAGGTGACCGGTATGTACATACTCGCGCAGTCGCTGAAGCGTCTGGGTCTCGATAAAGTATATGGTCTGGTCGGTATCCCCGTGACGGAGGCTGCCTACGCCATGCAGAAGATAGGAATGGAGTTCGTAAGCTTCCGCTTCGAACAGCAGGCCGGTATGGCGGCTGCGACCCACGGCTATCTCACGCGTCAGCCCGGTGTGCTTCTGACTGTTTCTTCCCTCGGCTTCCTCAACGGACTGACTGCGACGGCAAACGCAACGGTCAACTGTTACCCGATGATCCAGATCTCGGGTGCGTCCGATCCGACGATGGTCGATATGAACATGGGCACATACGAACAGCTTGATCAGCTGAATACCGCGCGTCCTCTCGTGAAGGCCGCTTTCCGTTGCAGCCACGCGAAGGATATTCCTTCGGCCGTAGCGCGTGCATATCGTGCTGCTGTCAGCGGACGCCCCGGCGGAGTTTACATTGATATGACCACTCCCGCGCTCGGTGAAGTAATGGATCGCGCGGAGGCTGAAAAACTTTTCTTCACTCCGGTTGACATCTACTCTCCGGTAGAGCCTACGCAGAGCGCTGTCGAACGTGCCGCGGATATCCTCGCTTCAGCTAAACGTCCGGCGGTACTTCTCGGCAAAGGCGCGGCCTACGCTCAGATGGACGACGATATCAAAGCACTCATTGAAAACAACGGACTTCCTTACCTCCCGATGTCGATGGCGAAAGGTCTGCTTCCCGACAACGGACCGCTGAGCGCGATCTCGGCGCGTTCGATGATTATGGAGCAGGCGGACGTCGTTCTCGTCGTCGGAGCCCGGTTGAACTGGATGCTCCAGTTCGGTCGCGGAAAATGGAATTCCTCGATCAAATTCATACAGCTCGATGCCGATCCGCAGGAGATTGACCGCAACGTGCCTATCGCTGCGCCGGTAGTCGGCGATCTGAAACTTTCTGTCGAGGCCTTGGCCGAGGCTATGAAGAGCCGTAAGATGTCGGCCGACCCGGCATGGCTGAAAGCTATTCAGGCACATACGGCCGAGGAAAATGTAAAATTCAAGGAGCGTCTTGAAAAGGCTTCGAAAGAAATGCCTATGACACATTGGAGCGCGCTGTCTGCCATCAAGCCTGTGCTTGAGGCAAACAAGGATGTCATCCTCATCAACGAAGGTGCCAATACACTCGACGACACCCGCGATGCGATCGACCAGTTCCTTCCGCGTCATCGTGTTGACTGCGCGACATGGTCAATCATGGGTATGGGTATGGGTTCTGCAATCGGAGCCGCTGTCTCCACAGGTAAGAGTGTCGTTGCAATCGAAGGCGACTCGGCATTCGGATTCTCGGGAATGGACTTCAGTACCATCTGCCGATTCAATCTTCCCGTCTGTGTGGTGATCTTCAACAACGGTGGTATCTATAACGGTATCGGTGTGAATCCCGGTGGGGGAGAACTCCCCGCTCCGACGACACTCGACATCCATGCCCGTTATGACAAGATGGCCGAAGCATTCGGTGCCGATAACTACTATGTCACCACACCCGATGAATTGTCTAAGGCCTTGACAGCGGCAATCGCATCCAAAAAGCCCTGTCTGATCGACGTGCAGCTTGCCGCCGATGCCGGCAAGGAGAGCGGACACATCGGATACCTGAATCCGACTCCTCTTATTGACTATACCGTCTAATTAACGATGAGTCTGTCCGGATTTAGCTCGGATCGGGTTATATCCGGACAGTCTTTAAAACCACGTCGACTATGTTACACGTAATATTATATGCGATCGTCCCGATTCTGGCCGTGATGCTCGCGGGCTATATCGCCGGTAAGAAAGGGGCTTTCACCGGTGGTGACGCCAAGAAATTCAACAAGGTCGTGCTTGATTTCGCACTTCCGGCAGCCTTGTTTGTCTCGATTGTTCAGGCAAGCCGTGAGATGCTTGCACGAGATATAAAATTGACAATCATTTCGCTTGTAGTCATCATGGCCTGCTTCATGGCCGTGTACTTCATATATCGTTACTGTTTCGCCAAGCAGAATGGTAAGGAAGCGGCGGCCGATGCGGCAGTGATGGCCTTGATCAGCGGTTCTCCGACAATCGGATTCCTCGGCTTCGCCGTGCTGGAGCCTATTTTCGGAACCACGCCGAGTGTGGCGCTTGTCGTCGCCATTGTCGGCATTGTGGTGAACGCTATCGGTATCCCCGTAGGTCTGTCGCTCCTTAACTCCGCGAAAGCCAAGACGAATCCCCTGGCTCCGGGTGAAAAGAAACCGAATCCTTGGAAACCTGTAGTTCACGCTCTGGCGCAGCCTGTTGCGTGGGCACCTCTCCTCGCAGTCGCGATGGTGCTTGTCGGAATAAAATGGCCAGCATGGCTTTCACCCTCATTCGATCTGATCGCCAAGGCTAATGCGTCGATGGCTGTGTTTGCGGCCGGTGTTACGCTTTCAGCTGTCAAAGTTACACTCAACTGGCAGGCCATTCTCGGATCGATATTGAAAATGGTGGTCATGCCGCTGGCTCTCCTTGTTGTGGGCATCATTTTCAAGATGGACCCCATGAACCTCAAGATGCTGGTTGTCGCCGGCTGTCTTCCTCCCGCCTTCTCGGGTATCATCATCGCCTCCCAATATGATACCTACGTAGCGACCGGTACCTCCTCACTGACCCTGTCTGTGATCCTCTTCATGGGCTTCTGTCCCCTCTGGCTATGGCTGACCGACGTCGCCATCAAGACCTTCATGTAAACGTCTCCCTATCAAAATAAACCGACAAAAAGCCGACGGGCCCCCACCCGCCGGCTTTTTTAATTTCTACTGCTCCAACATAATTCTAGCTCCGCTATCCCCAAACCCACTTACTTCGTTCGACGGGACTCATGGAGACATGATTTTGTCGATTTCTGTAAAGCTGACTTATTAACCGGAGTAGAATAAACTGCTTGAAGAGCGTCTATCTCAAATATTTTGCCTAACTTTGCATTATCCGATGGAGGAGAAATACCGTCGGAGAAGAAAAGTGTCAAACTTTCTTTCTCAGTTACATCGAATCGCCAATTCAACAACACGCTGAGACGGAGTGAGATTAGACGCTCTTTCTGTATTGTGGTGTCTGCCGATGCGACAGCAATTGTCGCATCTACATATACGCAATCCAGAGGGGCAGTTTATTCTACCCTCATGTATCATTCAGCGTGTAGGCTTTGGCGAGCCTGATGTAACTATGATCGAGGTGAGATGAATTCCCCTCTTTTCTTGTACCTATTTCTAACGGCCTGATTAGGGAATCAAAAGGCAAAAAACAGGACAGACTATGTCTAACATCATGAACAAAGGAGGCTTGATTGCGCGACTCCTTCCCTGCTTTCTTATCCTATCGGTCGCCTTGACATCATGCAAGAACTCGGCCACCGAAGACCTTATCGAGCTCCTGCCGGTTCAGCTCGAAGAAAATGGTAACTGGAGTTTCCTGACTCCCGAAGGCACCATCAAATACGAGAACGAGTTCAAGAATCTCCCCAGCGCAGTAGTCAACGGTCACTTCAGCGTAGAAGAGAAGAATGGCTTCACCTTCTATAAGGCCGGAGATAAACCCGAACCGGTAAAAGGTTGCGAGGGCCTGAAGTCCGTAGGCTATCTGAATGACGGCCTGGTTCCCATAGTCCGCGAGAAATCGCGAATCACCCTCGTAGACGCCAACGGCAAGGAAGCCTTTACGCTCAACCCTATCGGTGGCAAAGAAGTGGTTGCTTGCACACCAGGATATTCCAATGGATTGCTGCAAATTCAAATAGAGTCGGGTGAGTGGGGACTGGTGGATACCAAAGGTAAGGTTGTTGTCAAACCAGCATATACAGGTCTCTATAACTTAAAAGATGGAAGATCGGTTGTTTTGAAAGACAGCGTATTCTCTATTATTGATAAAAAAGGCGAGACGGTTTATAAATTGAAAAAAGATTGGGAACTGGAGGGCTTTGATGAGAAATATCTTATCGTAAAGGATGCTAACGACCATATCCTTTTTGTAAATGATAAGGGAGAAACGCAGAAATGTCCTGCCAAGGTTAAAAGCATTTCTGATTATAATGAATCATACTATGTTTTCTATGATGGAGAAAATTATGGGGTGATGAGCAGAAAGGACGATGAGGTGATTGTGAGAGCTAAATATAATTCAATATTCTTGGGACCCGATAATACCTTTATCTGTAGCGATGACAAAGGAACCTATTTTATAAATTCAAAAGGTGAGATCACAAAGGAACTCGATCCTTTTGAATCTATAGAATGGTTGTCTAATTTCGGTCTGTTTGCCAAGGAAAAGAAAACCTGGATTCTGCTCAATGATAAAGGAGAGGTACGTAAAGGTTGTGAATTTTATGGTTTAGCTACTAACCTCTCAAAGAGCTATAAGATTACCAGTGAATATCTGAATTTGAATCAGATGGCCCAAAAGGTTGTTGAGAAGCTGACTACTGATGGGTATGGTAATATAAAGTTGGGGATGTCCGCGAGCAGTCTGGGTGCTACTTATGGATCCTATACCTATAGAACTTATGGATGGAATGAATTTGATCCAAAAATTAGTGAACTGTGTTATGAAAATAATTCTTTTAAGTTCGATGTTTGGGCAAATTTAAAAGGTGTTGAACATATATTTGATTATTATAGATATTCTTCCTCATATGATTGGAGCGCAGCTAAAGTATACCGAATAACGATTGTCGTATCGGCCTCCGCATCATTAGGAACTGATGCAGTTAAGGCGCTTGTATCGGCCGCTGAGAAAAAAGGTTTCAAACTTTATTACACTAACTACGGGGATAAGTATTCCGGAGCAGTGTTGACTTCAAAAGACTCCATCATCCAAATCATCCCAAAAGAAGGTGGAAATAAATTGTCGTTTATGATTTATCAGAAAGATGTGTATAATGAAGAAGATCTTAAGAGAATTCTAGACTACGATCTACAACAACTTCGAAGATCTCCAGACGATGTTGTTGAGGACACATTAGGAGGAGTATTTGAGGAGGTAAATGACTCAGTCGTGGCGGTAGAGGATTATGCCTATTAACTTTAAAAGCCCCTCAGTTAATTTCTGAGATATACAAGAAGAAGGTTGATTCCAAAAGAGTCAACCTTCTTTCATTATTATCGGGAATATTCCGTACCGACGGTGCTGTTCAAATTGTAACCGATCATAACCGATTAATTACCAATAACCTTGTAGGGACGCACGGCTCGTGCGTCCACCTCCACAAAATAAAAATCCACGTCCATTCGCATCCATCCGCGGATTTTTCTGCTGTGTGTGGGATCGGACGCACGACCGTGCGTCCCTACAAGGTTATCGGTACCGGCTCATCCATGCTCGAAATTGAAACATATACGTTTGACACTGGAAATCCCTCACCAACGACAATATGTTTGGACATCGCTTTGCGATGTTGCTCCGTGCCGAAACGGCCTTGTCAAAGCCGCGGAGCCCGCAAACTTAATTTATACCGTGAAACTTCACGAGGGCATATTCCTACGTGAGCCAACCTTTACGGGTTCCGGTATATCGCAACAACCGATTCTCGCCGTTATCTTGCTCTGAGCCGTTTTATCTGCTCAAGCGAGAGGTCCGTCATACTGGCGATAAGCATATCGTCCATGCCGCTTTTTATAAGCCGCATGGCAACTTTCTCCACACCTTTCTCTATTCCTTTCTCCATTCCTTCCTGGATGCCTTCAAGACGGGATTTCTCTGCTGCGTAGTCAACTCCGGCCTGGTATGAGCGCAGACGGTCGAGAGACTCGCTGTAGCGAACCATCTCCTCGCCGACAATATCGGCACGTTTGAAACCGAAGTCAGACTGCAGATTGATGAATGGGGTCTTGATAAACCCGCTGTTTGCTGTTTCCATCTCTGTGATTATTGTGGAAATGCAAATATAATCAATCTATTTCTTTTATACAACCCCATCCAACGACTGCGGATCAAATAAAAAATCCACGCTCATCTGCGGATTTATTTGCTGTGTATGGGATCGGACGCACGGTCGAGCGTCCGAGTAGAAGATAACCCACAGATCGTAGAGCCCGTAAGGGCTGTGTGCTGGCTTTATATGGTTCTATGGTTCTATGGTCGAAATCAGAAGATCTATGGCCGAAAACAGAAGCGCAAATGAAAGAAATGTGCCCTGTGGTACTATGGTCAGAAGAAATTGTCATTATTCAAATAAAAATATGTTACTTTTTTATGAATTGTTTGGAAGTATGTGATGAAATTCGTAACTTTGTGAAACTAAAGGCTGATAATTTTGATTTTATATTGTCAGAATGTCAGTTTTATAAGTTTGATGGTAAAATTGTGCAGGTTTTAACGGCAGATTGCTTGACTACGGCAACGATTAAGGGTCGCCGTCTGTCAAAATGTGCTGTTGGAATCCTAAAAGTAAACAAATGTCAGAATTCAGTAACTCAATCGGCCTTCTTTTTGAGTGCAGCTGGGAAGTTTGTAACAAAATCGGTGGAATTTATACCGTTTTGTCAACAAAGGCCAGAATGCTCAAGGAGGAATTTGGAGACAATCTGATCTTCATCGGCCCCGATGTCTGGACGGACGACAATCCGAGCCCCGTTTTTATCGAGCGTCGGACAATGCTCAAGTCGGCTTCATCCCGCGCGGTCCTTCCGCATGGAATCAAGATCCGCACAGGCCGTTGGGATATTCCCGGAAGCCCGTCGGTTATTCTTGTTGACTTCAAGAGTGTGTATCCCCTTCTCGACGAGATCTTCGGCGAGATGTGGAACAATTATAAGGTCGACTCTCTCCACTCTTATGGTGACTATTCGGAGGGCTGCGCATTCGCTGTGGCCTCGGCGATGGTCATGAAAGCAATTTCGGAATATCTCCGCGTGGACGCGACGAAAGTCGTGGGCCACTTCAACGAGTGGACAACGGGCATGGGTCTCCTGTGGTTGAAGACCCATCTTCCTCAGGCTGCCACCGTCTTCACGACACACGCGACTTCGATCGGCCGCTCTATCTGCGGCAACGGCAAACCCCTATACGATTATTTCACCGGTTATAACGGCGACCAGATGGCCCGCGAGCTCAACATGGAGTCCAAGCACTCTCTTGAGAAAGCGGCCGCGCATCAGGCCGACTGCTTCACGGCGGTCAGCGAGGTCACCGCGCGCGAGTGTGAGCAGCTGCTCGATATCCGTCCGGCTGTCGTCACTCCCAACGGTTTCGAGCCCAAGTTCGTCCCCAAGACAGCGCGCTACAACAAGTCGCGTCAGACCGGCCGTCGCCGTCTGCTCGATATCGCCTCCGCGCTCACCGGCCGGGAATATGCCGACGACACCTTTATTATAGGAACGTCGGGTCGAAACGAATATCGCAACAAAGGTCTCGACGTCTTCCTGGACTCGATGTCCGAACTCGGCGAGAAGGTGAACGGCCGCGACGTACTCGCGTTCGTGCTTGTCCCCGCGTGGGTCAAGGAACCCTCGGGAGCGCTCCGCGAGGCACTTGAGAATGGCGCCAAGGGTGTTCAGCCAGACTATCTCACTCATCGCCTCCACAACGAAGGGGATGATCAGATCTGTCGCCGCATCGGGCAGCTCGAATATGAAGGACGTCTCGGAGGCGAGGGCAAAGCTAAGGTAATCTTCATTCCCTGCTATCTCGACGGAGGAGACGGAATCGTTAATATCGGATACTACGATCTGCTTCCGGCTCTCGACCTGACGGTCTTCGCGTCCTACTACGAGCCGTGGGGTTACACCCCTCTCGAAAGTGTGGCGTTCGGTGTGCCCACGATCACGACTGACAAGGCCGGATTCGGCCAGTGGGTTCTCGAAACCCTCTCGTCGTCGATTGTCAACACCGGAGTAGAGGTTGTCGAAAGAAACGACCGCGACTACAGCCTCACGGTTGAGAAGATCGCGTCGATCGCCGCCTCCTATGCCCGCGCCACAGAGAAAGAGGTCTCCAAGGCACGCAATTCGGCCACAGCCACCTCGCTCAAGGCCGACTGGCGTTTCTTCCTCACACACTATGACGACGCCTTCCGCATCGCCCTGCGTTCAGCCGCCGAGCGCAAATGACGCAGAACCTAATTCTCATAAGTAGCGTTTAATATCTGAAACGTATAACAACCAAGAAAAAACTTCTCTTAAACAGAATCATATATGAAACTGAAAGTAAGTGACAGCAACGCAGCCGTGTGGCACAATGTGACTGTCAGCGCAGAGCTCCCGAAGGAACTCAAGCCCCTCGAGGAAATGAGCAAGAACCTCTGGTGGGTATGGAACAGTGAAGGTAAATCCCTCTTCCGCGCCCTTGATCGCGAGACATGGCGTGCGGTAGGTGAGAACCCGGTGATGCTCCTTCAGCGCATCTCTTACGAACGTATTCAGGAAATCCTGAATGACAAGGCGATGATGGATCGTATCGCCGATGTCTACGCCAAGTTCCGCAACTACATGAAGCAGCCGATGAGAAACGACATCCCGTCGGTAGCCTACTTCTCGATGGAGTATGGTCTCTGCAACTGTCTGAAAATCTACTCCGGCGGCCTCGGTGTGCTTGCCGGTGACTATATCAAGCAGGCTTCCGACAGCCGTGTCAACATGACCGCAGTCGGTTTCCTCTATCGCTACGGTTACTTCTCGCAGTCTCTTTCTCTCGACGGTCAGCAGATCGCCAATTATGAGGCTCAGAACTTCGACCAGCTCCCCATCGAGCAGGTGATGGGTGCCGACGGCAACCCGATGATCCTCGAGGTTCCCTATCCCGGCCGTATCATCTACTGCCACGTATGGCGCGTGAACGTCGGCCGCATGAAGCTCTATCTGCTCGACACCGACTTCGAGATGAACTCGGAATATGACCGTTCGATCACCCACTCGCTCTATGGCGGTGACTGGGAGAACCGTCTGAAGCAGGAATACCTGCTCGGCATCGGCGGTATCTATATGCTTGAGAAACTCGGCATCAAGACCGACATCTATCACGCAAACGAAGGCCACGCAGCGCTCCTCAATCTTCAGCGCCTCGTGAACTACGTTCAGAACGACCACCTTCCCTTCAACGTAGCTCTCGAAATCGTCCGCGCCTCGTCGCTCTACACCGTTCATACTCCCGTCCCCGCCGGCCACGACTACTTCGACGAGTCGCTCTTCGGCAAATATCTCGGTGAGTATCCCGCAAAACTCGGAATCTCATGGAACGACCTCATCTCTATGGGCCGCGAGAACCCCGATGACCACAACGAACGTTTCTCTATGTCGGTGTTTGCACTCAACACCTGTCAGGAGGCCAACGGCGTCAGCTGGCTCCACGGCGAGGTTTCGAAGAAAATGTTCAACGGTGTCTGGAAAGGCTACGGATGGGAGGAATCTCACGTTGGCTACGTGACCAACGGTGTTCACATGCCGACCTGGGCCGCTTCCGAATGGAAAGCCTTCTATCAGGAGAAGCTCGGTCCCGAAGTATTTGAGGATCAGAGCAACCCCGAGGCATGGAAGGGCATCTTCGACGTTGCTGACGACGAGATCTGGAACATGCGTATGACGCTGAAGAACAAGTTCATCGACTTCGTTCGCAGCGACTTCAAGCAGAAATGGCTCAAGAATCAGGGCGATCCCTCGCAGGTCATGAGCATCCTCGAACGCATCAACCCGAACGCGCTGATCATCGGTTTCGCACGTCGTTTCGCGACCTACAAGCGTGCGCACCTTCTCTTCACTGACCTTGACCGTCTGGCCAAGATCGTCAACAACGAACAGTATCCCGTTCAGTTTGTCTTCTCCGGCAAGGCTCACCCCGCCGACGGCGCAGGTCAGGGTCTGATCAAGCGCATCACCGAGATCTCGAAGATGCCTCAGTTCCTCGGTAAGATCATCTTCCTTGAGGACTACAATATGATCGTCGCCAAGCGTCTCGTGACCGGTGTCGACATCTGGCTCAACACCCCGACCCGTCCCCTCGAGGCTTCCGGTACTTCGGGCGAGAAGGCCGAGATGAACGGTGTCCTCAACTTCTCCGTGCTCGACGGCTGGTGGTATGAAGGCTACAAGTTCGACGAGAAGGCCGGCTGGGCCCTCACCGATAAGCGCACCTATACCGACCAGGCTCAGCAGGACAAGCTCGACGCCGCCACCATCTACTCGATGCTTGAGAACGAGATCGTTCCCCTCTACTTCAAGAAGAACTACAAGGGATACAGCGAGGAGTGGATCCAGTATATCAAACGCTCGATCGGTCACATCGCTCCCCACTTCACTATGAAGCGTCAGCTCGATGACTACATCGCCCGTTTCTATCAGCCCGAGGCAAAACGTGCCAAAAAGCTTGAAGCAAACAACTTCGCAAAGGCCCGCGAAATTGTGGCATGGAAGGAAGAGGTGGCATCCAAGTGGAACGATATCAAGGTCCTCAACGTTCAGTATGACGACGAGCACGCTCTCCACACCGGTTCCGAGCTCACGGCCCGCGTTACTCTTGACACCGTCGGTCTCGGCGAGTCTGTAGGCGTTGAGGTGGTCTACTACAAGGATCACGACGGCCAGTCCACATTTGAGGGTACCGAGCCCCTCAAGATTGTTGCGAAAGAGGGCAACATCTACACTTACGAGCTGAAGACCAAACTCAAGGAAGCAGGTTCTATCCGCTATGCACTCCGCATGTATCCGAAGAATGCCGAACTTCCCCACCGTCAGGACTTCGCATACGTCCGCTACATCTGATACACAACCTAAAATAACGATAGAAAGGAGGCTGTCCGCAAGGACAGCCTCCCTTTATTTCCCCAACACCAAAGCGTATTTTAGGTGGACGCACGACCGTGCGTCCGATCCCGACACAGGAGAAAAATCCGCGGATAGTAGCGGATGGGGTGGTTTAAACTATTGCGGGGGTAGGGTGTCTTTAAAATATGATTCAGAAAACTATGTCAATATTGGCGGTGACGTTGCTGTCGGCTTTCACTATGACTGCTGTCCCGCTTAAAGTAGACCTTCGTGACGGCACAATTCTTCTGATAGATTCCGAGGGTCTTGAGATGACCTTCTCATCCTCGGCTCTTCAGATTGAGTCGAAAGAAGGCCGTAAGGATATTCCACTTTCCGAAATTTCCTCATTTTATTTTCAGGCGGTTCCTTCGTCTGTGGCAGATTTAGAGGGTAACGCCGTCTCGACGGTAGAACTCTTCTCTGTAGACGGATGTCCGATGGGGCGTTTCGCTTCATTAGAGGAAGCGGAAGCACTTCTTTCGCGCGGAACCTATATTGTAAAGTCTCAATCCGGAACCAATAAAATCCTGTTCAGATGAAGAAAAACGTACTTCTGCTTCTCGCCGCACTCACGGTCTCAGGAGCGTTCGCGCGGGAAACCCTCAATATTGTTCAGGGTGACGTAGTCTACAAATATGCGGGAGAGTATATGGGAAAGGCGGTTTTCTCAACCGACGGCTCTTTCACCCTTATGAACCGAACCTTCAAACCCGCGGAAGTTGACCGTATGTATGTCGATGAATCGGAGGTTACAGATAATCTCGTTTCAGTTGTCTATTCCGGCTCCAAAGTCTCAGTCGAAGTTGCCGGAAATATAGCTCCTTACGTTACGACGACTGTTTCCGGTGGGGACGTGACGATTATTCAGTCTGACGCTGTCGGCGATGCGGTAGGGGAGATTGCCTATCGGTTGTCCGGTTCGAATGACAGCGGTTCGTTCTCGCTCGGCGGCTCGTATAAGGCATCGGTTGAGCTCGCTGGCCTGGACCTGAAAAGCAACTCAGGCGCCGCTTTGAATATTCAGAACGGAAAGAGAATAGCTCTCAGGGTTGTCGACGGGACGGTCAATTCGGTTGAAGATGCTCCCGGAGGTTCCCAGAAAGGAGCTATCGTATGCAATGGACATCTTGAGATCAAAGGAAAAGGCACGCTCAACGTGACAGGAAAAACAGCCCACGCGATTCAGTCGAAAGAATATTTCGAGATGAAGAACGCGACGCTCAATATTCTCGGTTCTGTAAAAGACGGAATCAATTGCGCCCAATACTTCCTTCTTGAAAGCGGAACCCTGAATCTGACCGGAATAGGAGATGATGCAATCCAGACCGATTTTAAGGATACCGCGGACCGCGAGACTGAGGATACAGGATCGATGACCATCGCCGGGGGAACCCTGACGGCGACGGTTTCAGCTGCTGCCTCCAAAGGTCTGAAGGCTGAGGGTGACATAACCGTATCCGGAGGCTCGATTGAGATTAAAACTACCGGTAAAGGAATGTGGGACGCCGACAAATCCAAGACCAAGGCCTCGGCCTGTCTTTCGGCTGACGGCAATGTGGTTGTCTCCGGCGGAACATTGAATCTGACATCAACCGGAAGCGGTGGCAAAGGAATATCGGGCGACGGCACGGTGACCTTAAAAGAGGGTGCGCTGACCGTAGCTACTTCGGGTGGAGTATTTGCATACGTCAACGGTAAAGAGTATGATGGTTATACCGGAAGTACCGATCGTCTGAACAGCGATTCAAAATCTTCCCCCAAGGGAATCAAGGCTGACGGTGCCATCATGATCGACGGAGGAAAAATAAATGTGACGACCTCCGGCAATGGTGCCGAAGGCATAGAAAGCAAAAGCACGTTGACCGTCAACGGAGGCGAGATCTTTGTCAAGGCCTATGACGATGCCATCAATTCATCGAGTCATATGTATATCAACGGAGGCGACATCACCGTGATCGCGACCAACAATGACGGCCTCGATTCTAACGGTAATCTTGTGTTCAACGGCGGCACAGTCCGTGCTTTCGGTGCTTCGTCACCCGAATGTGGAATAGATGCCAATGACGAGCAGGGTTATTCAGTTATTTTCAAGGGTGGAACCGTTCTTGCCGTCGGAGGAGGAAATTCCGTACCTTCTTCTTCAGATTCGACCCAGGCCTATGTAAGCGCTTCGTCATCAGCGAAAGCGAACACCGAGATAACGCTGCTTGACGGTGACACTGTGCTGGCTACTTTTGTCGTGCCTGCAGAATATGGTTCGACATCACCACGGATAGCTCCCGGGGGTCGAGAGTTCCGCGCGCGCCCGATGTTCGCACCGATGTTCGCACCCGGCGGAGGCCCTGGCGGAGGTCCCGGCGGAATGGGTGGTGGTATGCTAATCAGTTGCCCCGGCATGACAAACGGTTCGAGCTACACGCTGCGTAACGGAACCTCCACAATGACTGTTACGGCAACATTGCGCGGATCTAATTCCGGCCGTCCCTGGTGACGCATCGGGACGCTCCCTTAAAACCAAAAATCCACCGCATCCGAGAAAGGAATGCGGTGGATTGCTTTATGTTGGGAAGTTGGTGCTTACTTCACGAGAATCTTCTCGGTCTTTGCGCCTTGACGGCGGATATAGAGGCCGGGTGCGGTGGGTTCGTCTACGCGCAGTCCCTGGAGGTTGTAGTAAACAGCCTCGGAGGTTTCTTCCTCAATATTCACCTGTGAGGTCTGGATGGGAGCGGGAAGATCGAAACGTGACAGATAGTTGGTATATCCCGAGATCGCTTCCGATGCCTCGCCGCCCATCGGGGTGAAGGCCTTGTTCCCCCTTACGGTCATATACGCCGTGGCCAGTTCGGGAACGTATGCGATATCGATCGCTGTCGGCACACCGCCACCTGTTATCACGCTCCATGACTTGTCGGGTTCGCCCACAAGGGTTTCGGCATTATATGAGCGGAGGAATATCCCGGCGGTTGCGTTCATGGCGTAGCCGTAAACCATGATCTCGTTATTCTGGGTTGCATCCTCGTCGATTACTCTGAGATAACCGGTGAGGTAGTTCTGATTGAACTCGCTTCGGCTGTTGGCCGCTCCGAGCCACGAGCCGTCGGCTGCGTCGAGTTTGATGATGAATCCCTCACGGATATTGCCCTGAGTTGACTGAACGAGGTCGGCCTCATTAGACGGAGAACTGATCGTGCCGTTATACATACCGGCCAGCCAGATGTTGGACTTGGAGACGGTCATCCCGACACTCTGCACCGCATTTTTGCCACCTACGGCGCCACCGGGTAGAAGCTCCGCCCACTCCGGCTTTAGATCTTTGTCGAGTTTGGCTACAATAGGACAAACATACTGGTTTGAGGTGAGCGAAACCCCGCCGAGTTTGATTGTGCCATCTCCTTTAGCGTAGCCGCTGAAATATATATAACCATCTTTTTCGGCCAGATCCCATGTGTAGGTGACACCAACTTCATCGCCGGTTTCTTCGAGATGGGTCAGATAGTTGCCTTCGGAATCGAGTTTTACGACATACAGGTCACCGGTAGTTTGCTGAGCGTCACCGTTCCATGTCGATACGTTCTTCGGATTCAGCGTCACTGTCTCGCCGTTAGCTTTCGGGAAATAAAGAGGATTGCGATAGCGGCCGCCGATATAGATATTGTTTTCAGCGTCAAGTGCGAGAGCGTAAGCGTTCACGGCGTCGGCGGTGAAATCTGCGCGGGTTCCGTCCGCTTTGGGAGCCGGGGCGGTTGAGACATCATATGAACGGGCCCAGAGAATTTCACCTTCCGGAGTGGCGGTGGCGAGGAAGAGGCGGACGTTGCGGCGGTCACCCACGTTCCATCCCAGTTCGGTCTTGTTACCTTTGGCATCGATGATGTTGATGCCGTTCTCATATTTAAGGTCGGTGTGACGGACGGCTCCGAAGATGACGAGATTTCCATCTTTATTCACAGCCACGCTTCCCTCATTGGTGATGAAGTCACCCGCTTCCGAGTGAATCACCCACTGTTCTTCGCCGGCGGCGTTGGTTTTGAGTATGGTCAGGTTCTTGTTGGCACTGGTTCCTTCATATTCGGCACCGTTATAGAGGAGAGTTCCGCCGTAGGTCACATCAAGGTCACCGTTGGCTGATCCGTTATGTGCCATCCAGTAGACGGCGTCAGTGCCGTAGGTGGCGATTCCGCGGGTCTGATCCTGACCGACCATGCCGGTCAGAAGATTGCCCCATTGAAATACGGGTTCGGTAGGTTGAGCGTAGGAGCAGAAAGCACCTCCCGCGATGCAGGCGGTGGCGATCAGAGCGTGTAATGATTTTGTCATGCTTTTATGGCTTGTTTAGTTAGAAATTTCATGTTGCAAAATTACAATCCCGTTTTTCAAGCCGAAATACCCAAAATTCAGTAAAAAAAATTTGAAGCGTCAGGTTGTTTTCTTCAATCATGAAAATCAGGAGGAAAATTTACTCGAAAATCGGTATTGTCGACGGCTCGGGCCGATTGTAATTTTGCAGTGTGAATCTGACATCGATAAACCTGCGTTTCGCGACGCTCATAATATTGTTTCTTGTTTTCTCTATCACCTCTGCCGCCGGGAATCTCGGCGGCAGGGTGACCGATTCTGTAACCGGCGAGGAACTGCCCTTCGCAACAATTTTTATCAATCCCGGTAAACACGGAATGAGCACCGACGCCAACGGACGCTACTCGGTCGCTCTGGATGACGGTCAGTATGAAATTTCGGTCTCATACGTAGGTTACACTCCCAAGACTGTCAAGACCCGTGTTTCAGACAAGACTGTTCTCGATATTGTTCTCCAACCCAATACCTACACTCTCGGCGAAGTGGTTGTCTCCGCGCGCGAGGGAGAGAAACTCTCGAGCGGCTCTAAAATTGACCGCTCGGCAATGGAACATCTTCAGCCTTCGAGTTTCACTGATCTCCTTGAACTGCTGCCTGGTAATATCAGCAAGGACCCGGCGCTGACGGGTGCCAACACGATCACTCTCCGCGAGACGGGCAACCTCGGAGCGACAGGCTCCGCCGTCTCGAACGATGATTATTCGATCTCGTCGCTCGGTACACTGTTTGTTGTCGACGGAGCGCCGGTCAGCACCGACGCAAACCTTCAGGGCGTGGGGAATGTCTCTGACACATCGTCACCCGACTATACGCGCAACACAACCAACAAGGGTGTGGATATGCGCACGATTTCGACCGACAATATCGAAAGTGTGGAGATCGTTCGCGGAATCCCCGGCGCCGAATACGGCAATCTGTCCTCGGGAATGGTAAACATCAAACGTATCACCCGGGCCACACCCTTTACCGCCCGGTTCAAGGCCGACGGCTACAGCAAGCTTTTCTTCATCGGCAAGGGGGTGAAGTTCGGCTCTCACGAAAGCATACTTAATCTTGACCTGGGTTATCTCGATTCGAAGGGTGATCCCCGCGATATTCGTGAAAGCTACCGCCGTCTGACAGCTTCGGCTCGTTTCTCGGCCAAGACTATGACTGATCTCGGAACTATATCATGGATGCTTTCAGGCGATTTCACGGGGTCTTTCGACAACACGAAGATAGACCCCGATCTGTCGCTCAGAAAAGTAGACGAGTATAAAAGCACATATCGCCGCTATGCGCTGACCGGAAAAGCCGACTGGGCACCCGGATTCGGATGGCTGGACCGGATTCAGCTCAATGCCTCCGCGAGTCTTCAGGATGACGTACTTGAACAACGCAAGCAGGTGGCGCCGACACATCCTTCCGTCGCACCGACCACGATGGAACCCGGCGTACAGGATGGCCGCTTCATTCTCGGTGAATACATTGCAGAATACCGTTCCGAAGGTCGCCCGTTCAACCTTTTCGGAAAACTTACTCTCAGCGGAGGTTTCGGAAAAGGTGTGCTTGAGAGCGAGCACAAACTCGGTCTCGAATATTCGATGGACAAGAATTTCGGAGCCGGTCAGGTTTACGACCTGATGCGTCCTCTTTCGGCAGGTTGGACGACTCGTCCCCGTCGATTCAGTGATATTCCGGCTCTCAACACCATGAGCGCTTTCGTCCAGGAGCAGCTTTCGGTCGATGCCGGTTGTGCGGGCCGGATAGATTTTCAGGCCGGTCTGCGTCTGCAGTCGCTTCTCGGCCTCGATAGCCGATATCTTCTCGCAGGTAAGGTTTATCTTGATCCACGCTTCAATCTTTTGTGGCATATAGGTGAGGCCTCACGCGTAAAACCCTTTGTCGGGGGTGGGTTCGGTATGACCACCCGTATGCCCACCATCGACTACCTCTATCCCCAGGAACATTATACCGACCTCGTGCAGTTGAACTACTATGATGTCAACCGTCCGGAAGAATATTCGCGGATCAATCTGCGCACCTATATTGACAACACGGTCAACTATGATCTTCGTGCGGCTCGAAACCGGAAATGGGAGTTACGTGCCGGATTCACAGCCGGTCGCAATTCTTTTTCGGTTACTTTCTTCGATGAGCGTATGAGTTCCGGCTTCCGCTATTCGACCGTTTATTCTCCATATAGTTATACCCTTTATGACGCTTCGGCCATAGCGTCCGCTTCTCTGCAGGCTCCACCCGCGCTGAGCGACCTCCCGTCGGTCGGGCGTGTGGTTCTCTCAGGCTACCGCACTCCCTCCAACGGAACGCGGATCGACAAGAGGGGAGTGGAGTTTCAGTTCAACTCGGCCCGTTGGAAAGCGCTCGCAACCGCGGTGACCATCAACGGCGCATGGTTCGAAAGTACCTATACCAATTCGAGTATGCTATATTCTCCGGTTAGCGATGTGGTTGGTGACGTGGCCGTGTCGGACAGATTCGTCGGCCTGTATGATTATAGCGACGGGCGACGCAATTCCCAATTCAACACAAACTTCATGTTTGACACGCAGATCACGCGATGGGGATTTGTCTTCACGACTACGGTCCAGTGTATGTGGTATGTCAAGACGTGCCAGCTTCCGAAAGACGGGGTCCCTGTGTGGTATCTGAGTGCCGATGACGGACAGCTTCACCCGTTCACCGCCGAAGCCTCGGCAGATCCGATGCTCTCGAAACTGATCAAGAGCTATAACGACAATCTGTTCAACGAAGTGACGATCCCGACCGCCCTCTATGTCAACCTCAAGGCCACGAAGAGCATCGGCAAATGGCTCTCGGTCTCGGTGTTTGTCAACCGCATNCTCGACTATCTCCCCGACTATAAGGTCAACGGCCTGACNATCCGNCGAAACGCCGATGCCTATTTCGGAATGGAACTGAATCTGAANNTNTGAGTCCGGCGCCNCGATCGAAAAAATCGNGAAAATCGAGATNAATCTTGATAATTCCCGATTAATCCCGATAANTCTCGATNAATCCCGNTTAATCCCGATTAATCNCGANAATNNCCGACTATCCCCCGAAACCAAACCGTTATGAAAAGCTACATAATCCCGNTTGCGGCCCTGGCCGCCCTCCTCGNTTCCTGTAACGACGACTTGTCGAATTCGATTCAGCAGTGTTCCGTCGATGTGCGTATTGAAGCGAAAGATAATATGTCGATACCTGCTTTCGACAGTGCGACCTTGACATTCACGGACCTCTCATCCGGGACGTCGACACCATACGCCTGGCCTATGCCTGCGGGTGCCACCGTGCTCCCGGGTCTATATGACATCACGTTTGAGGCCAAATCGGGCGACACGGATTATTTCGCCGTCTCCCGTTCGGTAGAGATCATATCAAACGGCTCTTTGATCCGTCTCGAACTCTATTCCAATCGTCACACCGATGATCTGATCATCGCCGAGATCTTCTTCACCGGCACACTTCAGAGTTCCGGAAANCAATATTATGGTGACGATTANGTCAAGCTCTACAACAATACAGACCATGTGATTTATGCCGACGGTCTGACACTCTTCGAAAGCAAATTCCTCACCACCGAAAAACGGGATTATACTCCGGACCGGATGGCTGAAGGNGTTACGGTTCAGGCGNTATATACNATTCCGGGTTCAGGTACCGATCACCCCGTAGCGCCGGGTGAATACATACTTCTCGCTGACACCGGCATTGACCACCGTCAGATCAATCCCAATTCCTTCGACCTCTCTCATGCCGACTGGGAGTGGTATGATGTCTCGACCGTTCCCTCGACACTCGATATCGATAGTCCGCTTGTCGATAATCTGGACAAATGGTACTGCTACACCAAGAGTATCTTCCTTCTTCACAACCGTGGATTCCGGGCAATAGGGATAGCCCGTCTTCCGGAGGGAAAAGATAAGTTCCTTGCGGACGCATGGTATGAATTCGATTACGAAATAGTCTCGGCTGCGGGTACTTTCCCGATGACCGGTAACGGTTATTTGGTTCCGAACTCGGCCGTGGTCGATGTTGTCAATTGTTCTGCTGTGTCCGTCTGGCAGTGGAATGTCACCGACCCTTCGCTTGATCGCGGATGGACCCATTGTGGCGTGAACGACAATGACAAGACCCGCTATTTCCACTCTGTCCGTCGCAAGCTTCTCTATGTGACCGACGACGGACGCCCCGTTTTCAAGGACACCAATAACTCTACCGAAGACTTCAACCCGATGGTTACCCCNTCTGAAATAGAACTTCAGGGAACAGTTACCGGTCTCGGGGAGGGGACNGCNACAACGATAACTTATGACGGTGTAACCCCGGTCAGGAAATGAACNTAGCGTTGCGGTCTTTTATATTCTCGTCGTTCTGTTGCNTTGCTGCTCAGACTGTCTCGGCCGGNAGTCCGGATTCGATCCCGACGGCCGNTGAGATNCNGTCNGCGTTGGTCNNNAGCGTTTCCGAGCATCGCTCTCTGCTGACTGACCCTCTCGCTTCGGCGTGGGAGAATCCTGCGTTGTCTCTCTATCGGTATGGCTCGTCGCTGACCGAAGTCCGGGCCGGCGGGGAGCTGTCGGATGAGGTCAGAGCCGGTTTTTTCGAGGCGGGGACATATATGGTTTCGCCCCGGTTCGGAATCACGGGGCGTGTGCGCTATGCTAACTCCCGGCGCACTTCGGGCCAACTCTTCGAGAGTTCGGATGCGGACATGGTCGGACCTTTTCTGACCTATGCATCAGGCGACGGAACAATGCGCGAGGAAGAATATGGTTTCGGCGGTTCCTATACCGCCCGTCTCGGACGGTGGAACGTCGGNATATCCGGAGATTATGATGCCGGTCTTTATTATCGCACGGTCGATCCTCGTCCGCGGAATGTGACCGGCCGGCTTCGTGTGAATCCTGCCGTGTCGTTTCTCGTTACCCCCGGATATGCACTGACCGCTGGCTTTACCTTTGAAAAGTACAAGCAAAGCTCCTCGATCTCCTTCGTTAGCGAACTCGGCCGCAATATGGTCTATCATCTGACCGGTCTCGGAACGGCTTACGGACGTTTCGACGGACAGGGCCTGAAGAGCTACTATACGGGATATTCCTTCGGTGCGCAACTCGGTCTCCTGCCGGTCTCCGAAGGAGGCTATGTCTATGGTGATTTTTCCCGGACAGGTATAGAGAATATCCTNAGCGATTTGAATAAGCTTCCGATGGGAAAGACCTCGACGCCGCTTCTTCGCGGAGAAGCCGGATGGCGTGGGCGAGGCTGGATAGCCGGCGTGACGGGGATGTGGGAACGGCGTCGGGCGACCGAGAACATATTCGGTGATGCAGCCTCGGGCCAGTATCCGCAGATCGGTTCGCTGACGATGTATTCCCGAACTCATCGTGAGGCAGGAATCAAGGCCTCATATGCAAGACCAAATCTTTCCGCGTTGCTTGAGGCGCTTTGGGAGTCCGGATTCGAACAGCGCTTGTCTCCGATGCGCAGTCTCAGCTGGGAACGTCTGACGGCCTCCGTTTCCATTCATGGCTGGCTGGCTCTCAGAAAAGGGGGATACCTCGGATTGACGCTCCGCGGAGTTTCACATTCACCGCTGACACATTCCAAATCGGGGATAGTGATTCCCGATGACGATCTGCGTCCGGTCGTGGAGAATATTCTGGAGACCTATCGGTTCCGGACCACGTCCCGTTTCGGTGGTAGCGTTAGAGCTGAGGGGCTTTTCCCCATAAACCGAAAATTCATGCTCGGAGCTTCGGCAGATTATACACATACCGCCGATGGTCTCGACAGGGGAGAGGTCGCTGTCGAGTTCCTGTTCTGAAGAATAAGCTAATGTCATAAGGTCCAATCGATATCTCTAACCAAGTTGATAATCAAACGTATCTAATCTATAAACCGAAAATACATCATGAAACGACAACTGCTGTCACTGCTCATTGGGCTCTCCGCTCTTACCGGGCTGCAAGCGGCCGACCTCGTCGAAGGTCGGCTCGACAATGGGCTTCACTACTACATTCTCCCGAACGACAAACCGGCCGGTATGGCCGATTTCTTTCTTGTTCAGCGTGCAGGCTCGGTCTATGAAACGGAAGACCAGCGNGGNCTNGCCCATTTCCTTGAACACATGTGTTTCAATGGTACGGAACACTTCCCCGGCAATTCCCTCATCTCCTATCTCGAAAGTGTCGGGGTGAAGTTCGGNGCNAANCTGAANGCNTANACCTCNACAGACGANACGGTCTATAATATTTCGAAAGTNCCNGTGNCGCGTACTTCGACCGTNGATTCATGCCTGATGATCCTGAAAGACTGGAGCTCGGCGATTACTCTCGACCCNGCGGCTATNGACGCGGAACGCGGTGTGATTGTNAACGAGTGGCGCCACCGCAATTCTGCGACCANCCGTATGCTCGAAAAGGCGCTACCGGCTATCTATCCCGGTTCGATCTATGGTCAGCGTATGCCGATCGGCAAGATGGAAGTAGTAGAGAAATTCCGTCCCAAGACTCTCGAAAAGTTCTATCNTAAATGGTATCATCCCGGAAACCAGGCGGTAATAGTCGTCGGTGATGTCGATCCGGCTCAGGTGCGTTCGGAGATCGAACGCCTGTTTACACCTGTACGCAAAGGTAAGAACCTTATTATCGGCCGTCCTGATGTGCCTGCCAATGATAAGATGATTGTCGAGGTGCAGACCGATCCGGAGCAGAATGTGAATATGGTCCAGCTCTATTTCCGTCATCCCAGACTATCAGACACGTCGGCTGCGGATCTCGCGACGACCATGCTGGCNTCCCGCTTCGATGAGATCGAGCTGTCGGAAGACTGCCCTCATACTTATCTCGGTGTCGGCGACGTGAAGTTTCTTCTCTCGGGTGATGTCGGTGCGCTGGTGATGCGCGGCGCCGTGAAAGAGGGAAGGGTAGAGGATGCCGCTTCTCTATGGTACACNGAGCTGATGCGCGCTCTGCGCCACGGCTTTTCGGACGATGAGGTCGAATATGCCAAGATTCAGCTGCGCAAAAGTCTCAACGAAAAGAAACGTAAAGGTGCCGACGAGAACAGCAGTGCGCTNGCCAAACGTCTGACCCGCGTCTTCCTTGACGGCGAGTCGTTCGAAACGTCTGTTGANGAGGCNGACNGNGAGCTCGCCGCTCTTGACCGTCTGACGGCCGACGATGCNNTNGNNTANCTCAAGAANGTNGTNGANCCNTCGGGCCGNAANACCGTTCTTCTCTGCTATCTGCCCGAGTCTGCCGCNGCGACGGCTCCGGAGTGCTGAGNNNGTCNAGNCNNGNTTCGCNGAGATNGCNTCGNCNGANNTNGCNCCCTTCGTTCCGNTNTCNGTAGANCGNCCTCTGCTTGCGTCNGAACCAGTTGCCGGCTCTATCGTATCGTCNGAGCCTTATCACTTTGACAACACNACCCTCTATACTCTCTCGAACGGCATCAAGGTCATCACCTGGGCCAATGACGAGACCAAAGACCAGATCTTCATCCGCGGAATCGGTACCGGCGGNCTNTCGCAGACCTATACTCCCGAGCAGGCGCCGACAATGAAGATGATCAACGATGTNGTNNCCNTCTCCGGTTTCGGAGANCTNTCCAATCTCGAACTCAAGCGTCTGCTCGCAGGTCGCGACGTGGCCTGCAGCGTTGACATCAAGAACACGGAGGAGATCGTGGANGCTTCGACTACNCNCGCNGGNCTNGAAGACGCTTTCCGTCTGATCTATCTGAAGTCTACCGCTATTCAGCCCGANACNNTNTCGTTCAACAGTTGGCGCACATCCGAGCGCAACAAGCTCCGCAATGTCCACACGAATCCGATCCAGGCNATGGGCGATTCGATCCACCGCAATGTCTATAACCGCCACCTCCTCGGACTCAAGGAAACACCGGAGATGATCGANGCNGTCGACTATGATCTGGCTCTCGATATTGTCCGCGACCGCTTCTCGGATATGTCCGACTTCACGTTCTACATCACCGGTGACTTCGACCGCGATTCAGTCGAAAACCTTATCGCACGTTACATCGCCCCTCTGCCGACAGCTGGCCGAATCGAAACCCCGAAAGATATCGACTATCGNTTCACNCCNCGCAGCGAGGAAATCCGTTTCTCACGCAAGATGGAGAACCCCGTGTCGGTTGTTTACAATTTCTATCACGGCCCGGCCGATTACAACCTCGAAAACATCATCGCCATCAATATCTTCAACCAGGTTCTGAAGATGCGTCTTCTCGCCGACCTACGAGAGGAGAAGGGGTGGACCTACTCGATCCAGGGTCACGGTTCGCTGACAGCCGGTATGAACGGTGACGACGCCCCCGAGCTGATGATGCCGGTCTATATCAAGACAGAACCGGGCCACGAGCAGGAAACGGCCGACATCGTGAACGCCACCGTCACGAAAATGCTCGCCGAAGGAATCACCGCCGAAGAACTCGACAAAGCACGTCGCTACATGGCCAAGAACCACACCGAGCACTGTCTTGACAACGCCTACCTCCTCTCCGTCCTCAAGGTCTACGACCGCTACGGCAAAGACATGCACACCCCNTACCTCGAAACCCTCGANGCCATGACGACCGNTCTCCCGACCCGNCTNACCCCCCTGACNACCCACCGCTCCCTCCTGATCATGTCCCCCGAAAACTAACNCCGGCCCCCCGTCCTTATACGACAGAGCCCCNCATATGACAGAGCCCCGCCTGCTTCCGGCAGGAGGGGCTCTGTTTGTGACGGGTCTACTCGGCTAAGCCGTGTAGATTCCCACCCATTATTTATTCTCGAAACAACGGAGGCGAGGATANGATACGCCTTCATCNATGGTCCAGATGTTGTCGAAATCCCANCCGACGTATGTCGATTTCTGTTTAAGTTCCGCCTCTGTGTTGGTGATCAGACTGTGACAGCCGGTGGAAGCNTNGTTGCCGAACAACTTNCCAAACTCGATTNNNACCNATTCTGCGTCTCCATCTTGNCCGTAANGNNNGTCGTATNTACCGGTATAGCCNGCAGNAATATAAGAATTGGTNGCCAGATTACNAAGACCATAAATGNCTACGCCAAAATCGTTGGGCCTTCCNGNTATTTCTGCCAGAACATTACAATTTTCCAGGGTTGCATTAGTAATGCCAAATGCNANGCCACCTTCAGTGGATAATGGTATACCGGTCTCACACTCGGATACATATACATATGTTTCATCTGTNCCAAGTATGATTCCGGCAATCANCGGGGTTGAATNCGCATCNNAGGTGNAGATCNNACCGTCNCCNTATGTCTTACATCTGCTGACTGTCGATGCGGAAGCTTTNGCACATATCACNGCGGCAAAAAAATTGGTGCNTATANNTACGTTGCGGAAAATCATATTCCTGAATGTGGCGTTATGTGCNCTNCCNAATAACGCTGNATATTGTGTCCNTNCGTCNCTNCCGTTGCTGTNAATNTTCAGATTAGCGATCTCTTTAAATCCACCGTCATATTCNCCGGTGAAGTTTTCGATTGGAGTCCAGNTNNCACCATTCTTCTTCGATGAAGTCTGCGAGATCTATNTCTTCNGTCTGGANATAATAATAAGCCTTGGTCATCAGTCGGATATTGTCCAGATGACGGGCAGTGCTGATCAGAAACGGATCCTCTTTTGTTCCNGNNCCACCTCCGAACACAGNCTCNTNTGNTNCGGTNTGAACTACCTTGATNGAGACGGTATTCCTGTCGTTACCGATTTTTACCTCACCTTCGCGCGAGTCATCCCATGCATTAGCCTTGCACGTGATAGTCACACTGCTCGGACCGAAAGATACANCTGCCCAATCAGGTTTTGANACTATTTTGGCGTTGGTNGGATACTCAAAATCAATCGTTTTTTCAGAAGGNTCACCCGGAAGTTCAATTTTGTTCTGCTTCAATTTTATGGGNAGNACAAACGGATAGACAAGTTCAGCCTTGACACCGGTTATATTGTCTGAGGTTTCATACCCCGAACCATATATATACCCTGTGACTCTGAACTTGGCATAGTTATACTCGATAACGTTGCCATCCTTGACCGGCATCCGGAGAATGAAAGTATCTCCCGGTTCAATCTCTTTCCCATTATTGAAAGGAAGCCGANTNANCNTCGTTNTCTANCCANCCNTCNNNNGGAATNTTNGNTACAGACGAGANNCTTTNGGTTTTGCCCANAAATATGAANGNGCCGGNTATANTTCTNAANNCNGACTGCAAANANAANTTNNNAACATATATCNCNGTNNTTGAAANGNNGAANCCGGATGAACCGAGTTCAAAGGTCTCATCAAAAATGATAGACACGTCCTCAATGGTCTCATTGTTCTTGTTAGGCCCGTCAGGACCATCGTCCGAACACGCGACACCCAGCCCAATCAAAGCCAGGCACACCGCCAAAAGATAGATTCTTGATTTGATCTGTTTCATAAAGTTAAATTAAGATANAAATATGGTTTTTGCTGTTACTTTAAATCTATAACGCGTTTTTGACAAATATCTTTTTGAATAAATTGGGTAAAGCACAATTTTTCTTTGGTTTAGGCTGGATAGGTACAAAAAAANTTATTAGTTTGACTATATATTGAGACTATAGCTTGATTATATACTTGAATAGCTAAGGCAACNCNAATAGTNCGTAAGTAGTTTAATCAACAATCTCGAGTAATAAAAGATGGTGTTGATCAGTGGTCGCATNCTAAAAAGTTGTAACTTTGTGCAAACTAAAACCTGATCAGTATGGACAATGANGGTTTCGCCCGATCCAAATCAAGCTATCGGAGGCTTTTTGTCTTTCAGAAGGCTGAGGCGATCTACGACCTCACTTATTTCTTTCTTCAGCCGAGNATTCCAAAGTCGGACAGGACGTATGACCAGATGCTTCAGGCGGCTCGCTCCGGCAAGCAAAATATAGTNGAGGGTCGGTCTGACGCCGCTTCGTCAGCCGAAATGGAGATCAAGCTGTTCTGCGTGGCACGGGGNAGCCTTCACGAACTGCTCAATGACTATGAGGATTATATGCGTACCCGCAAGATCAGTGTCTGGACTGCTTCCAATGAACGCTATAGAAGANTGAGCGAAGTCTGCAGGACCCANAACGATACTACCTATTATACTTCCCTGGTCAACCTTATGGATGACGAAGAGTATTGCAATCTGATGCTCACGCTGATCCATCAGACAATCAGAATGCTCGACAAGATGATCGATAAAGTCAAGGAAGACTTTCTCAGGAACGGAGGAATCAAGGAGCAGATGTATCGGGCCCGCGTCAACTACCGCAACAAGAACCGGTAGGAGCTCGGGGTAGCTGNGAGTNGCNNAGNGTAGCTAATNGTAGCTNANAGTAGCTTGNAGGTAGCTTGGAGTAGCAGCGGTCGCTACCTCGGCTACTTTTGGCTACCCTTAGCTACCCTTAGCTACCTTTAGCTACGCGGCTACTTGTAGCTACTCTNAGCTACCCTTAGCTACCNCCACAAAAAAAATTGCCCCTGCTTTGACAATTTTGTCAAAGCANGNGGCGATTTGTCAAAGCGGCGGCGCGGTTGGGGGCCGAAGCTCTGCGGAATTTGTAAAGAANTGGGGATTAGTNGGCTTAGAGNAGGAGCACGGTGNGTTTTCGGGCGATTATTTTGGATTTTTTGGGTGGGGAGTGAAACATTTAGCACGTTATTTGTTTAACTATTGAACGAAAGTAATCAGGAGGCCTGATAAGAAAGGCCGGGTGACTGCTTCGGTTCCGGTNNAATGACCGGAGACGTTTGCGGCGCCTGCGATTTCGCTCAGGACCCGACGNACGAGTTCAACCTTCNNAATTTCCCGTTCATCTTCCCCTTCTGATACTTGAAAAACACAGTATTAACTTTAAATTATAGATACAATCATGGGAAAAATCATTGGTATCGACCTCGGAACTACCAACTCCTGCGTAGCAGTGCTCGAAGGTAATGGTCCGGTAGTCATTCCGAACAACGAAGGACGTAACACGACACCCTCTGTGGTGGCTTTCGTAGACGGCGGNGAACGTAAGGTGGGTGATCCTGCCAAGCGTCAGGCTGTTACAAACCCGACCCGTACAATCTACTCGATCAAACGTTTCATGGGCGAGAAGTGCGGTCAGGTTGCNGACGAGATCAAGCGTGTGCCTTACAAGGTTGTCTGCCAGAACGATATGCCCAAAGTGGACATCGACGGCCGCGATTANACTCCGCAGGAGATCTCGGCTATGATCCTTCAGAAAATGAAAAAGACAGCAGAGGACTTNCTCGGTCAGGAAGTTACGGAAGCTGTCATCACAGTGCCTGCATACTTCGACGACTCTCAGCGTCAGGCTACCAAGGAAGCCGGNGAGATCGCAGGTCTTAAAGTAAAACGTATCGTGAACGAGCCTACCGCAGCGGCTCTCGCATACGGTCTCGACAAATCAGAGAAAGAACAGAAGATCGCCGTGTTCGACCTCGGTGGTGGTACGTTCGATATCTCTATNCTTGAGCTCGGTGACGGTGTGTTTGANGTTAAATCGACCAACGGTGATACCCACCTCGGCGGTGANGACTTCGATAACGTAATCATCGACTGGCTCGCTGACGAATTCCAGAAAAAGGAGGGNGTTGACCTCCGTCAGGACCCGATGGCTATGCAGCGTCTGAAAGAGGCTGCCGAGAANGCGAAGATCGAACTTTCGTCTGCCACCAGCACCGAAATCAACCTTCCTTATATCACCGCGACCGCAACCGGNCCGAAGCACCTCGTCGAGACTCTGTCCCGNTCTAAATTCGAGGCTCTCTCGGCNAAGNTGATCGANGCCGTTGCCGCTCCGTGTGTTAAGGCACTNGAAGACGCAGGNCTNACNTCTTCNGAGATCGACGAAGTNATCCTCGTAGGTGGTTCGACCCGTATCCCNGCCATCCAGGCNAAGGTTAANGAGATCTTCGGNAAGGAACCCAACAAGGGTGTNAACCCCGATGAGGTTGTAGCCGTTGGCGCAGCCATCCAGGGCGGTGTACTCGCCGGCGACGTGAAAGACGTGCTTCTGCTCGACGTTGTGCCCCTTTCAATCGGTATCGAGACTATGGGCGGCGTGATGACCAAGCTGATCGAAGCCAACACNACCATCCCGACCCGTAAGTCAGAGACCTTCTCGACCGCAGCCGACAACCAGCCCGCAGTGACCGTACGTGTCCTCCAGGGCGAGCGTCCTATGGCTGCCGACGACAAGCTCCTCGGCGAGTTTAACCTTGAGGGCATCGCACCCGCACCCCGTGGCATCCCGCAGATCGAGGTGACCTTCGAGGTCGACGCAAACGGTATCCTCAATGTTTCGGCAAAGGATAAGGCAACCGGTAAGGAACAGTCTATCCGTATCGAGGCATCGAGCGGTCTGAGCGATGCTGAGATCCAGCGTATGCGTGAAGAGGCCAAGGCAAACGAGGCTGCCGATAAGAAAGCCAAGGAACGTGCCGACAAACTCAATCACGCCGACGCAATGATCTTCCAGACCGAGAAGCAGATCAACGAGCTCGGTGATAAGATCCCGGCTGACAAGAAAGCCGCTATCGACGCAGCGCTCACCCGTCTGAAAGAGGTCCACAAACAGCAGCTCGTTGAAGACATCGACAGCGCCGAAAAGGCACTGACCGACGCACTCCAGGCCGCATCACAGGACATCTACAACGCATCTCAGGCCGCAGGCGCACAGCCCGGCGCAGGCGCAGCACAGCCCGGTGCAGGTTCCGCAGCAGGCCACGAAGAAAAAGACATCACAGACGTAGACTTCGAGGAAGTCAAATAACCGCCAACCGGGGACAACCCCGAAATTATGAAAATCAAAAAATGGCGACGTCCGAAAGGGCGTCGCCATTTTTTGTCTTATCATACAGCATAACCGTTCTTTATCCCTGACATCAGAGAAGCAATCTGCGTACAAGTCCCATTATCAGAACTTTTTTCAACTTCCACATAATTGGGAATGGATTGAACTTGGGGAATTCACATACGACCTTCAATATGGTACATCTGAAAAGTCATTGTCTAAAGGAGATGTATCTGTTCTGAGAATGGGCAATCTTACTCAAATTGGGACTATTGATTATTCAAATTTAGTATACACATGTAACGAAGACGATATAGCGAAATTTGAATTACAAGAGGGTGACCTGTTGTTTAACCGAACAAATAGTAGCGAATGGGTTGGAAAAACATCACTATATGATGGAAAGATTCCTGCTATATATGCGGGATACCTTATCAGAATACGGGCTATTGTAATTGATCCAAACTTCCTGTGCATGTATATGTGTTCTCAGTACTATAGAGATTGGTGCTTGCAGGTAAAAACTGATGCCGTTAATCAATCCAATATTAATGCTCAGAAACTTTCAAAACTATATTGCCCAATTCCTCCTTTGAAAGAACAACGAAGAATTGTTTCAATATTTAACAATATAATAGCAATCCTGACACAAATTGAATTTTCTAAATCAATTCTGAAATCGACTATAACTGGTACTAAATCTAAGATTTTGGAATTGGCGATGCAGGGGAAACTTGTTCCACAAGATCCGACGGATGAACCAGCCGCCGATATGCTCAAACGTGTCAATCCGAAGGCGAAAATAATAACGGATAACCCACATTATCCGAAATTGCCGGATAATTGGGTCTTAGCCTCACTGACCGACGTGTGTGAAAGTAAGCTTGGTAAAACTCTTAATAATGAAACAGATGAAGGGATTATCCAACCATACC
>JAAVFK010000038.1 GCA_014800785.1 Bacteroidales bacterium
CGCCTGAGAATCGGATATTTTGGAAAAATCCACAAAAATATGTTGCCTGAAAATTATCCGAACCTCAGAGCTCAGAAAAAGGAGGCTGCGCCGTAAACCTTAATTACGACACAGCCTCTTTTTATATGTCTCTGATGATAACCGTCAAATCACGACAATTATCTCGCCCGGACGGACTCCGCGGACATCCACGTTTTGGACATGTTGTTGCGGATTCATAGGCGAGTGTGGGGGTAGATTTCCTATTGACAGAATTTTTTCGTAACTTTGCAGTGTCCCCTCTCTTCTTCTCTCCTACCGAGCCTGCCGAAAGCCGATTAGATTGTCTGCGGTTTGCTGAGCTTCTCCGATCGGGAGAATATAAAAGCGAAGGCCCGGGAGTAGAATTTCAGACTATGTCAGACCCGAACAATTATAAAATAGGAATATCCAAACAGGAACTCGGACAGTTGCCGGCGGCACATTTTCCGGGAGCCATTCAACTCATTGACAAGCCCGAGGATGTCGCTTCGGCTGTCGATGAGCTGAGAAAAGCACGGGTAATCGGTTTCGACACCGAGACTCGTCCGGCCTTCCAGAAAGGTCAATATCACTCGGTAGCGCTTCTGCAGCTCTCTACCGAGTCCCGTTGCTTTCTCTTCAGGCTCAACATCCTCGGAATGCAAGACGAGATACGTGACCTGCTCGAAGACCCGTCGGTCAAGAAAATAGGCTTGTCCACCCACGACGATTTCCACAATCTGAACCGCATCAAAAGAATCACTCCCGCCGGATTTTTTGAGCTTCAGGAATATGTCGGGTCTTTCAAAATCGAAGACAGGAGCCTCTCGAAGATCTATGCACTTCTCTTCGGAGAACGCATTTCAAAAGGTCAGCGTCTGACCAACTGGGAAGCCCCTGAACTCTCTCCCCATCAGCAGGCCTATGCCGCTCTTGACGCCTACGCCTGCCTGAAAATATACAATTATCTGAAATCCGGAAACTTCAACCCCCAGGATTCAACACATAAAATTTACCCCTCCCTCCAATGAAAAAGAAACATATATGGCTGCCGATAGTGCTGGCGGTCTACTTTCTATTCATGACATTCAGATTCGGAATTCATCTTCTCGAACATGGAGAGGCTCTGAAATTCTGGCTGACCGTTGTTTCCGAATGTGCCGTAATCGTCGCGCTATATTTCGTGCTTAAAAAACGTCAGGAATATCGTGACCAACGCGAGGCCGACATGCGGTCTGAAGATGAGGACTCAGTAAACTGATAACTTATGGAAAACGAGAATATCAATAATACGGATAATATTGAAAACGCAAACACTTCGAACGACGCCGCGCGTCTCGAAGCAGAAAACGACAAGGCTCTCGCTGTCACCAACAAGGCCATCGAGCTTCTGAAGACAGTTTTCGATCCGGAAATACCTGTAAACGTCTACGATCTCGGTCTCATATACAAGATCGACTATGATCCCTCGGACGATATGCTTCATGTCGATATGACGCTCACGGCTCCCAATTGTCCGGCAGCCGATTTCATCCTTGAGGATGTCCGTCAGAAACTCGTCAGCATCGAGGGAATAAAGGGTGTCGACCTGCGCCTCGTCTTCGATCCGGTCTGGAATCAGGATATGATGAGCGAGGAAGCCAAGCTCGAACTCGGATTCCTTTAAGAGAGTGGTTAGTTTTTGAGAACGTCACCTCACCGATTCATCTGCGTTACCGCTCATGACAGAATGCGACAAGGTCTATTTCCTTTCCGATCTTCACCTCGGCGCTCCGTATCTCGCGGAGTCGAAAGAGGCGGAGCGCAGGGTCGTGGCCTTTCTTGAGCACATTCGGCAGGACGCAAAGGAGATATGGCTTCTCGGGGATATCCTCGACTACTGGTTCGAATACCGCTATGTGGTTCCACGCGGCTTTGTCCGCTTCTTCGGCAAACTCGCCGAACTTTCCGATTCGGGAATCAAGATCACCTGGATCATCGGCAACCACGACATATGGATCTTCGACTATATCCCTAATGAGCTCGGGGTCGAAGTAATAGACGGAACCGTATCTCGTGAGATTCTCGGAAAGAAATTCTATATGGCCCATGGCGATGGTCTCGGAAAGACATCATGGAATTTCAGATTGATCCGTTCGGTCTTCCGCAACAGATTGGCACAGCGACTTTTCTCCGGGATTCATCCACGCTGGACAGTTCCGTTCGCCTACGCATGGAGCGGGTCGAGCCGGAAGCAGGGAGAGGCCAGGAAGCCGGGCTTGAAGACGAATCCATACGACAGCGCGTCGTCTCCTTTTGTGGAACATCTGGCCGATTACTCCCGAGAGGTTCTCAAGACGCAGCCGGACATAGATTTCTTCATCTACGGCCATCTTCACGTCGCGATCCGCGAAAAACTCACCGATAAGGCAGAAATGCTTATTCTCGGCGAATGGATCCGTACCTTCAGTTTCGCTGCTTTCGATGGCAAGGAAATGAAAATGTGCAGATGGCATGATAATCAAGTCATAAATTTTGCTTAATTTTGTAACCGAGAGGGAACAGAGCGGTTCTATCATTCGCAACTGTTCCAACCTTACTAACCCACGAATACACACGATTCACTATGAATAAAATCCAGAAAATTACTCTTTTGCTGGCCGTCATTCTCTGCTCGGCAGTCAGCGCCAACGCCGGCGGTCTTCGCTTCGGCATCAAAGCGGGTCTAAACGTAAACTCGTTCAACTTCAACAAAGATAAGCTCATTGACTCCGACAATCGTTGTGGATGGACTGCAGGCGTGATGACCGAATTTGTTGTCCCTGTTATCGGCATCGGATTCGATGTTTCAGCTATGTATACCCGTATGAATGCTGAAGCTATCAGACGCCCGTCAGCCGGAGACACCTCGCTGACTCTCGGAAGCGAAGAACTCGGCAAGAATTTCATTGAAATTCCTGTCAACGTGAAATATAAGCTTAGCCTCCCCGCTGTCAGCTCCATTATTCAGCCCTACGTATATACGGGTCCTGCATTTGCGTTCAAAATGGGCAAGAATACATTTAAGGACTTCAAGACCAAGACATGTCAGGTTGCCTGGAATATAGGTCTGGGTCTGGAATTTGTCTGTCATCTTCAGGTCCAGGCCTCATATGGTTTCGGCATCAACAATGTGGCCGATTGGACAGGATACTTTGACACTGTTGACAATGTCAAAGGAAAAAATAACTACTGGACCATCACAGCGGCATATCTTTTCTAAGAGAGTACCGCTATAGATCAGTCGTTCCGTTGCCGATATAAATTCAGACCATAATGAAAAAACTATTCATAACACTCGCGTTGATTTTCTGTGCCGTCACCTCCCAGGCCACGTTCCGCTGGGGTCCGACGGTCGGAATGAACGTCACACATTTTTCGTGGAAGCAGAAGCTTATCCCGACCAATGACGCCGTCGGCTTCAACGCCGGTCTGATGGGAGAGGTCATGATTCCCGGAATCGGATTCGGCATCGACTTCGCCGTCAAGTACGCAATGGTCGGCGCGGACGCTGATTTCGGCAAGAAACTCGTCTGGTCTTCCGACGGATGGGGAAAGGAAAACGTGCGTCTTCACACGATTCAGGTTCCGCTTAACCTCCGTTTCAAATGGACGCGCCTCAACGGCGTCGAGGATATCGTCGCGCCGTTTGCCTACGCCGGTCCACTCTTCCAGTTCCAGTGTTCGTCAACCCAGAAAGGTCTGTTCGACATTCCGGCCGGCTCTGTCGGAGTTCAGGTCGGAATCGGCGCTGAGTTCCTCAAACGGATCCAGCTTTCAGCCGGTTATCATTTTGGTCTGACATATGCACTGAAAACCGTCAAGCTCGAAAACATCTCGGCCAAGACCTCAAACTGGCAGATCAATCTCGCCTACCTCTTCGGGAAATAAGTTTTAGTGACTTTGAGTATGATATATGCAGAGGTAATTCTTCCGCTGCCGATATATTCGACCTTTACATACAGCGTGCCGACCGAGATGGAGTCCCTTCTTTCGGTCGGCTCGCGTGTTTTGGTTCAGTTCGGCCGAAAGAAGTTCTATACAGCTGTCGTAGCCGCCGTGAGACCTTACCCTCCCGCCGATTATGAGGTAAAGCCGATCACCGCGGTACTCGATCCGACACCCATCGTCCGCTTCCCTCAGATGAAGCTTTGGGAATGGGTTGCCGAATATTATCTCTGCGCTCCCGGCGAAGTCATGAAAGCCGCACTTCCGGCCGGTCTCAAGCCTGAGAGCGAGACCGTCATCTCTCTTGTTCCGGACTTCGAAGCTCCGGAAGGAATGAAGCTGACCGAACGGATGGAGGGTGTCATCACCCAACTGCAGATAGGGAAAAAGCTACGCATTTCCGACCTTGAGAGCGCCCTCGGAATCTCCAATCTGACACCGACCGTCTCAGCGATGATGGAGCTCGGAATCATCGAGCTTCATGAACGTGTTCAGGAACGATATCGCCCCAAGAAGGTGACGATCGTTGAGGCGACATTCGAACGCGGAGACAACGACGCGTTACATAAGGCTATGGATGCAGTCTCCCGTTCGGTCAAACAACAGAACGCGCTCCTCGCGTTTCTTGACCTCTCGGGATGGATGACTCGCGGCGCCGATACACGAACCGTCGAAAAAGAAACTTTGCTGAAGAAAGCCGATATATCGTCAGCCATTCTCAAATCAATGGCAGACAAGGGTATCTTCAACATCGTCAGAAAGAGCATAAACAGATTCACCTCTACGGGAGCTGCCCATGGAGAGATCATTCTGCCACCTCTCTCTCCGGCTCAGTCCGAAGCGGAGAAATCGCTCATCGACATCTTCAAGACGAAAGATGTGGTTCTTCTGAGAGGCGTGACCGGCAGCGGAAAGACGGAGATATACTCCCACCTGATGCGCCGTGTACTTGAACAGGGTAAACAGGTGCTCTTTCTCGTGCCGGAGATTTCTCTGACGACACAGCTCACAGACCGTCTGCGCCGTATGTTCGGCGACCGTCTGCTTGTCTATCACTCAAAATTCTCCGATAACGAACGCACTGACATATACCGTCGGCTCCTCTCGACCAACGAGCCCTTGATAATTCTCGGCGCCCGCTCGGCCGTTTTTCTACCATTTGCCCAGCTCGGACTGGTTATTGTGGACGAAGAGCACGAGTCGTCATACAAGCAGTATGACCCTGCACCCCGATACAACGCACGCGACACAGCCACCGTTCTCGCATCCATGCATGGCGCCAAGACCCTTCTCGGATCGGCCACACCCTCTATAGAAACCTATTACAAGGCACAGGAAGGGAAATATGGCCTCGTGGAACTGACCGAACGATTCTCAGGCGCCCGCCTTCCGAACGTAGAGATTGTGGATATGCGCGAGCAACGCAAGCAGAAACTCAACTCGGGAATTCTGTCGAAGAATCTCAAGCTCGCAACCGACAAAACCCTCGCCTCAGGAAATCAGGCCATCATGTTCCAGAACCGGCGCGGATTCGCACCGATCGTGGTGTGTCAGGTTTGCGGTTGGACACCGAAGTGTCGCAATTGCGACGTCTCGCTCGTTTACCACAAGAACACACAGATGCTCCGTTGTCATTATTGCGGTTACGCCGAGATGCTCCCTAAAGTGTGTCCGGCATGCGAGGAAAACAGAATCGGAGTCTTCGGATATGGGACAGAACGCATAGCCGAGGATATTCAGGACCGCTTTCCGCAAGCCCGGGTGGCCCGCATGGATCTCGACACAACCAGAAACAAGGATGCGTATCAGGAGATAATCGAAAAATTTGCCCGGAAAGATACCGATATCCTTGTCGGCACACAGATGGTCTCTAAGGGCCTCGACTTCGAACATGTGAAGACCGTTGGCATCATCTCGGCCGACACACTCCTTAACTTCCCGGACTTCCGGAGTAACGAACGAGCTTTCAACATGATGGAACAGGTGGCAGGGCGCGCCGGACGCAAAGGAGAGGCGGGGACGGTCTTCATCCAGACCTCGCAGGCGGAGAATCCGGTGCTCGATTATGTACGTCGACACGACTACACCGGCTTCTATGAAGCCGAACTTGAATCGCGGCGCCGTCTCGGGTATCCGCCATTCACCCGCGTGATAAACGTCTATCTCCGTAACAAGGACAGCCGGATGTGTGACGACGCGGCGCGACTGCTGGCCAACACTCTGCGTCAGTCACTCGGAAATCGGATCTTGGGACCTGAGAAACCCTTCGTTGCCCGAGTCTCGAATCAGTTCATCCAATCGATCATGATCAAGATCGAGACGGGAGCCTCAATGAGCAAGATCAAAGAATTTCTGCGCCGGATATATGAGTCACTCGCCGACAATCCGGCCATCAAGACCTCAACAATCTATTATGATGTTGACCCGGCATGACCGGGTTTCATAAGTATCATTATGATTCACGATGACATTATGATTCACGATGAATTTGACCGCCAACACCTTTGGCATCCCTATACCTCTACAGAGAATCCACTGCCCACCTATAAGGTAGCCCGCGCGGAGGGCGCGGAAATCATTCTTGAAGACGGACGCCGTCTTGTCGACGGAATGTCCTCCTGGTGGTGTGTCATCCACGGCTACAACGATCCGGATCTCAATGCGGCCGCCAAGGCTCAGATTGACCGCATGAGCCACGTTATGTTCGGAGGACTCACCCATGAACCGGCCATCGAACTCGGCAAGCTTCTGCTCTCCATTCTGCCCCCTTCTATGGAGCACATTTTCTATGCCGATTCAGGGTCCGTAGCTACTGAGGTAGCCATGAAAATGGCCGTCCAATATCATGACGATCCCCGCCGAACCAATTTTGCGACAATCCGCTCAGGTTATCACGGCGACACCTGGAACGCGATGTCGGTCTGCGATCCGGTTACAGGAATGCACGGTGCGTTCGGAAGTGCTTTGCCGATCCGTCATTTTGTGGATGCCCCGGCCTGCCGATTCGGCGGAGAATGGGATGATGCCGATTTCGAACCAATGGCAAAACTGATCGCCGAGAAGAAAGATGAACTGGCCGCGGTGATACTCGAACCTGTAGTTCAGGGAGCCGGGGGCATGCGTTTTTACCATCCGGAGTACCTCAGAAAGCTCCGCCGCGCGTGTGATGAGGCAGGTATTCTTCTGATTTTCGATGAAATCGCCACCGGATTCGGACGTACCGGCAAGCTGTTCGCATGGGAGCACGCAGGGGTTGAACCTGACATCATGTTGATCGGGAAGGCACTGACAGGCGGCTACATGACTTTCTCCGCCGTTGTCACTTCTGCTTCCGTCGCCAAGCATATAGCCGATTCTTCAGCTCACTGTATCATGCATGGCCCGACATTCATGGGGAATCCTCTTGCCTGCGCCGTGGCGGTCGCCTCGACCCGAAAGTTGCTCTCCTCGCCATGGCAGGAACGGATCGGGAGTATCGAATCGATCATGAAGGACAAACTCGAGAAAGCACGCTCATGGAAGTCTGTAAACGACGTCAGAGTTCTCGGTGCTATCGGAGTTGTCGAGACTAAAGATCCGGTCAACATGGCTGAGTTTCAGAAACGATGTGTGGAACGGGGAGTGTGGATTCGTCCGTTCAACCGAAACGCCTACATAATGCCCCCGTTCATGGCCGTCAGCGACGAGCAGGTAGAGAAACTCTGCGACGTTCTTCTCGATATCATCCATGAGCTTCACGAGCTTCCGGCACTCAATGGAGAGAACTGATTAATCTCGGATAGAAACGGAATACCTGCATACTCTATACAAGCAAACCGGAATATAAATGAGCAACCGAATCGACGAACTTCTTTCCAGCCTGCGGGAGTCCGACAATCTGCGCAAAATCCCGGAAGTTCCTGAAAAAGATTTCATTGATCTGAGCGGAAACGATTATCTCGGACTCGCAGCAGACGCAGCGAGATTTGAAGAGGAGTTCCTTGATCTTCATCACGGACGGCCACTCTTGTTCACCTCCGCGGCGTCACGCCTGCTCTCTACCCGTCAGGATTCACACCTTGCTTTCGAGGAGGAACTTGAGGAGGCATATCGCCGTCCGACACTTCTCTTCAATTCCGGCTATCACGCCAATGTCGGTGTGATCGGCAGTCTGGCCGCCATTCCCGGGACTATCTTCCTTGCCGACAAGCTTGTGCACGCCTCTATAATCGACGGACTCAGACTCTCCGGTGCGACTTTCGCCCGATTCCGCCACAATGATATGGCTTCATTGGCGAAACTCATCGAGCGTCATGGCGCCGACTGCGAGCGTGTGGTGGTTGTTACTGAGTCTGTTTTCAGCATGGATGGTGACCGCGCTCCGATCGAGGAACTCATAAGGTTGAAACGCTCTAATCCAAAGGTCTTGCTATACATCGACGAGGCCCATGCTCTCGGGGTTTTCGGACCCAAGGGTCTCGGTCTGACCGCGACACCCGAGATCAACGGTATGGTCGACATAATGATCGGCACCCTCGGAAAGGGAGCGGCATCGTCCGGCGCATTCGTTGTCTGTGAAGGGAATATGAAGGAATGGATCCTTAACACGGCGCGTTCCTTTATCTTCTCGACGGCTCTTCCACCGGCCAATGTCGAGTGGAGCCGTTTCATGTTCGGGAAACTTATGGAAGCCGATGATCGTCGGGCCCGGTTGGTGAGACTGTCCTATGAATTCCGCGGGTTAATATCGCGTTTTTCCTCGAACTTCGGTGACTTTTCAAAAATCGCACCCGTTTCGACTACTCAGATCGTACCGCTGCTTACCGGCTCCTCCGCCATAGCATTAGGCGTGAGCCGAAAACTTAAGGATAAAGGAATCTTAGCTTTACCGATCAGACGCCCGACAGTTCCACCCGGCACGGAGAGAATCCGTTTTTCTCTTCATGCCTCATTGCCCGATATAGACTCTTTCGCAAAGGAGATTGGCGAGGCCATAACCAATTTTTGTCAGCAGCAAACTTGGTGATTATGGCGTTTTTTTGTAGTTTTGCGTACTCATTCGGGTGGCGTGACCACCCGGAGCCAATAATGTGAATGAAATATACATTTCTTCGTAAGACAGAGGGCACTTCGCGCCTCATCATCATAATGACCGGATGGAGCACCGGTCCCGTGCTTCTTGAACAGCTTTCTGTCGAAGGCTGGGATATTCTCGTATGTCATTCATACTCGGATTTCAACTTCCCCACGGAATTGCTCGATTCATACAAAACAATCTACCTGTTCGCGTGGTCTCTTGGTGTCGCAGCTGCCGAAATGGCGCTCGCTGATTGTCGGATCACGGCTGCCTACGCATTCAACGGCACGCCGGAACCCGTGAACGACGAACTGGGCATTCCCACCGATATATTCATCGGAACCGCAGTAGGTCTTTCGGAACGTGGATTGGCCAAGTTCCAGCGCCGGATGTGCGTTTCAGGCTCCGAATATATGAATTCGATTCCGTTGCTCAAGACCGACGACTCGATTCCGGAACTTCGGAATCAGCTTCTGCTCTATGCAAAAACGAAGTTCCCGGAGCCCCGTCTCCCGTGGCGCCGTGTCTACATGGGGGTCAAAGACGCAATTTTCCCAATCAGCAACATGCGCAAATACTGGGAAGGGTATGCTGAAAAGCACGGGATTGAGCTGATCACACTCGATATCGGCCATTTCATCGACCTCGCCCGCGTTGTGCGCTCGCATATTGCCGACATGACGAAAGTCGCCCGAAGTTTCTCGGCGTCTCACGACAAGTATGCCCAGAACGCCGTCGCCCAAAAGCAGATCGCCCAAAGGCTGGCGGAAATGATTCCGGCTTACGAGCGTCCTGTCCATGCCTTTGAAATCGGCCCCGGCGCAGGGGTGTTTACCAAGCTGATCCGCGAGAAACTTGATCTCCGCCATCTTCATCTGGTCGACATATATGACATCTCGACTTCGGGCTATCGGTCCGACGAGACTTTCATCAAGGATGACGCAGAGCAGTGGATCGAGACAGCTTCCGAATCATGGGACATTATTCTGAGCGCTTCCTCGATCCAGTGGTTCGCGGACCTGAAACGCTTCTTCAGAAATGTGCGCGACCATCTGAAACCGGGTGGTCACCTTGTCTGCTCCACCTTCCTCACCGGGAATCTCGCGCAACTCGATTCTCTCAGGCCCTCCCCCCTCCTCTATCTGAGCCGGGATGAAATCGAGAAAATGCTCTCTGAGATTTTTGACGGCTACGAGGTGTTCAACGAGGATATAACCTTGTCATTTGACACTCCGCGCAAGGCCCTTCTTCACCTCCGCGACACAGGCGTGGCCGGAGTCGGAGCCTCCGGGAAGACCGTGGCAAGAATCATCAAGGCGCTCACCCCCGAAGAAGGGAAGAAAGTTGAGCTCACCTATCGTCCGGTCTATATTCACGCATGGCTAAACAACACCGAATCATGAGAAAAAATTTAATCAAAATACTCTGTTGCGGAGCGGTTCTTTCACTCTCGGCTGCGTGTAGTGATGATGGCCCCGAACCCGGTAAAGATATAGTTCCCGAAGGTGAAGGGAAAATGGACGCCATGACCATCTCCGAGCAGGCCGATTTTCTTGAGGAAACGGCCAAGTTGGTTCTCGGCGGCCTGAATCCCGAGGATCAGAAGGAGCTGGTCCTCAATGCTGCTTTTGCGAATGCAGCCTATGGAAAACTTCAAGCTCCCGCAGAGTGGAGGGAGTTTGCTGAAAAGGTAAAGGAATATCTTGAAGCGACCCTCAAAGGCTCAGGCTCAATTCAAGGAGATTCTGCCGCTTCAAGTGGAGCTAACGCCGGTACCGTCTCGGAAACAAGATCGGCGACCAACACCGTCGTGCCCATTACATTCTCCGATTTTGCCGGCATCTATACCCCCGGCTCTGGAGAATGGGTACACTCGGGAGACTCGAAGAATATCGAGTTCCGCTTCCCCGGACCGGATGGTGAGGAACAGTCTATCGTTGCCGTACCCTCTGATGAGACATTCCTCTATAGTTTCGTGTCCGAGAAATGGAATGGCAACGATGTTGCTTATACTTCGACGGCGATCTATCTTCCGACAGGTCTCAACGTGACCTACAATGTCCACGGTGATGCATTGGCCGAAATCGACCTCAACTACAAGGTTGACAAGCTCAAGAACGGCACATTCAATGCGTCGGGTACCCTCAGGGTGACTGCCTCCAACCTATCCTCGACTTTCGATTTCACCGCAGACAACCGTTTACTGACTGCACAATTCTCGGCATCGCTAAGCAACCGCGAGGTAGCGAAAGGAGCGATTGCAGCCCGCGGCAACCATCTCACGGATCTTCAGCACATAATGCTTCTGCCTAAGTTGAAAGATGTCGCGATGCTCGTGAAGAATGCGGAAGCGTATGTGGACGTCTTAGGTCGTGTTCAGATCAACGGCAAGCTGACAATGAACGACCGTCTGTTCGATATGCACCCGGTTATTGTTCCCGGCGTTATCGCCTCCGGAACCGCCGATGCGGAAAAAGCAGTTGAGGAAACAGCCAAGACACTCAACAAATACACCAAAGTGTGGATGCGGTTCAACAATACGCGCACCGAACAATCACGTCTCGAATGGACCCACCGCGCCGAGGTCTTACCGGAAGGCACCGTCTACAATGTTGTTCCCCAACTCTACGTCCCCGCAGACAAGACCGCCTACGACTTCACGACACTCGCCGCGACCGAATTTGCAGACACCGCAACAGCTCTCCAGCACCTGATAGCCGCCTACAAAGCCGCCATCGGCCTGTAAAGCCTACATAGCACCTAATACTCAGCCTCGCCTTTTAATTGCTCTATCAATTAAAGGCGAGGCTCTTTATTCCGGATTCTCCCAAGAGTGATCTTAGGCAATCTTCCCCGTTTCTATTTCCGATTTCAGAAATTGGAATACATAAACGGCACCCTGATAATATAGTCCGCACTCGGGATCATTTAATTTTTCAAAGGTAACTGATGAATATAACTCATCTAATGAGCGCCGGATATCCCAGCCATATTCTTCAATCAACATCTGTACAAGTTCTGCTGCGAGACATTCTATCTGAAATTGTATATCTTGATTCATCGTTCTACAAATTTTAATAATCTAACGGCCTTTTCAGTTCCGAAGAAATATTGAATAGCCTTATCTCCTCGAAATTTCAATTCTTCCACCAGTTTTGTAACCGACAGGTACCCCATAATATAGCGGCGAATTTGCACTCCGACAGTATCATCCGCAATTGGACCTATTACTATATCGTAGTCATGAACAGGTGCGTCTGAAAAATTTTTTCTATTCATGACTACAAACTCTGCCCATTCTTCCGAGTAATCCGGAAAAACCTTAATTTTTAGGCCGTTCCGTTCCGGTTCATTCTCTTCGAATTCAAAACAAGACAATGTAGGCTGACCGGAGTTGAGCAATCTGGTTGTACGGAGTGCCATTGCCATCGCTTGATCAGGGTTCGCATTGAGATAGAATCCTTTGCCGAAATCCTTACCTCTCTTACTGCGCGAAAGATCTATCTTGTCAATAATAGTATTTGAACCATGGTACAGCCTTATCATATCTTACCTCCTTTCATCCTACATATGGTTTGGAGATCATATACGGCGTCATCTATAGAGAGCGTATGTTCGGCAGCATAACAGTCAAATAGAAACTCAATACCGGTAAACCTGCGCAAATATGCGTAGGCCTGCATATTTGAGAGATTGAACCTTTGGGCGAAAGCACCCACACAAGATACTACGTATTCGATCTTGTCTTTTATCTCTTTCTTATCCATAGCTACTCAATTTATTGCAAAGATAGTAAATAAGCAAGAATTCCCAATATACAATTCACATTTTTAAAGGTAGTGTGATCAAATAAAAATCTCATTATCCTCAAAAGTATGGTTTGAATACTAAATAATTAGTTTTTCAGATCTTTCAGGTTCCCTTAAAAAACAGGGCTTGTACATAAGGGATGGATATAACGGAGCCGGCTCCGCTTTCCCGTAGGGGTTGGCGGAGCCGGCTTTAGATTTGCGTTTCGGAGATTACTCGTTGCGGAGTTTCTCTTCGGCGGGGGTCATTTCGGGATCTGGTGCCCAGGTCTGCTTCGAGAGACGGACGTAGTTGTTGTAACGCCACTTGGCGTTGTCCTCGGCTGCCTTGAAGAGCTCGGCTGCCTCGGTCGGATACATCTTCTGTACCGATGCGAAACGAACCTCACCTTTGAGGAAGTCTGCGAACTTGGACCAGTCGGGCTGCTTGCTGTCGAGCGAGAAGGGATTCTGGCCAGCCTCTTCAAGCGCAGGGTTGTAGCGCCAGAGCTGCCAGTAACCACATTCTACCGCACGCTTCTCTTCGTCCTGGCTGTGGCCCATGCCTGCTTTCAGACCATGGTTGATACAGGGCGAGTAAGCGATCACGAGCGACGGACCGTCATAAGCCTCAGCCTCACGGAGAGCCTTGAGGGTCTGAGCATTGTCAGCGCCCATAGCTACCTGTGCGACATATACGTAACCGTAGGTGGTTGCGATCATACCGAGGTCTTTCTTACGGATACGCTTACCTGCGGCTGCGAACTTAGCGATCGCGCCGATCGGGGTCGACTTCGAAGACTGACCACCGGTGTTCGAGTAAACCTCGGTGTCGAGAACGAGGATGTTCACGTTCTTGCCCGAAGCGATCACGTGGTCGAGACCACCGAAACCGATATCGTAGCTTGCGCCGTCACCACCGATGATCCACTGGCTGCGCTTGGTCAGATACTGCTTGAGGTTGACAACAGTCTGGCAGAGCTCGCATCCGCACTTCTCAGCTGCGGCAGCATATGCCTCACCTGCCTCGCGGCTCTTGTCAGCATCCTCGCGGAGGTCGAGCCAGTTCTGTGCTGCGGCCTTGATCTCTTCGGCATATTCGCCGGCGATGATCTTCTCAGATACCTCTACGAGGCGAGCGCGCATCTTCTCGTATGCGATGTGCATACCGAGACCGAACTCACAGAAGTCCTCGAAGAGCGAGTTGGCCCATGCGGGACCATGACCCTGCTCGTTCTCGCAATAGGGAGTCGAGGGAACCGAACCGGAGTAGATCGAAGAACAGCCGGTAGCGTTAGCTACGACCTGACGGTCACCGAAGAGCTGGGAGATCAGTTTGATATAGGGAGTCTCACCGCAACCCGAGCAAGCGCCCGAGAACTCGAACATCGGAGTGGCGAACTGAGAGTTCTTGACGTTGAGTTTGATGTCGACGAGATTCTGTTTTGACTTCACGTTCTTCACACAGTAGTCCCAGTTCTTCTGCTGGGCGAGCTGAGTGTCGAGAGGCTTCATGCTGAGAGCCTTCACGCCCTTCTTGCCGGGGCAGACGTCAGCACAGTTGCCGCATCCGAGACAGTCGAGAACGTCAACCTGCTGAACGAAGCGGAGACCTTCGAAGCCCTTGCCGATTGCGGGAATCGAGTGATCCTCGCCGAAAGGAGCCTTCTCCATTTCTTCCTGATTGAGGAGGAAGGGACGGATCGAAGCGTGGGGGCAGACGTAAGCACACTTGTTACACTGGATACAATTTGCGGGATCCCATTCGGGAACGAAAGCTGCGACACCGCGCTTCTCGTAAGCAGCGGTACCCTGAATCCATGTGCCGTCAGCACGGTCAGCAAAGGTGCTGACGGGAAGAAGGTCACCATCCTGTGCATTGATGGGTTTCACCACGTTGGTGATGAATTCGGGTTCGTCAACTGCAGGCTTCGGATCGTCGGGGAGCTCGGCCCATGCGGGATCAACCGTGAGGGTCTTGTATTCGCCGCCGCGGTCTACAGCCGCATAGTTCATGTTGACGATGTTCTCACCCTTCTTGGCGTAAGACTTAACGATGAATTTCTTCATCTGCTCAACAGCGAGATCAACGGGGATCACCTCGGTGATACGGAAGAACGCAGACTGGAGGATGGTGTTCGTGCGGTTGCCGAGGCCGATCTCCTGAGCGATCTTGGTCGCATTGATATAGTAGAGGGTGATGTTGTGCTTCGCAAGGTAACGTTTAACCTTGTTGGGGAGGTTCTTGGCCAGTTCCTCGCCTTCCCAGATTGTGTTGAGAAGGAATGTGCCGCCGTCCTGAAGACCACGCAGCATATCGTACATGTGGAGATATGCCTGAACGTGACAAGCCACGAAGTTAGGCGTGTTCACGAGATAGGTCGAACGGATGGGCTCGTCTCCGAAACGAAGGTGTGAGCAGGTGAAGCCACCCGACTTCTTCGAGTCGTAAGAGAAGTATGCCTGGCAGTATTTGTCGGTGTTGTCGCCGATGATCTTCACCGAGTTCTTGTTGGCGCCTACGGTACCGTCAGCACCGAGACCGAAGAACTTGGCCTGGAAGATTCCGTTGCCGCCGAGATGCATCTCGGGGAGCTGGGGAAGCGAAAGGAAGGTCACGTCATCCTCGATACCGATGGTGAAGCCGTTCTTAGGCTCGGGAAGTGCGAGGTTTTCGTAAACCGAGAGGATCTGGGCCGGAGTGGTGTCCTTCGAGCTCAGACCATAGCGGCCGCCGACGATCACCGGAGCATTCTCCTGACCGTAGAAGCAGTCCTTAACGTCAAGATAGAGGGGCTCGCCGAGAGCACCGGGCTCTTTTGTACGGTCAAGGACAGCGATGCGTTTCGCGGTCTTGGGCACAGCAGCAATGAAGTGGCGTGCCGAGAAGGGACGGTAGAGGTGAACGCTCACGAGACCGACCTTCTCACCCTTGGAGCGGAGGTAGTCGATTGTCTCGCGGATAGCTTCGGTAACCGAGCCCATTGCGATGATGACGCGTTCAGCCTCGGGATCGCCATAGTAGTCGAAGAGATTGTATTCACGACCGGTGATCTTTGAGATCTCCTTCATGTATTCCTCTACGATCTCGGGGACAGCGTTGTAGTATTTGTTGGAAGCCTCTCTGTGCTGGAAGAACACGTCGGGGTTCTCAGCCATACCGCGGGCTACGGGAGAATCGGGATTCAGCGCGCGCTTGCGGAAATCTGCGAGAGCTTCCTGATCGATCAGGGGAGCGAGGTCTTCCTGAGCCATCTCCTCGATCTTCTGGATCTCGTGAGATGTACGGAAGCCGTCGAAGAAGTTCACGAACGGAACGCGGCTCTTGATGGCCGAAAGGTGGGCCACACCCGCGAGATCCATGACTTCCTGAACTGAACCTTCGCAAAGCATTGCGAAACCGGTCTGACGAGCAGACATTACGTCCTGATGGTCACCGAAGATAGAGAGCGCGTGAGAAGCGAGGGTACGAGCCGATACGTGGAACACGCACGGGAGAAGCTCGCCGGCAATCTTGTACATGTTGGGGATCATCAGAAGCAGACCCTGCGACGCTGTGTAGGTGGTTGTCAGCGCGCCTGCCTGAAGTGAACCGTGAACGGCGCCTGCGGCACCGCCCTCACTCTGCATCTCCTGGACGAGAACCGTCTCACCGAAGATATTCTTGCGACCGGCAGCGCTCCAGTCGTCGACATATTCAGCCATGGTCGACGAGGGCGTGATGGGATAGATGGCGGCCACCTCGGTGAACATGTAGGATACATGTGCCGCGGCCTGGTTGCCATCGCAAGTCACAAATTTCTTTGCTTTGCTCATAAGTTTGTATGTTTCTTATTATGTTTCTCTGAGAGCGTATTATCGAAGGGACGCCAAACTGACAGGATGCGCTCCCTTCATTGCACTAACATCGTGCAAAGTTACGAATTTTTTTGCTTACTGCAAAAACAATTTTTTGCCCGGGCCGTCAACGATAGAGAGTAATTTTCCTGCGGACACCTTTAACCTTGAGGGCATTCAGACGCTCCACGAGAGCGGAGGCGTCATCGGTCTTCACGGCGGCCAGTGCATAGTGGTCATAGACATTTATCTTNCCTATCGAGTCNGAAGGGAGTCCGCCATCCTTGACGAGGAAGCCGACGATGTCTCCCTTCGAGAGTTTCTCTTTCTTACCCGCGTTGAAGTGAAGCGTGACCATTNCGGAGCGGAGGTCGGGATCNGCCGAGGTGTCGAGATGAAGCGTGCGGTCAAATTCCACATATTCCTTGACATCCTCTTCCGGGCCGACAAGCAGGTAAATATCACCNGTGTTTGAGACTCGGGCCGTTCGGCCATTTCTGTGAGTATAGGCCTCNGGGGTCAGGGGCTGGTGATAGTGAATGACACCTTCGACGTTCTCTATATCGAGACCGCGCGCCGCCAGGTCAGTTGCGACCATCACGGGACAAGTGCCGTTATTGAATAGCGCNACAGCCGATTCTCGCTCNCGCTGCTCNAGCGCACCGTGATAGAGACAGGCCGAGACTTTGTTTTTCTTGAGGAAAGCCGCCACCCTCTCCGCGCTTTCGCGATGATTGACAAAGATGATGATCTTCTTCAGCACTCCGNCGGCAGAGGCGACATTGCGCAGCAGAGTCAGCAAGCTCTCCAGCTTGTCGTTTGTATCGGAGTCCACCCGGAACACGCTCATTCGGCTCCGNACGGCGGGTTGCTCCGCGAGATANCTGATCTCGAGGGGATCGGTCAGTTTCAGNAAATCAGGGAGAGTGTCNGCCCGGGTAGCGGAGGTCAGGATCGTACGGCTGACATTNACCAATCTGTTGACGATCTTCTTCATATCGGCTTCGAAACCGAGTTCGAGCGATTTGTCGAATTCATCGAGCACGAGNATTCTTGTCGGCAACAGATCCACATTTCTACGCTTGATATGGTCAAGCAGACGACCGGGCGTTGCGACGATTATGTCGGGAGTGACCGAGAGGGTATTCACCTCGTCCTCGACCTTATGACCGCCATAAAGCTCGGTGACCTTATAACCTGCGGCGATCCGGCGCACGACGCCGGCGATCTGCAACACAAGTTCGCGCGAGGGGGCGATGATTACNGCCTGNACCCTNCCGGTTGGCGCCTTGAGCATCTTAANCATCGGCAGGGTGAAGGCAAGAGTCTTACCCGAACCGGTCGGGGAAAGAAGAATTATGTCGCGTGCCTCTGTGGCCGCGCCCATCATTTTCTTCTGCATCTCATTGAGACTCTCAATTCCCAGTTTACTTTGAACCAGGGGTAAAAACTCTTTTTCTCTCATTGTACCATTTTTGTTTATTANGTAACAACTTTCACCCCTCTCAAGTTTAGACCCCANCCCACAAAAGATGGGGCCTTAGGAATCTTTATCAGGCGAAACGCGGCATNACGACGAATTTGGTTCCGGGGAGGAAGTCTTCGGTCCAGCGATGCAGATAATCGCGCGTCTCGGAGGCAATGGTCTTGTCCTTATCGAACCACGGATTATAAACGACTCCGTATATCTCCACACCCTTGAGCCGCATCAGTTCGAGCGTGAGAAGCGCGTGGTTGATCGAACCGAGTTCACCACCGACCACGACGATAGCGGGCAACTTGCGGTCAATGATAAAATCGAGTGTCAGGTAACGTTCATGAAGCGGGACCATAACACCGCCGGCCCCTTCGATAAGCACNTTATCGTATGACTTTGTCAGTACGTCCGTGGCTTCATCGGCCATCTTGAGGTCAAGTTCCCGGCCATCGAGACGAGCGGCGAGATGTGGCGAGCAAGGATAGGTGAAGATTATAGGTGCCGTCACGTGCAGCTTATCGTGAGGAGTCATCGGAATACCCATTATACGGCGATGCAACTCGATGTCCTCGCTCTCGGTCTTGTTGCCGGTCTGGACAAGCTTTTGGGTTATCACTTTCTCACCCTTTTCAAGAAGTCTTTTGGCCATCCAGCCGGTGGCGAAAGATTTGCCTACATCCGTTCCTGTTCCTGTGACGAAAACGGTTTCGGGAAAATTCTCAAAGAAAGATTCCATATTATGATTTGCTCCTGTTTTATGATTTGCTCCTGTCTATTAGAAACTGTTTCTTACTCCTGTTAATAGAAACGGTTTCTTATGAGAAGCGGGGACGTGCCGAAGACACGTCCCCACATCCTGTTCTATTGCAGATCGCCTTTCGGTTTACCAGGCGAACATCGGATATTCGTTCATCATTTCGTTGACTTCCTGACGAACCTCCTTGATCACTTCGGGATCATCGGCGTTGGTCAGAACGCGGTCAATCAGACCGGCGATCGTTTCCATAAGCTCCTCTTTCGCGCCGCGGGTGGTGATAGCAGCCGTACCGAAACGGAGACCGGAGGTGAGGAAAGGTGAACGGGTGTCGTAAGGCACCATGTTCTTGTTGGCTGTGATGTCAGCCTCAACGAGCACACGCTCTGCTTTCTTACCGCTCATCTCGGGGAACTTCGGACGAAGGTCCACGAGCATGCAGTGGTTGTCGGTACCGTCGGAGATGATCTTGTAGCCACGCTTGATGAGTGCGTTGGCAAGTGCGTCAGCGTTCTTCTTGACCTGAGTCATATACTCTTTCCATTCGGGCTGGAGAGCTTCGCCGAAAGCGACTGCCTTAGCGGCGATCACATGCTCGAGCGGACCGCCCTGAACACCGGGGAACACGGCGCTGTCGAGAAGAGCAGACATTTTCTTGATCTCACCCTTCGGGGTTTTCTTGCCCCAGGGATTATCGAAGTCCTTACCCATGAGGATCATGCCGCCACGGGGACCGCGGAGGGTCTTGTGGGTGGTCGTAGTCACGATGTGGGCGTGCTTCACGGGGTTGTCGAGAAGACCGGCTGCGATAAGACCGGCGGGATGAGCCATATCAACCATGAAGATGGCACCGATTTCGTCGGCGAGTTTGCGGATGCGGGCGTAATCCCATTCGCGGCTGTATGCCGATGCGCCGGCGATNATGAGCTTCGGACGCTCGGCACGGGCTTTCTCCTCCATCTCCTCGTAGTTCACNCGACCGGTTTCGGCGTCTACGGTATATGAGATGGGCTGGAACATGAGGCCGGAGAAGTTCACCGGGCTGCCGTGAGACAGGTGGCCGCCGTGAGACAGGTCCATACCCATGAATTTGTCGCCCGGTTTCAGGCAGGCCATGAACACGGCCATGTTGGCCTGCGCTCCGCTGTGGGGCTGAACGTTAGCCCATTCAGCTCCGAAGAGTTTCTTTGCACGCTCGATAGCCAGGTTCTCGGCTTTGTCGACTACCTGACAACCGCCATAGTAACGGTGGCCGGGATATCCTTCGGCATATTTNTTTGTGAGGCAGGAGCCCATGGCTCTCATTACTTCGTCGCTGACAAAGTTCTCACTCGCGATGAGCTCGATTCCGCGACGCTGGCGGAGATGCTCCTGGTCTATGATCTCAAAGATCTCGTTGTCTCTTTGCATGATGTTTGGTATCAGATGATATTCACATTTGACCGTCTCGAATCCGAAACGGGCCCCGCGTTTCCGCNTGAGGCTTAATTANCGCAAATTTACAATTTTTTTTTGACACAATGCACATTTCCCGCATTTTTAAAACATGTTTAAAATCATATCTTAAAAATATAATTNACGAGATACGGCTCCGGTCTATTGTTTTGGATAATTCACGAGATTCGGCTCCAGTCTATTGTTTTGGCGAAGCGACGATGCATTTCCCGGCCATATATAATCAATTCTTCCTGCGTGAANGTCGAGGGATCACGATCGAGCTCATGCATGGCCTCGGAACGGGCGTTCTCAAGTATCTGTCCGTCGCGGGCAAGGCTGGCGATTCTCAGATTGAAGGCGATTCCGCTTTGCTGGGTTCCCTCCATNTCNCCGGGTCCCCTGAGCTTCATGTCGGCTTCCGAGATCAGGAATCCGTCGTTGGTCTCGGTCATGATTCCGAGGCGCTTCTTTGTATCACCCTGGAGTCCGGATTTACTCATCAGTATACAGTAGCTCTTTTCAGCNCCCCGACCTACCCGGCCACGGAGCTGATGAAGTTGGGAGAGTCCGAAACGCTCGGCATTCTCGATAACCATNACACTCGCGTTCGGGACATTNACCCCGACTTCTATCACGGTCGTGGCGACCATAATCCGGGCCTGTCCGCTGACGAAAAGATCCATCTGATNGGCCTTNTCGGCNGGTTTGAGCTTTCCGTGGACCATACATACCTTNACCTCAGGAAAGGTGTCCATCATCCTCTTCTCCCCTTCCTCCACGCTTTTGAGTGTCANTTTCTCATTCTCATTGACAAGGGGATAGACGACATATATCTGCCGTCCGGCCTGCAGTTCACGCCAGATAAGGCGGTTCACCTCNCCCCTGTTCATATCCGATCTGAGCCATGTATCAATCGGCTTTCGTCCGGGAGGAAGTTCNTCGATCACNCTCACGACGAGGTCGCCGTAGACNGTCATGGCGAGCGTTCTGGGTATCGGAGTGGCCGTCATCACAAGAACATGGGGCGCGAGTTCAGCTTTCTTCCAAAGNCGCGCGCGCTGGGCCACNCCGAAGCGATGNTGCTCGTCTATCACAGCGATACCAAGGTTGCGGAACTTCACGGTGTCTTCGATCAGGGCGTGCGTACCGACGAGNATATCAAGCGATCCGTCAAGCAGAGCCTCATGAATCTTCTCNCGTTCTTTCTTNCGCGTCGACCCGGTGAGNAGNCCNACCTNCACACCGATCGNCTCCCCCCANCCCCTGAGTGTNTCNTAGTGCTGTTGAGCAAGAATCTCGGTCGGTGCCATCAGCGCACCCTGAAGTCCGTTATCCACAGCCATGAGCAGAGTCATGAAGGCNACCAGTGTCTTGCCACTTCCCACATCCCCCTGAAGCAGCCGGTTCATCTGTTTTCCGGTGCGCATATCCTCGCGGATCTCGCGAAGCACACGTTTCTGAGCCCCCGTCAGATCAAACGGAAGCACCTTGGAGTAGAAGGTATTGAATTTTTCACCGATTCGTTCTATCACCACACCGGGAATCGAAGCCTGGCGGTTGCGGGAATATCTGAGGATATTGAGCTCNAGATAGAAGAGNTCCTCAAACTTCAGCCGTTCGGTGCTTCGCTGAAGTTCNTGTATGTCTTTNGGATTATGCTGGGCNGTCACCGACTCGAGAAGCGAGGGAAAGCGGTGACGAGCCATCAGCGGTTCGGGCAACGTCTCCTGAAGCGTGGACATCAACGGATGCTCAAGGAGGTTCATAAGCGCGTTGCGGAACCAGCGCGTCGTGAANCCGCGTTTTTTCAGAGTCTCCGGCACACTGTAGATTCCCTGCAGNCCCTCGGGTGGTCGTTCGGGGTCATANTTGTCGATTTCGGGATGNCTCATCGAATAGCTGTGGTTGAAAACCGTCGGTTTTCCGAAAAGCACATACTCCCTGCCGACGAAGTACAGTTGTTTGAGNTGCTTGATCTTGCTGAACCAGACGACCTCCATCANNCCGCTGCCGTCGGTAAATGTGCCGACAAGACGTTCCTTTACCCCCTCGCCCTCTACGCGTATGTTNACGAAGTGNCCNTTGATCTGGACAGAGGGCATCTCATTTCCCGAGAAGTCGGATATCCTGTAGAAGCGCGAACGATCAATATGGCGATGGGGATAATACTGAAGAAGATCGTAAAAGGTGTGCATGTCGAGGTGCTCGGCCAATTGTTTTGCCCGAGTCGGTCCGACACCTTTCAGGTACTTGAGGTCGGTATTATAGATCGATTGGCTTTCAGTTCTCTCCATATATCGCTTCTCTCAGCTTTTCATTAGTTCGCTCAGCAGCTATGCGTTTTCCCGTCNNATTCACGCNAGCGGAACATCTGCTCGGCTATCATGAAATCGTGGGGCATGGTGACCTTGAAGTTTGCGGGATCGCCATCAAACAGAGCCACAGGGTGTCGGTCTTCCACTACGGAGGCATCGTCGGTATATTGGCGTTCCGGATTCATGTGTGCATACGAGCGCACCAGTAGCATCCCGTCGAACACCTGAGGTGTCTGGACGGCAACGTATCTGCTGCGGTCAACCGCCGATGATCCCCCCTCCTCGTTAAGAATTCGGATAGAGTCAGTGACGGGCACTACCGGGACCGCCGCTCCGGTCTCGTAACCTTTCAGCCACCCGTCTCGGATCACCCGGATGCTCACCATAGGACGCGCGGCATCGTGGACAGCTATCAATACCTTCGGGATGGACGAGNGACCGCCTCCAAGTGATTTATCCNCNCCGTTATCTGNGCCGTTATCCGAATTGAGGCAATTTCCACATTCAGNCTCGATCAGGGCGAGAGCATTAGCCACAGANCCGGTTCTTGTCGCACCCCCCTTCACGATCTTAACTGAGGTCCGGCAGATCGCCCGGTCTTCTTCCGGAAGCNTTTCGGCAAGAGATGACCAGATATTCACACCATCTTCACTCAGAACGAGAATTATCCGCGTCTCCTGATCTTCCGACAGGAAGGCCCTGACGGAATGCCACAGCATCGGCCGACCGGCAATCTCATGGAATTGCTTCGGCAGNCCTCCACCTGCNCGTTGGCCTGAACCGGCGGCCACTATNACNGCATATTTCCTGATCCCTTTNTCCATGATATGGAAACTTGATTATGAATATGAACGAAACCTGTTTATCAAAATGAAAGGAGCCGCCCCATCCGGGACAGCTCCTGTTCTTAATTTGGCGTCCCTCGGCCCGGAAGCCTTCAGGGTCGTGAGGNTCTGATTACATGTTCATGCCGCCGTCGACCTGGATAACCTGGCCGGTGACGTAACCCGACATATCGGATGCGAGGAAGACTGCCACGTTGGCGATGTCNTCGACCTGACCTCCGCGACGGAGAGGGATTTTCTTGCACCATTCTTCACGGACAGCGTCGGGAAGAGCAGCGGTCATAGCGGTTTCGATGAAACCGGGGGCGATTGCGTTCGCACGGATNCCGCGTGAGCCGACTTCCTGCGCGATNCTCTTGGCGAGAGCGATCAGACCTGCCTTTGAAGCGGCGTAGTTGGACTGACCGGCATTGCCGTGAACGCCGACAACAGAAGCCATGTTGATGATCGAGCCCGAACGCTGACGCATCATGATGGGAAGAACGGCGTGGATGAAGTTGAACGCAGATTTGAGGTTTACGGCGATAACAGCGTCCCACTGAGCCTCGCTCATGCGCATCATCAGTCCGTCTTTGGTGATTCCGGCGTTGTTCACGAGGATATCAATAGAACCGAAATCCTTCTTCACCTCTTCGACAACCTCAGCGGTCTGAGCGAAATCGGCGGCATTCGAAGCATAGCCTTTTACTTTCACGCCGAGAGCGGCGATCTCTTCTTCAGTTTTTTTGCCGTTCTCATCGATTACNAGATCGGTGAAAGCGATGTTGGCTCCTTCCTGAGCAAAACGGATGGCAAGTGCCTTGCCGATTCCGCGTGCCGCACCGGTGATGAGGGCGGTCTTTCCTTCGAGAAGTTTCATNTTCTGTCAGTTTAATTTATTCTGTCAGTTTAATTTTCTGTCAGTTTAATAATTCAATTATTTCGCTGCGTTATTTCGTGACGATGAAACATCCGCAGCTGTAGCCGCCTCCGAATACCATCAGAGCGGCCCTTTCGCCNGGGGCGAGAAGATCTTTGTTCTGAGCAAGCACAATGGCGGCCGAGGCCGAACCGGTGTTTCCAAGCTCTTCGATATTGTTGAGGAAACGATCGAGAGGAACNTCGAGCATGTGAGCAACCTGCGCGACAATTCGCTTGTTCGCCTGATGCGTGATCAGATACTTGATATCCTCAAGCTTGAGATTCGAGTCTTCGAGCGCGTGGCCGAGAGCATANTGCATATACTTCACGGCATTGAGGAAAACGTCTCTCCCTTCGGGCATCGTGATGCCGTCTTCCTTGGGACGGAGTTTTACTCCCTCCGGNCCTTTGCCTATCTGAGCGAGAGCCTCGGTGAAGACGGTCTCGATCTTCATGTCGGAGTCGGANACCNTNTCTTTGGAGATAAAGAACGCTACTGCGCCGTCGCCCCAGAGATGTCCGCTCTTGGGATCGGATTCATTGCTGAAGTATGTGTTGTGCTCGCTACACACAAGGAGGGCCTTGTCCGCCTTTCCGGATGCGAAATAGCCTTCGATAGCCTCAAGTCCGTTGATGAACGAGGAGCAGGCTGCCGAAAGATAGAATGCCTTCGCTCCGGCGATCCCATAGGTGCGCTGAACCTCATGAGCGAGGGTAGCGACCGAATCATAGACACAATAGTGGGCCGCTACGATGAGGTTCACCTCCTTTATATCGTACGGCAGGTCGGGGAGTGCGTTTTCAACGGCACGCAGACCCATAGTATTGACATTTTCCCCTTCCGCTGCTTTGGAACGGGTCTCAATTCCGGTACGCTGGATAATCCAATCGGAAGTGAGGCCGTTGACTTTTTCGAAATAGTCGTTGCCAACACGCCCTTCGGGGATATAGAAACCTGTCGAGTTAATATACATGTATCGTGGTTTTGGTGTTAGGTTAAGGATTCTCGGGAATCAGCATTGCGTCAAATCGGGTTGTCCCCCTCGCCGCGTCCGGTGATTCCAAAGAGAAGCAACTGACCGAGAATCGTCTTCAGCGCCTCTTTGTCGATTTTGTTTTCCGAGAGATTGTCGCGGATATAGGGGACGTCGAGTCCNGCTATCACCTGGGTGATAACGACCGCCACACTGTTTGTGTCNCGAATTTCGAAGACACCCTGCTCCACCCCCTCGTTGAGAATGGCTCGGAGAAGCGCGACCTCTTTCGAAGCCATTATCTTCCGCGCGCGGTCAACTTTTCTGACATCNCGAAAGAAACCGGCACGTAGCGATCCGTTTCTCGAGACAATCTCTTTCATGGTNTCGAAACGACATTCGACATATTCGAGCAGTTTCTCGTTGGCGGGGACCGGTCTGGCCACAATCTCCTTGAGACGTCCGAGAACCTGGGCAGTCTCCGTCTCNATCACCGCATTGAATATATCNCGTTTCGATTTGAAGTAGGTATATATGGTTCGGCGTCCCTTGTCAGAGGCGCTGGCGATATCGTTCATAGTCGTGTTCTCGACACCTTTCCGCGCGAAAAGCTGCCGAGCCACTTCGATGAATCTTTCCCGTGTCTTGCTTACCATATATTCTTNATCGTATCTTCGCGGATTAATATTCCGAATATTTTGAGAATCCGCGANACGCCGTTCGCGNCTGCACAGAATCCCGTATTGTGAGCAAAATTAGTAAAAATAATTCAAAACTTGTGAAAATCAGAGCTAAAAAACGACAAAATCGGGGGTTTTGAACACTTTTACATTTTTTAACGCAAATTTTTCCTCGAAATACTTGCACGGTTCACCAAAAAGCAGTAATTTTGCACNCGTAAATGACACCGCGGGGTGGAGCAGTGGTAGCTCGTTGGGCTCATAACCCAAAGGTCGTAGGTTCGAGTCCTGCCCCCGCTACTAAGCAAGCCGGCTTTTGAGCCGGCTTTTTTCATATATCTATCCGCGTATCAATCCAAACTTTAGAAACAATGATCCCTCTGTTTGAAGACAATCACATAATAGTCGTCTACAAGGAACCGGGAGAAATCGTCCAGGGTGACAAGACAGGCGACAAGCCGCTTTCAGAAACCATAAAGGAGTATCTGAAGGAAAAATATAACAAGCCCGGANATGTCTTCTGCGGCGTCGTCCACAGGCTTGACCGTCCTGTAGGCGGTGTGGTGATATTCGCGAAGACCTCGAAGGCTCTGACGCGACTAAACGAGATGCTCCGCAAGGGAGAGATCCACAAAACTTACTGGGCTCTCGTCGAAGGCGCACCGGAGCGGCCGGAAGCTGAGCTGACCAACTGGCTNCAGTCAGACGGACGTCTTAANAAGACACGNATCGTGAAACCGGACGCTCCCGANGCGAAAGAATCTCGATTGCGCTACCGAACCGTAGCGCGCGGAGACAGATACACCATCCTTGAAGTGAATCTGCTGACCGGTCGCAAACACCAGATCCGNGCCCAACTCTCCGGCATAGGAAATCCCATAAAGGGAGACCTCAAATATGGCGCACGCCGGAGCAACCCCGACGGCAGCATCTCCCTGCTCGCAAAAAAAATCGAATTCATCCATCCCGTCTCNAAGGAACCGATCTCNATCGAAGTCGAGCCAACNGNNGANATGNAGAAGATCTTAGNCTAACAGCGCNCCTGCGGATCGCNTCNTATGGCAATTTTTNGATANNAGCGATGCNGGAAAATAANTAAGGCCGATCCCCGAAGGGACCGGCCTTANNTATTTCGATTTGGTATTATCGAGGATTAGTCGGCGAGACGGATAGTCACAGCGCGATCGAGCGGAGCAGCCTTAGCACCGAAGTCGGTGAGGTTGTTGTTGTCGATGTTCTTAGTGAGCTGGTCAGCGTTAACGCCGTTCTTCACGAGGNAGTTGTAAACGCCGTCAACACGAGCGTTGCGGAGGCGTACGTTGATCTCCTCAGTACCGGTGTAGTTGTCAGCCCAGCCGGTGAGAACATACTTCTTNTCGGGGTTGTTCTGCATAACCTGNGCAACAGACTTCAGGATGGTCTTCTCACGGAGTGAGAGNGAAGACTGGTTGATGGGATAGTAAACGGTAGCGAGACCTTCGCAGTCAGCAGCAACCTGCTGAGCGGGACGACGGAGACATGCGTCGAGCTCTTCCTGGAGGTTGGAGATGCGGTTGTTTGCAGCAGCGAGCTGAGCTACGAGAGCGTCACCCTGAGCGTCGGTGTACTTCCAGGTCGGGCAAACTGCAGTAACGGGGCAGTTCCAGTCAGTCTTGCCGAGGTTGAAGGTAAGACCGAGCTGAGCAGATACCTGAGATTCAACCTTCACGCTTACGTCCTCGATCTGATACTGGAAGTCGAGGAAGAGCTCAACGTGCTTGCCGAGACGGAAGTTGTTCTGAAGACCNATGTTCGCGAACAGGAAAGTGTTCTTCACGTGATCCCATTTCAGCTTGTCATTGCCGGCAGTAGGANCGTTCTCACCGACCTCGCCATAGTTGCGAGCCCAGGTCCAGTATGCGCCTGCGCCACCGTGAAGAACTGCGTTGTAGACACGGTTGGGCTTGTAACCGCACCACCAGTTGGTGAGGTTGATCATCACGTCGAACTCAGGACCTACGCCCATGAGCTTCTCGGGATAGAGGCTGTTCGAGATCTCATCATCGTGACGGGTNGTNAGGAAACCGGCNTTNCCTTTACGGTACCAGCCATCGGCGCTTGTCGCACCCTTATTCATGGTCCAGTTTGCGCCGAAACGGAAACCGAATGTCGGAGTTACCCACTTACCTACATAGAGAGCAGCCTGACCACCGATACGGTCNTTCANGGGAGCTACTACGTCGTGAGTAGAGAAATACATGTTACCACCGCCCTCAACTGTGATGAACCAGTTGTTTTTGTTCTTGTTGATGAGCAGACCCTGTGTGCAGTCTTCCACGTAGGTGACTTCCTGAGCCACTGCGGAGCCCGCGCCGAGTGCTACGGCTGCAAGAGCGAGTAAAACAGATTTTTTCATAGAACAACAATTTATAGTTATTTTAATAATTTTCAGTAGTTTACATTAGAAGCAAAATGTTAAACTCCGGAAATGCTCCGCAAAGTTAACACTTTTTATCTAATTTAACATTAACTTACACGAAAAAGTTTTCAGCCAAGTGATTTTTTATTTTTTTAGTTCTTTGCAAGAAACGCCTTTACGTCTGCAAGAACCTGATCAACGGTATAGCCGAACTTCTCGTCGAGCACCTTGGCAGGTGCCGAAGCACCGAAGCGGCTCAGACCCTTGACCTCCCAGTCGCCGCGCATGACGGGATAGAGGGTTGCCGGAAGACCGGCGGTCAGTCCGAAGAGCTTCACGTTCGGAGGAAGCACCTCGTTCTGATATTCTGCGGTCTGATCCATGAAGAGACCCATGGAAGGCATTGATACCACCTGGCTTGCGATACCCTCTTCTTTCAGTTTCGCAGCGACGTGTACGAGCAATGACACTTCGCTTCCGCTTCCCAGAAGGACAACGGCGGGATTCTCGCCGGTCTTTTCTACGATATATGCTCCGCGATCAAGCTGCATGGCCTGCTCGCGACGATTGTCGACCGGAAGATCCTCGAGATCCTGACGGGAGAAGATCATGACCGTGGGTGACGAGGTGTTTGAGAACGCGGCTTTGTAGGCTGCTATGGTTTCCGCGCTGTCAGCGGGACGCAGTACAAGGCAAGCCTGTTGGCCGCTGAAGTTCTTCATCTGTTCGAGAAGACGGATCTGTGCCTCATGCTCTACAGGCTGATGAGTAGGGCCATCCTCACCTACGCGGAACGCATCGTGAGTGAATATATATATTACGGGAAGCTCCATAAGAGCGGCCATGCGGATCGCGGGCTTTTCATAGTCCGAGAACACAAAGAATGTGCCGCAGGCGGCATGCATACCGCCGTGGAGAACGATACCGTTCATCAGGCAGGCCATGGTGAGTTCTGCCACGCCGGCCTGCACGAAGCCCCCGCCACGGTTTTCTTTGGAGAACTGACCGGTAGCCTTGAGGAAGCCATCGGTCTTGTCGCTGTTGGCGAGGTCGGCACTCGATACAATCATGTTGCCGACTTTCTGTCCGAGAATATTCAGGATCTGACCCGAGGTCGTTCTGGTGGCTGCATTCTCTTTGAAAGGAATCGAGTTCCAGTCGATATCGGGAAGCTTACCTGCAATATAATCGTTGAGAGTCGCTGCTTTCTCGGGGTTTTCCTGAGCCCATTTCTCGTGAGCTGCACGGCGGGCAGCGACAATTTTCTTAAGTTCTTCCCGACGGTTGGCATAAAGCTCCTCGACATCTTTCCAGATAGACCAGGGATTCTCGGGATCTCCTCCGAGATTCTTGATCGTCTCCGCTATGTCGGCTCCTGCTTTTGAAAGCGGCTGACCGTGGGTAGAGACAGCACCCTCAAGCGAGGAGCCGTCTGCTGCGACAACCTTGCGTGCCATTACGGTGTGGCCGATGATCAGAGTGGGACGCTCGGTCTCCTCGTTGGCGGCCTGGAGAGCTCCGGCGATCTGAAGCGGGCTTGTGGCGTCGATCTCGATCACATGCCAGTTCCAGGCACGATATTTCGCTGCCGTGTCCTCGCAGGTAACCTCATGAACTTTGGTTGAAAGCTGAACATCATTGGCATCATAGAACATGATCAGGTTCGACAGACCGAGTGAACCGGCGATGCGGCCGGCTCCCTGCGAGATCTCCTCCTGGATACCTCCGTCGGAGATGAAGGCGTATGTCTTGTGAGCAATCGTGTCGCCGAAACGGTTGACGAGGAAGCGCTCGGCAATAGCGCAACCGACAGCCATCACATGGCCCTGTCCGAGAGGACCGGAGGCGTTCTCTACGCCGTGGGTCGGATCAAGCTCGGGGTGACCGGGTGTGATTGAGCCCCACTGACGGAACTGCTTGAGATCGTCGAGAGTGTACTTGCCGGTGAGGGCAAGGACGCTGTAGAGCATCGGAGACATGTGGCCCGGGTCCATGAAGAAACGGTCTCTGGCGAACCAAGTCGGATCTTCGGGATCATATACAAGAAACGACGAATAGAGTACATTGGCAAAGTCAGCGCCACCCATCGCGCCGCCGGGATGGCCGGATTTGGCTTTTTCGACCATCGAGGCTATGAGCACCCTGAGGTTGTCGGCTGCTCGATTCATCAATTGCGTGTTCATGCTTTGATTTAAGTTTGAGATTTCAGAGTATTCCGGAAGGCCTTTCAACAATGGGATAACTCAAATCGCCATAGGTTCACGTGACTCTCCGGTGTAAGAAATAAGGTGAGAGATTATTGGTATAAAAGATGAAGAGGAGACCGGATTCTGCCGGCCTCCTCTTTTAGATTATTCCTCGAGAATCTCAGGTTCTTCAGGAAGCGAGCTTGAAGGACGTGAGAGAAGAAGCGCATAAAGGAAAATATAGGCTGCGAGAGCGAAAGGCAACCAGAAGCTGCCGATGATGCTGCTCGAAGCGATGAGGCCCTGAAGGAAGGGGAAGATACCGCCACCGCAGACCATCACCATGAAGATACCCGAAGCGACAGGGGTATATTTTCCGAGTCCGGTAACCGAGAGGTTGAAGATCGCACCCCACATGATAGAGGCGAAGAATCCGCAGAGGACAAAGAAGATCGAGTTCAACGGCACATTGACAACCTCAAAAAGCATGTTGCCGGAGTCGAAACCGAAGAAGGGAACGATCGACTGGTCAAGAGAAATACCCAGGATGATGAATGCCATCGCACCGAGAGTCGCAGTGATGAGCATCGCGCGTGATGAAACCTTGCTGCCGATCACACCGCCGAGCAGACGGCCGACAAGCATGAGGAGCCAGTAGATACCGCAGATTGTACCTGCGATAGCTGAAGCTTCGAAGTTGATGTTGTTGGTCGCAACGAGTTCGGACTTTTCGAGATACTGATAGGTCCAGTTGGCGAGACCAACCTCAAGACCGACATAACAGAAGATCGCGAGCACACCGAAGGTGAAGTTGCGGTATTTGAAGGCGTTCGCAACCTTAACCTTGTTCTGGGGCTTACCGAGATCGGGAGACTCGGGGAGCTTGGAGAAGTAGAGAACGAGAAAGGCCACGAAGAAGATAGCCATCGCGAGGAAGAAGACGGGGTTGGCCGACGAGATGGTGCTGGCTGCGCCGCCGAGAAGACCACCTACAACGACGGGGGCAAGTGTAGCACCGAGCGAGTTGCAGGCACCGCCGAACTGCACGAGCTGGTTACCCTGGTTGGGAGTCGAACCGAGAGAGTTAAGCATCGGGTTCACAACAGTGTTCAGAAGACACATCGAGAAACCTGCGATGAAGGCACCGATCAGATAAACGACCACCGCCGATGCGTCATTGTCAATCCAACCGGAGAAATAAGTGACTGCCACACCGATGAAACCGATCGTCACGGCGGTCAGCGCCGTCACGCGGTAACCTTTTTTCTGAAGAAGCATACCGGCCGGATAGCCCATGAATGCATAGGCGATGAAGTTGGCGAGTGTGCCGAGCTGCGACATGATGGGGTTGCCCGCAGACATTTTCTCGATTACGGAACCGAGGGGATTCTGATAGCCCGTTACGAAGGCGATCATGAAGAACAGCAGGAACATGATTGCGATAGGCAACACGAAGTTCGGCCGTTTCTGAGGATTCTGTTTTTCCTCTTGGGTAAGTTCAATCATATTATTTAGTTTGTGGGGTTAGTCAATATCTTGAACCGAATATGGCCGTTCCGATACGGACCATATTTGAGCCCTCTGAGACCGCGATCTGCCAGTCGCCCGACATTCCCATCGAGAGATGGTCGAATCCGACAAGATCTGTCGCAGTCTCGCGTATTTTTCTGAAACAGCCCGCGATATCCGCGAAATCCCGGCGCACACGTTCTGTGTCGTCGGTGTTGGATGCCATTCCCATCAATCCGCAGATGTGGGTCGCTTCGAGGGTTCGGTATCTTCCTTCCGAGAAGAAAGCAAGCATCTCTTCCGGAGTCATTCCGAATTTGGTTTCTTCTTTCGCGACATGGAGCTGCATGAGCACCCGGGTGACAACACCGGCCTTTTTGCTCTCCGAGTCAATCAGACGAAGCAGGCGCTCCGAATCGACACTTTCGATAAGCGCGGTGCGCCCGATTATCTGACGGACCTTGTTCGTCTGGAGATGACCGATGAAGTGCCACTCTATGTCCTTGGGAAGCACCTCTTCTTTGGCGAGGAGTTCCTGGACACGGCTTTCACCGAACCGACGTTGGCCGGCTCCATAAGCCTCCAGAATCGCCTCAGCCGGATGAAATTTCGAAACGGCAACCAGCTCCACACCATCGGGAACAAGCGCACGGTAGCGCTCCGTATTTGCTACAACAAAATTGTTTTCCATACCGGGATTCATCCGTTCAAATACTCTTTCAGACTTCTTTTGCCGAGGGTTCAAGGGGATAGACATCCATAAGCGGAGTCTCCGTGATGGAAGCGATCTCATAATCGGCCGCGCTTCCCTTCATTCCCTCTTCGAATCGGTCGAGAGCACCTTTGAAATCGCCGGCCTGAACAAGGATGAAGCTCGCGCTTTTCTTTTCGACACCGCTCTTCTCGTCGAGAGTGATGAAGTTCACCTTAACCATATAGTAGCGGTCGGCTGAGTCTCTCCGGTCAAAGAAGATCTCGGCTATCTTGGTTTTCTTTACGGCAGAAATCGAGAAGTCGCCGGAAATAAACGGTGTCATTTCCTCGATAATTCTCGCTTCGGCCTCGGTGAAGGTCAGAGCGTCGACGAGATAGGGTTCATTGACTTTCTTAACCGCACCGTTTTCCTGCATTTTGTCATAGCGCACTTTGCACTCAAACCACAATGCCATAGTATGATAGTATCTTTTCGTTTAACGTGTTAATCTTGGTAGCGACCCACTCCATTCCGAAGAGTGGAGACCGGTTGCGGTGCAAAGGTAGTGATTTTTTTCGTTCTTCCCCTCTTTTCGAATGCGAAAGTTCACAAAAATTTAGTAATTTTACGGCCATGAACAGATTTACAGAATGGCTTTTGACAAAAAGTGACTCTCTTCCGCGCCCGATCGGTCGCGTCGTGCGGTTCTATGTCGAAGGGTTCTCCGAAATGACGGTCGGGCGCAAGCTGTGGGCGGTTATTTTGGTGAAGCTGTTCATCATGTTCTTTATTTTCAAGTTGTTCTTGTTCCCGGACGTCCTGAAGCGCGACTATGACAACGATAACGACCGCGCGCAGGCCGTACGGACGACCCTCACGGAGCGCGACTGAGGCGCCGGGGGGCCCGTAGCAAAGAATTCTATTGTAAAATCATCTGCATTGAAGTCATCCTGACTTCAGTCTCCAAGCTTAAATCTTTTCAATATAAAACCATGAATGAATTAGCAACCGTAGTAGACTGGAGCCGTCTGCAATTTGCGATGACGGCCATGTTCCACTGGCTCTTCGTTCCGCTGACGCTCGGACTTTCGGTGATCGTCGCGGTCATGGAGTCTATCTATGTGTCAAAACGTACCGAGGCATGGAAAGCCGCCACCAAGTTCTGGATGCGCCTCTTCGGCATCAACTTTGCCATCGGTGTTGCGACCGGTATCATCCTCGAATTTGAATTCGGCACCAACTGGAGCAACTATTCCTGGTTTGTAGGTGATATCTTCGGTGCGCCGCTCGCCATCGAGGGTCTTTTCGCCTTCTTCCTCGAATCTACATTTGTAGCCGTGATGTTCTTCGGCTGGGATAAGGTCTCGGCTAAATTCCATCTGACAGCGACCTGGCTGACCGCCATCGGCGCCTCCATATCTGCCCTCTGGATTCTTGTAGCCAACGCCTGGATGCAGGCTCCCTACGGGATGGAGTTCGACCCGGCGCAGATGCGCAACGTGATGACCGATTTCTGGGCTATCATCTCGCCGGTTGCGATCAACAAGTTCTTCCACGCCGTCTTCTCCGGCTGGACACTCGCCGGTGTCTTCGTTGTCGGCGTCAGCGCCTGGTTCCTGTTCCGCCGCTCAAACCCCGGTTTTGCTATCGTCTCGATAAAGACCGGAGCCTCTATCGGTCTTCTCGGTATGATTCTGACCATGTGGACCGGCGACGGTTCAGCCGTCGAGGTTTCCCGCACGCAGCCTATGAAGCTCGCGGCCATGGAGGGCCTGTATGACGGTGAGTTCGGTCAGAGCCTTGTGGGCGTTGCTCTTCTCAACACAGCCAAGCAACCCGGCGACTCGCTCGATGCGTTCCACTTCTCAGTAGACATCCCCAAAGGTCTTTCGGTTCTTGCTCGCCACGACATGAACGCCTTCGTTCCGGGCATCAACGATATCATCGCCGGCGTTGACTACGACTCGGACGGCAAGCAGGTGAACACCGTTTCCTATGCTGAGCGCATCGTCCGCGGCAAAGCTGCGCACGAGTCTTTGAGACAATATGACATCGCGATGGCTGCCAAAGACACAGCCGCTATGGCTGAAGCTAAGGCAAGTCTCATGGCCGACTATCCCTATTTCGGTTATGGTTATTTCGACAAGCCGACCGACGCTGTTCCTCCCGTAGCTCTGACCTTCTATTCTTTCCGTGTGATGGTGATCCTCGGAGGCTACTTCCTCGTCTGGCTTCTCTTCGCCCTCTGGGCGGCGGCCAAGAAACCCGCTCTGCTTAGAAACAACCGTCTCGTTCAGTGGATACTCATCCTTTCGGTTCCTTTGATCTGGATCTGTTCTGAAGCGGGATGGATTGTCGCCGAAGTCGGCCGTCAGCCCTGGACTATTCAGGACCTCCTCCCTGTTGGCGCTGCTATTTCGGACATCAGCTCATCGTCTGTGATCCTCTCGTTCTGGCTTTTCGCCGGCGTCTTCACCGCCCTTCTCGCAGCCGAAGTCAGCATCATGATCCAGTCCATCCGGAAGCAGACCCGCGAGACAATGCCTGAATTTCCCGAATCCAAATAAACAGAGTGTCCCTCGATTCTAAAGGCTACTCTTAAATTATCTACCCCATGATTACAGCTTTATCATTATATGCGCTTCAGTGCTACTGGTGGGTACTGGTTTCGGTTCTCGGCGCAATCCTCGTTTTCCTCCTCTTCGTTCAGGGAGGCCAGTCCATGCTCCTTTTCACATCGCCTCAGAAGCGCGATCTGATCGTCTCGATCTTCGGACGTAAGTGGGAGCTGACCTTCACTACCCTCGTGACTTTCGGCGGAGCCGCTTTCGCCGCGTTCCCCCTCTTCTACTCGACGAGCTTCGGCGGCGCATATTGGCTCTGGATGCTCATTCTCCTGAGCTTCGTGCTCCAGGCGGTCAGCTATGAGTTCCGTTCGAAACCCGGCAACCTCTTCACCTCGCGCACCTATGACATTTTCCTCTTCATCAACGGCTTTGTCGGTTGTGTGCTCCTCGGCGTCGCAGTCGCGATGTTCTTCTTCGGAGGTGAGTTCACGGTTACCCGTACAAACCTGCTCGACGCGTCTGCACCGGTGATCTCGTCCTGGGCTCCCACACATGGCTTCGAGGCTATCTTCAATATCAGAAATCTCCTCCTCGGATTCGCGGTCTTCTTCCTTGCGCGCACTATGGCCGCCATCTATATCATCGGCTCTGTGGAGAAGGAGGCTGAATTCGACCGTGTGATGCGTCGCTCCGTCCTCGTGAACGGAGTCGTGTTCCTCGTCTTCTTCCTGACTTTCCTGGCTGTCCTTCTGACCGCCGACGGATATACCATGATCGCCGACGGCACCGTGACCGTTACGCCCTACAAGTATCTGAACAACTACCTTACTCTTTGGTGGGCACTCATCGCTCTGCTCGCAGGCGCGGTTCTGGTGATCATCGGAATAGCAGGAACCGCCTTCGGCCGTAATTTCAAGGGTGGCAGCTGGTATTTCGCACTGGGCACCGTGCTGGCCGTACTGAGCCTTTTCTGGGTGGCAGGTTTCAACGACACTCCGTTCTATCCCTCGTTGACGGACGCCGCCTCGTCTCTGACGATCCGCAACGCGTCGTCTTCTCATTTCACACTCACGGTGATGGCATACGCCTCGCTTGTGATTCCGGTTGTCCTCGCATATGTCGCCTACGTATGGCGTGTGCTCGCGAAGGGCAAGATGAATCCTTCGGCTCCCGCCGAGACCCATTGAATTGACAATTAAACGCAGGGACGCCCCGCGAGGGCGTCCCTGCGTGCGCACATTGGTTTGGTATTACCTCCGTGTGCACATCAGTTTTAGTTTAGTTATCGTGAAAATATACTGGCAATTATTCTCTACGTTCTTCAAGATCGGGGCCTTCACTTTCGGCGGAGGCTGGGCGATGATTTCCATCATCGAACGAGAGATCGTCGATAAATTCCACTGGATCGAGCGTAATGAGTTTCTTGACCTGTTGGCAGTGGCCCAATCCCTTCCGGGAATCCTCGCCGTCAACATAGCGACCGCCGTCGGCGACCGTCTGCGCGGAGGTAAAGGAAGCGCAGTGGCCGCGCTCGGCACCATCCTACCCTCTTTCATCATCATTCTTCTCATCGCCATCTTCCTGACTCCCGACATCATCAAGAATAACCGGACGATAGCCTCTATCTTCATGGGCATCCGTCCTGCTGTCGTGGCGCTGATCATCGCACCTGTAATCACTTCGGCCAAAGCGGCCAAGCTGAACCGCAAGACTTTCTGGATTCCGATTCTGGTGGCCCTGATGATCTCACTCGATCTGGGAACTGTCTCCAACCCCGTCCTCTACATCGTTCTGGGAGCCATCGGAGGTTGGGCGACCCTCGTCTGGTACCCCAACCATAAACGAAAAAAATCCTGACGAAGGGAGTATATGTTACAAATGATGATCAATTAGTGATATTATGCAAATATACTGGCAATTAATCTGGGCCTACATAAAGATCGGTATCTTCGGTTTCGGAGGTGGCTACGCTATGCTTTCGCTTGTCGAAAAGGCGGTCGTCGCTCCGGGGTGGATCACCGAACAGTCATTCACCGACATTCTCGCCATCTCTCAGATGACTCCCGGTCCGATCGGAATCAACTCGGCGACCTATATCGGCTATCTCGCCCCGGGGCAGGTGAATCCCGAACTCGCTTCTCCCGGCTGGGGAATTCTCGGCGCCGTTCTGGCCACTCTGGCGGTCGTACTCCCTTCGTTTTTTCTCGTGCTGTATGCCTCTCACTTTATCCGCCGGCACAATGAGAGCGGCGTGATCAAGGCCATCTTTGCGGGACTCAGGCCTGTGGTCGTCGGACTGATTGCCTCGGCTGCCATTCTACTTATGAACGCCGCCAACTTCTGTCCGGACCACGAGACGCGGACGCTGATCGCTTCGGTCATTATCTGCGCCATCGCCTTCTGTCTTGTCTACTTCCCCATACCGGCCGGCAATGGCCGCAAAGTGAAGCTTCACCCAATACTCGTAATCTGTCTCGCCGGCTTGGCCGGCTTCTTCCTGTATGGACTCTAAATCTTTCTCTTCGGGACAGGCTCCCGACAATCCCCGATATAACGATGCCCTCGCGTGGCTTTATTCCCAATTGCCCCTCTTCTCGCGCGTCGGTGGTGCTGCCTACAAGCCGGGCCTTGACAACACCCTCGCGCTCGACAGGCAGTTCGGACATCCTCACCGCAGTTTCAAGTCGATACACATAGCAGGCACGAACGGCAAGGGCTCGACATCCCACATGCTCGCGTCTATCCTCAACAGCATGGGCTACAAGACGGCGCTCTACACCTCGCCCCACCTTGTGGATTTCCGGGAGCGCATACGGATAGACGGCAAGATGATTCCTCACGATCGTGTCGTTGATTTCGTTGAGCGATGGAAGAATAGCGGCTCGGACCTGCAACCATCATTTTTCGAACTTACAATGATGATGGCGTTCGATTGGTTCGCGTCCGAGAAAGTCGATTATGCCATTATCGAGGTTGGAATGGGTGGTCGACTCGACTCTACCAATGTCATCTCCCCTATCGCATGCGTGATCACCAATATATCCAAGGATCACACCCAGTTCCTGGGAGATACCCTCCCTGCTATTGCCCGGGAGAAGGCGGGCATCATCAAGCCCGGCGTCCCGGTTGTGGTCGGCGAGGCTGAGGGTGATGTGCGCCGTGTCTTCGAGGAGAAGGCACGGGAGGTTGGTGCGCCGATAGTCTTTGCCGAGGATTCTCCCTTGCTCGTCTCTGTCAGACACGACGGACCGGGAAAAATGGAGTGTGTCACAAAAGCAGACTATTCATTCGTCACACCTCTTGCAGGAGAGTATCAGAAGAAGAACATCAATACGGTTCTCCATGCCGTTGATATGCTTCGTGAAGTCGGTATCCCTGTTTCAGACGAGGCTGTCATCAAAGGTATGTCGGAAGTCGATCGTCTGACAGGTCTCAGCGGACGTTGGTCCGTAGTCAACGAGTCCCCGACCGTCATCGCCGATACCGGCCACAATGAGGCGGGATTGCGTTATAATTTCGGACGTCTCCGAGAGATGATTAACGAGCGACCGGACGCTAAACTCCACATAGTGTTCGGTATGGTGGCCGACAAAGACATCGACCATATTCTTGATCTTCTTCCCCGAGAGGCCGTTTACTATTTCACGCAGGCCTCGATTCCCCGCGCACTTCCAGCCGACCAAATGGCAGCCAAAGCAGCGGCCCACGGCTTCAACTTCCCCCACTACCCGACGGTAGCGGAAGCCTACGCAGCGGCTCTGCAGGCCGCCTCCCCCATCGACATAATCTACGTCGGCGGCTCAACCTTCGTTGTCGCCGACTTCCTCGCCTCCCGCCAATAATTCAGAAAGGATAATCCTGATTCAGAAAGGAAAATCCCGATATTCTTTTGAGAGTATCGGGATTTTGTTATTGAAGTCATCTAAACTTTTTACGAAAACAAAATAAAAGTTTAAAATGGTTTTCTTCAGGGTCAATTTTCATTAATCTTTTGGCATCTTCCAATCCTTTCATCGGTCACGATGCCCGCATCGTTCCCTCCTCAAGTATTGAAATCTGCTCAAAATCTTAATGAACCTTAACCCTGAAAAAAGTTTA
>JAAVFK010000039.1 GCA_014800785.1 Bacteroidales bacterium
ATTTTGGCATCTTCCAATCCTTTCATCGGTCACGATGCCCGCATCGTTCCCTCTTCAAGGATTGAAACCTGCTCAAAATCTTAATGAACCTTAACCTTGAAAAAAGTCAAGATGACTTCTCCTTTTCCAATCTGCAAAATTAACGATTTATTTTCAAAATCCAACAAACCGCGCCTCAAAAAGTCAATTCTTCGAATCGGGCTTGGAGTCGGGCAGAATCTCGTTTGATTTATTGGAATCCAGCTCGACAGGAAGTGCTTTGGACAGATGAGCGAAGACGAGGACTATCAAGGAGAGCGATGCTATCACTATACCGGTCGAGTGAAGCATATTGCCCATTCCGACAAGCGGGGAGACGATCGCACCGAAGATATAACCTCCGAGGCCGATCAGCGCCGAAGCATCTCCGGCACAAGCACGGCCTTCGTTCATCGCAAGCGTGTTGCCTACCGTGAACAACATTCCGAGACAGAAAAGCATCGGAAGATTGAGGGTTTCGTAAATCCAGAATCTGTCATAGAACAGGAAGAACATCAGCTGCGCGAAAGCTATCAGCAGCAGACAACGGGCACCGATGACAGCCGACTTCTTCAAGGGGTGAAATTTAAGCGCTGAGGTTGCGCCCGCGGCCACAAGCAGAGCATTCAGACCCATCCACAGACCGAACTGAAGCTGTGTGTATCCATAATGCGTCTGGATGATGAAAGGCGCGGAAGAAATGTAGGCGAAGAGCACTCCGAGCGCCGCTCCTTTGAGAAGCACATGGATTACGAATCTGCGGTTACGCACGAGATGGGCATAATTAAGAAACGCAGCTCCAAAGCGTCCTGTAACACGCCGGTTCTTCGGCAGAGACTCCTTAAGCGCAGGGGAAAGCAGAAGCAACAGCGCACTGAAACCGAACAGAATCCAGAAAATACCTCGCCACCCGATTGAGTCTGCGACCAAACCGCCGATCACCGGAGCGCTCGCGGGTGCGAAACCGTTGATCGCACCCACAAGTGCCATCACTTTAGCAAGCTGTCGGCCCGCGTAGAGATCCGCAGGAATTGTCCGCGCAAGGAAATAACCGCCCGAGGCACCGAGACCCTGGACAAGTCGCCACCACAGAAAAACATGTATCGTAGGTGAATAAACGCTTGCCGCCGCTCCTATACAGAAGACGATAAGAGCACCGAGAAGAATCGGCTTTCTGCCGAAGCGGTCACTGAGCGGTCCCAATATCAACTCTCCGACACCGAGGCCGATCATACCGAACGTCAATCCGAGCTGAACGATAGACGTCGAACACATAAACGCGCGTTTCATAGCCGGAAGCGTCGGAAGATACATATCATTCACGAACGAGCCGAACGCACTGAGTAGCGCGAGATAAATCACAAGAAAAATGAAGTACCCGCCACTTCCGGGAGCCGGTGAAGTGGAGCGGTTGCCCGATACGGGGGCCGTGGCATCGGTAGCTTTACCGGACGTCGCGTCCTGAAGAGCTTGTGTGTTTTCCATAGAATCGTGTTTTTCAATGAAGAATCACGTCATTTCCTCCTCTCAAGTGGAAATGACGCGTATACTTTCTATTATAACGATTCTGAACGTCTCTATGTTCCCTGACCTTTACACTCAGGACGTTTGCAGAGTTCCCAGAAAGCTACAGCGGAGGCCGCGGCGACATTGAGTGAGTCTACCACATGGAACATGGGGATTCTACATACATAGTCCGAATCGGCGATGACCTTGTTGCTGAGTCCGTCTCCCTCGGTTCCCATGATTATTGCGAGCTTAGGCTCGGCCTTGAGGGACGGATCGTCAATAGAAACCGAGCGGTCTTCGAGCGCCATTGCCACCGTCTTGAATCCATAGGTTCTCAGTTCTTCCGGACCCGTTTCGAGCCAGGTCCAGGGAACCAGAAAAACGGATCCCATCGAGACGCGCACGGCCCTGCGGTTGAGAGGATCGCACGATGTCGGCGTCAGTAGCACTCCATCTATTCCGAGAGCGGCGGCTGAACGAAAGATAGCACCGATATTAGTGGTGTCCGTGACAGAATCGATCACCACTACCCTTCTCGCATCCCTGCAGACCTCTGAAACCGGGAGCGGCTTGCGACGCTTCATGGCACACAGCACACCGCGCGTCAGTCTGTAGCCGGTCAATGTTTCAAGCATCTCCCGCGAGCCGGTCAGGATGTCCGCTTCAGGCATACGGGCGATTATATCGGCAGCATCACCTTCTATGTGCTTTCTCTCACACAGAAGGCTGATGGGTTCGTAACCGGCTTTAAGCGCTACGTCTATCACCTTCGGACTCTCGGCGATAAAGATTCCCTTTTCGGGATCAAGCTTATTTCGAAGCTGCGCCTCGGTCAAACTGCTGAAAACAGCCAGCCTCGGATCATTGATATCGGTAATCTCATGAATCATATTGCAAATGTAGTCAAAAATCGCGATATTTTTACACCGGCGGAAGAAGATAAGAAAAAACCGTCCGCGATTCACATCGAAGACGGTAAAAAACATGTAAAAATGAGTAACAAATATTTGGTAGTTTATGATATCCTGATGGAGTCTCAGAATATAGCTTCACGAGTTCGAATCCTTGTTAACGGCAGCGAGCTTGAAGTCATGACCCTTGATGAAGTCGATGATTGCATCGCGCTCCTCGCCGGGAGTGATGTCTTCCGCAATGCGGCGAAGCGCATTGTAGACAGCCGTGGTGGACTTGTAGATATGACGATAGCATTTTGCGATATCGCTGATGACTTCGTCTGAACGTCCACCCTTTCTGAGAATGAATTCGTTGACTCCGTAATAGCTGATCGGATTGTGAGCCATGATCACATACGGAGGCACATTGCCGTTTACACGACAGCCACCCTTGATCAGAACCCAGTCGCCGATCTCGCATTTTTCATGAACCTTGGCTCCGGTTGACAGGATTGTGTAGCTGCCGATCTTGCAGTCACCGGCGATTTTCACGCCGTTTCCGAGCACGCAATAATCACCGATTCGGGTGTCGTGACCGATATGACACTGCGCCATAATGAAGGAGTTGCTACCTATCACCGTCTCTCCGTTTTCGCGAATAGAGCGATTGATGATCACCTGTTCCCTGATTTTGTTGTTGTCGCCAATGACGACGAACGATTTTTCGCCTTTCCAACGAAAATCCTGAGGCTCGGCTGCTATGATCGCACCGTTATAGATATCGTTGTTGCGTCCGATGCGAGCTCCGTTCAGAATCGAAGCATAGGCGCGGATTCTGCAACCGTCGCCGATCACCACGTCGTCCTCGACATAAGCGAAGGGGTCGATGGTGACATTCTCTCCGATTTGCGCCTTAGGGCTCACATAAGCCATGTTGCTGATGTTTGAAGCCATAATATTAGATTTTATAAAGGGGTGTATCAAAAGTCCGGGGGGACCGTCTGATACACCCCTGAGGTTAGGGATTTCTGGTTAGCGTCCGCCGCCTACGGCCTGATAGAGACTGATCAACGCAGCCACGCGGGAGTGCCAGCACGCAAGACTTGACAGCTGGGAGTTAAGGAGCTGGGTTCGTGCCGTCAGAAGTTCCAGATAGGTACCTCTGTTGAGCATGAACAGGTCGTTCGTGTACTCGACCGACTTCTCGAGCTGATCAACCTGCTGGAGGATCATCTCACGCTTGACAGCGTTTTTCTCGATAGCACAGAGTGCATTGCTGACATCTGACGAAGCGCTGAGCACACTGTACTCGAAGTTGTTCAAAGCCTGCTTCTGCTGAGCCTTCGCGGCTTTCAGAGTCGCGATGTTCTGTCCGCGCGAGAAAAGCGGAGCAGTCAGAGAGCCTGCAAGCTGAATGAACCATTCACCCGGGTTCTTGATGATGGAGCCGAGGAGGTTTGTGAAACCGCCGTTGCTCGAAATCATGATAGACGGATAGAAGGCTGCGCGCGCCGAGTTGGTAGCGTAATATGCAGCTGCGAGCGAACGTTCCATCGCGCGGACGTCAGGACGCGCGGCAAGGTACGATACCGGAACACCGTTGCGGAGCTCTACGGGAAGATCGAAAGTCAGATCCGAGGTGACCTCGAACTCTCTGGGATAAGAGTTGAGAAGAAGCGCGAGTGCNTTCTGGGCNGTGACGATTCCGGCCTCGATATCAGGNATCGAAGAAAGAATNGNATAGTANTTNGCACGGCTCTGAACAACCGAAGCNTCGGTGGTCATNGCNGCCTCTTTCATNTCNACCATTGTCTGAACCTGNTCTTTCCAGATCACNGCGGTCTGCTTNGTCAGTTCAAGCTGTTGCTTGAGAAGNACNAGCGAGTAGTAAGTCGANGCGACACCGCAGACGATCTGCGACTGAACGGCCTGNTCGTATGCCTCTACCTGCTCCACACTTGCCTTGGCTCCGCGCTTACGATTCAAAATTTTTCCGAACGCATCGATCTCCCATGAGATTGCGAGAGGGATGGTGTAGGAAAGTTTCATATCGGAACCGCCGTAGCTTGAAGTACCCACATTGGGATTGAGGGATACTGCCGGGAAGTAGCTGAGCTTGGCACCCTGGAGCTGAGCNCGCGCGATATCCACATTGAGACGTGCGTTCTCAAGGTTCGTATTGTTATTGAGAGCCTCACGGATATACCCCTGGAGGAGCGGATCGGTGAAGACCTTCTCCCAGCCGAGCATCGGCAGCGAGGTGGAGTCTACCGGACTCTCGAGAGCCTTCGAGTAGTTCTCCACAATNTCGCTCTGCTCGACAGGAAGCTGATATTTCTTATAGATGTTGCACCCCCCTAAAGAAAGAGCAACGAGGGCAAAGGCCGCTATTCTAAGTAGTTTCTTCATTTCTATTAATGCTGGGGAGTGTACTGGTCAAGTTCGGGAGTGATGTCGGTATCACCTTTTTCATCCCATTCCATAGGTTTGATCTTCTCCTGAAGTGTCTGGAAAGCGACAAACAGGGCAGGCACGATAAGAACCTGAAGAATCATACCGATCAACATNCCGCCGACTGCACCGGTACCGAGGGCTTCGTTACCGTTCGCACCCGCACCGTGAGCAAACATCATCGGGAGAAGACCGATGATCATGGCGAAAGATGTCATAAGAATCGGTCGCAGACGNGCAACGGCAGCCTGAATCGCTGATTTCAGGATAGTCATGCCGGTCTGACGACGCTCAAGGGCGAACTCAACGATAAGAATCGCGTTCTTGGCGAGAAGACCGATAAGCATGATGAGTGCGATCTGGAGATAGATGTTGTTATCGATACCCATCATTTTCGCGAAAATGAATGTGCCCATCAGACCGAACGGNACCGAAAGGATAACCGCCCAGGGGAGCATATAGCTTTCATATTGCGCGGAAAGGATAAGATAGACAAACACAAGCACGAGCAGGAAGATGTATCCCATCGAGCCGCTGCCTCCGGCTGCTTCCTCACGCGCGGTTCCGGAATACTCGAAAGAGTATCCGACNGGAAGAGTCTCTTCCGCCACACGATTGATGACCGCGATCGCGTCACCTGACGAAACTCCGGGAGCCGGCGAACCGGTGATCGAAATGGCCGTGAACATATTGAATCGGTTCAGAAGGTCAGGACCATAGACGCGGGTCAGCTTCACGAAGTTGTCGATCGGCGCCATGTCAGCTCCGTTGCGCACCTTGATCTGCTTGAGGGTCTCGGGACTTACGCGGGCATCGGGAGAAGCCTGCATCATCACACGATACAGTTTACCGTAGGAGTTGAAGTTCGAGATATACATACCGCCATAGTAACCCTGGAGGGCCGAGAGGATGGCGTTCTGAGTCAGACCTGCCTGCTTCACCTTGGCTANGTCNATCTCCACCATATATTGGGGGAAAGTCGGGTTGAAGGTCGAGTAGGCCATCTGGATTTCAGGCTGTGCGTTAAGAGTCTGGATGAATTTCTGGTAGATTCCGAAGAACTTGTCGATCGAGCCGCCGGTCTTATCCTGAAGTTTGATCTCAAAACCNTTGGTNACTGACGAACCGGAGATCATCGGNGGCTGGAAGAACATGATNTTNGCATCNTTGATTGTCGANGCCATTCCGAAGAGCTTGCCTACTACGGCCGAAGCGCTCTGTGAGGCATCGGGACGCTCATCCCACGGTTTCAATTTGATAATGAATGATCCGTAGGTGTTGCCCTGACCGCCGATGAACGAGAAACCGGTGATCGCGGTGCGGCTGTAGACCTCGGGAAGGGAACCTATCATGCCATCCATCTTGTCTATTACCGCCTGGGTACGTTCCTGAGATGTCGCAGGGGGCAATGTTACTACACCCATGATGGTACCGGTGTCTTCAGTAGGTACGAGACCGGTAGGCGTCGTCGACATCAGCCATGAAAGCACTCCGATTGACGCTGCGACAATGACNAACGAAACTATCTTATGGCCAAGGAACCATTCGGTAGCCTTACGGTAGCCTCTAAGAAGAGCATCAAACCAGCGGTTGAACGTATCGAGGAATGCGCGCTGGAAGATGCCGATGAGCGCGAGAACAGCGACGATGATGGCGATGACACTCTGAACCACATTTTCAAAAGTGTACCATCCGAGCACGAGGAACACGATTGCAGCAACAAGAAGCGCTACGGTCACGAGCGGAGGGAAGTGGAAACGCTTCTTATAGGTTTCGACAACTGTTTTTCCTGCTTCTGAATACGCTTTTCCGAGACGTTCGGAGAGTTTCTCATCATGTCCGTCTTCGGTCTTGTGAGGCTTAAGGAANATAGCACACAGCGCAGGAGAAAGGGTCAATGCGTTGACGGCCGAAAGACCGATAGCCATCGCCATGGTCAGACCGAACTGGCGATAGAACACACCCGAGGTACCGCCGAGGAATGACACGGGAATGAACACCAGCATCATCACGAGGGTGATCGAGATAAGCGCACCACCGATCTCGTCCATCGCGTCAATAGAGGCCTTGCGNGCCGACTTATAGCCCTGGTCGAGCTTGGCGTGGACGGCCTCCACCACGACTATCGCGTCATCGACNACAATCGCGATCGCAAGCACAAGAGCCGAGAGGGTCAGAAGGTTGATGGTGAATCCGAAGATATAGAGGAGGAAGAAGGTACCGATCAGAGCGACAGGAATCGAGATCATCGGGATGATGGTCGACCGGAAGTCCTGAAGGAATACGAACACCACGATGAACACCAGGATGAACGCCTCTATGAGGGTCTTGATCACCTCGTGGATAGATGCCCACAGGAAGTCATTGACACTCATGATTGTGATCAATTCCAATCCGTCAGGCATGGACTCTTTCTGGCTGTCGAGGAATTTCTGGACATCCTCGATAACCTGTGTCGCATTGGAGCCTGCCGACTGATAGATTATAGCCGACGAACCGATTTTGCCATTGATCTTGTTCGAGAAACCGTATGAAAGACGACCGAGTTCAACCTTGGCGACATCTCCGAGTCGGAGGATATCACCGTCGGGGCTGACCTTTATTATGATGTCCTCAAAGTCTTTGGCCTTTGAGAGACGTCCTTTCCATCGCATAACGTATTGGAAAGACTGGTCACCCTGCTCACCGAACTGACCGGGAGCAGCCTCGATATTCTGCTCCGACAGCGCAGCCGTAACATCTGAAGGCATCAGCTTATACTGAGCCATAACGTCCGGTTTNAGCCANATNCNCATNGAGTANTCNGNACCGAANGCNNNNGCATCNCCGACNCCGNNCACACGNTTNANCTGNGGNANAATNTTNATNGANANGTAGTTGTCGATNAATTCAGCATCGTAGTTGCCACTCTGGTCGAACATACCGGCAACCATAAGCATCGAAGTCTGACGCTTCTGGGTGATCACACCCACCTGGTTAACTTCCGCAGGGAGGAACGCCGCAGCCTTGGCCACGCGGTTCTGCACGTCCACGGCCGCCATGTCGGGGTCTGCACCCTGCTTGAAATAAACCTGAATTTCGGCCGTACCATTGTTATAGGCCGAGGAGACCATGTAGTCCATGTTCTCCGCACCGTTTATCTGCTCCTCAAGAGGTGCGATAACGGAATTCAACACCGTCTGCGCATCCGCACCCGTATATGAGGTCGAAACGCGAATTGTCGGCGGTGCGATGTCCGGATACTGCTCGATTGCGAGGCTGTAAAGGCCAAGCAGACCGAAGATCACGATGAAAAGCGAGATCACGGTCGAGAGCACCGGACGGTTGATAAATCTGTCTAATCTCATTTGAAATTCTATGATTGGCGACTTCCGGATTCAAGATATCAGGATCTTTCTTTCCGGAAGCCGGTCAGGTCTTGAAAGAATTACTTTTTGGGAGTGATCACCATTCCGTCTTTCAGCGAAACACCCACACCTTCGGTAACGATCACATCGCCGGGTTTCAGACCGGTGGTGACGATGAAGTTCTGTCCGTCATCCATAGCGTCTACGGTGATCGGAGTGGTGTGGATCTTGGAGCTGTCGCCAAGGACATACACGAACTTCATGTTCTGGATATCGAAAGTTGCGCTCTGGGGAATCTGAATGGTGTTGTTCGCAACGTTGGGAATCAGAACCTGTCCGGTGTTGCCGCTGCGCAACATTCCGTCCGGATTCGGGAAGCGGGCTTTCAGAGTAGCAGAACCTGTCGAGGTGTCAATCACACCGGAGATAGAAACGATCTTGCCCTTTTCAGGATAGAGCGAACCATCGGCAAGACGCAGAGAGACGGCCGGGAGGGAGTCGATAGCCGAGTTGATCGAGCGACGACCGCCATCTGTGAAGGCCAGAATCTGTTTCTCGGTCATCGAGAACCATGCCTCCATGCCTCCGTTGTTCGAAAGGACAGTGAGAAGAGTTGAGGGTGATACGAGCGCACCCTCCTTGAAGTCAATCGAGCCCACGACACCGGGAGCCGGCGCTTTGACTACTGAATAAGACAGGTTCTTCTCCGCACTCACGAGCTGAGCCTTCGCTGCGCTCAGAGCAGCCTTGGCGGAGTTAAGTGCGTCGACACTCGTCTGATAGGCCGAGGCCGAGATAATATTCTTGTCGAATAGCTGTTTGTTGTTGTTGGCGTTCGTCTGAGCCGTGTTCACATTGGCCTGCGCAACCTGAATCTGCGCACGAGCTGCGTCTACGGCAGCCTGGAGCTGCACCTGATCGATAGTGAAGAGAACTTGGCCGGCAGAGACATGCTGACCTTCGGTCACGTGTACTTTTGTAAGGAAACCTGATACCTGCGGACGGATCTCCACATCATTCTGGCCGTGGAGAGTCGCGGGATAAGAAGTTTCGAGGGTTACATCAGATTGTCCGACTGTCAGAACGGCATAAGCGGGTGCCTGCTGGTTCGCGTCAGCACCCTGCTGTTTCTTACCGCATGAAGTCAACAATGCACCGCCGGCCACGAAGCACAGCGCTACCTTGAAATAACGGTTGTCAATCATTAGTAATTAAATATTTGTGTGTTGTTAGATATATCGTTTAGAATCGGGCAACCTACGGTCGGTGCCTACTCTTTCAACCTGCAAAATTAGTTCAAATTTTTATTTCAAAAGCAATAAATACGAATTTTCAGCGAATTTTAACCAAAATATCCGCAATTATGACCAACTCTCAATTTGAATAATTTAACACTATTTAGTTAACAAATGTTATCCTTAATTGGTTCTCTTTATCTGCCTCTATTTGGTAAACTCGGCTTTTTAATCTACCTTTGTGCCAATCATATAACTCTAACACTACGCAGAAATGAAGTCAAGGATCGCTATTTCGTTATCTGTAGCTATCGCTACATTGTGCGGCACAAACTGCACAACCGCACAAAATCCGGATAATGCCATAGTTCTCAACAAAGAAGACGGCGCCCGTCTCGTCGGAACATGGTCAACTCCGGAGTCCGGAGAAGTCAAGGCAGCCATTGTTCTTGCTACAGGTAGCGGACAGCAGGATCGTGACGAAACGATACTCAACCACAAACCTTTCCGGGCTATAGCCGAGCGTTTGAACAAGGAAGGTTATGCGGTTCTCCGTCTCGATGACCGCGGGGTCGGTGCGTCAACGGGTGATGTGGCGAACGCCACCACTGCAACCATGACCGGAGATATTCGGTCTGCGCTCTCTTGGCTCGATTCCGTAGCTCCCGGAAAGTCGAAAGGTGTCTTGGGACACTCGGAAGGGGGCCTTATCGCTGTCTCACTTGCCGGTGACCCGCTATGCGATTTCATTGTCACGCTCGCTGCTCCCGCAATGCCGGGCGACTCCATTATNCTCACNCAGGGCCGCGCAGTCACCGANGCNATGACCGGACGTTATGACGCCGAACCGCTCCAGAAGGAGCTTCTGNCTATNGCNAAGAGCGATATGCCTTATGACGAAGCAAANGANNTCCTGACAGCCAAAGTCAGCGAGCAGATTGGTGCGCAGGCNTCCATCCCGATGGTGAAAAAGCAGATNGAGTTGCAGGTNGAGACNNTNCTNTCNCCCTGGTATNGNGANTTTCTCCGNACNGATCCCNCCNCNNNNATCAANGCNGTCAACAAGCCNTGGCTCGCNCTNAACGGAGACAAGGATTTTCAAGTTCTTCCGNTCAANCTCTCNATNATCGGCNAACTCAATCCGACNGCNCAGNGTNTCCTTCTTCCGGACCACAACCACCTCTTCCTCGAGTGCNCCACCGGNCTCCCTCAGGAATATGCAGCCCTCACCGGTGACATNTCCGATGCGACNCTCGACGCAATCGTCTCCTGGTTGANCAGNCTGAAATTCTAACTTGAAGTCAATCAAAATACATATCATATAAAAAGGAGTGCCATCACATGCACTCCTTTATTTATATGTTATGTAATAGTATTTATATGTTATGTAATAGCTCTCGTTATTGATACTCTCATCGGTTTGTACGTTACCGCACGTAATGAGGCATATCCTCCGGCAAAATTATCGAGAATTCGACGAGACCCATGATCTCTCCGTTCTGACGCCAAGGGGTCTGATGGATNATCTTNTCGCGTCCGTTTTTGGTGATCTTNTATGTATTGGTCTCGCCGGTCGCGAGCATGTGCTTGATCTGCTCCACTGCTTTCGGCGGGTGATANTGCAGAAGNTCGTGACCGATGATGTCGCCATGACGTGCGAATGTCTCACGAGATTTCTCGTTCATATACAGAATCTTCGCATNNTTGTCACAAATCGTCACTGCNGCTTCTATTTCGTCAGCCCAATGCAGNAGTTCATCAGGTATCTGTACCATATAATTAGGATTGTTATTTACGGATTNCCTCGACAATNTTGNCNGCAAGTTCCGCAGCGGCGGCGAAGTCGTCGGCGCCGGCAGATTGTTTCATNACCATACTGCCGACCGGCTCAACCTTGAGATTCTCGAAATATTTCTTGAACTCGTTGGACGCACCCGGTGCCCAGGTAAAGGAGCTGAACCACGCGAACGCGCGGTTCTTGACCTCTCGGGTCTCGATTGCGCGGAGCACCTGCGCCACGGGCGGGAAGAANGTCATCGAGTAGGTNGGCGAACCGATAACCAGTCCTTTGTAGCGGAAAATGTCNGCAATGATTTGGCTCAGCGGCGAACGGGCTGCGTCATGGATGCGGATATTCTTNACTCCGGCCGATGCGATGTTCATGGCTATGGCTTCAGCGACTTCGGCGGTGTTNCCGTACATTGATCCGTAGACGATCGTCACGCCCTCTTCGGCCTCATAGCGGCTCATGCGGTCATAGACAGAGACAACTTTCTCGATGTTGTCGTGCCATACCGGACCGTGNGTAGAGCAGATATACTCCAGCTTGACATCCTTGAGTTTGGCCAGCGCTTTCTGAACATGGACNCCATATTTGCCTACTATGCAGGCATAATAACGTTCCATCTCGCGCCAATAGAGGTCGACGTTCATCTCGTTGTCCACAACCGCGCCGTTCAAAGCGCCGAAACAGCCGAACGCATCACCGCTGAACANCACCGCACGTTCGGGNACGTAGGTCATCATCGTNTCGGGCCAGTGNACCATCGGTGTCAGCTTGAANTTGAGGGTCAGATCGCCGAGAGAGATCTCATCNCCATCCTTAACCTCGACGAAACGCTCGGGATCAGTGATCTTGTAGTAGCCTCCGATCATTCCGACCGTGATCTTGTTGGCGATAATCTTGATGTCGGGGAAGANCTTGAGCAGTTCCGGAATCGAGCCGGAGTGATCAGGTTCCATGTGGTTGATCACAAGATAGTCAATCTTCTTACCTCCCTCGGCCTTGATTCTTTCAATGAAGCTGTGGAAATGGCCCGCNTCGACCGTGTCNATCAAAGCGGTCTTTTCGGAACCTTCCACAAGATATGAGTTGTAACTGACGCCGTCGGGAACTTCCCAAAGGGCTTCGAAACGGTCGATAGTGCGGTCNTTGACNCCCACATATCCGATTCCGTCGCAAATGGTTCTTATGTTGATCATAATTATGATTCGGGAATTTTGTTCGGAGTTNAGAGGACAGTCGGTTTCTCCGACCACCCGCCNCTTCCGCAAAAGTCATCTCTTTCGGACTGCAAAGTTACAAAAATGTCACAAATTGAAGAACGGTTGCCCAACTTTTCAAAACTTTTTTGTAATTTTACTGCATATTATAGTGAAACCTGCCGACCGGGTGAGTAGGTACTTGTCTACCCGATCCGGTCACAATACTAACCTCATGAAAGACAATCGTATCCGTCTTGATGCCGAATGGCCCGAAATGCCCGGGTTCAAAGAGGGCATCCGNCGTGCTCCGGACCGCGGCTTCACACTGACCGATGCCAAGGCCGAGACAGCGCTTAAGAACGCGCTCCGCTATCTTCCCGAAGAACTCCACGCAAAAGCAGCCCCCGAATTTATGGAGGAGCTCCGTACCCGTGGCCGTATCTATGCATATCGCTGGCGCCCCGAGGGCGACCTTAAGGCGAAACCTATCGATGAATATAAAGGCAAATGTCTTGCGGGCAAAGCCTTCCAGGTGATGATCGACAACAATCTCTGTTTNGACATCGCCCTCTATCCCTATGAGCTCGTGACCTACGGCGAGACCGGCCAGGTCTGCCAGAACTGGCTCCAGTATCGACTGATCAAGAAGTATCTCGAAGAGATGACCGAAGATCAGACCCTCGTGGTCGAAAGCGGCCATCCCCTCGGACTCTTCCCCAGCAAACCGGAGGCTCCGCGTGTGATAATCACCAACGCGATGATGGTCGGTATGTTCGACAACCTCCACGACTGGCACGAGGCTATGCAGATGGGCGTGGCCAACTATGGCCAGATGACTGCCGGCGGCTGGATGTATATCGGTCCGCAGGGAATCGTCCACGGAACCTTCAACACCCTCCTCAACGCGGGCCGNATGAAACTCGGCGTTCCGCAGGATGGTGACCTTCGCGGACACCTATTCGTTTCGTCGGGTCTCGGAGGAATGAGCGGTGCTCAGCCCAAAGCAGCCGAGATTGCCGGCGCTGCGGCGATCATCGCCGAGGTTGATCCCTCGCGTATCGAGACCCGCATGAGCCAGGGGTGGGTTCAGGAAAAGACCGAGTCTGTCGAGGAGGCTTTCCGTCTGGCGCGCAAGGCTCAGGAAGAGAAGAAACCGATCTCCATCGCATATCTCGGAAACGTCGTCGACCTTCTTGAACACGCTGTCAAGGCCGGTGAACATATCGACCTTCTCAGCGACCAGACAAGCTGTCACGCCGTCTATGAGGGTGGCTACTGCCCCGCCGGCGTTTCTTTCGAGGAACGCACCCGTCTTCTGAGCGAAGATCCTGAGAAGTTCCGCGAGCTCGTCGACGAGTCGCTCCGCCGCCATTATGACGCAATCAAGGCTCTCGTGGCCGACGGCACATATTTCTTCGACTACGGCAACTCGTTCATGAAGGCTATCTACGACGCCGGCGTGAAGGAAATCTCGCGCAACGGTATCGACGAGAAAGATGGCTTCATCTGGCCTTCTTATGTTGAGGACATCATGGGTCCGATGCTGTTTGACTTCGGGTACGGCCCATTCCGTTGGGTCTGCCTCAGCGGCAAGCACGAGGATCTCGTGAAGACCGACAAGGCGGCAATGGAATGTATTGACGTGAACCGCCGCGGCCAGGACCGCGATAACTATAACTGGATCCGCGACGCTGAGAAGAATGCGCTCGTTGTCGGCACCCAGGCGCGTATCCTCTATCAGGACGCTATGGGCCGTCTGAAGATCGCGCTCAAATTCAACGAGATGGTCCGCAACGGCGAGGTCGGTCCGATCATGCTCGGTCGTGACCACCACGATGTCAGCGGCACCGACTCACCTTTCCGCGAGACCAGCAATATCAAGGACGGTTCGAACGTGATGGCTGACATGGCCGTTCAGTGCTTCGCCGGCAACTGCGCACGCGGCATGAGCCTCGTGGCGCTTCACAACGGTGGCGGCGTCGGTATCGGCAAGTCTATCAACGGTGGCTTCGGTATGCTCTGCGATGGTTCGGAACGTGTTGACGAGATCCTGACCAAGGCCATGCTCTGGGACGTGATGGGCGGCGTTGCCCGTCGAAGCTGGGCCCGCAATGAGAACGCAATGTCTACCGTCGAGGAGTGGAACGACACGATGGCCGAGGCCGGATTCATGATCACCGAACCTTTCGTGGCTTCCGACGATCTGGTCAAGAAAACCGTCGCCGAGAAATAATAAAGCAATGAAAGGCAATTTAGTCATACACAACGCGCATATCTTCACCCCCACCGGTCTCGAAGCGGCCAAGGGGGCGAAGATGAGCGATATTCTGGAGATCAGAAANGGCGCGGTGGTCATCACTGACGGCTCGATTTCATATGTTGGCGCCGATCTCAGCGACGAGGAACTTGGCACCGCAGGTGNCGGNTGGTCTCGCGTAGACGCCGAAGGNCGTGCGGTCCTCCCCGGTTTTGTCGATTCCCATACCCACGCCGTGTTCGGCGGCTATCGCCCCGANGAGTTCTCGTGGCGACTCAAGGGTGACACCTATATGTCGATCATGGAGCGCGGAGGCGGCATACAGTCTACCGTCAACGCNACTCGNGAGGCTTCGGCCGACGAACTCGAAAAGAAGGCCCGCATCTTCATGGAGCGAATGGCGGCAATGGGCGTCACNACGGTCGAAATGAAGAGCGGATATGGCCTGAACCTCGAGACAGAACGTAAGATGCTCGACGTGATCGATCGTCTGCGCGAGGATGAGAAAGCACCGGTGGAAGTGGTTGCGACATTCATGGGTGCCCACGCTGTCCCCAAGGAATATGCCGGACGCACTGCCGAATATACCGATCTGGTGATTTCGGAAATGCTCCCCGCTTTCAGNGACAAGGCTGAGTTCTGCGATATCTTCACCGAGAAGAACGTTTTCGAGATCGAGGATTCTCGCCGTCTGATGCAGGCAGCCAAGGACCTCGGCTACAAGCTCAAATTCCACGCGGACGAGATCGTGACNCTCGGNGGTGCGGAACTGGCGGCCGAAATGGGCGCTGTTTCTGCCGACCACCTTCTCCANGTCTCGGACGAGGGGGTAAGACAGATGGCGGANAAAGGTGTTGTAGCGACACTGCTCCCTCTGACAGCTTTCGCACTNAAGGAACCTTTNGCTCCGGCACGCAAGTTTATCGAGGCCGGCGCGGCCGTTGCGCTGGCGACAGACCTCAATCCGGGCAGCTGCTTCTCGGGCTCCGTCCCCCTCTCTATCGCGCTGGCATGTATNTATATGAACATGACGGTCGAGGAGACCTTGACCGCTCTTACTCTCAACGCCGCCGCAGCTCTTGACCGCGCCGACCGGATCGGTTCGCTCGAAGTCGGCAAGGAGGGTAACGTCGTGATGCTCGACTTCGACACGATCACAGCTCTCCCCTATTATGTCGGAATGAACTGCGTGAAGAAAGTCTGGCGCCACGGCGTTCAGATCGCCGAGAACATCTGAGTCTTCTGAACCGGGTCTACACCTATATATTTATTTATACAGAAGATTAACCCAAGCACTCTCTAAATCAAACCAAATCTATATAATATGGAACAACTCAAAACGTATGCCATCGGCTCATCGCCTCTGACCTACGATCTCATAGAGCGTATCCTCAATGACGGGACACATCTGATCCTCTCTGAAGAAGCGGTCGAAAAAATCCGCCATTGCCGTGAATTTCTCGACAAGAAGACTGAAAACACCGATGCACCTATCTATGGTGTGACCACCGGTTTCGGTTCTCTCTGCAACCGCACCATCTCTCCCGAGGAACTCTCGACCCTGCAGTCAAATCTGGTGAAGAGCCATTCGTGCAGTGTCGGCACTCCGGTTGACAAGACCGTCGTCAAACTGATGCTTCTTCTCAAGGCCCACGCCCTCTCGATGGGCTTCAGCGGCGTTCAGGTCGAAACCGTTCAGCGTATCCTCGATTTCTACAATAACGACGTCCTTCCGGTCGTTTATGACCGCGGATCGCTCGGCGCATCCGGTGACCTCGCTCCGCTCGCCAACCTCTTCCTTCCGCTGATCGGCGAGGGTGAGGTGCTCTACAAGGGCAATGTGATCAAGGGCAGCGAGGCTCTCAACATCTTCGGCTGGCGTCCGATCACCCTCAAGAGCAAGGAGGGTCTCGCCCTTCTGAACGGCACCCAGTTCATGAGCGCCAACGGCATCAAGGCCCTCATCGACGGCTGGCACCTCGTCAACTGCTTCGACCTCTTCGGCGCTATGTCTCTCGAGGCTTTCGACGGTCGCATCGAGCCTTTCTTCGACTGCATCCAGCAGGTGCGNCCTCACCCCGGACAGATCGAGACCGGCAANGTNTTCCGCAATCTGCTTAAGGGATCTGAGATCATCGCCCGCGAGAAGAAGCACGTTCAGGATCCCTATTCGTTCCGTTGCATCCCGCAGGTTCACGGCGCCGTGAAGGACGCGATGAACCATGTGACCGANGTTCTCCATATNGAGATCAACTCGGTGACCGACAATCCCACCGTATTCCCCGATGACGATATGGTCGTTTCGGGAGGCAACTTCCACGGCGAACCCCTCGCCCTCGCGTTCGACTACATGGGNGTGGCTCTCCACGAACTCGGCAACATTTCCGAGCGCCGCGTGGCTCAGCTGATCCTCGGTCTGCGCGGTCTGCCTGAGTTCCTCGTGGCTCACCCNGGTCTCAATTCCGGCTTCATGATTCCGCAGTATGCCGCGGCGTCGATGGTTAGCCAGAACAAGATGTACGCATGGCCCGCATCGTGTGACAGCATCGTGAGCTCGAACGGCCAGGAGGACCTCGTGTCCATGGGCGCCAACGCAGCCACNAAGCTCCACAAGATCATCGCCAACCTCAAGTATATCGCTGCCATCGAACTGATGAACGCGGCCCAGGGCATCGACTTCCGCCGCCCNCTCAAGTCTTCTCCCTATATCGAGAAGGTGATGAAGGAATATCGCGAACACGTGAAGTTCGTGGAGGAGGATGTTGTCATGACCGACTACATCACCGCCACCATGAACTTCCTCGACACCTTTGAGGTCAACCTCGAAGAAGAGGTGCAGGCATAATGAAAGAAAAATTNACCATATCCCAATTGAAGGAGCGCCATTCTGTGCGCTCCTTCATTGATTCTCCCGTTCCGCAGCCTTTGAGAGACAAGATCAAGTCTATGGTGACGATGATCGACACCCATGAGGCCGGAATGCATTTCGAGGTTTTCTTTGACGANAATGAGCCTTTCAAGGGTTTCACCCGAAGTTACGGCTTTTTCCGCAATCCGCGCAACTATATCGCCGCCGTCGTGGACGTGTCTTTCCCCGGNGCCTATGAGCGTGCGGGATATTTCGCCGAACAGCTGGTGCTCAACATGGTTCAGCTCGGGATCGGCACCTGCTACGTCGGAGGNACNTTCGACCGCAATCACACCGGTGTGAATCTNCGCGTTGACCGCAAGATTCTCTTCCTNATTCTCTTCGGAATCGAAGACAAGGAGACGAAGCGTCCCGTTCAGAAACTGATGATGAAGATGATGAAGCGCGGAAATATCGCGGCGTCTCAATTTTTTGTCGGTAGCGAGGAGGAGTTGTCNAAGGCACTTGAAGCTGTGCCTCAGCTTCCGGAGTGTCTCGAAGCTCTCGACTGCGCACCCTCGTCGCTTAACAAACGTCCGGCGCGCCTCCGCTTCTCCGACAACCGGATCGAGGTCTATATTCCGGATCGGAAAGACGACAAACAACTGATTGATCTCGGAATCGCCAAGTTCAACGTCCAGGCCGTTCTTCCGGAAGAGAACAACGACATAATCGAATCTATCCCCGGACTCCTCTGAGAGAGTAATTAGCTCTCTGGCACCGGGACATCTGCGAATAGATGGCAAAACATTTCAAGACGACCAAGGAGGAAGGTGATGCCGGCGAACAGATCGTCGTTGATTATCTCGTGAGCCGCGGATTTACCATACTGGAACGGAACTGGAAGGCCTCCCCACTGGCTAAGTTCGAAATCGATATAATAGCCATGAAGGATATGCTGGTTATCTTTGTTGAAGTGAAGACCCGNANNGGTAACTGCCAGGATCCGATTGACGCGGTCGACAACAAGAAGATACGGAATATATGTAAGGCTGCCGACACATACCTGCGCCAGCAGCCTTACCTTTATGAGTATCGNTTCGATATAGCGGGAGTCACCGACCCGGAGTCGGACAATCCTAAAGTGGAATATATACCGGACGCTTTCCTNCCACCCTATGGCGGGATGTAATTATCCGAGAATTATTACTTTCAGTTATNTGAACCTCAACGTTTCACCAGGCGAACGACGTTCTCGACGTGATGCGTATGAGGGAACATATCGACAGGCTGAACCGCAGTCACCTTATAGAGGGGATCGAGCAGCTGAAGATCGCGNGCCTGTGTGGCCGGGTTGCAGCTGACATACACGATGACTTCGGGAGCCGCACGCATGACCGTCTTGACNACATCTTCGTGCATACCTGCACGCGGCGGGTCGATTATCATNATTTCCGGGCGACCATGCTTTTCGATAAATTCGTCGGTCAGCACATCTTTCATATCGCCGGCATAGAACAGNGTGTTGTCGATTCCGTTGACTCTTGAGTTGAGTTTCGCATCTTCGATGGCTTCCTCGACATATTCGATGCCGACAACCTGACGCGCCCTGCGTGCNACGAAGTTGGCGATCGTTCCGGTACCGGTNTAGAGGTCATAGACAAGCGGACGCTCTTCTTCANACCGGCCTTCGAAGGCGAAATTTCGTGCCACTTTATACAGCTCGTAAGCCTGCGCGGAGTTGGTCTGATAGAACGATTTGGCGTTCACTCTGAATTTCAGACCCTCCATCTCTTCGACNATATAGTCGGGACCGTCAAAGGGGATTATATCAAGACCGGTCAGTGAATCGTTGAGCTTCAGATTGACCGTATACAGGAGCGATGTGATTTCGGGAAATTCNGCTCGCAGTGCTTTGAGGAGCAGCTCGCGGCCCTCTTTGTCATCCTCACCGAACTGGATGCAGACCATTACTTCGCCCGTAGAGGCGATGCGGATCATGACCGTTCTCANAAGTCCCTTGTTCTCCTTGATATTATAGAATGATAGATTATTCTCTTCGGCAAATCTGTAGATGAAATTGCGCAAGCGGTCACCAAGCTCTGACTGCAGATGACAGCAGTCAATGTGAAGCACCTTGTCAAACGCTCCCGGGATATGGAAGCCGAGCGCATGGCCGGAGTCATCGAACTCCTTGCCTGAACGAACCTCTTCCCAGGTTCTCCAGCGCTTGTCGGAGAAGGTGTATTCCATCTTGTTGCGGTAACGCCAGACATTTTCCGAACCGAGAATCGGTGAAAGTTCCGGCAACTCGATCTTTGCCAGGCGCGTCANTGCGTCATACACCTGCTGCTGTTTGTGCTTGAGCTGTTCGGAATATGGCAGGTGCTGCCATTTACACCCTCCGCAGACAGTGAAGTGCGCACAACGCGGCTCAACCCTGTCGGGAGACGGAGTTGTGATTTTTTCAATATGACCCTCGGCATAAGAACGCTTCTTCTTGTCAATCTTGAGGTCGACAATATCGCCCGGAGCCCCGTAAGGCATGAATACGACAATCTCGTTTTCATCCTCGGGACGCAGACGCACTCTGGCGAGAGCCTTGCCTTCGGCGGCTATTCCGCTGATCTTCACATCGTGAAGCAACGGCAGTTCTTTTTTCTTTCTTCCCATGTTTCGCTCTTCCCCTTCCAAATTTCAGTACCTACAGGCAAGGGCAAGTCAGGCTACTATAAAAATGCCCGACGGCCTTCTCCTGTTTTTCTACGCGAAATTAACAAATTACTCTGAAACCGCAAAACATAGGCCTCGTGATTCAGATGGCCGAGAAGTAATAATACGATATTCTCGGCGTTTTAGAATAAAAAGCCTTTTAAACCGCTTATTAAACCGGACATTATGAAAAAGACCGTTCTTTTCCTCTCAATCGTTTTTGCGTTCATCCTTGCTTCATGCCAAAAGGAGGAACCTAATCCCGAAGGGCTCTTCCATCTCACCGCCGGCACCGTCGCGCCGGCCGAGATAGCTATGGGTACCCACAGTCTCGAAGCCTCTTTCAACGGATATGCGAGATGGCTCGAAGTGGGCGTTATCGGCAACTATGATTACATTGAATTTTCCGATCAGCGCCTCCCTAATTGGATCCAGGTCTCGGCTGATAAGAAAAGCTTCCGGATGGAGTTCGACGAAAATGACGGCGACACCCCACGCGAGTTCACGCTCTATTTCAGCGTCTGCAAAGGGACAAAGAAAGAGGCCGGTTTCGTAACCGTCAATCAGGGCATAATCACGGAAGAGGATATGATCAAGACCGAAAAGGAGGCGGTGAAGAACTATCTTCGCAAGTTCGACGTCATTGACCATCTTCCGCCGCTCGCTGACATCCAGCCCGGATCGGTATCCCCCTTCTACCAGCTCGACGAGAATGGCGACGTATATATGCAGGTTGTGAAGTTCGGTGACGGTCCGGCAGCCACCGATGGCCAGACCGTTTTCTTCAGATTCCTCCGCTATGACCTGNTGGAATATAAGAAAAACGGCGTACTTCCGAAAGGAAACGGCAACCTCGGNACAACCGANGCACCCTNCTCTCTGATAGTAGGCACCCCATCAAATTACGGCTATGCCCTCCAGCTGCCGCTACGCTACGCNCTCCCCCTCGGCTCGGAAGTCAACCTCGTNATAACCTCCGCCGCAGNCCCNGTTGCCGAACAACCGNTCCACATNCCCTACCTCTACAACGTAATCTACGAGAAATAACCCATTCTAAAGAAGAAATAACCCATTCTAAAGAAGAAATAACCCATTCTAAAGAAAGGACGCACCCGGATTGTCGGATGCGTCCTTTCAACTTGTAACTCGATAATTATTCTGCTACGTAGGCAGTTTCCCATCGAACTCGTTTAAACTTTCAATCTTTCCGATAAACTATCATCCAAACCGTGGCAACAACAAACGCATACCCCGCAAATATCAACCAGGGCCACTCCCAATCTCCCATAAAGAGACGCATCGGCGTAGATGAACCGGAAAGCATCACGGGTTGCCAGCTGCACCAGNGGTTTACGATCGCACCGGCTGCGATGGTACCGAAAGTAGCNCCGATGCCGTTNCTCATGAACATCATCAACCCTTGCGCGAACCCTTTCATNCCNTCGGGNGCNACTTTCTGAATGTGNAGATGGCCGGCGATGGTGATGAAGTTGAAGGCTATTCCATAGATCAGCATAGATCCGACGAGAAGCCAAAGTCCGTTTCCGGGATTACCNACTCCGAACATCAGGAACCGCAGACCCCAAGCCAACAGNCCGATNCCGTACACCCATTTAATTCCGCGTCGGCTCAATGAGATTCCGACCAGCAGAACACACAGNGCNTCGGANATCTGCGAGAGCGAGAATAANGTTGTNGCATTTCCNGAGGCGATAGAGCCGGCATATTCCGGAATACCCAGNAAGTGGGTGATGAAGGGAGTGGCGAAGCCATTTGAGATCTGAAGACAGACTCCGCTGAACACCACGAATACCANAAAGAGTGCGATCTCGCGTTTNGAAACCAGTTTCTTGAGAGATNGAANGAACGGAGTTGCCGTGGATGCGTTCGTTTTGCGCTCAGAGCTTTTAGCGAGNGCCGGAAGCGTAAGCGTATACATGGCGGTGAGTAATCCGACTATACCGCTACAGAGTAACTGCATTGCGTTATACTGAAACCGCAGATGGCCTACCCCGGTTTCGTCGGTAAGTGAGAAACCGAATGAGCCGTCGGCATAATAGGCCGAGTTGACAAACCACATCGCGGCGACGAAACCGACGGTTCCCCAGATCCGAATCTTCGGGAACGAGATGTCGTTGCTCAACCCGCAGGCATTCAGAAGACCGAATGTAGTCGTATTGGCCAACGCCATTGTCGGCATATAGAACGCGAGGAATACCAGATAAAGCGTATAAAATACGCCGAATTCAAGATGCGGATGGGTCATCCCATAGCGCCACATTCCGAACATCGTGAGAGCGGCCAACAGATGACAAAGTCCCAACAGTCGCTCGGGACGGTGAGTGCGGTCGGCCAGCCGTCCGAAAAGGGGCGGCGTGATGATCGACACAAGACCAATGGCCGCATAAAACCAGGCTATGTTTCCCCCCAGTCCGCCGGCTCCGAGGAGCTGTCCGAAGCATGTCAGATAGCATCCCCAGACGGCGAACTGAAGAAAGTAAAGTATTGAGAGTCTACCTTTCACAATAAGCTACAGTCAAAATTTGAACTCGACTCCACCCATGATCGTGGTTCCGGGCATCGGGCAACCATAAATGATCTGGTAATGCTTGTTGGTGATATTGTCGACCTTGAGCGAGAGGGTGACAGGAACCGATGTCCCCAACGTGTAGGCTGCGCGGAAGTTCAGTAAGGTGTAGCTCTCTGTTGAGCCGTCGGGGTTGCCGTTCTTCATAGCCCAGATGCTCATCTCTTCGAGAGTCAGGCTCACGGGACCGGGCGAATAGGTCACCTCAGCATTGAGTTTGTTCTTCGGCGAGTAGAGATTATCCGAGTCGGTATGGAGATATGACCACGACGCACTGGCCGAGAGATTAGTCAGTATGTTGTAGGCGGCTTCGATTTCGAATCCTTTGTTGTGGAATTTGCCGGTGTTCACGTTGCGCGGACGTCCGTCGATCATCGTGGTCTGAATCATGTCCCGTCCGTCGATATAGAAAAGAGCGGCGCCGACCATGAGATTGTAGTTCAGGAAGTGCTGCCGGTAGCTCAATTCATAGTTGAGCATATACTCCGGCTTGAGGTCGGGGTTTGCCGGCGGATAGAGATAGAGCTCACGGATATTGGGGGCACGGAAGCCTTTGCTGAACGAAGCCTTGATCTGTGATGCGCCGCCGGGACGTACGATCACTCCGGCCTGTGGTACCCACACGTTTCCGTAAACCGAGCCGTGCTGAAGACGCACACCGGCGTTCACGTTGAGGATATCGCGGAAGAAGCCCTGCTGCATCATGACATAACCGGCTATCTCGTTCACATGGTGTTTCGATTCGGCGGAGCGCACGGATTCATCTTCTTTGGCAGTGTTCCAGATGTGGCCGCCCCAGTGTTGGAAGTCTACTCCGGCCGAAATGGTGTTGGCCTGCCAGAGATAGAGGCTTTCGTAGGCGGTGAAGCCCATGTTGTAGTCGGTCGAGTGGAAAAGATAGTCTTTCGGCGCCTCTCCCGGTGTGTTGCCATCGTCTACATTGTGGCGTCCCCAGTTGATATAACCCTGCACTCCGCCGTCGGCCTTCTTATATTGATTCTTCACGTACACACCTCCGGTGCCGCGGAAGATGTCGGTCCACATATTCTCCAGCGGTTTCTGTATGGTGCCGGGGTTGTTGGCTTTGCTTTGGGTCATGTCGAGCATACCGGCCAGACTCCAGTGGTTTGATGCGGCATACTTGAGCTGCACAAATTCATTGGCGAGCCAGAAGGCACTTCCCGCGCGGTTGCCGTTGCTGCGGTCGAGCTGACCCGAAAGAGTTGCCGAGAACCGATCTTTCTTATAACCGGATGAGAGGGCGAATTTCTGAGTATTGAACGAACCGAACATCGCGCGTGCACGTCCGGTCAGTCCGTCGCTATTCTGGGTGCGGGTGACGAGATTTATCGAACCGCCCATGGCGTTGGAGCCGTAAAGAAGCGATGAGGGACCTTTGACAACCTCTACTCTCTCGACGCCGTTGGCAACGTATGTGTCCGAAAGCGAGTGACCGAATACTCCGGCCCACTGTGGCTGTCCGTCTATCATGAAAAGAACCTTGTTGCCCTGTCCGACACCACGGATGTTCACCTCGCCTGCACTCCCGCCCGAGACTCCGTAGCCGGCGAATCCGCGCTCGGTTACGAATAGTCCCGGCACTTTCGATACAAGCACGGGAAGAAGCGATGTCTCTCCCGACGTCTCTATCTCAGATGCTGTCACCTGCGTGACGTTCAGTGGAATAAGTTCCGGATTGGTCTTGAGCGGTGCGGTGACCACGACTTCTTTCAGATTAGTGGTGTCGCGCGGTGCTTCGGCAGCAAATGCTCCGGCCGACACTGCTGTCAGCGACAGAAATACAAGTGTTCTCGTTTTAATCATATCGTGTGTTTTCAGGATTATGGTGAGTCGCAAATCAGCCACCAAGAACCGATTTGCCTAAACCGACCAGAGGCTGTTCTCCCTTAGTCGCCGACAAAATTAACAAAAAGATTTGATATTTCACTAAATTTCACTTAACTTTGTAAAAAATTCACCAGCAAGCTAAGAAGGGGTTGGTTAAAAGCCTAATCTCGCTCTCAAATTCTTCAATACAATGAACCAAGCGGAAATAGATTTCTTCGACGCTCTCGCGCCTACATGGGACGCCAATGAGGTACGCTCCACTCCCGAGCGCGTCCGTAACATTCTGGCCAAACTGAATCTCTCTGAGGGAATGGATATAATCGACCTTGGCACCGGCACCGGTGTGCTGGCGCCNTACCTGTCGNAGATCGTCGGCCGTGAAGGTCGCGTCGTGGCCGTAGACCTGTCNGACGGAATGCTGGCTATCGCGCGCAGAAAATATGGTGATCTCCCTAACGTTGAGTTTCTGAAACTTGATTTTGAGGAGGAAGTGATTCCGGGAAAATATGACGTGGCTCTTCTATATTCTGTTTATCCTCACCTTCATACCCCCCGAGAGACTATTGAATGGCTTTTCAAGATGAACATGAAACCGGGAGGACGAATAATTGTCGCTTTTCCTTCCGACGAAAAATTCATCAATAACATCCACCACGAGCGCAAATCTGATAGCGACCATCTTCCACCGGCCGATCGCCTCGCCGCCATCTTCACTGACTGGGGCTACCGCTCGCAAGTCATATCCGCCACCCCCGACGAATATATCATTACGCTTACCCTATCCTAACCCTTTACCGAACGAAACCTCTCCTGACTCGCATCACTGCGCATCAGCAGCCGATACCCCCTTTTAATAGCTAACGTTCGCCTTTCTGCAACTTACGAAAGGCTATCAGTAGCTGACCCCGGCTTTAATAAGCAGTTCTTTGAGTCGGAGGTTCTCGGCTCTGAGGGTGTCTACTTCGTCTCGAAGATCATCAAGTCGATCAGATAGGCGATCGTTCCTTTTGGTCAGAAAATCTATTCGGGCTGCGAGTTCGGGGTCCTCAACATCACGGTTATTCCGGTGAGCGAGATCATGGAAATGGTTCAGAAGTTGGGTGAGGGAATCGAGAGGCTCGGCCTGGGCATGAGCATGGCCGTGAGTATGAGGATGTGTATGTGGAGGAACCACTGCCACTGAGTCCGCAGCGTCATCGATCGTATAGGGCTCCAGATCATCAATCTCAAAAATTTCTTTTATTTTCAGCAATTTTTCTTCCGGCAGCCGACTCTTTCCATTTTCAATCGCCGAAAGGAAACTAGGACGGACCTGAAGAAGGTCCGCCAAATCACGCTGGCTCATGCCGGCAATCTTACGAAGCTTTACAAGATCGATTCTACTCATTACCATCATCCGGACCGGCCTGACATTAATACCCGATCCACCTGCAAATTTACTGAATACTCCCCAAATCTCCAAATTTAACCGCACAGCAACCCCTAGCCACCCCCAGCTACCCCCGGCTACCCGAGCTACTCTTAGCTACCCTCAGCTACCCTTAGCTACTCCCATCTACTCTACCCCAGCCCCCAATATTTTTCAAAAAAAGTACTATCTTCGCGTTACATTTCCCCAACTCATCCGTATCTAAAGAGGATGAACACAGACAAACTGACATATTCGTTCCTCAGCCTTCGCCAAAAACTGCATCGGAGCGCCATGAACTTCCTCAAGGATGAAGAGGAGGCCAATGATGCTCTTCAGGATACGTTCGAGAGGCTCTGGAAGAACGGTAAGCCCGAAACGGATGCGGAAGCGCGAAACAAGCTTTTCGCCGTTTTGAAGAATGTCTGTATCGACAAACTGCGCAGACCACACACCGAAAGAGCGGACGATGCGGACACATCCCGGTTTGAGGTTCAACCGGTCCTGCCGGATGATTCGCCCACTTTAGAAGCGCTCCTCTCGGATGGTTTGTCAGAAATCCAGAAAAGCATTTTTCTGTCTGTTTCCCGTGACGGCAAGGAATATGAGGAAATCGCCCGGGAAACGGGATTGACAGTCGAGGCGGTCAGAATGACAATGAGCCGTGCAAGAAGAAAGATGCGCGAGAACTATAAAAAGCTGAACAAATGAAAGAGAATGACAACATACTGACTCTGAAGGAGACTGAGGAACTCTGCCGGTTATATATGGACTGTCAGCTTTCAGTCTTGGAAGAAAAGGAACTCCAATTTATCTTGGGGAAGATGGACTATTCCTCGCCAATTATAGAGGAGGCACGCGAGGCGATGATCGCTGAGGGACTTCTCTCTCAAATCGACGATGCCCCGGCTATACCCTCTGANAATATCCCCGTTCGNATCCATAGNCGTAANTGGGTTCTCCGTCTCGGAGGAATCGCCGCGTCGTTAGGTCTTCTTNTCNCCACNGCCCTCTCTTTCCACAACCANAGCNCGGACGAANCCGGATATTCCGCCGGCGGAAGTGTCGTCGTNGCTTACGNAGGNGGCAAGCGTCTCAGTGAATCCGAATCCGAAAAGGCCGTTTNGGAAGCAATGCAGAAAGCGGACGAGCTCATCGCAATGGCNGAGGCCAAGGAACGGGAGGCGGAGGAAATGCAACAATACTTCGANCGCCTGAGATAAGTTCACATCAAAAGTAAACACTCTCTTAATGACACTTATTATGAAACGATATATTCTGCTTTTCATCTCTCTCTTCATCAGTTTGGCCGCTATGGCCAAGCCTCTGAAACTAAATCTCGACAANCTTTTCGATGGCTCGTTCAATTCAANCAAGAACGTAACGATTCAGATTTCGAAGTCAAAGGACAATTATTTCCGCGCGTTCAGCGTGCTTGACGGCAACCCNGCACTCGTAAAAAAAGTAACGGAACTATATCGCAAGGATGAAAAAAATGCCGATTCNTCCCAGGATNTTATCGGTGACGGAAGAGTGACTTTCATCCGTATGCAGATAGTCAACAACGATCAGCCTGTGGATATCGGACTCTCTTTCACGCCCAACAACGGCTGTTATCTCTACATCAANGGCCCGGCGGCTGCATTCAAGTAAGCGAACCCGCTTAACCTATCCCNGACNCTCCGGTTTTATGTAACNCNTAATCAAACTTTTATGAATACCTTTCGTATGCTGCTTTTAGGAGCGGCAGTGCTCCCTGCGTCTCTTCTCGCACAGGAAACCAATGATTCAACCGCGACAGATAATTATCTCGAATCCACTCTCGACGAACTGGTGGTTATTGCTCCCAAGGAGGCTCTGAAACAGGCCCCGGACCGGATTGTCTACACCGTCAGGAACGATCCGTATGCTGCGGGACTGGACGGCAAACAACTGCTTGACCGTATTCCNCGCGTTTCGGTTGTCAGCGACGCAGTGAGCGTGGCCGGAAAGAATTCAGTCCGTTATATCGTGGACGGTCATCTGCTTGAGATGACAGACGAGGCGATTTCTATGAAACTCAAGAANATGCAGGCCGATGGAATCGAGAAGATCGAATTACTGACGACTCCTCCGGCGAAGTATGCAGCTGCCAACAACGTTGCCTATATCTCCATTACGACCCGCAACGAGTCGTTAGGTACACGCGGNAACGCATGGGGTCGCGGAAGTTATTCTCACGATTTCAGATATTCTCTCGGNGGCAATGTCAGTCACACGACACGCAAGGTCGAACTTTCGGTTGACGCAAGCGGTGATTGCTTCAAGGGNCTGATGGATTCCGGTCGTGAGCAGATTTTTCCCGATTANACTATCACGTCGGACCGTACCAACCGCTTCAGTGNNCAGAACTTNGGAGCCAACGGCCTATTCAAGTATAAGTTCAANAAAAACTGGAGNNCNGGNGTAATCATCAACTATAGTCTCAACCGGAGCAAGGCGGACCAACTNGATATGACNGTGNTNNATGAANCGCCNACANTTTCATCGGTAGTNACCCCTTGGNATCCTCAGAACGCNGTCACTCTCACAGGCTTCGCCGACTGGANTATAGATCCGTCGGGNAAAACACTGAGTCTGACNTACAACTGGTTTGATCGTCGNAGCAATCTCTTCTCCGACATCCGCTCCGGTCTTCAAAGTCTCAACTTGCCGGGTGATGACTTCGGCTCTTGCCGATTGACCCGAGAGGCACGCAACCGTTATGACATACATTCCGTGAAACTGGACGCAGTTCTACCCTTCTCCGGTTTCAAGCTTGAAGCGGGTGCAGCCTACACATGGGTGGGAACCCGTACGGGCCTTCACATCGCCAATGATCTTGATGGCATATTAGTGGATGATCCGACACAAAGCAACGATTTCGACTATACCGAGAAGACAACGGCAGTTTATGTAAGCGCCGAGAAGAGTCTGACCGGAGATCTCTTCGGTAAAATAGGGTTGAGATATGAGTTTACAGACTTGAATGGTATTCGGAAAGATGATGATATAAGGCATCACCGGAGCTACGGCTACTTGTTCCCTTCGGCCGTCATAAGTTGGAATATCCCACGCGGTGGGCGCTTGTCTGCGGATTATTCAATGGGCATCACCCGTCCGAATATGGGTGATCTCAACCCTTTCCGCTACTACAATACCGCAACTGACTATTTCACCGGCAATCCTGACCTGAAGCCGACTATCAGCAATAATGTCGGCCTGAATTACAGCTTCAAGGGTCTATATGCGGTTGTGTATGGCTCGTGGAACCGCGACGTAATGGGCTACATCACACGCTTTGAGCCGGATGGCTCNCAATGGAGCACNCCCGAAAACTGCATTAACACCACAAAGGTAGGCCTATATGCCTCCTACAATCGGTCACTNTTCGGATGGTGGAACCTAAANGTCGGCGGCGANGTTTTCTATTCCATGTCGGAATCGAATCGGGAATATTTCAAGGACACTGATCGCGGCGACTGGAGCGGTAAACTGGAGCTAAACACCTCGTGGATGCTCAACAGACCGAAAACACTAATTTTCAACGTCCGTTGCACCCATATGTTCCCCTATCAGGACAAGATGTTGAGATTCAAAAGCGTGACCCTTCTGAACGCTGAACTGCGCTACCAACTTCTCGACANCCGTCTGTCCCTCGCCGNCTCCGTTTCCGACCCCTTCAAGTGGNTCAAGACCAAATACGAGGCTGATTACTCNGACTACACCCTCCGGCAAGTCACAGACATCCATAACCACACCATCTCCCTAAGANTAGCCTACACCTTCGGCGCCTCAAAGGTCAACCAAGTCTACCGGGATACCAAAGAAAGGGAATCCCAAAGAACCTATTGACCACAAGCATGCCTACCCCCAACTACCCCAGCTACTCTTAGCTACCCCAACCCACCTACAACCAGTGAATCCTCTTCAGCCAAACGCAAGCAAGGACAGTCAAAAGAATAGCTACCCCGATAATCACCCAAAAAGCCATAGTATTCGTCGACGAAATCCCGATATCAACGTTCATTCCGTAGAAGCTGGCAATAAGGGTAGGCACCATCAGAATTACCGAAATACTGGTCAGACGCTTCATTATTGCGTTGACGTTGTTCGAGATAACGTTTGCATATGTATCAAGTGTGCGGTCGAACATCGCGTTGGCCACCTCCACGGTAGAGTCAGCCTGTCGAAGCTCGATCTCGACGTCTTCAAGCAGTTCGCGGCCGATTGTCTGGGGATACATCCGTCTCAGTCTCTCAAGCACAAGTAGATTGCCTTTGATAGCGGTGGCGAACAGGACGAGGGCCTTCTGTAACTGAAGAAGTTGCAGGAGGTCTTCGTTGCGTATACTTCTCTCAAGCTCATCTTCAGCCTGTTCGCGGATAAGCTTGATGGCTTTCATATAGCGCATGAACCAATAGGCCGAGCTGTTGAGAAGTCGCAGAATGAAGTCGGGAGCCGAGGGAATTTCGATATTGCGTCGCTGAGTGTGGTCGATGAAATCTACAGTCAGATCGTTGTCGAAGTTGCAGATGGTGACGATCACGTCGTCTTTGACCATAACACCCATCGGCGCCGTATTGAACTGGAGATCGCTGTCGGGCTCGTAGCGCGGAATACGGATGATCGCGAGCGTCCAGCCACTGTCTGTCTCGATGTGGGGACGTTCTTCCGGGTCACTGATATCGTCGACGAAGTCTTCGGGAATCCCGAAGCGCTCCTGTACTTTCTTAAGCTCGCCGGGCGTAGGTTGGGTCACATTTACCCAACACCCTGGAAACCACTCTTCGACTTCATTGAAGCCCTTGTCGCAACGCAAGTATCTAATCATGGTGCAAATTTAGCCATTTTTTCCCGTTCAAACCACACTTTCCTAAGAACTCATTTAAACTTTTTTCAGGGTTAAGGTTCATTAAGATTTTGAGCAGGTTTCAATACTTGAAGAGGGAACGATGCGGGCATCGTGACTGATGAAAGGATTGGAAGATGCCAAAATATTAATGAAGATTGACCCTGAAGAAAACCATTTTAAACCAATATTTTGTTTTCGTAAAAAGTTTAAATGAGTTCTTCTCTCTCGAGCAAAGATTTGCAAATAGATAGCTGATTCGCTATTTTTGCATCGAAATCAATGTAGAACCTCGGAATCTATTTAACGAATGAAATTCTTTTCATCAATCATAACCTTAGCCGCGCTGTTATCCTGCCCCTCTCCGGTCTGCGGTGTTGTAACCCACCAACAGCAAGAGGATTCCGGGGTCGAGTCCCCGCATACGCCCCGCACCCTTTTACTCGAATCTCTGTTAACCGATTATATCGAAGGGAAGGATGCACGGATAGGCGTCGCTGTGATCACGGATGAGGGAGACACCGTTTCGGTGAATGGCCGGAGGGACTTCCCGATGATGAGCGTCTTCAAGTTTCCATTGGCTATGGCTGTGGCGGAGTATGTGGACCGCCATTCTCTCAATTTCAACGAATCAGTTGCCATTTCTGTTGATGATCTGAAGGAGAATACATGGAGCCCGATGCTTCGGAAGTATGGTCGGAAGCCTATTGAACTCCCGATCCGTGAGCTTTTGGAGTGGTCGCTCCGGCAGAGCGATAACAATGCCGCGGATATTCTGTTGAAATTCATCGGTGGTATCGAGGGCATCAATGCCATAATGCGCGATCTGGAAATGCCGTCGCAAATCTCTGTCGGAGCGACCGAAGATGATATGCATTCCAATCCCTATCTCTCCTACCTCAATCTCTCCACTCCCGAGGCAATGGCAATGCTTTTCGATCGGTTCAACCGCACAGACAGAAACCGGTCGGACTCCTATCGAGAAATCGCTCAGATGCTCGAAACCTGTCGAACAGGCACCGACCGTCTCGCGGCTCCTCTCGCCGATACCGGCGCAACGATTGGTCACAAGACCGGCACCGGCGATGTGTTGTCTCCGGGTCGCATCTCTGCCATAAATGACTGCGGTTATGTGCGCCTTCCGGATGGCCGGAGCTACGCGATAGCCGTCTTCGTCGCCGACTCCGCCTACGACCCGACCGCAACCGCCGCCATCATCGCTGACCTCTCGACCCTCGTCTACAACTCCATGACTACCCCAAACCTTTAAATCTTATGCCCTTGATTCGCAATTTAAAAAATACTGACTTCGACACACTGTTTGCCGGATTCGAACGTGCTTTTGCAGACTATGAGATCAGTTTTAACAAGGATGAAGTGCGGGCTATGCTTAAGCGCCGTGGCTTTGATGATCATTTGTCTTTCGCCGCGTTCGTCGACAACGAGATAGTCTCCTTTACATTCAACGGGATCGGACAGTTCAACGGACTCAAGACAGCTTATGACACCGGAACCGGAACTGCTCAAGATTATCGCGGTCGCCATTTGGCCGGTCAGATCTTCAGCACCGCCCTCCCCTTTTTGAAAGAGGACGGAGTGGAGCAATATCTTCTGGAGGTTCTGCAGAATAACCTAAGTGCGATCAAGGTTTACCGCGACATGGGTTTTGAAGTTACGCGTGAGCTCAACTGTTATCGCCGGAAGATTTCAGAGATAACAAATCTGACAAGGCGCGAGGCAACTTCTACCGACCTTAAGACTAAGAACTCACTCCCGATTGAAATCAAACCCATAACGGTAGAGTCTGTACGAGAACTCTGTCATTTCAACGATTTTCAGCCATCTTGGCAGAACAGCATAGAATCGATTGAAAGAGGCCGGGAGGGGTTGCACTGCCTCGGAGCTTTCATCAACCGGGAGCCATCCGGCTATTGCGTATATGATCCGATGACGGGTGACATAGCTCAGTTAGCAGTCAAGCCGGAATATCGTCGCCAGGGAGTTGGCACTGCTCTCTTGTCATGCGCGATAGAGGGCCTCGAAACCGATGCCGTCAAGATTCTGAACGTGGACGCTGCAGACGTGACACTCCCCGCTTTCCTCCAATCCAAAAACATTCCTCTATCTACTAAACAGTTCGAGATGATCCTCCCCCTCTGAATCTCTCAGTATGTTTACATAGTTGAAAATCACAAGTAAGTGAAATGAATATCGAAGAAATTAGAGAATATTGTCTCTCACTCCCGATGGCTACCGAAGATATGGCTTTCGGAGAGGATCATTTGCTGTTTCGGGTATGTGATAAGATTTTCGCATGTTTAGATCTTGACGACGCTGATCAAATTGCGCTGAAAGCAGACCCGGATTATGCCATAGAACTTCGGGAACATCATCCGGAAATAGAACCGGCGTGGCATTGGAACAAAAAATACTGGAATCAGATCCATCTGAACGGTACCCTTCCCGATGATTTCATCCTCCAACTGGTCCGCCATAGCTATGCCCAGGTTGTAGCCAAACTTCCGAAGCGTACCAGAACCACCTATCCCGAACTTCTCCGGATCCAACCTTGATCCGCCCATACCTGCCGCCGAAGCGGTAACCGGCCAATAACCCGGATCCCAAATTCCCGGACCCTTTCCAAACTTGCCCCAATCAGAATAGTAAGGAAAAAACGCTTTCCGGATTGTTATAATATTAATGTTGTCGCTTAGCCAACGTTAAAACACAATTATAACTATGGAAACCGCACTCATTACCTGGATCGTCATCGCGGTTATCGCTTTGACGGTTCTGATAAAATATACTTTGCGCCTTTGCAAAGACAATGAAGAACATATTTTGGACTTCATAAGAACCCGACATATCGTCAAAAGACATATTCAGAATCCCCGCTTCCTTCCGGACGAGGTTGCTAACCGAAAGGATGAGAGGTAAAGTCTGAAGAAATTATGACTGAGGAGATTATTCAGGAAGAAGTTTTTGATGCGTGCTCTATCCCGGTGACGGAGATGGGGGCTTTTCTCGCTGACTATTGCTCTGCCCTTTTCACAAGCGGAAGCACATGTATTCGTCTGGAGAAGAATGTGACGCGCATTGCGGAAGCTTATGGGATGACGGTTGAGATCACAATCCTGCCGCGACACATACATCTGACTGTCCGCGACAAGTCTTTTCACGAGGTGATGACAGTCATAACCTCCATTGGCGAAGGACCGATAAGTTTTGATCTCAATACACGTCTGAGCAAGCTGAGTTGGCAGATAGCCGACGGCAAGATCTGCTTCGAAGAGGCTCGTGAGGTCTTTCACCGCCTGGTCCACACGCCATACAAAAACGCCTTCAACCTTCCGTTCATAGTTTCTTGTGCCAATGCCTCTTTCTGCCGTCTGTTCGGCGGAGATTGGACAGCGATGGCGGTCGTCTTCGTGGCGACTTTCCTCGGTTATGTGCTCAAGATCCTTCTGACCGAGAAAGATGTCGATTATAGACTGACGGTGGTTGCCTGCGCATTCCTCTCATCGGTTCTTGCAGCCGGCGACGGACTCTTCGGCCTGAGTTCGACGCCTGACATTTCGGTCGCGACAAGCGTTCTTTATCTCGTCCCCGGAATACCTTTTATCAACTCTTTTTCCGACATGCTCGACAGGCATTATATCTGCGCGTTCGGCCGATTGATGAATGCTCTGGTCCTTACCTTCTGCCTTTCGTTCGGTCTCGGTCTGGGAATGCTACTCATGGGAGTCAATATGTTTTAGAGAGTGAATTTCTAAACCTCTAAACATTAAATTTAAATTCAAACACTCTCTTAGCCTATGGAATTGATCTGGAAAATGTTGCAGGATGGCCTTTTCGCCGCGATCGCCGCGATCGGATTCTCGGCCATCAGCCGCCCGCCGAAGCAGGCGTTTCTCTGGTGCGCGCTGATAGCGGCCACCGGCCACTCGTTCAGATTCCTGCTGATGAGCGGTCAGCACCTACACATTCACATAGTGATCGCCACGACTCTTGCATCGTTTCTGATCGGCGTGATGGCGGTTCTGTTGTCGCCAAAGACCAAAGTCCCGGCGGAGACCTACCTATTCCCGTCGCTCCTCCCGATGATTCCGGGCATCTATGCCTACAAGACTTTCGTCGGTCTGATCATGTGTATGTATAACGCTTCGGAAGATACGTTCAACCAATATTTCTATCTGTTCGCAAGCAACGGACTGACCTGCTTCTTCATCCTTCTGGGTATGGCGATCGGAGCCACAATACCTATCTTCATGCTCAAAAAAATCTCTTTCCAGGCTACCCGCCACAAAATCCGCTTCTAACCTAAGATCCCAACCAAATAAACCTTTTTGTTCAGGCCCCAAGCTTCAGCGCAGGGGATACCATCAAGCCTCAAGCTTCAGCGCCGGGGTCAGCAAGAAAATAACCTCCAGCTTCAAGCTTCGGAGCCGGCGATAAACCCATGGCTTGCAATCTGCTCGGCTGTGGCGTTCATCGCCATACAGAGCTCGCGACCGGGTCTGCTTAGGTTAGGGTCGTAATTTGTCGGGGCGAGCAACAGGACTCGTCCGCTGTCAATCGCGGAGGCGAGTTCCGGCTCAAGCGAGAACGAGGGCCCGAAGCCATTGTGTTTGAGAATGATCAGTCGGCCTCCGTTTTCGAGTGCCCATCGACGCACCTTATATTCCGCACCCGATACAAAAGGCGATACCAGAACTCCACCGTTGAGCGTGGTTCGGAACCAGTCGCTTTTGCGTTTAAGAAGTTCTTCGGAGCTGAAACGACTGCTCACCCTCACAGCCGAGATCTGCGGATCATCCAACAACAGTGGATTGCCGAAGCCCTCGAAATTGCGTCCGTCTTTAGAAGTGATCACAAAGCGACGACGAAAACCGGGATGCCTGAAATGATAGTCATAGTGAGCTGCCGCTTTCTCGACGTGAGCGACAAACCTGTCGACGTCACTTTTGCGTCGTGCGATGCGGTCTTCATAACCTCCGGTAAAGAGAGACGTGAGGTAATCTCCTTCCGGATCCGGCTCGCAGATCTCAGTGATTCGGTTAATATACCGTCGGTTGGCTTCNTGCTTGATCCAGAAAATCAACTGCTGGAGCGTGAGAGCNTCGCGCGATGCNTTGTGTANGACAAANATGGCATAATCCGGCAGTATCTCNTACATAAGNATCTCCACCCCCTCAAAAGATTTCTCAATCACCTGTATCGCATCGTCTACATGCTCNCCCTCCGGAAGAAGATTGAGATCAAGGGTTCTCCGNCCACTCTCCGAATCAAAGACGAACTCGGAAAANGGATTGGTCTGAGGGCCACGGATAAGGGTCACAAGATAGACGGCGTGACGCGAATAATCGTGCCACGGACTGCGCCGGCTCCCNTTGGGAACCATNTCGCGAGGTGTCGGAGTCATTACGTCGATCATGATTCTGGCCCTACGCCGACAGCGCCAGCCAAATACGCCTCCCGCCATCGGTCCTGCAAATGTAGTCAAAATACCCGAAGCAGACAACACCTCCACCCCAAAAACCCGAATTTCCNCACGACCCAACCCCCAACCCGGCTACTCCAAGCGACCCAAGCTACTCTCACCTACCCTTAGCTACCACAGCTACCCTTAGCTACTCTTAGCTACCCCAAGCTACCCCAGCTACTCTCAGCTACTCTCAGCTACTCTCAGCTACCCCAACCAAGCTAATAATTCCAAAAACCAACCGTCTCCCCCGCTCCNCGTTTTTATTTTTGAGGATTTTTTATTACCTTTGCATTCCAAGTCGCTCTGAAGAGCAANGNNNTTTGCNCTCCGGCTCTCGNNNANAGAACGACTGGCNCAAATAATACTCATGTAACTCACAAAAAGACAANAAAATAATATCCAACCAATGGCAAAGAAAGTCTATACGTTCGGCAATGGTAAGGCCGAAGGTAACGCCGAGATGAGAAATCTCCTCGGCGGCAAGGGTGCAAACCTTGCTGAAATGAACTTGCTCGGTATGCCCGTGCCTCCGGGTTTCACAATCACCACTGAGGTCTGCACCGAGTACACACAGTATGGCCGCGACAAAGTTGTCGAAGACATCAAAGCTGAAGTCGAAAACGCCATCGCNCACGTTGAATCTCTCACCGGCAATAAGTTTGACGACCCCTCAAACCCCCTTCTCGTTTCTGTACGTTCAGGCGCACGCGCTTCGATGCCCGGTATGATGGACACCGTCCTCAACCTCGGCATGAACGACGCAACCGTTGCCACTATGGCTGAAAAGAGCGGCAACCCCCGTTTCGCATGGGANAGCTACCGCCGCTTCGTCCAGATGTATGGTGACGTGGTTCTCGGCATGAAACCCCAGTCGAAGGAAGATATAGATCCTTTCGAGGCCATCATGGACAAGGTCAAAGAAGAAAAAGGCATCAAATTCGACAACGAACTCGATGTCGACGACCTCAAGGAACTCGTTAAGCGCTTCAAAGCCGCTGTTAAGGAATACACCGGCAAGGACTTCCCCGAATCTGCATGGGAGCANCTCTGGGGTGGCATCTGCGCTGTGTTCGACAGCTGGATGAACGAACGCGCTATCATCTACCGCCGCATGAANCAGATCCCCGAGGAATGGGGTACCGCCGTGAACGTTCAGGCTATGGTTTACGGCAACATGGGCGACAACTCCGCTACCGGCGTGGCTTTCAGCCGTGACGCCGCTACCGGCGAAAACATCTTNAACGGTGAGTATCTGATCAACGCACAGGGCGAGGACGTCGTTGCCGGCGTTCGCACCCCCCAGCAGATCACAATCGAGGGTTCACGTCGCTGGGCNGCTCTNCAGGGCATCTCCGAGGAAGAGCGCCGCACAAAATACCCCTCGCTCGAGGAATCAATGCCCGACTGCGCNGCTGAGCTGATCGCAATCGCCAANCGCCTCGAAGCATACTACAANGATATGCAGGACATGGAGTTCACCATCCAGGACGGCAAACTCTGGATGCTCCAGACNCGTAACGGCAAGCGCACCGGCGCAGCTATGGTCAAGATCGCCATGGACCTNCTCCACGACGGAACNATCGACGAAAAGACCGCCCTTCTCCGNATGGANCCCCAGAAGCTCGACGAGCTCCTCCACCCCGTCTTCGACAAGTCGGGTCTGAAGCGCGCCAAAGTCGTTGCCAANGGTCTCCCCGCATCTCCCGGTGCTGCTACCGGCCAGATCGTATTCCAGGCTGACGACGCCGAGGCTTGGGCCGAGAAGAAAAAGAAAGTCGTTCTCGTTCGTATCGAGACCTCACCCGAAGACCTTCGCGGTATGGCTGTCGCNCANGGNATCCTNACNATGCGCGGNGGNATGACTTCNGCCACGCAGCCGTTGTTGCCCGCGGCATGGGTAAGTGCTGCGTATCCGGTGCCGGCGAAATCGAGGTTGACTACAAGGAAAAGACCGTCAAGATGGGCGGCAAGACATATAAGGAAGGTGACTGGATCTCGCTCAACGGTTCTACCGGTGACGTTTACGACGGTCAGGTTCCCACCACTGAGCCCGAGCTCGACGGTGACTTCGGTGAGGTTATGAACCTCGCAGCCAAGTACACCAAGCCTCTCGTCCGCACCAACGCCGACACACCCCGCGACGCCAAGCAGGCACGCCACTTCGGCGCACAGGGTATCGGCCTCTGCCGTACGGAGCACATGTTCTTCGAAGGCGACCGCATCAAGGCTATCCGCGAGATGATCCTCGCTTCCGACGAGGAAGGCCGTCGCGCTGCTCTCGCCAAACTGCTTCCGATGCAGCGTGGTGACTTCGAAGGCATCTTCGAAGCTATGGACGGCTTCGGCGTAACAGTTCGTCTGCTCGATCCCCCGTTGCACGAGTTCGTACCTCACCAGACCGCAACTCAGAAGGAGATGGCCAACGAGATGGGCCTCACCCTCGAAGAAGTTAAGGCAAAAGTTGACTCTCTCGAAGAGTTCAACCCGATGCTCGGTCACCGTGGCTGCCGTCTCGGCATCACCTACCCCGAGATCACCGAAATGCAGACCCGCGCAATCATTGAGGCTGCCCTCAACGTGAAAGCAAAAGGTGTGAAAGTATTCCCCGAGATCATGGTTCCCCTCGTAGGCACCCTCAAGGAGCTCCAGCACCAGGCCAACATCATCAACAAGACCGCAGCCACCGTATTTGACGAGCGCGGCGAAACCGTTCCCTACAAGGTCGGCACAATGATCGAGGTACCCCGTGCAGCCCTCACAGCCAACCAGATCGCCGAGGTAGCCGACTTCTTCTCGTTCGGCACCAACGACCTCACCCAGATGACCTTCGGTTACTCGCGTGACGACGCTCCGAAGTTCCTCAAGTTCTACAAAGAGAAAGGCATCCTGAAAGTCGATCCGTTCGAGGTACTCGACCAGAAAGGTGTAGGCCAGCTCGTCCGCATGGGCGTTGAGAAAGGCCGCGCCACCAAGCCCGAGCTCAAGGTAGGTATCTGCGGCGAGCACGGCGGCGAGCCCTCAAGCGTCAAGTTCTGCGCAAAACTCGGCATGAACTACGTCTCCTGCTCCCCCTTCCGCGTGCCCATCGCCCGCGTAGCCGCGGCGCAGGCTGCAATCGAAGATTAAGGATACTTAATCCGACATATAAGACATCCAGTCAGTTAGGCTGTAACTCACCGATAAAAAGGTGGTTACAGCCTAATTTGCGATTAGGGGTGTCGTACACTTGACCGCACAAATCGAGCCAAATGAATGTAAACGTTGACCAAATGTTGACCATATTTCAGAAGGATGTTGACCAAGTGTTGACCAAATGTTGACCATCGCAAATTAGTATGAATCAAAGAATTATCAACCATTAAACAAACATCAATATGGCAACTTTTAAGGCGTGTGTACGCCGCCCCCGTAAAGATGGGTTTTGGCAAGTCTATATCCGTGTGACACATAGACGAACTGCAGGGTTCATCAAGACTGACAAGATGGTCACAAAGAAGGAACTGACCAAGGAGAACGAAATCAAAGATCCGTTTGTGCAGCGATACTGCTCCGATTTAATCATCCGTTACAATACCCTTCTTAATACGAAGGATTACGAAAGATGGAGCGTAACCCAGATTATTGATTATCTAACCACAGAAAGCGATGACATCTGTTTCAGTGACTACGCGAGAATTCATATAGACCGAATGATAAATAGAGGTCAAGTAAGAAACTCGCGTAACTACAAGTATGCAATAGGGAGTCTCGAACTATACCTTGGCACAAATAAGGTTATGTTTTCGCAACTAACCTCTGCTGTGGTAAACAATTGGATCAAGACTCTATCTGGCACAAAAAGAGCCAAGGAACAATATCCAGTTTGTTTGAGGCAAGTATTTCGGGCGGCTATCGAGGAGTTTAATGACTACGATGCCGGAGTCCTTCGTATTAAAACAAACCCTTGGATGAAGGTGAAGATACCCGAGGCAGACGATACAACGAAACGTGCAATCTCGCCGGAAGAATGTCGTGAGTTCTTCGCCGCTCCACTTCCGGAAACCAAACAGATAGAACCGTTATCGGAACTTGGTAGAGATGTCGCAATGTTGGTTTTATGCCTTGGTGGCATAAATACTGTTGACCTTTATAATTTGAAAAAGGAGGATTTCCGAAACGGTTGTATCTGTTATAACAGAGCAAAAACCAAAGGTAGCCGTCGAGATAAGGCTTACATTGAAATGCGGGTCGAACCTGTCCTTAAGCCTCTCTTCGACAAATACAAAACAGAAGAGAATGATCCATTCTTGTTCAGATTCCATAAAAGATTCTCAACATCTGACAGTCTAAATGCAAATGCCAATACAGGCATAAAGCAAATATGCAAGAGCATGGGGCTGAGTAAGGATAAATTCTACTGTGTATATACATTTCGCCATACGTGGGGCACAGTAGCACAAAATGATTGTGGCGCCACAATCGCGGATGTAGGTTTTGCAATGAATCACAGCCACGGACATTCTGTGACAAGGGGTTATCTCAAGATTGACTTTTCTCCTGCTTGGGAACTTAATGCAAAAGTCATAGACTTTATACTCTTCAGCAAGAAGAAAAGTAAGCAAGGGATTGCAAAAGATATTGATGAGCCGGAAGAAAAACTCTTCCGACTCTCAAAGAAAATGATGGTTTATGCTCGGGCTTACTATAAAGGAGAAGTAATTGCTGAACTAACCGACATCGGCTTCGGTACAGTCGATTCTGTCATTTCAAAGCTTGCTAAAGATTTGCCACCCACTATTCCAGTAAGAGCGGCGGTTCAGTTCCGAATAAAGAATGTTGATACCGGAAAAGAAGTCGTCTATGAGCGGACAAAAGGCAAAGGCTTTTAGTCCACGATTGGCCAGAACACGCCTTTGAGTAACTGCGACATTCCCTGCTCGGTGAAGGTCGCAGTTATTTTTTCACAAAGGTACTTCTTGCCTTTGATGAAAAACACAGAACGAGGATTGGGGATGGTGTCGGAAAGGAACTTAAACGTTGACTTCTTCTTGGTGTTCAGCACATGGCTCTGACCGTATGCGTTTCGATACTTAGAGGTCAGGCGCAGAGAGAAGTGAACGTTTTGGAAGTTGCTCCAATCAGGCAGAATCTCGATGTCCTCGACGTAAGGATGTGGCAACTGAGTGGAGTAAGGTATCCCGGCACCATCCCACCAACCGATATAAATTCGGTCGTAATACTCTGCTTTCTTCTCCTTCTGCCCTGCGGTTAGTATCTGCAAGGCGATAGGCTGATACAGCCATTCGTCTATCTCCTTTTTTCGTTCGGAAGGGTCAACATAATAGGAAGTTGTGGTACTACCGGCTTCATCATAACCTGAGAAGGAAAGAAAAAGCAGACGACCATATTTCTCATCCGTATCGTCCACCCAAGCAGGTACGAACTCCACCTCTATTTCATCAGCGTCCTCCCTCTCGTCAACGATTCGACCACCGAAGAGATTGACCGGGCGCAATTCCATCTTATACTTATACAGGTTAGGCATCCATCCGTCGCGTTTCTCTACAAGTTCCTTACTTAGAGAACGGACGATGAAGTAAGCGTCAACGTCAGCGGCATAAAGCAACTTGTCGCGGTTTGAGCCCCGCTGGCTCGATCCGTTCCAAGTTGCAAGGCTTCGGTTGGCGGCAAGCAGCTCCGACATGGAGTTATAGCGCACCGCTCCCTCCTTTCGAGCCTTGATAAACCAGTCACATGAGTAGAACTTCCACATCTCGTGGTCGCACTCCTTGTAAACAAGATTCTTAGCCTCTTGATACTCGCACTTGTCGTCCTCGACGGTAATTTCCACTGTATGCTCATCTACGATGTTGTCAAGGCGCACGGCGGAGAGAGATGCAAGAGTTGCTTCGGTAAAGGCGAAGTAAATAGTCTTGCCACGATGGTTAATTGTGAACTCTCCGCCCAAGAACAGCTCCAACTTCTCGAAGTATTCAGCCACAGTCCAATGTGGCAAAGCGCGTGAGAACTCGTTGGTGTCCCAAGCGAAAGGAAGCGAGTTGCAGATAAGGAGATACTTGTATTCCTCTTTCTGCTCCCACTTCGAGAAGTCAGCCTCGTAACCCACAGCCTCACATATCTTCTTTGTGATATAAAGGAGATACGGTTGCCATGAGCGACCTCGACACTCCGAGTTCCACTGATAATGACCTTTCTTCTGCGCTGCATCGTCTACAATGTAGTCGGCAAGATTCTGAATATTGCCCGAATAGTCGTTTACCCACGGCAGAGCCACACACTTCATCTGATTAAGCATAGGATTCCATGCGTTTGAAGGTGTGGAGTCATTGGCANCNGAGGGAGAGCCGAGGNCAAGTTCGTTGATATAGACATCATCGAACGTGACATCGAAGTTCTGCTCCGAACGTCCTTCAAGGAACTGCGTCTTGACCTCCGACTCATTGATTTCAGTAATGGTGATAGAGCCGAACTTATAAAAGTTTCGGTCGCGTATCTCGCAGTCGAATATCACCTTACCTGCAATCACGTCAGCGCGGTTGATATGCCCGAAGATAGCGATATTCTCAGGGCAACCGCGCAGAGGAAAAGTAATGGATAGCGTATAGCCGTCACTTCCTGAAAAGAGTCNGTTTTCGGAAACGAACTCAAAGGAAGTGCCCTTTTTGAGGGCGGCGAGCTTATNGTCGATATAGATTTGCATTATCGTTTTGATTTNGGTGATTTATTCTTCATCAGCCGGTCATATTCCTCCTGTGCCTGTTGTATGCCGTGATCGCCAGAGACGGTGTTCACGGTCACAAATGGNTCGTTGAGCCGCGAGTCGAGGCGGTCGAGNACAGCGACCATCCTCTCATTNTCAGNCGCAGGAGCGGACTGGTAGGTGTTGTTCACTATGGTTGGAGAAGCGTCAGCACTACGGGAAGCGAGAACNGCGGGAGNNGTTATTGTCCTCGACACATCGGCGGCAGNGATAGNGCCGATAGTGTTGGTACGCTGAGCGTGGTCCAGAGCCTCCAACAGAGGGCGGGTTCGGGGATTATTGACAAGGGCTTGCGAAGCAACCCATTCNCCTTTGTGAACCACACCTGCCACNTCATCAGGCTTACCCTCCGNNGTAAANCCGCCNGACTGATAGCCNTGCGCCTCGGAAGCCTGTTGCTGCTTCTTGATNGCTGCAATCTGAATCATGCCGGCGGCGANAGCCATACCTGCNGCGATAGGTGCAAGGATATGNCCCACAANCGGGATAGCNGCGGCAGAACCGTAGGCGTTCAAGGCATTTGTGGCNGTCTGAGCNACGGCTTGAATGACCTGCATGGCGAACATCTTNCGGTTCGCCTCGTTCTTAGCCTTGGCNATCTCCGCCTCTTTCTGNTTTTCGAGCTTCTTGACCTTGTAGGAATTGCCCTCGGCAAGTTCTATNTCGCGGTCATAACGCTTGGTTATGGCGGCNGTCTGAGATTCAAGGTCAGCCTGCATCANGGATGTNACCTGCGAGAAAATCTCCGACATNCCCGAACCGATCACCTGCATCGAGCCNANAAGAGCCTTGCCGCCGTCGGACTGCAACCACTCGGCAGATTTGGCGATAGCCCCCTTGATGCCGTGNTGCTCAATCTGATTGTACTTNTTCTGCAAAGCGAGTTTGGCTATCTGATAAGCCTCCTCTATTTCAAGTTTGCGCTTGGCATTACCCTGACANGCGGCAAGCTCAGAGGCGTACACTTCATCNAGCAGAGCGAGGTCAGCCTTNTAGTCGCGGTCGTTCTTCTCCTNAGGAAGCATGAAGTCGCGCATTTTCGAGAGCTNATCCGAGTGAGCCTTGGCAAGCTCGGCTGCNGCCTTGCGCTCACGGTCTGCAATCTGATTCACCAGTTGCAGATAATTGNCCTGCGCCTCAATGTATTTCTTCTGAGCGTCCGGGTCGNCAGGTTGCGACTCGGCATAGAANGCCTCCTGCAACTCGTGAAGCCGNTCGCCGGCAGAACCNTCGGGGTCAACATCNACCGCAATGACGATGTGCTTGGTNTCAGCGGCAAGAATATCNTCAGAGCCTTGCAGGANATTGAAGATGTAATCCTCGAACTCCTGCTCCGTAAGNACAGACCCGTCAGGAAGAATCGGCGTGACAAGAATCTCGCGGTTCTTCCCCGATGAGTCCTTTATTCCGTACTGAGAGGAATAAAGCGTNGCGTANGNGTCNGAGTCTGCTGCATCCTCNCCCATATCCCAACCCTTGNCTGCAAGGTCAGATATGGGAATCTGAGGACGTTTGAGCAGGTCAACATTACCCGAAAATGAGGACTGCATCTCGGCTGCGGCGTTAGCCTGTTCCTTGCTCCAGTGAGCGAGACGGTCNTAGATGTCGCGCACTGCTCCGAGATGCCGCACATTTTCATCCTCTGTCTTCTTGTTGTACTGCTNTGCGGTAATGAGATTGTCAGCCCACATCTGCTGAATCGNNGCAAGCTGCTCNCGGTGATAGAGGTCTTCGGAGTCAATGCTTTTGGCATTGAAGTCCTGCGACTGCTTGGCGATGGCTTCCTCATACTTCGCNTGGTTCTCGATACGCTCGCNGTTNGAGAGNTCNTGACGGGCGAGTATGCGNCGGTAAAACTCGATGTTGATTTTATCCATCTCGGCGGTATAGTCGTAAGCCGAGTAAACNGCAGGATTGCCCNTTTCATCCATNGTCACACCCTGCGACTTCTTNATAAGGGCAAGAGCCTCCTGTATGGCTTTCCACTCCTTTTCACGCTCGAACTTGTCGGTTGAAGATGTATTGGTCTTAGTAGGAGNGTCAGGCTTNCTNCCTCCGCCACCTCCCGGNGGAGTTTCGGGAGAAGCCGGCGCNTGATTCGTTGCACCGCGAGTGTAGAGTTCCCAACGCGCCTGATCAAGCCAGTTCTTGATTTCCTTGGCGGAGAGATTCTTCACNTGAGGATTGTCCGAGGTATCTCCCCAGATGATGCGTCCNCCNTNGTTCTTGTCNGCAAGCTCCTGCATATACTCAACCTGCTTTTCGAGAAAGTCGGTTGACCATTTCATGAATGGACGCTGCTCTTTCTGAATGTCATTGATTGCGTCGATAGCGTCCTGATGTCCGCCCATGAGCGAAATCATGTCGTTCACGATAGCCGAAGGGGCGCGGTCTTCCCAACCNGCACGACCACCCCACATATTAACCTTGCTGACTGACTCGATCGCCGCGACNGTTTCCGGGCTCAGCGTTTGAGTNGTAGTCAGCTCGATTACGACTTTCTGAGANAGAGCCGTAGCCTCGCGCACGGATTTNCCCTCTGCGATAAGGGAATCGTAAAGCTCGGACTGATAAGTGCCGAGNCCTTCCGAATAANCCTCGTCNGCCTGTTTTGTGGCGGTCTCAATAGCACGCTNCTGNGCTGCGTACTTCGCCATGTTACCCAGACGGCGNTAGGCTTCNGCAAGGTTGGTTATCTCCCCACGCTCGTTTATGAGCCCGGTAAGATACTTGCCGTATTGGGAGATAATCTGNTCCTTTACGATTTCNTACTCCTTGGTGCCTCGNTTGGCGGCATCAAGTTTGCCGAAGAGAACATCAATCTCGCGTTGCTCCTTCATNAGTTCCTCGGTNAACTTCGATGCNGCTTTCTTGGCGTTGTCGAACGCCTCCTTGTACTTGTCNGTGGCNGTAACGGCATTGTAAATNACCGTGACGAGCGTTGCGAGTACCGACACNACAAGACCGATGGCATTGGTCTTCATCGTCTGATTCAGGAAGGTAAACGCCGTTCCTGCCGCTTTCAGACCGTGNGTGAANGCAATGACAACCACCTCGCACAGACCGACGGCATACTTGAAGAGTCCTATCGCCTTAGTGCCNAGAGTGACNGCGGCGGTCCATGCGAGTTGCAGNCCCTTGGCAATTNCGATGGCGGCATAGTAAGAGCCGATTGCAACCGTCAGGGTGACAATCGCCTTGCGGTTCTCGATAACGAAGTCAACGATAGTTGACAGGGCGCGAAGGAACAGAGAGCCGGAGGTATAGACATGGCGCATAATCGGCATAAGTTTCTCTCCGAGTTCGATGCTCAGCTCCGNGATGCGCTTCTTAGCCTTGTCGATACCTGCCTGAGCGGTATTGTTGAAGATTTCATACTCATGCAGNACGGAAGNACCCTCGTCGAANGCCTTGTTAGCGTTCTCCTGCTGCCAACGGACTTCATCAATGTGCTTCGACAGAGTGGAGAGAGCCGTGATTACACGCGCTCCATTCTCGCCCATGTCGGCGAACATAGGAGAAAGCACATCCATATCTCCGGCTTTTCCGAGAGTTTCGAGGAAAACAAGAAGGGCTTCGTTGGCATCCCTTTTGAGCAGATCTGCAAAGTTCTGCACATCGAGTCCTGCGACCTTGGCATATTTGGCAGGGTCGCGGTACATTCGGGTCAGCACCTGACCGATAGCGGTAGCGGAAGCCTCCACTTTCTGAGCGTTGGAGTCAAGCACGGCACCCATACCGATGATGTTTTGAAGGGAAAGGTGCGCCATATTGCCGACACCGGCAAGACGGTTGGCGAACTCCACAAGGTAAGGCTTCGATGCGGTACAGTTCTGAGACAGAACGTTCACGACCGAACCGATTTTTACCATAGAATCGTAAGTGCCGTATTGGTCTTCAATCTTGAAGATGTTCGAGAGCTTTGCGATGGACTGGGTAGCACCCTGTCCGAGGTCAGAGAGAGCCACATTGATGATGTCGGCGGCTTGAACGTAGCCGAGAACATCCTGCTTCGATGTCTTACCGAGTCGCCCCGCCTCCTGCGCGAGGTCATTAAGGGTTTCTCGTGCAGTTCGGGTGTCCATCTCCTTNAAGGCTTGATTTAAGTCTTCAACCTGCGCACGGGTCATTCCGGTAAATTTCATCGTATTGGCAAGCGACTCATCCATTTCAGCGTAGGCGTTTACAGCCTTTCGCCCTGCCATGACAAGACCTGTCAACACCCCGACCACACCCATAATGGCAACCTGCCACTTGTTGAAGAAGTCANGAGCGCGTTCANCTGCCGATTTTGTGACAGCCATAGTAGCGTTGACTTTCTGCAACTCNGCCTTNACCGCCTGAATCTTTGCAATCTGCGCGTCCCACGCCGCAGAGCCACGCTGAATNCCATTGAGCTGCTGCTGCAAAGTTTTCAGAGTGCGGTTAAGTTCCTTGGGCGAAGCCTTGTCGAGTCTGCTAAGGACGGTGTCAACGCTCGTAGCCGTCCCCTTTAGCTGCTCCATAGTGCGGTTGACGGAGTTAAGCTCGCGTTGGAGTTTCCGCATTGAGGCTTTGTCGCCGGCACCGGCGGCTTTCGCTAACTGCTTCTCCAGTCTTTGAGCTTCCTTCTCCAGAGATTTGAGCATCTGAGAAGCCTGCTTGCCGTTGACCGACAGCACCACATTTGCTTGTGTAGTATAGTTTGCCATTTAATAATCTGATATTTGTAGGTGTTCCCTGCAAATATCAGCACGGCTTTTCAGACGAGAAAAGACGATAAAGGGCAGGTGTCGGACAGGAACAGGTCAGACGGGAGATGTCNGAGGGAANGGCTGACGGGAGGTTCGGAGGGAAAGTCCGGGAGCAGTCGTTTTTTACAGAAANGGTNAAAAANCGGACTNCATAACGAGCTATAATTCAGGCTAAAGGGTCCCNATTTTAAGCAGGATTTCTACAAAATATTTGATTTTGTAGCGGCTTNAAAATGGGTTTAGNNTGAATTATAGCGAGTTAGGGGNTNCGGGGGCTTGCCCCCGTTGTGGCTTTATGCACCCCCCACCGCCCTGCGGAGATTTNCGCCNTGCACCGNCNNNCCCCTCGNAATATGCAGACGNATGTGCGGTAAACCGTTGCCGTGTGCGTAAAAATCACGATAGGGATTTTNAGTGTACGGTAACTCCTCTTCGTGCGAACGTAAGTGAGCTTCGGGGGGAANNACTTGTGGGGGGCATAGCCCCTCCCATATCGAGGAGCGACAGCGATGTTTACTCCGNAGGAGCGATATGGGATTGTTGCNNCACAAAGCCGAGGAGCGCAGCGATGTTTACCCCGACAGGGGCGGCGACTGACTAATGATGAAATGGTGCGTAGCACTTCAAATGTGGCGATGTGCGGTGATGACGATGTGGNGCGTAACGGAGGTGAACGAGGGCTAAGGAGCGTAGNGAACTTGGNGCAAACAGCACAGAGGGGTGTCGTGTAACTTGTGGAACGACAGGCTNTTTGTCGTGGGCTTGCACTAAGACTATGAGCCGACCCCTCCGTGCCGTGAGCCGTAGGCTGCTCGAAGTGAGTGCAGCGGTAGCCCTCGTTGCCGGAGTGGAGTCAGTGCATCGGCGNGCCGCACATCGGGGTCCGGGGTGGGCGTAAAATAAATGTGCCGGCGGATGATAACAAGGGCAGACTCCTATCGGGTGGGTGGAACGTGAAGATTGGCGACAGCGCCGAGTGCAGGAGGGAGTGCAGCGCAACGGCATTGACGACCCGGAAAAGCAAACGGAGGTTGCGGATTGGCTATGGAGTGGAGCGAGCCGNCACCGNAGGCGAAGCCGGAGGTGTCGGTGGAAAGCGAGAACGTAATCGCCAAAGATATTGTGTNGAGCCGGGAGCCGCGAACGCAGAGCCGGGAACAACGTGGAGGCTCGGAGTGACGCTGACGAACCGCAGCCTATGGCAAGGGGCGGCAGGGGCGCGAGCGTAGGCTTGGCACATTATCGTTCCGCAAACCGCAGTGGTCGTTAGTCGTAAGTGTAGCGAAGCGAAACCTACGACTAACGATGCTCGGGGTTGGCAATGACTGGGGCGCAATCGACCGACGGAGGGAGTGTTCGTTAAGGCGACAATCTTCACATTCCGGGTGGNTATATAATCCTGCCCTTGTTATCGTCCGACGGCGATAAATCCGCTCTGCCCGAACAGGGCGTTGAATGAAGTGCCACGGGCGATTACCTGAAAAATGCCGAGGGCTTGGGATGCAGACGGCTCTACCCCTGCGGGTGGGAAGCACAATGTCGGAGTATGGCTATGCGCGATTGGAGTTCGGAGTGTAGCGTCAACGGCATAGACGAGTCGGAAAAAGCAAACGGAGGTGGCGAGTTGACAGCGGAGAGAAGCGTAGCCGTCAAAGATAGTTTGAGAGTGTAGGCGCAATGGAGCGAGCCAACACCCCGACGCAGGAGGGGTGGCGGCGGAAAGCGTAATGTAGCCGGAAGGAACAATCTATCGCCTCGCCTAACCGCAGTGGTCGCTGTTCACAGCCATAAGCGAAGCGTGGCCGTGAACAGCGATGCTCGGACTCGGCTATGACTGGGGACGCGGAGCGGANAATGGAATGAGCGGTAAAAAGCCATTGCCCGACATTGTGCCGGGTGGGGTTGAAAATCGAGTCGTCTGCATACCTGCCCTGGGCGATAAATGAAAGCGAGTGCCACAGGCGAAAATCCGTGCGTTCATCAGTCCTCTATGGGTGGGAGGATGGTGGCGAATGGCGGCTCGCGCCGAATGGAGGACGGAGTGCAGATGCCTGTCCTTCCGAGTCGGAATAGCAAGCGGAGGTGTCGGNTTGACAGCGGAGTGCAACGTAGTCGTCAAAGATAGTTTGTGCGTGTAGGTGCAGACAACGCGCCCGACACCGTGACGCAGGAGCGGTGTCGGGATGAAGCGTTGGCAAGCCGGAGGAAACAATCTATCGCCCCGACAGCCGAAGCGGTTTTTAGTCGTAGGGAGGTACGACCCACGACCAAAAATGCTCGGANTTGGAAGGATGTAGGCANCAANCGGAGGACGGAGTGAGGTTCGTATCAGCCGACATTCGCCGCCAGCCGGGAGGGTAAACAAGGATGAACGCGAAAAACAAACGAGCTACCCTCACAGGCAACTCGCTTGCTATTAACCAAAAAATCCATGAAAAAACTTCTACTTTTTTCGCAGAAAAATNAATAACAGAACACCGGCNATGATAAGCGCGACTACNGCAANGGNAGTGCCGGAAGGCGGATTATAAAGGCGCGTCGTAGCCGAATGTTCAGCCGAGGACTCAACCGCAGATTGATGATAAGCCACCGTATCGAGGCGGTTGTAGTTCTCGACTTGATTATGNTTCAACTTTCNGCTGTCTATCACGCGCCCNTTGGTTGCNGTCAGGCGAATAATCTCCGGNGCTTCGGCGTATTCCACCGGTCGCTCGATATTGATTTTCAGGGTGTCGAAGCTAAAATCAATATTTCGTATCAGAGAGTCTATCACCGCGATTGAGCGGTGATGTTCGGAATGAGCGAGCGAGTCGGTTTTGACCGATTGGCTTGCAACGACNTTTTTTTGTGACTTGCACCCTATCAGGGCGCAGGTCAGGAAAAGAAGAATCAGATAGCGCATANCTCAGGGTCATTTTTGACGATAAACGAGGGGCAAGCCTTGTTTGCGAACTCGTTATGTCCGTGGATAGTTGCCATCGGATAAGTTANNCTCAGTTCCTTAAGCAGTCGNATAAGGGCGATNCGCTGCGCCTTGGTGAGCGTGTTCTTGGGAGTGTTGCCGTCGGCGGTACATCCTCCGATGTAGCAGATACCGATTGAGTGAGCATTATAGCCTGTGGTGTGTGCGCCGATCTTCTCGACAGGTCGGCCGCGATGCACCGTTCCGTCACGATAGATTACGAAGTGATANCCGATGTCACTCCAACCGTTGGCGAGATGCCAACTGCGGATTTGTTCGANGGTATAATCCTTTCCTTCCGGCGTAGCCGAACAATGAAGGATTATCTTGTCGATNNATCGGGAGGACGGTTGCGGAGCGANACCCAAAGCAGCCCATGTCNTGGGCCCGACNATGCCATCNACCACCAGTGAGTGNGATTTCTGAAANTCGCGGACGGCTTCATCAGTNAGCGGACCGAAAATGCCGTCGGCAATGAGGTTTAGCATACGTTGTAGCGTGGCGACCTCNGNGCCACGGCTACCCTTGCGGAGTGTTGTTGTCATTATGTTTGTATTTATAGTGNTAATCAATGCCGAANANTGCCCCCGCGAANGTCAGAATCTCACCGAANGCGATAAGAACCGAGTTNTGAATCTCACCGGGGGGATNCACGATAAANCCTGTTATGAGCAGTCCGCAACCGACTGCGATAAGAAAAAGAGCAGCAATGAGCTGAATCGTTGGTTTATGTTTGNTGAGATTCATACTTTGTGNGTTAAAAGGTTGTGTATGTGGAGAAAAAGTTGTATCTTTGCACTGTATGTGAAACCAAGCTAAAAGACCCGGACACCTCTGACGNAAGTGAAGCCAAGCTAAAAGAACCGTGATACCTCTGCACGTATGGCGGATAGCATCCCCCTCTCGGTAAGCCTTCGGGCCCAACGTGTAGGGCTATCCAAGGCTCGATGTATTTGCGTTAGCAAAACGCGGGGGTGAAAGCGCGAGTGAGTAGCCTTCGGGCTTACGTTAGATGTTTACATGATAGCACGTCCTTGCGGTGAAAGCCGTGAGGGCTATCTCTTTTATAGGGGTATGGGTTACGGNGGACACTTGCCGAANGACCAAGTNTGAGTTGTNGGATTGTAGATAAGCGAGAACTCGGCAAGCGAGCTTGCGAGATTGGCAGGAGTTATCTTTGANCGACCCGGATATATNGGTTTGGCGAAGCCGATTGCATATCTCAGGCGTATCATGCGCTCTTTCTTCTTCTGACATTTCTTGTCAGTAAGGATNATTGAAGAGCGNCCGTAGCCGACGTGAACATCGCCGTTATCGTCAACGTATCTTGTGATGAACGCTTCGGGTTCGCCTGAATAATCAACTGCCTCTACACACTGGTGACAGTGTCCGTTAGTGGAAATCTTTACGCGAGTGCCGATGATTTTNAGGGTGTAAATCGAGCCGAANACNCCCCATCCCTTATACTCNGGACAGTATTGTTTATTCTTNAATTCNTCCTTGGACGCATCCTTATCTTTGAAAGGTGCNCGTTTGCGCACNTTTCGGAACAGATATGGCACATATCCGTTGTTGATAAGATTGGCTGCNCCCAAGATGTGCAGTTCTCCGTCAATGATGAGACANGAGATCTGCGAGTTTACTATGACACCNTTGCCTGTCGTTAGACCGAGTNTGACGCATATCGTATCGATGATGTTGTTTGCATCGGCGAGTGCCTTTTCGAGATTNGTGATGTTCTTCTTGGCGGTNTTAAGGTCAGTGACCTGCTGCGCTCGCATAGCACCGGCACGTTCGGTCGTGGCTTGTTGGATGAAGATACCNGACGACGAGGAGACCGCGCCGGTGGCGAGGTTGACAATAGTCTTGTCGGCATATATGTGATTGCGGTCGCTCTGCCCCTGGGTNATTGTNGATACTGCCTGACCTGCTTTTTTCANTCCGTCGAGCAGTGTGCGAAGCTCAGTTACCGTTTCGGAAGTTCCGGCGGTAGCGAGCAGGTCTGCGATGCGTTGCAGGATATATCCCAACGACTCCGGCGTTATGGAGTCTTTGGCTTGTAGCCGTCGGAACTCGGAGATGAGCGACGAAAGAGATTTTATATCAATAGCCATACGATTGCGGTTTTGTATCGCAAAAGTATGGCTATCATTATATCCGTGAAAAGACACAAAAGCTCGCCCCGATTGGAGCGAGCCACACTTTTAACTGTTGTCAAGGTTTTCCAGAACCATCAATAGAGTTAGTGTAATACTAACGGANTACACGTTTTGATGGTTCATGTAACGAAGCGTCGGGCGACGTTTCGTGTCAGGGCGTTGCTGACGGTGTCAGCAAGCTCCTTACCGAGATTATCGGCATAGAACTCGCGGATATTCATTACCGAGGCAAAGTACTTGCGCGAGAACCAGCGGCGGCGTTTGCGTTTGTTNTCGCGTCCGAGGTCNCCGGGATTGCCGCGCGGAGTGTTAGACCCNACTCCGTAGTCGGCATATAGACCGTAGAGATTGAACGACTGTTCAAAGGATACGGAAATAAACTTGCCGTCCTGCGGATTCATACGCACAGCCACGGCTGAACGGTAGAGCTGCCCTGTGTCAACGACACCCAAAAGGGCAATCTGTTCACGCCATATCTTTATCATTGTTGAGTTGAAGGCACGGACGTATTTCTCACGTTCCTGCTGACGGGAGTCTGTTGACATTGGTCTCGTTGAATATATAAGTNGCGTTAACTGAATCCAGTTGAGCCACGTTGACATAAAGTTGATATTGAGTCAAGCCGGAGGCGATTAACACGGGGTTCTTCTCCGTGGCTGCCTCGACAGCCTCTTTGGTCTGCTTAAGAGTATCGAGACACCTGCCATACATAGAGCGGATATACTTAATAGCAGAAATTTTTTGTGATGTATCATATCCGGTCAGATATAGGTCGTATAGATACTCTTCTTGGGTAACTTCGTCGAAGTCGTGCTCGCTCATCCATTCCTCNGGATTGAACCGCAGGTCGGTGTAGCAATCGACACCGATCTGAAAGTAGGCGCCGGCTGCGCCGTTGAAGAAGTAGCGGTCAATCTCGGTGAATGTGATTCGGGGGTCAAGATAGATGCAGTTCTGCTCTAACTTGACCTTTTCGAGAATCAGTTGCGACATAAACTGCCGGAACAGCTCGCGCATGATTTCCATGCACTCCGTCCGCGCCTCCATATCATCGGCTTTGTGGCGCATAGCCATAAAGACTGTTTTCACACGGCGCGTATGGGGCGAGTTGTTAAGTTCGGTATAACCGTCGTTTATGTCCGAAACGCAGACAAAAGCATTTTTGGTCTGCAACTGAGCCACGGCTTCCTCGAAGCCCTCCAGACCCGAGACGTGGCAGAAGGTGAAACCTTCGGCAAGTGCGAGGGTATTTGTGGCTGTAAGTTCAAGGAAGAACCGGGACGCATCCCAGCGTCCGTTAAGAATATTGCTGTCACTCATGGTGCGTATCAGTTTTGGTTAATCCGTTCGTTCATTTCCCGATATTCACGCGCCTGGGCGTTAAGCTCAGTGAGAGCGCGGTGAGTATCCATAGCGAGGACTTCTGCTTCCTTGGTTATATCTCCTTTGGTGAGCGCACGGATCTGTGCGTTCATGGCGGCTTCGACATTCATAGAGGGGGCGCGAAGGAGGTTGCCGCCGGTGGCGGCTTCCATAGGCTGAAAAAAGTCCGAGTATTTCAGAGCCATCCAATTTTTGAGCGAAGCGAACCAATAGAAGATTGAGATGCGCTCGAATGGCTTGAACTCAATCTCTTTGCCGTAGAGCGTCGAGCCGAGTTGGTCGAGAAGTGCATCATCTTGCGTAGCGAGATAACCTTGATAGAGGTTATCGCAGATGATGAACGTCTCAAACGGCACTTCGGAGAAGTCAGCCGTNAGAGCAGGACGGCGGTTAATCTTGGANATGCGTACAGGCTGAGAAGGAATGTCGCAGAGCCAGTCAAGGGCAGGAAGAATCTCGGCAAGAGTGAGAGGTGTAACCTCGAACAGAGTTTTGCCCTTGCGGAGAAGATATGCGCCTGTNGGTTGCTTNCCGATAACCTTTGTGNCNCTCCACCNGAGNAAGCANAGNGTCTTNANNTCGTNAGCNGAGAANTCNCCGGCAAGCANNTGATAAACGTANCGCAGTTGTTTATCGCCTAATTCGTGCCAACCGTCAGGCACGATAAAATTAATGGAGGTTGTCTGCATAAGTCTGAGAGTTAATATAGTGCGAAAGTACGGTAACTCTCANACCGGGTAAAAGACAGCAAAGGCGACTCCCGAANTGGGAGCCGCCTTGCGGTGNGTCAGGGTCGTTCAATCCTGCTCGTGGATATTGATGCTGCTGATATATTCGAGGCAGTCCCCGAATTTTTCAATGGCGAGCATNAGAGCGAATGAGCGGTTGAAGGTGAAGATGTTTGACCACAGGCAAGTTGAATCATCGGTGAAGTGAACGAAAGCGAAGAATTTTCTTGCTCCGTCGGGGCATTGCTTGGAGTAGTCGGTGATGTTAGCGAAGTCGCTTTGAACGGGGCGTTTGTCTGATTGGATCATATAGAATTGATTTAGAGTTATGTGCAGTAGCACGTTGGATTTTACGTGCAATCAAGTGAATGTGCATAGGAGGCTGAGATAGTCAAGGGTCCGCCGGGAAATACTCTCTGCAGGAGGAAGATTTTCAGAGCGGACTTGTCTTGCCCTTGACCTGCCGACGCACATTCTAACTTTGCAAAGAAAAAACAGTGCTGTGTGCTATAACTCCAATTTGATATGACAGGCAAACGACCCCTGCGACTTCGCTCACCTACTGCTGCAATGCCCCGACACCTCAGAAGAAATAGCCGGAGGATTTCTTTTCGTTCCTGAACACCGGTGGGGCAAACAACTTCGCGGTTTCCGATTGATGCCATTCGCTGAAAGATTCGGGGTTCTGCCGTACGTAGTTGACAATATCCGCGAGCCTACGCGAGTTGAACGACCCTGACCGCAGGTAGCCCACGATCTGCGCTTTTACTTGGCAGACAACCTCACTCCGCTTTTGTGTCAGATCTGAGCGGAGATTTTCGGAGCGAAGTGCTGACATCAGTTCGGGCGAGAGCCATTCTTCGGCTAACGAGGCTTCAAGGTCTATGACCTGTGAGCGAAGTTCAAGATACTTTTCCCACTTCGAGCCTTTGGTAAGACCGAGATTATCTATGATAGCGAGGTTGGGGAAAAGTGTCGCCCCGAAGAATGAGGCTTGTTCCGAGATTAGCCACTTACTTGCCCCGACAAGTTCGGGAAGCAGAGCGGCGATACAGTCGTCGCGGTGCGAAAGCATGGAAGCGGTCAGACTCTCCACACGATTGCGGCTTGCCGGAGCGAGGTTTGAGGTGTTCACCACCGCAAAACCATTGGGCGTAAGCACAATGTCAAGCGAGGGAATGGCACGGCGCAGTGCGTCGGCAACGACGAGCCGTGCGGTCAGGATTCGGATGGGATTTGCTTCTGTATAGCCGCAGATCGTGTTAAACGTGGATGTGGAGCAGAACGTAGTTCTGACCCAGTCTTCCGCCAGGTCAAGGAAGAGTGAGAGCCTTTCGATAAAAGGCGTTTCACCTTTGACCGTGGCAACAATGCTCGGAAGATGCGAGCGCAGTTGCTCATCTGTCGTGATAAGTTTACTCATTGGAGGAATCGTTTACGTTGGGGAGTTTAACCTGCTTTGCATCAGTATGCTCATCGAGCGTTGTCAACTGAATAAACGGCACTTCGGGTCGTACACCTTTCCATCCGTTGAAGCGGATGATTATACGGTGAACGGTGAAAAGCAGGTCGTGATACGGCTTTTGGAGTGCTTGGGCGATTGTATATAGCTCTCGCTTGTCAGAGCCGGAGTTATTGGATTGTGCTTTCCCGGGCACTGAACCGACAAGGTTACTATGCACTCGCATAGTAAAGCAAATCATATTGATTGCTTCCTGTATGTCGGTTTCCCAATCGCCTCCCTCCTTGCTGTTGTCAATCTTGTTGATTACAACGTCGTGCTGCTCCTTGCCGTCGGGCGTAATATAGAATGTCGAGAACCAGGCTTTGCCGCTGTTCTCCGCCCCGGTCAGGAAGTCAAGAATCGTCTGCTTCTCCTTGACGATGCGTTCCTGCTGCTTACGGCGGTCGGTAATGCCCTCGGCACGAAATATTGACTCCCAATATTTCGCTCCTACCTCGATGTGATACTTAATGGGGGCTGAATTGCGTAGTTTGGCTTCCTTAGCAATGCCGATAAGCTGCTTGATGTCATACCACTTTCCACGAAACAGAGCTGCATAATGAGGTATGGGGTAATAAGTGCTGTCGGGAGTCGGCACACGGCTGACGATTGCAAACTTGCGGCACTTGCCACCACGAGCGAGTTTGCTTTGCAGATCTCGCCAAGGAGCGGCACCATCGAGCAGATCAATGACCTCGATTTCATCTTCTGATGAAACGCACTTGCGCCAGTTGGCGTAAAGGATGTGCGTTATCTTGCCGTTGGAGTCTGCCGGAGCGAAGCGACAGTAACAGGCTTCCTTTCTCAGAAGGCGCACAATCTTTGTGCCGTCTTCGTTGAGAATAAGCACGGACACGGCGAAGCCGAAGTGCTTGAAGTCCTGACAGACTCCGAGGAAATAATAAGCGAGGTCGTTGTCGAGCAGGAAGTCCTCGACTTCTGCAGCGGTGGCGGAAATTGCCTCCTTGAGGCAATACTGAACGCCTGAGCCATAACACACCTCGGCATTGAAAAGCTGACAGGTAGAAAGAGTCTCATCTTTTTCAATGAGCTTCATGATGTCGAACGGCATCATATTGTCGCCGCCCCAGGGAATGTACGACAGTCGGTCACTGACGATAGTCGGAATGATGTCAACATCCTCGCGGAACACCGCAGAGGATGAAGTTGAGAAGGCGGCACGAGCTTCGATACCGGGCACATTCTCGACGGAGTTAAAGTTGAGTTGGGGAAAAAGTAAGTCCATAACTTGCTGATATTTTCTTTGCCAAGACAAAGCGCCAAGGCGATGACAGCGAAGTTATGGACTCTATGAGGTATGCGAAAAGACGCTTATTTCTTCCGTTTGAAGAATTTTATACGCTTTATAGTATGTCCTATGGCAAATGCTATCATTAAAAATCCTATTTTTCCATGAACGCCTCCTAATGGACTATGCTCATTTGATAAGAGCCAATGGATAAAAGTTGCTACACCTGATATGAAAGTAAGAATATACAACCACCAAAGTATGCGTGTTGGTACTTTAAGTTTGCTAAATTTTGTAAGCCACTTTTTCCATTGAAAATGAAGGAAAATATGCCATACAATAAGACTCATGAATGGAAGTGCAACTATTATATGTAGAATAACCGGAAAGATACCACTGCTTGAAGTCGCCTCCAGTTGTATGCTTGATGCGAGGACTATTGGTAGAAGAATAGCCAAATTCCAGTCGCAGATCTTTAATTTTTGTACTTTTGTCATAACGCAAAGTTACGCATTTTCAGCGACACATTAAAGAAATACTTCAAGATCGTTGACTTTGAAGATGCAGCAGTCGCGGATTTTGCGACATTCGCCGGAGGAAAGCAACTTGACGTTGCGCCATCCTCCGTAGAAATTATATCTCAGGGAGATACAATTTCTAAGATGCAGTATAGAGCCGTCGGATTTCCAAACGGAAATATCGACAGGGTCGCCGGAGTTGAGCATTGTTCGAGCGGTGGATATATGTATCGAGCGAGCCATCAGG
>JAAVFK010000040.1 GCA_014800785.1 Bacteroidales bacterium
AACAAATTGCTTAAGAATCGAGATATAATAACGAAACTCACTAAACAACGTGATGAATTGCTACCGCTCCTGATGAACGGACAGGTATCGGTTATGCCGTCAGCAATAAATTGCGATTTATCTCACGATTGAGTGCAATCTTTCGATCAATAGATTGGAGTATCTTCGCTATACGAGTTTGCGTTTCAACTGATGGAAGTTTAACCTTAATATTATAATAGCTGTCAAAAGTCATGCTAGGAACCCCAGTTCCCGTATCCAAATTCCTCAAGTCTAGCAATCTAAGATATCTAAAGAGGTAATATGGATCTGTGATGGATTTATTGACTTCGGTATAATATACAGTATCTACAGTCCAAAAAGGACTATTTGTGAATTGGATATTGTCAAGACTTCCTTTCCTTGGCAATAATATACTGGGCTTATCATAAATGAAACTTGCACAGTGTCTCATAACTCCACCACTACCATAGACTGGAAATGGGCCATCATCTATATCTTTGTGGTCTCGTCCGTTCTTAATAACTAGGAGTTGTTTAAGGGTATATTCCGTTAACTTCATCTTATAGTCGCTTTGTTTATATAATCTTGTATAAGAGAAAGGTTAATCTTGACTTCCTTTCGCTTGGCTAATAATTGATTCAAACGATCTCTATGTTCTTTCTTTTCTTGGTCTTCCATAATACGATCAATTATTACGCCTCCAACAAAAGGGTTCACAATATCAACTTCCATTTGCGCATCGTCAATCATATTATCTAATTCGCGAAGCTGCTGTTGATACTTTCGCTGTGCTTCAACTATATTCAGATTGTTAGCTGCAACGAAAACATCAAGTAAATTGCGTATTGACTTAATCTGCTCACGTGCATCTTTCGAGGAACTACGAGCTACAAATAGAGCAACCACTATTGCAATCGCACTAATTACAGGACTTAATAATGTTGCCCAAACCGTCCACTTCTCCATAACCGTCTAAATAATAGGGTTATGAACTATTCGAATTTTTCGAATAGTTGCTTCCGATTGAACTATTAAGGTTTTCTTAATAGTTCCCTCTATTTTTAGTTCGATAATCTCTAAAATACTCATCAGCCGTTAAATTTGAGAGATTTGAGTTGGGCGAGAATCTCTGACTCCAGGCGATGGCTCTCGGCAAACATCTCTGTCAGTTTGGATTCATAATTGGCCATACGCTGATTGAATTCCTCTTCGGTAATATCAACATATTCGATCTTGATATCAAAGTATTGTCCGGCGGAGAGAGAATAACCTTTCTCTTTGATTTCTTCGTATGAGACGGCGACCGAAAAACCATCAACTGCCTTGCGCTCACGGAAAGTGTCAACGATTTTATCAATCTCTTCCGGTCGGAGACGTTTCTTCTGGTTATTGCCCTCTTTGTATTCTTCTCCAAGTTTCGATGCGTCGATGAGGATAACCTTGTCGTTCGAACGCGAATTATCAAAGAAGAGAACAGAAACATTCGTGCCGGTGTTGGCGAAAACATTCGACGGCATCGAGACGACGCCATAGACTATTTTGTTGTCGACGATATGCTTTAGGATCTTGTTCTCGATACCCGTTTTGGCCGTGATGAAGCCTGTCGGAATGACAATCGCACCCTTGCCGGACTTTTTCAAAGAGTTTATCACATGCTGGATAAAACAGGTATAAATTGCCATGCTCTCCTTTTTCTTTGCCGGAACTTTCGGCACTCCGGCCCAGAAGCGAGCGGGTTGCGCCGCAATTTTCTCGCGGGTATCCGAGAAGTCCATTTTGAACGGCGGATTGGAAACGACATAATCGAATTGTCTGATTTCTGTTCCCGAATCGTTCTTGTGGTAGGGGAGAACCAAAGTGTCTCCCTGGATCGCATGATCAAGAGANGATACNAGTCCGTTCAGCAGAAGATTCANTTTCAGCATCTTGTTACTTCGCTGAGATATATCCTGTGCGAATATCGTGCAACGGTTGTTTCCGATTCGATGGGCTAACGCCATAAGCAGAGTGCCGGTTCCGGCCGAGGGGTCATANNCNTCGATATTGTGNAGCTCNTCGTCATCGCTGACAAGCANGCGTGCCATNATTGTCGCGATNGCNTGAGGNGTATAATATTCGGCGTANTTGCCNCCGCCGGCTGTGTTGTAGTCCTTGATCAGATATTCNAAAATCGTNGCGAAGAAATCATATCCTTTTTCATCCGAGAAGGATTCTTCAAACGAGAAGTTCACCAGTTTATCCACNAGCGCACGAGCGAATGCCGGACGCTGATCTATGTCGGTCACATACGGTGTCAGGCGTTCGAAGAGAGGTATTTTCGTGTTCTGAGTGGTCTGGGTTGAGAAGATATCGATATTCTGCTCGGCGATGTCTGTCATCGTGGCGTCAAAAATCTCATCGAAATCTCCCTTGCTCTGTCGGTTCCATAAACTTGACATCAGATGTTCCGGACGCAATTTCAGGGTCTCGGGAGGGAGCGAGACCAACAGGAGCTGACGTTCGGCCTCCGGCATTTCTGAATAAGCCTCTTCCCAACTTTCTGAAGACTGTATCTTCTTCGCAAACGGGCTTTTTGCCGTCTTAAGCTCGTGACCGAACTTGTCGTTCAGGAACTTATACATGAATATCTGGGTGATGATCTTGTATTCGTTGCCGTCGTTGCCGAGGCCGTATGACTGGCATGTTGCTTTGAGATCGTCGATCAGACGTATGGTTTTATCCTTTAGGCTCATGATACTGCAGTGTAGGTGTCATTATACTGATTGAGATACTGACGTGCGATTCCGTTCTTCACAAAATCGTAATCGTCAATTGTCGCAGACTCACATATCTGCGGGAAGTGGTAGAGCATCCCGGCTACGATTGACATGACGGTCTGCTCNAANTAAGCGTCCTTTTTCAGGATGTCGTTCTTATCGTAGACGCGCTGATCCACTTCCGATTTAATCATATTGAGAATCACACTGATCTCGAAATCGCTGAAAGTAAAGATGGGCTTTTCGGACTTCTCTTTACGTTTATGGTTTACTTCGCGGATGCGTTTGTGGACACGGGCGAATTTTGCATCGCCGTTATATTTCCCCAGAAGTGCTTTATTGGCTTTCTGGATGGCTTTCAGACGACCGATGATAGAATCGAGCGCNGCGGTTTCCTCGTTGAATTTCGCAATAGAATCAATAACGAATCCATGCTCTTTGAAGCGTTGCGTGAAGGCCTCGCGAAGTGAGATGAACTCAGGATCGTCCTGNTCNATATTGTCCATAAACGCACGGATCGTATCGCGCCACTTGTCTTGAAGTTCCCGGCCTCCCGATATCAATTTAAGCTCTTCTTCTCTGATTTTTGAGAAGGTGAACTCGATATCCTGCATCGCCTCATTTACGAGGACAGCGGTTTGTTCATCCGCATTGAAAGCTTCCTTTTGATTTATAATCGTGATGTGGTGCTGGACCTCTTTCAGCATATCTGAAATCTTGGTCAACTCCACCTTCGCGAATTTTTCTTTCAGATCATCNTCTCCGAACGTTCTCACGAGGTTTCCGCAGTCACGGGCAGCCTCAAGCACTTTCTTCAGTTTGAGNAGTTCTTCTTTATCCTGAATAGTTGATATTTCAGAACTGAACTCTTCGACATTATCGAGAGTGTACTCAAAAAGCGTGTCGTTGACCTCCTTCATNGTGTCGAGAATCTCCTGAGGATTTTCAAGNACCTGGGTAAANGTGTCGGTCACTCCGGTCCCGTCCTCGTTGGGGTCGTTGAATCGGTTCAGCTCTCGGAGATATGCCTCATTCGTCTCCTCGAAATTCCGCTTGATGTCGGCGAAGTCAATGATATAGCCGTATCTGTTGTTTTTATACGGACGGTTGACCCTNGTCAGCGCCTGAAGCAGATTGTGGTCTTTCAATTTTCTTCCNAAATAGAGACGTTTCAGTCGNGGNGCNTCNAANCCTGTCAGAAGCATATTGAAGACAATCAGGACATCGACGGTCATGTTCTTTTTGAAGTCCTTGACAATCTGTTTCCTCGTTTCCTTNTCTTCGGAATCATGAAGAATGAGGCGTGCCTTTATNTCGGTAGGGNATGAGGCNGTNTTGTTCATTTCGCGTTGNACCTCATCCCAATACANCGCAAGATTTCGGGCTTGTCCGCTTGACTCNCAGATNATCATTCCGCCTAAAGTATTGTCCCCATGCTGNCGNCGGAACCGTGTGAGATCATTGATTATGTATCGGATAAGTTCCTTNACATAACTCTCATGTTCGATTATATCGGACTTTCTGACATCTTTCTTTTGGACGAGNTGCTCAAGCTTGTCCATAATCTGAGTNAGATTCTCCNTGTAGGANGTCTCTATCTCTTCACGTATGATTTTAAGCGTATATCCGTCAGCGATCGACCGGTCATAGTAATATGAATGGAAGTATTCGTTGAAAACCGTCGCTGTNGCTTTTTCGTCTTTGAGCAGAGGAGTTCCGGTCAGGGCAATCTTAATGGAATTCGGATCCGCATCAAAGAGATTGGCAAGAAAACAACCNCCGGGACGATAACCNCGATGAGCTTCGTCGAGTATAAACACACGNTGGAGGTTGGTAGCNTAGTCNGGCANNTTCACTTTCTCCTTGTCCTCGGCAAAACGTTGGATGTTGACGACGGTGATTTCNTGTTTTCCGCTTGCACCCTGCTGAGACTGGTTNTTGCGGAACTGATCCATCAGCTCCCTGCGTGAGTTNGCGGTTGTGACGACGAGNCCTCTCGCCTCAAACTCCTGGGTTGCCTGTTCAAGCAGATCGAGACGGTCAACTATGAAGTAGAACTTGGCCACTTTGTTCTGATTCGCATAATAGTCNTTCAGGAAGTAGGCGAGGTGATAGGATAACGCAGTCTTTCCGCTACCTTGNGTATGCCATACAACTCCGGAGTTNGCNCCTTTATCCAGATGNTCCNTGATAGCCANCGCCGCGAACATCTGTTGGTAGCGCATGATGTGCTTTTGGTCAGTGATCTCGATCTTTCCATCAATCTCACGTTCGGAACGAACGTATGCTATTCCGTATCTGAGCAGGAACAACAAGCGTTCCGGAGAGCACATCGAGGTCAGGATCCTGTTGGTCGGAGTGTTTGTGTCCAGATTAGTTCTGTATTCGGGAGTGGTGTGTATGACTTCACAGTTGAAGTCTTTAAGAATACTCTTTTCGACGTCCTTGTCTATGACCCTATAAGGAAAATTCCGATTATAAGGCGCTACATCGGCATTTGCCCGGTTCTCTTCTCTAAAGCAATTGAATGAAGCTGTTTCTCTCGCAGCCGTGCAATAAAAAGCACCCTGCAAAGGCACTATACCCCCCATTGTGTCATACTCCATGTTGTTGGAGAATATCATCAACTGGGTGATATTGATGAAAGAACGGAAGCGTTTGTTCGGAAATCTTTGAAGATTCATCCGTTTGCTCTCAGCGACCATTCCTCCAAAATTGTTGGGCTTCTTCACTTCCACAAAGACGAGTGGAAGACCATTTACAAAAAGGGTTATATCAGGTCGGAACTCATCCTGGCCATTTTTACAGGTAAATTCGGCTGTAAAATGAAAAGTATTGTTCGACGGATTGTCATAGTCAATGAGCCTGATCGGTGAAACTGATTTGAGTCTCTGATAAAAAGCGTATCCCAGATCATCGTTCTTCAAATCGTTGCGGATGTCCTGCAATATCTGCCGGGCAGAAACCGGTGAGTCCGGATTCAGCTTTTCGAACTGTTGTTCAAAGACCTCGATAAGTATATTGGTAGCCGGGTCGTAGACTGACCCGGCATCCTCTTCAGAAATCTTCCCGAAATAAGAATACCCGATACGTGTCAAATGGACCATTGCCGGCATTTGTACACGAGTAGCTTCATTGAACTTGCTCATTATGCAAATTTAAGGATTTAATTTCGGATTCACAAAAAAAGATTTCCGGATTTGGGATAATTTTTTGCGGGTATAGGTGGTAGTCGGTGTGAAGCTGGCGGGGTTTGCGGGCATGGAGAATCCGATAGTAGATCGTGCCTTCCTTGCCGGGTACGATTGACGGGCGAAATTTGATTTTGATTGAACTCATATCTTTTTTGCTGCAAAGTTAACAATAGGCGGACGCCGTCTGCGGTTATTTTGGCTCTTGGTGTGGCGTATTTTTACATACCGTTCGGCATCCATGTCGATTCTATCTGCGCAATATTCTTTCGGAACTTTATTCTGAAAATAATTTCTCTTTCACACGCGCGCATCGTCGACGTCGATATAAAGTATTAATAGTTTTATATAGTCTTATAAATAGTTTCGTTTTAAGTTTCCTTTTTAGTTTCGTTTTTAGTTACGTTTTTAGTTTTCCTTTTGGTTACCTATACGTTACCTTACTTGTTTCACTTGGTCAAATTTGCTAATTTTGCGGGGTGGAAATTAGATGTGGTGCTATGAAAGATTTTAATCCTAAGGGGCATCTGGCTATGTTGGGTGCCAACGTGTGCTGGGGGCTTATGTCGCCTGTCGTTAAGCTGGTTTTCGCTTCGGGACTTGTCGCTCCACTTATCATGGTTGACTTCCGAGTGGCCGGTGCGGCGGTACTTTTCTGGATAGCGTCGATATTCCTTCCCCGCGAGCATGTTCCGGCGGGAGACCTCCTGCGTATGTTCGGCGCCGGTATGTTGGGTATCCTCCTCAATCAGGGATGTTTCATCCTGGGTGTCAACCTGACTTCTCCCGGTGAAGCGTCGCTCGTCACGACCACTATGCCTATGTGGGTGATGCTGTTGGCGTGGATATTCCTCCGCGAACCNATCACTCTGAAAAAGGCCGGCGGAATCATTCTCGGTGCTANGGGCGCATTGATCCTTATCTTCGGCAACGGTGCCANNACATCCGGCGGATCNNCTCCTGCGCTGGGCGATTTCATCGTGCTTATGGCTCAGCTGANCTATGCAACCTATCTGACCATCTACCGCAATTTCATNAAGAAATATTCNCTNGTCACNTTGATGAAGTGGATGTTCCTTTCGGCGACGGTNNTNGCNCTNCCGGCAACCATTCCGCAGATTGCCGCTACCGCATGGAGTGCGATTCCGCTTTCGGTCTGGNTCGGAATNGGGTATGTGGTGCTGTTCGGAACGTTCATAGCCTATATCTGCATTATNATAGGGCAGAAGAACCTGCGCCCGACNATNGTCGGAATGTANAATTACGTTCAGCCGATTGTCGCCACCATTGCCGGAATCNTCCTNGGCCTCGACTCCTTCAACTTCGCCAAGGCNGTCGCGGTNCTTCTGATTTTCTCCGGCGTCTATCTCGTGACTATCTCCAANGCNGCGCCGGGAGATNNGNANAGCTCCGGCAAAGGACCCNCGCAGCAAGAAAANTAANNGNGAAACNGAAATTANTGCCTGAAAACGAACGGAAATNCAGCTTTCCGGACGAAAGTTGAGGGAAGTGTTTCNTATATCGGAGATTTTTCGTAATTTTGTGAATTGTAAGAAACTGATTCTCGCTTCGAGTCGTCGTGAGTGNTTAGNGTGTGATAATCGGTTTCTGCTAATCCAAAATTAAATGCGCCGGGGCTGTNGGTCCGGGCGTGTGACTATGTTTCTCTCCTTTTCTTGATAATCAAGATTAATGAAATGAAAACCAACGTCGCAGTCTTTTTCGGTGGCCGTTCCGTAGAGCACGAGATCTCGGTCATCTCGGCNATNCAGGCCATCAATGCNTTTAATGCNGAAAAATACAACATCATACCCATATACATTTCCAANCAGGGCCATTGGTACACCGGTCCCGAACTTCTCGATCTCGCCAACTACCGCGATATGAAGGCGCTGACCGAAAAGGCCGAGGAGGTGTATATGAAGCCNGTCTANGGTGACTACAACCTCTATCGCGCCAATCCCGGCGGNGGCCTCTTCAAGAANGGNAACCCCGTNGTTGATCAGATTCACGTNGTGATTCCGGTGCTCCACGGTACAAACGGCGAGGACGGAATCTTCGAGGGTCTCCTTGAAACCATCGGACTTCCCTTCGCAGGGTGCAACACCCTCTCGTCGGCCAACGGTATGGATAAGATCACCATGAAGATGATTCTGCGCAGCGAGGGAATCCCCGTCGTTGACTACGTCTGGTTTACCGACAAACGTTGGCTCGCCGAGCGCGACGCTNTCATCGNGAAGGTCGAGANGGAACTGGGCTATCCCGTGATNGTNAAGCCGGCAAACCTCGGTTCGAGCGTAGGAATCGGCAAAGCGGCCGACCGCGAACAGNTGATCGCCAAGATTGACAACGCCTGCCGTTTCTCGTCGNGAATCATNGTCGAGCANATGATCGAAGAACTGCAGGAGATCAACTGCTCCGTGCTCGGAGATGCCGACGACAATCAGGCTTCGGTTCTTGAGGANCCGATCAAGACGGGCGACATCCTTTCNTATGAAGACAAATATTGCGGCGGCACGAAGACCAATGCCGGAATGCAGTCTTCAGANAAGCGAATNCCGGCCGATCTCCCNGAGGANGTGACCGAGAAGATGCGTCAGATGGCTCGTGACACATTCCGCGTGCTCCACTGCCACGGCGTGGCGNGAATCGACCTNATGCGCGACGGCAAGGACGGATCCNTATATGTCAACGAGATCAACACAATNCCCGGNTCGCTCTCGTTCTATCTCTGGGAAGCCACCGGCATCCGTTTCGATCAGCTGATGGACAAGCTCGTGGAGCTCGCNCTNCGCAGAAAGAGAGAATCGGACCGCAAGCAGTTCTCTTATGANGCCAACATCTTCGCTCTCTCCGGGGGCGCCAAAGGTGGTNTCAAAGGTGCGAANGGANNCAAGNNTNGGTCTTGAGATCCACACAAAGNCNTGANATCTTTAGNTNCNGAAATAAGTCCGGAGCTAAGCTTTAAGACGGATTCCAAGACAGATCCAAATCACGAAAAAATTAATCTACCGATATATGTCAAAGAAATTCACTGAATACTCCAGTCCTCTCAATCTCTCGGAGGTCAACAAGGAAGTACTCGAACAATGGGATGCCCACTCGCTTTTCGAATCCTCGATGAAGGAGCGCGAGGGTTGCCCCACTTTCGTTTTCTATGAAGGTCCGCCGTCGGCCAACGGTATGCCCGGCATCCACCACGTGATGGCCCGTACGATCAAGGATATCTTCTGTCGCTACAAGACTATGAAGGGCTTCCACGTGAAGCGTAAGGCCGGCTGGGACACCCACGGTCTCCCCGTCGAACTCGGAGTGGAGAAGAATCTCGGAATTACGAAAGAAGACATCGGTACGAAGATTTCGGTAGGGGAGTACAACGCCGCCTGCCGCCGNGAGGTGATGAAGTACACCAAGGAGTGGACCGACCTGACNCACAAGATGGGCTATTGGGTCGATCTCGAAAACCCCTACATCACCTACGACAGCAAATATATCGANTCNGTGTGGTGGCTCCTCCGTCAGCTCTATGANAAGGGCTACCTTTACAAAGGCTTCACNATCCAGCCNTATTCGCCGGCCGCCGGAACCGGTCTCAGCTCACACGAGCTCAACCAGCCCGGATGNTACCGCGACGTGAAGGACACGACCGCCACNGCTCTCTTCCGTATTCTCGANCCGAAGGAGGAGATGACCGGATGGGGCACCCCGGTGTTTATGGCATGGACCACCACCCCCTGGACCCTCCCCTCGAACACCGCCCTCTGCGTAGGTCCCAAGTTCGACTATGTAGCTGTCCGCTCGTTCAATCCCTATACCGGCGAACCCATAACCGCCNTCATCGCCGAGGTACTCGTTCCCGCTTACTTCAANAANGAGGCNGAGAACNGTGACTTCGACGCCTATCAGAAAGGCGACAAACTGATCCCTTGGAAGATTGTCGGCAAATGGTCCGGCGCCGAACTCGTCGGTATGCACTACGCNCAGCTGATGCCCTGGGTTAAGCCNTGTGAGAAGNTCGACGACTACGCAGCCGANTGGATCAAGGAATATGCCGCAGCAAATCCCGCCAATACTTTCNCCGCCGGTTCCGACAAGTTCGTCGAGATGGCCGACAAGGCCTTCCGTGTGATCCCCGGTGACTATGTGACCACCGAAGATGGTACCGGTATCGTACACATCGCTCCCACATTCGGTGCGGACGACGCCAAGGTCGCNAAGGCGGCCGAGATTCCCGGTCTGTTCCTCGTTTCGAAAAAGGGTGAGCTCCGTCCGATGGTTGATCTCCAGGGNAAATACTATCCCATTGATGAACTGGCCGAGTCATTNGTTGAGAAATGTGTCGACACAGCTCTCTATTCCGAACACGCCGGCGACTACGTCAAGAACGCATACGATCCCCGTTTCAACGAGGGTGGAAAATATGACGAGGAAGCAGCCAACAAGGCCGAGGANCTCAATATCGTCCTCTGCATGGAGATGAAGCAGGATGGCCGTGCGTTCCGTATTGAGAAGCATGTCCACAACTATCCCCACTGCTGGCGCACCGACAAGCCCATTCTCTACTATCCCCTNGACTCGTGGTTCATCCGCTCGACCGCTGCCCGCGAAACCATGATGGCNCTCAACGACACGATCAAGTGGAAACCGGCTTCGACCGGCACAGGCCGTTTCGGCAAGTGGCTGGAGAATATCCAGGACTGGAACCTCTCCCGCTCGCGCTACTGGGGCACGCCCCTGCCGATCTGGCGCACNGAAGATGGTCGCGAGGAGATCTGCATCGGNTCGTATGAGGAACTCAGCAACGAGATCGACAAGGCNGTNGAGGCCGGCTTCATGANNGAGAANCCCGTGAAGGCCAAGGGCTTCAAAACCGGTGATCTCTCAAAGGAGAATTACGCGAACATCGANGTTCACCGTCCCTATGTCGACGAGATCGTTCTTGTCTCGAAATCGGGCAAGCCGATGAAGCGCGAGACTGACCTGATCGACGTGTGGTTCGACTCTGGTGCGATGCCTTATGCCCAGGCTCACTATCCCTTCGAGAANAAGGAGGCNCTGGACAGCCANGAGATNTATCCCGCCGACTTNATCGCCGANGGCGTCGACCAGACNCGCGGCTGGTTCTACACNCTCCACGCNATCGCGTCGATGATCTTCGGATCCGTTGCCTACAAAGCCGTGATCTCCAATGGTCTCGTGCTCGACAAGAACGGTATGAAGATGTCCAAGCGTCTCGGCAACGCGATCGATCCGTTTGACAACATCGAACGCTTCGGTTCCGACCCCGTGCGCTGGTACATGATCTCGAACTCCTCACCCTGGGATAACCTCAAGTATGACGAAAAGGGTGTGGCCGAAATGAGCCGCAAGCTNTTCTCGACCATCGCCAACACATATAAGTTCTTCGCACAGTATGCCAACCTCGACGGCTTCACCGGTGCTGAACCTCAGGTGCCCGTTTCCGAGCGTCCCGAAATCGACCGCTGGATCCTCTCGCTTCTCAACACTCTGATTCTGGAGGTNGAGGAAGCGCTCGANGACTACGAGCCGACCAAGGCTGCGCGTGCAATCGAGGACTTCGTNGACGCCAATCTCTCGAACTGGTATGTCCGCCTGAACCGCAAGCGCTTCTGGGGTGGAGAGATGGACAANGACAAGCTCGCCGCTTATCAGACTCTCTACACCTGTCTGGTTACACTGGCCAAGCTGATGGCTCCGATCGCTCCTTTCTATGCCGACAAGCTTTACGGCGATCTGATNGCTCCGGCTTCAGANGGTGACGGCTATGCNTCGGTTCATCTCGCCCGATTCCCCGAGGCTGACAAGTCTCTGATCTCTCCNGANCTCGAAGAGCGTCAGCGTCTCGCNCAGGCTGTGACCTCCAATGTCCTCGCGCTGCGCCGCAAGGTCAACCTGAAGGTTCGCCAGCCCCTTCAGACACTGCTNATTCCNGCCGTAGACGAGGCTCAGAAGAAATCTTTCGAGGCTGTCCGTGATCTGATNNCCAACGAGGTGAATATCAAGGATGTCAAGATCGTGTCTAACGAGGAGTCGGGNCTGACCAAACGAGTGAAGGCCGACTTCAAGAAACTCGGTCCCAAGTATGGCAAGATCATGAAGGATCTCGGCAAGGCNATCGCCTCGATGACCCAGGAACAGATCGCAGAGCTTGAGGNCAAGAAAGAGTTTGTATTCGCCGAACTTCCCGGCTCACCGGTTGTGTCGGTTGACGACGTGGAGATCATCACCGAGGATGTTCCGGGTTGGGTGACTGCTTCGGATGGCTACGTGACCGTCGGTCTCGACGTGACCGTGACCCCCGAGCTCAAGCGCGAGGGTATGGCCCGCGAGCTCGTGAACCGAATCCAGAACCTCCGAAAGACCACCGGCTTCGAAATCTCGGACCGCGTAGAAGTGGTTCTTGAGGATCTTCCCGAGGTCAAGGAGTCGGTTGAGTCCTTCCGCGATTACATCGCCGGCCAGGTACTCGCCACTTCGCTTACCTGCGGTGAGGTGNCCGCCGACGCAGTCGAGTTCGACATCGACGGACTGATCGTCAAGGCGTCGGTGAAGAAAGCGTGAACAGATTTAGACCCCATCCCACAAAGAATCCTTTTCCCTGTGAAGGACGAAAATAGAATAAAATCGACGGGCCGCTCGGTAAAGACCGGGTGGCTCGTCGCCATGATAGTGATCGCGGTCGTCATTGCCGACCANGCTCTGAAATTCTGGGTNAAGACNTCGTTCTATCTCGGTGAGTCTTACCCGATCTGCTCGTGGTTCGAGCTGAAATTCATCGAGAACAACGGAATGGCGTTCGGCATGGAGCTGTGGAGCAAACTATTCCTGACCTTCGGCCGAATCGCTGTCGTCGCACTGCTTATNTGGCTNGTCGCCCGGTGGATCAAGCTCGGTNAGGAGCCTGCTAAACATCTGCGCACCGGTTTCATGGTCGCCATNGCTCTGATTATAGCCGGGGCGGCGGGCAATATCTTCGACTGCGTCTTCTATGGTGAGATCTTCAACAACCCGATGCCTCCCGANACTGCNGTTCTGTTCCCNNACGGCGGTGGTTNCTCGACNTGGTTCGAGGGGAGAGTTGTCGATATGCTCTATTTCCCGATNTGTTCGTGGACCTGGCCCGACTGGGTACCCGTCGTTGGTGGAAACCAATACGAGTTCTTCCAGTANATCTTCAATCTTGCGGACTCGGCGATATGTATCGGAGTGGGACTCCTCATCTTCTTCTACTCCGACGATGCGTCGAAGGCNTTCTCAATGTTGGGCAAACCGAAAGACGAGAATGCGAAATAAANTGAAACATATCGGTNTCGGCCTTCTGNCGGCGCTCGCGTTTGTGGCGTCTTCATGCAGCGACAGACCTGACGATATCCTTTCTGAAAAGGAGCTGGTCAGTCTGATGAGCGACATGAGGATTGCCGGNGCGATGTTCGACACCGGCCAGGGTCGCTCAANCGGCTACGCATCTAAAGAGGATGCGCAGCTGGCGGTCATGNGGGANCATGGTGTCTCNCCGGAGCANTATCGCAAGACGATAAGNTGGTATGGTGAGAANCTCGACAAATTCGACGATGTCAACCGCGACGTCGTGAAGAATCTCGAGAAGCGNATCGCCAAGTACGATCCGAGTGCCAAGGAGCGTGTGACTGATCTCAATAATGTCTGGCCATATCAGAATCATCTGATNATGACNCCCGGNNTACTTTCTGACGGCGTAGTGTTCACAATTCCGGATCCTGCGATCGANAAAGGGGGTTACGCTGAGCTCAAGATGAAAACCTCGGATCCTAATACGTCGATGACGGTTATGGTCGGNGTCGACTACACAGACGGTTCATCTGCCTACACGGCCCGGACGGCATCCGGCTTCTCCGACATAAAGATCAGGGTCCANTCCGATACTGCCAAGAATGTCAAGCGTCTCTATGGNTANTTCCGGCCCACNAANGANCTGATAAAAACGATGACNATCGACTCCATCGCCCTCATCAAGATGCCGCTCGACACCACTGAATACTACCGCATNAAGGCCCAGACAAATCTCGAAAAATAAAGCCATAAATTCNATTATCCGGTTTAACCGTTCGTTCGGTTAAACCGGATAATCATTTAAAAGTAAACACACTCTTAAAAATCATTTGTGGCCCTGACAAAAATCATNTGTGGCCCTGACAGAACGCTCTCATATTGCCGAGGGCGTTGCGTAATCTTCTTTTGATATTTGATAAAAGTGTTCCGTNCGTTTGTCTCCGAGTGGAGATGTTACGTCCTTATTGGTGTGATGGTATTTNAANCCACATTTCTCGCATACACGTTTTGATTTTATATTTCCATCATAATGTGCGCACCACAACGTGTGAAGCCTCAGTTCANTAAAACAGCGGGAAATCAAGGCTTCTGCAGCTTCCGGAANCAGACCTTGCCCCCAATAGGGCTTGCCGATCCAATAGCCGATTTCTGCTTCACCATTTTCCGTGTCCATTATGTCGGGATTATCGGAGAACATGATTCCGCAACTCCCAACGGGCTTGTTTGTTTCTTTAAGAACAACGGCGTAAATCTCCGGAGCATTAAATACAGTCCGGATTATTTCCAGACTTTTCTTTACGGAAGTATGAGGTGGCCATCCGGCAATTAATCCGACATCCGGATCCTTCGCATATTTGAAAAGGGATTCCGCATCCTCTTCCCGCCATGGTCTAAGTATAAGTCGTTCGGTCTCAATCATCCAGGAATAGTTTTTAAAAGGTCAGTAATTTAAGAGAGTGTATGAGTATTTTCGGCCGTTTGTCTATCTTTTTTGATTAGAGTGGCTGCGGGCTCAGGGTGTTCTTGTCCGAAACGTTCGAGCGCGCCCGACGTAATGCGGACATCGGCGACTTTAGCTTTTGGACGCACGCCGAAGAGCCAGACCTCCAGGAAGCTCGAACTGCGGATTACCCGGCTCACGAGCAGACAGATCCCGACCACCGCGAGGGCGAAGAAGAGGCCGAACATGAGCTTCGGTACGGCCATCGAAGTCGGAGCGAAAAGAGCTGCGAAGTGTGTCAGTTTCGGTACAAAGAAAATGTGGAGCATATAGACGTCGAGAGTCCGCTTGCCGGTATATTTGAGGAATCGGGCCGGAGCTGCATTGCCGGCGAAGTAGTCCGCGCACGAACGGAACAGGATCAGCACGGTGAAGAGTCCGGTGAAGCGGTGAAGAACCTCCTGCTGAATATAGGGCCAGAGTTCTTTCGGATAGTGGTAGTTGTGGTTATAGAAGAGGAAACAACCGACGAAGAAGAGAACGATGACAACCGTGCGGAACATGTCATTGTCTACAATCTTCTCAAACTTATCCGAATGGCGCCGGGCGAGGAGGCCTACCGCGAAGAATTGAAAATTGAGGATCACCTGGTGCCATGAGAACATTTTCCAGGCCGTGAATCCAAATTGCGTCGTTCCGAAGATTACGGAGGCGAGGATCAGGACACACAGAGGGATGTCGATGAAGTTACGTCCGGTCTTCTTTGAGAGAAGAGAAAGACCGACATATACGCCCCACATCTGAAATAGGGCGATCGTGAACCAGAAGAATCCGAAGCCTTTCTCCCACAAGTCAGAGAAGGGGAGATGCTGCATCCACTGATAGAGGGAGAAGAAAACGAGCGAGCACAGAATCTGAGCCCGGGCCTTCCTGATGACCAGTCCGCGCGTGAGGGAGAGGGTCCATTTCTCGACGGCCCTATACGCAAAGAATCCGCTCACGAAGAAGAAGAGCGGCATTCTGAAGGACATGAAAATGGCGGCCAATGGGGAACCGTCCCAATGGTGAGGACTCATGAAGAGAAACACATGAGCCAGAACCACAAGAACCATTGACAATCCCCGCAATGCGTCGATATATTCAATTCGTTTCATTAGTCTTAGAGAGTGTTTGAATTTAAACCAAATTTAATATTTAAAGAGCTTTAGAAATTTTTGATTTCATCTCAAAGGATCTTTTGGGCGCTTTCCCAAAGATTTCATCGGTCGCGATGCCCGCATCGCTCCCTCTTCAACTTTGGAAAATCACCCCAAAATCTCTCTTTGAGCTAAAATCATTTAAATTCAAACACTCTCTAAAGTATTATGCGCGTCGGTGGCATCGCTAACCAAAGGAGCAAACGCAGAAAAGCGTCGTTAAGACCGGATAAAACTCTGCCGATCAGCGAAACCGATTTTCACCGACATAATGAACTCATTTAAACTTTTTACGAAAATAAAAATTTAGTTTGAGTTCAATACAATAACGTAAACGAGGACGATATATTTTCCTGGATATGGAGCAAAAGAAAGAGGTCTCTGCATTGAGCAGAGACCTCAGGTGTCTTTACTTACTATCGGTCTTAGTGGTCAAAGAGTAAGCCACGGAAGAACCGAGAATATCTTTTATATGTCAGCGTCAGCTTCTGATTATTACTGTGCGTAAGCTGAGAGCTGTTCGCGGAGACGCTTGCGAGCGAAGAAGATGCGGCTTTTCACGGTGCCGAGGGGGAGATTCAGCTTCTCGGCGATCTCGCTATATTTGTAGCCGGATACGTACATGTTGAAGGGCACGCGGAAGTCTTCAGAGAACTCGGCGATAGCGGCGGAGATTTCCTGGACCGCAACCGATCCTTCGGGAGTGTCGAGACCTGAATCCTGACAAACGTTCAGGTGATAGAGATCTTCAGTCTTGTCAACTACAGTTGCCTGGCGAACCTGCTGGCGATAGTTGTTGATGAAGATGTTGCGCATGATGGTGAACACCCAACCCTTGAAGTTGGTATTGTTCGTGTATTTGCCCTCGTTGTCGAGAGCTTTGAGGGTCGTGTCCTGGAGCAGATCCTGAGCTTCTTCGCGATTGGAGGTAAGTTGATATGCAAAACTCAACAGGTTGCCCTGGAGACCGAGGAGACGGCTTTTGAATGACTCTTTAGTTTTCATAACTGATGTGTTTAAGTAAGTAAGATATTTATAAAACCGCAGATCCGTCAAAATTGTTTCGGCAAATGGCCAAAAAAAGCAAAAAAAGTGAAATTTTCTATTCTGAAATTTTCAAAGTGTTGATAATCAGATAAGGAATCTGTTCATATTGAAATGTTAAAATTTGGGAGTAGCACCGAATTATCTACGTTTGGTGAGAGCCGAGAGCATCTCCTCAAGTTCATTGCGGACGTTGGTCAGCTTGTCGATGATCTCAAGTCGGCGGGAGACATTCTCTTTATTGCCTTGAAGCTGGCGCTTGGCGGCTTCGATCTTCATGCCCTTTGTCTTCAGAAGATAGTGGATCATGCGGAGCTTCTCGATATTCTCGGGGGTGTAGTAGCGGATATTGGTTGCCGAGCGGGTAGGGGCGCAATCTGGAAACTCCCGTTCCCAATAGCGCAGGGTTGACTGGGAGACATCGAGCATCTCCGCAACGTCCGTTATCTTGTAAAATGATTTGGTCAGATCATCCATTGCCTGGCAACATTAATTAAGAGAGCGTGTGAATTTAATTTAATGTTGAGAGAGGGTCTGTCGGCGTATTTGCTTTAGCTCCTCGACGTGCTTGTGAAGTTGGGAATTGAACCAGCGCGGATCGTTGGTTACCTCGCGTCCTACGAAATCGGGACGCTCATATTCGGTTCCGCTTTCGGGGAGCTCGATCTCCGCGACGGTTATCCCGGCGAGTTGTCCCTCGAATTCATCGACCTCCCATGTGAATCCACCGAAGGGCACATAATAGCGGATCTTTTCAACCACCGGGCCCTCGCACAAACCGAGCATCTCGTGTGCATCCTCAACCGGTACCTCATACTCGAATTCCAACCGAGAATCGCCATAAGTGCGTCCCTTGACAGTCAGGAACCCCTTGTCATCCTTGATTCGCACACGGACCGTGCGGTCCGGCTCACGCGAGAGATAGCCCTGCGCGAGTCTGGAAGAGCTTTCGGCCATATCCTTGAAAGAATCGGAGATGACGATATATTTGTGTTCGGTTTCCTTTCCCATATTTCGGTTGTTGGTATTTTGGTTGCTGGGGGAACAGCGCGAAGCGATGTCCCTATATTTTACGGATTAATTAGTACGGGGTCAGTCCATCACATGGCCGGCATTCTCCGCGAGCTGGATCATATCGGCATATTCCTCGGGGGTCAGATCCATGAAGTAATAGTTGACCGGGTTCTGGGGCTCGTCCTTGAAGCGGACTTCATAATGGAGGTGCGGACCGGTCGATTTACCGGTCGAGCCTACATAGCCGATCAGCTGTCCACGCTTGACCTCGTCTCCCTCCGAAACAATGATCTTTGAGAGGTGGGCATAGCGGGTGAGGTAATTATAGCCGTGGGTTATGTCGATCATATTTCCATAGCCACCCTTTCGGTCGGCGATTTCCACAATGCCGTCAGCGGTCGCGTAAACCTCCGTGCCGGTCGGAGCGGCAAAGTCGAGGCCTTCGTGAAAGCGCTGGGCCCCATAGACCGGATCGCGTCGATAGCCATAGCCTGAGCTCATCGTGAAGTCCTTTATATTAATAGGAAGGACCGAGGGAATATGGGCGAGCTTATCCTTCTGTTCCAGCGCACCCCCTTTGAGCTGGTCGAAGGAGAGCGACTGGGCATAAAGCTGACGGTCGAGAAGATCCATCTGCTGTGTGACGCGGGTCACAAGCGCAGCGTCCGAAAGCGAGGCTATGTCGGCGTAGCGCGATGAGTTGTCGAGACCTGCATACCGGCGCGAGCGGGCGAGAGGTTCCATCTGCATCATCACGCGATAGAAATTGTCATCGCGGTTCTTGATGTTATCCATCACCTTCAGCGAGTTGTCGAGCCGTCGCGAGAGGACGTTGTACTTAGAGCGCAGCTCGCTGTTCTCGTGGCGGAGAGCATTCTCAGTCGGCCCTCCGGTCAGATAATAGAAGCCGACGGCAAACAGCGCTCCGATAGCCGCCCCCGCCACGAGGTAGCGGGAAAACGTGATCAACCGGTCGCGCATCGACGGATAGTATCGCTCAAAATTATCCGTTTCCGGATTGTAGCAATAAAATACTTTCTTTGCCATCGGGAATAATTAAAGGGGGGAGAACCCGGTGCAAAGTTACGAAAAAATTCGGTTGATTGTTCGAATAGTGGCTTGCAATGCGGTCTTTTCGCAAAAAATTCGTAAATTTGCACATTAATTGCGTATGTCGGATTTATCTCTCCTTCGCATCTCCGGCATGCAAAGAAATTCAGACCCCATCCCACAAAGAATGTTAAAAGCCAGGGTCGCAGATGTGCCTCGAATTTGGCCTTGCAGTGTGAAGGAGCATAGCGGGCTATGCGACTGAACCAAAAGGCCGAAGGCGGGGTACAGCTGCGGTCCGGTGGTAATATTTCATCTCTTGTTGATGGGGGACATTGATTGATTTTTTAACTTCATGAGACCATATCCTATATAAAAGAATCCTTTGCCCGGTGTCTTTCCGGTGAATTTCGTCCATCTCTCCGGTCACAATGCTCGCATTGCTCCCTCCGAGATAAACGAAATTCCCTCGAAAATACACCGCC
>JAAVFK010000041.1 GCA_014800785.1 Bacteroidales bacterium
CCGATATTCAGGTGATGACAGCATAAGGGCTCCACCTCTTCCCATTCCGAACAGAGAAGTTAAACCTTATCACGCCGATGGTACTGCGAAAGCGGGAGAGTAGGTAATCGCCACCTTACCCAGAGCGCNGGTTCATNNGAACCGGCGCTCTTTTTTTGTCTCATCAGGATTGCCAATTATCTTGCTTACCGATNGCGAATGTAGGGACATCGCTTTGCGATGTTTCAAACNCNTCNANTNANNTNCNCNNCTTCCGCANNCANGNNAAACATGCCAAAGGCATGTCCCTACATTTGCATTCTGCACCCCGACTTAGATTGTCTATTGTGCGNAGGTGGGAATTGGTCCAGNGACTCTGTTTGAGACTGTCAGNCGCCNTTAAAATAACGTATGNGGCTATGTCCTGTTTGTGGTTCCTATATTCATATACAAAGCCGGCTTCGACCGTGGGGGTCGAAGCCGGCTTGATGTTTGGTGATTGTGATCGTTATCAGTTGGCGGGAGCTGCGGCNGGNGCCGGAGCGGGCGCAGTTGTCGCTGCNGGAGCGGGAGCGCTGGTTGCTGCGGGAGCGGGGGCGATACCGGAGGTGATCACCGGAGCCTTGACTGCGAATGAAGCGCAGATGCTGATGATGCAGATGAAACCTGCGAGCGTCCATGTGGCTTTTTCAATGAAGTCGGTTGTCTTGCGATAACCCATATACTGGTTTCCGGCGCTGTAGTCGGAGGCCAGACCGCCGCCTTTTGACTTCTGGATCAGCACCACGCCGATCAGAAGAATGCATGCGATTACGATCAGGATCGAAAGAAAAATGTACATATCTTATGTGTTGGATTTTGATTTGCTGATAAGAACTTTGCGCAAAAAGCGCATTTGGTCTGCAAAGTAAATACTTTTTTCCGGATTTTTCAAATTTAACTCGCGAATAATTTGCAATGCCTCCTCATATTTTCCGTTCTTAACCAATATTTTAACTAAACTTTCGGTCAGAGGGGCCGGTTCGGGCGATTTTTCGCTTTCACTTTCGGTCGTGGCCTGTGCGGGAGCTGAGGGTTCNGAAGCAGGGGCGAGTATGGTCGAAGCATAGTCTATGGCCGGGACCACAGGGATCTCTTCGGGAACTGTCGCGGAGGCTCCGGCCATTCCCGGNGAGCCGAAATTCGACAGGAATATCCGGATTGTNTCGCCGGTGTCGGGNGTNTNNCCNGAGCGTTCGCCATAGAAGTCGTCGAACGGNTCGGGATTNCGTCCGAGAATGTCTCCCAATACGTCGGGATCACCGATATTGACGCTTAGCAACGCCTCAAGACGTTGNCGTTCTTCGGCCGGTGCGTCCTCCGGGAGGTTCCTGAACGCTTCGAGATAGGGAATTATGTAGTANGGGGCGGCCATTGTCATGGGGAGGGAATTATTTATTGTACTTACCAGTTGCCCAGAGTTGCGTTGAATATCAGGTCTACCAGTTCTTTGGATATCTCCTGGCAGAGTTCATCCTGAACATCGGTCAGCATCAGAGAGGAAGAGAACTGNCGGTAGGCGGAGAAAGTCTGGTCTATGTCGTTAGACGGGTTCTTGTGGTCCGTATAGCGGACGCGGACCGTGATGGTCAGTCGTGTTTCGGTAGCGTATGCGTCTTCACCCACCGCCTGGGGCGAGAGCGAGTAGCCGGTTATCTCTCCGGTCATCTCGAGGTCTGACGAGCCGTCGACTTCGATCAGACGGGTCTGGCGTGTCACGGCGTCGAGAAGTTCGTTTTCGAANGTCTGCTGGAGCGGGGGGTAGACCAGAGCTGCGCGGATCGGAAACTCGCCGATGTTGATGGTCTTGTAGATGTCGTAGTTGATGGCCGAGCCATTGAACTTATAGCTCACGGTGCAACCGGCCANAAGAATGGCCACGAGCACTGTCAGCACGCATCCGAAAGAGAGGTTGAGTCTTCTACCCATTATTCTTCAAGTTTAAGGTCCTTGAGTTTGCGATAAAGTGTGCGCAGGGAGATATTCAGTCGCTCAGCGGCCAGTTTCTTGTCACCGTCGACCGCGCGCAGGGCGGCNAGTATTGCCTGGGCCTCGGCTGAGCGTCCCGCGGCTTCAAGGTCTCCCGGTTCGTCGACATCGACCGCTTCGACTGACTCGGCGTCATCCCAGCCGTGGAGCATTCCACCTGTGTGGCGNTGTGAATCGAAACCGAGCGGGAGAGGATGATGGGTCTTTCGGGTCTCATCTTTGTCTTCGGTCGAAGAACCTACGGCGGCTTTCAGCGCCTTCACCTCTTCCTGNAGCTTGAGAACCATCTGCCACAGGATCTGACGTTCGGNGTCGGNCGCCGNACCGGCAACAGCCGGCAGATGGGCGGAATTGTCCTGACCGAGCGGTAGCAGGTCGAGAACGGTGTTTCTCTCCACTTCCGACCCCGCTTCGAAGAGAGCGAGCTGGTCGACCACATTCTTCAGCTGGCGGACATTGCCGGGCCAGCNATAGAGTAGAAGGGCGCGTTTGGCATCTTCGGAAAAGGTGATGGGTCTGGTCACATATTTTTCCGCGAAATCCGAGGCGAATTTGCGGGCAAGGAGAATTATGTCATCGCCACGGTCATGGAGATTGGGGACGTTTATCACCACCGTCGAGAGNCGGTAGTAGAGATCCTCGCGGAAGCGTCCCTGGCGTACAGCCTCGATGAGATCGACATTGGTCGCGGCCACGACGCGTATATCGGTCTTCTGTACCGTGCTCGACCCGACTTTCAGGAACTCGCCGGTCTCGAGGACACGGAGAAGACGTGCCTGTGTGGTCAGCGGCAGCTCGGCCACCTCGTCGAGAAATATGGTGCCTCCGTCGGCCTCCTCGAAATATCCCTTTCGNGCNGAGACCGCTCCTGTGAACGAGCCTTTCTCGTGGCCGAAAAGTTCAGAATCTATGGTACCCTCCGGAATGGCGCCGCAGTTGACGGCGATGTACTTCTTGTGTTTCCTTGCTCCGAACTGATGTATGATTTTGGGGAAGAATTCCTTACCTGAGCCCGACTCGCCGGTGACGAGCACGGACAGGTCTATCGGCGCCACCCTCAGGGCGCGGTCGATGGCTCTGAGGAGAAGCGGAGAATCTCCGATTATCTGAAAGCGTTGTTTGGCGGATGTTATTTCCTTGGTGGGTGTCATAGAAAAGGGTGGATAGTCCTATGGATGGGAATCCCGACTACTTATTCAAGACAAAGTTAACAAAAATCGGCGGAATTTACTAACTTTGGGGTCATTAATCAGACGTTNATCATCCAATAGTATGAAAATAAGAATAGGAAACGGATTTGATGTACACCGCCTTGTGGAAGGTCGCGAACTGTGGCTCTGCGGTGTGAAACTCGAACACACGACCGGTCTTCTCGGTCACAGTGATGCCGACGTGGCTATCCACGCTCTTTGTGACGCCCTGCTCGGGGCTCTCGCCTTGGGCGATATAGGCAAGCATTTCCCTGACAGCGATCCGCGTTATAAGGGAATTGACTCNAAGCGNCTNCTNTCCGAAGTCTGNCGCTTGATCGGAGANCGTGGCTGGAAGATCGGCAACACCGATCTGACCATCATGGCCGAGGCACCGAAATTGNGCCCNCATATCGACACGATGCGTCAGACTTTGGCNGANGTGATGGGNATNGANGTGGANTGCGTTTCGGTTAAGGCCACAACCACCGANGGTCTCGGCTATACCGGTCGCCGCGAAGGAATCGCCGCNACGGCCNCNGCCCTCCTTGTCGCTGAATGAGCCGGGGTCAATTGACGGCGAGTAGTTCNATTTCGAAAACGAGGGTTGAGTTTGCNGGGATACCGGGTTGATTCAGTCGGCCNTAGGCCTGCTCAGCAGGGAGATAGATTTCCCATTTGTCGCCGACGTGCATNTGCTGNATGGCGATTATCCATCCCGGAATCAGATCGCGCAGACGGAAAGCCGGCGCAACNCCTCCGAGGCTTGAGTCGAATTTCTTTCCNTTGATTGTCCTTCCGGTGTAGTGGGCTGTCACGACGCTGTTACGGTTCGGCGACACCCCTGTTCCGGGGCCACTCTTNANCACTTTGTAGAGCACACCCTTTTCAAGGGCNTTCACCCCCTCCTCATGGCTTTTCTCTTCGAGCCATTTGCGGTTGGCTTCCGCATATTCCTTCTTGTTCATGTTCAATAAACGTGACGAAGCGCAAACGATTGTGTTTCGCAGGTGTTTATTGAGTATGGATAAAACGAAGAACCTTTACGGCCGNACCTCNTGTCTCGGGGTNCGGATGCTGATGATAATTTTAGCNTTGTCCGTCTCGGTATTCATGGNCGAGGCGAAACNCGTCACGCTTCCCGGAGTNGGCAGTTACAGCGGCAAGACCTCCGGTCAGGTTCCGAACGGCAAAGGAAAGATGACCTATCTGAACGGAGACGTTTATGACGGCCAGTGGAAAGATGGCATGCGCCACGGCAAGGGAAAGCTGACGACCGCTTCCGGTAGGGTCTATGAAGGAGACTGGGTCAANGACGACCTCCGTTANGGCAAACTGAAGTACCAGACCATGGGTGAGTATGAGGGATATTTTCAGAACCTNAAGCAACATGGTTACGGAGTTCGCCGGTACAAGGACTCAACAGTCGAGGGTCGGTGGAACGGTGACAACCGCGAGGGTATCGTCAAGGAGACTGACAANAAGGGNCGTGTNACCCNAANCTTCTATCGCAACGGGGTGAAGACCTCTATCGGATTGGCGCGTGGCCTTCAGCCTAAAGGAATCGATATCTCCCGCTATCAGTCAGATGTGCGCTGGCCATCCCTATATTTCTATGAAGGGGGTGTCGATCCCGACTACCGTCTGAACGGNGCCACTTCCGGATCGGTCAGTCCCGTCGAATTCGTGATCATAAAGGCGACCGAAGGTGGTGACCATAAAGACCCCATGATGGATACGCACGCAGATAACGCAGAGCGCTTCAACTACCCGAGGGGCTTCTATCATTTCTACAGCAATCTCTCGTCAGCAGAAGCAAACGCGGCCAACTACATAGCCAATGTTCATCTTGACAAGAACGATCTTCCCCCGATCCTCGATATCGAGGTCGACGGCGTGAAGGTTGATAATTTGGTCAAATGGGCAAAGATTATTGAGAAGCATTATGGCCGCAAGCCGTTGATATATACTAACGAACGCTACTACAAGATGTATGTCGAGGGGACCCCTCTGGCCAAATATCCCCTCTGGTACTCACGTTATGGCCGCAAGGACATAGACCGTGGCGCCGCATTGTTCCAGTTCACCGATTCCGGAAAACTCGACGGAGTGGTAGGCCACACGGTAGACGTGAACGTAATTCCCCGCGGAACGCTGAACGGACTGTTGAGGAAATGACCGCAAACAGTAGTTTCGGCCAACCGGTCTATACCTATTTTGACGAAAACAAACCAATATTTTGGAATTCAAATATCTGACTTAACAAATCATGAACAGACCTATTCTCTCGATCGTTTTATCCATAGTAACACTAACACCCGTTATGGCACAACAGAAAATTGTTCAGACCGCAGGACGGGATCAGCTCGGCGAGTTCGCACCGGAGTTCGCTCATCTCAATGATGACGTGCTGTTCGGTGAGGTATGGAGCCGCAATGATCTCCTGTCGTTGCGTGACCGCAGTCTGGTCACTATCACCTCCCTCATCTCGCAAGGGATCACTGACTCCTCTCTCACATATCACCTTCAGGAGGCTCGCAAGAATGGTATCACCCGTACCGAAGCGGCCGAAATCCTCACGCAGGTCGCCTTTTATGCCGGTTGGCCAAAGGCGTGGGGAGCGTTCCGTTTGGCTAAGGAGGTGTGGAAAGATGAGGTTGAGACTTCAAACACTGAAGAAACCTCGGATCCCCGCGCGGCGAAACGGGCGGAATTCGCACGCTCGATGATATTCCCCATCGGTGAACCCAATACCGCCTATGCCCGATATTTCATCGGGAACAGCTATCTGGCGCAGATCTCGACAGACCAGATACCTTTCGCCAACGTCACCTTCGAGCCCGGCTGTCGCAATAACTGGCATATCCATAAGGCCGAGAAGGGTGGAGGCCAGATGCTTGTCGGCGTAGCCGGCCGTGGCTGGTATCAGGAAGAGGGGAAACCTGCGGTTGAGATACTTCCCGGAACTGTCATCAACATTCCGGCCAATGTCAAACACTGGCACGGCGCCGCCAAAGATTCATGGTTTGCCCATCTGGCTTTCGCCGTTCCGGGCGAAGAGACTGAGAATGTCTGGCTCGAACCGGTCACGGATGATGAATACAATCTCTTGAAATAAATAAGTTTATTATGAACAACGATATAGATTTATCTCAGATCAAGTCTCCGGCAGATATCAGAAAAATGAATCTGCAGGAGCTCACAGTGCTTGCAGCCGAGATGAGAAGCAAGCTTCTCGAGAAACTTTCGGCTCACGGTGGCCATATCGGCCCCAATCTGGGCATGGTCGAAGCCATCATCGCGCTTCACTATGTCTTTGACACTCCCGAAGACAAGATAGTCTTCGACGTCTCCCATCAGACCTATCCCCACAAGATGCTGACCGGCCGTATGGAGGCCTTCACCGATCCGGCCCATTATGACGATGTGACCGGCTATACCAATCCCGCCGAGAGCGAATATGACCTCTTCTCGCTCGGCCACACCTCGTCGGCCGTAGCACTGGCGGCAGGTATCGCCAAGGCACGTGACCTCAAGGGTGAGAAGGAGAATGTGGTCGCGGTCATCGGCGACGGCTCGCTCAGCGGAGGTGTTGCCTTCGAGGGCCTGGACTACGGTGCGACGCTCGGCTCAAACTTCATCGTTATCGTCAACGACAACCAGATGAGTATCGCCGAGAATCATGGTGGTATCTACGCCGACCTGCGTCTGCTCCGCAACACCAATGGCACGGCCGAGCCCAATCTCTTCCGTTCGATGGGTTACGCTTACAGATATGTAAATTATGGTAACGACCTCAAGAGCCTGATTGAGATGTTCCGTGCCGTCAAGGATATCGATCACCCCGTTGTTGTCCACATCAACACAATGAAGGGCATGGGTCTTCCCGTGGCGGAGGCAAACAAGGAGGAATTTCACTATGGTTCACCCTTCGATCTCAAGACCGGAGAACCCTTGCATCCCGAAATGCCAGACTCTCCCGAAGATTATGGCGAGTTTTTCGGCCGTCATATCTCCGACGTGATAAAAGAGAATGGCAAAGTGGTCGCCATAACCGCCGGAACACCCGGTGTGCTCGGGTTCGATCCGGCCCGGCGTCGCGCGGCCGGCCGTCAGTTCATTGATGTCGGTATCGCCGAACAGGCCGCGGTCGATGTCGCCTCGGGTCTCGCTAAGGCGGGTATGCGTCCCGTCGTAGGATTCGTAAGCAGCTTCCTCCAGAGAGCCTACGATCAGTTCAGTCAGGATATCGCCCTGAACCGCGAGGCCGCGACGTTCGTGGTCTTCTACGGAACCATGTTCGGAATGAACGACGAAACTCATCTCGGGTTCTTTGACATCGCCTTGCTTTCCAACATTCCGAACCTTCTCTTCCTCGCCCCTACATGCAAGGAGGAATTTCAATCGATGCTCGACTGGGCCCTCACACGTCAGGACCGTCTCCCCGTGATTGTCCGTACTCCCGGAGGTGTCGCTCTGTCCGATCCGCAGATCACACTTCTCGACGATTACTCCAAACCTGAGTACGAGATTGTCCGCGAAGGCAAGGATGCGGCCCTGATCGGAGCGGGCGCGATGTTCCGCTTCATGTCTCAGGCAGCCGATCTGCTGGCTGAGAAAGGTGTGAACGTCACTCTGATCAATCCGCGAAATCTTTCCACTCTCGACACCGCCGCTCTCGACCGTCTGAAGGACTTCAAGATTGTGATTACGGCCGAAGATGGTATCGTCGACGGTGGCTACGGCCAGAAAGTCGCCTCCTATCTCGGCGAAGCTCCGGTCAAGGTGGTCAATCTCGGTCTGCCCAAGGAATTCCTGAACCGATACAACTACTCCGAGCTCCAGCAGCGATGTGGCCTGACTCCGGCGCAGATCGCCGACAAGGTGCTCGCTGAACTGAAATAAACTATTGACTTCAGTGTTTGAATTCGGATAGTGAACTCGTTTAAACGAGTTCACTATCAAAATAAGACCGGGGCCCTGATTTCGAAATCAGGGCCCCGGTCTTATTTTGTCCGTTAGGCTCACAAGGTCAATCGGTGATCATAATTGAGCCGTTCCTTCGGGAGTATTGCTTGATCAATAGTTTTCGGGACGGAGCTCGAAGAATCCTTCGGGGTGCTTGCAGACGGGGCATACCTTCGGTGCGGATTTGCCGACATGGATATGGCCACATTCACGGCACATCCACATTCGGTCGCCCTCGCGTGAGAATACGAGACCATCCTCGATGTTCTTCAGCAGCGTACGGTAGCGCTCCATGTGGGTACGCTCGATTTCGCCGACCATCTCGAACTTGCGGGCGATGTCGTTGAAACCCTCCTCGCGAGCGATGGCTGCGAATTCCTTATACATATCTTCCCATTCATATTCCTCGCCGGCAGCAGCGTCCTTGAGGTTTTCGGGAGTCGCGGGCACATCATCGCCGTGAAGAAGCTTGAACCACAGCTTTGCGTGGGTATGCTCATTGTGGGCCGTCTCCTCGAAGATAGCACCGATCTGCTGGTAACCGTCCTTCTTGGCCTTCTTGGCATAGAACGAATATTTCACACATGCCTGTGATTCGCCGGCAAAAGCCGCCTTCAGACACTCTTCAGTCTTGGTTCCTTTAAGTTCTTTCATAATTTTGGGGAATCGAATTAGTGATAAGACATCACCCGGCTTTAATATGCTTTGCCGGATTGAGTCTAACTTTCAAACACCGGCACCATGCATATTGTTCGGTAAAAAAATTGAGAGTATCAGATATGGATTTGCCGGTCTCATGACCAATTCTTCATCAGGCTGAACACCAAAACGTGTTATACAACATCATTGTTATATATTGTTTGATTTTATACGGTTTTTGGTTTGAATTGATATTTGCTTTTTGTAACTTTGCATCCCAAGCAGATTGCACCCGGACTCTGTGGTGCGGGGCTGTCGGTTTGGCATCAAACGATAAATCAATCAAATAAATATAACTTCACATCAATCTAACCAATAGCCATGAAGCTGAAAATCAGAGATCTGACTATGCGTGACGGACAGCAGTCGCTGTTCGCGACCCGTATGAAGCAGGAGAACGTAGACAAGTTGCTCCCGCTCTACCGCGATGCAAAATTCTATATCATGGAAGTATGGGGCGGCGCAGTTCCCGACTCCGTGATGCGCTATCTCGGCGAGAGCCCCTGGGACCGTCTCCGTGCCTGCAGCAAAGCCATGAAGGGCATCTCCCTCCTCTCGGCTCTGTCACGCGGACGCAACCTCTTCGGATACGTTCCTTATCCTGACAGCGTTCTCGAAGGCTTCTATCGCGAGGCGATCAAGAACGGCCTGAACGTAATGCGTATCTTCGACGCTCTGAACGACATAAACAACATCAAGGGTTCGATCAAGATGATCAACGAACTCGGCGGCATCGCCGACACCGCGGTCTGCTACACGGTCGACCCCAAGGGTACCCCCGAGGAAGAGAAGATCTTCACCGACGAATATTTCGTAAATCTCGCCATCGAGATGGAGAAACTCGGTGCGAAGATGATCACCGTCAAGGATATGGCCGGCCTCGTGAGCCCCTCGCGCATCTACTCCCTGATGCCGAAACTCAAAGCCGCTGTCAAGGTGCCCATCGACTTCCATACACACTGTACTCCCGGCTACGGCCTCGCTTCCGTACTGACCGCTATCATTCAGGGCGTCGACATCGTTGACACCAACATCTGGTGGTTCGGTGGCGGTTCCGCCGCTCCCTCGATCGAGCTCATCGACATCTTCTGCCGCAAGATGGGCGTTGAGGTTGAAGCTGACATGGCGGCTGTCGCCAAGATCCGCGCCGAGCTCAAGAATGCCCGTAAGGCACTCGCTGAGTTCGACCTCAACAAAGACAACTGGCCGAAGGACTTCGACGAGGCTTATGCAGCTATGCCTGCTGAGATCGACGCAGAATTCGACCGTGCTATCGAAGCCGCCAAGAATAACCGCGAAGAGGAACTTCTCGACGCATGCCACAAGATCGAAGCCTACTTCGGTCTTCCGAAGCCCAACATCCTCGTGAAGGACGCAGAAGTTCCCGGCGGTATGTACTCGAACATGGTCGCTAACCTCCGCGCTCTCGGCGCCGAGGACGTACTCGAAGACGCAATGGCCCTCATCCCGAAGGTTCGCCGCGACGCAGGTCTGGTGCCCCTCGTGACTCCCACCAGCCAGATCGTCGGCTCGCAGGCTGTCGCTCTCGCCGTTGACCGTCGCAAAGGCAATCCCGACTATACCAACAAGAACAACCAGTTCATCTCGCTCGTGAAGGGTGAATACGGAACGACTCCCGTTCCCGTAGATCCCAAGTTCCGCGAGCAGATCACCGGTAGCGCCGAAGAGAAACCCTACGACGTAAACTCATATAAGACTCCCGAAAACCCCGTCCTCGACAAGTTCGGTGGCGTGAAACTCGCGGCCAACGAAGAGGAATTCCTCCTTCTCGAACTTCTCCCCGCCGTTGCGAAGACCTATCTGAACAACAAGCGCAAGGCTGAATTCGAAGCCAACAAGGCAGCGGCTCCCGCCGCCGAGGCTCCCAAGGCTGCCGCAACCGCCGGCGCCGTTACGGGTCCCGTCTTCAAGGCTCCGATGGGCGGAACCGTGATGGAGCTCAAGGTAAAGGTCGGCGACACCGTGAAACCCGGCGACGTGGTTCTCGTTTACGAAGCTATGAAGATGGAGAACGACCTCGCCTGCGATAAGGGTGGTGTCGTTAAGCAGATTCTCGTAGGCGAAGGCGACGTGATGGCCACCGACCAGCCTCTGATCGAATTCGCTGCTGAGGGACAGACCGTCGAGGCTGCTCCCGCCGAAGGTGCTCCCGCAGGTGGCGGCGGCGTGATGAAGGCTCCGATGGGCGGCACTGTCCTCGAGCTCAAGGCAAAACCCGGCGACACTGTTAAGCCCGGCGACATCCTTCTGACCTACGAGGCAATGAAGATGGAGAACAACCTCGTCGCAGAACGCGAGGGTGTCATCGCACGCTTCCTCATCGACGAAGGTGACGTGATGGCAACCGATCAGCCGATCGTTGAGTTCGCCGGTGCCGGTGCTCCCGCCGCAGTCAAGAAAGCCGCTCCCGCTCCGAAGCCCGTAGCCGCTGCTCCGGCTCCCAAAGCCGAGGCTCCCGCACAGGCTCCCGTAGCTCCCGTGAAGGGCTTCGACTCCAGCCGTGCGCTCTCGCCCACAGACGGCGGTTCGGCCGCTTCAGCCGTGCTTCCCAAGCGCAAAGGTGCAGCCGCATCCGAGATCCGTATCCCCGGCGGAACGACTCTCGAAATCGACGTCAATCCCGACGGTGGCGTATCGATCCGCATTACTACCGGCAAATAATTTCCGGCCATAAATATAGCACAGGGCGTCCCGAACGGGGCGCCTTGTTTCCGTCTATGCTCACCTCGGCTAATCATGACAGCCTGCCCGAAATCTGCGTACCAATGAAGATAGACAGAATGAAGATAGACAGAATATAAATTGGGGTGGAGGTCAACTAATCGGGTGAGAAACACGTTACATTAGTATCATAGTACTTTCAATTAGATTCCGGGTCCATGGCGTGATGTCGGCGGGCCCTTTTTCGTTTTCTGCCATCTGCATGGCGGAAAGCGGAGGTCCGGGTACCCCCAAAAGGTGCCCGGGCTTTTTATACGAAGAGATCACCTAAAAAAGATACCGGTCCGGAAGAATCCGGACCGGTATCTTATCTGGTTGCGTCGGGCCCGGAGGCCCGACGTCGGGATCAGTTGAAGCGACGGTTGCCCTGGAGTGCGGGTTTGCCGTCGGGGGTGTTGGTGTTCTTCTTGGTGTTGCGCTTGATGATCGCGTAAGCGACGGGAGCTGCGCAGAAGAGCGAGCAGAAAGTACCGACGATCACACCGAAGATCATTGCGAAAGTGAACGAGCGGATGGTGTCGCCACCGAGGAAGAAGATGCAGAGAAGCACGAGCAGGGTCGAGAACGACGTCATGATCGTACGGCTCAGTGTAGTGTTGAGCGAGCGGTTGAACGTCTTGAAACGATCTTCCGCCGGATAAACCTTGAACATCTCGCGGACGCGGTCGAAGACAACCACGGTGTCGTTGATCTGGTAACCGATGATGGTCAGGATCGCAGCGATGAACGACTGGTCAATCTCCATAGAGAAGGGGAGGAAGCCCCAGCATACGGAGTAGAAGCCGATGATCAGGAATGCGGTCAGAGCCACAGCGCAGACAGCGCCGACAGAGAAGGCGATGTTGCGGAAACGCAGAAGGATGTAGAGGAACATGCAGACAACTGCGATGCCCACTGCCCAGCATGCGTCGCGACGCATGTCGTCAGCCACCGAAGGACCTACCTTCTGGATCGAGATGATACCGTGGCTTTCGTCGGCGATGGCGAATGCGTTCTGATCCATCACCTTGCCGTCGGGACCGGTCAGCTCTTCCTGGAGACCCTGGTAGAGGAGACCTGCGATTTCATTCTCGATGTTGGGAGACTCGGTGTCGATCTTGTAGTTGGTCGAGATGCGGACCTTGGTCGGGTTGTCGATCGAGATGACGCCTACCGATACGGTCTTGTCGTCGGCTGCTTCCTGAAGCTGGGTGAGGAGCTTCTGCTGGATAGCGGCGGGATCAACGTCCTTCTGGAACTGAACCACATAGTTGCGGCCACCCGAGAAGTCGATGCCCTGGTTCATGCCGCGGATGGCGAGCGAGGCGATCGAAATCACGATGAGCGTAACCCATACGGCAGCGGCGCCCTTGGACTTGCCGAGGAAGTTGATGTGAGTGTCGGTCAGGAAATTGCGGCTGAGCTTCGTGTCGAAGGTCATTCCTGCGTTGCGGCCATTGGCTGTGATGAGGTCAAAGGCGATGCGGGTGAGGAAGACAGCGGTGAAGAACGAGCAGACGAGACCGATGATGAGGGTGGTCGCGAAGCCCTTGATCGGACCGGAACCGAAAATCAGAAGGATCACACCGGTGATAACCGAAGTGAGGTTCGAGTCGAAGATAGCCGAGAAGGCGTTGCTGTAACCCTCGGAGATAGCCTGACGGAGTTTCTTTCCGTTCTTAAGTTCCTCCTTGGTGCGTTCGAAGATAAGCACGTTGGCGTCGACAGCCATACCGAGCGCGAGCACGATACCGGCGATACCCGAGAGGGTGAGGACGGCCTGGAGCGAAGCGAGGATACCGAGAGTGAAGAAGAGGTTCAGGATAAGACCGATGTTGGCCACGAGACCGGGGATCACACCATAGATGGCGATCATGAAGATCATCAGGAGCACGAGAGCCACGATGAACGAGAGGAAGCCCTGCTGGATGGCCTCGGCGCCGAGCGACGGGCCGATCACGTTGTTCGAGACGATCTCGACCTTAGCCGACATCTTGCCCGACTTGAGCACGTTGGCGAGGTCGTTTGCCTCTTCGAGGGTGAAGTTGCCGGTGATCTCCGACGAACCGCCGGTGATCTCGTTGTTCACGTTGGGGAACGAGTAGACGTGGTCGTCGAGGACGATTGCTATCGGACGGCCGATGTTGTTGCGGGTGATGGTTGCCCACTGAGCCGCACCGCGGTCGGACATACGCATGTTGACGGTGTTGCCGCGCATCTTGTCGAAGTCAGCGTCGGCCGAAGTCACGGCGTCACCTTCGAGGACAGGCTCACCCTTGAGGGCGATCAGCTGCCAGTAGGGAGTGGTCTGGGGCTCGCCGTTGGCTTTCATCTTGGGGTTGCCCTGAGCGTCGACAACCGGATATTCGGTCGGCTTAACCTCCCATACGGCCGAGAAGTCGGCGGGAAGTTTGGACTTAACGACGGGCGAGTTGATGATCGAGTCGACCATCGGACGGTTGGCAGCCGGAACGATACCGATCACAGGCGAGCCGGCTCTCATCTGGCCGCCGAGAAGGGCGATCAGGTTGGCGTGGGAGACGGTGTCCTGAGCGGCATAGACCGAAGCGGCGGCCGCGAGGTCGTTGGCGATCTCGTTATAGTTGTAGACTTCGAAGAACTCGAGGTTTGCCGAAGACTTCAGAAGCTCGGTCACACGCTCGGGTTCCTTGACGCCCGGGAGCTCGAGAAGAACCTGGCCGTTCTTGTCCTGAAGCTTCTGGATGTTGGGCGAAACGACACCGAACTGGTCGATACGTGTACGGAAGATGTTGAAAGCGGCGTCAACCTGCGCGTCAACCTGCTGCTCGAGAGCGGCGGTCACCTCGGCGTTGGTCGCGTTGGCCTTGATTGTCGAGAGAGCCTCACCTTCGTGAACGAAGAGAGACGCCATCGTGCCGGGCTGGAAGAAAGAAGCGACGCGCTGGATGAAGTTCTTGTCAGCGGGCTTCGCGCCTTCAGCCTCTGCCTTGGCGATAGCTGCGTTGATCTGTTTGAGCTGAGCGTCTCCGGCGGCGTACTGGCGGAGAATGTCGGGAACCGAGATCTGCAGCACCACGTTCATACCTCCCTTAAGGTCGAGGCCGAGGCCGATCTCCATCTGGCGCACCTGTGCGCCGGTATACCAGAGATAAACCTTCTCCTTGTCGATAGAGTCGTTGAACTGCTTGAGACTTTGTTTGTAGACATCATTGGTGACGTCATCTGTCTTGGCCATCATAGCGGCATACTCTTTCGCTTTCTCCTCATAGTGCGAGGTGATGAACGAGAATGAGATGTAGAATCCGCAAATGAGGATCAAAAGGACGGCAATGGTGCTGATAAACCCTTTGTTCTGCATTGTTAGATGTTGGTTATTTTGTTTGTTTTTTATTTGATACAGTGTTGGTTATCTATAGGATAAAGCGGCAGCCGACGCTCCCTGAGGGGTCGGTTGCTGTTTTTCAACTTGCAAATATAGTGCATTTTATTGAAACTAAAGGAAGATTCGGGCTGAAAAATTGTCAAAACCCTGAAATTTTCAATCCCGCTCTTTCCCGGATATGGCCTCTTCCGTCGGCGGGAGATGGTAAAAACCACAAGCGGACCGCCTCCCGGCGACCCGCTTGTGAATGTTTTCCATAATACTTTCAAACTAACCTAACATCATGAAACGAATTTCTTCTTTCTGTCTTTTAAACGCCATTGCGGTCCGGAAGGTTCGCTCCGGTTGAAAAATTTTTTCGCGGAACCTTTTGGAGTGCGGCGGAAATGAGTTAATTTTGTTGTCCGGGGAAGCTGTTTCTCCGATTCCGACCTCTCTCCGATTATCGAAATGAAGAAATTGCCGCTTATTATATTGGTGTTCCTCGTCCTGTCGGCCATGATCGCCGGCTGTGCGTCTATGGGAACCCCCGGAGGTGGCGCGCGCGACGAGGATCCTCCCCGACTTGTCGCTGCCAACCCGCTCCCCGGTGCCACTGATGTCGATCGCGAACGGATAGTGCTCGACTTCAACGAGATCGTGACCGTCAAGGATGCGTTCTCCAACGTTACCATGTCGCCCCCGGCGAAGTCTCTCCCCCGTGTCTCGGCTAACGGTCGCCGCGTGACCATTCAGCTCCCCGACTCGCTGGCCCCGAATACCACCTACACGATAGACTTCGGCAATTCGATCCAGGACAATAACGAGGGCAACAAGCTGAAAGGCTTTACTTATACTTTCTCGACAGGCCCCGTGCTCGATTCTCTGCGTGTCGCCGGTATGGTCCTCGGTGCCAAAGACCTCGAACCGCAACAGGGTATCTATGTAGGCCTTTATCCCGCGTCGCTTTCTGACTCGGCTTTCATGACCGAGAAGCTCCGCTACCTTGCCAAGACCGACGACCGCGGCCGCTTCATTGTCCGCGGCCTTCCGGCCGACACATTCCGTATCGTGGCCCTCAAAGATAACGACAACGATTTCAAGTATGCCAATCCGGAGGAGGATCTGGCCTTCTACGATTCTTTCGTCGTCCCCACGTCTGAAAGGGTGACCGTCTCAGACACGGTCCTGAACCTCAAGACCGGAGCGATCGACACCATCGTCAGCCGCGAGCGGACCGTTTTTCTTCCCAATACAATTCTGCTGCGCAGCTTCAACACAGGCAAGCGCACTCAGTATCTGGTCAAATACGAGCGCCCGGACTCCGCCAGAATCACCCTCCAGTTCAATACCGCCGCCGATTCCCTCCCCGGTTTTTCGATTCCGGGAACGGATCTCTCCGGCGTGATAACGGAGCGTAGCGCTACAAATGACACCATCACCTACTGGCTTCCGCGCCATATCGCCTCGCGCGACACTCTCCGCGCCGGCGTCACCTATCTCCGCCCCGACAGCACCGGGATGCTTGTCCCGAGTGTGGATTCCCTGAACTTCATCTACAAACGTCCGAAGATCAAACCCGAAAAACCGAAAAAGAACAAGGATGGAGAGGTCGATTCCGTCGCGGCGCTTCCCAAGGCTCTGGTGTTGCGTTGGTCGAGCGGCACGGGAAGCACCCAGGAAGTCTGGCGTGATCTTGAGATAACCTTTGATCGACCGCTCGAATATCTCGACACGGCTTCGTTCCGTCTGGAGCAGAAGGTCGATACCCTCTGGCTGCCGACCCGCGAGCCGTTGACCTATGCGCGCACGGACTCCCTCAACCCGAGGCGCCACGTCTTCACTTATCCGTGGGAGTCGGGGATGACCTATAGGCTTCTTGCCGACTCGGCGGCAGCCATCTCTATATATGGCGAGGTTATGGAGTGCATAAGTCAGGACCTGACCACCAAACCGATTGAAGACTACGCGACTTTCCGCTTCCATGTCTCCGGTCTTCCCGATTCTGTCCTGGCTTTTATAGAATTGCTCAACAGCAACGATCAGCCTCAGCGAACTACGGCGGTTGTCGACGGCGACGCTCTGTTCAGGTTTATCAATCCCGGAAAATACTATGCCCGTCTGACACTCGACTATAATGGCGACGGAGTCTGGACTCCGGGCGATTACGCTGTCGGGTTAGCTCCCGACGAAGCGTTCTATTATCCGAAGTCGCTGAACATAAAGAAGAATTGGGATTACGATCAGACCTGGAATCTTTGGGATACCCCCGTAGACCTCCAGAAGCCTGAAAATCTGAAGAAGAACAAGCCTGAATATGACAAGCGGGCGAAACAGAATACCACAGCTGAGGAGGAAGATGAAGAAGACGACGAGGATCCTTTCGGTGCCAATACCTTCCGGACTAATAACAACCGGGGTCGAAGTGGCCGCAACAGCGGGTCGCTCTCCTTCTGATCTCGCAATCTGTTTGTGCTGAGGTACCCGAACAAATAAGACCTTGCCGACAAGGCAAGGTCTTATTTGTTTCAAGATCTCATTCTTTTAGGTCATCACCGAGATCTTCCGGATTATCAATTTTCGCTTTATCGGATATTTGTTCTTTCTTCACATCGTATGTCAGCACGGGGAGCGCCCAGTTGAAATAGAGGGCACATACGCGAAGACCGATGACAGTCGCTGCGCAGACTGCCTGCTGAAGCACCGTCGAGCCTCCGGCGACATCTATCAGCCAGTAGACAGCTCCTCCCGCCAGACAGGCTGTGGCGTAGATATCCTTGCGGAAGAAGAGCGGTTCCTCATTAATCAATATGTCGCGGACAATACCGCCGAACGAACCGGTGACCATACCCATGATCACGGCCGCCCACATCGGATATCCGGCCGCAAGGGTCTTCTGGATTCCGATTACCACAAACAGAGCCAGACCGATGGCGTCGAAGGTGAAAAGGAGACGGTTGTGGCTGACCAGCATACGTCTGAAGATGATCACGATGGCAAGCGACAGACCCGTGACTGCAAGATAGATGGGATTCTGGAGCCAGAAGACCGGAAGGTTGAGCATCATGTCGCGGAGCGTACCGCCCCCCGTGGCCGTGACCAGACCGATCGTATAGGCTCCGAAAAGGTCGAAGTTTTTGTATGCCGCCAGGCGTATGCCCGATATGGCGAAAGCGATCGTTCCGACCACTTCGATGATGAAAAGAAATGCTTCCTCTAAGTTCATGATGTTGACACCGGTTTGTATAACCTATAACACTGACCGTGAAGTTCCGCGACGCGGTCCTTCGGATTGGGAGAGAGGCAAATCGGCGGCAAAATTACAAAAAAGAATCCATATAGAGGAGAGGGTGTGGCTGTTTCACCGTTATTTTAGGCCCCATTTTTTGTGAGATTGGGCCTTAGATCTTTCTTGCTTTATCCGTGGAGCGAATCAACCGAGGTAGTGAAACGGCAGGAGGGGTAGTTTTCGCAACCGACAAACGGGCCGCGTTCCCCCTTGCGCTCGACGAGCCGCCCTCCGCAACGCGGACAGATTCCCGCCCGTATCTCGCGCGAGACATTGCGGGCTGTTTCCCGCGCGTAGCGGATGTGTTCGCACTTTTCGGCGCGTCCGCCTGAGTTCGCTTGCAGAATCCGGGCCGCTATCGGCGCGAGCTCCTCGCGGTCGAGTATCTGAGGGCGGCGTCGGAGCTCCCGGACGAGGCCGTCGAGTCGCGTGGCGAATTTGTGCTCGTCGAGTATGACCTCCCGTCCGGGACGCCACCAGCGTTTCGGACGCCTCTCTTCGGGAATTAGTGTACGCCGGATCTTCTTGTCCGGAAGAAATCGGCGGGGAATGATGATGTCGTCTGCCTTGATATCAAGTCGCCACGCCTCGGTGAACACCACGGCCGAGACAAACAGCTCCGCGTCAAGATCGGGAAGCAGGCGCCGGAGTGTCTTCAGATGGCTGCGGTTCTGGAGGAGAGGATTGTAGAACCGACGCGACTCGTCTGCGAGGTGCTGGCTCCAGTTCTGAGACTGCTCGCTTCCGGAGATACGGCCGATGTGGCTCTTAGTTTCGATGACGAATATTCCACGTGTGGAGACAACTATGTGATCAATTTGTGATGTCCGTTCGGCCCCCGAAGATATGAGTATGTCATCAAGTACGATGAAATCCTTGCGTGGCAACCGCCCCAACTCCTTGGCCACAATCCGCTCACCCCGCCGTCCGCGACGGCGTGCGCGGCCCGCGCGCCACCAGGCCCGCACACCGACCGCCCCCGCAACTGCGACCGCCCCGGCTATCCCGGCGATTATCATTTCTGTCATATCCCTTATAAAAAGAAGAGGCTGCGAATATAATAAAGAAGAGGCCGTGAATCCTTGTGATTCGCGGCCTCTTTCAGGGTGATCCGGATGCGACTCGAACGCATGACCGTCTGCTTAGAAGGCAGATGCTCTATCCAGCTGAGCTACCGGACCCGACCCGGTTTCTTGACATAAACCGTGCGGAACGCAGGATCTCCGCGGCGGCCTTGTGTGTAAACCAAGTGCAAAGTTACAATTTTCTTTTGAATTGTGCAATACCTATTTTTAGGCGATTTTCTTTTGTCGGTCGGAGAATTTATGATAATTTTGCACTTTAAGAGCCTCCGCCCACTTTGGGCGGGGTGTGTCCTGACGTTTCGGGAGGCCGGGCAGAAGCTTTTCCGCGCGCCGGGACGACAATACCATGACAATCCATAAAAACAAATAAACTAATCTAAAATCAAATTCTGCTATGTGGTTATTCAACTCATCTGTAGGACGTAAGTTCGTCATGGCCCTAACGGGTGCGTGTCTCGTCCTATTCGTCACATTTCACTGTTTGATGAATTCCGTAGCAATTGCGTGGCCCGAGGCCTACAACTCCATCTGTGAGTTCCTCGGCGCAAACTGGTATGCGCTTATCGCATCTGCCGGTCTCGCAGTTCTCGTGATCATCCACATCATCTACGCAGTGTGGCTGACGGTTCAGAACCGTAAGGCTCGCGGCTCGGTCCGCTACTCTATCGAGAAGCGCCCCGCAAGCGTCGAATGGTCTTCGAAGAACATGCTCGTTCTCGGTATCGTGATCCTCGCGTTCCTCGTTGTTCACCTGATCCAGTTCTGGGCAAAGATGCAGCTCCAGGAGATCCGTGGCGTCCATGACGTCCTTCCCCCCGCAGCCGGCACCCTCTTCCTCCAGATCGCTTTCGAACAGGTTTACACCCCGATTGTCTACATCATCGGTTTCGTAGCTCTCTGGTTCCACATGAATCACGGTTTTTGGTCGATGTTCCAGTCAGTGGGTTGGGACAGCACCGTGTGGATCCCCCGTCTGAAGAAGATCGGATGCTGGTGGGTTTCTATCGTGATCGCCCTCTTCATCGCTCAGGCTATCGTCTTCACCGTTCAGGCCCACAACAAGTTCTTCCTTCGTGACGCCCGTCTCCGCGACCAGTACAAGGAGATGCTCGTTCCCATGTATGAGAAAGACTTCGGTCCCGACGCCGCTCAGACAATCGCCTCCTGGCCCTACGAGACCTTCAGCATGCAGATGCACCAGATGGGTGAGCAGTTCAGCAACGAGCAGTTCGTTGCAGCTATGGCTCAGCAGAACCCCGAATTCGAGAAACAGGCCGAGCTCGTGAACCGCACCGTAGCCCTGCTCGACATCCTCGAAGAAGGTCAGCCCAAAGAAGTAAACAATCCTATGTTCATGGGTCAGCCCCAGCAATAATATCTTAGCGAAATGGAACTCAATAAGAACGTAAAAGTAATGAATCCGGCGGATTCTAAAATCCCCGAAGGTCCTATCGCTGAGAAATGGACCAACTATAAGGCTCATCAGAAACTCGTCAACCCCGCCAACAAGCGTAAGCTCGACGTAATCGTGGTCGGCACCGGTCTCGCCGGCGCATCGGCCGCTTCGACCCTGGCCGAGCTCGGTTTCAATGTCCTCAACTTCTGTATCCAGGACTCTCCGCGCCGCGCCCACTCTATCGCAGCCCAGGGTGGTATCAACGCCGCCAAGAACTACCAGAACGACGGCGACTCCGTTTACCGTCTCTTCTACGACACGGTCAAAGGTGGTGACTACCGCGCACGCGAGGCTAACGTTTACCGTCTGGCCGAGGTTTCGAACAATATTATCGACCAGTGTGTAGCCCAGGGCGTTCCCTTCGCCCGTGAATACGGCGGTCTGCTCGCCAACCGTTCGTTCGGTGGCGCCCAGGTATCGCGTACCTTCTATGCTAAAGGTCAGACCGGCCAGCAGCTCCTTCTCGGCGCATACTCGTCGCTCAACCGCCAGATCCAGCTCGGAAAGGTGAAGAGCTTCAACCGCTACGAGATGCACGACGTGGTCCTCATCAAGGACAAGGACGGTGTTGAACGCGCACGCGGCATCATCGCCAAGAACCTCGTGACCGGCAAATTCGAACGCTTCGCCGCACACGCTGTCGTTATCGCTACCGGCGGCTACGGCAACACCTACTTCCTCTCGACCAACGCGATGGGTTGTAACGTGTCTGCAGCAATGGCCTGCTACCGCAAGGGCGCTCTGTTCGCAAACCCCGCTTTCGTACAGATCCACCCGACCTGTATCCCCGTTCACGGCGACAAGCAGTCGAAGCTGACCCTCATGTCCGAGTCTCTGCGTAACGACGGCCGTATCTGGGTTCCGAAGAACATCGAGGACGCCAAGAAGCTCCAGCGTGGCGAGATCAAGGGTTCCGACATCCCCGAGGAAGAGCGCGACTACTATCTCGAGCGCCGCTATCCCGCATTCGGTAACCTCGTTCCGCGTGACGTGGCTTCGCGTGCCGCCAAAGAGCGTTGCGACAAGGGCTTCGGTGTCAACAACACCGGCCTCGCCGTCTTCCTTGACTTCTCCGAAGCAATCAACCGTCTCGGCATCGACGTTGTCCGCCAGCGCTACGGCAACCTCTTCGACATGTACGAGGAGATCACCGACGTCAACCCCGGCGAGCTCGCCAACACCAAGGACGGTCAGAACTACTACAACCCGATGATGATCTTCCCCGCCATCCACTACACAATGGGCGGCATCTGGGTAGACTATGAGCTTCAGACCACCATCAAGGGTCTGTTCGCAATCGGTGAGTGTAACTTCTCCGACCACGGCGCCAACCGTCTCGGCGCGTCTGCCCTCATGCAGGGTCTCGCCGACGGCTACTTCGTGCTTCCCTATACCATCCAGAACTACCTCAGCGACCAGATCTCTGTTCCCCGCTTCTCTACCGATATGCCCGAGTTCGCCGCCACCGAGGCTGCCTGCCAGGCAAAGATGGACAAGCTCATGAGCATCCACGGCAAGCGTTCCGTAGACTCGATCCACAAGGAGCTCGGCCACATCATGTGGGAATATGTAGGTATGGGCCGTACTCTCGAAGGTCTCCAGACCGCTGTCGAGAAACTCAAGGAGCTCCGCAAGGTGTTCGACACTGACCTCTTCATCCCCGGATCTCAGGAGGGCATGAACATCGAGCTCGACAAGGCTTTCCGCCTCAACGACTTCATCACCATGGGCGAGCTCATGGCCTACGACGCGATCGCGCGTAACGAGTCCTGCGGTGGTCACTTCCGTGAGGAATACCAGACCGAAGAGGGCGAGGCCAAGCGTGACGACGAGCACTACTTCTACGTATCCTGCTGGGATTACGCAGGCTCCGACGCCAAGGAACCGACCCAGGTCATCGAGCCCCTCCACTACGAGGCAATCAAGGTTCAGACCCGTAACTACAAGTCATAAAAACCCCCATAAAGCTAAAGAAACCAACAATGGAAGAAAATGTAATGAAAGTCAACCTCAAGGTTTGGCGTCAGGCAAACGCCAAGGCTCAGGGGGAATTCGTGACTTATACCGACGTCGAGACCACTCCCGACACCTCTTTCCTTGAGACCCTCGACATTCTCAACGAGCGCCTCGTAGAGGAAGGTCAGGAGCCGATCGTGTTCGACCACGACTGCCGCGAGGGCATCTGCGGTATGTGTTCGCTCTACATCAACGGACACCCGCACGGTCCCGCCACCGGCGCAACCACCTGCCAGCTTTATATGCGTCGTTTCCAGAACGGCGAGACCATCACCGTCGAGCCCTGGCGTTCGGCCGCTTTCCCCGTGATCAAAGACCTGATGGTTGACCGCAACGCGTTCGACAAGATCCAGCAGGCCGGCGGTTACGTATCGTTCAACTGCGGCGGTGCGCAGGATGCCAACGACCTCCCCATCTCGAAGGTCAACGCCGACGAGTCGATGGACTCCGCAAGCTGCATCGGTTGCGGCGCATGTGTCGCTGCATGTAAGAACGGATCAGCCATGCTCTTCGTTTCGGCCAAGATCGGCCAGCTCGCACTTCTCCCCCAGGGTGAGGTCGAAAAAGACCGTCGTGTCCGCGCAATGGTAGCCAAGATGGACGAGCTCGGCTTCGGTAACTGCACCAACACCGGTGCCTGCGCTGCCGAATGTCCCAAGAACATCAAGCTCTACAACATCGGCCGCATGAACCGCCACTTCATCGCCGCCAAGTGTAAGGAGTAATCTAATCGAATCAACCCGATATAAGGGGTCATTTAGAGGGCTTGTCCCTCTAAATGACCCTTTTTTTGTGCCGGCTGTCAGAAGAATATTATTGGGATGTTTAAAGCGGTTTTTAACGGGACTGCAACATTGCAGCCCCGTTTGACTTAAAATTATCCCGGACGATTGAAATGTTTTGGAATTCTGATGAAATATAACGAAACATTGTATCTTTGTGACAAAGAAATCAAAATGACTTCAAAGTTATAACCAATCCGGTTGGCGGCACAGTTGAAATATCTCGTAAAAGAGATTGACAACGTCAAAGCCAACCGCCGTCAAAACAATAAAATTATGGCAATCAACCTTCAGAAAGGCCAGCGCATTGAGATCGGCCTCAGAAAAGTAGGAGTCGGTCTGGGCTGGGACCCCAACGCAAGCACCGGTTTCGATTTCGACCTTGACGCCTCGGCGTTCATGCTCGGCGAGAATAAGAAACTTCCGAAAGACGAGTTCTTCGTGTTCTATAACAACCAGATTTCTCCCGACCATGCGGTTCAGTCCTCGGGCGATGATCTGACCGGCGGCAACAGCGACGGTGGCGACGACGAGACTCTGACCATAGATCTCGACAAAGTCGATCCGCAGATTCAGGAGATCGTCTTCACCGTGACCATCCACGAAGCCGAGAAGCGTCGTCAGAACTTCGGACAGGTCCACAACTCATATATCCGTGTCTACAATGCCGAGACAAACGAAGAGATCGCAAAATACGATCTCGACGAAGACTTCTCGATTGAGACCGCCGTGGAATTCGGCCGCCTCTACAAGCGCAACGGCCAGTGGAAATTCGAAGCTATGGGCACCGGCTACAAAGGTGGCCTCCAATATTTCGTAGACAAATACGTAGGATAAACAGAACGANTATGGCAATACGTCTTGAAAAGGGCCAGCGCATCAATCTTGAGAAAAGCAATGGCTCGAAACTTACCGACTTCTGTGTCGGATGCAACTGGGGCGCGATCGTCTCCAAAGGNTTTCTCGGTCTCGGCAAGTCTGTACAGGANGTCGATCTNGACCTCTCGTGTGTGATGGTCGACGCAAACGGAAAACTGGTTGACCATATATACTCTCCTCTCTANAGACACGACTTNCTCGCCCGCTACGGGATGCCTCCGGGAAAGGTNGATTCNCTCGACCGGGCTCTCCACCACAGCGGTGACGANCTGAAAGGTGATCAGGACGGTGACGACGGACTGGACAACGAGATCATCGTGGTTGACCTCAACCGTGTGTCGCCCAACGTGGANCAGATCTTCTTCTTCCTCAANAACTGCGGAAAGGAAGACTTCTCGCAGATCCCCTATGCCTCGATCCGTATGTACGAGGGAACTCCGGGCCGCGTGAAAGAGGTGTTCGCGTCATACGATGTCGCGGCCGAACCCCAATACCGCGGGATGACGGCCCTCATCATGGGCAAACTCTACCGTCGCAATGGCGAATGGAAGTTCTCGGCAATCGGCGACGCCTATCCCGACAAGAACCTCTGTGAGACCATCGGAAGAATAGCAAACACTTACACGAAATAAAAAAATGAGAAGATTACCCGTATACCTCCTGCTCGACTGCTCCGGGTCGATGTATGGCGAGCCTATCGAGGCCGTCAAAAACGGAGTTCAGGTGCTTGTTTCCACCCTGCGCCAGGATCCCTATGCGCTCGAAACCGCATATCTCAGCATCATCACCTTCGACAGCAACGCCCGTCAGGTCACTCCGCTGACCGAACTTGCCGCTTTCCAGCAGCCCGAGATTCAGGCGAGCGGATGCACCGCCCTCGGCGAAGCTCTCTCGCTTCTCACCCGGAAAGCGGAGCAGGAAGTGACCAAGACCACAGCCGAGACCAAAGGTGACTGGAAACCGCTCGTGTTCATCATGACCGACGGCGAACCCACCGACGATCTGAACAAGGGGCTGGCCGACTTCAAGAAAGGCAAGTGGGGAATGGTCGTAGCCTGCGCCGCAGGTGCCGGAGCCAATACCGACACACTGAAGAAAATCACCGAATGTGTCGTCTCGCTCGACACCGCCGACAGCGCCACCATCAAGGCCTTCTTCAAATGGGTGTCCGCGTCTGTCAGCTCAGGCAGCATGAAGGTCGAGGAGACCGGAGTCGAGGCGACCACACTCAGCGAGCTCCCGCCGCCCCCGCCGGAAGTGAACATCGTGCTCTGATTCCGAGCCATATCACCAACTCCCGATCACAATATACCCCCTGTCAATGAATACCCCCTGTCAATGAGAAGACTTCCCGTATATCTGCTGATAGATACCTCCGGTTCGATGCGCGGCGAGCCGATCGAAGCGGTCAAGGTCGGACTTGAGGCGCTGGTCTCGAGTCTGCGTCAGGAACCCTATGCCCTCGAGTCGGTCAACATCAGTATCATAACCTATGACCGCGACGTCAGGCAGATCCTGCCGCTGACCCCGCTCGATGAGCTTCAGCTTCCGGTAATCACCACTCCCGAAAGTGGTCCGACCCATATGGGGCAGGCGCTCAAGCTCCTGTGTGAGCGTGTCGACGAGGAGGTTCACCGAGGCACCCCCGACCGGAAAGGTGACTGGAGGCCCCTGCTGTTCCTTATGACCGATGGCAAGCCCTCCGATATTCAGCTCTACAAAGAGATGATCCCGGAGGTGAAGAAGCGCCACTTCGGCGGAATCGTGGCCTGCGCGGCCGGCATGAGCGCCAAGACGGAACCGCTCAAGGAACTGACCGACGAGGTCTATTCGCTCGACACCGTTGACAGTACCGCCTTCCGCTCCTTCTTCAAATGGGTTTCCGACACTATCGAGGTCGGAAACCGCAGCCTCGGCGCGGCCGACGACATCGAACTCCCTCCGCCCCCGGCAGAAGTAAATGTAATTGTATAACCTGTTACACTGATATGAACTGTAAACTTGTAGGCCAATCTATCCAGCACCTTGAGGTGACCCTCTCGCCCGGAGAGGAGTTTTATGCCGAGAAAGGCTCGGTCATCTATCTCGAAGAAGGAGTAGATAAGGCGTTGAGCTTCAACGGCTCCGGCCTCGGCCGCATATTGGGTGCGAAATTCTCGGGCGAGTCGCTGTTCATCATGCGCCTCTACAATGCCTCCAACCGTCCGCGTAAGGTGGCGCTCGGGAGCAATTTCGGCCTGCTTCCCGTGAAGCTTAACGGCGAGACAATGGTTTGCCACCGTGGTGTGTATGTCGGTTCAAACAACCGTGTCAGCGTCACCACCAAACTATCGATCGCCGGCCTGACCGGCGGAATGGGCCTGCGTCTACAGAAGATTCAGGGGAACGCCACCGTCTTTCTCGACACGAACGGAACGCCGATTACCATAGACCTTCCCTATGGCGAGACCATTGAGGTTGACGAAGACCATATCATCGCCCTCAAGAATATCACCGAACGACAGATGCATGCCAACTGGTCGCTCGGGAATCGGATCAGTGGCGAGGGATGGAGCACGATGCGTATCACCGGCCCCGGCACCATCTATCTCTCACCCGGAAAATTCTTCACCCCCATCTGACCCGTCGCCGACAGAATTATGAACAGACAACAACGCATAGCATCGAGGACCACCCGGACAGTCAGCCGGCTCAATGACTCCGCGAGGGCTCTCGATAGAATCATGGACGAGGTGGGAATCGGTGAGACTGACCGGGAACTCTTTCTCGGCTGGGCCGTCTCCTCGCTGTGGAACACATTCAAAGAAGAACGTATGAACCGGAAAATAATGATCGAGAACGAGATCCGTCAGCTTGGATTGCGTCTCCCCAACGGAACGGTGAAAAAGGATTATGAAGTCTTCTTCGATCTCCCGACCGACAAGATTCACGACATCCGGCTCGAAGGGGCCGAAGAACTCGGACTGACTTTCGCCGTCACTCCCGAAGAGGGGAAATGCTCCCTGAGCGGCTGCCCTCTCCGGACCGGTGACTTCACGCTCCGGCTCTGTTTCCGGACCATTGAGGGGGAACCCGAGTCTGAACTCGCCATCCCCGTGGCCTTCAACCCCAATCCACGCGATCTCTGGAAGAATATCCCCACGTCGCCCGATGTCACCTACTACAAACCCGACAGCGCCACGGAATATCTCAAGGTCGAGGCCGGAGCTGACGGCGATCCGAAGAAGGATATTGTCGCCGCGAGCCAGCGGGGCCGCAGCCATGCCCGGGAGGGACGTCCGCGTGACGATCATTTCGGAATCGCCCACTGCGACACCTCCGACTGGTATATACTTTCGGTGGCTGACGGCGCCGGAAGCGCCCGATATTCGCGCAAGGGCTCGCAAGTGGCCTGTGACACGGTCGTGGACCATTGTATGCAGAACCTTCTCGACAATCCCGGGTTCGAAGCGGCCATCCGTGATTATGTGGCCGACCGCGACAACACTGACAAGCGGACCGACGTCACACGCCGTGTGATCGACATCGTCTACAAGGGTGCGATGAAGGCCCACGAGGCTGTCAAGAAGGTGGCGGCGGTCAATGACGACGTCAGACTCAAGGATTTCGCTACGACTCTGATGTTTGCCATCTGCAAGAAATATGATTTCGGGTGGTTCATCGCCTCCTTCTGGGTAGGCGACGGCGCTATGTGCATCTTCGACGCTGAGAACAAGACTGCCAAGCTCCTCGGTACCCCCGACGAAGGGGAGTTCTCAGGCCAGACCCGGTTCCTGACGATGCCCGAGATCTTCCGGGATCCGGAGGTGGTCCAAAAACGCTTGAGAATGGCTGTCGTTCCTGACTTCACGGCTCTCTTCCTGATGAGCGATGGTGTCTCGGATCCTATGTTCGAGACCGACCGCAACCTCAACGACTACTCTAAATGGAAGGAGTTCTACGACCGTCTGCTGAATGGATTCCCCGAAGACGGAATCAGAGGCGTCGACCTTTCGGATGACAATGAGGAGGCCAAGGACCAGCTTCTCGGATGGCTCGATTTCTGGAGCCCCGGAAACCATGATGACCGAACCATCGCAATCCTATATTAACTGAAGATTATGGCAAAGACAATAAAACTGACAGCGACCGACGGCACTCCCGTTGAGTTTGTCGACGAAGTGATCGGCAGCGGAGCGATGAAAGATGTATATTTCAGCCCCGACAAAAGCTATGTAGTCGGCTTCTTCCGCAATCCGCAGGACGCCAACGCCAAGGATCGCCTCCAGAATATTGTGGGCCGTTATCGGGAGAAGATCTTCGGTCAGGTCGGCGGTGACTATTGGGAGAACCTTTTCTGCTGGCCGACGAAACTCGTGGAGTGGAACGGCAGACTTGGAATCGTCTGTCCCGCATACCGGAAGGAATTCTTCTTTCAGGACGGAATGTTCAAGGGGAAGGAGAAGGAGGGAAAATGGTTCGCGTCGGCCCATCTCCGCAACCGTTTCCTGAAGCCGGACCAGAAAGGGACATGGCTGAGCCACTTCCACATGTGTCTTCAGATCGCGCGCGCCGTGCGCCGTCTCCATGCCGCAGGTCTGGCCCATTCGGACCTTTCATATAAGAACGTGCTTGTGGATCCCTCGACAGGCCGCGCGGCGGTGATAGACTGCGACGGACTCGTGGTGCCCGGAAAGTATCCGCCCGATGTCGTGGGCACTCCCGATTTCATAGCGCCCGAGGTGCTGCAGACCCGAGCGCTGAAACTCGGCGACCCGAACAAGAAACTTCCGAGCATCCGGACTGACCGCCATGCTCTCGCTGTGCTCATCTATATGTATCTTCTCTATCGACATCCGCTGCGCGGCGGGAAGGTCCATGATCTCGACACGGCGCGTGACGAGGAATTGTCGATGGGGGAGAAGGCTCTTTTCATAGAGCATCCGACCGACAAGAGCAACCGGCCGAACCTCAAGAACATGAGACCCACGGAACTCCCTCAGGGAGATGTCGACAAACTTCCCTACACGATCTGTGGCCCCTATCTCAAGGAACTCTTCGACAGAGCTTTTATCGACGGACTTCACGATCCTTCCAAGCGACCTACGGCCGACGAGTGGGAGACGGCGCTGGTGAAGACGACCGACCTCATGCAACCCTGTCGTAATCCGGCCTGCGAGGCGCATTGGTTCGTGTTTGACAACACCACCAGACCTAAATGCCCCTTCTGCGGAACGGAGTATAAAGGCCAGCTTCCGGTGCTCAACCTCTATTATTCCCCCTCGAAGGGCAAGTTCCTGCCTGAGAAATACCGCCTGATGGTCTACGACAAGCAGTCGCTCTATATGTGGCACGTCAACCGCTTCGTGACCCCCAACGAGCGCACGCGTCCGGAGGACAGGACGCCTGTCGGCGACTTCCATTTCCACAAAGGCAGATGGATTCTGATCAACCGCCGCCTTCCCGACATGTGGGACGTCACCGAACCGACCAAGCGTCAGATCAAGGTAGGGGAGTTCGTCGAACTCACGGAGGGCCGCAAGATTCTCCTCTCCGGTGAAGATGGCGGGCGTCTGATCGTGGTTCAGCTGGTGAATAATTGATTACGGACTGATAATTCTCCTCTCCCTGTCAATAATTCCCGGAACCACACGTTTCTAATAAGTAAGTGCTTAAGAATACTTCTTTAACAGCGATCACTCTCTTAAGGACTTAACAGCAAACACTCTTTTAAGGATTCCACTAAACTTAATCTAATACTCTTTTGACTATGCCGACAAGAAGTGAGAAGATAGCGATCGCGCGAATTTTCGCCGATCTGATCAAGGCTGACCGTATCGTCGACACCGCCGAAATGTCCTACTGGCGCAAGGTGTGCGAAAAATATGACATTGACAAGCAGATCCGTGTGGAGGCCCGTTGCGTTTCTTTCGCTGACGCCATNAACCGAATCTGCAATTCCGGGACTTCGGGTCTAAAGGAAGACCTCCTGGGCGACTGCCGGGCTATGACTGTCAGCGACGGATTCTGCGCTCACTCCGAAGCCCTGCTGATGATCGCCCTCTCGACAATGCTTGAATTCTCACCGGCGTTCTCGGGCGAGATCTATTCTATTCCCCGCGCCAATTTCGATATTGATATCGCCACGGCTCTCTATATCGAAAGCGAGTTTTATGATGAGGAGAATCAGGAGATCGAAGACCACTACCGCTCGATATTCAAAGAGTTTCAGTTGGCCGGCTTCCACTTTGTCTACATCCCCAAGATCATTGACCACTATCGTCATACCGATCCCCTGCTCTTCAAAGATATCCTTTCCTTCCTCGCGCCCAATATGAGTGACGAACGGGTAGAGGATGCCTATAACGCACTGATGTCCATGACCACGGGCCGGTTTACTCAGGATCTTCTCGTCAATCGTCTTGGCGTCACTGAATTGCGCGGAACAATGCCCTCCCTGCTGATAAAGATAGGCAACAGCTTCGTAGGGGAGGACCGCTATGCCAACTATCTCAAGATAGATGTCGAGGAGGATATCTCCGGGACGGTCCGCGCCTTTGTAGACCGGTTCACGGATATGCTCAGCAGCGACATCTTCGTTGTCAGCACCTCCGAGGAGCGCGACAACCAGTTCCACTTCCACGGCTTCTACAAACAGCTGCTCGACATCTTCCTCGTCCGCAAGAATATCCGTAGCCGGGTTGTGGTAGACATGGACAGGGGTGACGTATGCTTCCCCGACATCGATTCCGTAGCCACCGGACTCCACCGCCGCGAACGCGCCCTCTACGCCCTCTTTCTTTGTCAGGGTAGGGAGGGGCTCAATTTCGGACGCCCCTCTACCGCCGTCGAAATGGAACGATATAACCGCCGCATGAAGAAGATTCAGGCCCGCTATAAAGTGATCTACGAGCTGTTCGGTGGCCTTGACACCGCCCCCGATCTCAGCCAGCCCGAAATCAGACGCCCCATAGTCTCGCGCCTGAGACGCGCCATCAACGGCATGGACGGCCTGTACAACCCCGCCGACTACAACATAGCCGGAGATCGCGACGGCCTCTTCTCAGTCAACGTAGAACCAGAACTCATCTTCGTAAAAGAATCCCCCGACACCCCCATCCCCCTCCAAGACTCCGAGCTCTACCGCCGCTGGAAATCCATCGACTAACCCCCGATCAGTGGGCTGCGAGCCAGTCGGAGCCGACGCCACATTCGGCGACGAGGCGGACGCGCCCCTCGTAGGCCGATTCCATNCCGGTGACGACTATCTCCTGCATTTCGGCGAGCTCTTCGGGGACCACGTCGAAGTTAAGTTCGTCGTGGACCTGCATGATCATGCGTGAGCGCAGCCCGCGCTCGATCATACGGTTGAAGATGGTCACCATCGCGGTTTTGATGATGTCGGCCGCAAGGCCCTGCATCGGCGCATTGATGGCGTTGCGTTCGGCATATCCGCGGACCACCGGGTTCTTGCTGTTGATGTCGGGAAGGCGGCGCTTGCGCCCCATCTTGGTCTCCACATATCCGTGGTCGCGTGCGAACTCGACCGCGTCGCTCATATATTTGTGGATCGTCGGGAAAGTCTTGAAGTAATTNTCGATTAGCTCTTTCGCTTCGGCACGCGGAATTCCGAGGCGGGTCGAGAGGCCGAAGGCGGAGATTCCGTACAGGATTCCGAAGTTGGCGGTCTTGGCGTGACGTCGTTCGTCGGCTGTGACGTCGTCCGGGCCCGCTTTGTGATAGATTTTGGCGGCGGTGATGGCGTGGACGTCCTTACCCTCGCGGAAGGCTTCGAGCATTGTCTCGTCTCCGGCGAAGTCTGCGGCCAGTCTCAGCTCAATCTGGCTGTAGTCGGCCGAGAGGAAGAGATGGCCCGGGTCGGGGATGAACGCACGGCGTATGTCGCGGCCCATTTCGTCGCGCACGGGAATATTCTGGAGGTTGGGCGAGGAGGAGGAGATGCGCCCCGTGGCCGTAACGGTCTGGTTATAGTTGGTGTGTACCTTTCCTGTCACGGGATTGATAGCGGCCGGAAGCGCAGTCAGGTAGGTGTTGAGGAGTTTCTTCATCTGGCGGTATTCGAGAATCTTGCCTACGATCGGATTTTTCGGCAGCAGTTTCTCGAGCACATCCTCGCTGGTAGTGTACTGGCCCGTCTTTGTCTTTTTGGCTTTGGGGTCGAGCTGAAGCTTGACGAAAAGTATCTCGCCGACCTTGGCCGGAGAGCTGACATTGAATTCCTCGCCGGCGAGCTCGAAGATCTCTTTTTCAAGCGTACCCATCTTGCTCTCCATGTCGGCCGCGGCTTCGTTCAGAGCCGCTATGTCGAGACGTACACCGGTGAGCTCCATCTCGGCCAGAACGCGGACGAGGGGAAGCTCCATATCGAAAAGAAGTGAGTCCATCTTCTCTTTCTTTACCTCGGCGAGCAGGGGTTCGCGCAGGCGGCGGTCCATTTCTGCCATCAGACAGGCGCGTGAGGCGACTTCGCCGGCCGATGGTTTCGGCGCATTCTTGCGCTTGCTTTCGACCGGAGCCGGGGGGAGGGAGATATGCAGGTACTGTTCGGTCAGGTTGGCGGTGTCGTGGCGCATCTCGGGCTGGAGCAGATAGTGGGCCAGCGAGGTGTCGAAGTAGTTGGCGAGAGCGGGTACCTCAACCGAACCGTTCCCGAGTTCGCGGCGGCAACGCTCGGCCAGAACGTAGTCGCGCTTGGCCGTGGATGTGATCTTGCGTATATCACCGCGTGCGAACAGGTCGAGGACGGCGGCGTGGCCTTCGGCGAAGGCCCGGGGCACGAACCATCCCTCTCCGTCCTTACCGGAAAAGGCGGTGCCGGTCCACTCGGCTTCCATATCATTTTCTCCTTCACTGACGGTCCGAACGCCTACCTCTTCGAGCGGAAGCATCGCTTCCTGAAAGCGGCGCAGTGCGTCGGCGTCGGCGACGGTCTCGACTTTGACAGATGAGAGGTCGGCCGCGGCGATCTCTGCCGGTGCGGCGGCGGGAAGGTCGTAGGGTTCGTCGGCGAAGTCGGCGTCGAAGAGTCCGGGCTGAACCACCGTGCCGGATGCCGGAGCGGGTTTGGATGCGCTCTTGGCTTCNGCGCCGAGGCGACGGCCAACTCGGTCTATGAGGGTCTTGAATTCAAGCCGGCGGAAGATCTCCATCAGCTTGTCTGCGTCGGGTGTCTGGCGGCGAAGGGAGTCGGGTGTGGCGTCAACGGGTACGTCTGTCTTGATCGTGGCCAGATAACGCGAGAAGCGGATCTGTTCCGCGTTCTCCTCGACCTTTTTCTTAAGCGCTCCCCTGAGTTTGTCGGTGTTGGCGAGCAGGTTCTCCACGTCGCCGAATTCGTTTATGAGCTTGACCGCCGTCTTCTCTCCCACACCCGGACAGCCGGGGATATTGTCGATCTTGTCTCCCATCAGGGCCAGAAGATCGATCACCTGCGAGGTCCGGACAAGTCCGTAGCGCGCGCAGACCTCCTCTTCGCCGCGTAGCTCGAAGTCCTGGCCGCGATAGGAGGGCTTGTATTGTAGGATATTGGGGGCTACGAGCTGGCCGAAGTCCTTGTCGGGGGTCATCATATAGGCTGTGAACCCCTCTTCGGCGGCACGTGTGGCCATAGTTCCGATCACGTCGTCGGCTTCATATCCCTCACATTCGAGAACAGGGATGCGGTACGCCTCGAGAATTTCCTTGATGATGGGGACCGAAAGCTTGATGTCTTCCGGCGTGGCCTCGCGCTCCCCCTTGTACTCCTCGTATGCTTCGGAGCGGAACGTGGGACCCGGCGGGTCGAAACAGACCGCTATATGGGTGGGATTCTCCTTGCGCAACACCTCTTCGAGGGTGTTGACAAATCCGTAGATGGCCGAGGTGTTGAAACCTGACTGGGTTATGCGCGGCATTTTGATAAGCGCATAGTACGCACGGAATATCAGCGCGTAGGCATCGAGCAGGAAGAGCTTTTTTTCTATCATATGAGGGGGTGAGAGAGAGGTGGATTGAATGGAGATAGGAAAATTCCTATCAAAAGTAACAAATTCGGTGGAGATATGGACAAAATAGAGAGTGAAAGTTGAAGATTTTTTGTAATTTTGTCGGTTGTTTGGCCCGAGCGCCTTTTTCCGAGAGGTCTCAAGGCCGGATTTTCACTTCGATCTATGGCGCATATAGACACCATTCATAGCCGGCTTGCGCCGGAACTCGGCGAGATGAACGCGATCATCTCGCGTTATCTCATGACCTCGACCCCGCTGATGGACGAGATTGTTACCTCATATCTTAAGGTCAAGGGAAAACAGATAAGACCGATACTTGTGATTCTGAGCGCCAAGATGTTCGGGGACGTCAACGAAGATGTCCTCCACGCCGGCGCCGCGCTCGAGATGCTCCACAACGCTTCGCTGATCCACGACGATATAGTCGACGAGACATACCTCCGCCGCGGACTGCCGACGATCAATGCCAACTGGGGCAACCATATCGCCGTGCTTGTCGGTGATTTCTTCGTCTCGAATGCGCTCGCAGCCGGGATCGCCACGGGTCATCTCTCGATTATATCGGCCCTCTCGGCTCTGGGCAAGGAACTCTCGCTCGGTGAGATAGACCAGATCTGCAACGTCCGCGAACATAAGTTTGACGAGGAGTCATATCTGTCGATGATCCGCAAGAAGACGGCGTCGCTCTTCATGAACTGTGTCCGGATGGGCGCCGAGGCGGTCAATGCACCTGAGGAGATGATCCGTCCCCTCGAACGTTATGCCGAGCTTCTTGGTCTCTGTTTCCAGATCAAGGACGATGTGTTTGACTATTTCGACCAGAAGAAGATCGGCAAACCGACAGGCAACGACTTGCGCGAGAATAAGGTGACCCTCCCTCTGCTCTATGCCCTCGGAGCGGCTCCTGCCGAGGAGGCCGATGAGAAGAAGGCGCTTCTTGTGCGCGGAGATCTGACCGACGCGGAGATCGCCGACCTCATAGAGTTCGCCAAGAAGTATGGCGGAATCGAGTATGCGTTCAGCCGTATGCGCGAGATGGAGAAGGAGGCCGATAAGCTTCTCGACGCTTTCGCCGACGGCGAGTCCAAGCAGGCTTTCCGCGAGATTTTCGACTTCATAATTTCGCGCGACCGATGAGCGATCCCCTGCTTCGGCCGGCCACGGAGTTTGAAGCGGGCTGTGACGAGGCTGGACGCGGATGTCTGGCCGGTCCGGTGGCCTGCGCAGCCGTTATCCTACCCCCTGATTTTACACTTCCCGAACTCAACGATTCCAAAAAGTTGACCGAGAAGATGCGTGCGCGCCTGCGTCCTGTGATCGAGCGGGAGGCGGTGGCGTGGGCTGTCGTGATGGTGGAAGCCGATGAGATCGACCGGATAAATATCCTACAGGCGTCGATTATCGGAATGCAGCGTGCGCTCGACCGTCTGTCGGTGCGTCCTGACAAGATCATGGTCGACGGCAATCGCTTCCGCCCCTATGGCGATGTCCCTTACGAGACCGTAGTCAAGGGCGATGGACGGATAATGACGATCGCGGCGGCTTCGATTCTCGCCAAGACACATCGTGACGAATTGATGGAACGCCTCGACGGAGAGTTCCCCCAATACCGATGGAAGAAGAACAAGGGCTATCCCACACGAGACCATCGCGAGGCGATCGTGCGCTTCGGCGTCTCGCCTCACCACAGAAAGACTTTCGGTCCGTGCCAGCCGGGCCTTTTCGAGTAGAAATAAAAGATTAATATTCAAACTCTCTAAATCCTTTGAGATATGATAGANGTAAGCGAAGTCATGACGACGGCTCCCACCGAGTTCGAGAGCCCCCTTCAGAAAAAGATATACGAAACTCTCGCAGAGTTGCAGATNCCGTTCGAGAGAGTCGAGAACACCCCCTCCCATACGATGGAAGATGCCGTGGCGATCAATGAGCGCCTCGGGGGCAAGATGGCGAAGAATCTGCTGTTGACCAACCGTCAGAAAAACCGTTTCTGGCTCGTGGTGATGGCCGGCGACAAGCCGTTTGTCACCCGCGATTTCAGCGGTGCGCTGGAGATCCCGCGCGTCTCGTTTGCCCAGGAGGAACTGCTTCAGGAACTGCTCGGCGTGGAACGTGGCGCGACCAATATCCTCTGCACTCTGACCCATCCCGCGTCGGCATTCACTCTCGTGGTTGACCGCGAGGTCATGGAACAGCCGGAGTTCATGCTTCCTGACGGTACCGTCACCAATCATCTGAAGCTGAAGACCAAAGATATTTTCGAGCGTATCCTCCCGACGACAGGCCACACCCCGATCATAATCGACCTCTGAACGGCCCGCTACAGACTGGTTTAAGGGTAGCGTCAGCCCTGTCGTCGGAAGCGTCCCGTCTTGTCGGTAAGGTTAACCCCGCGAGATGATAATGGCCATGTAAGCTACATAGAACGCGATCAGCATTACGCCCGACCATCTCGGCATCTTATGTGAACGGGAAGTGTAGGGGAGGAGCCATACAAGGAGTCCCGACCCGACAAGGGTGATGAAGTCGAAGAAACCGACGGTGCCCGTCCCGAGCGGAGTGATCGAAGCACTGATTCCGAGGGCGAGAAGCGCATCTATGACGCAGGCTCCGACGATATTTCCGAACGCCAGACCGGGTTGCCCCTTGGCAGTCGCNGTCAGCGACGTGACGAGGTCCGGCAGCGAGTTGCCGATAGCGACGACGGTCAGCGCAACCATACCCTGACTCATACCGGCTTTCAGAGCCAATCCGCTCGCACCATCCACAACCCAGTTGCCGCCGACCACAAGAGCACCAAGTCCCCCGATGATCATAAGCCAGGACAGCCAGGGTTTCTTAACCGACGAGTGCCCCTTGCCCTCACCCTTAGCGGCGTGGGCGGACGCCACCGTGTGAGTCGACCCGGCGGAAGCAGAGCCGGCTCCCGCAGCGCTTTGACAACCCNGGAAGCCGNAGCTACAGCNCTTTGACCCCCGGAAGCCGGACTCCCAAGACTCCCCGGAGTGCTCTCCATCCGCGCGCTCATAACCGTAATCCACATATAGAATATAAACACGACGATCAGCATCATACCGGCCGAACGGTTGATGACATTTGTGTGCGCACCATCGAATATCTGACTGTCAGCGACAAACCAGAGCGAGAGAAGCGAAAGAAACAGCATCGGCAGGTCACGCGTCAGCATCATCCGTCCCGGCTCCCAAGGTCGCCACAACGCCATAGCACCGACGACGAGAAGCAGATCGAATATATTAGCGCCCACGATGTCGCCCACTGCGATAGCCGTCTTTCCCTCGATAGCCGACTCAACGCAGACCGCGATATCAGGCATCGAACTGCCGAGCGCCACGACCGTCAGACCGATCATAAGGCTCGAAACCTTAAACCGCCGGGCCACAGCCACAGCGCCATCCGTAAGATAATTGCCACCAGCAATCAGCAGCACGATACCGGCAACCAGATATAATAAGTCTGTAATCATAGCAATACCATTTTAGCCCCCTCCCCAAAAGCTACTTTTAACTTCAACATTAAGACCTCCTTTTTGGTTGTATCAATAACCCCCGCTCCCCCAAAAAATCCCCCTCCCCCCTCCCCCTCAGGCGTTCGTCCCCCGCAGAGCCCGCTTGCGGGCTCCCACAGTCCCCCAAAATCCCCGCCCCCCTCTTCTCTCCCGAGTCTTTGTTGAGCGACACGAGCGAAGCTCGTGTTCCCCCTCCTCCCTCAGGCGTTCGTCCACCGCAGAGCCCGCTTGCGGGCTCCCACAATCTCCCCCCCCCCCAAAAAAAAANCTAAAAACCCCGAAAAAATGATCCTNACCCTAATAGCAGAATCCAAAACAATGACNCCCTGCGACNGCNCCGTCACCCCNGAGCAATTTGCCACCCACCGCCCCGCAGGCGAACCGACAGCCGATGAAATAATGGCCCGCATAGCNACCATNGACGTGTCCGACCTTATGGAGGCCACGCGCTTCAGCCGGCAGATGGCTGCCAAAGCGCTCCGCTTTGCCTATGACTTCCCCGACAAATCCCACGGCCAAGAAGCAATAGCAGCCTTCACCGGTGTCGTATTCAAATCCTTCGACTACGCCACGCTCGATGAAAACGAACGCCGGCTCACCGCCGANACCATCCGTCTGATCTCATCGCTCTACGGATGGCTACGCCCCGACGACCTCATCAAGCCCTATCGTCTCGACTACACCACGCCCCTCGCCCCCGANGACCGGAGCATGGTCCAATACTGGAAGAAAGACGTCACCATAGCCATGGTCCGAGAGATCAAAGCANGCCCCGGANTCCAGATCCTCAACCTCCTCCCCGCCGACGCCGCCAAAGCCATNGACTGGAAACTGATCAAGCACTTNGCCCCCGTCTGGAAAATCGACTTCAAAGAACTCCGCGACGGCGCNACCTGGCGCACCCCCACCTCCAACCNTCTGAAAGAGCTNCGAGGCCATCTCCTNCGNGAAATAATCCGCAGATCCATCACCGACCCCCGCCAGCTACTGACCCTCGAAACCGACNGCCTCCACCCCTTAGGNACCCCCGACTACCCCGACCACATAGCNTTCTGCGTCTAACCCCCNNANCCCCCCAC
>JAAVFK010000042.1 GCA_014800785.1 Bacteroidales bacterium
ATTCAGCATGGCACCACTATGGAATGACAACACAAATTCCAGATGCTTATTATGTGGCGATTGAAAGAAAACGGAAGGTAAGACTGCCGGAAGCTGTCGATATAACACTTGTTTATCAGAAACAAGATTTATTGGATATAGGACGTACTACGGCTATAATTGATGGTATTGAGGTAGCAATTTATAACAGAGAGCGATGTCTATGCGATGCGATAAAATATCGCAATAAAATAGGTATTGATATTATGGCTGAAATCCTCAATTCTTATTTGAGTTATCCGCAGAAGAATCTCAACATTCTCCAACAATACGCAAAAGAACTTCGTGTTTATAAGATATTGTCTAACTATCTTGATGTTAAAATATAATGGTTAAGAATATCGCTCATTCCCTGAAAGTCAAACTCCTTAATCTGAGTGACCATGACAATCGCCGTTATCAACAGCTGCTTGTAAGATATATGCAAGAGCGATTTCTGTATAGATTATCAGAAAGTAAATATTGCAACAACTTCATATTAAAGGGTGGTGCACTACTCTATGCTTATAATGAATTTTTGCCGCGACCAACATTAGATGTGGATTTCATGGGTACTCATATCAGCAATGATAAGGCTGCTATTGTCGCAGCGTTTAAGGAAATAGCCTCAACAGAAGTTGATGATGACGGAGTGAGATTTTTGCCTGATAGCGTTGATGCATCGGACATCGCAGTAGAACGTAAGTATCCGGGGGTAAGAATAACTGTTGTCGGCCTGCTTGATACAGTAAGAAAGGAACTGACTTTTGACATTGGTTTTGGAGATGTGATAACTCCAAACCCTGTACACATGACCTATCCGACGATAATTGAAGAAATGGAGAATCCACGAGTAATAGCCTATTCGCTGGAAACGGTTATAGCTGAAAAATTTCAGACTATGGTGGAGAAGAGCGTTTTCAATAGCCGGATGAAGGACTTTTTCGACCTCTACCGAATAATTGGCGCAAATAGCTTTGATGAAGATACACTACTGGATGCTATTAGAGCAACTTTTGAGAATCGACATACCGATATTTCTGCCGAAGAACCGGTTTTTTCTCCAGCCTTTGCAGAAGATATAACGCTCGATAAACGTTGGAAAGCATATTGCAATAAAATCAAACTTGAGAACGCTCCAAAATTTCAAGATATAATGGCAATAATAACCACCTTTATGAAACCCTTTTGGAATAGACTGACACGATGAAGATACAGTATTGCTCCGATCTGCACATGGAGTTTCATGACAATATGCGCTTCATGAAATCACTGCCACTAGAGGTGGTAGGTGATGTGCTTGTCATAGCCGGAGATGTAGGGTATCTCGTAGACACGACAATCCCGCATCTTAGATTCTGGAAATGGGCTTCTGAGAACTACCGTCAGGTATTGATGGTTGCAGGGAATCATGAATACTACAATAATGGAGATATTGCAGCGCAAGGCGAGAGCTGGCAAAAGATGTTCTTGTCCAATGTCGGTTACTATCACAACAAAGTTGTAAGGATAGATAACGTAGAATTCATTCTCTCAACATTATGGTCAAGAATACCACTTGTTGATGAATTCGCCATTCAGAATGGGATGAACGACTACTCCCAGATTCTCTATAATAAGCGTCGTCTCATTCCTCAGAACATCAATGATGAGTTTGATAGAAATCTCGCATTTATCAAGCAGTCTGTAAGTGAAAGCGATGCTGAAAAGATTGTTGTAGTCACCCACCATCTTCCCACATTCGCAGCCATCGAAGATAGACACAAGGGAAGTGTACTGAATGCCGCCTACGCCACTGAACTCGGCAATTACATTGCTGACAGCAGAATTTCCGCATGGGTTTATGGACATTCACATCACTGTACCGACCTGATGATTGGCAACACCCACCTTGTCAGTAACCCTCTCGGCTACGTATTCTGTGGCGAAAACACCAACTTCGATGATTCTGCAGTCATTAAAGTATAATATATTCAATTTTGGCCGTCTTTAATTTCATTACATAGTATGTTTGTCCAAACATATGGAAAATCAATATCCCCAGTCTATTTTCTCAAATTCCACCCACATTTTTTTCGCTACATCCGGTTCAACGGAATGGACATAACGAATTCGGCCTTCAATCCACTCTTTTCCATAGGCTAACCCGGGAGCGATTCTATTGAAGTGGTCTCTTCCGCCGTATTTCAAGCAGAAATGAATATGGCGCCATATGTCCTTTTTATATCTTCCCGGAACTCTTACATGTCCATCGACAAGTAATCCTGTTACAATCTGACGCTTGCCTACATGTAGTAATTGTGTTTTCTGGTCATTCAAATGAAATCCTTCACTTTCAACTATTCGTCGAATCATTCCTACTTTCGGGAGATCTGAGAGTCTATCTGCTGAAAATGTCATATCATCGGCATACCGAGAATAGTTAAACTTTATACCTTTTGACAATCCAATAATCCGACGGTCCATGCGATAACATACAATATTAGCCAGAGCCGGGCTTGTTGGGGCACCTTGAATCAGAAAGGCTTCATTTTTTGTTTTCAAATCATCAAACAAAGCCTGAATGTCTTTTTGTTCTTCGAGTTGCGAATACTTATATTCATCAATTTTTGATGTGCACAGTCTCGCGAGACACGAAGAAACCTCCGGCAGGTAACCCATGTTGCAAAACGCTGAATTTACTTGTTTGAAACAAATCGATTCAAAGAAATCGGCAATGTCAAATTTTAGAATATATTTTTTATCTTCATGAATCCGCGCATTTTTCAGAGTATTTCTATTTTTAGCAAATGCCGTTACATAGTAAGGTTGTTCAATCTTGTCTAATATACACTCTTTTATCCACACTTGTATTTTTCGCAAATTACTGTATGGAGCAATAATTCTCCTTAGCCCTCCGCGTTTTTTCTTTATTGCAAAATATTTATAAAAGCACGATGATTCTCGCACAAAGCACAAAAGCTCTTGGATATCCATCATCAACAGAAAGGCTAAATGATTTCTGTCGAAAATAACAGGTAATCCTTTTTCATCCAATGAATCTGCGTAGCGAAGCGTCGCTTTTATAAAATCGGCGGAATGTCCGGCCTTTTTTGCCTTGGTAATAAAATCGTTCCTCGGGAATTCCATAGTCATGTAAGTATACTCAATTATTCCTCGCCGCTATCGGCGAATTCTGTGTCGCGCCTGTAGTGCAACGAAGGGTGTGACACAGAAATCATGTAAAGTAGCTTAATATAGACTGCACCAAACGGGTACAGGCCTCTGTTTTCACAGATACTGCTATACCTGCAGAACTTAAGAAAACCCTTGGAACGATGTTGGTACATATACTGTATTAATATTTTGTTTGGAAAGGTTCTTGGCAATTGCATTGTCAAGAATTCGATCCTTTTTACGAATTTCGCTGTAGATAGTTTTTGCTTGATGGGTCAGGTTTCCTGACTGGTCAATAAGACGCTTTTGCTTACCGATGTCAACAATCTTTTCTACGTCGGCCATACTAATACCTAAAACCTGTGCAATGTAAAAATCACTCCGGCCACGGTATTTCAAGGCTAAGTAGCTGATTAATCGAAGAGAATCTACGGTATGGTGGCGACTCCATTCAATATTTGGCAGTTTTAAACGTGACATTGACGATAACCAAAAGTTGGAATTAAGCCGAAGTCTTCGTCCTCTTTCTATTCGGGAATTTACAAACCTTGGAAAGATAGCATGCCATTTTTTGTGTGTTCCCGGCACATAGTCATCATACCACAATATTGGCAGAGTATTATTCGGCGTGGTGTGTTCAAAACATACCAGGGCTTGGCTATTAAGATATCCAAGCGGTTTCAGCTCAGTATTTTCCCAGTCTGGCAAGAGGAGTACTCCTTTTTTAAAACAGAAGTCTCTGACTTCAATCATATTCCTTTCATAACCGAACACAGAGCCTCTCCTTATAAACGCTGGCCGATAACAGTCGCCATACATTTCAAGTCCATACTTACCCTCCAGTAGTGTTTTTGCTTTCTCAAGAAATGCTACTGTTAACACGCAGACATTTAACCCCTTTTTCTTATTAACTACTTGTTTAACCTGAGCGTCATAAAACTTTTTTATAGACTCTCCAGTTCCAGAAAAGTCGTCAAGCAATACTATCACTGCATTTTTTTCAGTAGTTTCCAAACACTTTAGGTTTAGTAAAGAAAGTACATTGTTTGGCATGCCAAGCATTTCAATTACTTTTTTAGCATGATATGCCATTACATGTCCGCTCTTTCCAACACTTCCAGAAGGAAGAATCTGTATGTGCCTGTTTGGATATTTCGAAATAATCTTTTTTATATAGGTTTCGAGTGATTCATCTATACGATCTGACGAATAATAGACTACTTTATCAAGCACGTTTAATGCCATATCCCATTCACTATCTTCGAAATTTCTCAGCCATCGAAATATGTCAAATTCGGTTACTGCAGAACCAAATTTGAAACATAAACTTTCTATGATAGAATTGTAGTCCATATCTTATACGTTTAACGTATCAAATATAAAAAAATTATACAATACAATCAACAAAAAATTTTAATTTAGAGGGTATTAATTTGGGGGATATTCCAATACTTTACGCGGAAATTGCGTAACGAGTCGAATATCTCATGTAAATCCATTCCCATATATGGAGATTTGTCTTCTTCAACTCCTTCAAACACTTTTCTGCCGGCATATTCACCCGAAAGCTCAATGTAGCGATTCTTGATGGTTATAACTTCAATAACCTTTCCTTTATAACATCCAAGTACATGCGTGGCTACCTCAAACTTATCCATATTTATTTGCCAGTATTTCCTTGTGCAATCATAAAGACTGCTGCGGTATAATGGATGCTTTCTATCATTTCGTTGCATAGCCTCATATGATTCCTTTATATTGACAAAAATCAATTTGTCAGATGAATTTTCCGACAAAAGCTCCTCTCTCTTTTTCTTTTTATCAAGTTCTGCGTATAGAGTAGGGCGCAGTTTGCGGTTGTATTCATCGATCTCCTTTATTCTTGGAGAATCGGGAGGTAAGATTTCATAATCGCCATCCAATCCGTGACTATGCTTTGTCTCGTCTTTCGGCACATTGGCGTAATGGGCGTTTAATGATTGACTAACTTCGTCACGTGTTATTTCGCCCTTTACGTTTCTGATTGCTAAATCAAGCAGAAACGCTGAAACCTTCAGTTGCGCTGCTCCCTGAAGCCCAATGCCGATAAGCCACGCATCAGCCTTCTCTTTTATTTCAGAGTTTTCGCTATGCGACAACTCCACAAGCTCCTTATATTTTTCTTCGTATGTCATGGCAATTGATTAGTCTGTATCCAATGAAAGAAGGTTGTCATTAAAACGATCGAAGTCCGATTGGAAGAGGCGATCTTGGATAATGCGGTATTTCTCAAACTCCGACTCTGCAAAACTTTTGGCAAATTCAGCAGTGATCTTTCCGGCATCAGTTAGAACTGCATCGCCGGTTGCTTCAAGTATAATGTCGATACGTTTGGCCCAATCCTCCATTGTCATAGGGATGTGCCGCTTCGCCATTCGCTCAGCCATATCGAGGACAGCATTAACGAGACGCCCCATATCTTCAAGTTCGTTCTCCTTGAGATAATTCTTGGCGATGCTGACATCCGGCTTTACGATTTTACCGTAAGGTGCATTCTCCCACGTTGTCAAGCCCATGTGTTCCTTCTCCGCATTGGCTCTCTCAACAATCAGTTCTGCTGCGGTGTGTCTATGC
>JAAVFK010000043.1 GCA_014800785.1 Bacteroidales bacterium
TAGGGACGCACGGCTCGTGCAATGTGGTTCAAATAATGTTAATCAGCAAATAAAAACGATGTGCCAGATCGTTTATGGATTATTATCCCTTAATCATAAACGGTATGGCACATCGGCATTTTAGTACTATTATAAACGCAATTGAGAGCAAGTTGTTTTCTATCCAGAGCAACATTGATGATTATTCCCGGTATTTCAACAATTGGACATTCAGGGACGGCCATAGCAGCGACAAGGTGTTCCGCAGAAAGACCCTGCTTAATCTGAGAAACACCTTCTGGCTCATTGTGAGCCGTATAGTACGTAGCCTTCCGGTGGCTCTCGATGAGTTTTTCTCCCGTATGGATCTTCCGGTGCCAACCAAAAGTGCCTTCTCGATGAAGCGCAAGCTTATCAGAAGCGAGTTCTTCGAACTCATGAACCATACAGTGGTCAGGGAATTTTACAAAAGTCCCGGTGTCCTCAAATGGCACGGCTTCGTCCTGATAGCCTGCGACGGAACAAGACTGGCCCTGCCGGATGTAGATGAACTGGGCAGCTGTTTCGGATGGTATCACACCTATCAGGGGAAGAACCTTTATCCCTGTGCCAAGGCATGTGTGTTCCATGACACGCTCAACAACATCACCGTATGTGCCTCGGTTGAGAAGAAGGATGTGGATGACAGAATCACTTTTGAATCGTATTTCCGACAGGCCTCGGAACTTACAGGATCCAGAACCATCATGCTTCTGGACCGGGGATATTTCTCCTACCTCATTATGTATGTGTTGATTAAAGAGAATCAAAAGTTTGTAATGAAGGCGCGTAATGCGCCGTGGAGAACGGCTTTCATCAATTCGGGCCTCCGTCAGTCAACGGTGCGTATCAGACCATCAAAGACCACATCAATATATAAGAATCAGGACTGGCTTGCCGAACCGGAGAAAGAGCTTGTGGTCAGGCTTGTGCGTTTCGATCATCCTGACGGAAGCACCGATGTGCTCATAACCAATCTCACAGCAACGGAGGGGGTATCGTATCATGACGTGATCAGTCTGTACCGTTTGCGGTGGGGAGTCGAGACCGCATACGGGATCTACAAAAACGATGAGGCTCTGGAACTGTTCAGCTCTTTCAGGCCAGACGGAGTGCTCCAGGATTTCCATGCGGCCGTCATAATGTTCAATCTTGCATCCATCCTCTCGGCAGACGCCATACATGACAGCGGCAGGAAGATCAAGCCGGACATGAATGTGGTCATTGGACTGATACACAACCTCTGTCCTGTGCTGGCAATGGGACCTGACAGAGCTGAGTATAGAAAAAGGATAAGGTCCATAGTAGAGGAAGCAGGACACTGCTACATCTACATAAATCCCGGAAGATCATTTCCAAGGACAAGAAGAAAGAGGAAAACAAGTGGTAAATTCTATAGACATACTAACTTCTCAAGAGCTGTATAGAAACTTATTTGAACCACATTGCACGGCTCGTGCGTCCCTTTATAATTCCTTTAAATTCGCCTCCCCAATTCCCTTTCTTACCCTCTCCCCAATACGCTTTCTAACCCCTACAATCCCCCACCGCCACTCCAGGCGTTCGTCCCCCGCATAGCCCGCTCGCGGGCTCCCAAACTTAACCCCCGAAAATATATGGACTACAAAATCATACCTGCCGAAAAAACGGACTCACCGATGATCGCACGGACCATAATGGAAGCCCTCGGTCAGGAACTCTGCGAATCATTCACCCATCCCGGCCGAACGCTCCAAGACGTCGCCGACCTCTTCCGCCTATGCGCCGAAGCGGACGACTCCCAATACTCCTGGAATAACACCCTGAAAGCAGTCGATGAAAACGGCAATATCCTCGGAATGGTCATCAGCTACGACGGCGCGCAACTGCATGAACTCCGCAAACGCTTTCTCGATGAATTTGCAAAGCAGAACGGCTTCCGCATAGACGACCGCATGTCTGACGAAACCGACGCCACAGAATGGTATCTCGACTCACTGGCAGTCTTTCCTGAATATCGCGGCCGAGGAATCGCCCGAAGCCTCATATCCGCCGTCCGCGAACGAGCCGCATCCTCCGGCAAGCCCGTAGGCCTCCTCGTCGACAAAACCAACCACCGCGCCGAAGGCCTCTACGACCGCCTCGGCTTCCAAACCGTAGGCGACCGCCCCTTCGCCGGCGAACTGATGACCCACAAACAAATCCCAACCAACCCCAACTTTACTCAAAACTAATCTTATCATGAAACTTCTTTTGTCTTTTATTTTCATATTAGCAGCGCTTTGCGGATTCTCACAAGAAGCGACAACGCAACCCGGGATATTACCCGTCTTGTATATCAATGTCTACGAATCCGGAACTGAGACATTCAACGACGAGATCATAAGTGCCAATCTGGATCATAAAGAATATTTTAAAGGTGTCTATTGGCTGGAAACCAATGGCTGCAGCTGGATAGAAGATCCGGAAGCCGAAAACCTCGGCTCACGCGAGAACCCACTTCCACTTCAGATCAAAGCTCGGGGAAATTACACCCGGGTAGCCTTCGCTAAAAAACCGTTTAAAATCAAACTCGATAGCAAGCAAGCAATGCTCGGCCTCTCTAAAAGCAAGCATTTTGCACTGCTTGCCCACGCCGATGACTCCCATGGATACTTGAACAACTTCACAGGATTCAATCTCGGAAAGAGAATCGGTCTCCCGTGGACTCCATCCGTCAGGCCTTTGGAGCTGTACATTAACGGCGATTACCGTGGCCTATACTTCCTGACTGAAAGCGTGCGCGTAGAAAAAGACAGAGTCAATATCACCGAATTGCTTGACAATGAACAGAACAGCGATCTGGTTTCCGGTGGATATCTTGTCGAACTCGACAACTATGATGAACCGGAAGACATTCAATTAAGAATCACCGAAAAGTATTGCGCCGGGAAATGGCATAATCCATATATCCGCGTTTCATTCAAGGAACCGGAGTCATATTCGGACCTTCAGCGAGCTTTCATTACCCAACAATTCAATGCGATCAACGACGGCGCCGAGACATGCGACCGGGATGATGTTGTCTGGAGTTATATAGACCTCGATGATGCTGCCCGATACTATCTCGTACGTGAAATCATGAGCGACAGCGAGTCCTACATTCAATCGACCTATCTTTTTCGAGACCGTGGGGAGGGTCAGAAATGGCACTTCTCTCCGCTTTGGGATTTCGGCCAGTCATTCACCTCTACTGCGCGCACTGACCTGTTTGTCAACCACGCAAAACTTGGTACGACCTGGCTACTATCGTGGATGCAGAATGAAAAGTTCATGAATAAAGTGCGCGAAACATGGATTTGGTTTATGCAAAACTGCTACGATGGCCTGGAAAAAGACATTGATGACTTTGAATCAAGCATAGCGGAAGCGGCCAAACGCGACGCAGCACGCTGGAAAAACGTTCCGTTACCCTCCGATAGCCGTGCGGAGCCGGTTTGTGATAACTCGGATATTGAGAGTAAAGCAATTTTTGCAAAAAATTTTTTGAATGACAAAATCAACTGGATGAAGAGTATATATGGCGACTACGCATCACTCCCGAAAACTGATGAGCCCGAACGCGACGATACTCCGGCTGCAATGCTTCCTGAGTTCATACAGGTATCGGTCTACGAAATGTCCGACACTTCCACTGGCACCGGCTACGAAGAATATTACACTCTACAAGGTCTCAAAACCAACTCTCCTCGTCCCGGCAACCTATATATTATCGTAACTCCCGAAGGAGCCTCAAAACGCATCTTCTGAGAGCGTTTTGAGTTTATTCCACCCAACGCGCTTTGCGCTTTTGTTAAGGCCCCAAGCTTCAGCGCAGGAGCAACCGCCCCCCAACGCGCCTCGCGCTTTTTGTTAAGGCCCCAAGCTTCAGCGCAGGGGCAGCGGTAAGTGCAAAAAAAAATTGATTGTCATCGCGACAACCAATCTTGCGTTAACCTTAAAATCTAATACCATGAAAAACTCGATGCAAAGTTAGGTATTTTTGCTGAAACATGTTATAAAACACAAAAAAATCTTTACTCTTTTAAATCTATTTAACAATTACAAATCCAATACCACACTAATTTCACACTCATTAACAATTATGATAAAATTCATCTGAAAATTTCTTTTGTTATTTCTATCTGCTTCGTCAAATAACACCAACCCACTTTCGGACGTTTATATAATATGGAATTGAGAAGACAGAAACTCACAAGATATATCGTGCCTCTGCGAGAGGGTGGCTCCCTTCCGGCTCTCGGCGAAGCTGACGACGGCTTCCGATATGCCGTCAAGATGCTCGGAGCCGGCCACGGCTCGAAGAGCCTCATATCCGAACTCGTAGGCGGTCTCGTGGCCAAGGCGTTCAAGTTCCGCACTCCCGAACTTGTCCTCCTCGACCTCGACCACCTTTTCGGAATCACTGAACCCGATCAGGAAATTCAGGAACTCCTGCGAAAATCCGAAGGCCTCAATCTCGGACTGCATTTTCTTGACCGCGCCGTGACATTCGACCCTGCCGTCAACGCGGAAGCGATCGACCCTCTGACCGCCTCAAAGATTGTCTGGATGGATGCGTTTCTCACCAACGTTGACCGCACACGCCTCAATCCAAACATGATGATGTGGAACAACGAGCTGTGGCTGATTGACCACGGTGCCTCCCTCTATTTCCACCACTCATGGCGACCCGTAGAGGAGGCCGCGGCCGATCCTTTCCCGTTCATCCGCACCCACGCACTTCTGCCATACGCCTCGCGTCTCGAAGAGGCCGACAAACTGATGCGCCAGGCCATCACTCCGCGAACCCTGTCGAAGATCGTGGAGATGATCCCCGAGGAATGGCTGACAGAGCCCGACTCGGAAATATCGGCCTCCGAAAGAAGAGAGACCTACCGCCGGTTCCTGACCGAAAGACTCGCGAAATCCGAAATATTCACCCGCCGCGCCATCGAAGAGCGTGCGAAACTCACGAAAGCATGACCGCAGACATTCTACCGAAAGACTCGGCGCTCTACGAATATGCAGTGATCCGCTATGTCCCGCGAGTAGACCGGGAGGAGTTCATAAACGTCGGCCTGATCATGCTGTGCAAGCGCCGCAGATGGATGAAAGGCGAGATCCGCTTGAACGAGACGCGCATCCTGGCATTCGACCCCAAAGCGGACCTTAAGCGACTCCGCCTGCAACTCTCCCTCTTCGAGCGACCCGACGTTCCCGGACGCGACATTCCCGCCGAGGAACGCTACCGCTGGATGGCAGCCGCAAAAAGCGCCGTAATCCAAGTCTCCCCCTCACATCCCGGCCTCCTCCCCACCCCCGACGCCGACCCGGCCGAAACCTTCGACCGCCTAATGGCAGATCTCGTCGATTAAATAGATCAATAGGCCAACGAGCAGGCATAGTAAGGGCAGAAATTACAGAGATTGTTTGATTCAATGACCGAGAAGAGGTTTTCCGGCAATTTTTTTCGCGGTTAACGGAGCGATATGTTGCAGAACATAGAAATGTTTCGTAACTTTGCAGTTCAAAACGCAAGCCCGGCTCATTCATGAGATATAATGCCCGTCATATCAGCCAACACGAGCGCCGACGTTACCGAAACGTCTGCTGCTGGCAGCGGGGCGCGCAGTTTTCAACGGAGGAGTGCGCACGCACGATGCCCTGCGGAATGTGGGCGGGTGTGCGCCGACTCAAGCAAAAATTCTGAAGACATACAAGGCCGTCACGCCCTGAAAGGCGTGGCGGCCAATCGTTTTCCATAAATTTACTGTAAAGACAGACATGAAAATCGGAATCGTAATGGGCTCCACAAGCGATCTTGGCGTCATGAAGGGCGCCGCGGAAATCTGCGACCGCTTCGGAGTTGAGTATGAAATGAAGGTTCTTAGCGCACACCGCACCCCGGCTCAGGTCGAGGAGTGGGCTTCTTCGGCCCGCGGCCGCGGTTTCGCCGCTATCATCGCCGGCGCCGGAGGTGCCGCTCACCTCGGCGGCGTTGTCGCAGCCTTCACCACACTGCCCGTAATCGGAGTTCCCATCAAGTCGCGCTCGCTCGAAGGTCTCGACTCTCTCCTTTCGATGGTGCAGATGCCCTCCGGAATCCCCGTGGCTACCGTCGGAATTGACGGCGCAAAGAACGCCGCCCTCCTCGCAATCGAGATGATGGCCATCACCGACACGCGCCTGAAAGACGAGATGGACGCCTTCCGTAAGGAACAGGCCGACAAGGTGCTCGCCGCAAACGAAGCTCCCCTCCTCTGATTCCGACGTAGCCGGCCCCACCCCCGCCGGCCCGCGAATAATCAATCTACACTACCTGACAACCATTCATGAAATATACCGGCGATCCGGAAACCCGAAGTCAAGCCGACTTCCCCGTTTCCTCACGCCGACAATCATCAAATAATGAGCAACTACCGTCTTTTTGTCGAAAAGAGAGAGCCCTATCGCGTTGAGGCAGAGAGCCTCCGCAACGAGCTCAACTCAAACCTCGGACTCGACATCAAGGATCTGCGCGTCGTCTGCGTCTACGACCTCTTCGGGTTCGAGCCCGAGCTGGTCGAGAAGGCACGCTACAAGGTCTTCGGCGAGACAGCGACCGACACTGTCTCCGATTCTTTCGATCTCTCCCTCTCACCCTACATCGCCGTCGAGTGTCTCCCCGGCCAGTTCGACCAGCGCGCCGCCTCCGCCAAGGATTGCGTGAAACTGATCGACCCCGCCGCCGACATCGAGATCCGCTCGGCCAAACTTCTCGTCTTCGACAATTCTGTCAGCGAGAAGGATCTGGAGAAGATCAAGAAGTATGTGATCAACGCTGTCGAGTCGAGAGCCAAGGATATGACCATCCTCGCCGCTCCCGAACGCGCAGTGGCCAAGGAGGTCAAGGTGCTCGACGGTTTCCGCGCGATCACCCCCGAAGAAGCCCCCGCGTGGGTGAAGGCCAACGGTCTGGCCATGAATGCCGATGACCTCATGGAGGTCGTGAAATATTTCACCGCCGAGGGCCGCGATCCCAACGAGACGGAGCTCCGTATTCTCGACACTTACTGGAGCGACCACTGCCGCCATACCACCTTCACCTCGCGCCTGACCGACATCGAAGTCGAGGACTCTCCCGCCGCCGACACGATCCGCAAGGCTGTCGAGGAGTGGCACGAGGTGCGCCGCGAACTCGGCCGCGAGAACAAGGATCTGTGTCTGATGGATCTCGCCACCATCGGCGCCCGCTGGCTCCGTGCCCACGGCAAACTCGACGACCTCGAACAGAGCGAGGAGAACAACGCCTGCTCCATCTTCGTCGATGTGGACGTTGACGGCGAGAAGGAACGCTGGCTCCTACAGTTCAAGAACGAGACCCACAATCACCCCACCGAGATCGAGCCTTTCGGCGGCGCATCTACCTGTCTGGGCGGCGCCATCCGCGACCCGCTGAGCGGTCGCGCATACGTCTATCAGGCTATGCGCGTGACCGGAGCCGCTGACATTTGGCAGCCCGTCTCGGAGACTATGGCCGGCAAACTCCCCCAGCGCGTGATCTCGCTCCGCGCCGCAGGCGGCTACTCTTCATATGGCAACCAGATCGGTCTGGCAACAACCCATGTGCGCGAGATCTTCCACCCCGGATATGTAGCCAAGCGTCTTGAGGTAGGCGCGGTTGTCGGTGCCGTCAAGGCGGCCGACGTGCGCCGCGAGCGTCCCGAACCCGGCGACGTGATCCTGATGTTCGGCGGCCGCACCGGCCGCGATGGCATCGGCGGTGCCACCGGTTCGTCAAAGGAACACACCGAGGCCTCGCTCGAAGAGTGCGGCTCTGAGGTGCAGAAAGGTAACGCTCCCGAGGAGCGCAAGATCGAACGTCTGTTCCGTCGTCCGGAGGTGACCCGACTGATCAAGAAGTCAAACGACTTCGGCGCCGGTGGCGTCAGCGTCGCTATCGGCGAGCTGACCGACGGTCTCGACATCTATCTCGACCGCGTGACCACCAAATATGACGGTCTGAACCCGACCGAACTCGCTATCTCCGAGAGCCAGGAACGCATGAGCGTTGTCGTTGAGCGCAAGGATATGGAGGAGTTCATGAAATACTGCGGCGAGGAGAACCTCGAGGTGCGCCACGTCGCCGACGTGACCGACTCGGGCCGCATGAGAATGTACTATAACGGCGAGACCGTGGCCGACCTCAAGCGCGAGTTTATAGACTCGGCAGGCGCCCCCCACTTCGCCGCCGCCACAATCGGTACCATCGAAGACCGCGATCCCTTCGGCCGCCAGCCCGATGGCGCGACGCTCGAAGAGAAGTTCAAGAACCTGCTCGCTCTCCCCAACGTGACCTCTCAGAAGGGTCTGATCGAAATGTTCGACTCTTCTATCGGCGCCTCGACCGTCCTGATGCCTTTCGGTGGCCGCACACAGCAGACCGAATCACAGGTTTCGGTCCAGAAACTCCCCGTCGGCAATCACCACACCGACACCGCCTCGATCATGAGCTTCGGCTTCAACCCCGACCTCTCGTCGTGGAGCCCCTTCCACGGTTCGCAGTATGCAGTCGTTGATTCAGTGGCAAAGGTTGCCGCAGCCGGTGCCGACTGGTCCGGTATGCGTTTCTCCTATCAGGAATATTTCGAGAAGATGACCTCGCGCCATGCCTGGGGCAAACCCCTCGCGGCTCTGCTCGGCACTCTGCGTATGCAGAAGGAGCTCGGTCTCGGCTCGATCGGTGGTAAGGACTCCATGAGTGGCACGTTCGGCAACATCTCCGTTCCCCCGACTCTCATCGCGTTCGGTATCACTACCGTAGATGCCAACCGCGTCGTCAGCCCCGAGTTCAAGGAGGCCGGCCACAAGCTCTACCTCCTCCGCCACACTCCGAAGGCCGACCGCACCCCCGACACCGACCTGCTCAAGGAGAACTTCACCAAGATGAACGCCCAGTCTGCCGCCGGCAACATCGCCGCCGCTTCGGCTCTCGGCTACGGCGGTCTGGCCGAAGCCCTCGCCAAGAGCACCTTCGGCAACCGCGTTGGCGCTGACGTGAAGATCGACGAGGATGCACTCTTCAACCTCGACTACGGCACGATCCTCCTTGAGGCCAAGTCTCCGATCGCGAACCCCGCCTTTGTCGAGATCGGCGAGACCATCGCCGCCGATAAGCTGATTGTCAACGGAGTCGAAATGGCTATCGAGGATCTTTATCAGGCAAACCGCGCCAAGTTCAACGAGGTTTATCCCGACAGCACTCCGAAACGTGGCCGTGTTGAAAACGCCTCGTCCGAAAAGAACACCACCCGCCGCGAGGGGGCTCCGATCGAACACCCGACAGTCTATCTGCCGACTTTCCCCGGAACCAACTGCGACTACGATATGGCCCGCGCCTTCGAGCGTGAGGGTGCGAAGACTGTGACCACAGTCTTCTGCAACCTGACCCCCGAAGACATCGACCGCTCGACCGAACGTATGGCCGAGGAGATCGACAAATGTGATATTCTCGCCATCTCCGGCGGCTTCTCCGCGGGCGACGAACCCGACGGCAGCGGTAAGTTTATCGCCTCTGTTCTTCAGAACGAGAAAGTGAAGGCCGCGATCGAGCGTCTGCTCGCACGCAAGGGTCTCGTGCTCGGTATCTGCAACGGCTTCCAGGCTCTCGTGAAGTCGGGTCTCCTCCCCTTCGGCAAGATCGGCGAGCTGACCCCGGACAGCCCGACGCTGTTCCACAACGATATCCACCGCCACATCTCGCAGATGGTGACTACCCGCACGGCTTCCGTGAAGTCACCCTGGCTCGAGGGCTTCGAACCGGGCGAGCTCCACACCGTCGCCGCCTCACACGGCGAGGGCAAGTTCACCGCGAGCGCAGAGCTGGCCGCTGAACTCCGCCGCAACGGACAGATCGCATTCCAGTATGCCGACGCGGAAGGAAACGCGACCATGGATTCGCCGGCCAACCCGAACGGCTCGACCGAGGCGATCGAGGGTATCATCTCACCCGACGGTCTCGTGCTCGGCAAGATGGCCCACTCGGAGCGCTACGCCGACGGACTGATGAAAAATATTCCGGGCGAAAAGCGTCAGAATCTTTTCCGCAACGCCGTCAATTATTTCCGTAAACAAAGCTAAGACCTTAGAGTGGCCGGAAACACCTCCGGACGCTCTGAGAATCTTGATCCAAATATTCTCTACATAATATGGCAAAAAGTTATGAGGCTTCGGGCGTGAATCTCGAAGCGGGATATGAAGTTGTCAGCCGCATCAAGAAACATGTGGCCTCGACAAACCGTCCGGGCGTGATGGGCAACATCGGCGCCTTCGGCGGAATGTTCGACCTCGGATCGCTCGGATATCGCCACCCGATTCTCGTGAGCGGCACCGACGGTGTCGGAACAAAACTCAAGCTCGCTTTCGAGCTCGACCGCCACGACACCATCGGCATCGACGCCGTGGCCATGTGCGTCAACGACGTGCTGGCCCAGGGCGCAAGACCGCTCGTCTTCCTCGACTATGTGGCTGTGGGCAAGAACCATCCCGCCGTTGTCGAGGCTATCGTCTCGGGCGTAGCCGAGGGTTGCCGCCAGGCCGAATGCGCCCTCGTCGGCGGCGAGACCGCCGAGATGCCGGGCATGTATTCCGATGGTGAATACGACATCGCCGGTTTCACCGTGGGCGCCGTCGAGAAAGACCGTCTGATCGACTGCTCGAAAGTGGCCGTTGACGACATTCTCATCGCCCTCCATTCCAGCGGCGTTCACTCCAACGGCTTCAGCCTTGTCCGCAAGGTCATCGCCGACGCCGGTCTCGACCTCAACAAGGAATATGAGGAGATCCCCGGCCGCACTCTCGGCGAGGCCCTTCTCGAACCGACCCGCATCTACGTGAAGCCCGTCCACAAACTCCTCGAGGAGGTTGACGTTCACGGAATCGCCCACATCACCGGCGGCGGCTTCGACGAGAATATCCCCCGCATCTTCCCGAACGGCCAGGGTGCCGTGATCAACGAGGGCACCTGGGAAATTCCCGGCGTGTTCCGTCTGATCGAGAAATATGGCAATATCCCCCACCGCGAGATGTTCAACATCTTCAACATGGGTGTCGGCATGGTGATCGCAGTCGATCCTGAGGATGCCGAAAAGACCCTTGAGGTACTCCGCGCCGCCGGCGAGAAGCCCGTGGTGATCGGCCGCGTAGCCGACGTAGCCGGAATCGACATCATCCTCCTCGACGAAGACAAAAAGTAAAACTCATCGGGAATAGATCCTCAGGACCCCGCCACCCAATTATACGGAACCCGACAAATTGTAGGGACATGCCTTCGGCATGTTAAACTTGCAACCCGAAACCGGCACCCGCATAACCGGCAAACCTGAGATTTATCCACTCTGCTATTAAAATAATGAGAGCACTCATCAGTGTAAGCGACAAAAGGGGCGTTGTTGAATTCGCCAAGGCCCTCAAGAACCTCGGTTGGGATATCATCGCGACCGGTGGCACAATGACTAAACTCCGCGAAGCCGGACTCGATGTGATCAACATCAGCGACGTGACCGGTTTCCCCGAAATATGCGAGGGCCGCGTGAAGACCCTCCACCCCAAGGTTCACGGCGGTCTTCTCGCGCGCCGCGACAAGGCCGACCACATGGCCACCATCGCCGAGAACGGCATCGAGCCGATCGACATGGTCTGCGTGAACCTCTATCCTTTCGAGGCTACCATCGCCAAGGAGGGAACATCACTCGAAGACGCTGTGGAGAACATCGACATAGGCGGTCCTTCGATGCTCCGCTCGGCTGCCAAGAATTTCGCGGCCGTGACCGTTGTCTGCGATCCGGACGACTATGAGAATATCATCTCCGAGATCAAGGAGACCGGCAACACCCTTCCCGAGACCCGTTTCAAACTCTCGGCCAAGGCGTTCACCCACACCGCGCTCTATGACAGCCGTATCGCCGAGTACATGCGCCGTAAGGCCGGTCTCGACGAGAAGCTCTTCCTCGACTTCGATCTCGTCCAGTCTCTCCGCTACGGCGAGAACCCCCACCAGCAGGCCAAGTTCTACCGCTCGAAACCTGAGGTTTCATATTCTGTGGCCTATGCGCGCCAGCTCGGCGGCAAGGAGCTCAGCTACAACAATATTCAGGACGCCAACGCGGCTCTCGCCATCGTCCGCGAGTTCAAGGAGCCTTTCGCTGTCGGTCTGAAGCACATGAACCCCTGCGGCGCAGCTGTCGGCAAGGATCTCAAGGAGGCCTGGACCAAGGCTTATGAGGCCGACACCGTCAGCATCTACGGCGGTATCGTTGCCGTAAACCGCCCCCTCACCGGCGAGGTAGCCGAGATGATGAAGCCCATCTTCCTCGAGATCGTGATGGCTCCCGAGTTCACTCCCGAAGCCCTCGAAGTTTTCTCAAAGAAGAAGAACCTCCGTCTCCTCGAAGTGAAGATGGACAACGAGAAGCAGCCCCAGCGCCAGTATGTAGGTATGTCGGGCGGCCTCCTCGTCCAGGACGCCGACGTAGATTGTCTCGACGTGACCGAGGAGATGACCGTCACCGAGCGCAAGCCGACCGAGCGCGAGCTCGCTGACATGGATTTCGGCTGGAAGGTCGTGAAGCATGTGAAGAGCAACGCTATCGTCGTTGTCAAGGACGGCCAGACTCTGGGTGTAGGCGCAGGCCAGATGAACCGTGTCGGTTCTGCCGGCATCGCGCTTGAAGAGGCCAAGGCCGCCGGCCACACCGAGGGCCTCGTGCTCGCCTCCGACGGCTTCCTCCCCTTCGACGACACCGTTGAACTCGCCTCCAACTACGGTGTGACCGCCATCGTTCAGCCCGGCGGCTCGATCCGCGACGAAGACGCTATCAAGAAGGCCAACGAGAAGGGCATCACGATGCTCTTCACCGGTATGCGCCATTTCAAACATTGAAGTTGAACAATCATGATTGAAGACAAGAAAGTGAAACGTGTCCTGGTGATCGGCAGTGGCGGCCGCGAACATGCGATCGTCGACGCCCTCGCCCGCTCGTCGCGTGTGGCCAAGATCTTCTGCGCACCCGGCAACGCCGGAATCGCCGACAAGGCTGAGTGCGTGGACATCAGTGTGACCGACATCGACGATCTGGCCCGTTTCGCTAAAGATAACAATATCGACCTGACGGTCGTTGGTCCCGAAGCCGCGCTGGCCGAGGGTGTCGCCGACCGTTTCGCCGAGGATGGTCTCGCTATCTTCGGTCCTACCCGCGAGGCTGCCCGCATCGAGAGCAGCAAGGAGTTCGCCAAGGAGATCATGGAGCGCCACGGAATCCCGACGGCCTCCTATCGCGCGTTCGACAATTTCGACGAGGCTCTCGCCTACGTCAAGAGCCGTCCTCTCCCGGCCGTCGTGAAGTATGACGGTCTGGCAGCGGGCAAGGGCGTGGTCGTTGCTCCTACCTATGAAGAGGCTGAGGCGGCTCTCCGCGACATGCTTCTCGGAGCCGCCTTCGGAAAGGGCCGCGTGGTCATCGAGGATTTCCTCGCCGGTCCCGAATTCTCGTTCATGTGCATCGTCTCGGGCCGAAAGGTCTATCCCCTCGCTATCGCCCAGGACCACAAGCGTGCCTATGACAACGATGAAGGTCCCAACACCGGCGGCATGGGTGCCTATTCTCCCGTGCCTTTCGTGACCGATGAGATCCGCGAGAAGGCGCTCAAGGAGGTGATGCAGAAGACGGCCGACGCTCTGGCCGACGAGGGCATACACTACTGCGGTGTTCTCTACGGCGGTCTGATCCTGACTGCCGAGGGCCCTAAGGTGATCGAGTTCAACGCCCGCTTCGGAGACCCCGAGACCGAGGTCGTGCTCCCGCGCCTGAAGACCGACATCTATACTCTCTTCGAGAGCGCTGTCGCAGGCGTCGACTGCCCCACTTCGTGGAATCCGGAGACTTGTCTCGGCGTGGTTCTCGCAGCCGAGGGCTACCCCGGAAAGTATGCCAAGGGTATTGAGATCGAAGGCACCGACAAGGTGTCGGGCGACGTTCTCCACATGGGGACCGCCCGCAAGGAGGGCAAGCTCGTCAGCGCCGGCGGCCGCGTGATGATGATCACCGCGACCGGCGGGAATGTGGCCGAGGCCCGCGACCGCGTGATGGCCGACATCCGCAAGATCAACGCACCCGGCCTCTTCTGGCGCACCGACATCGGTCACCAGAGCATCTGATCCGCTCCAATCCAACACAGGCTCCCGGGCCGACACTCCGACGGCCCGGGTGAATATCAAACCCGCTCTTAAATGAAGATAATCGACGGCAAGGAACTTGCCCAGCAGATAAAGACGAATCTTGCGGCTACTGTGGCTGAGGTCACCGGCGAGGGCGCACGCGCACCTCACCTGGCGGTGATCCTCGTCGGCGACGACAAGTCGAGCGCCACTTATGTCCGGGGCAAGGCGAAGGCTTCGGCCGAGGTCGGAATCGAGAACACCACGATCCACCGTCCGGCTGACCTCTCCCACACCGAGCTTCTCGAACTTGTGGAGAAACTCAACAATGACCCGGCAGTCGACGGAATCCTCGTCCAGCTTCCTCTCCCCGAACATATCGACACACAGAAGATCATCGAGCACATCGACCCCTCAAAGGATGTCGACGGCCTGACCTCAGCCAATGCCGGCTGTCTGGCCCAGGCGCTTCCCGGAGTGCGTGCCTGCACTCCGCGCGGAATCATCGCAATGCTCGACTCGGCCGGTGTCCGGATCGACGGAGCGAGAGCCGTTGTCGTCGGTCGTAGCAACCTCGTCGGTTTCCCCGTGGCCAAGATGCTTCTTGACCGCGACGCGACCGTGACGATCGCCCACACCCACACCCGCGACCTGGGCACCGTGACACGCGAGGCTGATATCCTCGTGGTCGCTGCCGGTTCGCCGCGCCTGATAAAGGCAGATATGGTCAAGGAGGGCGCTGCCGTGATCGATGTCGGAATCTCATGGGACGACGCTGCGGGACGCCTCGTCGGCGACGTCGATTTCGACGCAGTCAAGGATAAGGCCTCGGCCATCTCCCCCGTCCCGGGCGGTGTCGGCCCGATGACCATCGCCGGACTGATGATGAACACGGTCGAATGTTGGCTCCGCCACATCCGTTCCGAGGAAAAGTGAACCGCCTCCCCCCGAAGCGCCACCCACTTCCACAACTCAATGAGTAATCGGTCAAGAGACCGTCACTTAGAGAATGTTTGGATTTAAATGATTTTAGCACAAAGAGAGATTTTGGGATGATTTTTAAAAGTTGAAGAGGGAGCGATGCGGGCATCGCGACTGATGAAATCTTTTAAAAAGGGCCCAAAAGATCCTTTGTGATGAAATCAAAAATTTCTAAACCTCTCTAAATATTAAATTTGGTTTAAATCCAAACATTCTCTTACTGAACTCCTAAAAAGATAACTTTCAAACTACCAACTCAAATGATAGAACGTTACGGCCGCGACGTCATGCGGCAGATATGGACCGAGGAAAACAAGTTCAACGCCTACCTCAAGGTTGAGCTCCTCGCAGCCGAAGCCTGGAGAGAACTCGGCGTCGTTCCTCCCGAAGACATCGAGAAACTGAACGCAAAGGCAACCTTCAACATTGACCGCATCAAGGAGATCGAGCTCCAGACCCGCCACGATATCGTGGCTTTCACCCGCACCGTCTCCGAGTCGCTCGGCGAGGAACGCAAGTGGATCCACTACGGTCTGACCTCGACCGACGTCGTAGACACCGCCAACGGATATATCTTCCGCCAGGCAAACGAAATCATCAAGGATGACCTCCGCCGTTTCTCTGAAATGCTGAAACGCCAGGCTCTCCGCTTCAAATACACCCCCTGCATCGGCCGTACCCACGGAATCCACGCCGACATCACTTCGTTCGGCCTCAAGTGGGTTCTCTGGCACGAGGAGATGCGCCGCAACATCGAACGCTTCGACCGCGCTTCGCGTGGCGTCGAGGTCGGCAAGATCAGCGGTGCCGTCGGCAATTTCGCTAACATCCCCCCGTTCGTCCAGGACTATGTCTGCGAACATCTCGGAATCGACTCGGCCGACATCTCGACCCAGGTGATCCAGCGTGACCGCCACGCTTACTATATGGCTACCATCGCCCTGATCGGCGCCACCATCGAACAGATGGCCCTCGAGGTCCGCAACCTCCAGCGCACCGAGGTTCACGAAGTCGAAGAGTCGTTCGGCAAGGGCCAGAAGGGTTCGTCGGCAATGCCCCACAAGCGCAACCCGATCGGTTCTGAAAACATGTGCGGATGCGCTCGCGTTCTCCGCGGATACATGCAGACGGCATACGACAACGTAGCCCTCTGGCACGAGCGCGACATCTCCCACTCGGCTACCGAGCGAATCCTGATGCCCGACGCTACCATCCTCCTCGACTATATGCTCAACCGCATGATGTCGATCCTGGAAAACCTCGTCGTCTTCGAAGCCCAGATGAAGGCCAACATCTACCGCACCAACGGCGTGATCTTCGCCCAGCGAGTGATGAACGCTCTCATCGAGAAGGGCTTCGTTCGCGAGAAGGCCTACGACACCGTCCAGCCCATCGCCATGCGCGCTATGGCCGAAGGCCGTCCCTATGCCGAGCTTCTGGCCGAAGATCCGACCGTCAGCTCGATGCTCACCCCCGAGGAACTGGAGGCCTGCTTCACGCTCGACTATTACATGAAGAACGTCGATTACATTTACAAACGCAATAAACTCGAAGAGTAAGAGAGAGTTTGAATTTAAATGATTTTAGCACAAAGAGAGATTTTGGGATGATTTTTCAAAGTTGAAGAGGGAGCGATGCGGGCATCGCGACCGATGAAATCTTTGGAAAAGCGCCCAAAAGATCCTTTGTGATGAAATCAAAAATTCCTAAACCTCTCTAAACATTAAATTTGATTTAAATTCAAAGACTCTCTTATATGTCGGAATCTTTAGTAGTGATCGGCTCCCAGTGGGGAGACGAGGGAAAAGGTAAAATAACCGATTATTTCGCATGTCGCGCCGACATGGTTGTCCGCTATCAGGGGGGCAACAACGCCGGACACACCGTCGTCTTCGACGGCCACAAGTATTCGCTCCAGTCAATCCCCTCGGGTATCTTCAACCCGAAGACCGTCAACGTGATGGCCAACGGCATGGTCGTGAACCCCGTTTCTGTGATCGAAGAGCTCGAACGTCTCCACAAGCAGGGAATCACCGACTATCAGCTCTTCATCTCGTCGCGCGCGGCGATGGTGATGCCCTGGCACTCGGCTTTCGACGGTGCCTACGAGGCCCTCAAGGGAGGCAAGCTGATCGGCACCACCAAGAAGGGTATCGGACCCGCTTATTCCGACAAGTACAGCCGCACCGGCCTGCGCATCGGCGACCTGCTCGAGCCCGAGTATTTCGCTGAACGTCTTCAGGCTGCCCTGGCCGAGAAGAATCCCCAGCTCGAGATGCTCGGTCTCCCGACCTATGATTTCCAGGCTGTCTATGATCAGTATATGGAGATCGCCAAGGTGATCGGCCCCATGATCACCGACACTTCGCTCCTGATCGACTCTTACCTCCGTCAGGAGGACAAGAAGGTGCTCTTCGAGGGCGCGCAGGGCATGATGCTCTGTATCGACCACGGCACCTATCCCTACGTGACCTCGTCGACCCCTTCGGCGTCGAGCGTACCCGTAGGCGCCGGCATCTCGCCGAAGTGGGTGAAGAACGTTCTCGGCGTGGCCAAGGCATACTGCACCCGTGTGGGCGAGGGTCCTTTCCCCACCGAACTCTTTGACGAGCGTGCCCATGAGATCCGCGAACGCGGCCACGAATACGGCACTGTAACCGGCCGTCCCCGTCGTGTGGGTTGGTTCGACGCCGTCGTTGCCCGCTACACTTCGCGTCTGGCCGGTATCGACTGGTGGGCTCTCATGCTCTTCGACGTCCTCTCGGGTCTGGACAAGATCATGATCTGCACCGGCTACGAATGTGACGGCGAAATCCTTCAGGCTCCCCCCTCGACAATCGCCACTCTCGCACGCTGCAAACCCGTGCTGATCGAGATGGATGGCTGGAAAGAGGATATCACCGGCTGCCGCTCGTTCGACGAACTCCCCGAAGCCGCCAAGGCTTATGTCCGCAAGATCGAGGAGATCACCGAGACTCCGGTCGGCATGATCTCCGTAGGTCCCGACCGCAAGCAGACGATCACTATCGCCGAGGAACTCAAGAAGTTCTGACCGTTTCACACGAACTAATCGGGGGAATTGCGGTTCAATTCTTTTCAGGCCGGCAATTCTCCCCCAATCTCCCCCCCAACGAATCAAACTGAATCAAAATATGTCTTTTATTGATGAAAAAGTGGCCCAGGAGGGCGTGACGTTCGACGACGTCCTGCTGATTCCGGCATACTCTGAGGTCACTCCCAATATGGTGAAGCTCGGAACCCGCTTCTCGCGCAACATCAACCTCAATATTCCCCTCGTTTCGGCCGCTATGGATACCGTGACGGAGGTCGAGATGGCTATCGCCATCGCCCGTCAGGGTGGTATCGGCGTGATCCATAAAAACATGAGTATCGAAAACCAGGCGGCTATGGTACGCAAGGTGAAACGTGCCGAGAGCGGTATGATCTATGACCCGATCACCATCTCGCGCACCGAGACCGTAGGCGACGCTCTCCGTCTGATGGAGGAGAACCATATCGGCGGTATCCCCGTGGTCGACGAGGAGAACCACCTCGTCGGCATCGTCACCAACCGTGACCTCCGTTTCCAGACCGATATGACCCTTCCGATCTCGGAAGTGATGACCCACGAAAACCTCGTGACCACCACCAACCCGAACCTTTCGGAAGCATCCGAGATCCTTCTCCGTCACAAGATTGAGAAGCTCCCCGTTGTCGACGAGGCCAACCATCTCGTAGGCCTGATCACATATCGCGATATCACCAAGATCCAGGACTATCCCAACGCCTGCAAGGACTCCAAGGGTCGTCTGCGCGTAGCCGCCGGCGTCGGCGTTACGTCCGACACCCTCGACCGCGTGAAAGCGCTCGTCGAGGCCGGTGTTGACGCAGTCGTGATCGACACCGCCCACGGCCACTCGGCCAACGTGACCAACACCCTCAAGGCAGTTAAGGAAGCCTTCCCTCAGATCGACGTTCTCGTAGGCAACATCGCCACCGCTGAAGCCGCCGAATATCTGATCAATGCCGGTGCCGACGGCATCAAGGTCGGAATCGGCCCCGGCTCGATCTGCACCACCCGCATCGTGGCCGGCGTAGGCGTGCCCCAGCTGAGCGCAATCTTCGACGCCGCCAAGGTAGCCCACAAGCACGGCGTACCCGTGATCGCCGACGGCGGTCTCCGCTACTCGGGCGACATCGTCAAGGCACTCGCCGCCGGCGGTGACTGCGTGATGATGGGCTCCATGCTCGCCGGTGTCGAAGAATCTCCCGGTGAGACTATCATCTACAACGGCCGTAAATTCAAGGCCTACCGTGGAATGGGATCGATCGAGGCTATGCAGGCCGGTTCGAAAGACCGCTACTTCCAGTCCGAAAAGACAGACTCGTCCAAGTTCGTACCGGAAGGCATCGTAGCCCGCGTCCCCTACAAAGGCACCCTCGCCGAAACCGTCTACCAGCTCATTGGTGGTCTCCGCTCCGGCATGGGCTACTGCGGCGCCCCCGACATCGACACCCTCCACAACGCCAAATTCGTCCGCATCACCTCCGCCGGCGTGGCCGAAAACCACCCCCACGACGTGACCATCACCAAAGAGGCCCCCAACTACACCCGCGGCATGTAATCCCCCCGGGACCGCAAGCGCCCAGCACCGATAACCTCGTAGGGACGCACGGCCCGTGCGTCCACTCCCCCCAAATGCCGCACCGATAACCTCGTGCGTCCACTCCAACCAAAAAAAATGGAAAAAATACTCATAATAGACTTCGGATCGCAATACACCCAGCTCATCGCCCGACGCGTGCGCGAGCTGAACGTATATTGCGAGATCCACCCCTTCAACAAGATCCCGGCGATCGACGCCGACGTGAAGGGTGTGATTCTCTCCGGCTCACCATACTCCGTGCGTGACGAGAACGCACCGAAGCCGGACATCTCCGCAATCAAAGGCAAGCTCCCCCTGCTCGGCGTCTGCTACGGCGCCCAGCTGCTCGCCAACGAATTCGGTGGCCGCGTTGACGGCGCTCCGAGCCGCGAATACGGTCGCGCCATGCTGACCGTAGTCGCCCCCGAAGACGCCCTCATGCTCGGCATCCCCTCGCCGACCCAGGTATGGATGTCACACGGCGACACCATCACCTCCGTCCCCGAAAACTACAAGATCATCGCCAGCACCGACAACGTCCGCTGCGCCGCATACCACATCGAGGGCGAATCGACCTGGGGGATCCAGTTCCACCCCGAGGTGTTCCACTCGACCGACGGTCCCCGTCTGCTCCACAACTTCGTGATGGGCATCTGCGGATGCACTGGCACATGGAGCCCCGCCTCCTTCATCGAGTCCACCGTGGCCGAACTCCGCGAGAAACTCGGTGACGACAAGGTCATCCTCGGTCTCAGCGGCGGCGTCGACTCCTCCGTAGCCGCCATGCTCCTCCACCGCGCGATCGGACAGAACCTCCACTGTATCTTCGTCAACAACGGCCTTCTCCGCAAAAACGAATTCGAAGAGGTTCTCGACTCCTACCGCCACATGGGTCTCAACGTCCGCGGCGTCGACGCCTCGGAACGCTTCTACGCAGACCTCGCCGGCGTCAAGGAACCCGAGCAGAAACGCAAGATCATCGGCCGCGACTTCGTTGAAGTCTTCAACGACGAAGCACAGAAGATCGAAGGCGCCCGCTGGCTCGCCCAGGGCACCATCTACCCCGACGTGATCGAAAGCGTATCGGTCAACGGTCCCTCGGCCACCATCAAATCCCACCACAACGTGGGCGGCCTCCCCGAGAAGATGAACCTCAAGATCGTCGAGCCCCTGCGCCTCCTCTTCAAAGACGAGGTTCGCCGCGTCGGCAAAGCCCTTGAGATGGATCCCAACCTTCTCGGACGTCACCCCTTCCCCGGCCCCGGCCTCGGCATCCGCATCCTCGGCGACGTCACGCCCGAAAAGGTACGCGTACTCCAGGAAGCCGACCGCATCTTCATCGACGGACTCCGTCGCGAAGGACTCTACGACAAAGTATGGCAGGCAGGCGTCATGCTCCTCCCCGTCCAGAGCGTAGGCGTCATGGGCGACGAGCGCACCTACGAAAGCTGCGTAGCGCTCCGCGCCGTGATCTCCACCGACGGCATGACCGCCGACTGGGTACACCTCCCCTATGAATTCCTCGCCAACATCAGCAACGAGATCATCAACAAAGTCCGCGGCGTCAACCGAGTAGTCTACGACATCTCCTCCAAACCCCCGGCAACCATCGAATGGGAATAACCATCCCAACCCAACCAACCATAAGAGGATGCCCCCGGCATCCTCTTTTTTCATACCCATCTCACCCCCCGGACCGCAGACGTCCCTGCCTACGCACCAAATTACACGCAGGCGAGACGCCCGCGTTCCCAGTCGGGTCCTATGGTCAAAAATCCACCAAAGCAAAATATGGCTCTATGGTCCTATGGTCAAGAATCCACCTAAGCAAATATGGCTCTATAGTCCTATGGTCAAAAAACACCCCTATGGCTATATAGTCAAAAACCGATACCAAGAAGCCCGATTTTGTGGATATATGGAAAAAACTCTCAAAAGTATTCGATAAATTTAGGTAAGTTCGGCAAATTAACTTAACTTTGCAGATGAAACCGTTTCAGTGGCATCCTTCTACAATCAATGAAGATCTCGATTATAACAGCATCATATAACAGCGGAGCCACTCTCAGGGATACCCTTGAGAGTGTACTCTCCCAGTCGCACAGCGACTGGGAACACATCGTTATAGACGGTGCCTCAAGCGACAACTCTGTCGAGATCATCCGCGAACTCGAACCCCGATATAAAGGACGCCTCAAATGGATCAGCGAGCCCGACAACGGAATGTATGACGCCATGAATAAAGGCATCGCCATGGCCGAAGGAGACGTGATCGGCATCCTCAACTCCGACGACTTCTACACCGACTCCAAGGTGCTACACCGCATAGCCGAGGCTATGGCCGACATAAACCTCGACGCCGTCTTCGGCGACATTCATTTCATAGACCACCACGACCGCGGGACCTGCGTCCGCTACTACTCCTCGCGCTTCTTCAGACGATGGATGATGATACTCGGCTACCAACCGGCTCACCCCTCATTCTACTGCCGACGGGAATGTTTCGACCGCTTCGGTCACTTCGACACCCGCATCCGTCTCGCCTCCGACTTCGAGTTCATGCTCCGGTTGATCTACGTCAACCGCATCCGTACCCGCTACCTCCCCCTCGACTTCGTCACCATGCGCACCGGCGGCGCCTCCACCATGGGCATCAGAAGCCACCGCAAGATAGTAGCCGACCACTACCGCGCCTACCACCGCCACGGCCTCTACCTCGGCTACCTCTTCGACCTCGCCCGCTACCCCTTCAAAACCGCCATCCTAATCAAACGCAAACTAATCGGCCGCTAACCCCCGCGACCCCCCCCACCGATAACCTCGTAGGGACGCACGGCCCGTGCGTCCACCCCCAAACCACTTATAACCAAGCCCCAACATAACCCCACTCCAATCCAATATAACCCCAACCCCATACAAAACGAGAAACGCCCCAGTGGGGCGTTTCTCGTTTTATCTCCCAAAGAACTCCAATAAAATCTCCAAATCTCTTTGTAAGAGATTTGAAACGTCGTTAATTGTTTGGTAATCAACTCATCGCCAAAAACCGAAATCTAAAAAACTAAACATTCGGTGTCATTTCTCCAATTTTCAAAAACCAAAATATCTTTAAAAACTCGCTGATCTTAAATTTTTTGATTAATTTTGTACTCAATTTCAAATCTCTTACAAAGAGATCCGAAAATTTCAGCCACCAATTTTCGACTTCAAGATTCAGTGCTGAAAACCATAAAATATTGCGAAGTTGCCGCTGTCAATCAGGTAAATACCCACAAGACAGCGGGACTATCTCTATTTTCCCTCAACCGAATTTCATTAAAAATCGTCGATGACTAAAAGCATTGAACTAAAGTCCGTTAGCATCGACCGACTTATGGAATATTTCGGATCGAGGGCACAAGAGATGGAACTCACGTCGCCGACCTATGTGAAAGCCGTCGCCGCCTTCCAGGCATATATCAACATGACCGGCGCCACCGCCATCACCGAACCCCTCCTTGCCGACTGGTTCGTCAACATGTACCTGCGCGACTTCACATTCAAGACTTCCCTCCACTACTTCAACATCATATCAGGGCTCTACACCGCCGCCGTTAAAGAAGGGATCGCACAACCATGCGATGCTTTCCGGACCACCAAAGCCAAGATCGCCCGCCTCGGAGAAACCGGCGACAGCGCAATCGACAAAACCGGCTTCGAACGCTTCAAAAACCTGATGCGCAACGCCGTCAACCAGAACGCAGAAATTGCGCAAGCAACCGACCTGCTCCTTCTAACCCTCCTCAACGGCTGTCGCTCCTTAATCGAAACCGCCCTGCTCAAACGCAACGACATCGAGCCCGACGACCGCGAAAAGCAAGCTATAGCCGACCGCCACGCTTCCGCACGACGTCAATATATCTTCGATCTGAAGCAATCCCTCCTCACCCCCCGCCAACTCTCCGCGGCAATCGACACAGAGATCAACACACTCTTCATCCGCAAGAACATTCCTCACCTCGAAAACGCCGACGAAACCGCAACCGCCTACTGGGCCTTCGCCGCACTCCAATGCGGACTCTCCGGCTCCACGGTAGTCAGCTACCTCGGGAAAGTCCCCAAAGGGATCCCGGCTCTCGGCCTATGCGAGAAAACGGAACTCACGGAAGAAAAACGCCGTCGGACCACAAAACTCGTAGGCGACATCTTCATCGAGAACCCCCTCAGATGGTACGCACTCAGATTGCGCACCCGAGGCGGCTTCAGCCAATTCATCGAACGGCTCGATGACCTCCGCAACCAACCCGGCGTCTTCGTCCCCGAAATATTCTATCCCCTCGAAGAAGTAGCGAAACGCATCCGCAAGAAACTCGTCTTCGAGACACAGCCGGTACTTCCCGACATCGTCTTCATCAACTGCCGCGTGACGAGCGTCCTCCCCTTTCTCCTCCGCGTCAACGATCTCGCATGGTGCTACACCGTCACCGGCCGCCCCGGCTCCGACTACGCTGTCATCCCCGACAGCTCTTTCCGCAAATTCCAGGAAGCCATAGGCCACTTCGCCACCTGCTACGTCGAAGACAACCCCTCCATCAAAGCACAAGCCGGCGATAGAGTCCGGGTCAACGCAGGCCTCTTCCAAGGCCTCGAGACCACCATCGACAGCATCGCCAACGAAGACGGCAACAACATCTTCCGCCTCCTCTACCACAGCGACAACGGCATCCGCTGGAACGTCGGCGTCCCGGCACGCACCACAGGCATCCTCGCCGCCGAACAGGTATCCCCATTTTGAAGAACGACCTCAACATAAGGCTTAAGACGCCGACCGACAGCACCCCCCGCACGCTCGACGTGACGGATAAAGAGGCCATGGCCCGATACGTCTCCCACCTCATGCAAGAGGCTGCCGACCTTGGCATCTTCAGCCCCACGCGCCCCACAAAGAGCGATCTCGGTCTCAGACGCAAAGAGAGCCAACTGCGCACAGACGCAGCCGACGCACTCAGCCGGCTCAAAGCCCACATCGTCCAAGCCGCTCCCGCCGACGCACTCGACGCACTCGAACCCTACGACCTCCTCCACCGCATAGCCTACGACTCCCCCGCCGACACCGTCTTCACCGACCCCATAGTCCTGAACGCCCTCGACGCAAGGATCAAAGGCAACCAAACGGTCAACGAATACACCCTCTACGACGCCATAGGCAAGCGTCTCGAAGCCCGCGCCCCCCGCTTCATGAAGCGCCCCCTCGACTGGCACCTCCGCCAGCTCGACCGCTGGTACCGCGAAGCCCGCGCCATCCTCGACGGCGCCCCCATCCCCCCCGGCCTACCCCCCGCCGACCTCCACCGCCGCCGCCAAATCCTCCTCCGAGCCAACCTCTACGCCTACGAAGGCACCGCCGCCCCCACCTTCAAACACCGCCTATCCACCGAACTATCCAGCTTTATGACCAACAAAAGATAGTTTCCAATATCCTTTATCTCGTTACAAATGGCTCATAATAACAACGTCTTACTCTTAGATCCCTCCATAGGAACAAGCAATGTCGGTGACGAAATCATTATGGAGTGTGCGTTGGAAGAACTCCGTTCTATTATCGGAGATCGTTTCGTCTATCGTCTTCCAACTCATGTCTCTTCATTCCATTGGTATCAGGTCTGGCGCAACTCTTTGGCCATACAAAACTATTCCAATTGCAAATACAAATTTGTATGCGGGTCAAATCTTCTTATGAAAGATATGCTGACCCATTATCCCCAATGGAATCTCAACCTATGGAACTGCAAGCCATTTGCTGGAAGTATCTTGCTTGGCGTAGGCGCCAGCGCAGGTGAAAAGACTAACGCATATACCCGACGCCTCTATAACAAATTTCTGAACCACAATATCGCACACAGTGTCCGGGACCAAAGGTCGAAAGAGTTTCTGGACAGCCTCGGATTCAAGTCAATCAATACCGGATGTGTGACGATGTGGAAGCTTACGCCGGAGTTCTGCAAAACGATTCCACATGGAAAAGCCTCCCGCGTTGTATTCACCCTCACCGCCCACAATACACCTCTGGAGTCCGATCAGCAGATGATCGATATTCTCAAACGTAACTACAAGGAAGTTTACTTCTGGGTTCAGGGCGACAAGGATAGGGAATATATTTCCAAGTTCAAAAACATTGACGGAATTAAGATAATTCCTCCTACAAAACAAGCATACCACGAACTCTTGTCGGAGCCCGATTTAGATTATGTCGGTACGCGACTGCACGCTGGAGTCTACGCAATGCGCCACTCGAAGAGAGCGATAATCATTGTCATCGACGAACGTGCTCGTGAGATCAACAAATCGAACAATCTTGTCTGTATGGAACGCGATGCCATCCGGACAAAGCTGGAGAGTCTGATAAATTCAGAATTCGCAACTGAAATAAGAATGCCCCGGGCCGAGATAGAAGCCTGGAAAGCACAGTTCAAGGCCTAACTGATCCCTGTCGGTTTGACTTCTTCCTCAGGAACTTCCCGCAAACGCGTCCTTAAAAATACGGTATATCTGTATTGCAGGATGTTGTTTCTCATGCTCATCTCTTTCTATACATCCCGTATAGTTCTTGATGCGCTCGGAAGCGTCGACTACGGTGTCTACAATGTAGTTGGCGGTATAGTCGCTTTGCTGGGTTTCGTAAATGCGTCGATGACACAGGCCTCCAACCGTTTCTTCTCCTATGCCATCGGGAAAAACGACGGGCATATGCTCGTAAGGACCTACAGCACCTCCATTTATCTACATCTCGCCATCTCGATTGTTGTCGTTGTTCTCGCGGAGACCGCGGGGATATGGTTTTTCAATAACTATATCAATATTCCGGAAGCCTCCGTACCTGCCGCAAAATGGGTATATCAACTCTCCGTAATAAGCGCATTCATAGGTATAAATAGCGTGCCACAGATGGCTCTCGTGATCTCTCACGAAGATATGCACGTCTATGCATATGTCAGTCTTCTTGAAGGAGGGCTGAAGCTCTGTATCGCTTTCCTGCTTCTGATACCGGCTCTCGCAAATCTTAAGGCATACGCCATTATGACCTTCGTCCTCTCGGTCATCATTCGCGTCGTCTGGCAGATATATATATCACACAAATACAAAAAATGCCGGTTCAACAAAAAACTGGATCTTGAGATTTTCCGCAATATATCAGGATTTGTAGGATGGCAGATATTCAGCGGACTCAGCTGGATACTGAGAAATCAGGGTGCAAATTTTGTCCTCAACAACTTTTTCGGTCCGATACTCAACACGGCCCGGGCTCTTGCGCTTCAGATAAACGGAGGAATCACATCGCTTGTCGGAAACTTTCAGATGGCCTCCAACCCTCAGATGGTGAAATATTATGCTGCCGGCCAGATAGACGAGATGAAACGGTTACTGTACCAAAGCTCCCGAATATCGTTTCTGCTCTTGTTTATATTTGCGTTTCCGATTTACATGCAAGCCCGGGAAGCCGTCTACTTTTGGTTGGGCAGGCTGCCGGAATATGCGGTTGTCTTCACCAGACTTATTATCATAGCCACCCTGATCGATTCTCTCTCAGGAACCCTGCAGCAGGCTGCACAGGCAACAGGGAAAATACGCATATACACCATTGTGGTTACATCCATAATGTTGAGCAATATCTTTCTGGTCTACCTCGCTTTTAAATCCGGATTTCCTCCGACTGCGATGATATATGTGGATATGATATTATATCTCACTGTGTTTATCGCCAGACTGCTCATATCCCGCAGAATGTACGGGTTGTCCATATACGGGTTCCTCCGAAATGTGACATTCAGGGAAGCGCTCGTAGTTATTCTGACAGGAGCAGTCAGTCTCCCATATCTGAAATTATCAGTTGCCTGGCATATTCCATTCTTCATTAATCTGGCAATACTTTTCGGTCTGTCATGCCTGGGATGCTATTTTGTCGGATTATCTGTGAATGAAAGAAAATCCGTCCTCATATCCGTAAAAAGCAAACTGCATTTAGGATGAAAATCAAGGAGAACATTATTCTTAAGGAGATAGTCCGGGAGGGAAACACCGTGAGGTACAGGTTCGAGGTGTCCGTAGCCATCCGGCCATACTTCACTACAAACGAAATGTTTGTCTCGTATGATGACGGTATTGATCTCTCTGAAATACCGGATAGCATTCTCGCAATTCCATTCGTAGGATCAGTAATTGCACTTTCCTGGCTTATCGACGCCGTCCTTTGGGTAAAGGATATCGATGATACATTTTATAAATCAGCTAGAAATCTAAAACTTGCTTATAGCGAACTCTATCCCCATTATAAATTCGGAGGGCGTTTTGTAGCAGCCAACAGACATTTCAACACAATCTCCGGGAATCGTAGCCATGAGTCTGAGGCACTCCTCCTTTTCAGCGGTGGTATAGATGCCCATACATCATATATTAGGAATATAGGAAAGAAGCCCCTTCTATGCAATATCCAGGGATGGCTTAAGGATCCTGAGTCCGAGTCGAAAGCGCAGAAATCAGACTTTCACGATATCCATGAATTTGCGAGGAGGGAAGGCTGTGGGGAGGCACTTATTAAATCCAATTTCGCAACAGTAGTTGACGGCCGATACTTTTCTAAATCCTTAGGAAAAAAAATCGGTGATTCATGGTGGCATGGTTTCCAACATTCCATGTCTTTCATCTCCATAGCCATCCCGGTCGCCTATCAGTACGGCATAGCCGAAATTCTGATAGCCAGTTCACACTCGATCGGCAGCAAGGGGATATGCGCTTCATATCCGACAACGGACACCGAGTTCAGATTTGCCACACGGGGCTATACGGTCCACGATGCTTTCGAAATGACAAGACAGGATAAGGTCGCCTTCATTGTTGATTTCCAGAAACGCTCCGACAAACCCTATCCTATACGGGTATGCTCCTTCAACGACCACAATTGCGGAGTATGTGTCAAATGCTTCAGGACTATCCTGGAAATTATTTCGGAAGGTGGTGATATTGCTGATTTCGGTTTCTATAAACCTGAGAACATGAGGGAGTATTACGATAAATACATCCGCTCTCACTATATAGAATTCGGCATCAACCGTGAGGCACTCCTTTTCTGGCCGGAAATTAAACGGCGCATTAAAGAGAACTACAATACCATTGAGGAGAAGGATTTCGTGGATTGGTTCAACAGTGTGGATTTCGTTGCCGAAAGGAAGAAAGCGGTTCTTAAATACCGAATACGGAATTTTTTCCCATTGCTTAGAAAAAAACTGATGGGATCGGACTCTGAGGCCCAAAGATAATTACTAAAGATAATTACTTCTGATGTCAAAGCCAAGCATTATCATTCTGATGCACTACCTCGAGTTAGGGGGTGCGGAGATGGCGTTGATCGGACTTTTGAGTGCGCTCGACCCCGAGAAGGTAGATGTTGATTTGTTCATCTATGACCATCGCGGACCACTAATGAGATTCATTCCCGAACATATCAATCTGCTTCCCGAAAAACGAGACTACTCAGTTATCGAACGTCCGTTATCTGAGGCATTAAAAAAGGGATGTTTTGGTACTGTAATGGGTAGGTTATTAAGTAAGATCGCATATAAGAGATGTTTCAGGTCTCATCATTCTCATGAGGATGATATTTCTTATTATGATTATCTCGGAAGGTTTGTAACTCCGTTTCTACATAAAATAAGTCCCGGGAAGAACTATGATCTTGCCATTAGTTTTTTAATTCCTCACCAGATCACTCGAGCAAAAGTAAATGCAAAGAAGTATTTGGCCTGGATTCATACGGATTATTCAACCGTTCAGATAAATCCCGTTGCCGAGCTGAAAACTTGGAACAGCTATGATCATATAGCCTCAATTTCCCGGGAGGTAGCAAAATCTTTTCTGACTGTGTTCCCGAGTTTAAAAGACAAGGTTGTTCCCATTGAAAATATACTTCCCGTATCTTATATCAAGAAAAGGGCAGATGAAAAAGATGTATCCAATGAAATGCCGGCAGATCTTAAATTGCTCTCTATCGGAAGATTCACAAATGCAAAAAACTTTGATAATGTGCCGTCGATTGCCTCGGAGTTAAAAAAACATGGCATAATCAATTTTCAATGGTATATAATAGGATTTGGCGCTGACGAAGAATTGATACGAAGAAAGATCGCTGAAGCCAATGTGAAGGACAAAGTGATAATCCTCGGCAAGAAAGAAAATCCATACCCCTATATAAAGGCCTGCGATATCTATATTCAGCCATCCCGATATGAAGGGAAGTCTATTACGGTAAGAGAAGCCCAGGTACTCGGTAAACCGGTTGCTATCACAAACTATCCTACAGCTAAGTCTCAAGTGATTAATGGAAAGGATGGTGTGATAGTTCCCATGGCAAATGAAGAATGTGCGGCCGGAATTGCGAAATTTATACTGGATTCGGCCACTCAAAACAACATAAAGAACTATCTTCAAAGCCATAACTTCGGAAACGAAGAAGAGGTGTCTAAAATATACGATCTTATTAAATGAGATTTTACCTCTTGATCCTATATAATTTCATCTTCTTGATGGTTCGAAAACTTCGCTATGGTTCGAGATATCAATCATCCTTTATTGAACGTCTCTCTCCGGCATCTTCAATTCGTCTTATCGGGAAGAGTAAGATAAAACTCGGCTACAACATTGATATAGCTCCGCATACAAGGATTGAAGCCCTGCATGGAGGGGATATCTTTATAGGCGATCGCACCTATATCAATCGTGATTGCATTATTAGTTGTCATAAATCGGTACATATTGGCAAAAATTGTATGTTCGGTCCGGGTGTGAGAATCTATGACAATAATCACAAATTCTCTAAAGATGAAGGGGTTTCGTCAAAGTTGAAAACAGGCAGCATTTCTATCGGTGATAACTGTTGGATAGCAAGTAACGCAATTATCCTCAAAGGGGCTGATATTGGAAATAATTGCATAATTGGTGCGGGGTGCATCATAGATTACAAAATACCGGATGGCTCATTGGTTCGTCTGAAGCAACAACACTCCGTTGAACAATTAAGATGATACCCAAGAAAATACACTACTGCTGGTTTGGGAGAAATCCGCTGCCGGAAGATGCTCTGAAATGTATCGCTTCATGGCGTAAGTTCTTTCCGGATTACGAAATTATCGAGTGGAACGAAGATAATTTTGACGTCAATTCAATTCCTTACACCGCACAAGCCTACGCAGCAAAGAAATATGCTTTTGTCAGCGACTACGCACGCTTTAAGATTCTATACGAGCATGGCGGTTTATATTTCGACACGGATGTGGAGGTGATTCGTTCTTTAGAGCCTCTAATTCAAAGAGGTCCTTTCATGGGCTTCGAAATTGACCCCGGCTCGAAGAGAACGTTCGGAGCAGTAAATCCCGGTCTCGGATTATGTGCCTTACCGGGTATGTCGATTTATCAGGATGTTATCAGCTATTATCACCAATTGAATTTCATAAAACAAGATGGTAGCTACAACATTGAGGATGCCGTTGTTAACATCACTACTCGCGAGTTGATAAAAAGCGGATTGAAGAATATCCCGGGAATACAGTGTGTGAAAGACATAACCATTTACCCATCGGATTATTTTAACCCATTTGACGATCTGACCGGTAGATTATGTCTCTCTGAAAATACATATACCATTCATTGGTTCTCCAAAACCTGGATGCCCACCTCAACCATCCGTACTAGAATTTCACGATTTGTCCACCGAATCTTTGGAGTTCACTTTATGACATCAATTAGAAAACTCTTTAAAATCTGATGCTTCCTGCACCCTTATACTCTCCAATCTATCTAACGATAGTGACTATCCTGACCATAGCACTATCCATACGATATAAGAAGTTATCTGATTACGACATCTTACATGGCGTCAATAAAACTTTAATTTTCCAAACAGCGATTCCGATTATAATTGCACTATTTATAGGCTTCAGGCCTCTGAGTGGCTATTATTTTGGAGACATGTCTAATTATAATATATATTATACCTCTTTATATGGTAAGGAATTTATTTTTTCATGGGACAAGAAAAACTTCTTATTTGATAATTTTATTGAATGGCTCTCAGCTAATCAATATGAGGTAACTACCTTTTTCGTATATTGCTCCTTCATCTATTTTCTTGGCACATATATTGGTCTAAGAACGATATTTAATAACAACTCATTATACGCCTTCATATGTTTTCTCGGAGCTTTCTCTACATTCTCCTACGGGACCAATGGTTTGAAAGCCGGAATGGCAGCCGCAATATTTTATATCGCTCTTTCATATTACAACAAGCCTTTGATATTTGCCTTATTCCTGTGGATAAGTCTTGGATTCCACCATTCCATGATACTTCCAATTATCGCGGTAGTCATAACATACTTTTATAGGAATTCAAGGATTTATCTTTTATTCTGGTTTGTTACACTTATAATAGCCTTTCTGCATATTACATATTTTCAAACTCTACTCGGAGAGATTTCCGAAGAAGGTAATAACTCATATCTCAACAATATTGATACTGACTGGGGTGGCAAAGGAGGTTTCAGATTAGATTTCATCCTTTATAGTTGCGTACCCATTATTACCGGATACTACTGGTACGTTCGTAGAAATCTCAAGGATAAGTTATACTCCATCATTTATAACACCTATATCCTGACAAACGGAGTGTGGATGCTATGTATGTACGCATCCTACACCAATCGCATAGCCTATTTATCCTGGTTCTTATTTCCTCTTGTGCTTATCTATCCTCTGTTAAAATTCGATCTATTTGAAAGACAAGGAAAGATAGTCAACTATACCGTCTGGGGACAGCTTCTGTTCACACTTGCTATGGCATATCTCTATTATTAACAATACTTATGGCTAAGACTCTTACTATCTTTACTCCAGCGTACAATCGAGCACATACTATTGGCAGGACGTACGAAAGTCTGCTACGTCAGACCTGCAATGACTTTGAATGGTTGGTGGTTGATGACGGATCATCCGACAATACCGAAGAGCTTGTTCGTGGATGGATCGCAGAGAATAAAATTCCTATTCGGTACATAAAACAGAAGAATCAGGGAATGCATGGAGCTCACAACACGGCCTACCATAACATCACGACCGAACTGAATACATGCATCGACTCCGACGACTATATGCCGGACGATGCCGTAGAAAAGATTGTCAGGCTTTGGAAAGAAAAGGGGTCTGATAAATATGGGGGGATAATAGGCCTTGATTGTACCGAGGACGGAAAGATAATCGGTACTGCTTTCCCTGAGTATCTTAAAGAAACTACCCTTACAGGTGTGTATGCTGCCGGGGGAACAGGTGACAAGAAACAGGTTTATCGGACTGATGTGATAAACAGCTATCCGGATTATCCGATTTTCGAGGGCGAGAAATATGTCGGGCTTGCCTATAAGTACATTCTTTTGGATCAAGACTACAAGTTACTGACCATAAATTCGCCTCTTGTGGTGGTAGACTATCAACAGGATGGTTCCAGCTACAATATGTACAAACAGTATTGGAACAACCCCAAGGGATTCTCTTTTTTCAGAAAAACTGAAATGGTTTATGCTCCGACTCTCAAACGTAAATTCATATCCTGCGTACACTATGTGGCAAGTTCAATCATATCCAAAGACAGAAATTTTCTGAAAGAATCCCCCAAGAAATTTTTGACAGCTCTGGCAATTCCCTTTGGAATAGCATGGTATTACAGGATCAAGTCTAAAGTAGAATCAGGCGCAAAGATGAATTTCAGATGAACGATATAATTCAGAAAGATCTGTACCGATATGAGGGGGAGAGAAGTAAATTTAGAAAAACTTTTCTCAGATACTAATTATACTCACTTGTGGGAATCTAACTACTTATCTAGAAGGCTTAAGAGACAAAGAATGAAAGCATCGCTTCTGCGTTTCGAATGAGCTGACACTCTGTTCGGAGTCACGAGAATTGAGGATAACATAATGAAGAATTCAACATCTAAATGAATTTTCAATAATTTTAACTTTAAAATTTAAAACAATGAAAGTATCTTGTATAGTGCCTGTATATAACACCTCTTCATTTTTACATAAGGCGATATCATCTATATTGAAGCAAACATACCAAGATTTTGAAATAATCTTAATAAATGACGCCTCAACGGATTATTCAAAAGAAATATGTCTTTTATATTCCGCAACATATCCCGATAAAATAGTCTTCATAGACAAGAAGGTAAACGAAGGTGTTGATAAAGCAAGATTTACAGGTATTGATTATGTCTTAAAGAACAATCCGGGAGGATCAATTACTTTTCTTGATTCTGATGACTATTTGTCAGAATGTGCGTTTGAGAAACTTGTAAGTGAGATGAAGAGCTCAAATGCTGATGTAGTCGAAATGAGGTTCAACAGGATTATGGGACCTATTCGAAAGAAAGCAAAGATATTAACCCCAGCTCAAAGAATAGCACAACCAGTTTTGTTTGATGATTATTATATCTCCTTTTTTGGTGTTAACAGATTGTCTGTTAATCTATGTGGAAAATTATTCAAGACCGATCTTTTCGCCAATAGCGATATACAACCAACGGGGTTTAGGATGGGAGAGGATCTTATGTTAATGATGGAGCTGTTTCCGCAAATTCAACGCTACTCAGTAATTGATTATTTTGGATATAATTACAGATGGGGTGGCTTGACAAGTGGTTATAATCCATATTTCTGGGATAATTTAGTTACTCAATTTTGGTTAAAACGTCAAAAAGCTATTGAAAATAATTATCTGAAGGCAATACCAACTTTGATCATTGAATTGAAGAACGTTCTCTTAACTAATATTTCAAGTCAAATTATATATCAGAAGAAGTCAGAAGAAGAAATTAAAAAATGGATTTCTTCTCAAATTGGGAATAACCCATTATGGGATGATATTCGAGAAGATCCAATAGAAACAAGGGACAAGCGATATAACACTCCAATTTTTAGTGCAATTGCTAGAGGAGATGTAGAGTATATATTTGCTGTTGCCCGAGAAAGGGTTCACCAAACAAGGCATCGCCGTAAACTCATAGGATTAGTTTATTCTGCTCTAAAGCTAATAAAAGTTTTATGAAGATATTACAGGTAATAACATCTCTGCGCACCGGTGGAGCAGAGAAACTGATGCTCGATTTGATTCCGAGACTCAAGGAGCATGGACTGGAGGTGGACCTTCTGCTTTTCGATGGCACGGACACGCCATTTAAGCGACAGGCATTGGAGAAGGGAATTAAGATCTACGATCTTGGGATAGGAGGTTCGGTCTATGACCCGAGACGACTGATTAAACTTGCTCAGTTCATGCGTAAGTATGATATTGTCCATACGCATAATACCGCTCCCCAGATTTTCGCTGCCTTCGACAAGATGTTTGGAAAGGCTAAATTGGTGACTACGGAACACAACACCACAAACAGAAGACGGGATTGGAAAGGATACAAAGTTATTGATTACTGGATGTACAACCGATATTCTACGGTGATATGTATATCGGATCAGGCAGAGGCTAACCTACGGGAATATCTGAGCGGTAGTACCGCGGATATTCTTACTATCTATAATGGTGTTGATCTCGTGAAATATTCTTCAGCGACATCCTCTAATGAACTTGAAAGTTTGGCACCCGGCAGTCGCAAGCTTATCATGGTTGCCGGTTTCCGGGATCAAAAGGATCAAGATACTATTATTCGGGCCCTGCCCCGTTTGCCTGAGCAGTTTCATCTATTCCTGGTCGGAGACGGCGTCAGAAGAGAGGAGCTAAATAAGCTGGCTACAGATAAAGGAGTCGCAAGGAGGGTTCACTTCTTAGGCGTGCGCTCGGACGTCCCGGAATTGCTTCACGCTGCCGATTATGTTATTATGTCCTCTCATTTCGAGGGACTTTCGCTGTCATCGGTAGAGGGTATGTCGGTCGGCAAGCCATTCATAGCCTCCGATGTTGACGGGCTTAGAGAAGTGGTAAAGGGAGCCGGCATTCTTTGTCCGCATGGGGATGAAAAAGCTCTTGCCCAAAATATCCTGGATCTGGAGAATGACCATAATTCCTATTTAGAGGTTGCTGACAGATGCGCAATACGGGCTAGCGACTTTGACATCTCCAGAATGGTCGAGGGATACGTTAACGTTTATAACTCTTTGAATGGGAAAAACCAATAAAATACTCAGAACTACTACCGTTCCGGGCTCTCTTAACAATTTCTGTAGGGGCCTGTTGCGGGAACTCACCGTTGAGGGCTACGAAGTTGTGGCTGTCAGTTCTCCCGGACCGGCAATGGAAGAGATTGCGGAGCGCGAGGGTGTGAGAACTATAGCTGTTCCGATGTACCGCGAGATTTCTCCACTCAATGATCTCAAGAGTTTATTGGGTCTGATCAAGGTATTCCGCAAGGAAAAGCCGACAATGGTTCATTCGATGACTCCGAAGGCCGGATTGCTGTCAATGATGGCAGCGTGGGTGTGTCGTGTGCCGGTCCGTCTACATACCTTTACCGGTCTGGTATTTCCGACCTCGACGGGCCTTAAACAGAAAATCCTGATTTTCACCGACCGCCTTACTTGTGCTTGCGCGACACATATCGTTCCGGAAGGTGAGGGTGTGAAGAACGATCTGATCAATTACGGCATCACGAAGAAACCTCTGAAAGTATTGGGCTACGGCAATGTACGCGGAATCGACCTAAAGCGGTTCGATCCGGAACTTCCCGAAGTAAAAGCCGAGGCCGAGAAGATCCGCAAAGATGGCGTATTTACATTCGTATCCATTGGCCGTCTTGTCGGAGACAAGGGTATAAATGAATTGGTCGAGGCTTTCAAACGGCTCAACGAGAGGTATCCCGACACACGTCTGATTCTTATCGGATCGGAGGAACGGGAACTTGATCCGCTGAGAGACGAAACAATTGCTGAAATCGAAAATAATTCGGCTATCGAAGCGGTCGGCAGGCAGTCGGATGTCCGTCCCTGGCTTCTCGCCTCCGATACGCTTGTACATCCCAGTTATCGCGAGGGTTTTCCAAATGTAGTGATAGAAGCCGGAGCAATGGGTCTTCCGTCTATCGTCACTGACATCAACGGTTCACGCGAGATCATCATCGAGGGCGAAAACGGAACAATAGTTCCTTCAAAGGATATAGCGGCTCTTGAAACGGCCATGGAGAAGTTTATCAAGGAGCGGGAATTAACCAAAGCTATGGCATCCAAAGCCCGCAATATGGCTGCAAATCGCTTCGAGCAAGGATTCGTACACAAATGCCTGAGAGATTACTATAAGGAAATTATGAGGGTGAATTAAATTTTCACTATCAAATTTCATTCACATAATAAAATATTTAAACATGAAACGTGTCCGCGATTAAAGAGACCATCAGTTTAATCGTCATCTTTATCATACGGAATGTAACGCAACTGACTGAATATTTCTCCGCTTTCCTATCAATGGCGGGGGTCATCCGTACGGGTAGCGCCGACAGAAACTCAAATGGCCCTTGATAAGGAGTGCAAATATCCATAATATCCATGTTTCATTCTTCTTATTTCGAGAAATCGTTTATCAGGCGTAAATCAAGCGGAATCACCGCTCTGGCTCTTCTGACCGTGACGATCTTCTCGCTCGCTGTGTTTCACCCCAAGACAGAGTTCTTCCAGTCTCTGCTTTCGCACATGTGTGTGATTTTCAGAGGACCGGTGACTCTCTTCTGCTTTTTCTGCATCGCTGTTCTTCTATTCCTGGTGTGCTCCGGGTATGGTAACATCCGACTCGGTGGCGAGAAAGCAAAGCCGGAGTTCAGCACGTTCTCCTGGCTTTCGTGTCTGTTTATGGCCGGATGTGGAATCGGTATTGTGTTTTATTGTCAGGAGCCTATCCTGCACTATTACAACAACCCTTATGCCGGAAACGTGCCGGGAGACCCTGTATCCGTGGCTTATTCCCTCACCTTATTCAACTGGACAATAAACGACTGGGTACAGTTTGCCCTGCTCGGCGTGATCATCGCCTACTTCCATTATAACAAGGGGAAGGATCTGAAAATGAGTTCCATTCTGCCGGGGAAGACCCCAATATGGATCAGGCGGAGCGTCGATATAATAATGGCTCTCGGTGTCATTTCTGGTCTCACAACGTCACTCGGACTCGGAGTGAACCAAATTGGCAAGGGGTTCGAATATGTTTTCGATACATCTATCAGTCCGTTCATTCTGATGTTCCTGATTGCGGTTGTAGCTGCATGGTCTGTTACATCGGGATTGAAAAAGGGTGTCAAATGGCTTTCCAATATATCGACAGTCATGGTATCTCTTCTCATGATATCGATAGTTTTTATCGGTGTGTTCTATCATGATATATTCAACTTTCTGGGTTATATAGCCAATGGAACCGGGCTGTTGTTCGCAAACTATTTACATTACAATGACTTCATGAACGAGGCGTCCGACTCCTGGGCTGCGGCAAATCCAATTTTCTTCAATCTCTGGTTTGCTGCCTGGGCAGCTTTCGTGGCCGTCTTTGTTGCGAAAATCTCCAAGGGGCGTACCATACGGGAGTTTATAATAGGAGTTGTGGCCTTTCCGACGATATTCACAATACTTTGGTTTGGGGTCTTCGGTTGTGTCGGAGCAGAATACAGAGAACTCATCTACAAAGCGATGTCAAACGATGTGCCGACTGCATTATTCATCTTCTTTCAGCACATTACCAATAATGGCTATTACGTCATCTTATCTTCGGCGGCACTACTCACCATCTGTTTGTTCTTCATTACATCGTCAGATTCGGGGTCCTATGTAGTCGCCACGTTGCTTTCCAAAGAAAAACATATTTCCTCAAAAGAGAAGATCTTCTGGGCTACCGTACAGTGTCTGGTAGCTATGGCTCTTTATTGGTGCGGGGGACTGGCACTTGTTCAGTCGGTCTCTGTAATCATGGGGCTTCTCGTAATGATACTGATTCTTATAGGTTCCGTTCTGTTCATTCGTAGACTGATACAAGACTCTCGCATTTCCAAAAATAACCAATAATTAAACCATGAAGCCCTATAGAGATTTTTTCAAAAGAGGCATTGATATAGGAGTCTCTTCACTCGGATTGCTCCTCCTCTCGTTGCCATTGTCGGTTATTGCTCTTTGGCTACATTTTGCAAACAAAGGAGCCGGAGTCTTCTTCTTACAGGAACGTCCGGGAAAAAATGGGAAAATATTTCGGATATACAAGTTTAAATCCATGACTGATCAGAGAGATGAACAAGGACATCTTCTGCCAGACTCCAAAAGAATGACAAAAGGAGGAAAATTTGTGCGCAAGACTTCCATTGACGAATTGCCACAGTTGTGGAATGTACTTAAGGGTGACATGTCCTTAATAGGGCCAAGACCACTTTTGCCTGAGTATCTCCCATATTATACTGAGAAGGAAATGCACAGGCATGATGTACGTCCGGGTATAACGGGCCTCGCACAGGTAGAGGGAAGAAACTCCAATACCTGGGAGGAGACTTTTGCTAAAGATTTGGAATACACTGAGAATGTAACATTTCTTAACGATTGCAAAATTTTATTTGGCACATTCCTTAATGTCATAAAAAAACGCGATGTTCAAGCTGTGCCGACAGGCAACTATCTCCATGTTGAAAGAGCGAGATTGCAGAATAAGAATTAATCAATAAAGCAAATCAATGAAAAAGAAACTACTTATTCTTGGAAGTGATTACGGAACATTGGATACCGTAAGAACTGCTCAAGAGATGGGATTATATGTTGTTGTTACCGACACGATGTCGACGTCGCCAACAAAAAGAGCTGCTGACGAAGCTTGGATGATTTCGACAACAGATATAGATACTCTTGAAGCAGAATGTAGAAGACATGACATAGCCGGTATCGCTTATGGTGCATCTGATTTCAATATCAATAACGGTAGAAAGCTATGTAAACGCCTTGGACTACCTGTGTACTGCGAGGATGACAGAGCATGGGAGATCGCTAATAACAAAAGCGAATTCAAAAAGGTCTGTAGGAAGGTCGGAGCTCCGGTGGCTAAAGACTACTATCTGAACGATAAGCTAAACGACGAGGAAATTGATATGATTACTTTCCCCGTCGTTGTCAAACCGGTGGACAAAAGCGGCAATCGAGGGATGAGTTATTGTTATGACAAGGAACAATTGAAAACCGCATGGGCTCATGCAAGATCCATCTCCGATAATCCCGTTATCGTAGTGGAAAGGATGCTCAAAGGTCCTGAATATGCTGTTAACTATGTAATTGCTGATGGGGAGCCTCGTCTTCTATATTTCAGTGCAGAGCATCATCAGCCAGGACAGGCAGCTAACTTGTATTCGGTCATAAATACACAGCCTCTTCATCTCAGACAATATCTCGATGAAGTGAATGACAAGGTCATCGAACTCCTGAAAGAAGTTGGTTGTCGTGAAGGAGTTGCATGGGTAGAATGTATGCGCGATGAGGACGGCAAGTTCTACCTTTTAGAAATGGGCTATCGGTACGGCGGTGAAATGACATATGTGCCATATAAACTCGTGAGAGGTTTCGACACCATAAAATGGATGATAGAGATTTCTATGGGGCAGAAGCATCAGGTATCTGATCTTCCGTCCGGGCTTAATGGGTTGGAAACAGCAACTGCAGCCTCTTACTATATGTTCAGCCATCAAGCCGGCACTATAGAGCGTATCGATGGATTGGAAAAGATCGAAAGCTTACCGGGAGTATTTGTAGACTTCCCGAAGAGAGAGGGTAACCAGGTTCGCGGTAAAGCAGCAATGGGTATAATAAGAATATATGGTGAGACGATTCAAGATCTCGTTTCAAAAATCCGGCTTATCAATGAAAATCTAAGAATCACTGATAAGGAAAATAAAGGAATGTTCATATACTTTGATGATTACGGAGCGTTGATCGATGATTTCGAAGCCGGGATCAAAGAATTTTGCTAAGATCTATGATATTCCTTAAAATAGAGAGGATTAGTTGCTTCGGAGTGCCGATAGCACTGGTAAGAGATGATCTCTACCCGGCTGTGGGGGGTGGAAACAAAGCACGCAAAGCCACTTATTATGAAAAGGCTATGCGGGAGGGAGGTTTTGATGCTTGTGTGACGACAGGTGGAATCCAATCCAATCATAATCGAGCGATAGCTTTAATGTGTGCACGTAACGGTTGGAAGTGCCATAATGTCTATCACGGATCAGAAGACAGATTTTTGAATGAGAGAGGGAACGCTCTATTAGTCAGAAAGAGCGGTGCGTCTTATGAATTTGTTGAGCCCTCAGAGATCGGTCCGGCTATGGATAGAGCTATGACTACATTAAGGGAGCAGGGCTTTAATCCGCTCTACATTCATGGCGGTGGTCATGATCTACCGGGAGGACTGGCTCTGATTGAAGCCGTAAAGGAGTTGAAAAGAGAATGTGATCTGATGGGATATAAACCAACCCATATTTTTCAAGCATCAGGGACAGGATCTACTCAGGCCGGGATTGCCGTTGGACTGGATATTGTCGGTTGGTCCGATGTCAGTCTTACCGGAATATCGGTCGCCAGACAAAAGGAACGTGGAACCATGGTCATAGAGGAGTTTGCCAACATGCTCGCTGAACATATTGGTCTCGAGAAAAACTATGACGGCCTTATAGACTTCAATACCGATTATCTATCCGGAGGATATGAAAAGTATACGCCCGAGATGGATAAATATCTTGAAGGAGTAATGAAGCATACCGGGGTGATGTTCGATACCACGTATTCAGGAAAAGCATTCTATGGAATGATGGATATCATAAAGAAAAATGGCCTTAAGGGCAACTTTCTTTTCTGGCATACGGGAGGACTAATGAATATGATGAAGTAACTACAAATGAATATATTGTTTACTTGTGCAGGTAGACGCACTTATCTCCTGAAATATTTCAAGGAGCAAATGGGAACAAGTGGTCTCGTGGTCGGAGCGGATATGCAGTTATCTGCGCCGGCACTGACAGCAGCCGACGTGAAGGTACAGGTTCCGGCAGTATATGCCCCCAACTATATCGATACAATTATTGATATCTGTCAAAAGTGGGAAATAAAAGCTATTATACCTCTCAATGATCTCGAACTTCCAATTCTTGCGCGAAACCGCGAGCAATTTGAAAAGATAGGTGTCATAGTGATGGTAGCTCCTACTGAATTTATAGATATCTGCTTCGACAAATTCAAGACAGCGAAATTCGTTGAATCCATAGGTCTCAGTACACCCAGGACTTATATTAATCTCCACAAAGCCGAAGAAGCATTGATGACTGGAGATCTGCAGTTCCCTCTGGTACTGAAGCCAAGATGGGGTTCAGGATCCATCGGTATAGAATTCGTCAACAATGATACGGAGTTGAGAGAAACCTACGGCTCACTTTTAAAGAAAATCAAGCAGACGATTCTGTCAACGGCCTCTCAAGGGGATGAATATATTCTAATTCAGGAGAAAATTGAGGGTCAGGAATATGGTATGGATGTTATGAATGACCTAAAAGGCAGTCATCAGGCAGTTTCCGTGAAAAAGAAACTTTCGATGAGAGCCGGAGAAACAGATAAGGCCAAGACGGTAGAAAATGCGGAAATAGAGCGTATTGGCCGCATATTGGGAGAAAACTCGGGACATCTTGGTAATCTGGATGTCGATGTGTTTGAAAAAGATGGCCATTATTATGTTCTTGAACTCAATCCACGTTTTGGAGGCGGATTCCCCTTCAGCTATGAAGCCGGGGTCAACCTCCCCAAAGCTATCCTCAAATGGCTAAACGGAGAAGCTATAGACTCGGCCATTCTCATATCCAGAAAAAACGAGACCTTCGCCAAGTGTGACTACCTTGTAAATGTAGGAAACAACTATATATGTGAGAAATAGCTAACTTCCATTATTATACAGCTACCTCCAAGAGTATAAATCTATATTATCAAGCTTATCGTCAACAATATCAATGGCATTGAGAATCCGGTTGAGGTCGGTAACTATGACGACGATGTGCTGATGCTGATGTATGACGATGTCGTTGTATGCAAGGCCGACGATCTTGTCGACCGTAACTTCACTACTATATAGTAATCCTACCTGAGTATATTAAAATGCGAACAGGCATCGAACTCTTCTTGTGCGATGGCTGGGTGGTAGTAGCGTTCCGGGACGTGTTATTCTTATACGTGTTATTCTTATAAAAGATATATGAGTTTAAATAGATAAGACTTCGAGAGTTTGGATATAATTTAGGGGGAGTAATCGATATAATTTAGGGGGAGTAATCTTTGATTTAGATGATATAACAATGGCAAGCAATAAGATGGAAAGTGAAAAATTGGATAATGACGGACAGATTGTGCTTAAGTATGTGCGCGGTCGTGAACGTGATGTTGTGATTGAGGAGTCGGGATTCGATAAGTCGATTTTTACAGATCAGTATGTGCAGGCTTTGAAGCTTGTCAATAGTTTGATTGATGATGATGAGAACAGCTCGTTGAAGTGCGTGGCTTTCTGTGGAGACCGTGGCGAAGGAAAGACTTCGTGTATGTCTACGGTCCGTCATATTCTGGAGTATTGCGATGATGAAAAAGATCTTCGGAATAAGTTTGTCAAAAATCTGAACCTGACAAAGCTCGAAGGAAAGAAATTCTATGAGGTGGAGGTTATTGATCCTTCGTTTTTCGATGAGAAAAACAATATCCTTGAAGTAGTAATCAGCCACCTATATAATGAAAGTCTCAAAAGGGCTAACGGGAACACTGATTGCCGTCTGAATCTAAACAAGGCTTTCAGTGATGTGAACTCAAGCTTGAAGACTCTTGAGACCGGTGATCTTGATTCACTCAATGACCTTCATCGTCTCTCGGTCATGTCCACACGAATTACTCTTCGTAAACAGATGGAGGAATTAGTGGAGAAGTTCCTGAAATTCGTAGGTTGTGATTATCTTGTTATCCCCATAGACGATATAGATCTTCACATTTCCTATGCCTACAGAATGTGCGAACAGATACGGAAATATCTATGTGTGAAGCATTGTCTTGTCTTCTTCAGTGTAAAGATAAGTCAACTTCAGGATGTCGTGGCCAGCGAAATGAAGTCTGCACTCAAAGCTGTGGACACGAATTCTCCTAAGCAAGATATTTTTAATGTTGAGGAGATTTCAGCCATGGCCGAAAAGTATGTCAATAAGCTTATTCCGGCCAGAAACCGAATCAATATGCCAAAGGCCTACAGTATGATTGACTTCAAGCTTGACATCAACGGAGAAATATATACCGAGTCTGTCAAGGATGTTATCGTGCAGTTGATTTATACCTGCACACGCTATATGTTTTATAACTCTTATGACAACGTTTCTCCGATAGTGCCCAACAATCTGCGTGATCTTCAGAATCTGATTGCCTTTCTGTCATCTTTAGATATGATCGACAATTCACGTTCAGCCGAGGAAAAGCCAATACTTGAGAAGAATAAACGTCTATTCAAATCATATTTCTTCTCAGTATGGAGGAACCGTTTTAATACGCCACTTCGTGACAAATTAGATGCACTGATCAACTTCGATTTCGGCACATCATTCAATAAGGAGGTAGTCTCCATTATAGCTGAGTACTTTAAGAATAACTTGGCGAAAGATTATTTGTCAAATGGCGAGGAAGAATATGAGGCTGACGCCAAGACAAACGTGAAAAGCGAGGGGAACGCTGTCCAAACAAGTGTAGGTAAAGAAATGATCAACAGTATTCTCTCCACTAATAATTTCGGATATAACATTACTATTGGGGATGTATTCTATCTTTTAACCTCTCTTGAGAGTGAAACTCTTAATGAGTCTCTCTATGCACTGGTCTTCTTCCTCAAAAGCATATACTCTATCAAGTTATATGAGACATACGATCTGATTACCGAGAAACCGGGTATGATCTATCCCAAGGAGGACAAGGAACGAGCCGGCCTCATGCTTGTAGACAGACGGTTCGATCAATCAAACCGTCTCCAACAATTGACCGGAGGTAGCTATTTTACCTATCGTCCTGGAGAATACATCCCCTACAATAGCCAGAATCAACAAGATAACAAGCCTAACGATCTCCGAGTCATTAATGGCAAAGCTCTCAACGACCTTCTAAGTAAGCTAAAGCGAGAATATCCCAAGATTATTGAGATCAAAGATAAAGAAAAGCTCGAACCGGAGGAGAAAGAGAAGTTGGATCAGTTCATTCAAAAACTCAAGGTAGCCGAGTTTTTCATTCTGACTATAAAAGCAGCCATTCCGCAAAAACAAATAGGGACAGGTGATAGAGAGAATCTTATAAAGGTATCCAATTACCTTCGCAAGAATGTAGACGCTTGGCATTATCGCGGATTTTATCCTAATACCGGATATTATCTGTTTGATATTATGGCTCCATTCGGAACCATGCTTAACGTAGAATTTACCTATAGACGTTTCGCTGCTGTAGATGATGAGTTCTTTTCTTTCATAAAGAACTTCGAGGGTTCAATATTATACTCAATATTCGAGGAGTGTAAGGATTCTCGGGAATATATCATGGGAACAGAGTCCGACTTTGTTCAACAACACAAAGTTCTCTCGGACTGCTCGATCAGAAATGCGGAGGTTTTGATGTCAATTATCGATTTTATCACGCATAATCGTAAATTGACTCACACCGGAGGCAAAAATCTATTCAATACTTTCTATCAAGAAATTTTGGATAGTAAAATGAAGACCCAGAAGAATCTGAAAAACGGTAAGGCTTATAATATAACATTCAGCTTTCTCGAGCCACTTAAGAGAATTCTGGATCAAAGAATAGCAATTACGAAAAAACGTAATGATAAAAACAAGGAGAAAAAGGGAGGGAATGATAAAATGACCGATTTGGATCGGTTATTTGAGAAAACATTCTCCTCCATTTTTGAACTCAATTTCAAGACAAAAACAGACATAACAAAGAGTGAGTTAATCGAGGAACTTAAACTGTCTATTGGTGGGGCACACACAAAAAATTCTATCTATAAACGCATTATAGTAGTACTTAAATCACATAATTTGGAATGGGATAAAGAGGTCCTAAGAAATGTAATCCCAAACTACAACAAATCGAAAGGGTTAAACGAGGATGAACTCAACGTACTAATCAATACTATTTATCCTTATATTGGCCATCCCATTGTTTCTACTAAACATGCTGACACAGAGAAGTCTAAGGGGAAAGATGGCGAAACAAGAAATTCCTCAGATACAAGCAATACCAACGAGCAAAGAACTGAGAATCCTACTCAGGAGTCATCGAATTCAGAAGCCGGGACAGAGTCTGCAGATATCAGCTCCAACAATGAAGATGAATGATCTCTTAATAGACTGTCTAACAAGAAGACATTTCTCAAAAAACACCCATACAATCCACGCCTCAGTAATCGAAATCTGACGTTTCGGACCGTGAGTAGACCAATTTCTAATATATGGATTTGATTCGAGCAGGCATAAAAGCTATGCTTTACAACTTCCCTATTGAGGAGTTGGCACGGATTATTGTTGATCCTTATGGCAGGCAGAAGGATTTTAACGAGATTCTTTTAGAGGTATTGAAATGGGATCAGCAGGCGTTCACCAAATCTGAGCTACGACTGCTGGTACAGGCGATCGATCATAAGTGGAGTGTGTCGAAGGAATTTAACTTGGATACCTCGTTGCCTCTATGCTGTCGATTTCCGGTTCTTCTCAGGGAGTTTGCTAATGATGTTCTGTTATACAATGGAGACAGCGCTCCTAAGGTAATTTTCCGGAATCTGCTTAGATGGAGGGAGATTTCGTTATTGATCAGTGAGGATACGCTTATCACTCCCTGGCTCGCCTACATAGAGGCGAAATCAAATGATGATCGGACACGATTCCTTTGGCCAAATATTCTTGACCATGATAATTTCAGGATAAACGCAATTCTTGAGGACGAGCTGTCTGACACACATTGTCATATCAATGCCGCTACCGACGTATTCGAATTCAATTGGTTGCGTCTGATGACCGAGACCGACCAGATTCTCATTGAGTCAAAGAAAAACAAGGATTATCCATTTTGGTTTTTCGGAATCAATAAAGAGTATGACAGAGTCGCTCATTTCTCAGAAAGGAGAATACCTTTAGGTGAGTGGGGGTTAGTGGCGGCGGCAATCAGAATATATTTGTGCCAGCGGCTCAATGGGCGGCCAACCCTTCTGAGTAGAGAGAAAATAGAAGCTCTATTCAAAGAAAACACGTTCAACTATGGCCTGCTCTCGGATATCAATACGGATATAGCAGATGCCTTATCCGGGGCATTGAAAACTCCGGAAGGTGTGATTGTAGACTATAATATAAAAGCAGAAGAGTTCAAGCAGGGTATCCCGACCTCTCCCTATCTGATACATCACGGCGAACGGGCATTCTTATACCGGTGGTTCAATGCATTCTTCAGAGACCGCGAAGGATTCAGAGAGACCACCGGTTTTATGTTGCTTTATCTGTTAATCAAATCCAAAATCCGAAGGGAGTTCATACAAACCAATCCTCTTGTCGGTTTTGAAAATTTTCAGGACTATGATCATGTAAAGGATGGTTACAAGCAAAAGGATGAAAAGGATAGTACAAAAAAAGCTGCACAGAAAGCAAGGAATCAAAGGTTACGCGAAATAATGTTTCGCTATGCAGTCCAGACAACTATCGGGCCAAGCGGAAAAATAAACCTTGAAGCGAGAATGACACCCCAACGGGTCAGTGAGTTTATGAGTTTAGACTATCGTCGATCCATTTTCTCTAATGAAATTTTTCTCAAAGATCAGAAATCCAATGTTTCATTCATAGCTCATTTCATTAAGGGGAAACGAAAAGAGGGAGAGAGACGTCACCACACAGTCCGCAAAAGATTGCATAAAGATCTTGATAAACTCAAAGCAATTGTCATAACTCAAAAAGGTACGGACGTTCCACAACTCGTAGGAATAGATGCAGCCGGCTCGGAACTGAACTGTCGTCCGGAAGTTTTCGCTCCGTTCTTCAGAGAATTGGCCGCGCACAACCTGCGAAACTTTACATTTCATGCGGGAGAGGATTTCTTCGATTTAGTTGACGGATTGCGTACCATTGAGGAGACAATCAGCTTTATGGGATACAAGACCGGTGACCGTATCGGCCATGGCCTTGCCTTGGGATTGAATCCTTTCGAATTCTACGAGAAACGACACTTTAACCTTATCGCTCCGCGTCAGATTCTTCTCGACAATCTCGTATGGCTGAAATTCATGGCAGCGGAACACGATATCAGCCTCCACCCCAAGACCCACCAACTAATTGAGCGCCACTTCAACCAATTGACCCGTGAATTAAAATTTCCTAATTCCGATAATAAATTGGAAATACTTGATTACTACATCAGTATGAGACTTAGAGGAGATTATCGATCGGATACCTATCAAGATAATATTCGAGACAGATTGTCCTCATTTGAGACATCTTTATATTCACCTGTAAGTCCCCAATGGGAGGATGAAGATTCCAGTATAAGCAAGACGTTGTGGAATCACTATGAGAATTCCATGGACTGTCAGAACCTGGGTGATGAGGTATCCGTAATTCAAGTTTCGGAATCCTTTGTGGAGGATGTGGCAAGAGTTCAGGAAAGTCTGGTCGCCGATGTAGAACATAGTGGGATTGTAATAGAGACCAATCCATCGTCAAATTTAAAAATCGGTAGATTTGACAGATTTGACAAGCATCCGATCCTACGTTTTCATCAAATTGGGGAAGATTTGAAAAATGGTGTCGGTCATTCGATGGTAGTATCCATAAATACCGATGACAAAGGTATCTTCAGTACGTCATTGAAAAACGAATATTCGCTTATTGCCGCTTCGTTATACAAGGAACGCGATAAGGAGGGTAAACGCAAATGGTCGGAACTCCAAATTGAGAACTTCATACGGAGGATTGCTCATTATGGAAACATCAGCCGATTCAGATGATACGCACCAATCAAATATAGAAAATATGGAATTTAGATACCAAGAGACTCTGACGTGGATTATTCCCGGATTCTACTTATCGGTCGGAATCTTAGTATTAGGACAGTGGTTTGATGCATTCTCGGTTCTTGATTTTTTTGCTCCGCTTAAGATACGAAACGGTAGCTTCGAAGGAATAAATACCATTCTGATTTTTCTTATTCCTCTTTTGTCATTTATCATAGGTTGGTTGATAAACGGTATTGCCGGATTTTTATTTAGGTGCGACATCTTATTCGGATATCCAGTTTATGCTGCATTCGATAAACTTTATCCTAAAGAGTCGGGAATATCATCTAAAGATAAGATGGAGAGATTCGATCATGCCAAATATATATTAGAGGATTTGGAAAAGTACGACAGATTCTATTATCGGTATATATTTAGTCGAAATATGTTTGTCGCACAACTTCTTCTATTATTATCTGCACCTATTATCTATTGTATGGACTCTTCTGAAGGGGAATCATGTCAAGCATTAATCAAGACCCTTTTTCTATTGCTCTCACTATGCATGCTCTTCTTTTTCCTGACGTACAGGGATCTAAATACCCACGCCAGATATATATATAATGGGGCAAGGAAGAAGATAGAGAACTCTTAATTAGCGAAATTCATAAATAAACTCAGAAAATGAACGTATGGGTAACGGGAGCAGCCGGATTTATCGGAAGTACCGTTTGTAAAAGCATGCTATACAATCTCCAATAAACCTGAATCAGGCCTATTGTTATCTGGTTTAAGAATATTATCATATATAGAATCAACTTGCTATTCTTCCCCGAGTTTCTCCGCGAAAGTAAGGCCCTTTATGATAATCTCTATCCATCGAGGATTATAGCCGGAGTTCCAAAGATTATTGACCGGCCGGAATTTACCGAAGAAAACGAGGCTATACTGGCTGTTACCGATCCGACAAAAATGGATAATGCAGCACATATATTCGCTGATTTGCTTCAGCAAGGAGCGATAAAGACGGACATCCCTACGCTTTACATGGGAATGAAGGAGGCTGAGGCAGTCAAGTTATTTGCTAACACATATCTCGCACTCCGTGTAAGCTATTTCAATGAATTGTTGATTCCAATCGTACTCGCAAAGATTTCATCGCTGATCAGATTCTTCAAATGGCAGGTTGGTATGGAGAGAACGAACAATACCGGTCGGAAGAAGAACCCTGTACGATCGGTGTCTATCGATTGACTATGAAGTCCAACTCGGACAACTTTCGTCAATCATCCATCCAGGGTGTTATGAAGCGTATTAAGGCTAAGGGGGCTCAGGTTATAATCTACGAACCTACGCTTGAAGACGGCACGACTTTCTTCGGAAGTCTAATTGTCAACGATCTTGAAAGGTTCAAGGAAGAGTCTCAGGCAATCGTGGCGAACCGCTACGATTCATGTCTTGATGACGTTGCATCAAAGGTATATACCCGTGACATCTTCCGCCGTGACTAATCATGTATTCTCTGATATTTACCGATCTGTCAACTAACCGATAAGTCACTGTCGGGATTTGAGCATATAGTATAAAAGCGGACGCGGCCGGTTGGTCGCGCCCATTTTTTTCGGATGGCTACGAATTCAATTAATTTAGAGATGGGGTATCAAAATAATTTGTAAATTTGTCATTTCGTAATTTGATATTTTTATGATGAGTGAAGAAATGATATTTGAGTTAGTCAGTGAGTTCTTGGCTGAAGCATTTGAAGTTCTGAAAGTCCCGGAAGCGGATAGACTTAGATGCGTGCGCATACCGGAAAATATGATATCTGATGGCAAATATAATCCTATTAGGATTAATGCTGTGAAGAAACAATTGGTTATGAGACCCGCTCTCTTCAGGATCATGTCCGGAGGTGGATACAAACCTACTCCTCTCAGATTAATTACGTACGCATTCGCTATCCGCTGGAAAATGTATCTTGATACGGGACGACTGACAGAATGTTATGAAGAGGAGATGATTGGTGGCTATGCGATTGCCACCACTAAGGGGCTCCAATTGTACATGAAAGAAGAATCAACAGATCCAAAGAGATCCGCTGAGCTGCTCCATTCTAATTTGAAAGGGACCACTCACTCCTTTGGATTTAATCCTCCTTTTGAACTTGTCAGAAAAAAGATATACCAATTAAGCGGAGTCTCTACGGAGTTGCAGGAGGTGAAGACACATAATGGCTCTAAGTTCGTGGATTTTGTTTGCGTTAAGCCTACAAGCTGTGTAGCTTATGCCGAAAAGGTATACGAGCTGATGAAAGGGGAAAGTGTAGCAGCAAAACCTCTTGGATCGCTGGCAGAAGGAGAAAAAGGCACGGAATCAAATCCTTTTGAAAATGTGGATGAAGCGGCAAATTACATCAAAGAACTTGAAAAGTTTCGTCTTGCCGGAGATCAATACAGAAGTTTCATAATCGATGAGCCTTATTTTATTGATCCCAACATGAGAAGCTTCAGGATTCCATGGTCTTCACCAAGGGTAGCCTATATGGATGGAGCAAATGTGATAAAGGATGGCTTTGTAGTTAATCAAGTTGAATGTAGAGATAAAACGCTGCCTTACCCATACAGATTCAACTTCAAGCCGTGTCTCTGTGATCATAAATTTCTGTTCCGTGGTCAGGCGGAATATTATTCTCCTTGCGTGCCTAATATATTCAGGAAAAAAGAGGAGGATTATTTCTTAAAGTACAATATCTTCACTTATGAAATGAGACTCTTGCTGGAGTCCCATCCTCTTGTGAAGTTGTTTAACAATGGGGTTACACTCTTCAACGATAACTTTCCATTTGAGGTCAATTATGGAGGGTTAAGTCAGCATTACTACAACCGGACTCAATTTCTTGATCTCACAAGCCAAATAGATACGGCAAAATTCTTTGCCGTCACTACTTTCGACTTCGACAACAATAAGTATGTTCCGTATACCGGATCAAAACTCGGAGTTCTGTATTACTTTGACATTGAGCCAGACGCATTCTTAAATCATATCCCTGAAAAGGGTTACCAACTTTCTTCAATAGGGAAGCAACCGTTTATGAGAAGCGGGGCACAGCATGGCTTTCTTCTCCTAATGGAAAAAGGGCTCGATTTTAATAAGTTGCCTCAAGTTAGAACAGTTTTCTTCAAGCATGATAAGGCAGTAACAGAACGAATATACAGAGAGTCGAAGCAAGGAGACATTTATCAGGCGGAGGACATTCTTCAGGACTATTGGTTAAGGAAGTTGAAAGATCCTAAGCTGAATAATCGCGTTTGTATGAGAGCAGTAGAAGAAAACCAAAAAGATAATCCTGATAAGTCTGTGGGGGAGTTGATTGAGATTTTGAAGAAAGATGGAATTACAGTTCATAACGATGGCTTTCCAAAGTTTGATGATCTGAGTCTCGACAAATTCTATTACAACCATATCGACGAGTATTGGGCCGACTTCTGTAGTAATATCTACTTCTATAGTCCTGAAGGGAGGATCCTCAAAGAGTATCTTCTAAACTTGCCTAATGATACTGCTTACCGCCAATTCTTCCGCAAAATATAAGTTTGGGATGAGGCTAAAATAATTAATCTCAGCACACGGGCGCGTTAACTATGTATTCGCCTTCATAGGTTTGATTTAGGCATCGTTCAATATCTTGGATGGTTACTTTGCCGGTTTCAAGTTGTCGTCTATTTATCATCAGATAGATCGTACTGGAAGTATCGGCAACCTGTAAGAAAGTTTTTGGACCGAATAGGTTTATCATCATACGTTGATAAAATCGAAACCTACGGCTCCCATTCTCCGGATGAACCTTCTTCCCTTTAATATCTTTCTCAAGATCGGGAGCAGCTACAAATCCGAATGAGACAGACGAGTCGTTCCGATAATATTCCAACATTACTTCAATACATGATCTTACTATAATTCGTGGTTCATAGTCATTGGTAAGAATGGAATAACGATTTTTACTTTTTTCTACTCCTTTCCAATAAAATTTAATTCCGTAGAACTCATTCTCAAAACCTTCTACTTCTACAATATAACGTTTATTACTTTTTGTTGATTTGAAGGTCCACAAATCAATAATGCGAAGTGAGTTTGGATCCTTACTTCGCATTATATATTTAGGAGGGTAATAGTCAGTACTCATCTTAGAAACTGTTTAAATTTATGTCGAAATTTTTATTATCATACTTATATGCCATGATTTCAAGAATCTTTTTGGCGCTTTTTGCCATGATTCATCAGTCGTGATGCCCGCATCACTCCTTCTTCATCACGCAAAAATCATCCAAATTATTCTCAAAATCATTGGCACATAAATTTAAACATGTTTCTTAGTCAACACACGTCCTTTTATTGGATAAAAAATATACTATTTTATCCAGTACAGTGGATTTATTGGATAAATTTGTGATCAATGTTAAAGGTAGCTGGAATTAAATCCAATATCTAACTGTAAGTTGAATTGGAAAAACCACAAAAACCTGATGCCTTTACCTGATTGAGTATATAGGTCACAACATCCTCCAGTTTTACAAAGTAAGCACGCAGGGGCAGTTCATCACATTTATATGGTTCGTTGTGACGAGTATTATAACAGTTGTCTGTAATAGACTTTGATGTTTAACCGTATAGATCTAAATTTTTTTCAAGTAAAGTTTTCTTTTTTATCCCTTAGTAACCTATTTATCGCAAATAATGATTTTCAGCAGATTGTTCATACTCCTAAATATATCACGTCAAAATATGAAGGTAACCAATTAGTAATACGCGATATAACAAATCAAACTTTCAATGGATAGAGGTGTTGTTTTTATAAAACTATCAAGAAAATATGGAAGCAATACATTGGCCCAAGGAATTTACACCGGGGTTCACCGACAATTTTGTGTCGACCGAAACATATGTGGCAGGCCTCACTGCTGAAGAAGTATTCCCGTATCTCACCCATGCCCACATTTGGGCTGACTATTATGATGGGGTAAGTGATATGAAACTTACCGGAAGTGACGGGAAACCTGAACTCAAAGAGGGCACGAGGTTCTCATTTAACATTATTGGCTGGGACGTGACAGCTGAGGTCGTTGAGTTTGTTGAACCGTCAAAAGAGCGTCCCGGGCGTTTGTCTTGGCATGGTTGGGTGCCAGGTGATGAGAACACACGATTTGATGCCCTGCATGGTTTTCTTTTTGAAAATATGCCCGACGGGAGGGTTCGCATCCTCACGCAGGAGTCTGAAATCGGAAAACCTGCCGCAGAACTTGCGAAGTCACACTCAGCCTCATTATTGGTAGGTTTTCAGGCATGGCTCGATGGTATGGTTGATTTCGCCAGAAAGAAAGTCAGATTGGACTAAACCATAAAGGCTATACAATAGTCGGTAAAACATAAATAACTAAAAAAGAAAGGAAATATATATGCATTTTTCAAGTGGAATTAACAGACCGCCTTACGAGGCCAACGATGCTTATCTGCAAGTGACCAGCGGATGCAGTCACGATAAGTGTGATTTCTGTACATTTTACAAAGATGCTCGATTTCATGCCTCGCCGTTGAAGGAGGTTGAGGAGGACATTCTTGAACTCAAAGAGTATGGTCCACGTTACGACAGAATTTACCTACAGGGTGCCGACCCGTTTATTCTGCCATACAAGCGACTTATGGAAATAGCCGATCTTATCCA
>JAAVFK010000044.1 GCA_014800785.1 Bacteroidales bacterium
CTCGGGAATTCTGATTTTCTTACCGGTGCTTTTCCGGCGGAATACGGCAATGCACTTGCCGGGGTGTTTGATCTGAAACTCCGTACGGGCAACAACAGTAATTGGGAGCATACAGTGTCTCTTGGTACTATGGGAATAGACCTTTCTTCAGAAGGCCCTTTCAAAAAGGGTGGAAAATCGTCATATCTTTTTAACTACAGATATTCAACCCTCTGGATGATTTCAAGTTTTCTGCCGGATGGAGCCGGGCAAGGAATGAAATATCAGGATTTGTCTCTTAAGTTAAACTTCCCAACTAAGAAAGCCGGAACATTTTCTGTGTGGGGTCTCGGACTTATAGACGGAAACAAAGAAAAAGCCAACACCAATAAGGATAACTGGGAATATGAATCCGATCGAAATTTCTTCAACACCTCGATATGGATGGGGGCACTGGGCGTGAATCATAAATATCGCCTGAATGAGACCACTCAATTCAACACTACAATAGCGGGAACGTATAATGGTATAGACTCACATCAGTATGCCCTTGACGACAATCTTGCAGATCACCCGGATAATATCATCAAGAAGAATAATTACAATGTAGTTCTCAACGCGTTTATGAACAAACGCATAGGTAGCATCGGAAATAACCGCACAGGAATTGTCGTAACCGGTATGTTCTACGATATGCTCCTTAAAAATGCTCAGAATCTTGGGGAAGAAATGAAGACTATCGCGAATGAACATGGTAACAGCGCATTATTGGAGGCTTACACAGAGTTCTCGCTGTCCCCGTCTTGGAAATGGCAGATTAATCCCGGAGTTCATCTACAGTATTTCGCGCTTAACGGCCATTACAGCATTGAGCCGCGTCTGGCTATAAAATACAACATTAATCAAAAACAATCGCTGGTATTCTCTTATGGTAGCCATAGCCGTACCGAATTGCTCAACTATTATTTCACGCGTAATGACGACGGAGAGCTGATAAACAAGAATCTGGACTTTACACGTGGTCACCATTTCGTATTGACCTATGACTGGAATATCGGCAATGATTTCCATCTACGCATAGAGCCCTATTTACAGTTGCTTTATAAAGTTCCGGTTGTAGCGGGCAGTTCCAATTCTCTGCTTAACAATAGGGACGATTGGTTCATTACTGACAAGTTTGAAAGTACGGGACGAGGTCTCAACTATGGACTTGAGGTTACGTTTGAGAAATACATGTCCAATGGATATTATTTTATGTTCACAGGTTCCGTTTTCAGTTCTCGTTATAAAGGTGGTGACGGCATCTGGCGTAATACGCGCTATAATAGGAATTATCTTTTCAATCTACTTGGAGGAAAAGAATGGATGGTAGGTGCAAGCCGAAGAAACGTACTGGGAGCCAATGCTCGTATAACTTTCCGTGGGGGTGATCGATATTCACCGATATTAGAGGATGAATCAATTACGGCACAGGAAGTTATTTTTGATGAACGATTAGCCTACAGTCAACAACTTAAACCGGTTCTATGGGCTGACTTCTCAGTATATTACCGCATTAACCGTCGTAAAATATCTCATGAGTTCGGTTTAAAATGGCTAAACGCTACTTTCTATGATGAATATCTTGGTCATGAATATAATTTCAGGACCGGTCGTGTTGAGGAATACCGGGATGGAATTTGTATGCCAAATTTATACTATAAAATTAGTTTCTAAATAATCAATATCTGATGCCGCCGAGGGAGCGTCAATCTCCCTCGGCGACATTTGAATTTATTGCTGTCCGATAAAACTTTTTGAGTCAAGACAAAATTAGGGCTGATTCCTATTGTCGTAATCTACGACTTGATCGAAGCCTTTATACTTTCGGTACTTCCGGCAAGACTCGAACTTGTGACCCTTCTGATGTGGACTCTACACTTCAATTTATTTCGTAACTTTGCATTCGGATTCTTGGGGGTGTCAAGCGCTGCGCCGATTAGAGTCACGTTTAATACATTAGACTTTCGTTTAATGCCGATTAGACTTACGTTTAATGCGGATTAGACTCAGGTTTGATCCACAATATGTTGGGAAGCGGTTGCGTTTAGGTCTGCTGAGAGTCGTAAATGCGGGAAGTTCGATGCACTGCGTGCAAGGGATGATCCGGGTAATTACTGATATGCGTCAAGATAAGGATTTTGTTTTCAAAAATTTAACGCTCGGAAATCTAAATGATATTCTGGTACTGCAGAATGATTGTGTCGATCATCTTCCTGAGCCGGGCCTTTATTACCCCTTGAGTGTGGAAGAACTTGAGGAGTCGCTCCGTAGGGATGTCGTGATAGGTGCATTCGATGGCGATAGGCTTGTGGCTGTGGCGGTCATCGTGGTCAATCGGGAGAGTCCGCGCAATCTCGCAACCGAGATAGGATGCTCGTCAGACCAGACCTATACATTCGATGCCGTGTTGGTCTCACCCCGGTGGAGAGGCTACGGATTGCAAAATAGCTTGTTGCGACAGTGTATGGAAATGGCTGAAAAAGCCGGTATTGCTTATATCGTGGCCACGGTTTCTCCTGACAATCACCATAGTCTGCAAAACTTTGTCAAATTTGGATTTGAGATTCTTTCGACTTCAAGAAAGTATGACGGCCTCGTCCGCCATATCATAAGATACAGCCTTAGCAACAAGAAGACACAGCCTTAGCAACATAGACTGCGCGTTCCAGCAATGATAGAGCTCGATGAATAAAAACCGCAGTGACAGGCAGATGTCGGCTTGCGTATTTTCGCAGTTAGGCGGAATTTTTGTACTTTTGCTTGGGGATTGATTATTATGGAGGAAGGGGAGGGCTGGCGGCGTCTGGGGAGGTCGCTGCAAACATGAAATTTATGATCAGAAGTCTTCAGTCTTTGCGTGGTGTGGCCGCGGTCTTGATAGTTGCTCACCATTTCGGTTTCCATTCCGGAATGGTCGACTCTTTCGGCGATTGCGCGGTTGCCATATTTATGATGCTTAGCGGATTCGTGCTCTCCTTGAGTTATCATGACCGGGTAGCCGGGGGTTACGACATCCCTTTCCGCCGGTTCATGCTCAAACGTGTGGTCAGAATAGTGCCCTTGTATTTATTGGGCTTGCTCTACAGTCTGGCCCTCTGCCATTTCCATATCGGTCCGTCAAAGCTTGTGGCCGATGTCCTGATGCTTCAAAGCTGGATACCGTCGCCTGACTATTATTTCTCCGGCAACGCGCCCACCTGGTTTGTAAGCGACCTGATGCTGTGTTACCTGCTGTTCATACCGACCATTAATCTGTTAAATCGAAGACCTCGGCTTTTCGCCTGTCTCTTCTTGCTTTATCTCATAGTCTATGGCCTGTGCGCAGCTTTCGTTCCTGATACGCTCGTACACCCGATCGTCTATATCTTCCCGCCCATGCAATTCCCGGTCTTCGTTATCGGAATGGTACTTTCAGAAATATATTCTACGTCGCACGCCAACTCTTGCGGCTTCAGAGCCGATCTAATTATCATTTCGATCATAGCCTTGATTGTGGGCCAGATGTGGTTCTATCCCTCGGTCTCTCCACGCCTTTCGCTGAGCTCATATTGGTGGCCGGCGGCCGCATTGCTTATCATAAGCTTCTCGTTGTGTAGTAAATGCTTGATGATAAGATTGTTGTCTACCCCCCCTGGTGGCTCTCGGTAATGTCTCCTACGCCTTATATATCTTTCATATCCCGTTCCAAAACACATGGCATATAATCTGCCGTCATCTGGGGATCACCCTTCCGCTAAACGCAGACTTTGTCATATTCACGATGCTTGCCATAACAGGCGCCGCAGTGGTACATAACGTCATCGAGAAACCATTGACAAGGAAGCTGGACTCTCTGCTCGGGTAGGGGGGACGCTCCGTGATCCGTTATCCGTTATCGTCGGCCATAAGCGTCTTGGCCATCAGCCTTGCGGATCGTTTTCCAGAGGGGAGACCCTTTAGCTATTTCCAGATCTGCTATCTCCGATTCAACAGCGTAGTGTCCCCCCATATTTAGTCAGATTACGCGTGGGAAATACTAAAACTCAAGGCGAAAGCCTCGCTGTTTCAGCTCTTTGTATTTGTCAAGGTTGAATCTGTAGAGGTGGGCTTCGCGTTTGGGCGTGGGCCATACGGTTTCCTCCAGTTGCGTGAGAATGTCCAGGTGAAGCATCTTCTTGGAGAAGTTGCGCCGGTCGAAATGTATTCCTAAAATGGCTTCATACAGAGACTGCAGTTCTTTCAGCGTGAACTTCTCGGGGAGCAGCTCATAGCCTATGGGGTGGAAGTGGATCCGTTCCCTGAGACGCGCCAGCGCATCCCTCAGAATCCGGTCATGGTCAAATGCCAGCTTGGGCACTTTGTCTATCGGAAACCATCGGGCCTCGGCCGCGTCATCGCCACCCTCGACCTCCTGAAGCTTCACCAGAGCCAGATAGGCTATGGTTATTACTCTTTCGCGCGGATCGCGGCCGGGGTCGGAGTAGGTTTGGAACTGCTCGACATATTGGGGGGTGAGTCGGGTCTCTTCGCGAAGTTCACGCAAGGCGCCATCCTCGGCACTCTCATCCATGCGGACGAAGCCGCCGGGGAATGCCCACCAGCCGAGATAAGGCTCTCCTCCGCGTTTGACCAGCAGAACATTGAGCTGCGATCCGTCAAATCCGAAGATTACACAGTCTGTCGTGACCGCAGGATGCGGGTATCTGTAGCAATACTTATTTTCGTTGGTATCCATATTCTTGTGTGTGAAATGCACCGTAAAGATAATCAAATATGTAAGATGGTGTCTTAGCCCAGCGCGTCAGCTGTTGTCAGAAGTAGCTCCTTGAGCTGGATCGAGCTTGTATACTTGTCGGGGATAGAGGTGAGGCCGTTGATGGCTCCTATGATATTGCCGGCAACCGCTCCCGTCGAGTCGCTGTCGCCACCGTGGTTCACCGCGCAGATAAGGACCGCGTCCGTGTCGTCAAGATGGCGAGCTACTGAAAATATGGCTATGGCCAGCGTCTCCTCCGCCACCCAGCCTCCGCCGAGCTCCCTCTCGATAACTTCCCAATCTGCCAGCGGACTTTCTCTGAGCGCAATCGCATTGGCTATAATCTCGCGGAACTCCTTCATCGCTTTTGCGTCATGTCCGTAAAGACTCTCGACAACCTCGACCGCCGAGCCGACGATAGCCGTGAACGAATCGAGGTCAGCGCAATCGGTCATAAGGCACATTTGAACGATCACCGCCAAAGCTGCCGAAGAATATGTGCTCAGCGGATGAAGATGGGTGAGTAGTGCGCACTCGCCCGCCGTGCGGGCCGTGGTCTCTAAAGACCACGACCGGGTCGCGCCATAAATTCCGATCGGAGCCACACGCATCACACCTCCGCATCCCTTGCTGTTGTTCGAAGGCTCGTTACCCATGCTGATCGCCATCAGGGAATTCAGACAGGTAGTTCCCGGTGCTCTGCGCTGATTCAGTTCCTCGATCCGCAAAAGCTCGGACTCATACGGAACCTTGATCTTCATTCCGATCTGCGGTCCCACCCAGGCAAGATAGGCACTGCGGATCATAGGAATGATCGGCTCCCCGCCGGCAACCGATTTAAGCAAACCCTCGGCGGTATAGAGCGTCATCTGTGTATCGTCCGAGAACAATGCCTTGTCGCGCGGCGCGCCCCCACGAGCCTCGCAACACTCCGTGTCGAACTCCGTGATACCCCTCTCGCCATATCGGTTGCGTATCTCGGCGAATGAGCCCACAAACTCCACCGCGTACCCCAGCGCATCCCCAACCGCACCCCCGACGATCGAGCCGCGGATCCTATCTCTCAACTTTTCATCAGTCATATCGTTCATCATTTCTTGTAGGAGAAACTCCACCAAAATAAACTCGCGTATAAATTACACCACAAAATTACCACGATAATTTAACCCGACCAAATAATTGACGTAAAATCTACACAAGAATAAAGATGATTGGAGTTAAATATCTCATGGATTTTTCGTAAATTTGCAGTATGAACCCCAACAAATCATTATGATAGCTAAAGAAGAGGTGTTGGACTTGTTGAAGTCCACGGAATCATATCGCGTGGAGCGCACCACGAGTACAGGCAATATGGATAAGTTCTGTGAGGCAATTTGTGCATTTGCCAATGATATGCCAAACTCCCGCAGAATGGCTATCTGATTATTGGAGCATACGACGACGGCTCTATCGCCGGAATGAAAGTGGATGATGCTCTTCTAAAAAAGATAGCCGGAATACGCTCCGACGGCAATATCCTTCCTTTGCCGACAATGTCCGTAGAACGCTTCTCTTATCCGGAAGGAGATCTGCTGGTTGCCGAGGTGCGTCCCTCTGACCTGCCACCCGTCCGCTATCGTGGCAGAGTGTTTATTCGTATCGGTCCAAGACGTGATATTGCTTCCGAAGCTGAGGAAAGAATACTTGCCGAAAGGCGGTGCTCATTCATGGCAACATTTGATGCCACGCCATGCCTCAGCGCCAAACTGGAAGATTTGGACGTTGATTACATCAAATCCACGTATCTCCCAATAGCATTTGATGAGGAAACTCTTGCAAACGATAAGCGAGACATAAAGGAGCAACTTGCCTCGATCCATTTATATGATCGTGACAATGACAGTCCGACATATGCCGGAATAATTCTTTTCGGTAAGAATCCCAAATATTTTCTTCCGGGTAATTATGTGCAATTCGTGCGTTTTGCCGGGAAAGACAAGGGAGGCGACATACTGAATGAGCGTCAGTTTGCCGGACCTCTATACAAGATGTTGCCGACACTCGAATCCTTTGTTCGTGATGGCATAATAACCCAACGGCCCGTGCCGGAAACTCTATTCCGCGAAAGAACGGTTTGGAATTATCCGGAAGGAGCAATCCGCGAATTGCTGATGAACGCCTGTATGCATAGGGATTACCAGTCCAATATGCCCATCCGTCTGTATCAGTTTGATGACTACATTGAAGTGATGAATGCCGGAGGGCTGTATGGAGAAGCACGTCCGGAAAACTTCCCCTCAGTCAATGACTACCGCAATCCCCTTGTGGCGGAAGCCATGAGGGTGATGAGGTACGTCAACAAATTCAACCGAGGCGTTACCCGTGTTCAGGAAATGCTGAAGGAGAACGGCAATCCTCCAGCTGAATTTGACGTAAACACCATTACCGCATTTCGTGTCAATGTTCACGCCACAAACGAATCCGACTTGGCGAACAACCCCAAGTCAGGCACAAGTCAGGGCACAAGTCAGGGCACAAGTCAGGGCACAAGTCAGGGCACAAGTCAGGGCACAAGTCAGGGCACAAGTCAAACAGACAAGACTATTGAGGAAATGATCATTGAGTTCTGCAAAGAGCCACGCTCTTTAGTTGAAATAACTGCCTATTGTGGTTTTCAGAACAAGCGAAAATTCAGAGAGCGTTATCTGAATCCGCTAATCGGAACTGGTATCCAAATGACAATCCCCGATAAACCCAGAAGTCGTCTCCAGAGATATATAAAGATTTAATGGGCATTATGAAACCTCATATCACCACCTTTGATAAAAGTTTCTGGATATACCTATTTATTACAATTATCTTGACGATTGCATAGTCTTTTTGTCATATCTATTGACATCGACAAGTTTTTGCATAGTAGCCTTTTCGGGTAGTGGGATGATTAGAGATACTATTGGAGGCATTATGGGACTCTTCATTGCCATAGTTGCTTCATTGTTGACATTCTTAACTTTTAAGGCAAATAAGCAGCAACCCTACGATATTGGCGTGGAAAGATTTGAAAGCAACTTGTTTCAAATGCTCCAAATGCAAGAAAGTATTGGATATTGGTTCTTTAAATCTCCATATCCCGCATAATCGAGAGGTGATACAATTATGCCTCTACCGCGTTTTGACACATTTGTTAATATCTTTTTTTCAACAGATTGCATTCGTTTTTTTTGCTAATTATTGTCACAAATATACAACAAATTTCTGACAAAAAACAAATTAGCTGCGATGTATTCTTAGTAGCGTAGAGTAATGTAACGCACTTCCATCACGCTTCCAAATCTAATGTTTTTACACCACATTTGGAAGCGCGACAGCTGCTTGAAATACAACAGTCGTAGATAGTCAAAGTTGTTGATACCTAAAATCGCGAATCACGTGAGAGTGTCAAATCACATGTTTCTTACCCTCATTTAGCACCATCGTGGATAATTGGTATCAGTTCAGTTTAGTTCGGGCTATATATACGCCCGATGAACGAATCTTAACTATATATGGACTGATGAAAAGAAAAACGTACTCTTGGGGGTTGACGTGGGGAGCGACCCCTAAGTCATCCCCCAAAGTCAGGGCACAAGTCCGAACTTTTCGGCGACTTCACTCCGAACTTTTAGACAGTTTCACTCCGAATTTTTCTATTTCTGGCTTTTATTTACTACTTTAACTTGCCTCGATCCACTTATATAATGGAGCAATGACAGTCCGACATGTTGAGTTCTGCAAGAACCGTGCTCTGTAGCTGAAATAATGGCTTATTTATGTTATAACGATAAAACCAAGTTTAAAAAGAAGTACATCAATCCTGTGCTGCTCAGTAACTTAGTGATGATCATCCCAGATGAACCCAACAGCCGAAGCCAGAAATACCTCGCACAATCTGATTACAGTCTGACTTAGTGCCCAGGCATTAAGTCAGGCACTAAGTCCGAAAAGACTGTCTGAAAAGAAAAAGTGCCGGTAAAACATCGCGAAGCGATGCCCCTACAATAAAGGCGGTGGTAGGGCGCCTGTGATATTGACGGTAGGGCGGGAGATTATGGTATAATCTCCCGGAGATGATCAGCGGTCGCGGCGGTTGCCGTATTTGCGTTCGAAGAGGTCGAGGTGGGCTGTGCCCCAGCTGAGCATCTGGTCGATTATCGGGATCAGGGAGAGGCCGAGGTCGGTTATTCTGTATTCGGAGTGGGGCGGGAGCTCGGGATAGATCGTTTTTTCAACGAGACCGTCTTCGACCATTTCTTTCAGCTGTATGTCAAGTACGCGGGGGGCTGCTTCGGGGAGTGATTTGTGGATCTCACACGGACGTTGGGGCTCGCCGTTGCGCAATTCATCGAGAATACATGATTTCCATTTGGATTCGATAAGACTCATTGTCAGGCGTAGAGGACAATCGAGATCTACCGGAATTTTCTTTTCGTATGCCATATTCTTTGCTTAGAGTGTTTGGATTTAAACCAAATTTAATACTCAGAGAGTTTAGAGAGTGTTTGAATTTAAATCAAATTTAATGTTTAGAGAGGTTTAGAAATTTTTGATTTCATCACAAAGGATCTTTTGGACGCTTTTGGCTCATATTGGTTTCTTTCAATATGAATTCGCCGATTTCCAATTCCAAAGATTTCATCGGTCGCGATGCCCGCATCGCTCCCTCTTCAACTTTGGAAAATCATCCCAAAATCTCTCTTTGTGCTAAAATCATTTAAATTCAAACACTCTCTTAGATTACTCCAAAGTTAGTCATTAAACATTTAGTTTACAAGTACCGAAAAAATTTTCGGTATATGAAAAATTTTTCTGTACTTGATTTTTAGTCGTTATCGTGCTAATTTTGCCTGCGAACTACAGGTATTCACCATACTTCGTGGAGCCGGTAGAGGATTGTTGAATCAAATCCGTAAAAACACGATCAAACCATAAAAACACTATACGATGAGAAACGAGATCAAGGAGTATGATGCGGTGGCGAAGGCTGCCGAGAAGTTCGTCAGGAGCGTTGCGGAGGGCAACAGCGAGTATGCGAAGACACTTTTTACCGATGACGCCGTGCTGTTCGGAATACTTAACGGTGCGGTTGAGCGAGGATCGATAGATCAGTTCTATCACAATGTGGATACTGTCGGCGCGGGAAAGGAGTTCAAGGCGCGTATCGATGTGCTCGCAGTCGAGGAGACAGTCGCCGTGGTCCGCGTTCTTGAAGAAGGATGGGGCGGAAGCATCGATTTCACCGATTTTCTGCTTCTCCTCAAGCTCGACGGGGAATGGAAATGTGTGGCAAAGGCTTATAACCAGAACTCGAACACAATTGCGGAAGGTTGAGCCTTTTGTCCTAACGCCGAGAAATTCTAATTAGGGGGTCTTAGGGCGCCGGGGATTCGGTTCGTATCTTGTTGGGCTGGTGAAACATCGCGAAGCGATGTCCCTACAATTGCGCTCTGAAAGTGAAACGCCGGGAGAAGCTTGGGGGCTTCTCCCGGTGTTTTGTTGGGGTGTTGCCGGGGTTTTCTTTGGTGCGCAGGCGGGGACGCCTGCGGTTCTGAACATCTTCGCTCCTGGGGATTATATGGAGAGACGGCGGAGGGTGGCGAGGAGCTCGCGGTTGATGGGCTTGTCGTTCTTGATGGCTTTCGTGATGGGGACGTAGACGATCTCGTCGTTCTTGATACCGATCATCACGTTGCGCTGGTCGTCGAGGAGGGCGTCGATGGCCGCGGCGCCCATGCGCGAGGCGAGGATGCGGTCGAAGGCTGTCGGGGAGCCGCCGCGCTGGAGGTGACCGAGAATGGTCACGCGCACGTCATAGTCGGGATATTCCTCTTTCACGCGCTGGGCGAGGCCCATGGCGCCGCCGGTGATGGGGGATTCGGCGACCAGCACGATCGACGAGTTCTTCGATTTGCGGAAACCGTTCTTGATCAGTTCCGAGAGCTGGTCGACGTGGGTCGAGATCTCCGGGATGATGGCTGCCTCGGCTCCGGAGGCGATGGCGCCGTTGAGGGCGAGGAAGCCGGCGTCGCGGCCCATGACCTCGATGAAGAAGAGGCGCTCATGGCTGGTGGCCGTGTCGCGGATCTTGTCGACGCAGTCCATGATGGTGTTCAGCGCCGTGTCGTAGCCGATGGTCGAGTCGGTGCCGTAGAGGTCGTTGTCGATGGTGCCGGGGAGTCCGACGATAGGGAAGGAGTACTCGTTGCCGAAGATGCGCGCACCGGTCAGCGAACCGTCGCCGCCGATGACTACGAGTGCGTCGATTCCGCGGCGCTTCAGCACGTCATAGGCACACTGGCGTCCTTCGGGGGTCTGGAACTCCTTGCATCGCGCGGTCTTCAGGATTGTGCCGCCGCGCTGGATGATATTCGATACGTTCTGGGTCGAGAACTCCTCGATCTCGTCCGTGATCAGACCTTTGTAACCGCGGTAGATACCGTATACCTTGAATCCGGAGAAGATGGCAGCGCGGGTGACCGCGCGGATAGCGGCGTTCATGCCCGGAGCGTCACCTCCCGATGTCAGAATACCGATCGATTTAATGTTTGACATGATATCGTGTGTTTTGATAATTTAAGACTATAATGGGTGTCAGTCACAGTGAAGTCATCTTGACTCTTTTACGAAAACAAAAAATTTGTTTAAAATGGTTTTCTTCAAGGTCAATCTTCCTTAATATTTTGGCATCTTCCAATCCTTTCATCGGTCACGATGCCCGCATCGTTCCCTCTTCAAGTATTGAAACCTGCTCAAAATCTTAATGAACCTTAACCTTGAAAAAAGTCAAGATGACTTCAGTTTGAAGCTACAAAATTACTATTTTCTGCGGATTGTTAATCATCAATCGGCAGTTAAGCGTTAATTTTGCAGAGGGAATCTCTTTCCGCGAATTTTGACGGAGAAGGGGAGACTCTTATATATAACAATGGAAAACCAGGAAAAGACAGAAAAACATTGGATAGAGGGGATCGAAAACGTGGTTTATGACCTCGGCGGGGTCGTCATCGACCTTGACCGCTCGCAGGCCGTCGAGGGGCTGAAGGCACTCGGAATCGTCGAGGCCGACCGCCTGCTCGACCAGTATGAGCAGAAGGGTCCCTTTCTCGCCCTCGAAACCGGCCGGATAAAGACCGGCCCCTTCTTCGACGAACTCCGCGGGATCGCCGTGGCCAACGGCTATCCGGCTCCGACCGACACGCAGCTGGCCGAGGCGTTCAACCGCTTCCTCGTGCGCCTTCCGAAAGAGCGTCTCGAGATGCTCCGCCGGATGAGGATGGCCGGGTTCCGGATCTTCGTCCTCTCGAACACGAATCCGGTGATGTACAACTCGTGGATCGACGACGCCTTTCATGCCGAGGGGGGGACGATCAACGACTACTTCGACGGAATCGTCGCCTCTTTCCAGGAAGGCACCTGCAAACCCGACCCGACGATCTTCGAGACGGTCATGCGCCGCTACGGTCTGAACCCCTCGCGGACGCTGATGCTCGACGACTCAGCGGCCAACTGCCGCGCGGCCGCCTCGACGGGAATGCACGCCCTCCAGGTCGGCTCCACCCCTGAGACCGACATGCTCGCCATTTCGGACCTTCTGCTTTCAACACGCGGAGCGGAATGAGCGCGGCGGGTCAGACATACAAGGCCGCGACGGTCGGCACCTTCGACGGCGTCCACCTCGGACATCGCCTCGTGCTCGACACTCTCCGCGAGGAGGCGCGGCGTGACGGCCTGGAGCCGATGGCGATCACCTTCGACCGCCATCCGCTGACGATCATCGCCCCCGAACGCGCTCCCGGCTTTCTCTCGACGGTCGACGAGAAGAGGGTGCTCCTCGAAGCCGAAGGGGTCGAGCCGGTCGTTATGGCCTTCAACGAACAGATGCGCCGCCAGACTGCCTACGAATGGATGCGCCGCCTGCACGAGCGGATGGGGGTCCGTCTGCTTGTCGTCGGTTATGACAACACGTTCGGCTCCGACGGCCTGTCAATGAGCATCGCCGACTATGAATCGCTCGGCGAAGTGATCGGTATCCGTGTTGTCGAAGCCCCGGTGGTCCCCGGAATCAGCAGCTCCGCCGTCCGCAAGGCCGTAGCCGCCGGCGACGTCGAACGAGCCGCCGAAATGCTCGGGCGCCCCTACCGTCTTGAAGGTATCGTCAGGTCGGGGAACCGTCTCGGCGCGACCATCGGTTTCCCGACGGCCAACATCCAGCCCGAGCGCGGCCGTCTGCTCCCCGCCGAGGGTGTGTATGCCGCCGACGCGACCCTCCCCGACGGCCGGCGCTTCCGCGCGGCTGTCAACATCGGCCGGCGTCCGACGATCGGAGACCTGACGGCCCCGCTCATAGAGGCGCATCTGATCGACTTCGACGGCGATCTCTATGGCGAGAACCTTCAGCTCGACCTGACGGCCCGGATCCGCGGAGAGCAGAAATTCGATTCTGTCGAAGACCTCAGGCAGCAGCTTGAGAAAGACGTCCGGGACATCCGGACGCTCTGAAGGCGCATCCGGATCGTCGGCCCCGAAACCGACATCTATTCAAAAAGAATCAGCCCGCGGCTTCGCCATGTCGGCCGTTTTTAGTACTTTTGTAAAAGCCATCCCGGTCTGCGCAAAACCGCTTTCGCAAAACCGGATGCACAACTTCATAAAACCGGAGAGCCCCGGCTCTCCAGACAAAACAGAAACCATGAACAACATGCCTGAAATAATCAACTTCGCGGAGACTCCGTCGCTTGTCAGCCGCTATATGCTCGAGCTGCGCGACACATCGATCCAGCACGATCCGATGCGCTTCCGTGCCAATCTCGACCGTATCGGTGAGATCATGGCCTACGAGATCTCGAAGCGCCTGAATTATAAAAACGTAGATGTACAGACCCCGCTGGGGACCGCGACGTGCCAGACCCCTTCGGACCAGGTCGTGCTGGCCACGATTCTGCGTGCCGGTCTGCCCTTCCACCACGGCTTCCTCAACTTCTTCGACCGCGCCGAGAACGCGTTCGTGAGCGCCTACCGCCGCTACAAGGAGAAAGGGGACTCGTTTGACGTCCTGATCGAATATCTCGCATCGCCGCGTATCGACGGCAAGGTGCTGATCCTCGTCGATCCGATGCTCGCCACCGGTTCGTCGATGGAACTCGGATACCGCGCCCTGCTCTCGAAAGGCACCCCCTCTCACATCCACGTCGCCTCGGTCATCGCCTCGCGCCAGAGCATCGACTATGTGTGCAGCCGCTTCCCGGCCGAGAAGACCACGATCTGGTGTGGCGCGATCGACCCCGAAATCAATGCCCACAGCTACATCATCCCCGGTCTCGGCGACGCCGGCGACCTCGCCTATGGCGAAAAGGATGATGCGAAATAAACTGACGACCCGATGCGCCTGAACCGGATAGACATACTCAACTTCAAGAACATCCCCCAGACCGCCCTGGAGCTTTCCGGAGGGGTCAACTGCCTTCTGGGTGCCAACGGAATGGGTAAGAGCAACCTGCTCGAAGCGATCCATTTCCTTTGTCTCGCCCGGCCGATGCAGTCGATTCCCGAAAGCGCCCTGATCCGCCACGGCGAGGAGATGCTGATGGTCAAGGGTCAGTTCGAGATGGACGCCGGGACGACCTCCGAGGTTTCGGTGGGAATCGTCAAGGGCAAAGGCAAGTCGCTGCGCCATAACGGTAAGGAGTATCCGAGGATGTCGGAACACATCGGGCGCTATCCGATCGTGACCGTCGCTCCGCGCGACTCGGAGATCGTCAGCGGTTCGGGCGAGGAGCGGCGGAAGCTGATGGATATGGTCATTTCCCAGGCCGATCCGGTCTATCTCTCCCACCTCATCCGCTACACCCGTTCGCTCGAGAGCCGCAACCGGATGCTCCGCGCCGGAGTCCGCGACGACCTCCTCTACGAATCGGTCGAGGGGGGCCTCTGTGAGGCCGCGGGAGCCATCCACGCCGCACGCCGCGACTGGGTGAAGACCATCTCGCCTGACTTCAAACGCTACTATTCGGCCATCTCAGGCGACGCCGAGACCGCCTCGCTCGCCTACAAGAGTGTGCTGAACGACGCCCCTTTGGCCGACGTGCTGAAAGAGACGCGGGCCAAGGATGTGGTTCTCGGCTACACCTCGAAGGGGGTTCACCGTGATGACCTCGAGACCAAACTTGACGACTGGAGCATGCGCCGCCTCGGAAGTCAGGGCCAGGTGAAGACCTTCACGATCGCCCTGCGCCTGGCCATCTTCGACTATCTCCGCCGGGCCAAAGGGATCACCCCGCTCCTGCTTCTCGACGACATTTTCGACAAACTCGATTCGAGCCGCGTCGGACGTATCATGGAGCTCGTCAGCCGTGCCGAGAACTTCAGCCAGATCTTCATCACCGACACCAACCGCGAGCATCTCGATGAGATTCTCGCCTCGATCTCCGGCGAGCACCTCCTGCTCGGAGTTGATAACGGTCAGTTCAGTCCGCTCGGGGCTTCCTGAGTGACAGTTCAATCTCAGCAATATAGCAAGGGGTAATTTTTAAAAGCAAACGTAATGAAACGCACTGAACCCCAGTCGATAGGCGATGTCTGCCGGCAGGCTCTCGAAGAGTCTGATATGGTCGTGCATCTTCTCGAACGGAGGGCGTGCGAGTTCTGGCAGGCGCTTGTCGGGCCCGCTCTCGCGGCCCGGGCCACACGTCCGACGGTTGTCCGCGGAGTGATGAGGATCGGGGTCGCCGACGCCGCTCTGCGCCACGAGCTGACGATGCACCGCTCGAACATGCTCCGTCTGATCAACGAACGCTTCGGCCGCGCGGTCATCTCCGAAATCAGGTTTACGGCCCCGTGACGCCCGTTTCTCCCGGCCGGATGACCAGGCGTAGAAATAAAACTTTGAAGTCATCTTGACCTTGAAGAAAACCATTTTAAACAAATTTTTTGTTTTCGTAAAAAGTCAAGATGATTTCTTTAATATTCAGTGACCAAAACGCAAAGTCAGGCGTTACTACATTAGAGCGCCGGCTCAGGCGTTACTATATGAGGACGCGTGATTTCAGAAATGGCATCCCCCTTTTCAAGTCACGGCCATCTCAAAACATTCAGCTTCAAAATGGAAATACAGACACCGGATCTCTCTCTCTTCCATCACCGTTCGGACCTTCAGCTCCGATTCAATGATGTCGATGTGCTCGGTCACGTCAACAACACGGTCTATTTTTCGTTTTACGACACCGGAAAAGCCCTTTACTTCAGCGACGTTCAGGGTTGGCCGGTAGACTGGCGCAACGTGGACCGCGTGATCGCCAACGTCAACTGCGCCTATATCGCGCCGATCCATTTCGGCGATGACATGGAGGTGCTGACGCGCTGCTCGTCAATCGGCAACAAGAGCTTCACGCTCCAGCAGGTTCTCCGCGAGAAGCGGAGTGGCCAGATCAAGTCGGTCTGCCAGACGGTCATGGTCGCTATAGACCCCGTGACTCAGCGCGCCGTCGAGCTCACGCCCGAGATCCGCAAGGCTTTCGCGGACTACGAAGGTCACGAGTTCTGAGAGGAGGCAGGGGGAAGATTCTAACCCGGGGGGAAGAAACTAAGAAGAAATTAACAACTAAGATAATGACACTTATCGAAATACCCATTCATCTCGACACATTCAAGCCGGGATCGGCCGAGGTGAAAGCTCTCACCCAGGCTCTGGCCACCCGTGCGGAAGCCGCCGAGATGCTCGCCAACGAGCGCTATATGGATGCGCTTGAGCGCATCGTCACCGCAATGCGCGAACTGCGCGAGTTTCCCGACTATGACAACGTCGAGTTCCGTGCCCTTCTGGTCGCGCTCCTCTTCGACCTGGCCGAACTCCATTTCTATATCAAGGACTTCAAACAGTCTGAGAAAGAGGTGGACGTTATCTTCCGCCTGCTCGATCTGCTGAACGAGGCCGACAAAGAGCGCTTCGCACCGCTTCATATCGAGGCCATGGCACTCTCGACCCGCATTCTGCGCTCGCGCAAGAAGGCGCTCGAACTACTCGTAAAACGTCAGATGAAGGTCGAGGAGATCAGCGAGAAAGTCAACTCGGGGATCACCGCCGCGACCGACAAGCTGATCGAGGCTCTGCGTGGTGTCGGCCAGTTGCTCGCGTCGAGCGGTGACTACCGCGCCGGAATGAAATTCCTGGCCGAGGCGATCAAGCTTTCGAAGAAGCGCACCGGCCGTGTGACCCGCAAGGAGATCAAGATGACCATCGAGATGGCCGAGATCATGATGCGCGTCAACTCAATGCGCCCACGCGCACGCCGTCTTCTCAATGCCGTGCTTCCCCACGCCATCGCGCAGGAGACCATTGAGCTCGAAGAGGATATCCTCGCTCTGATCGAGATGATGGATGCCCGTGACGAGAATCCCTCGCGCTGGAAAACCTTCATGCACAAACTCGGAAAGGCCACCAAAGAGCGCTTCACCCGCAAGAAATCAGAGGAGGAGGAAAGCGCCGAGCCTGTCGAGACCGGCGAATAATATCCCCGGGACGGCAATATGTAGGGACATGCCTTCGGCATGTTTGGCTTGTCTCCACGCAACGCCCTTTGTAGGGACATGCCTTCGGCATGTTTAACCTCACCATACACACCAAATCACAATGTCAACGATTCTGAATACGAACGGATCTGAACTGGAGATCCCCGCAATAAAATCGCCGAAGAATTTCAGAGTGGCCATCGTCACCGCCAAATGGAATCCGCAGGTGACCCATGCCCTCCGCGACGGCGCCCGCGAAGTCTTTATGAAGGCCGGAGCGCAGGAGGAGAATATATTTCAATATGACGTCCCCGGAACGGTGGAGCTCGTCTACGCCGCCGCCCGGCTGGTTAAGTACGCGCCCGTTGACGCGGTGATCGTCATCGGGTGTGTGATCCGCGGCGACACGCCCCACTTCGATTATGTCTGTCAGCAGGTGGCCGAGGGTACCGCGCACCTCAACGCACAGGGGGAAGTCCCGGTGATCTTCGGCGTGCTGACGGTCGATAACCTCCAGCAGGCCCTTGACCGCGCCGGCGGCTCGCTCGGCAACAAGGGTGCCGAAGCCGCGGTAGCCGCCATCGAGATGGTCGACTTCCGCGACAGCGTCGTCTATGACGACATGAACCTCGAACAGAAAGGGTGACGCCCCCGCTTTTCAGCGGGGTGCGCTCCAGAACGTCGCCTCGTCAGAGGTTGAGCGTTGGCGTCGGCCAGTGTAATACTTGAAACCTACGGGCACGAGCGTGTACATGACGGCGTCCTGAAATGCTTCGGGACCCTCGACACGCACCCCCTGCCGGTCGGCCGCGCTCATGATATACAGATTCTTGGCCATGTAGTCCTCCAGATAATACTCCTTTGTCTGTGGTTCCTCATGGTTCCAGTTGGCGTCTTCATTGAGCACGATCTCCTTGCCTTCGATCAGTCGGTTGCGCACCTCACCGGGATGGAGCGGGGTGCCGTTTTCGTCATAGACGAAAGCCGCGAAGGTCGGGTCGGCCCAGATCCACTTGCCCAGCGAATCGCTCCAGGCCACACAGATCACATGACAATCCGGATCGTTCGCGAAATTCTTGGATTGGCAGGTCAGATAGCGCGCCGGAATCCCCTCGGCCAGCAATGCCTGCGAGAGGGCGATGGCCATCATGCGGCAGTTAGCGCCCGTCTGACCGTACTCATCGGTGGTCGCCGCGAAATCGATGATATTGTCGAGGTCAAACGGGATGGCGGGCAGATAGCGGCTGCCGTTGTGGCGGATCGTGTCGTGAACCCAGTACATGAGGTTTCGGATACGGCTCAGATCGTCGCCATTCCCGGCTATGCTGTCGAGATTGAACCGCTCGCGCAGACGAGTGAGGAGTGTGTCGGAGGGAGCGTCATAGCGCCAGACGATCGTGTCGTTCGCGTCGCTGTCATAAGAAGCCGACTCGCGCAGGATCCGGAGCGACGACTTGTTGACGTCGAAATTGGCCGCCTCGGCAAGTATCTCGTCCATTTCCGGAAGATAACGGGGAACCTCGGTAGAATCGGCGAGCACACTGACCATATGGACCGCTGTCCGGGGATACCATCCGATGGTCTGCTGATTGGTCCTCGCGGCCGCCAATGAATTGCGGGCCATGTTCGCCGCCTGACGGATCATCTTCTCGCGCCCCGGCCACGCCCGGAACTCCTCATCGGAGAGTGAGGGAATCCCCTCTATTTGAGTCCGCACCACCGGAGCGTTGAACGTATATTCCTTGAGCAACGGACACTCGACACTGTCCGCATTCATGAATCCGAAGATTCCTATCGGTCCGTTGAAGACAACCTCGGTAAGAGAATCGCAATGGGCAACGAGGCATGTGCCGGTGGAAAGTATCGGACCGTTGACCACAACGCGCTTCAGGCGTGGATTACGGATGAACGGTGTCGCGTTTATGTGGCCCATATGACCGTTGAACGTTGCTTCCTCCAGATTTTTCAGTTCATAAAAAGGAGATCCGCCGGAGACATAGAAGCCGTTGGTCTCGACGCGCTTCAGGGAAGAGAGTCCTTCGTCGGCACACCGATACAGTTCGTCGGTAAACGGCAATCTCAGATCGGTCAGCAGAGAATCGAGTGCGATGGCGCGCGGTCTCACGATGGTACCGTTCTTGAAATAGAGCTCCCGGACCGGTATTTCCGCCAGGGCCCAGGCGCCGACCGTATCCAATCTCTCCGGAAGCACGATCCGCTCCACATTGCAACCATAGAGAAACAGCTCCGGCAGCGAATGGGCCGACGTCACGTATGGCCGGTTATAGACTTGGTGCAAGGGGCTGAACGGTGCCCCGCCCTCGGCAAACGACACCTCCGAGAGATCGAGCTCGCGCACCGTCCCCGAGGTAGCATTCATAGCCGTATCGCGGCCGCACAGCGCCCGAAGCGCCGAGATATCGTCATTGTTGAGCGCCCCCGAGATCTTGAGTGCCATCGGCACCTTACCCTTAGCCGCTTTTTCAACAGCCGTGGCCAGCGACCCCGGCGTCTTAACCTTAACAGAAGTAAACTTGACCGCCAACGCCAAAGACGACCCCACCAGAGCCATCGCCAAAGCCAAAGCCGGCCCACCAAAAGATTTCCGCATAAGCAAAACGAGTTAGTAAATACGAGAGTTAATCCGAATTATTCCGACTTAACACGAATTAATACGACTTAATGCGCATCAAAACGAATTAATATGCATAAATACGGGTTATTACGAATAAATCCGAGAATTAAGAAGAGATCACAATCCGGGGAAGTCAAAAAAGAGAGCAGAACGATCAAGACTCCGCCAGACCTCCCCAAAATTACAAATAAAATCCGAACCGCCCCCCATAAAATGGGCAAAACCGCCCAAAAAATGAGTTAAACCGCCCCGAAATCTGCCAAAAAACGAGTTCGGATGCCCGAACCACGCCTAAAACCGCCCAAAAATGAGCTGAATCGCCCCGAAAACGAAGAAAAAAAGCGAAAACGCCCTCAAAAATTTGCAAAAACCAAAAAAACTCCGTAACTTTGCCGAGCAAAAGCCCAGGTGGCGGAATGGTAGACGCGCTCGTTTCAGGTGCGAGTGGTGAGAGCCGTGCAGGTTCGAGTCCTGTTCTGGGCACCCATAAATCCCGTAAGTGATTGATAATCAATTCTTA
>JAAVFK010000045.1 GCA_014800785.1 Bacteroidales bacterium
CCCTCGTATCTGCCTTATTCCATGCTTGAATATCCTGATATTTGAAGATAAATTTATTCAAAAACTTTTAACCGTACAAATGTACGACCTTGTAGGGACGCTCGGTCCGAGCGTCCACCGCCCCCACAAGAAGCCAATTTTTGTTAAGGCTCCAAGCTTCAGCGCAGGAGAGCCCCCGTCCCCCCGGCGTTCGTCCCTCGCAGAGCCCGCTCGCGGGCTCCCACAAGCCCCCAACCCCAAAAAAGTCCGAGAGGGTCCACTTCCCAGTGGACCCTCTCGTGCGAATCAATTTTTCTACAAACCTAACATAAACGATTTTTATCTTTCATCCTGCGGTTCCTAAACCAAAAACCGCAGAGTTCTTTTGCCTTTAATCAAGAATGCTATATGACGACCGTCCGGTGTGACCGAAGCGGCCAAATTCACTAACCTAAATTAACCTGTAAGTTTTAATGGCATGGGTCAATCCGACGTTATATCCTTTGAAGTCGCACCTGATGGAGTTTTACAACTCTCCACCCCTTCCCGGCGTAACTCATAAGAATTACATAAACGTCACTATTTAAGTCTCCCGAATCTCTTCCTCAATCAATCGGTAACCGACAGACTTCGGAAGAAAAGCCGAGTCAGAGCCTACGAACTTATGAATATCTCTACGCGGCCTCTGCCGCTTCGGATACCATCCGTAGTTCTTACGTCCGCTAAATTAGCTCTCTGTCAAGACCTGACCCAATAATATTGCTCCTGTATAGGTGGCAATATAAGTTATAAAAGCTATTATAATTTGATTATCAATATATTAAGATTTTTAAATATAAGTTAATATACGTTAGTTGTATAGGCTTGTAGAGGCCGTTTTAAGGCCACGAATGACCATCAGCGACCGAAGTTGTTCACTTCTTTTTCAAAATTTTCACGATCCGTCGCCCGGTTACGCATCCTGTTGCGATAGGCATAGACCGTGCTCACGCTGTATCGCAAAATCTGAGCGATCTTCACGCTTTCATCAACTCCCAGTTTGACGAAGGCATATATTCGGAGCTCCGGCGTCAGGACCGTCTCATCTTTCAGCTCGATCTGCGAGTCGGGTTGAAGCAGTGAGTTGATATTGGTCACGAAATTGGGATACATATCCAGAAACGCCCGGTCGAAGAGTTTGTTGAAGTCCTCATCGCTGTCCGTAGAGTCCAGCTTGCCCGCCTTGACCATACGCAGGAGTTCGTCGGCCTGGCCTGACGATAGTTTACGCCCCACGAGCTGATTGACCGATTCAAGCCGGTTGGAGTAGTTCGAGCAGAGGGCTATGAAGTTGCCCACATACGATTCCTGTACCTTCGCGAACTTCGACAGCTCTTCACGGGCCTCTCTTGAACGCCTGTTCTGACGCAACAGAATGATGGTCGACGCTATCGTCAGAACAAGCAGGAACGCCACCAGTATAAGACCTCCCATCAGCTGACGGTGTGACGCGGCGATCTTTTTCTTGTACGCGTTCTCGATATACGGAACCAGCTGCGCGATGTCGAATGTCCTCATCTTGGAAGAGCTCGATGTGGCCTCTTCAAGCGCATAGTTGACATAGCGGTAGGCGTCATCAAGTTCGCCGTTCTCATAAAGCCAGTTGGCAAGCGAGGGGAGGGCCATGCCGTCGAGCACACAGGCCTTCACATCGCTCGTGGCCGACCGGCTGAGATATGACACATAGCTTTTCTCATCATTCTGATAGCTGCAGATCATCGCCAGGAAAAGAGCCGTCTGCCCATATCGGCGGTCATCTTCGGGAAGCTCGGCGAGCAGCTCTTCGGCACTCTTGCGCGCTTCGGCATATTGTCCGGCGCCAATCATCTTGTCGATCGCAAGCTGACGATAGAAGATATCGGTCTTCGGGAGATAAGCCAGAAGACTGTCACAATAGCTTTTATAGGTACGTCTCACCTCCTGGGCGTAGGAGGATTCGTGATCCGCTCCCATGCCGGCCAGCATATTGCTGCACAGTATCGTGCCCGTTCGCCAGTAGCGAGTCTTCAGTCGGTCCGGTATATTCCATCTCGCTACCGTTTCATAGTTTGATTTTGCCACGGTGAAAATGCCGGCGCGACTCAGGGCGTCGATCAGTGACAACATCGATTCGATCGTCTGCTCGTGGTCATTGTTCTCGCCGGCAAGGCGATAGGCTGCCTCGGCATAATAGATGGCCGAGTCGGTATTCAGAAGTCCGTACTCTTCTGAAATATCGAGTGTCTTGCGCCACTTCAGATTCTTATCCGTGGCCGATCGCGCGATTTTCTTCAGAGAGTCGAGTTTATGGAACTGTTTGTTGCGGTAGAAGACCGAGTTATCTATGGCGGTGGTCAACTCGTCCAGCTCCTTGCGCGGAATCTTGTCGGAATCCGCGTACGCAGACGCCGTTCCGAGAAAAAAAGTCGCTATGAGGACCGGAATTAGAAGTATTCGTCTTGTCATTTAGGTTAGTTCGATTGGCTTGTAGAAATTATCCTACAAATTTATAGTTTTTCGGACTAATACACAAACTTTTACGCCCTTTTTAACCCATTTTTCACCTCCACATGCCTGAAATGTCGCCGAGTTCTTGTAACTTTGTGGGTTAAATATGAAGAATTCCGATAACACACCCAAGCCGACAGTGGCCCTGCTTGACAACGGAATGAGGGTCGTTGCCTGCCGCTCGGTCGGCAACGCCGCCTCATATATCGGCGTCGTGGTCAACGCCGGAAGCCGCGACGAGGCTCGCCCGGTCGAGGGTCTCGCTCATTTCGTGGAGCACACGATCTTCAAGGGTACTCTGAAGCGACGCTCTTTCCACATCTCGAACCGTATGGAGAGCATCGGGGGCGAGCTGAACGCTTATACCTCAAAGGAGGAGACCGTCATATATACCAATGCACCGGTAGGTTATGCCGAACGCGCACTCGACCTGCTAGCAGACCTCGTGATAAATTCGCAGTTCCCGGCCAAGGAACTCGACATGGAACGCACCGTGGTAATCGAGGAGATCAAGTCCTATCTCGATAGTCCTGCCGACACGGTCTTTGACCGCTTCGAGGAACTGATCTACGAGGGGTCGGGGCTATCACACAATATTCTGGGCTCTCCCGAGTCGGTCTCGCGTCTCGGGTCTGACGATTGCCGCGCGTTTCTCGATCGCTTCTACCGACCTGAAAATATGGTGCTCTATATCTCCGATCCGATGCCGGTAGAGAAATCGCTCCGTCTGGCCGAAAAGTATTTCGGCCGTGCCCACTTCCCGGGTCGCGGAGAGGAGATGTCGCGCCGTGTTCTCGAAATCGGACAGCCGCGCACCACCCCGGCCATACGCCCCCCGTTCAGACTGACCGAGGGCCGGGACGGCTATCAGTCGCACACGATCACCGGCTGTCGCCTTTTCCCGCGCACCGACCCGCGCCGCTTTGCGCTCTATCTGCTCAACAACTATCTAGGCGGACCGTCGATGAACTCGCGTCTTAATCAGGAGCTGAGAGACCGCCGCGGCCTCGTCTACTCGGTCGACAGCAATTTCTCGCTTCTCTCCGACACCGGTCTGCTGACTATCTATATGGGTTCGGGCCACGAGACGGTCGAGAAATGTCTCAAGCTCGTTGACCGCGAGATAAGCCGTCTGGCCGAGACGGAGCTTTCACAGCGCACACTCGACAAGATTCGCGAACAGTTCATCGGACAGATGATGGTCAGCGCCGACAACCGCGAGAACCGCGCGATGTCGATGGCCAAGAAACTGATGTACTACGGCGAGGTGACCGATCTCGACACCCAGATCGCACGCCTGCGGGAGGTCACACCGGCCGCACTCCGCGAAGTAGCTGAGCTGCTGACCGTCCGCTCGACCCTCACCCTCTCCTGAGCCGGTCAGCTTTCGCCATCCCCCTAACCTTATCCCCCAAAGAAAATGAAGATAGCAAATATAGATCTCGGCGAGAAGCCGGTGCTTCTCGCACCTATGGAGGACGTGACTGACCCCTCGTTCCGTCTTATCTGCCGTGAGCAGGGTGCCGCTATGGTCTACACGGAGTTCGTGTCGGCCGAGGCTCTCGTGCGCGACATTGCCTCCACAACCCGCAAGCTGACCATCGACGACGCAGAGCGCCCCGTGGCTATCCAGATTTACGGCCGCGACGCCGACTCAATGGTCGAGGCGGCGCGTCGCGTTGAGGAAGCGAAACCCGACATAATCGACATCAATTTCGGATGCCCGGTGAAGAAAGTGGCCGGCAAGGGAGCAGGCGCGGGAATGCTCCGCGACATCCCGAAGATGCTCGAGATCACCCGTGCCGTGGTCGACGCGGTCAAGATCCCCGTGACGGTCAAGACCCGCCTCGGCTGGGACTGCGAGAACAAGATCATAACCGACCTGGGACCGATGCTTCAGGATTGCGGAATCGCAGCCCTGACCATCCACGGCCGCACACGCTCGCAGATGTATAACGGCGAGGCGGACTGGACCTTGATCGGCGAACTGAAGAACGACCCGCGGATGAAGATTCCGGTGATCGGCAACGGCGACATAACCACCCCCGAACAGGCGGCCGCCGCCTTCGAGCGCTTCGGTGTCGACGGCGTGATGATCGGCCGCGCATCGTTCGGCGCCCCCTGGATATTCCACGACGTGACCCAATACATTCGCGAAGGCCACTGGACCCCGCTTTCGATCGACCAGAAGTTCGGCCTCCTCCTGCGCCAGATCCACGAATCGATCGGCCGCATCGACGAATACCGCGGAATCCTCCACATCCGCCGCCACATAGCCGCCACCCCCCTCTTCAAAGGTATTCCCAACTTCCGTGAGCATCGTATCAAGCTCCTCCGCGCCGAAACCCTCTCCGAGCTCTCCGCCCTCCTCGAAGAAGCCCGAGCCCGGGTAGCCGAACACGATCTCTACCGCACCAAATCCGAAAACGAACGCTAACGCACCCATCACCAATCCCGGCGTTCGTCCCCCGCAGAGCCCGCTCGCGGGCTCCCAAACCGCCAAAACAATATGAAACGAATCTTCCTCCTGCTGACAATAGCCCTCCTCGCCGCTGCCCAACCGATCCTGGCTGACAAACTCGGCGAATACGTCCTGAACGTAGGCGAATTCACCAAGATCAAGGTCCCGGACCGAGTAGACGTAGTCTACCGCAACGTCCCCGACTCGGCCGGTATGATCACCTATGCGGCCTCGCCGCGCCACGCCGAGGCCTACTCCTTCAACGTCAAGAAAGGAACCCTCCAGATCCACCTCGAACAGGAATGGGAACAAGGAATGCCGACCGTCTACGTCTACTCCACCTTCCTCTCTGGAGTCGAGAACGAGGCCGACGGAACACTGACCGTCTGCTCTCCGGCCCCCTGCCCCTCGTTTGACGCCAAACTGATCGGCAACGGCCGGATTATAGTCGACAACATCAACACGACCCGGGCAAACGCATCGCTCATGACCGGCAACGGCTCCATCATCATGACCGGCTCAACCCAAGAAGCATCCGCCTCAATGATGGGCGCCGGCAAGATCGACCTCTCCTGCCTCTCCGCGCGCGATGTCTCCTGCAGGTCAGTAGGCTCCGGCTGGATCTCTTGCTGGGCCCGCAAAAAGCTAACGGTCAAAGGCCTTGGCTCCACTAAAATCTACTATCGGGGCGACCCCGAAATCAGCAAAATGGGAGCAGCCAAAATCCTCCCCATCACCGACCAACCCAAAGACTGACCCAAAAACAATCACACCCCGCCCCCTACCAATAACCTTGTAGGGACGCACGGCCCGTGCGTCCACCACCAACAAACCCCCACCGACAATCCCCCCAATGGCAACCCTTAAACAAAAAACCGCCAAAACACTGACCTGGAACACCATCGACCGACTCTCGTCACAGGTGCTCTACGGCGTCGTGGGGGTTGTCCTGGCCAACGTCCTCTCACGCGACGACTTCGGCCTTGTCGGTGTCCTCTTCATCTTCCAGTCGTTCGCCACCATCTTCGTCGACAGCGGCTTCGGCGCCGCCCTCCTCCAGAAGAAAGAGCCCACAGAAGACGACTACTCGACGGTCTTCTGGTTCAACCTCGCCGTGAGTGTCGCCATATATATAGGTCTGTGGTTCGCGGCCCCGGCAATCGCACGCGCATTCCACAACCAAACCGAGCTCATACCCCTCGGCCGAACGATGTTCTTCTACTTCATCCTCTCGGCCCTCTCGATAGTCCAGACCAACCGACTGATGAAGCAGATGGATGTCAAGCAACTGGCCATCTCCAACGTAGTCGGCCAGATAGCCGGCGGTGTGACCGGCATCATCCTCGCCCTTAAAGGCTTCGGAGCATGGGCGCTCTGTTGGCAGACCCTCGTTCTCGGAGGAGTCCGCACCCTCTGGCTATGGGCGACCTCCCACTGGTGGCCGCGCCTCATCTTCAGCATCGAATCTCTCCGGAGCATCCGCAAGGTCGGTCTCGGCGTCTTCTCCTCCCAGCTCCTCAACACCGCCTCGCTCCAGGTCTACAACTTCCTTGTCGGCCTCTACTACAGCGTCGCCTCACTCGGCGTCTACACCCAAGCCGACAAATGGTCGAAAATGGGCTCCGCCTCCATCTCCCAGGTACTGACCGCCAGCTTCATTCCCCTCCTCGCACGGGTCCAGGACGATCCCCCGACCCTCCTCCACTATATCCGGCGAATCAGCCGCTTCACAGCCTTCCTCACCATGCCGGCCCTCGTCGGCCTCGCCCTCGTCGGCGCCCCCCTCTTCCACCTCCTCTTCGCCGACAAATGGGACGCCGCCATCATTCTCTTTCAGATCCTCTGCGTACGCGGAGTCTTCGTGGTCCTCATCTCCCTCCAGACCAACTTCCTGACCGCCCTGGGCTACGCCCGCACCCTCGTGCGCGTAGAGATCGTGAAAGACCTCCTCACAATAGTCGCCATCTTCTCCACCCTCTTCATGGGCAGCGTCGAAGCCCTCGTCTGGGGCCAGCTCGCCGCCTCCCTCCTCACCTATATCGCAGTCCTCTGGATGACCTCCCGCGCCACCGGCTACCCGCTCCTCTTCCTACTGAAGCCCAACCTCCCCTTCGCCGCCGCCACAGTCCTGATGGCCGCCGGCATCATAGCCATAGCTCACCTCCTCCCCTACCTCTACCCCTCCTTCCCCACCCTGGAAATCCACCTCGCCTCCCTCCTCCAGCTCCTCCTCCAGATCACCACCGGCACCCTCCTCTACCTCCTGACCCTCCGCCTCGCCCGCCTCCCCGAACCCGCCGAACTCGGCAACCACCTCCGCCGCTCCCATCACCCCGACAACCCCCACCAATAACGAACTATATTAAAAACCAAATAAAATGAGGCAAAAATTACATCCACCTTAGATTATTTGAGAATGGTCTTGTCGCAGTCCGCTCTTGGGGGCGGTTTAGGCCGCC
>JAAVFK010000046.1 GCA_014800785.1 Bacteroidales bacterium
AGCCCCCACCCCCTCCCAACCCTCTTTGTAGAGCGACAAGAGCGAAGCTCTTGTAACCCCCAACCCCCCAATAAAACCCCGCCGAAATTCGGATTAATTGGCTAATATCGCCTAAATTTTGTATATCCCCGCCCTTTTGACTAAATTTGCAGTTTGAAAAGTCCCCGACAAGCAACCCCGCGAGTCGGCAAAGGAAAGTAACCAATGATAGTATCCTCTATAAAGTCCTTCGGACGCTACTGTCTCTTCATGACACAAGTGTTCCGCGCTCCCGACAAATGGCGCGTTTTCGGACGCCAGTTCGTACAGGAGATTTATAAATTGGGTGTCGACTCAATCCCCCTGGTGATGATCATCTCGATCTTTATCGGAGCAGTGATCGCGATCCAGATGACTCTGAATATCGACTCCCCGCTGATTCCGGCCTACGCCACCGGCATGTCAACCCGCGAAATCCTCGTGCTCGAATTCTCGTCGTCAATGATGTGTCTGATTCTCGCTGGCAAGGTCGGCAGTAACATCGCTTCGGAAATCGGAACCATGCGCATAACCGAGCAACTCGATGCGATGGACATCATGGGTGTGAATTCCGCCAATTTCGTCGTTCTGCCGAAACTGCTCGGTTTCGTCTTCTTCGTGCCGGTGCTCTGTATCCTCTCGATCTTCATCGGACTCTTCGGCGGCTATTTGATAGCGGTGTTTACGTCGATGTTCACGGTCGAACATTATATATATGGAGTCCAGATGATGTTCATTCCTTGGCACGTCTACTACGCCTTGATAAAAACCGTCATCTTTGCTTACATGATCGTCTCCGTAGCTGCATATTACGGCTACTATGTGAAAGGAGGCGCAATCGATGTGGGCAAAGCAAGCACCAACGCCGTGGTTTCCTCCTCAATCCTCATTCTTCTCTTTGACGTAATCCTAACTAAACTTCTGCTCCAATGATCGAGGCTATCAACGTATCGAAATGGTTCGATGGCGTTCAGGTTCTTCACGACATCAACGCCACTATGGAGACCGGCAAAACCAATCTCATAATCGGTCAGTCCGGATCAGGTAAAACGGTCTTCATGAAATGCCTCGTCGGTCTCCTGCGACCGGAGCAGGGCAAGATTCTATACGACGGTCGCGCGATCCGGAGTATGAGTCAGAGCGAGCAGCGCAAGATGCGCACCGAAATCGGCATGCTCTTTCAGGGCTCAGCGCTTTTTGATAACGAGACTGTTCTCGGAAACGTAATGTTCCCGCTGAAGATGTTCTCGAACCTCACCGTGGCCGAGCAGCTCGACCGCGCCCATTTCTGTATCAACCGAGTCGGACTGAAAGATGCCGACAGCAAGTACCCGGCCGAGATCTCGGGCGGTATGCAGAAACGTGTGGCTATCGCGCGTGCGATTGCTCTCAATCCGCGCTACCTCTTCTGCGACGAACCGAACTCAGGCCTCGATCCGAAAACCTCCATCATGATCGACGAACTATTGAGCGACATCACCCACGAATACAACATCACGACCGTCATCAACACCCATGACATGAACTCCGTGCTCGGAATAGGAGAGAACATCATCTTCATCAACCACGGCCACTGCGACTGGGTAGGCAACGACAAGACGATCTTCAAATCAAAATCCCAATCCCTAAACGACTTCGTCTTCGCCTCCGCCCTCTTCAAAGAAGTCAAACGTGTAGTAGAACTCGAAGGCTACGCCAAAGAATAACCTCCCCTTTGTCCCCGGTGCCCCCCGCAAGCGCGGGCCCACCTGCCCCCAGCCGTCCCCTTTTTGTTAAGGAGGGGAGCTTCAGCGACCCCCCAGCAGCGTCGCCTTTTGTCCCCGGTGCCCTGCGCTTGCGCGGGCCCAACCATCCCTTTTTTGTTTAGGAGGGGAGCTTCAGCGACCCTAATCCGTCAAAAACAAACGACCCGGTTCGAAAGAACCGGGTCGCTGCCAATTATATAGGAACAATTTTTACTTGTTAACCTGGAATTTGTTCCAGCCGTCCTTCAGATAGGCGATGGTCTGCTCTGCAGCAGCAACGCCTGCGTTGAAGTTGGCCTCTGCGGTCTGAGCGCCCATCTTCTTCGGAGTGAAGAACACGCGTGCTGCGAACTTCTTCTCGAACTCCTCAGCAGCAGCGGGACGAATGTCAGATACATAGCGCAGGTCGGGACGCTCCTCAAGAGCCTTCATCAGACCGGCCTCGTCGATAACCTCCTTGCGTGCGGTGTTGATCAGAACACCACCCTTCGGCATCAGCATCACGAGATCATAGCCGATAGAGTTCTTGGTCTCAGCAGTTGCAGGGATGTGGAGCGAAACGAAGTGGTTCTGTGAGAAGAGCTCCTTCACGTCGTGAAGAGGCTTCACACCCTCGGCTTCCATAACCTCGTCCTTGACGAACTTATCGAGAGCCTCAACCTTCATGTCGAAACCTTTGGCGATACGGGCAACGTTGCGGCCAACCTGACCGAAAGCATAGATACCGAGAGACTTACCTTTGAGCTCAGAGCCCGAAGTGCCGTTATACTGGTTGCGGCACATCATGACAACCATACCGAACACGAGCTCTGCGACTGCGTTCGAGTTCTGGCCCGGAGTGTTCATCACGCAGATTCCGTGCTTCGTTGCTGCCTCGAGGTCGATATTGTCATAACCTGCGCCGGCGCGGACGATAACCTTAAGTTCGGGAGCGTGATCCATCACTTCTGCGTCGATAACGTCAGAGCGAACGATCAGACCGTTTGCATTCTTTACGGCTGCGAGAAGATCCTCGCGGGTGCCACGCTCAACGAGTTCGAGCTCGTTGCCCGAAGCATTGATAACGTCTTCGATAGCCTTGACAGCAGCGGGTGCGAAAGGCTTCTCGGTGAAAACCAATATTTTCATGGTGTAATTGTCTTGTGGGGGGAGGGTAGTTTTATCAGTGAGCAGCTTCGAACTCGTGCATGCACTCGATCAGTGCGTCAACGCTCTCCATAGGAAGCGCGTTGTAGAGAGATGCGCGGAAACCACCGACGTCGCGGTGACCCTTGATACCCATCATGCCCTTCGAGGTAGCGAAGTCGATGAATTCCTTCTCAAGTTCTTTGTACTCGGGCTTCATAACGAAGCAAACGTTCATGATCGAGCGGTCCTCCTTGGCGGGAACGCAGGCAACGAACATCTTGCTCTCGTCGATAGCTGCATAGAGCTTGTCGGCCTTGGCGATGTCCATCTTTTCGATCTCAGCTACGCCACCGAGAGACTTGTAGTACTTGAGGGTCTGGAGAGCTGCGAAGATCGGGAGCACCGGAGGAGTGTTGAACATAGAACCCTTGTCTACGTGAGTCTGATATTTCAGCATGGTGGGGATCACGCGGTCAACGTGGCCGAGAGCTGAATCCTTCACGATGCAGATGGTAACGCCCGAAGGAGCGAGGTTCTTCTGTGCGCCGGCATAGATGAGGTCATATTTTGCCACGTCAACGGGGCGAGAGAAGATGTCCGAGCTCATGTCGCAGATCATGCGAACGGGAACTTCGGGATCCTTGCGGATTTCAGTACCGTAGATGGTGTTGTTCGAAGTGTAGTGGAAGTAGTCTACATCGGTCGGAACAGTATAGTTCTTCGGAATATAGTTGTAGTTTTTGTCCTTTGAAGAAGCGACTACCTCGACTTCGCCGAAGAGTTTAGCTTCCTTGATAGCCTTCGATGCCCATACGCCGGTGTCGAGATAAGCGGCTTTCTTGGCGAGGAAGTTCATCGGAGCCATGGCGAACTGAAGGCTTGCGCCACCGCCGAGGAAGAGAACTGAGTAGCCCTCGGGAACAGCGAGAAGCTCCTTAACGAGTGCTACAGCCTCGTCAACTACAGCCTGGAACTGCTTCGAACGGTGAGAGATTTCAAGGATTGACAGGCCCATGTCTGCGAAGTTGATCACAGCGTCGGCCGTATTCTTGATGGTATACTGGCTCAGAATGCTGGGGCCGGCATAGAAATTGTGCTTTTTCATGATGTTGTTATAAGGTTTTATTTGAGTTTTCAGGTCTTTGTAGAATTTCAGTAACGAACCGGAACCGCCGGGGGCCGCCCCGACCAAAATTCGTCCGTTTAAATCGAACGACCTCCGAAAGGCTACCCTCCCGAACCGTTCGTCTAAACCGAACTGTTTCGGAAAGGCTACCCACTCCGAAGAGTCCGTCTAAATCGAACTGTTTCGGAAAGGCTACCCACTCCGAAGAGTCCGTCTAAACCGAACGACCTCGGAAGGACCCAACCGGAATCGCTCCGTTCGTTTCATCGGCAAAATTATACCCTTTTTTCTGAATAGCCAAATTTTCTCAAAACTTTTTTTCACCAACCCCATTCCAACCCCACCTAAGAACCTCAGACGCCCCCAGAACCACAGGCGTCCCCGCCTGCACCCCACCCCGCGCTCCTCTATACCAGCGCAGGCGAGGACGCCCGCGCTTCTCCGGAGTCTTTGTTGAGCGACACGAGCGCAGCTCGTGTTCCCCAAAAGCCCCTCCCTTTCCCCAAAATCTCCTTCCTAAAAAATCCCCAAATAAACGCCCAAAAAAATTAGGTGACTCTTCTTAAGAGTCACCTAAAATCGGCTACAAAATTACTAAAAAATTTTCGATTCAAGGAGATATTAACGATTTTTTGGCAGATTTTTAGGTAGAAATAAGGACGATTTAATGTGGAATCGACAAGTTTTTTATAAGCTCGAATCTATATAAAATTGATTATCAGTCGTTAATAAACTTTTAATATCTCTTAAGAAGAGACACCCAATTTCAACCAAAGTCAAATGCCCAATTTGACCTCCATATTTCCCGCAGTACCCGCCCTTATGACCAAAAGAGCGGGACGAAGACAACACTCTGAAAATTTGGCGAGGTTAAAATGACCGAATTAAGTCAAACGGCAAATATTCAGCCTATTGAATTGACTACGTTGATCGACTTTTTCCGATCAAAAGCCGAATCAAAGACTCCTTCGACTGCTAAATCATATATAAAAGCCATTCAGAGTCTGTCGTCCTACTGCCGCTCCAAAAATTTCACTATCTTCTCAAAATCTCTTCCGTCTGATTGGCTCATCTTTCTTTGGGCAAACGGAACCACCTATAAAACCGCTCTTCTATATACAGACATACTCGCATCCCTCTCGAAGGAGGCCGTCTCCGACGGTCTGCTGTCCGAGGTAGACCTTGAGTCAATAGCCACGCTCCGCTCAAGACTGAGAGCAGAGGGGGAGAGGCTTTGGATGGAACCGATCACCGACGCAGCCCTTGAAAGAGTCCTAACTCTCCTGAGACTGGCCCATCGTCAGCAAAAGGATGTGTCCAAAGCAACGGATATCCTTCTATTAGCTCTGCTGGAAGGAGGAGTTTCGCCGGTCAAGATTGCCTCGTCGCTCACCAGAGACACCATCTCAAGCTACAAGGAGCGTCACCAGGGTCAATCCGGAGAGGCTATAAAGGAAATAGGGGAGAGGAACCAAAATCCGAGACGCAAGTATATTTTCGACCTCGATCAGTCGCGTAAAACACCGGCTCAGATCGAACGCGAGGTCAATCGCCTCTTCTCCGAACTTGGTAAACAGCGCAATATTCCCATCATCGCAGACGCAGACTCAACGGTAAAGGCGATATGGTCAATGCTTGCGCTTAGGGTCGGCGCCTCACCGGCAACGATCTTAGCCCGCTTCGGAAAGGTCCCTGCCTCGATGCCGATCCTCTCCTTGATAGAAAAAAATGATAGGGTAGAGGAAACATCCCTTCAGGAATTGGTTAACGCCACTATTCTCGACAACCCGAAGAAGTGGTTTGCAATGAAGTTGCGACCCCATGTCTCACTTGAAGAAGTCGAATCGCGAATGGATATTTTCGCACGGGAAATCACACGTCCCTCCGAAATTTTCTATCCCCACGAAGAGATCGCCAAACGAATCGGCAAAAAATTGGTGTTCAGACAAAGGCCGTTTATCGCAGACGTCGCCTTTATCCGCAGTCGCCAGACAGACATTCTGCCGCTATTTGCCAAAATAGGAGATCTCGCATGGTGCTACACTGTCAGTGGAAAACCGGGTTCTCCCTACGCCGCCATCTCGCCGATTGAATTCAATCGCTTTCAGATAGCGATAGGTCGGTTCTCGCCCGACATAGATCCACGCCCGCTCAACACCATCACCCCAAATCCCGGGGAACCGGTGATCCTCATCTCGGGCCCCTTCCAAGGACGCGAAGCAATTGTTGAAGAAGCCATTCCCGAAACGACGGACTCTCCGACAATCATCTATCGTCTGAAAATAGTGGCCGACAACGGAATCGAATGGCGCGTAAAAACCGACGCCCGTCAACTCCGCCCCTCCGGTAAAACCGCATGACCCGGCGCATCCAGGAAAATAACTTCTACGCAACTCCCAAGCTAAACCTCGACTCCATTGACTGGACCGACGGAAAAAGCATCGACAACGCCGTCCGGGAAGTGATCTACGAGCCCCAATCCCTGGCGCGCTTCCGCGAAGCATTCCCGGACCAGACCCCCGAAGTCATCCAAGGCTTCGAACCCTACCTACCCGAAAGCTACCACCTCCCCCTACCGCTCCTCCGCCACACCCTACACCCCCAAGCCTACCACCTGCTAACAAGACTCGAATCCATCCTGACAGCCCCAGCAAGCCCCGACTCCCTCTCCCCGGACCAAGCGCTGATAGCCGCAACGCACTACGAGCTCCTCTATCGTCAGACCGACCCCACTCTCCACCGCCTCGAAGAAGTATACCGAATCCTGAACGACACAATCTACAGAGCCTTCGAGCAATACCGTCGCACCCCCAACCCCGATCTGACGCACCCTCTCTTCGCCGCCATATCGGACACCCTCCGCCGGCGCCCCGAGCGCCGTTTCCTCGGCCGTCCCTTCGACTGGCACGCCCGCCAGCTCGACACCTGGCTAACCGCCCTACTCCGCCACCAACCCCCTACCATCCCCCTCTCCCAAGCCGCCAACCTCCTAAACGAAGACCTCTACCCCTGGCTCGGCTCCGCCGTCACCCCCTTCATGCGCACCATCGCCAAAACAGCGTTGACGTTCCTTCCTAACTTTTACTATTCCGATTAATTTGTGGAAGAAAGAAGCAAAAGAATAGCAAAAAATACATTGTTGCTCTATATCCGCACTTTCATAACAATGATTGTGGGGCTGTATTCTGGACGTGTATTGCTTGAAGCACTTGGAATAGACAATTATGGTATTCAGAACGTTGTTGGTGGAATTGTCGCATTCTCTTCGCTGATTGTGGGCACAACTGCAGCCGCAAGTAGTCGATATATTACCTATGCCCTGGGAGAAGGAGATTTGACCAATATGAGGAACGTTTTCACCACTGTGGCGAATGTTCAAATATTTATGGGCTTATTAGCTGTGATATTTCTTGAGATTGGTGGGGTATGGTTCCTTAATGAGTACGCCAATATACCCGATGGAAGGATGATGGCTGCAAATTGGGTACTCCAATGTTCAATTCTGACAACCTTTGCCGGGCTTGTTTCCACTCCATATAGCGCTTGTATAATTGCCCATGAACGTATGTCAATTTACGCTTGGATGAGTATTGTAGATGCATCTATTAAATTAGCAATCTGCTACATTGTCATGCTATATGATAAAGACCGTCTAATTTTATATGCTTCTTTATTGGCAGGAGTGCAAATCTTAATGACAATATTCTATGCGATCTATAGTAGAGTCAATTTTGAAGAAGTGCGTTACCAATTTAAGATAGATAAAGCTCTCCTTAAAGAAATGGCTTCCTATTCAGGATGGAACCTATTCGGTAATACCTCATGGATATTGAATACGCAAGGTATAAACATGCTCATAAATGTTTTTTTTGGAGTTTCATTTAATGCAGCGAGAGGAGTGGCTAATATGGTAAATGGGTGTATTCAGGGATTCGTAGAAAATCTTATGCTTGCGTTCAGACCTCAAATAACCAAATCATACGCTTCTGGAGAACTCTCTTATTGTAAAATGCTGGTATCTCGAAGCACCAAATTTACTTGGCTATTGATGATAATATTTTTAGTCCCTGTTTGTTTGGAAGCCAAAATGATACTTTCTCTTTGGTTAGTAAAAGTACCTCCAATGGCCGTAGTATTCTTGCAGTTCGTAATGTTTGATACTTTGGCCCTAAAATATTCTCAGCCTCTCTATACACTTATTCAGGCAACCGGAAGAGTCAAACATTATACAATAATATCCTGTCTATATGGAGGTACCATCTTCCCAATTACGTGGGTGTTATATAAACTTGGCGCACCTGTTTGGGCAACATATCCTGTTTCTATTATAATTCGCTTTACAATTGTCTTTATAAGATTACACACCCTTAAAGAATTGGTTAATTTTAAAGGTGTGAAGTATCTCAAAGAGTCGGTTCTTCCAGGAATTATCTGTACATTAGTAGCATTTGTTCCTATGTTGCTAATATCCGTTATGTGGAAGGATTGTTTGGCAAGATTTATAGTCTTAGTACCATTAAGTATATTTTGGACTATATTAGTAATATTTATCTTTGGATTAAGTAGTACAGAAAGATTAGTAGTAAAAGAGAATGTTATTAGTCGTCTTCATGACTTAAAGCTTATCAAATCCCATTCATTATGATCAAACGAGCAATCAAATATCTGATAAGAAAAACCCTTCCGTACAGAGAAGTCAAATCGATTGATGTAAAGCGATCATATAACATCGTTCTTGATAAAACCAGATTGCAGGGACTCAACATAATAGTAACAGGAGGGTCCGGAGTGATTGGAAGAGCAATCTGTCTGAGATTAGCTCTCGAAGGCGCTAATGTATATGTTGGAGGTTCAAGGTCCGAGACGACTAACGCAGTAGTTAAGGAACTCGAAAGTCTTGGACTTAATGCTGTGCCCTTAGTTTTTGATTTAAAAAACTATGATAGCATTCAAGCTGCGATTAATTCAGTTAAGAATCTAAATGCTATTATCTGTTGTGCAGGAGGAGGCGCTCGCGATAAGATGCAACCACTAATAAAGCAAGAACCTTCATTAATAGAGAGTATCATAGATGTAAATTTGAAAGCTACTATATTCTGCTCAAAGCTTGCCGCAAAAAAGATTTCTATGAGTGGGGGAGGATCAATAATTACTATTTCTTCAACCGTCGGCACCAACGGGTTACCGAAATATAGCGAATACTCGGCCGCTAAAGGTGGAATTATCTCTTTTACTAAGGCCATTGCAATGGAATTAGGTGAATATAACATTCGGGTTAATTGTATTACACCGGGTATAGTAGAACGGTCCTCAATAAGTGAAGATCGAATGGCGCAACTTGAAAAGACCAATTGGCTAAGAAGCTATGACAAGCCGGAGGATATTGCTTCAATGGCAGCGTATCTTTTGAGTGATGAAGCATCATTCATAACAGGTCAGAATTTTATTGTAGATGGTGGAAGAAGTTTGGATTAAAAGGATTATCATAAACAGTTAGATTATCATAAAAAAATTATGTACAGCAATCTATATTACGTTCAGCAATTATTAGCGTTGATAAAATCCCATAACGTTACTAAATTTGTAGTATCACCGGGAAGTCGCCATATTCCTATTGTCATTTCAATGGAAAATGATCCTGCTTTTCAATTATATTCAATAGTAGACGAACGTAGCGCATCTTTCTTTGCTCTCGGTCTCATTCATAAATTTAGAGAGCCTGTAGGGGTTATATGTACTTCTGGTACGGCATGTGCTAATTACACATCAGCTATTGCTGAAGCCTATTATCAGGAATTACCGCTTTTGGTAATTACGGCTGATCGGCTCCCAAGTTTTCTGAATCAATTAGAAGACCAAACAATTCCTCAATCCCAACTATTCAAAGCGATAACTAAACTTGTTGTTTCACTTCCACATGGAAGAACCGATAATGACAAGTGGTTTACAAATAGACTTATAAATGAAGCTCTATTAGAATTAGATCACCATGGAAAGGGACCGGTACAAATTAACATTCCGATAGAAAGCCATATCGATAATTTCGAATGCACCAAATTGCCAGCAGAACGAGTAATAAGACGATATACAATCTCTGAGAATCGAGAGTTTTGGATAAGACGTGCATCGTATCTAAGGGACAAAAAAATACTATTAATCGTAGGAGAAGGAAATCCGTTCACGGAAGAGGAGTTAAAGAGTATCAACACATTTTGTACAAGTTATAATGCGATTGTGCTTGCAGATAAAATGTCAAATTGTCATGCAGAGTATACCATTAACTCCGCCTTCTGTGTACTAAATGCAATTAATCGACAAGAACTTTCGATGCTTAGCCCTGATATTGTAATATTTGTAAGGGCCAACTATTCATTTAATCCTGAATCCAAGGGCTTTATACGTAGAAGTAGATGGCCCGAGAGTTGGTTTGTTTCTCCTACAGGTGCTGTACGTGACCCATTTCAAAATCTCAGCGATATTTTTGAGATGGAAGAATCAATATTCTTCTCTAAAATATCCGAAGTAAATACGATTAAATTGGAACAAAATACCTACGGTCGTATGTGGAAGGAATTTGAATCAACCATAGAACTGCCTCAAGTCAAGTTTGGCCAGTTAAGAGCCATCTTAGAGTTGATGCGCAACCTTCCTAACAATTGCACATTAAATCTTGCCAATAGTCAGGCGGTAAGAATGGCACAATTAATAGATATAGATCCATCGATTGAAGTACATGGTAATCGAGGTACAGATGGTATCGATGGCTGCTTATCTGCATATGTTGGTTTTGCTTCTAACTCTCTAAAAACAGCCTTCCTCATAATCAGGGAGTCCTTGGTTCAAGCCCAAGTGGGACCACAAATTTTAAGAATCTGATTTTAAGCAAGTTAGTGTTTAAAATCAGATTCTTTTTTTGTGAATTTAGCCGCTCCAAT
>JAAVFK010000047.1 GCA_014800785.1 Bacteroidales bacterium
CCATAGGGACCATATTTTCTTTGGTGGGTTTGGACCATAGGGCCATAGGGACCATATTTTCTTTGGTGGGTTTGGACCATAGGGCCATAGGGACCATATTTTCTTTGGTGGGTTTGGACCATAGGACCATAGGGGCCATATTTGCTTTGGTGGGTTTGGTTCATAGGACCATAGGGGCTATATCTTCAGGGGTCGAGGAGGCCTTTGGCTGACATTCGGTTCAGTAGGTCGGTGGCGTCGGTCAGGGCTTGGGAGGGGTCGATGCCGTAGGTGGCGACCAAGAGGTCGGCGGCGTCGGCCGGCTCGAAGGTTTTGCCGAGAAGGGCGTTCCAGAGCATGGCCGCCGAGTCGTTCAGCGAGATGATCTTTCCGAAGTTGTCTGCGTTGTTTCCTTCGGCCAGAACTATGTTCTGGCCCATCATTGAACGTAGGGTAAATCCTTTTTTTATTTTCATTTTAAATTGTTTTTATTGTTAGTTCGCGGTGGCACACTTCGGCGGCTTCGGCGTCGGGGCGGCAGTGCATCTCGCAGCAGGGGACGCTCTGAACGAGTCGCTCTATCGTTCGGTGACGCACGTCGCGCTGCTCTTCGGTCATGAAGGGGAGATGGAAGATCGAGGTCGTCAGCGACACATAGGCCGGGAGGGGAGCCAGACGCTTCAATACGTTGTCCGGGTCACGGACGATCCGCACGAACGCGCCTATAGGCGCGGACACCTTGCGATAGCAAGGTGTCTTACCGCTCCATGGGGAGCCGTAGACGGTCGGCACACCTTCCTCCGTAAAACGGATCAGCGGGTTGTCATCATTGAGCAGCTCCGCTCCCTCTATGTTGTTCAGCCACATTCTCGCGTGAGTACTCTTGCCTGTTCCGCTCTTCCCCTGAAACAGATAACCTTTGCCGTCACACCCTACTGTCGACGAATGAATGAGCAGTGTCCCGTTTGCAGTCGTGGCCATCAGAAACGCCAGCATTAAAGCGTGGGTGAGGAAATAGGGATTCTCCTCCTTCCCGGTGTTAGTATCGATCAGTATCTCCGCCCTTGAGAAATCGTCAGACAGCGCCATCCTCAGACGTATCCTCTCTTTCTCATCGATATGTCGGAACTGCATCACGATATTTCCTTTCGGGGTTCGCGAAGCGGTGCCGGTGATAAAGCCGACTCCGCTGAACTCCGGGGCGTAGATGACGGTATTGTCATCATCCGTGATCTCCCCGGCGGTTACGTCTACATCGAGAATTGTCGGCTGTTCGGCCGTCCCGAATACTTCGAAACGGGGTCTCAGTTCATTCCAGACTGATAGCTCCGCCGGAGCGGTTATACTGATTATGTTACGGGCGATTTCGAAAAACTGTTTCATTTGTTTTTGGGTATTGATGGGGTAGGTGGGACGCCCGGGGTATTAATTCGGCAATCTCAGCCGGAGATGATACCAGAGGCGGCGAAGAGGCCAAAGGAGGGTCCATAGGCGGACGTAGCGACGGTAGACAGGGTCGGTGACGGTGAACTTCTTTTTGGGGATTACGTGCCAGGGGCGGTAACCCGAGAGTCGGTGCACCTCCGCAACGCGACCGATGATCTGATCGCGCGTCACGCGCTCACAGCCAAGACAATTGTCTCCTCGGGCAATGTAGACACGTCGGTCAGCGTCACCCTCGACGGCGACAACACGATGAACGATATTCCTTCCGTCAAGAGCCTGCCGGAACATAAGAATGTCGCCCACCGCCGGTTCGCCGACCAGCGGACCAACCACCACACAATGATCCTCCCCCCAGATCAGTGGACGCATGCTGCTGCCGGAAGTCTTGGGTAATACGAACCCCTCCCGCTCGATTATCGCGCGCTGCGACTCAATATATTCCGCCAGTCCGGTCATAAGCGTTATAAAAAAACGCCGGCTAATTGCTTAGTCAGCGCATTTTTTCTTTCAGGGTTTGTATTAATCCCAGATATCACCTGTGCCGGGTGTGGGATCAACTTCTCCACCAATTTCACCTTCATCCTTACCACCACTGCCTGAAACCAGGAAAGAGGCTTCGAGCTGAAGTTCGATTTCTTCGATTTCCGGCTTTTCGTAATTCTTAATTTTCATATTCCTCTATTTTATTAATTATATCAAATTTTGTCTATTCTTGGTTGATCCGTTACGCGTTCTGTCTTGACTTAAGCAAAAACTTAACTTTCTATTCCTACTAAACAATCACGATGATTGTTTAGATCGATGAATTCCGAAAATTTAATTTTTTTTGAAACATGCGTACCCTCTGGTACGCATGTTTCAGTCAATATCGTTGCGTTCGAGATTATTTTACAAGAACTTTCTTACCAAGGACGATGTAGATGCCTTTCTCAACATTTACGTTGGTGGTACCTGCGTAAACATCAGCCATCTTCACCATCTTGCCTTCCATCGAGTAAACGGGAACACCACCAAGGTCAAACTCTGTGTTGATGATGATCTCGCCTACACCACCCATAATTTCAAACTCAGTCATGTCATCGGAAGAGACATTGTTGATGCCGGTGGTGAGGTCGTCAGTGATGTCGAGACCTCTTTCGTCGAGGATGCGGATATAGCGGGTAGCGTCAGCCACGATGGGGAGCTGAGTACACTTGATGACCATACGGAAAGCGGGAAAAGTAGAGCCTTCACCGGCGGGTTTGAATACGCCACCCTGCAGACCATACATCTGACCCATTTCAGCGCTGTAGTCACCTGCGAATTCACCGATGCCCACACTCTTGAAGTTACCGAAAGCGAGGCAGTCGTCGTCAGCATTGTCGCTCTCTCTCGACACGATCATTTTCGTAGTCTTTGAGATCGCTACATTCTTCATATCGTCGAGTGTGAATTCCTCTCCATTTGTGATAAACACTGCAGGAGTGTTCGCACCGATTGTCTCGCCGGCAGTCTTCCTGGTGAACCAGAAGATATTCTTGTTATCTTTTACGCCTGCCTTGTCGAAGGTGCAGACAGCTTTGATGTTGTCATTAAGAACTTTCGAGATTTCGAAGGGGAGACATACTGTTGTCATAGTATCCTCGCCGTTAGAAGCCTTTGCAGTAGACTTTGCATTAAAGGTACGAGTGTAAGAGAGAGATTTGGCAGTCAGATCAACGGGGCTGCAGAACTGCTTACCGTCTGTGATCTCTACTTCGTCAGCTACGTAGTTGTTGGCCGGACCGTAGAATACGTTGGTCAGACCCATTCCCTCAACGTCATCAGTCGCTGACTGAGCGAAAGTGTTGTCGGGAAGAGTGAGCTTGCCAGCATTTGTGTTGATAGTGCCGTTGCTGATAACAGCGTAGTTGGGAGCTGACTGAGAGATGATGGGATCTGCGCTTGAGTTGTTGGTAGTGAAGTTATAGACAGTGAAGCTATATACCTTAGAACCCTCATTTACGGCGAGGCTTGTCAGCGCGTTTTCAGAAAAATTTACGCCGAAACCATTGTCGCGAGTTTCGAAGCCGAGCGCGCCGAGGTCAGAGTAAGCAGTGCGAGTACCTGCCTCGTCATAGTAAGCGCCGTTGCTGTTGTTGCCGGGCCAGTAAGCGACATTGTTGAAAGACGCGCCGTTGGTGAACTCAGCGAAAGTGCCGTTGATAGCGACGTTGCTCATTCTGCCGGAAAAGGTATCGAAAAGAGTTGAGCCGGACTTGTTGGTGATGACGTAGCCGTTACCGAGGATGGTGCCGCTGAAAGTATCAGCAGTGATAGCTGCTGTTGCTTCTACATCACTATTGAGAGTAATGCGGTTGTAGTTTGCTTTAGCCGCATTGTTAGCAGCGGTCTGTACGCCTGCTTCAGCAGTCTTCACGGCTGCTTCAGCAGCAGTAGCTGCCTCAGCCTTAGTGGCTGATTCAGCTACAGCTTTATCGTATGCGTCCTGTGCAGAAGCTACAGCAGCTTCTGCGCCAGCAGCGTTGTCTTTTGCATCAGAAACAGCGTCCTGCAAAGTCTGCTGTTGAGTCTTGCCATCAGCACCGACAGTCTTGGTGTAGCCATCGATTTTAGCCTGGGTATCTGCAACATTCTGGTTCGCAGTAGTCAGGTTTGCGTTGGCAGTTCTTCTATCAGCAGTCAGAGTATCTACCTTGTCCTGAGCCTCTTTGACGGCCTCTTGAAGTTTGTCACCGGGGTCATTGTAAGACGGTACTTGCTCTGTGGTAGTATAAGGCGTCTTAACAGAATTAAGGGCGCTAACTGCATCCTGAATAAGACGGTCGGTAACAGGAGCAGAAGCATATAGTACGCAATTATTTTGTGTAGTAGTATATATGGAACCCAAATATACTTGAAGCGTGCTGAATGTCAATCCGTTGGGATTGCTCTGAGGATAAAGGACAGCATCAAATTCAGAAACCTTATTGCATTCATTCCATCCGGTCTGGTTGGGATTGATGAATGCAAGTGTAATAGAGCTACCACGTCCTGCGGTAGTTATTTTATACCAAATATCCAGGTCTTTATCGTTCTCTCCTGTAAAGGGGTTATAGTTCATATATGCAGTCTGATAAGCAGTGGCTGCATTATAGATTTTTTCAAAATCTGGACTGGTGAAAATTTCTTTGGGTGTAAAGGTTGTAACAGCGGCAAGGTCTTTCTGCGCAGCAGCGAGATCATCTTTTGCGTCGTCCAGCTGTGCTGTCAAGCTTGTCACCTGACCGGAGTAGCGGGTTACATCGTTGTTATAGCCCTGCAACTGTGTATTCCACTGAGCGAGTTCTGCGTCTGCTTTGCTAAGAGCATCCTCAGCTTCTGTGATTTTCTTGGTGAAGGGTTCGAGGGCTGTTTTTGCTGATGCCAAATCTTCATTTGCAGACGTTACAGCAGATGCAGCTGCGTCGGCGGCTTCCTGTGCTGCCTTGTAGTCTGTGTTGGCGGTTGCCAATGCAACTACTGATGCATCGTTAGGGTTGTTCTTCTTGAAAGACACAGTGTCACCTTCAACGGTCTTGGTGCCGTTGATTACAGCTGCAAAGTCATCCCAGCTGACTGTTCCCGCGCCGTTGTTGAGCACCACGTCAGCGAATGCGAATCCGCTGGCGGTGAGTGCGCCACAAACAAGGAGCGAGTTCCTTAGTAACTTTAGATTCATAGTGTTACAGTTATTGTGTTTGATTATTTGCTTAGGTTGGTGGTCGGCTATTTAGATTGTGGCTTAAATAGCGTAGAACCGTGATGTTAAACGTATTGTTTAGACGTGATATTATCCGAATCGGCAACAAATTTCCGGGCAAAATTCACCTACCGATGCGAATCAACCGCAAAATTAATACTTTAATTCAATTCCACAAAATGTTTTGCAAATTTTTAACTGATATATTGGTGAGTTGCCACTTACCGCTGATATATTGAGCGGTTACCTCTTTTCGGTAGACAAATTTATTGACCCACGGCAAAATGTGGCGGGGTGTTTCAATATGGGGCGTAGATGAACCGGTGCCAATAACCTTGTAGGGACGCACGGCTCGTGCGTCCATTATCAGCAACATAGAATCCGAAATTAGTCAATGTGTATGGTGGGCGTGTGTGGTGGATGTATTGTGTGGTGGACGCACGAGCCGTGCGTCCCTACAAGGTTATTTGTTACGTTGATTTGATTTAATGTCATTTGTTACATCGATTTGAGGTCGTTTGGTCCGTTGATTTGGTTTCGTCACCGCTGTCCATTTCCTCCGGCTGCCTTTTGACCATAGGACCATAGGGTCATATTTATAAACTATCAGACATCAGGAATTGTCTTAATGTCAGATGTGTGATGCCTTTGTAGTCATGAGGTCTTGACATCGGATTCATGGATATGACATATTTGGGATAGTTGTCATTTATCTTCAGTAAATTACCGAACTCACGATCCATTGTCTTGTCGTCCACGATGAGATAGGCCACCTGTATATAGGCTGATTTTCCCCCTTTTTCGGCAACAAAATCAATTTCGCCATTGGGAAGCGTCCCTACGCTGATTTTGTATCCGAGATTTTTGAGATGAAGATATACGGCATTTTCAATGACTTTTTCTATGTCACCGGTGCGGTCAGCTCCGACAAGCATATTGCGGAGACCTAAATCCTCAAAATAGTATTTGTCATTTGTCTCCAACAGGCGCTTTCCGTGGATGTCGTATCTCGGCACTTTGTTAATTATGTATGCGTTTGACGCAGCTTTCAGGTAGTTTATTGCCGTCAGGGGTGTCAGCTCCATTCGCTGAGATTTGAGATATTTAGACAAAGATGTAGCCGAAACAAGTTGCCCCGTGTTGTCACTGACGTATGACATCAGATTTTCAAACAGCGTCACATTGCGTAGGCCCTCCCGCTGCACAACATCCCTCAGAACAATGGTATTGTAGATGTTCTGAATGTATTCCCAGACGAGATCTTCATTCTCAAGCCCGAGGCGGTAAAGGTGAGGAAGACCACCGAATCCGAGATATTTCAGCAGGCTTTCATCTGAATCATCGATACCGTGAAATAGCAGAAACTCCCGGTATGACAGGCTCTGGATATGAATCTCTATATAGCGGCCGCCGAGGTAAGTGGAAAGCTCTGACGAAAGCATCTTGGCATTGCTGCCTGTCACGATGATCTGACACTCCTCGTCGGCATTCAGACTACGCAGTACATTCTCAAACCCCTCTATGTCCTGCACCTCATCAATGAGGAGATAATTATCTGCATCCTCTTTCAGTTTGCCATCAAGGTAGCGCGACAAATCATCTGCATTTCTGATGTCGGCATACTTGGTCTTTTCCTTGTTGATATAAACAATATTGGCTTCCGGATTATCGGCTTGAATCTCCGATGCAAGCTGGCGCATTATATAACTCTTCCCAACCCGACGCTGTCCGGTGAGTGCGATAATCATCCCCTTGCCGATATATCTCCGAATATGTTCAGTGTACTGTGGTCTTTCTATTATCTTCATGTCCGCAAAAGTAATGAATTTTGTTAATCGTACCAAATAAAATCAGGATAAATGGTAATTTTGTTTGGTACACCTAACAAAATCAGGATAAATGGCGATTTTGTTTGGTACACCTAACAAAATCAGGATAAATGGCGATTTTGTTTGGTATACCTAACAAAATCGAAGCGGATAGTAATTTTGTTAGGTATACCAAATAAAATCGAAGCGGACGGTAATTTCAGAAGTAGGTGTAGCCCAGATTCTACTCATTATAATAAATAATAATCCTGATAAAGTATCTGGTTAAATTATTTACATTCCGAGTATGGCGGCCGGGGCGATGCCGAGAATAAGGCATATAGCTCTGGCAATACGCAAAGTCGGTTCGGCTCGTCCGGAAACATAGTCGCTGACTCTTGAAGGACTTACTCCCAGCTCCTTTGCAAGCTGTTTTTGAGTCATTCCTTTTTCTTCTATAGAAAGACTGATTAACTCTCCGATAGTGGGCTTCGCTATCGGATAATGAATTTTCTCGTAGGCTTCAACTACATCTGAAACAATGGTAAGCTCTATGGCGTTCTTGTCGTTTGCCGGAGTTTCATCCGTCACAAGTGGCAACAACTCCTCGATACGATTGAGTGCATACTCGTATTGCTGTTTTGTAATTTCCATATCGGCGCTATTAGATGGTTGAACAATCAATCTTGTCATATTCACTATGAGATCCGACAAATCGGATGAAGATTCTTCCTATAGTAAACTTTATCACTACGACTAACCGGTAGTTATTGCCTTTTATATTAAAGACGTAGTGCTGGTTACCGACATAGTCTGTTGCCGGGAAATCCTCTCGTATTTCCGACAGATTGTGCCATTGCGCTTGCTGAGTAATGTCGTACCATCGCTCTAACGCAATTCTTGAATCTCCGTTTCCGGCGGATTCATAGAACTCTTTGAGTTTTCTATGTGAGATGATGTGCATAACTTTTCTGTTTACAAAGTTAGTAATAAATTTTGATATACAAAAGTTATTGCCAGAATAATTTTGTAACGCAGAATTGTTTTTAGCGAAATCACTCTTGTAGTGACATAGCTTTGCGATGTTAGCAAAATTTGGTTGTGAATATGCTTTGTAGGGACATCGCTTTGCGATGTTTCTCTTGCGTTTCGTCAATGGGTGCAATTGAAACATCGCAAAGCGATGTCCCTACATTTGTCAATACGTTGGGTCGATGTTTATGTCAATACGTTGGGTCGATGTTTATGTCAATACGTTGGGTCGATGTTTATGTCAATACGTTGGGCCGATGTTTATGTCAAAGACGTTGGGCGTGGGTTATTTGCAGGTCATGATCTGGAGGACGAGCTGGTCGGTGATGGTCATGGCGTCGCGGCCGATGGAGGTCAGGTTGCGGATGGTCTGGTCCACGTCGTCGGTGACGATGCCTTCAGCGCTGGTCACGCATTTGCCGTTCATGGCGAGCATGGCGGAGATCATGGCGGTGGAGACGCCGGAGGAGATCTTCATGGCGCAGGAGGGTTTGGCGCCGTCGCAGATCATGCCGGTCAGGTTGGCGACCATGTTCTTGACGGTGGCGCAGATCTTGTCGTAGTCGCCACCCATGAGATAGCAGATGCCGGAGGCCGCGCCGGTCGAGGCCACCACACAACCGCAGAGGGCCGAGAGGCGTCCGAGGCTCTGCTTGATGTAGATGCTCGTCAGGTGGGAGAGGGTCAGGGCTCGGATGGTCTGTTCTTCGGTGGCGTTGATGTCTTCAGCGTAGCTGACTACAGGCATTGTGGCCGTGATTCCCTGGTTACCGCTGCCGGAATTGGACATGACGGGGACGGGGGCACCTCCCATTCGTGCGTCGCACGCTGCGGAGGTGACGGAAATGGCGTGTGTCAACGGTGTGTCACCGAAATATTTGAGACCTTCGAGGCTGATGGTCCGGCCGAGGTCGTGCCCATAATTGCCGTTGAGGGCATACTCGGCCGCGGCTTTGTTCATACGGCGGGTTTCGAGTATGAAGCGCAGCTCGTCGACCGGAGTTTCGGTGGCGTATTCATAGACCATCGCCAGGTTAAGGGCCACGTCGTTGGCGGAGGTGTCAGCGTCGGAGTTGTCGGACTGAGGTGCCTCGGCGAAGATGGTCTCGCCATCCTTGTCGATGCGGACAAAGTTAGAGTGGGCGCGCGAGATGATGGCGCGTGCGGTGTGATGACCGGCGGTTACGGTCACATCAATATGGAGATTGGAGGGGGCGTCTTTAGCGCAGGTGACGTTCACGCGGCCCTCGTCGATATACTTGCGACCGCGTTCAACGGCCTCATCGTTGACATCGCGGAGCACTTCGAGGCCATATTCCGAGCGGCCGACGAGTGCACCGAGGGCGACGGCTATGGGGAGGCCGATCATGCCGGTGCCGGGGATTCCGACACCCATTGCGTTCTTTATGATGTTGCCGCTGAGGGCGAGGTTGATTTCTTCGGGGGTGGTGCCGAGGGTTTCGGTGGCTTTGGCCACACAGAGGGCAACGGCTACGGGCTCGGTGCAGCCTATGGCGGGGACAACCTCTCGGTTGATTAGTGACGTGATGCTGTCTCTGAGTTCTTTGGAGAGCATGATATTATGGATATTTTTTTGGTTAACTATTTGGGGGGGTGGACGCACGAGCCGTGCGGTCCTGCAGGGTTATTGGTGCGCAGGGGTGGACGCACGAGCCGTGCGTCCCTACAAGGTCGTACATTTGTACGGTTAAAAGTTTTTGAATAAATTTATCTTCAAATATCAGGATATTCAAGCATGGAATAAGGCAGATACGAGGGTGGCTAAACCTGTC
>JAAVFK010000048.1 GCA_014800785.1 Bacteroidales bacterium
CGATCTGGATATACAGATCAGTATTGGCGAGACGAATCTTGTCGCCCACGGTAGGGCCGAAAAGATTGTTATATTCTTGTCTTGAAATTGTAGCCATAGGAATTTACTTCTTGGGAGTGGGTTGTGTCTGGTTCGGTGTGAAGCTTGCTTCAGCCTGCTCTTCCGATTCGTTGAGGAAACCATATTCCTTCATACGGCGGAAAGCCTCGAGTTTCTTGGGATAGAATGTCGGTGAGTCTTCATAGCCGGCATAACCCATGGTCAGACCATTGAAGCCGATCACGCGGCGCTTGCCTGCGAAGTCTACGAGTTCAATCTCCTTGGCCTCACCCGGTTCGAAACGGATAGCGGTCGTTGCGGGGATATTGAGGTGCATGCCGAACGCTTTCTCTCGGTCAAATTCCATGTAGCGGTTGACCTCGAAGAAGTGGTAGTGGGAACCGATCTGGATGGGACGGTCGCCGGTGTTGCGCACAACGAGCTTGACGGTGCGACGGTCAGTATTATATTCGATAGGGGTCGATTCAAGAATCACGCCTCCGACGGGCACATATTCCGACGGAGTGAACCCCGGAGTGTTGGGATAGGCGATATCGGGTTGACCCTGATAAACACCCGAGGGGGTAGTGTATGTTTCGGGAGCCGGATTCGCGGCGTTATTGTTCTGTGCCATAACTTTGGGATTTTAGTTGTCCGTATCGATCTTCTTGCCCTCTGCCAGTTCTACAGAAGCCGGAGTGTGGTCCTGTTCAGCCGTGGGTTTGATAGGATGATGTATAGAAACGAGACGTGAGCCGTCGGTGAAGACAGCCTCAACCTGAAGAAGTGTGATCATGTCGCCGACGCCCTCCATCACCTGTTCGGTGCTGAGGACATTGGAAGCGTCATGCATGACTTCCTCAACCGTCTTGCCTTCACGGGCACCTTCGAGGGCGCAGCTTGTGATATATGCGATGGCCTCGGGATAGTTGAGCTTAAGTCCCTTGTTGAGACGGCGCTCGGCGATCATGCCCATGGTGAGCAGAAGCACCTTGTCTTGCTCTCTTGGAGTTAAATGCATAGTTCTCGGTATTTATAAGGTACGTTTATTTTTTCAGGTACGTTATGCCTCGGCAAGATCACGATACTGCCGCGATCACGCTTCGGTTATTATTATAACCAACTTCAATTCCAAATGGTTCGGCATTTTTTGCCAAATTCATCAAAATTTGTTAATTTTGCGCGAAATCTTAGCGAAGACGTTCTGCGTAAGTACCCCTGAAGCGTTAGAACTCTCGGGCTGATTTTTCTTCTTTCTGAACTCGTTTAAACGAGTTCTCTATCACCGAACCATCGAAATGCTTATATGAGCAATCAAGACAACATCATTCCTGACGACGAATTTGCGCAGAACCCCCAACCGACGTCGAGCCAGTTGAGCGGCGTAATCACAGAGCTTGCCGACGGATTCGATCCTAAAATACATATCAACGAGAAGAACTCACTTTGTCTCGTATGGGACAATGTGGTGCCTTTCCCATATCTGGGCTATCCGATGGTTCTAACTCCTCAGGACTACGAGATCGCACGTCGCGCCGAGCGAAACCGCGAGGCTATAATCGTCACCAACTGGCGCGAACCCGAAGACGAGAACGAGAGCGGACGCGCGCTCAACGAATATGGCGTCATCGCCCAGATCGTGAAGACTATCGAGATGCCCGGCGGCGAAAAGACCTGTATCTTCGCTTTCGGCGCCCAGGTGCGGATCGAAAATATCGTCCGTTCCGCCCCCGAACTGTGTGTTAGCTTCACGGTCGTCACAGACGACAACTGGGACATCCCTGAGAAGAGAGACGAAAATCTGTTGATTCTCCAATCGCTCCACAACCGTTTCTTAGAACTCGTAGACGAATTCGGCGCCAACCCGCAGATAAAGCTCGGACTCCAAAGCTACAACTCGCTTCTGAAGGAGGCCTCATTCATCTGTGCAGTGATGCCTATCCCCCACGCCGATAGAGTCTCTCTGCTCAATGAGGTCAATCTGCGTGCCCGTTTCACCCGTGCCCTGGGTCTTCTCGAGAAGAGCGCCGCGACCCTCAAGATGCGCCATGATCTGCAGGAGAAGACCCGCGTGATCCTCGACGAGAGACAGCGCGAACATTTCCTGCGCGAGGAGATGGAGACCATCCGCACCGAACTGGGCAACCTCACAGGCGACGGTGAATTCATCGACCCCGAGAAGGGACTGGAAAACTACAGTGACAATCCGGACATCCGCAATCTGATCGCGCGTGCGCGTGAGAAGGAGTGGTCGAAAGAGACGTCTCAGGTTTTCTACAAACAGCTCTCGAATCTCGACCGCCTGCCGATGTCATCACCCGACTATTCCATTCAGTACACATATCTCGACAACTTCCTCAACCTTCCGTGGAATCATCTCTCAAAGGCCGAATTCACTCTTGAGGGTGTCGAGGAGAAGCTCAACGCCGACCACTTTGGTCTCGAAAAGGTAAAGGAAAGAATCCTCGACCATATGGCTGTGGTGAAACTGCGCGGTGACATGAAGTCTCCTATTCTCTGTCTGTATGGCCCTCCGGGGGTCGGCAAGACGTCGCTGGGACGCAGTGTGGCCGACGCACTCGGCCGTGACTATGCCCGCGTTTCTCTGGGCGGACTTCATGATGAGGCTGAGATCCGCGGCCACCGCCGCACCTATCTCGGTGCTCTCCCGGGCCGTATCATCTCGGCTCTAATCAAGTGCAAGACCTCCAACCCGGTGATCGTGCTCGACGAGATCGACAAGATCGGCCGCGACCATAAGGGTGACCCGGCATCCGCCCTTCTCGAAGTGCTCGATCCGGAACAGAATTCCAAGTTCCACGATAACTATCTTGACTGTGACTACGATCTCTCCAACGTTCTCTTCCTCGCAACAGCCAATACGCTCGACACCGTCTCCGGTCCGCTTCGCGACCGCATGGAGCTGGTGGAGATCACCGGCTATATTCCCGACGAGAAAGTCGAGATCGCACGCAGACATCTGATTCCGAAGGAACTCAGGACTCACGGATTCGGCGAGGATGAGATCAGCTTCTCGGAAGAGGCAATTCGCTTCATTATCAATTCCTATACACGCGAAAGCGGTGTGCGCCATCTTGACAAGAAGATTGCGGAGGCCATGCGCAAGCTCGCCCGTCTCAAGGTGACAGGCAAGGATGTGCCGACAGTCGTCACTCCGGAGATACTCAAGGAGTTTTACGGCAAGGAGGAGGTGCGTCCCGAGGTTTACGAGAACAATGACTTCGCGGGAGTTGTCACCGGTCTTGCGTGGACTTCCGTCGGAGGTGAAATCCTGTTCATCGAGTCGGCACTGACGAAAGGCAAAGGCGAGAAACTGACGCTCACCGGAAATCTCGGCGATGTGATGAAAGAATCGGCGACAATCGCTCTTCAATATGTGCGCTCTCATGCCGACAACATCGGTATTCCTCAGGAAAAATTCTCTGAATATGACGTCCACATCCATGTTCCGGAGGGAGCCGTTCCCAAAGATGGCCCTTCGGCCGGCATAACGATCGCGACCTCTCTCGCATCCGCATTCACGGGGCGTAAGGTACGCGCCAATCTTGCTATGACCGGCGAGATCACCCTGCGTGGCAAAGTGCTTCCGGTCGGAGGCATCAAGGAAAAGATTCTCGCGGCGAAACGCGCAGGAATAACCGACATCATGCTGAGCGAGCAGAACAGAAAGGATATCGAGGAGATCCCGCAGATCTATCTTGAAGGTGTCACGTTCCACTATGTTGACCGAGTGGAAGAGGTCTTCGACTTCGCCCTGCTTGACGAGTTCGCAAAATATTGATTGACAAAATGTCGGGATATCGCCAAAAGTGATGTCCCGACATTTTCATGTTATTCGGTTGGCTAATTATGTTATTCGGTTGGTTAATTATGGGGAAACATTAAATTCTTATGATGGTATAAAATTTTTTTTGATTTTTGTTAGGAGATTTAAAATTTAATTTCTAACTTAGCGCCGTCAAATCGAAATAGGACGTTTTGGCGCTAAATTTTCCTTTTAGATATTGAAGATATTTTTTCTCGATATAGATTAGGAAATCAGGCTTTACCGAGAGGGTCCGGCAACTCTCTCTTATTCTATTCGCTATTCTTAATAACCAAAATAATTCAGCCTATGAAACTAAATTCTACATTCGTGCTGTCATCAGTTCTCGCGTTCTCGGCGTTCAGCGTAGCGGCACAAGAGGCAAACGTTTCAATCTCTCCGGCTCCCGGTGAGTATGAAACACTCCCCACTGAGTTCGTCCTCACCATCGACGGACCGGTAAGTATCAAGAAGAATATCACAGGTGGCAACCCCCTTCTGATCACAGCTCCCAGTGGTACGTCCCAGCAGGTAACGGGCACTTTCTCGGGCAATACAGTTACATGTAAGATTCCTTCAACCTCGACTCTCGCACTTGATGAGAGTGGTGATTACATCGTAGCTCTTCGTGCAAATTCTATCACCTATACCTGGGAAGAAGGATCACCAACAAAATCAGTACTTACGGAGTTTACATATACTGTTAAGGGAAGCTCACAGGGCGGCGGTGACGAGGATAACACTGTCAAGTATGACATCGACCTCATCAAGACTACTCCGAGCCTCAATCCCCTCGATCTCAATATGAAGACTATTGAGACTCTTCAGCTTACATTTAATATGGGCGGTCTCAAGATTGATCCTGCTGCGGGTGACAACGCAATGGTGACGATCGCCGGCCCCAGCTATCGTCAGACTGCACAGCTCATGCCTAATATGGATACAGGAACTGTGACTGTCTTCAAGGCATTCTTCAATGACCCTAAATATGACGGTAAATACACCCTCACTATCCCCGAAGGTATTCTCGGAGATGAGCAGTGGATTGCGAATCATGAACTCGGCCATGCCAATGCCGCCGTGTCTCTTGAGTTCACAGTTGAAGGTGGCCTCGATCCCTCCACGATCACTACTGATCTCAGCTTCAACCCGATTGTCACTCCCGGCGTAGGCACTAAGGTTAACGAAATTAAAGAGGTAAAACTTCTTTTCGACACTACTCCCTATTGGAAAGAGGATCTCGAATTCACCGTTTACTATCAGAGCAATCTGCAGTCTACGGGAATGGGTTCTGAGTTCACTAAAGCCACTGTCAAGAAAGGTGAAGGCAACGCTGTTATTCTCGAATTCGGAGAGACGGCTGAGAAAGCGGGCCAGTATGCGATCAATGTAGCGGAAGGTACTTTCTGGAATGAGGAACATTCAATCAACCCCAATGGTGGTTCGCTCAATGGTGAACAGAAGCTTTACTGGATGGTAGTCGTTCCTCAGGCGACTGTTGAAGTAACATCTCATACTCCGGCAACCGACGCAAAGGTTGAATCATTCGTTAACGGAGAGGCCGGTATCGTATTCGACACTGATGACAATGAGCTGGTTGATACTCTTGAGGTCAAGGTAACCGGTTATGAGTTGGACAGCGAAAATGCTTCGCCTGTAACCATCCTTAGCGCGACATCAAAAGAGAAGACTGATGAGGGTCTGATTTGCTGGAAGAACGACACCGGCGCTGACATCATCCTCTACGATAACTATAACTATGAAGTAAGTTATACGCTCTTGGACGCAGACGGTGGTAAACTCGCCGAGGGTATTTTCGAATTTAACGGTGCTTCCAAGGTTGCCGTTGCTTTCGAGGTGACCTCCCATACTCCCGCTACTGACGCGAAAGTTGCTGCGTTCGTTAATGGAGAGGCCGGTATTATTTTCGACTCCAATGACAACGCTCGTGTTGAGAAACTTCAAGTTAAAGTTGAATCCACTGAGGGTGAGACCATTCTCGATGCAGTTTCGACTGAGAAAACTGCAGATGGTCAGATCTGCTGGAAGAACGATACCGGTGTTGACATCGACCTTCTCGAGGATACCACATACGAAGTGACATACAAGCTTCTGGACGTTGAGGGTAACGTTCTCGCTGAGGGTTCGTTCAAATTTGATGGTGCGACAGCCTCAGGAGTAAGCCTTATCGAGGCCGACCGAACCAATGTTATCTTTAACATCCAGGGTGTACAGGTCAAGAGCGCGAATAACCTTCCCGCAGGCCTCTACATCATCAACGGTAAAAAGACTGTAATTCGCTAACCAATCTGTATAGTTAGGCAAACATAAGCCGAAAACTGAGAGAGGTGCGCCGTGAGGCGCCCCTCTCTTTGTTTTAGGACTAAGTCATCCTGACTTCTGTGTACTCGGGAAAAATATGTCTTGATTGAGAAATCTGCTTAGGCTCAGTTGAGTCTTCTTCAATTGAAAGTCTCTGAGAAAAGTCACCAGGCGTAGGCCTTCTCATCGGAGCACCACTCCCCTTTTGCCCTGAGGACTTGTTCGATCAGATCGCGTGCGCATCCGTAGCCCCCTGAAAAGCGGGATATGTAGCGGACGGTCTGTTGAACTTCATGAGCCGCATCATAAGGACACGCTGATAGCCCCACGGCGCGAAGTGACGGAAGATCGGGGATATCATCACCCATATATGCCACTTCACCTTCCGAGAATCCGTTTTCAGCGATCCATCGCCTAAGTACCGGAAGTTTCTCTGATACCTTCATGAAGATGTCAGATATGCCGAGACCGGAGAAGCGCTTGCGCATTGGCTCAGCGTCACCACCTGATATTATGCACAACCGGAGGCCACGCATAGCGGCCTGATGAATCGCATACCCGTCTTTTACATTGCTCATGCGCACAGGTCGGCCGTTGTCATCGGTTCCCACAACGGATGGAGACAACACACCGTCGATGTCAAAGACAATTGCACGGATTTTTTTAAGGTCGTAATCTATAGCGCTCATTGATCAACTGTTCCGGTTTTCAAGAGTAGGCTTCTGCACAGATTGTCTTTTCTTGACCGAATCAGTTCTCTTTTCGGAAGCGGACTTCTTTCCGGAATTATGTTTATGTACAAAGACTTTTTTTTCGGAATTTCCGGATTTATCGGGACTGCCGGAATTATTGGCGGAACTGTTTCTGCCGCCACGGCCACGTTTTTTGTTGTAGCGTCCGTATCCACCACCTGACTGACGGGGTCCTCCGCTGCGATTTCCATTCCGGCCACCGCCATTTCGCATACCACCTCTATAGGTCGGTCCTTCACCGATATGTTCCGGGATAGGTTCCTTCTCAACTTCCTTCTCAAGGAACTTCTCGATCTGCATGAATTTGCGGATTTCCTTTTCGTTGACAAAGGTGATGGCGCGTCCGTCGCGGTCGGCGCGGGCGGTTCGCCCCACGCGGTGAACATAGTCTTCCGCTTCGTGGGGAACGTCATAGTTGATGACCAGCTCAATGTCGTCGATGTCAATTCCTCGAGCTACGATGTCTGTCGCTACGAGCACATTGACACGTCCGCTCTTGAAGTCGAGCATCACCTTCTCGCGGGCCGTCTGGTCGAGATCGGAGTGCATCTCCCCTACCTTGACTTTCAGTTTGGCAATGGCACGGGCGAGTTCCTTGACCTTGAGTTTTGAGGAGGAGAAGATGATAACTTTCTCCGGAGCCTGCTGAGAAAAGAGGTGGGACACGATCGGAAGCTTCTGCGTCTCATAGCAGACAAATGCTGATTGGCGGATCTTTTCGGCCGGTTTCGAGACCGCAAGTTTGATCTCAAACGGATCGGTCAGAATCGCGTCTGCAAATTTCTGAATCTCCTTGGGCATCGTGGCCGAAAAAAGGAGAGTCTGCCGATTCTTGGGGAGTCGGGCGACAATCTGCATGATGTCGTCCAGAAAGCCCATATCGAGCATACGGTCTGCCTCGTCGAGTATGAAAAACGAGACCTGCGAGAGGTCAACGTACCCCATAGCCAAATGAGCGAGCAATCGGCCCGGAGTGGCGACCACAATGTCGGCACCCGATTTCAGGCCCTTTCGCTGTTGTTCATAGGTGTGGCCGTCAGTGCCGCCATAGATCGGCATGCTGCTGATCGGAAGGAAATATGAGAATCCCTGAAGCTGTTGGTCAATCTGCTGTGCGAGTTCGCGGGTCGGCGCCATCACGACGCAGTTGACCGCATCTTTCGGATAACCGCCATCGCTCAGAAGGTCGATGACGGGGAGGAGATAAGCGGCTGTCTTGCCGGTACCCGTCTGGGCACACGCAAGAAGATCCCGGCCGTCGAGAACGGCCGGAATCGCTTGTTCCTGAATGGGTGTGCACTCGTCGAAGTGCATGTCCCACAGTGCGTCGAGAACGTCATCGTTCTCAAGTATTTCGTCAAATCTCATTGTAGTGTGAGTTTTCGGGCACCCGAATTATTGGGCACCGAAAAGTTCCATCAGTTTGTCAAAGGCTGCGGTCAGACCTTCGGGATCTTTACCGCCGGCCTGCGCGAAGAAGGGCTGGCCGCCACCACCGCCTTTGATAAGCTTCGCTGCTTCGCGAACCATGGCTCCGGCGTTGTGTCCACCCTTGGCGAGATCGTCAGACATGGCTACTGTCAGCAGAGGTTTGCCCTCAGGCGATTTCGTAGCAGCCACGAAGAGGGTTGCTTCGGGCGAGTTCTTACGGATAGCGAAAGCGACGTTCTTCACAACCTCGGGCATGAACACGCCACGGAGCGAAGTGATCTTAACGCCATTTTCCTCGCGGGCTTTGGCGAGAAGATCTTTAGCAAGGTTCTCGATGCGTTCGGCCACGAACTCGTCAACCTGCGAGCGAAGCTCGGCGTTATCCTTGATCGCTTTCTGGATTGCGGTGCGGATGTCCGACGAACCGCCGAGAAGACGGCTGATATCCTGTACGAGATCCTGAGTTGTATCGAGCATACGCTCTACACCTTCACCGGAAACGGCCTCGATTCGGCGGATACCGGCGGCGATGGAACTTTCGCCGACTATGCGTACCATGCCGATGGCACCGGTGTTCTTGACATGAACACCACCGCAGAGTTCAACGCTTTCGCCGAACTTCACGACGCGGACCTTGTCGCCATACTTCTCGCCGAAGAGAGCCATCGCGCCCATCTCCTTGGCTTCGGCGATAGGCATATCGCGGTGCTCCTCAAGAGCGTCAGCACGACGGATTCGCTCATTGACGAGGTGCTCGACCTTGCGCAGCTCCTCGGGAGTCACTTTCTGGAAGTGTGAGAAGTCGAAACGGAGAGAATCGGGAGTCACGAGTGAGCCTTTCTGCTCAACATGATCACCGAGCACCTCGCGCAGGGCCTGATGGATAAGGTGGGTCGCGGAGTGGTTGGCAGCAGATTTCGCACGGCTGTCAACATCGATTTCAGCTTTGAAGTCGCCTGCGGGGTCAGCGGGGAGCTCATAAGAGAGATGAACGCCTATGTTGTTTTCTCGCTTCGTGTCAAAGATCTCGATGCGGTTGCCTTCGGCGTCCTCAAGCCATCCCTTGTCGCCTACCTGACCACCCATCTCGGCATAGAACGGAGTGCGGTCGAGAATAATCTGATAGAACTCCTTACCTTTCTGCTTCACCTTGCGGTAGCGCAGGATGCGGGCCGGAGTCCACTCCTCGTCATAACCGACGAATACCTGATCACCCTCGCGGACGGTTACCCAGTCGGTGGCCTCGACGGCCGCTGCACTTCTCGCGCGCTGCTTCTGCTTCTGCATTTCCTCGTCAAACTGCTTTTCGTCGAGCGTCATTCCATTTTCGCGGAGAATCAGCTCGGTCAGGTCGAGCGGGAAGCCGTAGGTGTCGTAGAGAGTGAAGGCATCCTTGCCGCTGATTTCCTTCTTGCCGTTCTTCTTGGCTTCGGCCATCAGATTGTCGAGAAGACCGATACCCTTGTCAAGAGTGCGGAGGAAAGATTCTTCCTCCTCCTTGATAACCTTCTTGATGAGATCTTTCTGGGCGGAGAGTTCGGGATAGGCTTCACCCATCTGGGCCACGAGAGTGTCCACGAGCTTGTAGATTATAGCCTCATGTGCGCCGAGGAAGGTGTAGGCGTAGCGGACCGCACGGCGCAGAATTCGACGGATCACATATCCGGCCTTTGCGTTCGAGGGGAGCTGGGAGTCTGCGATTGAGAAGGAGATTGTGCGCACATGATCGGCGATCACGCGCATGGCCACGTCTACCTCTTTGTCAACACCATATTTCTTTCCGGAGATCTTCTCGATCTCAGCGATCAGCGGAGTGAAGACGTCCGTGTCATAGTTCGAGGTCTTTCCCTGCATAGCCATACAGAGACGTTCGAAGCCCATGCCGGTGTCGATCACCTTGGCGGGGAGGGGCTCGAGGCTCTTATCGGCCTTGCGGTTATACTGCATGAAGACGAGGTTCCAGATCTCGATTACGAGCGGGTTGTCCTTGTTGACGAGCGTGGCGCCGTCTACCTTAGCGCGCTCCTCGGCGGGACGCAGGTCGATATGGATCTCCGAGCAGGGACCGCAGGGACCGGTCTCACCCATTTCCCAGAAGTTGTCTTTCTTATTGCCGTTGATGATATGGCTTGCGGGAAGATGTTTTTCCCAGATCTCAGCGGCTTCGTTGTCGCGCGACAGACCTTCGGGAGCGTAGCCCTCGAAAACTGTGGCGTAGAGGCGATCGGGATCGATCTTCAGACGGTCAACGAGAAATTCCCAGGCGAAATCGATCGCTTCCTTCTTGAAATAATCACCGAACGACCAGTTTCCGAGCATCTCGAACATGGTGTGGTGATAAGTGTCGTGGCCGACCTCCTCGAGGTCGTTGTGCTTGCCCGAAACGCGGAGACATTTCTGGGAGTCGGCGACTCTCTTGTCGGTGATCGGACGGTTTCCGAGAATTACATCCTTGAACTGGTTCATACCCGCATTGGTAAACATCAATGTCGGGTCGTCTTTGATGACCATCGGCGCCGAAGGCACGATCTTATGACCTTTCTCGGCGAAGTAGGCCTTGAAAGCGTCACGAATTTCTTTTGAAGAAAGCATATCTGATCAGGTTCGTTTGTTCAGACCCCATCCCACAAAGAATGTTAAAGCCAGGGCGGTGTATTTTCGAGGGAATTTCGTTTATCTCGGAGGGAGCAATGCGAGCATTGTGACCGGAGAGATGGACGAAATTCACCGGAAAGACACCGGGCAAAGGATTCTTTTATTTGGATATGGTCTCAGAACGTTAAAAAAACAATAAATGTCCCCCATTAACAAGAGATGAAATATTACCACCGAACCGCAGCTGCACCTCGCCTTCGGCCTTTTGGTTCAGTCACATAGCCCGCTATGCTCCTTCACACTGCAAGGCCAAATTCGAGGTACATCTGCGACCCTGGCTTTTAACATTCTTTGTGGGATGGGGTCTAAATTTCTTTGCATGCCGGAGATGCGAAGGAGAGATAAATCCGACGTGCTCAATCAAAGTGCAAATTTACGAATTTTTTGCGAAAAGACCGCATTACAAGCCGCTATTCGAACAATCAACCGATTTTTTTCGTAACTTTGCATCGCGTTCTCCCCCTCTAATAATTCCCGATGGCAAAGAAAGTATTTTATTGCTACAATCCGGAAACGGATAATTTCGAGCGATACTATCCGTCGATGCGCGACCGGTTGATGACGCTTTCCCGCTACCTCGTGGCGGGGGCGGCCATCGGAACGCTGTTTGCCGTCGGCTTCTATTATCTGACCGGAGGACCGACTGAGAATGCTCTCCGCCACGAGAACAGCGAGCTGCGCTCTAAGTACAACGTCCTCTCGCGACGGCTCGACAACTCGCTGAAAGTGATGGATAACATCAAGAACCGCGACGACAATTTCTATCGCGTGATGATGCAGATGGAACCTCTCGCCCGCTCGCGCCGGTATGCAGGTCTCGACAACTCATCGCGCTACGCCGACATAGCCTCGCTTTCGGACGCTGCGCTTGTGACCCGCGTCACACAGCAGATGGATCTTCTCGACCGTCAGCTTTATGCCCAGTCTCTCTCCTTCGACCAGCTCAAAGGGGGTGCGCTGGAACAGAAGGATAAGCTCGCCCATATTCCCTCGGTCCTTCCTATTAATATAAAGGACTTCACGATGAGCTCAGGCTATGGCTATCGACGTGATCCGGTCTACGGAGCCCAGCGCTTTCACGAAGGCCTCGACTTTGCCGCTCCGACCGGCACGGAGGTTTACGCGACCGCTGACGGCATTGTGGAAATCGCCGACCGAAAGGGTGGCTATGGAAATATGATCGACATAACCCACG